>NZ_CP009110.1:2412463-3618695 GCF_000739085.1 Amycolatopsis methanolica 239 | reverse complement strand
CTGGCCGGCGACCTGTTCGCCGACGGCGCGCTGGGCTCTCACACCGCCGCCCTGCACGTGCCCTACCTCGACGAACCCGGCTCCACCGGCGCCCGCTACCTCGACGCCGACACCATCGCCGGGCACCTGATCGCCTGCACCGAAGCCGGACTTCAGGCCGGGTTCCACGTCATCGGCGACGCCGCCGTGGCCGAGGTCGTGCGCGGCTTCCAGCTCGCCGAGAAGACCGTCGGGCAGCGCACCCTGGCCGGTGGCCGCCACCGCCTGGAACACCTCGAGATGATCGACGCCGAGCAGGCCAGGGCGCTGGCGGGCTGGGGCGTCACCGGCTCCATGCAGCCCCAGTTCGACGCCCTGTGGGGCGGGCCGGCGGGCATGTATGCCCAACGGCTGGGCCCCGAGCGCGCCGCGGCCATGAACCCGTTCGCGATGCTCGCCGCCGAGGGGGTCCTGCTCGCGTTCGGCTCCGACTGCCCGGTCACCCCGCTGCAGCCCTGGGACAGCGTCCGCGCGGCCGTCCACCACCGCACGCCCGGCTCCGGCCTGTCCGCGCGCGCCGCCTTCACCGCCCACACCCGGGGCGGCCACCGCGCGGCGGGCGTCAACGACGGCCTCACCGGCAGCCTGGTGCCCGGCGCGCCCGCGCACTACGCCGTCTGGGACGCCGCCGACCTCGTCGTCGCCGCGCCGGACTCCCGGGTCCAGCGCTGGTCCACCGACCCGCGCTCGCGTGTCCCCGCGCTGCCGCCGCTCGACCCGGACGCGCCGCTGCCCACCTGCCTGCGCACGGTCCGGGGCGGTGAGGTGCTCTACGACGCGTTCACCTCCGCGGCCTAGAGTTCATCGCGTGGCAGCACCAGTGGCCGAGTCCGCCGAGCCGTCGGCACCCACCCGGAAGAAACGGCAGTGGCGGCCTTGGCTGCTGCGCCTCGCGGTCGCCGCGGCGTCCGGGTTCGTGTTCTACCTCGCCTTCGCGCCCCGTGACCTGTGGTGGCTCGCGCCGCTGGGCTTCGCCGGTCTCGGCCTGGCGCTGCGCGGGCGGCGGTTCCGGGGCGGCCTCGGCTACGGCTTCGCGTTCGGCCTCGGTCTGTACCTGCCGCTGCTGTTCTGGCTGCAGGACTTCCTCGGCCGCGGCTTCGGCCCCGCCCCGTGGGTCGCGTTGTCCGCCGCGCTTGCCGCCTACCTCGGGCTCGCCGCCGCCCTCTGCACCGTGGTCGCCCGCCTGCCCGGCGCTCCGGTGTGGATGGCGGCGGTGATCATCGCCAGCGAGACCCCGCGCAGCTGGTGGCCCTTCGGCGGGTTCCCGTGGGGCCGGGTCGCGTTCAGCCAGCCCGAGGGCGCGTTCACCCCGCTCGCCTCGATCGGTGGCGCGCCGCTGACCGGGTTCGCCGTCGTGCTCGCCGGATTCGGGCTGGCCGCGCTGCTCCCGCAGGCGGCCCGCCGCGACTGGCGCGCGCTCCGCCTGCCCGTGATCGCCACCCTCGTCCCGGTTGTCGCCGGGCTCGCGCTGTGGCCCACGATCGGCACCGGCACCCAGGCCGGCAGCCGCACCGTCGCCACGGTGCAGGGCAACGCGCCAGACGTAGGCCTCGACCTGATCAACGAGTCGGCCACCCTGCGCGCCAACCACCTCGCCCAGAGCGAGGTCCTGGGCGCGGCGATCCGCTCCGGCTCCGTGCCCACGCCGGACCTCATCGTGTGGCCGGAGACCGCCACCGACCTCACCACCACCGACCCCGTGCTCGACCAGATGGTGCGCGACCTCGGCATCCCCACCCTGATCGGCGCCCGCTACCGCGAGCCGGGGCAGCGCACCCGCAACACCGAGTTCGTGTGGGACCCCGCCACCGGCCGCGGCGAGCACTACACCAAACAGGAACTGGTGCCCTTCGCCGAGTTCGTCCCGGCCCGCTCGATCGCCCGCTGGTTCACGCCCTTCGTCGACGACACCGGCGACATGCAGGCCGGATCCACCCCGGCGGTGCTCGACATCGCCGGCACCCGGGTCGCCGTGCCCATCTGCTACGAGATCGCCTACGACTACGTCTCCCGCGGCGCAGTGAACGACGGCGCCCAGCTGATCGTGCTGCCCACCAACAACGCCTGGTACGGGCACAGCGAAATGACCTACCAGCAGCTGGCGATGGCGCGGCTGCGGGCCGTCGAGCACGGCCGCGCGGTCGTCGTGTCGGCTACCAGCGGGGTCAGCGCCCTCGTCGAACCGGACGGCACCGTCACCCAGTCGACCAGCCAGTTCACCGCCGCGTCCCTGGTCGGGGATGTGCCGCTGCGCACACAGGCTACGCTGTCGGATCGACTCGGGGCGTCCACGGAGTACGGGCTGGTCGGAGCGGCACTCGCCGCCATCCTGGCCGGGCTCGTCCTGCGTGTCCGCGCCCGGGCGACGAGCACGACGGCGACCAGGGCGGAGTGAGGTTCTCCGCCGGGGGAGGAACAAGGGGATGGCGCACGCGCCACGGGCGGCCCGGCCGATCGATCCGGTCCTGGTGGTGATCCCGACCTACAACGAGCGGGACAACCTACCACTCATCCTGGGCCGGCTGCACCGGGCGCTGCCCGAGGTGCACGCCCTGGTGGTCGATGACAGCAGCCCGGACGGCACCGGGGAACTCGCGGACAAGATCGCCGCCGGCGACGACCGCGTCCACGTGCTGCACCGCACCGAGAAGGCCGGGCTCGGCGCCGCCTACGTAGCCGGGTTCCGGTGGGGCCTGGAACGCGACTACCGCACGATCGTCGAGATGGACGCCGACGGCTCCCACGCGCCGGAGGACCTGCCCCGGATGCTGGACGCCCTCGGCGACACCGACCTGGTGCTCGGCTCCCGCTACGTGCCCGGCGGCAGCCTGGTGAACTGGCCCAGGCACCGGGAACTGCTCTCCCGCGCGGCCAACCTGTACTCGCGGCTCGCGCTCGGCGTGCGGATCAAGGACGTGACAGCCGGGTTCCGCGCCTACCGGCGTGAGGTGCTGGAGAAGCTACCCCTGGACGAGATCGCCTCGCGCGGCTACTGCTTCCAGATCGACCTCGCCTGGCGCACCGTGCGCACCGGCTTCGACGTGGTCGAGGTGCCGATCACCTTCACCGAGCGGGAGATCGGCCAGTCGAAGATGAGCAGCGCCATCATCCGCGAGGCCCTGCTGCGCGTGGGCCTGTGGGGCGCCCGCTACCGGGCCGAGCAGGTGCGGGCCCTGCTGCGCCACCGCTGAACCCCGCGGCCCGGATTCGCGCCAGAACCGCGCACTACTGTGCGTGGGCCGTCGCCCGGCCGGCAACGGGCCGACGGGCGGCGGCAGGGGCGTTTTCTACCGTCGGTCGTCGCTCGCGACCTGCCGTGTGCGCCATTTTGGTGACATTCCGGCTGGTCCGATAACCGATCACTGCCGAGGGTAACTGGAGGTCGAGCCGTCGAGCCCGTTGCGGCGACATCGATGGACCCGACTGAGCAGAACGCCGTTCTCGTCGGCGTCGGGTCCCCTCATCCGCCGGCCATCTGCCGGCGCCTTCAGTGAAGGAACCACCATGACCGAATTCGGCACGCGCTATTTCGCGGACTGGACCGGGCACACCCTCTACCACACCAGCGGGGAGAAGATCGGCCACGTCGAGGAACTGTGGACCGACGACCGGCAGGGCCACCCCACCTGGCTCACGGTGCGCACCGGCCTGTTCGGCACCCACGACTCCCTGGTGCCCGTCCAGGGGGTGCGCCCGCGCGACGACGGCGACCTGGAGACGACCTACCCCAAGGACCTGATCAAGGACGCGCCGCGGGTGACGCCCGACCCGACGGCCCAGGGCCGCCACATCGACGAGAGCGAGGAGCAGCGGCTCTACCGCCACTACCAGGTGCCGCAGCAGGCCGAGCACGCACGGGAGACGACCGGCCGGGACATCTCCGGACCCACCACCGACGACGCGATGACACGGTCGGAGGAGCGGCTGCGGGTCGGCACCGAGCAGCGCGAACGCGGCCGCGCCCGGCTGCGCAAGTACGTGGTCACCGAGACCGAGCAGGTCCAGGTCCCGGTGACCCGGGAGGAAGTGCGCGTCGAGCGGGAGCCGATCACCGACGCCAACCGGGGCCAGGCCATGGACGGGCCCGCCATCTCCGAGGAGGAGCACGAGGTCGTCCTGCGCGAAGAGCGGCCGGTGGTGGCCACCGAAGCCGTGCCGGTCGAACGCGTGCGGCTGGCCAAGGAAGAGGTGCAGGACACCGAGACCGTGGCCGGCGAAGTCCGCAAGGAGCACATCGAAGCCGACACCGACCGCGACCGCCGCGCCTGAGCGGCGGCCCCGGAACAGGCGAAGGCCCCCGTGGCGGGAGGACACGGGGGCCTTCGGTGTGGTGGGAGAGGCAGAAGCGCTACGCCGACTTGGACGTACGCCGTCCCTTCAGCTCAGCGAGACGCTCGTTCAGCAGTTCCTCGAGCTCGGGAATGCTCCGCCGCTCGAGCAGCATGTCCCAGTGGGTGCGCGGCGGCTTGACCTTCTTCTGCTCGGGCTGCGCGCCATCGACGATCTCGGACTCGCTGCCGTGCAGGCGGCACTCCCACACCGAGGGGATCTCGGCGTCGTCGGAGAAGGGCACCTCGAACTCGTGGTTCTTCGGACACGCGTATCGCACCGTACGGCGCGGGGCCAGATCGTGATTGCGGTCGGTCTCGTAGCTGACCGCTCCCAGCCGGCTTCCACGGAGAACACGGTCGGCCATGATGACGTCCTTTCAGTCGGCTCCGGGTCTAGAGCCAGGGTGATGCTCACCCTACGCAACGGCTACTGGCAACTGGGAATTCCCACAGCACCATGTCGTTACTCACGATGAGCTGAATCACCCCTCGGCAACAGCTTCCTCTGTTGAGAGTCGATTCGGTGCACGACGTGACGCGGAAGTGGGGGTCTTCCCGGCATATTCCCCCGTGCGGGGGAGCGGCTGATCCGTTCAGGTCAGCCGCAGCTGACCGTGTTGCGGCGATGCGGGCCCCAGGTCCCCGAGGCGGAAGTGGCGGCGACATAGTACTTGATAACGCAAGGTAGCCAATTCCATCTCCCAGTGTGGTGAACTTGGGTTTTCAACTACCCCCGGAGCGGTGTCGGCGACCACCACGGTGTCACCCTCCCGGAGGACCTCGCCGTCAGCCACTCGTGCGTTGAACCGCCCCGGCGCGCCGCACCAGCACAGCACCTCCACCTGCACCGGCTGCAGGTCGTCGGCCAGTTCGAACAGCCGCTGGGCGCCGGGGAAGAGGCGGCTGCGGAAGTCGGTGGCGATCCCGAAGCAGTACACGTCCAGGGACACCTCGTCCGCCAGTTCGGCCAGCTGCTCGACCTGTGCCGCGGACAGGAACTGCGCTTCGTCCACGATCAGGTAGTCCAGCGGGCGCCCGGCGACCCACTCGCGGCGGACCAGCTGCCGCAGGTCGGTGTCGGCGCCCACCTCGGTCGCCTCGCGGGTGATCCCGATCCGGCTGCTGATCCGCGGCTCACCCGACCGGTCGTGCCGCACCAGCAGCATCCCGCGCCTGCCCTGCCGGGCGTGGTTGTGGTTGATCTGCAGCGCGAGCGTGGACTTGCCGCAGTCCATCGGGCCGTAGCAGAACCGCAGCCTGCCCCGCGCCGGCGTGCCCGACCCGTTGCGCGAGGGCAGCGGGGACAGGGCGTCGGTCGGGTCCGGATCGGTGTCGCCAAGGGTGGTCACGACCGACGACCCTATCCAGCCCCGCGGCGGGCTCCCTTGATCGGGTGAAAACAGCGGAGCCGCCGCGTCCGGCTGCCGATGACAGGGGAGCGGGGAGCAAGGGGAGGGTTTTTGTCCGGTTTCCGGGGTGTTCGCAGGCCTGTGCGCGTGTCACTGACCCCCTGCAACCCGTCGGTGGTGGTGCAGCTGGGGCTGGTGTGACAGTTGAGGTTCGTGGTGTGCGAACTTACGGTGACCGCATGAGAAAACCCCGCTGGAGACCCTCGGCCCGCGCAGGAGCCCGTCTCGCGCTCGCCGCGCTGCTGGCCCTGGGGGCCCAGCTGGTCGCCGTCCCGTCCGCGACGGCCGACCCCAGCGCGGCCACCTGGCTCAAGCTGCGCATGTGCGAGTCCAGCAACCGCTACACCGTCAACACCGGCAACGGCTACTACGGCGCCTACCAGTTCGACCTGCCCACCTGGCGCAGCGTCGGCGGCCAGGGCCGCCCGGACCTCGCCACCCCCGCCGAGCAGGACTACCGCGCCCTCTACCTCTACCGCATGCGCGGCTGGCAGCCCTGGGAGTGCGCCGGCATGCTCGGGCTGCGCAACGACAAGGACGCCCGCAGCAAGCGCGTCCCCACCTACGCCGAGAGCGCCTACATCGGTGGCGGCCCCGTCCCGGCCCCGGTCGCCGGCGTCAAGCCCGCCTGGCCCGGTGTCGTCTACGCCTACGGCGACTGTGCCGAAGCCCTCAAGACCTTCCAGCTGCGGATGAACGCCTTCGGCTACGGCTTCACCGGCACCGGCTGCTACTACGACAAGACCCGCGACGCGGTGCTGGACCTGCAGCGCGCCAACGGCATCAACGACTCCGGCCGCCTCGGCCCGAAGACGTGGAACGCGGCATGGGAGGGCAAAGCACCCCGTTAGGTGGCCGCGCGGCAGAGGTTGCCGACGCGGGTGGCTGATCGGCGCCGTGGAGCCGGGGCGGTAGCGAGGTGGGACAGCTAGTCGGCGGGCGGCCAGGCGCCGCGCTCGGTGAGCACCTCGCGCAGCACATCCGGCCGGTCGGTGACGATGCCCTGCACCCCGAGGCCGAGCAGCCGCTCCATGTGCGCCCGCTCGTTGATCGTCCACGCGTGCACCTCGACACCGGCCCGCTCGGCGCTGCGCACGAACGCGCGGTCGAACACCGTCATCGCGCCCTGCCGCGATGGAACCTGCGCCATCTCGCCCCGGCACAGGAAGCCCAGCCGCGCCCACGGCAGCCACCCGCTGGCCCACAGCACGGCCGCCGACCGTGGGCCCATCGAGGTGATCAGCTTCGGCCCGGCCAGTTTGCGGATCGCGGCCAGCCGGTTGTCGGAAAACGCCGCCGCCGCGACCCGGTCGATCGCGCCCATCCGCTCGACCGTCTTCACGAACGGCACGATCGCCCGGTCGCTCTTGACGTCGATGTTGAACCGTGTCTGCGGCAGCTCCTCCAGCACGTCCTCCAGCCGCGACACCGGCGCCCGGCCGCCGATCTTGGCGCGGGAGACCGCGGACCAGGTCTGCTTCGCGATCGGTCCGTGGGCGTCGGTGGTCCGGTCCAGCAGCGCGTCGTGGTGCACCACGACCACGCCGTCGGCCGTGGCGTGCACGTCGGTCTCGACGTAGGCGTAGCCCTCGGCGACCGCGCGCTGGAAGGCGGGCAGCGAGTTCTCCAGCCCGTCGAGCTCGTCCAGGTGCCACCCGCGGTGGGCGAACGCACGGGGGAGGGTGCCGCTCAGGTACGGGTGGTTGATCTGCACCCGACCAGTGTGGGGCATCGGCGTGGCCGAGGCATGAGTTCCGCGTGGCCGGTTAGGGTCTGCTGCGTGAGCGGACAGGTGGACCAGATCGAAGCGTCACATGACGTTTCCGCGCGCCGGCGGCGGCCCGGCGCCGTCCTGCACTGCGGCTGGTGCGGCCGGCCGATCGAGCAGGGGAGCACCGGCCGTCGCCGCCGGTATTGTGGCCAGTCCTGCCGCCAGCGCGCCTACGAACGCCGGGTCGCCGTCCAGCGCAGCGGCCTGCCCGAGGACGCCGTGGTGCTGTCCGACACCGAGCTGACCGCGCTGCAGGACCGCCTGTTCCAGCTGCGCTGCGCCGCCGAAGATGTCGTCACGGCCGTCGACGACGGCGCCGACCCCGGCGAGTTGCGCCGCATGGCCCTCGAGCTCGCCGAAACGGCCCGCGACCTCGAACGGCTGCGCTGAACCCACCCGCCACGACGGGCTGCGGCGGCCGGTGACCGGCGGAACCCGCGCGCGATGCGCCGAGCCGGCCGCGCGAGGCCGCCCGTTATGGCACGATTCGGCAGTGACCAGGAGTTCCACCCAGGCTCAGCGCCTCCGCGACCTCGCGATGCTGCGCCGGGTCAAGGACCGGATCGACCGCGAGTACGCGCAGCCGCTCGACGTCGAGGCGCTCGCCCGCGGGGTGAACGTCTCCGCCGGGCACCTCAGCCGCGAGTTCAAGCGCGCCTACGGCGAATCGCCCTACTCCTACCTCATGACCCGGCGCATCGAACGCGCGATGGCGCTGCTGCGCCGCGGCGACATGAGCGTCACCGAGGTCTGTTTCGCCGTCGGCAGCTCGTCCCTGGGCACCTTCAGCACCCGCTTCACCGAGCTGGTCGGCATGTCGCCCAGCGCCTACCGCGCCGAGGCCGCGGAGGCGACCGTGGGCATGCCGCCGTGCGTCGCGAAACAGGTCACCAGACCGATCAGGAATCGAGAAGCGCCGCCCGCGGGCCGCAAATAACCTGACGGCCATGGACATCAGCATTCACGCCACCTACCTCCCGCACAACGACCGGGACGCCGCCATCGCCTTCTACCGCGACGTCCTCGGCTTCGAGGTCCGCAACGACGTCGGCTACAACGGCATGCACTGGATCACCGTCGGCCCGCCCGGGCAGGACGTCTCCATCGTGCTGTACCCGCCGGAGGCCACCCCCGGCATCACCGACAGCGAGCGCGCGGCCATCACCGAGATGATGGCCAAGGGCACCTTCGCCAGCATCAACCTGGCCACCAAGGACCTCGACGGCGTCTTCGAGCGCCTGCAGGCCCGCGACGCCGAGGTCGTCCAGGAACCGGTCGACCAGCCCTACGGCGTGCGCGACTGCGCCTTCCGCGACCCGGCGGGCAACATGGTCCGCCTCCAGCAGCTCGCCTGACACCCCCACCGTGGTGGCGGCCGCCCGGCCGCCACCACCCACCGCCCACCACGGGAGACCCGATGACCAAGGCCACCAGGAAGAACACGCAGGGGCCTGCCATCCACGCCGCCGACAGCCACGACCGCATCCGGGTCCACGGCGCGCGGGAGAACAACCTCAAGGACGTCAGCGTCGAGCTGCCCAAGCGGAGGCTGACCGTGTTCACCGGCGTGTCCGGCTCGGGCAAGAGTTCCCTGGTGTTCGGCACGATCGCCGCGGAGTCGCAGCGGCTCATCAACGAGACCTACAGCGCCTTCGTTCAGGGCTTCATGCCGACGCTGTCCAGACCCGAGGTCGACGTCCTCGACGGCCTCACCACCGCGATCATCGTCGACCAGGAGCGGATGGGCGCCAACCCGCGCTCCACCGTGGGCACCGCCACCGACGCCAACGCGATGCTGCGCATCCTGTTCAGCCGCCTCGGCAAGCCGCACATCGGCTCACCGCAGGCGTTCTCCTTCAACGTCGCCTCCATCAGCGGCGCGGGCGCGGTCACCGTGGAACGCGCCGGCCGCACGGTCAAGGAACGCCGCAGCTTCAACATCACCGGCGGCATGTGCCTGCGCTGCGAGGGCATGGGCCGGGTCTCCGACATCGACCTCAGCCAGCTCTACGACGAGAACAAGTCCCTCAACGAGGGCGCGGTCACCATCCCCGGCTACAGCATGGACGGCTGGTACGGCCGCATCTTCCGCGGCTGCGGGTTCTTCGACCCGGACAAGCCGATCAAGAAGTTCACCAAGAAGCAGCTCGACGACCTGCTCTACAAGGAACCGACCAAGATCAAGGTCGACGGCATCAACCTGACCTACTCGGGCCTGGTCCCGACCATCCAGAAGTCGATGCTGTCCAAGGACAAGGAGGCGATGCAGCCGCACATCCGCGCCTTCGTGGAACGTGCGGTCACCTTCGCCACCTGCCCCGAGTGCGACGGCACCCGCCTGTCCGCCGAGGCCAGGTCGTCGAAGATCGCGGGCAAGAACATCGCCGACGTCTGCGCCATGCAGATCAGCGACCTCGCCGAGTGGGTCAAGGGCCTCGACGAGCCGTCGGTGGCGCCGCTGCTGGAATCCCTGCGCCACACCCTGGACTCCTTCGTCGAGATCGGGCTCGGCTACCTCAGCCTCGACCGGCCCGCGGGCACGCTCTCCGGCGGCGAAGCGCAGCGCACCAAGATGATCCGCCACCTCGGCTCCTCGCTCACCGACGTCACCTACGTGTTCGACGAGCCGACGATCGGGCTGCACCCGCACGACATCGAGCGCATGAACAACCTGCTGCTGCAGCTGCGCGACAAGGGCAACACCGTGCTCGTCGTCGAGCACAAGCCCGAGGCCATCGCCATCGCCGACCACGTCGTCGACCTCGGCCCACGCGCCGGCACCGACGGCGGGGAAGTGGTGTACGAGGGCACCGTCGAGGGGCTGCGGGCCAGCGGCACGCTCACCGGGCGGCACCTGGACGACCGGGCGACGCTCAAGCCCTCGGTGCGCGAGCCGTCCGGGAAGCTGGAGGTCCGCGGCGCGAACACCCACAACCTGCGTGACGTCGACGTGGACATCCCGCTCGGCGTGCTGGTCGTCGTCACCGGCGTCGCCGGCTCGGGCAAGAGCTCGCTCATCCACGGGTCGGTGTCCGGCCGCGACGGCGTCGTCACGGTCGACCAGGGCGCCATCAAGGGCTCGCGGCGCAGCAACCCCGCCACCTACACCGGGCTGCTCGAACCCATCCGCAAGGCCTTCGCCAAGGTCAACGGCGTCAAGCCCGCCCTGTTCAGCGCGAACTCCGAGGGCGCCTGCCCGACCTGCAACGGCGCCGGCGTGATCTACACCGACCTCGCGATGATGGCCGGCGTGGCCACCACCTGCGAGGAGTGCGAGGGCAAGCGGTTCCAGGCCGAGGTGCTGGAGTACAAGCTCGGCGGGCGCGACATCAGCGAGGTGCTCGCGATGCCGGTGGCCGAGGCGCTCGAGTTCTTCAGCGTCGGCGAGGCGAAGGTGCCCGCCGCCCACAAGATCCTCACCCACCTGGCCGACGTCGGCCTCGGGTACCTGACGCTGGGGCAGCCGCTGACCACGCTGTCCGGCGGCGAACGTCAGCGGCTCAAGCTGGCCACGCACATGGGGGACAAGGGCGGCGTGCTGGTCCTCGACGAGCCGACCACCGGCCTGCACCTGGCCGACGTCGAGCAGCTGCTGGCCCTCCTGGACCGGCTGGTCGACGCGGGCAAGTCGGTCATCGTGATCGAGCACCACCAGGCGGTGATGGCGCACGCGGACTGGATCATCGACCTGGGACCCGGCGCCGGACACGACGGCGGGCAGATCGTGTTCGAAGGTACCCCTGCCGAGCTGGTCGCCAAGAAGTCCACCCTCACCGGCGAGCACCTCGCCGAGTACGTGGCCTGATCGCGACCACCCGGGCATCCGGCCGCGCGCCGGATGCCCGGGTGGTCGCAAGAGCCCGGCCAGCTCCCGCCGCTGCGCCCGGGGCAGCTCGGGGAGAGCACGTGCGGGCACACGTGGTCGGCCCCGGCGTCGTGGTGCTGCCGCACCCGCTCGCCGACGCTGATCGACGTCGCCCCACGCCAGGACGCTGTCGATCAGCCGGTCACTGCCGCCGTCGGCGACGTCGTCCTCGCCGAACCCCTGCTGCAGCAGGCTCGCCCGGTAGGCGCCGCGGCCGATGAACGGCGCCAGGAACTCCCGGCCCGCCGCGCGCACCGGCCGCCTGCAGATGACGGCACTGGCGAACCACATCGGCTGGGAACGCACCCGCACCTCGCACCACGCCCGTCGGATGGAGGGCCGCGGGCTGCTCCGGCTGCGACAGTCCACCGTGGACCGCCGCGCGATCGAGGTGAGCCTGAGCGACGAGGGGCGCGCGCTGCTCGCGGACGCCGCCCGGCCACGTGAAGCTGGTGAAGGACCTGTTCTTCGCCGGCCTGTCCGAGGACCTGCTGCCGTCGCTGACCGAGGCGATGGAGGGCGTCTACGAGACCCTCCTGGCCCGCGGAACGCTGCCGCCACCCCCGGCGTAGCCCGGCACACGGACGTCGTTCGTCCGGCGCCGCGAGGTCGTGGTGTTCACCCGGCCAGGGGGAGGAGTTGTCGTCACGGGTCCCGGATCGTGGGAGTAGACGGCGAGTGAGGGGGAGACATGACCGGCGAGCGCAGCGCCCCACCCCGGAGTCCGCGCCGATGACGTTCTCCGGGGTGATGGAGCACGTCGCACAGGGTTTCGAGGCGGCGGGGGCATTCGCGCTGGTCGTCGGCCTGCTGTGGTCGCTGGTCGTCGCGGCTCGGCTGTGGCGGAAGGAGGGCAACCGCAGGGGGTACCGCGCGCTGCGGGAGACGTTCGGCGGGGTGCTGTTGCTGGGGCTGGAGATCCTCGTCGCGGCGGATCTGATCCGGACGGTGGCGGTCACGCCGACCCTGGAGAGCGTCGCCGTCCTCGGGCTGATCGTGCTGATCCGCACCTTCCTTAGTTTCTCCTTGCAGGTCGAAATCGACGGGGTCCCGCCCTGGCGGCGCGCCCTCGCCAGTGGGGCCACCACGATCGCCCGCGCCGCGCAGGCCAACCGGACCACACCGGCTGTGAGCCGTGGCGCGGCCGTCACGGCATCGACGCAGGAGGAGTCATGATCAGGGCCGTCGGCGAGATCCTGGCCTTCGCGGCCGACCGGGCGTTCAGCCCACTTCCCGTCGGCACCATCGTGCTCGTGATGGTCTCCCGCCGGGCCCGGCGCCTGCAGGTCACAGCGCTCGGGTTGTGGGTCCTCCTGGTAGCCGCGTGAGGCCTCAGTCCCTTCCCCGGCGCAGCCTCCCCGTCATGCGCCGATAATGCACATTATGTCAAGTAGTCGCGCAGTGGTCCCGCGCAGTGGTCCGCTGAACCCACCTACCAGGCACCGCCGAGCGGATGCTGGCCTGGCTCGAGGCGCACGTCGCCGAGCAGCGGCGGTTCGCCCCGCCAACGCCTCGCACGAGCTGCGCACCCCGCTCGCGATCACGCAGACGCTGCTCGAGCTGGCCCGCAACGATCCGGACCGCCCGGACAGCGAACTCGACGAACGTCTCCGCGTCGTCAACACCAGGGCGATCGAGCTCACCGAAGGACGCACCGGTTGCCGCGCGCCAGTTCGGCGTTGGCCGCGCAGACGGCCGCCTCGACGGGGGTCACCGGCATCCCGAGGCGCCGTTCCCGCGGCGTCTCAAACCCAATTCGCTGGAAGCCATGCGGCGAGTCGAGACGACGCGGTGTTGCCGGTGCGTACGCGGTTTTCGATAGGCGGACGATATCCGGCGGTGAGCGGGCCCGCGGCCGTGTCACCGCCGGCTTCGTGACCTTGTGGTCAGCTCTGCGGCAGGTTCTCCCACAGGCCCACGACGTTGCCCTCGCTGTCGGCGAAGTACGCGTAGAACCCCATGCCAGGGATCTCGGTGCGCCCGACCACCTTGGATCCGCCGAGCTGCTCGATCTTCTGCAGAGCCTCGTCGATGCTCGCCACGTCGATGGTGATCACCGGGCTCTTGGGTGCGGACTCCGCGCGCGCGAACATGCCGCCGTTGATGAAACCGGGCTCGCTCGGCATGCCCTGCTCGGAGGTGGGGCCGGTGGCCAGGCTCGTGTAGTTCATCTCGGGCATCTCGGTGACGTTCCAGCCGAACGCCTCGCGGTAGAAGCCGCGGGCTCGCTCGCCGTCGTCGAAGGGGATCTCGAAGTGGACGATCCTGCCGCTCATCGAAGCCTCCTGCCTTGGCTCGAACCGGGCCATCGACGCTAGGCCCGGCAGCCCGGCGGCGGACAGAGGATTTGGTCCCACGCGTCACCTGGTCAGGTCGTTCTGCCGGCACGGACGGGTGTTCGCAGGCGCTGTCGATCTTCCGACCGCCGAGCATGGGTACCGGAGCGACGGACGCGAAAGGACCGTGCGATGGCGATGAAGCTGCAGAGCCGCTGGCGGCGTCTGCTCGACCAGCACCCGGTCTGGCAGGACGAGGACGACCTGGACAACCTCGCCTTCGACCCGCCGCGCGAGTCCCTCAAGGACCACAGCGAGTGCCCGATCGCCCCCACGTGCGACGGCTGCGGCGCGACCGCGGGCCTGCGGGTCGCGACGTCGATGTTCAGCCGCCCCGGCGGGTACGACGTGGCGTGCGCGACGGTGTGCGAGCAGTGCGTGGGACGGCCGTTCCTGTTCCTGCTGACCGAGCGGCAACTGCGCTGCGCCTTCGACGCGCACAGCACGCACCTCCCCCGCGCCTAACCGACCGGCATCTGACCCACCGGCAGCGGATACGGCGAGATCACCGGCAGGTACGGCTCCGCGTCCCACCCGAGCGCGCGGATCCGGGCCTCGCTGCGGCGGCCGCTGATCACCGCGAACAGCTCGGCCCGCGGCGCGGTCAAGGTCGCGGCCGGCTCGCCCTCCCCCAGCACCCACTCCTCGTCGCCGTCGGTGAGGCGCAGCGCCGGCACGCCCCGCCGCACGAGGCGGGTGTGCAGCCAGTTCCGGAAGACCGCGAACCCGAGCCGGGTGACCGGCGCCGCCGGGTCGCTCGCCGCGCCGAGGGCCTCGCGCAGGTCTTCCAGGTGCACGCCGTGGTCGTCGAACTCGCGCAGCTGCGCCGCGGGGTCGAGGTGGGCGCGTCGGGCCACCTGGTCCGCTGTCCAGCGGTCACGAGCCGCGGCCAGCTCGGGGTCGGTCCAGGCGTCGGCGGCTTCCGGGAAGTACGTGCCCCCGCACGGTTTCCTCCGCGACACCAGTGAGATGCGCCAGCAGGTCCCGCACGGTCCACTCCGGACACGCGGGCACTGGCGCGGCCAGGGCGCCGGGCCGGTCCTCGACCAGCGAGCGCGCCCGGCGGAGCCCGTCCTCGTAGGCCCACGCGGTAGTCCACCGCGCGATCCGGGCCGGGGTGTGCACCGCGGAGGGCCGGACCCGCTTGGTGAAGGTGTCCAGGAAACCCTGCGCCGCCACGGGATCGGCGGCGAGTCCGGCGTAGTGCGCGTTCGCGCCGGGCGAGGAGAACCGGGCCAGACGGAAGGACCACTCGTAGTGCTCGGCGGCCCGCTCGTCGCGCCAAGCGCCGTACCCGGACAGGCCGGACCCGTCGTCCAGGGAGGCCTGGTGTACGGCGTCGCCGAGCAGCGCCCAGCCGGGGCCCGCGGCCTGGCGGTAATGGCCGCACATCATCGTTTCCGGCACCACGAAGGCGTTCGCGGAACGGGTGTACGTCGACCAGGCGTTCCAGTTCGGGCACGGCCTCGGCGTGCCGGCCCAGGGCGAGGTCGGCTTCGATCCGGCTTTCGGTGGCGACCAGGCGGAGTTCGTCCAGGCGGGCGGTCTCGGCCTCGGCGACCAGCGGCGCGTGGAGGTCCTCGAGCACCCGGCCGCGCCACAGGTAGAGTGCCTGCCGCAGCAGCGTGGCGGCCCGGGACGCGTCGCCGAGGCCGAGTGCTTCCCGCCCGAGCCCGACGAGTTGTTCGAAGCGCGCCGCGTCGAGCTGGGCTGGGTCGGCGAGCAGGCTGTAGCCGGAGCGGCGGGTGGCCAGCGCGCCGGACGCCCCGGCCTCGGCGAGGCGGCGCCGCAGGTGGGAGACGTGGGTGCGGAGGGTGACTTCGGCTCCGGCGGGTGGCGCCGCGCCCCACAGCGCCTCGGCGAGACGGCCTGGCGGGACGAACTGGTTGAGGTGGAGCAGCAGGACGGCCAGCAGCTCCCGCCGTTTCGGCCCGCCGAGCGCGATGGACTCCCCACCGGCGGCGACGTCGAGCGGGCCGAGGATCCCGAACCGCAGGGCCGCCGGTGAGGAGGTGTCACCGGCGGTGGCCGCCGCGCTGGTTCGGGGCGTCATCAGAGCAAACTACGTCGCGGGACGGTGCTCCGGGAGGGGTGCGGCGGACGGTGGCTCCACGGCTGAGTCCTCAGACGTCTGCGGTGCTACCGTGCGCGCATGACGGAGCTGCGCCGTGGACCGGTCGTGCCCCAGGTGGCGAGCCTGCTGCGGCAGCGGATTCACCGCGGCGACTGGCGCCCCGGCGACCGGCTGCCCAACGAGGTCCAGCTCGCCGCCGAGTTCGGGGTCGGGCGGTCCTCGGTGCGGGAGGCGGTCCGCCTGCTCGCGCAGGACGGGCTCCTGGACGTGCGCCACGGCTCCGGCACCTTCGTCGCCGCCGGGACGGCCGGCACCAGCGACGTGCGCCGGCTGGTGCGGCGCGCGCGGGTGCTGGAGGTGTACGAGGTCCGCCGCGCGCTGGAGGTCGAGGCGGCGCGGCTCGCGGCGCAGCGGGTCCGGCCCGAGGACATCGAGCGCCTGCGCGCGGACCTGCGGAAACGACAGGACGAGCGCGGCGGCGACCCGGCGGTGTTCGTCGACGCCGACCTCGCCTTCCACCGCGCCGTCGTGGAGCTGTCCGGCAACGCGCTCCTGCTGAGCCTGTTCACCGCCGCCGAGCCGGTGCTGCGGCAGATCCTCACCGACCTGGTCCGCCACGAGACGCAGCTGCCGGACTCCTCCGCCGCCCACGCCGACCTCCTGGACGCCCTCGAACGCGGCGACCCCGACGCGGCCGTCGCGGCCACGGTCGCCAACCTCGACCCCGTCCTCCGCGGCCTCGGCTCAGCTCTCGCCTAACCCGGCCAGCACGTCCGCGGCGGGCAGGCACGCGATGCCCATTCCGGCCAGCTCACGGTCGGCCGCCGCGGCCCAGCCGGAGATCGCGTCGCGCACCGCGACCGTGCGGAAGTCCCGCTCTGTCGCGTCGACGAGCGTCGAGCGCGGGCAGTTCGGGTAGTTGCAGCCGGCCACCACGACGGTCGTCACACCCGTGGCACGCAGGTGCTCGCGCAGCCGCGTGCCGTAGAAGGCGCTCCACCGCGGCTTGTACATCGCGTGCTCCCCGGGCCCGAACTCCTGGAACTGACCCGCCAGCAGCGCCTCGTGGTCCAGCTGCCCGCCGAGGTCGTCCGCGAGCTGCGAACCCGCCGACCCCGGCACCGCACCCCGGGCCGGGACGCGCGCCGGGGTCGGCGTTGCTGCCGTCGGCAGGTAGAGCCGCACGACGTGCACGACCGGCCGCCCCGCCGCGCGGAACGCCGCGGTCAGCCGCCGCACGGCCGGGAGCACCGCGCGGGTGCCGGGGACGTCCAGGAAATCGCGTTGCAGGTCGATGGTCAGCAAGGCGCTGCGGGAGAACTCCGGTCGCGTGTGCTCGTCCATGCCGCGCGACGCTACGAGGCCGCGCCGCCGTCCGGCTTGTACGTCATTGCGCGCGAAACTGCCCGGTGTGGCCCCGAAAACCCGGCGGAAGTGCCGGTGCAGGTGCGACTGGTCGTGGAACCCGCTGTCCGCGTCCGCCCGCGCGACCGGGTGCGGCGAGCAACTGCTGCGCGTGCCGCAGGCGCAACTGCAGCAGGTAGCCGTGCGGGGTCACGCCCGTGGCCCGCCGGAACGCACGCAGCAGCCGGAAACGCGGCATCCCCGCCAGCGCCGCGAGCTCGTCGAGACTGGGCGTGTGCTGGAGGTCGTCCGCCAGCGCCCGCCGCACCCGCCGTACCGCCGCGGGTTCCGCCGGCTCTGCCACCGCGGCGCCGGAATACCGCGTCAGCACCGTTGAAAGCGTTTCCTCGAGGGTGTGCAGCGGCGCCGCGGCGCGGTGCAGGCGGACCAGCCGACGTGCGAGGGCGGGGTCGTGCGGGGTGACCGCGGTGAATCGCGGCCGGTGCCCGGCCAGTTCCGCCAGCAGCTCGGGCGGCACGTAGGAGACGCGGTAGTCCCAGCCTTCGGCGATGGCGGGGTGGCCGGCGTGGATGGCTTCGGCGTCGATGAGCAGCAGGCTGCCCGCGGGCGCGTGCTCGGTGCCGCCGCGGTAGCGCACCGCCTCGACTCCGCGTTCCACGGCCGCGATCGCGTACTCGCTGTGAGCGTGCGGAACGAAGTGGTGGCTGTGGAAGGACGCGGTGACGAGCCGGATGCCCGCCGGTCCGTAGCGGTGTTCGACCCGGTCAGCCACGGCGGGCCACGAGCGCGGTCGCGTCCAGCTCTTCCGAGGTCACGGTTCGCGCGGTCAGCCCGGCGCCGGTGGCCGCCTGCACGAGCGCGGGGGCCTGCCGTTCGCTGGTCTCGATCAGCAGGTGACCGCAGGGGGCGAGCCAGTCCGGCGCGCCGGCGACGACACGGCGCGCGATGTCCAGCCCGTCCGCGCCGCCGTCGAGGGCGAGCTGCGGTTCGTGCAGACGGGCTTCCGGCGGCATCAGCACGACCGCGTCGGTGGGCACGTACGGGACGTTGACCACCAGCAGGTCCACGCGCCCGCGCAGCTCGGCGGGCAACGCCTCGTACAGGTCGCCTTCGTGGACCTCGCCCGGCACGTTGCGGCGCGCGCACCGCACCGCCGCCGGGTCGAGGTCGGCGGCGTGCAGCTCGGCGAGATCGAGCTCCGCGGCCAGCGCGGCGCCCAGCGCGCCGGAACCGCAGCACAGGTCCACCACCACCGGCCGCGGCGGGGCCAGCCGCACCGCCTCCTCGACGAGCAGTTCGGTGCGGCGCCGGGGCACGAACACGCCCGGCTCGACGTGGATGCGCAGGCCGCGGAACCCGGCCCAGCCGAGGACCTGCTCGAGCGGTTCGCCGGCGACCCGGCGGGCGGTCAGGGCGTCCAGCTCGGGCCCGGAGGCGGCCTCCAGCAGCAGCCGGGCCTCATCCTCGGCGAACACACAGCCGGCCGCCCGCAGACGGGTCACGAGAACGGTTTCGACATCGACGGACACGACAAGCGCCTTTCCGGGGAACGGGCGCCCGCGACTCACTCGTCGCCGGAGGGGAGCACCCGGGTTGCTGGCACGGAAACGGGTCTCACCTCCTCGGTCGGTCGTGTGATCACCGTACCGCGCCGCCTCAGCGGTGGTGAACTCGTTGATCGGCGTGGTGACCCCGGCGGTGGCGGCGGGTCCAGCAGCTGTTTCGCCAGGCCGGCGACGAGCGCCTGCGTGCGGCCGGACTGTCGATGGCCCAGTACGCGGTGTTGCGCCAGCTGGCCGACCACCCGGAGGTCTCCTCCGCCGAGCTCGCGCGGCTGTGCTTCGTCACCCGGCAGTGGCTCGGCGAGGTGCTCGCCGAGCTGCGCCGCGCCGGGCTGGTCACCGTGGGCGAAGGCGCCTCCGGCCGGGTGCGTCCCGTGCGCCTGAGCGACACCAGGCGCGCCCGGCCGGCCGACGTCGAGGACCGGATGCTCGCCGGACTCGGCGACGGCGACCGGCGGCGGCTGGCCGAGCTGCTCGCCCGCTGCGCGGACAACCTCACTCCGGGCGGCGGGTCTCCGGCCGGTCGATGATCCGCAGCCAGGTGTCGTCCGGCTGCCGCCGCGCGACCTGCACCCGCCCCCCGGTGTTGTCGGCAGGCCGGGTCGAGCACAGCGCCAGGTCGCCGTAGTAGACCGTCGGCATCGGCTCCTCGACCTGGAACTCGCCGCCCTGCTCCACCAGCCGCTCCAGCACCTCGCGGATCGCGTCGCGGCCGACCGTCTGCGACCCGGGCGGGAACGCCAGCACCGCGTTTTCCGCGTACAGCTCGGACAGCGCTTTCGCGTCCCGGGAGTTGGCCCGCTCCGCGAACATCACGGCGAGGTCTTCTGGTGTCCTGGCCTTGTCGATCACTTGTCGCTCCTTTCTTCTGACACCAGCCTGTCCCCACCTCGGTCAGAAGTCCAAGAGCTGGTAGGTCTCGCGACTAGATTCAACGCTTATGGAACTGCGGCAGCTCGAGTACTTCGTGACGGTCGCCGAGGAGGGCAACTTCACCCGCGCCGCCAAACGCGTGCACGTCGCCCAGCCCGGCGTGTCGGCGCAGGTCAGGCGGCTGGAGCGGGAGCTGGGGCACGAGCTGCTGGACCGGTCCGGGCGTACGGTCCGGCTCACCGAGGTCGGCGCCGCGGTCCTCCCCTACGCCCGCGCGGCCCTGGCTGCCGTCGCCGGGGCGCGGCTGGTCGCCGACGAGTTCCGCGGCCTCGTCCGGGGCAGGGTCGCGTTCGGCATGGTCACCTCGCACAACTTCGACGTGCCCGGCCTGCTCGCGAGCTTCCACGAAGACCACCCGGGCGTGGAGATCACGCTCGTCGAAGCCCGCTCCGTCGAGCTGGCCGCCGGCATCCGCGACGGCCGCCTCGACGCGGCGATCATCAGCCTCGCCACCGACGAACGCCCACCCGGCCTGGACGTCCTCGTCCTCACCGACCAGGCCATCACCGCCGCCGTCGGCCTCGACGACCAGTGGGCCGGGCGTGCCGAGGTCCCGCTCGCGGACCTGCGGGAGCGGCCGCTCATCAGCCTGCCCGCGGGCACCGGGCTGCGCGCACGCCTCGACGAAGCCTGCGCCGCGCGCGGCATCACCGCGCGGATCGGGTTCGAGGCCGGTCACCCCATGGTGCTGGCCGACCTCGCCGCCCGCGGGCTGGGCGTGGCGATCCTGCCGGACTCGGTCGCCACCGCGCGCCCCGACCTGCACCCGATCCCGATCACCGACCCGCCGATGCGGGGGTGCCTGGCCCTCGCGTGGCGTGCGGCCGGCCCGGCGAGCCCTGCGGCACGGGTGTTCCTCAACCGCGCCCGCGCGGCGCTGTGAAATCGGGAAAATGGGTTCGCCCCGCTGGCTAGGGTGAGGACTATGCCCGCTGAACAGCCCGCCTGGCGGCCCTCCGACACCGAGTTGTTCACCACCTACGGCGACGCGTTCGTCCCGCGCCGGCGCGAGCAGATCACGACCGTCTGCGACCTCCTCGACGGCATCCCCGACCCGCACGTGCTCGACCTGTGCTGCGGCGAGGGTCTGCTGTCCGAGGAGTACCTGCGCCGCGGCCCCGCCTGCCGCGTCACGCTGCTCGACGGCTCGCCGGAGATGCTGGACAAGGCCGCCGCCCGGCTCGCGCCCTTCCCCGGGCGGTGGCAGCGGGTTCAGGCGGACATCCACGACTGCGGCTGGCGGCGCGGCCCGGTCGGCGGCGTGATGACCTCGCTCGCGGCGCACCACCTCGACGGCCCCGGCAAGCACGCGTTGTACCGCGACCTGCACGACATGCTCGTGCCCGGCGGGGTGCTCGTCATGGCCGACCTGGTCGAACCCGTCGGCGCCCGCGCCCGCGAGGTGGCCGCCGCGCACTGGGACCGGGCCGTGCGCGAGGCGGGCGGCGACGAAGCGGCGCAGGCGTTCGAAGGCGCGGAGTGGAACTACTTCCGCCTGCCCGGCCCGGACCCGGTCGACACGCCATCCTCGGTCGCCGAGCACCTGACCTGGCTCGCCGACGCCGGGTTCGCCGACGTGGACCTGGTCTGGCTGCACGCCGGGCACGCGATCTTCACCGCAACCCGCCTCTGAAAGGACGACGCATGTTCACCGGCCTGTCCGCCTTCCCGCTCACCCCGGTCACCGGATCCGGCATCGACACCACCGCCTGCGCCCGGCTCGTCTCGCGCCTCGCCGCGGCCGGGGTCGACTCGATCGGCGCGCTGGGCTCCACCGGTTCCTACGCGTACCTGACCCGCGAACAAGCGCCGAAGCGGCCAAGATCGCCGTCGACGCGGCGGCGGGCACCCCGGTGATGGTCGGCATCGGCGCCACGGCCACCAGTCAGGTCCTCGCGCTGGCCGAGAACGCCCAGAACGCGGGCGCGGCTGCGGTGCTGCTCGCCCCGGTCAGCTACCAGCCCCTCACCGACGACGAGGTGTTCGGGCTCTACGAGGACGTGACCCGCGAACTGTCGGTGCCGCTGTGCGTCTACGACAACCCGCGCACCACGCACTTCCAGTTCAGCGACGAACTGCACAGCCGAATCGCCGCACTGCCGAATGTGGGCTCGATCAAGATCCCCGGCGTGCCCGCCGACGCCAACGGCCAGGGTGGACGCGCTGCGTGCGCTCGTGCCGGACACCGTCACGATCGGCATCGGCGGCGACGCGGTGGCCGCCACCGGCCCGGCCGCCGGCTGCGACGTCTGGTACTCGGTCCTGGGCGTGCCTGTTCCCGGACACCGCGCGGGCCGTCATGCGCGACGCGGCCGAGTCGGAGCGCCTGCGGCCGCTGTGGGACCTGTTCGCCCGCCACGGCAGCATCCGGGTCGTCGCCGCCGCGGCCACCCACCTCGGGTTGACCGGCGAACGCGTCCTGCCCCGCCCGCTGCGCGAACTCGACGGAGCGGCCCGCGACGAGGTCGTCACCACGCTGAACGCGCTCGGCCTCTAGACCGCGGACTGGTCCTCCGGCGGGTTGCGCCGCACCCGCCGGCTGCGCCACGCGCTCGCCAGCCGGGAGTGCGGCTGCCACTCCAGCCCGTTGGGCAGGTTCCACCGGAACTTCACCGCCGCCAGGCGGAACAGCAGCGCGCCCACGACCCCAGCCACGACGCCTACCAGCGGGGCGCCCAGGTAGTGGCAGATGACCATCGTGGCCGCGACGGCCGCCGCCACCGTGCCGTACAGCGCGTTCCCGCCGAACACCGCGGGCACCCGCCGCAGCAGGATGTCCCGCAGTGCGCCCCCGCCGACCGCCGTCGTCGTGCCCAGCAGGATCGCCGGCAACCAGCCCAGCCCGGCGGCCAGCGTCTTCTGCGCCCCGGTGACCGCCCAGAATCCGATCACCGCTGCGTCCAGCGCCGTGAACAGCTTGTCCCACGCGTTCTCGCTGATCGAGATCGCGAACGACAGCAGCGCGCCGGCCAGCGCGGTCGGCAGGTAGGCGTAGTCGGTCAGCGCGACCGGTGTGCCGTGCTGCAGCAGCGTGTCCCGGATGACCCCGCCGCCCAGCCCCGACACGCTGCCCACCACGAGGAACCCGAACAGGTCCAGCCGCTCGCTCCGGGCGATCGCGCCGCCGAGGATCGCGCACGCGAACACGCCCGCCAGATCCAGGTAGCGCGTCACCTGGTTGATCGCTTCGATGGTCGTTCCGTCCACCCCGGCACCCTAGTCCGCAGTGGACGGAGGATCAGGACACCGCGAGGCACTCCGCGCAACGCGGCACGTCCGCACCGCCGGGGACGTGCTCGATCGCGGTCCAGATGCGGCGCCGCTCACCACACCGCGCGATCCGGTACCCCAGGAACGGCTGCTCGTCGGCGAACAGGTGGGCGCGCCGCTCGTCCGCGAACGGGGCAGGCACGTCCGGGACGAACCACGGCAGCGCCTCGAACAGGCTGAGCTGGTCCTTCGCCGTCACCGCCGGTCGTACTCCGCGCGCGCCCGGTCCACCTCGGGCATGTGCTCCTCGGCCCACTCCTTGAGGTGGCGCATGATGCCGAGCAGCGACCGGCCCAGCGGCGTGAGCTCGTAGTCGACCCGCACCGGCACCGACGGGGTCACCGTGCGGCTCACCAGTCCGTCCCGCTCGAGGTGGCGCAGCGTCTGGGTCAGCATCTTCTGGCTCACCCCGGCGATCCGCGCGGACAGCTCGGAGTACCGCATCCGGCCGGTCAGCCCCAGCGCGACGATCACCAGGCTCGCCCACTTGTCGCCGATCGTGTCCAGCAGCCGACGGCTGGGGCAGTTCGCGGCGAACGCGTCGAACCGCGCGGGCCGCTCGGTGACCTCCATGGCGCACCTCCGGGTGCCTACCCGACTTCGCAGTGCCTACTTCCCAACGGAGAGTAGGTCCCCGATGGTCGTGCTGTCCACGCAAGGGAAGGAACACCATGACTCTCGCACTCGTGTCCCGGCCCGACGGCACCGCGCTGGTCGCCGAAGAGGTCACGCTGCCCGCGCTCGCGCCCGGCGAGCTGCGGGTCCGGGTCACCGCCGCCTCGATCGACCCTGTCGACGTCCTCCTCGCCGCCGGGCCTGCCCGCGCGATCTTCGGGTTGACCGGCACCGTCGGGCTCGGCATGTCGCTGACCGGCGTGGTCACCGAGACCGCGGACACCGCCTTCGCGGCAGGCGACCCGGTCGCCGCGCTGCATCCCGACTTCGCCGCGCCGGTCCGCGCGCACGCCACCGAGACCGTCCTGCCCGCGTCGGCCGCCGCGCGGCTGCCCAACGGCCTCGATCCGGTCGCCGCCGCCTCCCTGCCGGTCAACGCCCTGACAGCCACGGAGCTGGTGGACGGCCTGGGGCCCGCCGACGGGCGGAGCGTGCTGGTGACCGGCGCCGCCGGGGGTGTCCGCGGGTATGCCGTCGCGCTGGCCGCCCATGCCGGCTGGACCGTGACCGGCCTCGCCCGCGAAACCGACCGGGCCTTCGTGCTGCGCGCCGGGGCGCGCGGGCTGGTCACGCAGGTGCCGGGCCCGTCGTTCGACGCCGTGGTCGACGCCGCCGTGCTGCACCTGGCGGGATTGCCCGCGCTTCGCGACGGCGGGGCGGTCGCCGGCGTGCCCTCGGCGTCTCCGGCGAGCCCGGAACGGGACATCTCGATATCGATCTCGAGCGTCCGGCCCGACGGCGCCCGTCTCGCCGGTTTGCTCGACCTGGCCGCGTCCGGGGTGCTGGAGTTGCGGATCGCCGGCCGCGTGCCGCTGGCCGACGCCGCCGTCGCCTATGACAAGGTGGCCGGTGGCGGCCAGCGCGGCCGGTGGCTGCTCGTGCCGTGACCGGTCAGGCGCGGTCCCACTTCGCGCCGAGCGCGAGCAGCTCGTCGCGGTGCTCCAGCCGCGCGACCCACGCCTGCGGCCAGGCTCCGGCGCCGTGGTGGGCGCCCGCGAACGCGCCGGCCAGCGCGGCGATCGAGTCCGAGTCGCCGGACGTGCAGGCGGCGCGCCGCAGGGCGAGCACCGGGTCGGCGGGGAACAGCAGGAAGCACAGCAGCCCCGTGGCCAGCGCCTCCTCGGCGACCCAGCCCTCGCCGGTGGCCAGGCACGGGTCGGTGTCCCGGTCGGCGTCGCGCACCGCCGCGTCCAGGCGGTCCAGGGCGGCCAGGCACTCGTCCCAGCCGCGGGCGATGAACTGCTCCGGCGAGGAGTCACCAGCGCGCGTCCACAGGTCGCCCAGCCACCGCTCGTGGTAGGTCTCGCGGTGCCGGACAGCGTAGTCGCGCAACGCCCCGGGCAGCCCGGCCGGTTCGGCGCCCTCGGCCAGCAGGTGGACGGCATACGCGGTGAGATCGGCGGCGGCGAGCCCGGTGGGGTGCCCGTGCGTGAGGCCCGCCTGCAACTGGGCGGCGCCAGGGCGCTCTTCGCCGTCGATCCCGGGCAGCAGGCCCAGCGGCGTGACGCGCATGTTCGCCCCGCAGCCCTTCGAGGTGATCTGGCTGGCCTCCGGCCACGGGTGACCGGCCTCCAGCAGGCGGCAGGCCCGCAGGCAGGTGGCGCCGGGGGCGCGGTTGTTCTCGGGCGAGCGCAGCCAGGAGACGAACTCCGCCCGCAACGGCGGCTCGAACCGCTCCGGGTCCAGCTCGCCCCGCACGGCCGCGCGGGCGACCGCCAGCGCCATCTGCGTGTCGTCGGTGATCAACGCGACCGGGCCGGGCAGGTCCATCTCGGGCCACGGCCCGTGCGCGGCGAGGATCGCCGGCACACCCTGGAACTCGGTCGGCGCGCCGAGCGCGTCGCCCAGAGCGAGGCCCAGCAGCGAGCCGGTGGCCGGTTGCGTGGTCATGAACGTCGTCCTTCCGTCGGTCGGAGTAGCGGCGGGTGCAGCGTGGCGGCGCCACCGGCCCGGTACAGCGCGGCGGGTTTGCCGCGCCCGCCGGTCAGCCGGGACGCGCCTGCCACGGGCGTGACGAACCCCGGGGTGGCGAGCACCTTCCGCCGGAAGTTGGCCGGGTCGAGACCGGTCCCCCACACCGCCTCGTAGACCAGGCGCAGCTCGCCGAGCGTGAACTCGGGCTCGCAGAACTCCGTGGCCAGGCCGGTGCGTTCGAGTTCCCCGCCGATGCGGTGGTGGGCGTCGGCCAGGATGCGGTCGTGGTCGAAGGCGAGCGCCCCCTGCTCGCCGAACGGCACCCAGGCGGCGCGGGCCGCGTCCCCGCCGCCGGCAGGCTCCGGCGCGCCCGGCACGAGCGCGGCGAAGGCCACCGACACCACACGCATCCGCGGATCCCGGTCCGGCTCGCTGTAGGTGCGCAGCTGTTCCAGGTGGAGCCCCGCGACCTCGGCGAATCCGGTCTCCTCGGCGAGCTCCCGCCGGGCCGCGGCCTCCGCCGACTCGTCCGGCCTCAGGAACCCGCCCGGCAACGCCCACCACCCCGCGAACGGTTCCGAGCCGCGCTCCACGAGCAGGATCCACAGCCGCCCGGCGCGCACCGTGAACACCGCGAGGTCGACAGTCACCGCGAAGGGCTCGTACGCGTGCTTGTCGTACATCCGCCCCCCTTATTGGTCCCATTGACTATAAACCATCCGCCGCCGGGGCGTGACGCCGAGCGCGGTGACGGCGTCCTGCTGGCTAAGGCAGCTCCTGGAGCTGCTCTTAGTCAGCGCGCTGACCCCTGAGGCCGGCACTTCTGGGCCCCTCGGTCAAACCGCGGCCGGGCCGCTGTCGGCCAGCAGGGCGCGCAACCGGGCAGGTAGGTCCGCCCCGGGGTCGGCCAGTGCGGTCAGCACGCCCTCCCTCAGGGCGGACAGCCGGGCCGTCGTGGCGTCGGCCGTGCGGGTGGCCGTCGTGGCGGTGGCGCGGGCTTCGGTGGCCGCTGTTTCGGCCCGGGCGGCCGCTGTGGCCAGCTCGGCGGCGCGTTCGCGGGCGGCGTTCAGCGCTGTCTCGTGTTGTTCGCGTAGCGCCGCGATTCGCTGGTCGTGCTCGGCCTGCCATCGCTCGCGGTCCTGGCGGTGCTTCGCGCGTTCCTCGGTCAGCGTCCGGTCGTGGCGGGCGCGGAGCTGTTCGAGGTCCTCGTGGTGCTGCGTCGCCAGGTCGCGCAGGTCAGTCTCGAGTTGCCGGACGCGGGCGTGGGCGGCTTCGGCTTCACTGGCGCGGGCGGCCGCCGCGGCGGTGAGTTCCTCGATGCGGGCGGCCGCGGTCTCCGCAGCTTGGCGGTGCTGGGTTTCGAGCTGGTCCAGCCGTTCCCGCAGCTGGCGGATCTCGCCCTCGGCGGTCAGCCGGTCGGCGATCGCGCGCTGGGCCTGGCTCCGGTCGGCCGCGGCGCGCTCCTCGGCTTCCGCCGCCCGCTTGTCGGCGGCCTCCGCCCGGTCGGCTGCTTCGGCGGCCGCCGCGTCGGCGTCGGCGGCACGCTGCTCCGCGGCGTCCGCCCTGGCCTCGGCGTCCGCGCGGGCGGTTTCGGCTTCCGTGACCCGCTCACGGGCCTCGGCGATCTCGGCGTCGAGCCGCCCGTCCAGCGCGGCGAGGGTCTGCTGCAACGGCGCGATCTCCGCCAGGGCGCGGCTCACGTCCCGGCCGACCGCGGCCACGTCCAGCCCCGGCATGGCCGGTCCGTAGGCGGCGTACGCGATCTGGTCGGCCTCGTCCAGCCGCGCGCACGTCACCTCACGGCCGCGTTCGTCCACCGCCCACACCGTCGTGCAGTACTCCCCCGGCCGCCCGCCACGCGGCCCCGGCTGCTTGCGCGGATGCCGTCGGCAGTACCGGCACAGCGCCGGATCGGACACGGCCTCACGGCTTCCAGTGGCGTCTCTGCGAGGCGGTGGTGGGGGCGTCTCCTGCATAACCGCAGGTTACCAGTTCGCGTTAGATAACCAATACCTGAGGTTGGATTAACTCAACTAGAACTAGAATGTGGCCGCGATAATCACGGTTATCGCGGATGCGAGATGGACAGACGGAGGTCGTGGAAAAGCCGGGATCGTCACTGTGACGAAACGGCCCCGGCTCAGGAGTAGTCCGACTACCGCCGCCGAGATTGCCTCCGGAGGGCCGTGACCGCCTCCGTGCATCAGGAGAACCTGAGGCAGAATCCCGGACGTGACCGGCGACGACACCATCGAGCTGGCGCCGTTCGCGCCGCGTCCGCTGCCTGCCCGCGAGCCGGCCCCCGACGCGCTGCGGGCCTGGCTCGACGAGGCGGTCGCCGAACTGCCCGCGCTACCCGGGAAGCTGACGGACCGGCACGGGCCGCGGGCGATCACTCACGCCTGGCTGCTGGCGATGAAGAGCCACCAGACCCGCCGTTCCTACTGGCGCGGTATCGGGTTGTGGCTGTCCTACTGCGACTGGCACCGCGTCGACCCGCTCGCCGCCCGCCTCGCCGACGTGCGGGACTGGATCGCCCTGCTCGACCCCGGCAGCCCGGTCACCCACAACGCCCGCCTGGCCGCCGTCAGCTCGTGGTACACCGAGCTGATCGACAACCGCGTCCACGACGACAACCCGGCGCGGCTGGTCCCCCGCCACAAGCGCGACCAGGAGTCCCAGACCCGCGCCCTCACCTACGAGGAACTCCTCGCCCTCCTCGGCCACGCCCGGGACCGCGCCGCGCAGCTTGGCACCGAAGCCGCGCTGCGCAACCTCGCCATCCTGGAGATCATGGCCACCACAGCGGTGCGGTCCGGCGCGATCCTGCACGCCCGCTGCGGCCCGGACGGCGACCTCGGCGTCGACCACGGCCACCGGATCCTGCGCTACGTCAACAAGGGCGGGCACCGCAAGACCGCCGACATCCTCGGCCGCGCCGACGCCGCCCTCGGCGACTATCTGGCCGCCCGCGCCGCCCGCGAAGGCAAAGCGGTCGCCGAGCTGTCCGGCTGGCTGTTCGCCACCCGCACTGGCACACCACTGACCTCCCGCGACCTCGGCAACCTTCTGCGCGAGACCGCGCGCGGCGCAGGTCTGGACCAGCCCGACGACGTCGTCCCGCACTCGCTGCGGCACACCGTCCTGACCCTCGGCTACGAGCAGGGCGTCTCGGTCGAGGACCTGGCCGACCTCGCTGGGCACGAAAGCGTTGCCACCACACTGATCTACGTGCGCCGCAGCCGGCGACGGCAGACCACGCAGATGCTTGCCGACCTCACCGGCGGAACCACGGCCGAGCCGGCGGAACCCGCCGAACAGCGCCACCTGCGGCTGGTGCGCGACGCGTGACTTGACACCGTGCCCGCGGCGTGACTGACTACCCCCCGTGCACAACTCAGTTCTGACCGGGTTCTCCTACCTCGAATGCCCGCGCTGGCACGAGGACCGCATCTGGTTCGCCGACTTCTACACCCACCTCGTGCAGTCCAGCCTCGAGGACGGCAGCGATCTGCGGGTCGAGGCCGAGGTGCCCGGTCAGCCCTCCGGGCTCGGCTGGCTGCCCGATGGGCGCCTGCTGGTCGTCTCGATGCGTGACGCCCGCCTGCTCCGCCGCGAGCCCGACGGCACCCTGGTCACCCATGCCGACCTGTCGGCCCACGTGACCGGGCACCCCAACGACATGGTCGTCGACGCCCAGGGACGGGCTTACGTCGGCAACTTCGGGTTCGACCTGATGAACGGCGCCCCGGTCGCGCCGGCGAACCTGCTGCGCGTCGACCCCGACGGCAGCGTCACCGTCGTCGCCGAGGACCTGTGGTTCCCCAACGGCAGCGTTATCACCGACGACGGGGTGCTGCTGGTCGACGAGACCTTCGGCAACCGGGTGACCGCCTTCGACATCGCTGCCGACGGGTCACTGACCAACCGCCGGGTGTGGGCGAAGTTCGGCGAACCGCTCACCGAGCGCGAGTTCGAGAAAGCGCTTCCACAGATCGCCGTCGCGCCGGACGGCTGCTGCCTGGACGCGGACGGCGCCCTGTGGGTGGCCGATGGCGTCGGCGGCAGGCTGCTGCGCGTCCGCGAGGGCGGCGAGATCGCCGACGAGATCCGGCCCGGCACCGGGGTGTTCGCCTGCATGCTGGGCGGCGCCGACGGCCGCACCCTGTTCGCGTGCGCGGCGCCGGACTTCAACGAGCACGCCCGCAAGGACGCGCGGGAAGCGAGCCTGCTCGCCTTCCGCGTGGAGGTGCCGCGCGCCGGGCGCCCCTGAGGGCGTCGTGGTCCGGCGTCCGCACGGGGATCGCGGGCGCCGGACCGACCAGGGCGACCAGGGCGACCAGGGCGAGTCTGACAAAGATCGCGGTTGGTGGTTGGGATGCTGCTGGCCATGGCGCGGTGTCAGATGCTCTCGGATGAGCAGTGGCATTGATCAGGGACTTGTTGCCAGTGGCGGGCGAGCACGGACCGGGTTCGCGGCGAGGAGGCCTGCTCCTCTCGCGCCATCCGCACACACCTCTACGACAAACCCGCCGCCCCCTACCGCGCCGCCATCCTCATCCACGAGGTCATCACCTGGACAAAGACCTCGCCAGACACGCCCTAGCCCCAGACGGCCGTGACTTCGGCGACCGCCCGCGCGGCCTGGTCGAACCCGGCGCGCGCGGCTGCTTCGCGGACCGTCGGGTCCAGCAGGTTCGGCCCGATCGCCTCGGCCGCCGCCGCGTCCGGTGCGACCACCAGCACCGCCGCGCCGTCTCGCCGCAGCGCCGCCGCCTGGTCGTCCAGGTCGGTGCTGCCGGGCACCTCGGTCACCCGCAGCACGAGCACCCGGTCGCAGCCGGCGGCGAGGTCGGCGTTCTCCATCGAGCGCACCCCGCCGTCGATGTAGCGACGGCCGTCGATCGTGACCGGTGGCCAGGTGCCCGGCACCGCGCAGCTGGCCGCGACCGCGTCCACCAGGGACACCCCGGACTCCGCGGTGAACACCCGGTCGCCGCCGGTCGCCGCGTCCACCGCGACGATGTGCAGCGCCGCCGCGGGCCACTCGTGGACCGGCAGGCGCGCCTCGATCACCTTCAGCCGGTCGGCCTCCGGCACGGTTCGCGCCGCCAGGGCCAGCTCGCCGATCCGCCGCCGCGCGTCCTCCGCGTTGGTCGCGCCGCTCACCGCCGCGCCGAACATCTCCGCGATCGTCTCGGCGTCGACGTCGGCCGGGATCTCCGGTGACTGCAGCGCCGGATCCACCTGTCGCTGGAACAACTCCGCCAGCGCGGTGCCGTTGGTGATCTGCGCCGCCACCGTCGATCCCGCGGAGGTGCCGATGAACCGGTCCGCGCCGAGAACGTCCACTCCGGACTCCGACAAACCGTGCAACAGACCGGTTTGCCACGCGATTCCGGCCACCCCGCCGCCACCGAGCACAAGCGCACGCGTCATGCGCCGATCCTAGGCTCCCGCGTGGCGCCCGCGAGAGTGCCGTTGACGAGGAGCAGCCAGGTCCCGCACACGCATCGGCGATAGTCCAGGCGGCCTGCCGACACCGGATGGCTCGATCCGGCGCGGACGAGTTCGGACAGCGGCCACTGGCAGCGGGGGCAACGTTCGTCGGTCATGACCCCAGCGTGCTGTAATGGGTCAGTGCACTTCAACCCTTACGGAGGGCCGGCCGCGCAGGTCGCGGCGGGGCTGGTCAACATGCCCGGCGCCACCGCGGCCGAGCTGCTGCGGATGATGCGCGAGGTGGGCATGTCGCTGACCCGGCTCACCGAAGCCGAAGCGGCTCAGGCGCGGGCGTGGGGAGGCCGGATCCGCGCGGTGTTCGCCGAACCCGATGCGGACCGGCGGATCGACCTGGTCAACGAGCTGCTCGCGGAAACCGCGTGCCGTCCGTTCATCTCCCGCCATGACGGCCTGCCCGCGCACCTGCACTACGCCGGCGAAGACGACACCCTGACCCGCCGGATCCGGGCCTTCACCGCGGGCGGCCTGGCCCACCTGCTGTGCGAGGACGCCGGGCGGATCGGCGCCTGCGCCCGCGAGGGCTGCGAATTCGTCTTCGTCGACACCTCCCGCAACGGCCGCCGCCGGTTCTGCTCCACCCGCTGCGCGACCCGCGTCCACGTCGCCGAACACCGGGCCCGCGCCACGTAGGTGCCGCGCGTCACACCGCGCCATGTCACGAACGGACCGGCACCTTCCATCTCGTGGTCGTCAACAGCCGATGAGGAGGCGACAACGATGACCACCCACAAGGTTCTGGTGCTGGGCGCGGGGTACGCGGGCACGGCCGCGGCGATCCAGCTCGCGGCACGCACCAAGGGACGCGACGACGTCGAGGTGACCCTGGTGAACGCGCACGAGACGTTCACCGAGCGGCTGCGGCTGCACCTGACCGCAACCGGGCAGCAGGTCGCCGAGCTGAGCATCCCGGAACTCCTGGACGGCACGGGCGCGCGGTTCGTGCGGGGCTGGGTCACCGCGCTCGACCCGGACACCAGGACCGTGCGCGTCGACGACGACCGGGTGCTGCACTACGACACGCTGGTGTACGCCCTCGGCGGCGTGGCCGACACCGTCACCGTGCCGGGCGTCGAGGAGCATGCGCAGACCCTGAACAGCCCGGAGGATGCCGAAGTGCTGGCCGGCCGGCTGGCGCGCCTGGAGCAGGGCACGGTCGTGGTCGCGGGCAACGGGCTCACCGGTGTCGAGTCGGCCGCGGAGATCGCCGAGCAGCACCCGCGGCTGCGGGGCGTCCTGCTGGGCCAGGGCGAGCCGGGCGCGGCGATGAACCGCAAGGCCCGGCCCACCTCCAGGCCGCGCTCGAGCGGCTGGGTGTCGAGGTGCGCGCCGGGGTGGAGGTGACCAAGGTGCTCCCGGACGCCGTCGAACTGGCCGGCGGCGAGACGATCCCCGCCGACGTCGTCCTGTGGACCAGCGGGACCCGCGCCGCGCCGCTCGCGGCCGCCGCCGGGCTGGCCGTCGACGACCGCGGCCGCGTGATCGCTGACGCGACCCTGCGGTCGGTCTCGCACCCGAACGTCCACGCGGTCGGTGACGCGGCCGCCATCAGCCAGGGCTACGGGGTCCTGCACGGCACCTGCCAGAGCGGGATGCCGACCGGCGTGCACGCCGCGGTGTCGATCGTCCGCGCCCTGGCGGGCAAGGAGCCCAAGCCGTTCCGCTTCGGCTACTACCACACCCCGGTCAGCCTGGGCCGCCACGACGCGGTCGTGCAGTTCACCCACCCCGACGACAGCCCGCGGCGGATCTGCCTGACCGGCAGGCTGGCCGCCCGGTACAAAGAAGCGGTGACCGCCTCGCCCTGGCCGACGTACCTGCGCATGAAGTAGATGCCCGCCTCGGGCGCGTTCTGGCCCCGCGGCGGCCGCTTCACCCGGGTCAGGCGATGACCGAGGCGTTCCACCAGCACCGCAACCTGCTGTTCGCCGTGGCCTACCGGGTCCTCGGCAGCGCCGCCGACGCCGAGGACGTCGTGCAGGACGCGTGGATCAAGTGGTCCGCCGCGGACCGCTCCCAGGTCGCCGACCCGAAGGCCTACGTGGCGCTGGAACGCCTGCGCTCGGCCCGGCACCAGCGGGAGACCTACGTCGGGCCTTGGCTGCCGGAGCCGATCCTCACCACCGGTGACAGCGCGGACGCGGTCGCCGGCGCGGACTCGGTGTCCACGGCGATGCTGGTGGTGCTGGAGACGTTGAGCCCGCTCGAACGCGCGGTGTTCGTGCTCAAGGACGTGTTCGGGTTCAGCCACGCCGAGATCGCCGAGGCGGTCGACCGTTCGGAAGCGGCGGTGCGGCAGGCCGCGCGCCGGGCGCGCGAGCACGTGCGCGCCCGCCGCCCGCGGTTCCCGGCCGACCGCGCGAAGCAGCGCGCGGTCACCGAGCGGTTCCTCGCCGCCGCGACCGGCGGCGACGTCAACACCCTGTTGGAACTGCTGTCCCCGGACGTCACGCTGTGGACCGACGGCGGCGGTAAGGTCCGCCAGGCCCTGCGCCCGGTCGTCGGGGCGGAGACGGTGGCAGGCTGGTTCGCCGCCATCGGCACCGTCACCTACCAGGGCGTCGCGCCCGCGGACGTGGTCACGGAACTGACCGAGATCAACGGCGGCCCCGGGCTCGTCTTCCGCGGCCCGGACCGCGTGCTGGCCACGGTCACCTTCGACTTCGACGCCGAGGGGCGCATCGCCACGCTGCACAACGTGGCCAACCCGGACAAACTCGGCGCGGTCGCGGGCGGCACGGTGCACGGTCTCGGGCCGGCCGGGACAGTCGCCTAAAGTGCTGAGCATGTACAAGCGTTTCGTGGCCCTCGGCGACTCCTTCACCGAGGGTGTCGGCGACGAAGACCCCGCGCGCCCGAACGGCGTGCGGGGCTGGGCCGACCGGGTGGCCGAGCAGCTGGCGGCCGCCGACCCCGGGTTCCGCTACGCCAACCTCGCGATCCGCGGACGGCTGCTCGACCAGGTGGTCGCCGAGCAGCTCGAACCGGCACTGGCGCTGCAGCCCGACCTCGTGTCGATCTACGCGGGCGGCAACGACCTGCTGCGCCCCAAGGCCGACATCGACGCGCTCGCCGCGCGTTTCGAGAACGCCGTCGAGCGGCTCGCCAAGACCGGCGCCACCGTGCTGCTGTTCACCGGGGTGGACGGCGCCGAGGACCCGGTGTTCCGGAAGCTGCGCGGCCGCACCGCGATCTACAACGAGCACACCCGCGTGATCGCCGCCCGGCACGGCGCGCTCGTGGTGGACATGTGGGCCATGCGGCAGCTACGCGACCGGCGCCTGTGGTCGGCCGACCGGCTGCACCTCAACGCGCTGGGCCACACCGAGGTCGCGATCGCCGTGCTCGACGTGCTCGGCCGCCCGCACGGCCTCTCCCCCGCGGCGCTCGGGCCGCGTGAGCTGGTCGACCGGCGGCGGCAGCGCGCGGAGAACCTGCAGTGGGGACGGGAGCACGTGCTGCCCTGGATCGGCCGCCGCCTGCGTGGCGAGTCCTCCGGCGACACCCTGTCCGCGAAACGACCGGTGCTGCTGCCGCTGGACTGATCAGCGGGGACGCAGCCCGTCGAAGACGATTCCCAGCGTGCGGGTGCGCAGCCCGGCGTCGTCGCCGACGTACTCAGCCGCGCGCGAAGCGCCGACCATCAACGCGATCAGCTCGGCGACCCCGACGTCCTCGCGCACCGCCCCCGCCTGCTGCGCCCGCGACAGCAACGCGCCCAGCGCGTCCCGCACCTTCGCACCGACATCCGCGGCGAGCCGGGGCACCTCGGCGCCGGCGGCGGCCAGCGCGTCGGTGTAGGCGTTCTTGGCGGCGGACACGTCCGCCCAGCGCGCGAGGAACACGAAGAAAGCGCTCTCCGGATCGGCCGCGGCCGCGAAGGACTGCGCCTCCTCGGCGAACCGGCGCATCCGGTCCGCCAGCACCGCCTCCAGCAGCGCCTCCTTGGTCGGGAAGTGCCGGAACACGGTCCCGATGCCCACGCCCGCCTCCCGCGCGACCTCCTCGGTCGGCGCGCCGGTGCCCTTGGCGGCGAACACCGTCTCGGCGGCGGCCAGCACCCGCGCCCGGTTGCGGCGGGCGTCGGCGCGCATCGGCCTCGGTTCCGTCATGCGGCGCATCGTAGAACCTCGTGGAGGGCGGCCGGAACGCGGCGGAAGGCGGTGATTCCCGGTCCGGCTCTGGACATTGTCATCCTTGTGAGGGATCGTTTTCGGGAAGTGAAGCCGATCACAGGAGGCTCGGCGGCATGGTTCTCGGACGCGACGAAGCGGACACCGTTCTCCAGGCACAGACCAGCCAGAAGAAGACCCAGGTGCGGCGCGCGGCCTTCGCCAGCGCCATCGGCACGACCATCGAGTGGTACGACTTCTTCCTCTACAACACGGCCGCGGCGCTGATCTTCCCGCAGCTGTTCTTCCCCGCCTCCTCCAGCTACGCGGGGGCGATGCAGTCCTTCGCCACCTACGCCGTCGGTTTCGCCGCGCGGCCCGTGGGCGCGGCGATCTTCGGCTACTGGGGCGACCGGATCGGCCGCAAGACCACGCTCGTCGTCACGCTGCTGATGATGGGCATCGCCTCCGGCGTGGTCGGGGTGCTGCCCGGCGCGGCGACCATCGGGATCGCCGCGCCGCTGATCCTGGTGACGCTGCGGCTGATCCAGGGCATCGCGATCGGCGGCGAGTGGAGCGGCTCCGTGCTGCTCGCCATGGAGTGGGGCGACCAGCGCAAGCGCGGGCTGCTGGGCAGTTTCGCGCAGATCGGCGTGCCGGTCGGGCTCGTGCTCGGCACCGGCGGCATGACCCTGCTGTCCGCGTTGCTGCCGGAGGAGGCGTTCGACTCGTGGGGCTGGCGGCTGCCGTTCCTGGCCAGCCTGCTACTCGTCGCCGTCGGTCTGGTGATCCGGCTGCGCATCCTGGAAACCCCGATGTTCGCCCGGGTCGTCGCGCAGCAGCGGACGTCGCGCAGCCCGGTGGCCGACGCGGTGAAGCACCACTGGCGGGAGATCCTGCTCTCGGCCGGGTTGCGGTTCAGCGAGCAGATGCCGTTCTACCTCTACACCAGCTACGTGCTGGTGTACGTGGTCGCCGAGCACGGCTACTCGAAGACGTTCGTGCTCAACGCCGTCCTGCTCGGCGCGGCGGTGGAGCTGGCGCTGATCCTGTGGTTCTCGCAACTGTCGGATCGGATCGGGCGGAAACGGGTGTACCTGACCGGGGCGGTGCTGACCGGGCTGCTGGCGTTCCCGTACTTCGCGGTGCTGAAGAACGGCGGCGAGGTGCTCATCTTCGTCGCCATCGTGGTGTCGATGATCCCGCACGCCATGCAGTACGGGCCGCAGGCCGCGCTGATCGGCGAGAGCTTCCCGACGCACCTGCGCTACGGCGGCGCCGGGCTCGGCTACCAGCTGGCGTCGGTGTTCGCGGGCGGTCCGGCGCCGCTGCTGGCGACCTGGCTCCTGCACACTACCGGGACGCCGTACTCGATTTCGGCCTACGTGGTGCTTTCGGCGGTGGTCACGATCGTCTGCGTGGCGCTGCTGAAGGACCGCTCACGAGCCGACATCACCGACGACGCGGTCTACCGGCGCTGACCCATTGGTACCAGCCGACCGCGGCGAGCACGGCGAGGGCGATCCCGTAGGGCAGCCAGTTCGACCGGGCTCCCAGCGCGCCGGCCAGTCCGGGCACGAGGATCGCCAGCGCCACCACGGTGGCCAGCACCGACCCCCACAACAGACGCCGCCGCTGCGCGACCGGCGCGGGCTCTTCGCTCACGACTCCAGGATGACACTCGCCCCGCCGGCTCGGGACCACGCCCTGCCGCCCTGGGCCATGCCGCCGAGCGCAGAACTCGCGCCGGGGAGCGTGGGACTCGCGCTCGCGGGCTTGAGGGCTGCGGTCCGGGGCAAAAAAAAATGGGGCCGCACCGGGTGTAGGTGCGGCCCCCGGGTAGGGGCTACTGCTGTGGCGGGGCGGGTGGGGGCTGCTGCGGCGGGTACTGGGGCCGCGGCGGGTTGCCGTAGTGCTGGCCCGGGCTGCGGGTCGGCAGCTGGCCCTGTTGCCCGCCCGCCGTGGGGAACTGCGGTTGCGGCGTGGTCGGCGGCGAGACCGGCTCGGGGGCCGGGGGCTCCACGGCAGGCGCCTCCTGCGCCTCCTCGGCCACCGGGTTGCCGCGTAGCGCGCTGGTCGCCGGCGGGGCCGGCGGCTGCGGCTGGTGCGACAGCGGCCCGGGCACCTCCTGCCGCGCCACTGCCTCGGCCTCGCGCACCGCCTCGGCGATCCGCGGGTCGGTGGAGGTGTCGAACCAGCTGGCGACCTCTTCGTCGTCCAGCGTCGGCGGCTCGGCGCCATCCGTCTCGGCGGGCTCGTACCGGAACACGCCGTCGGCGTCCTGCTTGGCGAACGCCCGGGCGAACTGCTGCAGCGCGTTGCCGTAGTCGCTGGGCACCAGCCACACCTTGTTCGCGTCGCCCTGCGCCATCTGCGGCAGCGTCTGCAGGTACTGGTAGGCCAGCACCTCCGGCGTCGGCTTGCCGGCCTTCACCGCGGCGAACACCTTCTCGATCGCCTTGGCCTGGCCCTGCGCCTGCAGGTAGCGGGCCGCGCGCTCGCCCTGCGCCCGCAGGATCCGCGACTGCCGCTCCGCCTCGGCCGCCATGATGGTGGCCTGCTTGGCGCCCTCCGCGGCGAGGATCTGCGACTGCTTCTGCCCCTCCGCCGTCTTGATCTGCGCTTCCCGCTGACCTTCGGCGTTCAGGATCATCGCGCGCTTCTCCCGGTCGGCGCGCATCTGCTTCTCCATCGAGTCCTGGATGGAGGGCGGCGGGTCGATCGCCTTGAGCTCGACCCGCGCCACGCGGATGCCCCACCGGCCGGTGGCGTCGTCGAGCACGCCGCGCAGCTGGTTGTTGATCTGGTCGCGGGAGGTCAGCGCCTGCTCCAGCGTCATGCCGCCGACCACGTTGCGCAGCGTCGTGGTGGTCAGCTGCTCGACACCGACGATGTAGTTGGAGATCTCGTACACCGCCGCGCGCGCGTCGGTCACCTGGAAGTAGACGACCGTGTCGATGGACACCGTCAGGTTGTCCTCGGTGATCACCGGCTGCGGCGGAAACGACACGACCTGCTCGCGCAGGTCGATGCGGGCCCGCACCTTGTCCAGGAACGGCACCAGGAAGTTCAGGCCGGGCGAGGCGACCGACTTGAATCTGCCCAGCCGCTCGATCACCGCGGCCTGGGCCTGCGGGACCACCATGATCGCCTTCGCGATCGTCACGATCACGAACAGGGCGATGACCGCGACAACAATGATCGCTGCGGTTCCCAAGATCGCTCTCCCGATATGTGGGTTGTGGTTACGGCTCGGGCGCCACCACGGCCGTGGCGCCCGCTATCTCTACCACGGTCACGGTCGTGCCGGGTTCAATTCGCTGACCGTCGGCGATGGACCGTGCGGACCACACGTCGCCGGCCAGCTTGACACGCCCGGAGTGGCCGTCCACAACGGACACGACCACGGCCCTGGCGCCGATCAGGGCCTCGGTGTTGGTGCGGTGACCCGTCCCGGTGAGGAACCGGCGCTTGAGCGCGGGCCGGGCCAGGAAGATCAACGCGCCGGACGCGATCGCGAACACCACCGCGTCGACGACGATGTTGCCGGTGATCAGGGCCGCGCCGGCCCCGAACAACGCGCCGAGGCCGAGCATCAGCAGGAAGAAGTCGCCGGACAGCACTTCGGCGGCCATCAGGACGATGGCGACGATCAGCCAGACGAGCGCCGGTGTCATACGCCCATCGTGGCAGAAGGTGACCGCTCGCGACCAGCGGACAACCCGAAGTGATCTCTGTATGACCTGCCGGATTCAGCCTTCCGGGTCGGTCACGAAGTCGATCAGCCGCTCGACGGCGCCGATCAGCGGCGTCTCCAGGTCGCGGAAGCTGCTCACCGCGGCCAGCACCCGCTGCCAGCCCTCGTAGGTCTCGCCCCAGCCCAGCGCCGCGCACACGCCCTCCTTCCACGGCGTGCCGCGCGGCACCGCCGGCCACGCCCGGATGCCGACCGCGGACGGTTTCACCGCCTGCCACACGTCGACGTAGGGGTGGCCGGTGACCAGCACGTTCTCGTCGCGGATCGCGTCCACCAGGCGGGATTCCTTGCTGCCCGGCACCAGGTGGTCGACCAGGACGCCCAGCCGCCTGCCGGGGCCGGTGCCGAACTCCTCGATCGCCTCGGCCAGCACGTCCACGCCGTCGAGCGGTTCCACGACGACGCCCTCGACGCGCAGGTCGTGCCCCCACACGCGTTCCACCAGTTCGGCGTCGTGCTTGCCCTCGACCCAGATGCGCGAGTCACGCGCGGTGCGGGCCCGCAGCCCCTGCACCTTCACCGACCCGGACGCCGAACGCGCCGAAGCCGGGGACGGCGGCGCGGCCTTCGGCCGTACCAGCGTCACCGGCTTGCCCTCGAGCAGGAACCCGGCGGGCTCCAGCGGGAACACGCGGTGGCGGCCGTGGCGGTCCTCCAGCACCACGTTGCCCTGCTCGAACCGGACCACCGCGCCGCAGAAACCGCTTCCCGGTTCCTCGACCACCAGCCCGCGCTCCGCCACGACCTCGGGGATCTTGCGTCTGCGCGGGCCGGCGAGGATGTCGTCATAGCTGTGGGAGCGCACGATCCGGGACGGTAGCGCCGGGTTCGCCCGTTCGTCGCGCCGCCACGCCGGGGCGCAGCATCAGCGCGGCCACAGCCAGGGCGGCGGCCACGAGACCGGTGCCCACCCAGAAGGCGAGGTGGTAGCCGGCAGTGAGCGCCTCCTCGGTCCGCACCCCGGTCAGCGACCCGGTGCGGGTCGCGGCGAGCACCGCCAGCACCGACAGCCCCAACGCGCCCGCCACCTGCTGCGTGGTGTTGAACAGCCCGGAGGCGAGTCCAGTGTCCTCGGCGGCGGCATCGCGCATGCCCACTCCCATCAGCGCGGGCATGGCCAGGCCGAACCCGATGCCCATCGCCACGGTCGGCCCGAGCACGTCGGTCGCGTAGCCGCCGTCCGCGCGCACCGGGGCCAGCCAGGCGAGCCCGCCGCCGATCACCACCAGCCCGGCGAGCAGCACCCGGTAGTCGCCGAAGCGGGTGGACAGCCGCGGCGAGATGACCAGCGACACCAGCGCGATCGCCGCGGCGATCGGCACCATCGCCAGCCCGGTCGCCTGTGCGCCCAGCCCCAGCACCTGCCGCAGGTGGAGCACGACGAGGAACTGGAACCCGAACATCGCCGACACCAGCAGCGCCATCGTCAGGTTCGCCCCGGCCAGTCCGCGCGAGGCGAAGATCCGCAGCGGCAGCAGCGGGTCGCGGGCCCGGGACTGGCGCACGCCGAACGCGGCCGGCAGCACCAGGGACAGCGCGCCGAAGCCGATCGTGTGCGCCGAGGCCCAGCCGTGGGACTCGACCTCGACGATGGTGTAGACGCCGAACATCAGCGCGGCGGTCACCAGCGCCGCGCCGAGCCAGTCGGCGCCGGCCCGCGGCCCGAGCCCGCGGTCGTTCTCCAGCACCCGCAGTGCGCCCGCGCCGGCGACCAGGCTGATCGGCAGGTTGATGAGGAAGATCCAGTGCCAGCTCAGCGCCTGGGTCAGCAGGCCACCGGCGATGCTGCCGATCGAGCTGCCCGCGGCCTGCCTGAAGCTGAACGTGCCCAGCGCCTTCGCGCGTTCAGCCGGCTCCGGGAACAGCCGGACGACCATGCCGAGCGCGACCGCGGTCGAGGCGGCGCCGCCCGCGCCCTGCAGGAACCGCGCGGCCATCAGGATTTCCGGGTTCCAGGCGAGCCCGGCGAGCAGCGAGGCCAACGTGAACACGGCCATCCCGGCGAGAAATACGCGGCGGCGGCCGGCCAGGTCGCCGAGACGGCCGGCGAGCAGCAGCAGCCCGCCGAACGGGATCAGGTAGGCGTTGACGACCCAGGACAGGTTGGACGGCGTAAAGCCGAGGTCGTCGCGGATCGCGGGCAGGGCGACGTTCACGATCGTGGTCGAGCACGATCATGAACGTCCGCGCGGACAGCACGGCGAGCGCGAGCCACCGCGAGCGGGCGGCCGGCTGATCGAGGGACATGGCCTTGACCTCCAAGAGGGCACGATTTGTAACTGGGGCAATGATGTGAGCCCGTAACGGCGCCCGGAAGAAGGTAGTTCCCTGTGCCAGAGACACAGGGATGTACCACTCCTGGTCCCGCCGTGACCCTGTGAGGCAGCTCACGCACGCCATGGGATACGGGTGGTAACTGAGGGGCCGGCATGGAACCATCGAGGTATGGCTGCTGACACCGCTTCGCCGGTCACCGAGGCTTGCCCCATCGTCGAGGTGCTCGACCACGTCGCTGGCAAGTGGGCGGTCGGCATCCTGGTCACCGCCGCGCACGGCCCGGTCCGCTTCACCGAGCTGGAGCGGGAGGTGGAGGGCATCAGCCGCCGCATGCTGACGCTGACGCTGCGCAAACTGGAGCGCGACGGCCTGCTGGTGCGGACCGTGTACCCGACGGTGCCGCCGCGCGTGGAGTACACGCTCACCGACATGGCGCGCGAGCTGCACCAGACGCTGGTCGGGCTGACGTCCTGGGCGGAGAAGCACCGGGGCGAGATCGCCGCGGCCCGCCGCGCCTACGACGAGCAGCAGACCGCGGCGACGGTCTAGGACTGGCCGGGGAGCGGCCCCCGGCGGTGCAGGTCGACGGCACACCGCGGGCGGCTCTGGTGCAACCGAACCTAGATGACGCGGACGGCCGCCTCCGCGGCGATGCGGAACTCGATCACCGACGGCAGCTCCGCCAGGTCCAGCGCCTGCTTCAGCCGGGCCACGCCGTCGTCGACGATGTGCTCCCGCAGCGCGGTCAGGTCGGTGCCCGGTTCGGCGGTCACCGTCACCAGCAGCGTCGGCCGGTCCTGCGGGCCGGACAGCGTCGCGTCCGCCGAGCGCACCTGCGGGTAGGCCGCGATCTCCGACTCGAACGGCGCGACCGCCGCGACCGCGGACAGCTTCGTGACGCCGTGGGACGGATCGTCCTCCAGCCGCCAGGTCCGCGTCTTCGGCCGCCGCATCGCCTGCGCGGCCAGCCACCGCAGGAACAGCAGCCCCAGCGCGACGGCCACCACCACGGTCACGTACAACACCCACGTCGGCGGCCGGTCGTCCCCGGGCGCCAACGGCGCGGTCCGGTCCAGGAGGGCCAGCCAGCCGAGCGAGGTGGCCAGCGCGAACCCGCCCGCGGCGACCAGGGCGAGCCCGATCAACGCGAGCAGCGTCCGGTTGAGCCGGGCAGGACGGTTCAGGTTGGTCATGGCGTCCTCCGCACGTGCACCTTCACCCGTGGCCGCCGCGCCGGGCCGATGCGGTCCAGCTGGTCCTCGACCGCCTGCCGCACCTGGCTCGCCACGTCGTCGGCGGCCAGCCGGCTGCCCCGCACCTTCGCGGTCACGCTGCGCCGCCGCAGCCGCACCTTCGCCGACTCCACCCCGTCGGCGGACTCGGCCGCCGACCGCAGGCTGCCGGTGATGCTGCGGCGGCTCGCCCCGGCCTTGACCGGCGCACTGCTTCCCCCCGACAGGGGCAGTACGAGCGCACGGCCGGGCAGCACCGCCGCCAGCAGCACCAGCAGGCCCAGCGCGGCGAGCACGCCGCCGCCGATCGCCACGGGAAGCGCTTCCCAGCGCGTGGCGTGCAGCCGGGCCGCGACAGCGTCGTAGTCCAGCGCCGGCCGCTCGCCCAGCAGCAGCTGCACCGCGCTGGTCGCCACCAGCGCGCACGCGACCACCCCGGCCAGTGCCACCAGCGAGGCCGGCAGGCTGCGCCGGGACCGGCGGATCATGCCAGGCTCCTTTCCCGTGACCGGTCGCTGTGCAGCGCGGTCACCGTGATGTCCACCCGCTCCACGACCAGCCCGGTCAGCTCGCCGACCTCACGCGCCAGTCGTTCCCGCGCCGCCCGCGTCGTGTGGGCGACCGGCGCCGGGTAGCCGACCGACAGCTCGACGGCCAGGCTGACCCGGCCGTCCCGTACCCGGGCGGTCACGTTGGCCGGCTGCTCCGGATCACCGCTGCCCACGGCGACGCCGAGCACCCGGCGGGCCGCGCCGCCGACCCCGTCCAGCCCGGTGATCACCTGTTCCGCGATGCGCTGCACCGCCCGGTCGGCCACGACCGTGGTGCCGCGCCGCTGCGGCGCTTCGACGGTCACTAGCTCACCTCCGCTCGCGATCGGTGAACTGGGACAGGTCGAGCTTGCCATCGAGCACCCTGCCGACCAGCAGGCCCAGCCCGCCCAGCACGGCGACGACCAGGAACGCGCCGAACCCGCCGAACGCGGCGGCCAGGCCGAGGACGAGCCCGGTCAGCAGACCGGCGATCGTGGCGCTCACGTCACTGCACCCGCGCGGGCGCGCCGCCCTGCGGCTCGTCGTCGTCGGGCAGGTGCACGTCGTTGACGGTGATGTTGACCTCGACGACCTCCAGCCCGGTCATCTGCTCGATCGCGCCGATCGCGTTGGCCCGCACCGCCTGCGCCAGGTCGGCGATGGACACCCCGTACTCGACCACGATCTGCAGGTCCACCGCGGCCTGCTTCTCCCCGACCTCCACCGACACGCCCTGGCCGACGCTGCCGCTGGCGCCCGGGATGCGCTCGCGCAGCGCGTTGAACGCCCGCGCCGCGCCGCCGCCCAGGTCGTACACCCCCGGGATCTCCCGGGCCGCCAGCCCGGCGATCTTCTGCACCACCGTGCTCGCGATCGTGGTGGTGCCCTGGCTGGTCACCAGCGAGCTCGTCGCCGGCTTGCTCACCGCGGTGGCCTTCTCCTCGGTTCCGGTGCTCATCATCTCTCCCCTTTCCGGTTGGTGTTCCCACTTCTTCGACACCGACGGCGCGCGAACCTCACGCGCCGAACGCGGATCCGTCCACATCGGTCACCACGAGCCGGATGACCGCGTCCGCATAAGCGCTTCCGACGAGCGCCTTCGCGACCGCGTCCCCGGCCAGCCGCAGCCGCGGTGGCAGCGGCAGCGCCGTGGCGACCAGGCGCACGCGCACCAGCTCGGGTGTCAGGTCGACCGCCAGTGCGGCCGGGTTCCACGACGCCACCGGCCGCAACGCGGGCGCGGCCGGCCGGATCCCGTCCACTTCGGACAAAGCGGTCAGGATCGCCTCGACGTGCTCGGCGCGGGCGGTCATCGGACCACGTCCAGCACGGTCACCGACACGCGGCCGGGTTCAACGCCGGTGTCCAGGGCCAGCCGGGCGCGCACCTCGCGCTGCACGGCCCTGGCGACGGCGGCGGCCTGCGCGCCGGCGCGGGTGGCGATGCCGACCCACACCTCCACGTCGTGCCCGGCGCGCCGCACGCCGACACCGTCCGCGGGCGCCGGGGCGAGCCCCTTGACCTGCTGCCACCGGGACCGGCCCCAGCCGCGCACCAGCCCGGCCATCCCCGGTTCGAGCCGGGCCACACCCGGCACCGCCCTGGCGGCGGCCGCGGCCACCGACGCCACCACGGCGTCCTCCACATGCCACTCGACGTGCACCTGTACCCCCTCAGCGGTCGTAGAGGTCGTCGACCCTCAGATCCAGCCGCACCAGCTGGACCCCGATCGCGGACGTGCAGGCGGCGGTGAGGCGGTCCCGCAGGCGCGCCAGCACCTCGGCGAGGTCGTCGCGGTAGGCGGCGGCCACCGACAGTTCCGCCTCGATCAGGGTCTGCCCGTCGGTGATGCCGCTGGTGAGCACCCGGCAGCGGCGGGCGCGGATGCCGTCCGTCTCGTCGGCGGTGAACCGCAGCACGGCCGCGACCGCCTGCTCGCTCACTTCGAGCGTGCCGGGCTCGGGCGCGGACAGCGGCACCATTCCCCGGTGGCGGCGCACGTCGGCGCGCACCGCGGCCATGATCCTGCCGGTCAGGTCCAGTGGCGGCTGGGTCTCGTCGGCCGCCAGCTCGCGGGTCGCGTCCCGCAGCGCGAGGAGGCTGCCGCGCGCGGTCGAGCAGTGCGGACAGGTCAGGTCGTGCTCCGTGACCGCGTCGAGGCGGTCCCACACGTCCTCCAGCGCCCGGCCGCAGGGCAGGTCGTGGGTGGTCTGGTCTAGCGCCATGGCCGCATCACCTCCGCCAGTTGCGCGCGGGCCCGCGCGATGCGCCCGCGGACCGCGGTGGGCGAGGCCGACACGGCCTCCGCGATCTCCTCGTAGGACCGGCCGTGCACCTCGCGCAGCAGCCAGCAGGCCCGCTGCTCCGGGGTCAGCCCGGCCAGCGCCGTGGTCAGGGCCGCCATCTGGGCGCTCACCTCGGCGGCACGCTCGGGCCGGGTGTCGCCACGCGGGGTTTCCGTGTCGTCCGGGTCGACGTCGGTGACCGGGCGGCGGGCGCGGATCACGTTGAGGCAGCGGTTCGTGGTCGACCGGTACAGCCAGCCGACGAAGGCGCCGTCGTCCTGGAGCTGCTCCAGGCGGCGCCACACGGTCAGGAACACCTCCTGCACCACGTCTTCGGCGTCACCGGCGGCGGCGAGCATGCGCAGCGCGAGCCGGTACATCGGGCCCTGGTAGCGGCGCACCAGCTGCTCGTAGGCGCGCACGTCGCCGTCTCGCGCCCGCGCGACCAGCGTCGCGTCGTCCAGGACCTCGCCGAGGTCGGTCCCGGCCGTCACCGCATCCCGCCCATGCGCAGCCTCCCCGTGTTCGCACCCGATTCACTAGGCCAGACACGGGGCACGGCGAAAGCTCACGCCCCGGTCCATCACGAGTTCGGGTGAGGGCGGCCACCGGATCGGTGGAACGTCAGAACAACGGCCAGGGGATGGCGCGCCAGTCGTCGCCGGGTTCGGGGAACACGCCGGTGGCCACCAGCATCTCCGCGCGCTCGGCGATGGCGCTGATCTCCAGCTTCGTCAGGTGCGGTGCGAGCTGCTCGCCCAGGTCGCCGCGGATCTTCTCCGGCAGCGCGCGCAGCTTCTCCAGCGTCTCGGCGGGCAGCGGGTCGCCCACCCAGCCCCACAGCACCGTGCGCAGCTTCGGCTCGGCGTGCAGGCAGATGCCGTGGTCGACGCCGTACACCGTGCCGTCGGTTCCGACCAGCACGTGCCCGCCCTTGCGGTCGGTGTTGTTGGCGATGATGTCCAGGACCGCGAGGTCCCGCATGCCCGGGTGGTCGGCGTGCGCGAGCACCGCGGGCTCACCGGCCCGGTCGTGGGCGTGCAGCACGATTTTCCAGTCGTCCGGCACGTCCTTCGGCGACCGGACGGCGATCAGCTCCTCGTCGCCGGTCTCCACCCACAGCTGCACCATGCCTTCGCCGAACGGGCCGTCCCGCAGCACCGTCGGCGGTACCCGGCCCAGCCCGGCGGCCTCGGACAGCAGCGCGGTGGCGACCTCGCGCCCGGCGAGCGTGCCGTCCGGGAAGTCCCACAGCGGCCGCTCGCCCGACACCGGTTTGTACACCGCCTGCGCCGACAGCCCGTCCAGCTCGACCGAGCAGAACAGCGTGACGTTCGAGGCGTCGACCAGGCGGCCTTCGACCGTCAGGCGGCCGCGCGTGAGCAACTCCCTGGCGTGCGGATCGGCTGGACCGACCGGTGGGGCCACGTCTAGCTCTCGTCGGCCAGGTCGGTGTTGCGCCGGTAGCCGTTCTGCCGCGGGCAGATGTGGCCCTCCGGGTCCAGCGGCTCGCCGCACAGCGGGCACGGCTTGCGCCCGGCGCGCACGACCCGGTCGGCGCGCTCGGCGAACGCCCGCGCCGCGGCAGGGCTGAGGAACACGCGCACCGCGTCCGGGCCCTCCTCGGTGTCGTCGAGCACGACGGTCTCGTCGACCTCGCCCTCGGTCATCGCGAGCAGCTCGATCACGACCGCGCTGGTCTCGGCGTCCCAGCCCAGGCCCATCGTGCCGACCCGGAACTCCTCCTCGACCGGGACCTCGAGCGGGTCGACATCGACGAGGTCGTCGGGCACGGTTTCGGGCACCTCGGCGCCGAACCGCGCGACGATCTCCTCCAGCAGCGAGGCCAGGCGCTCGGCGAGCACCTGCACCTGCTGCTTCTCGATCGTCACGCTCACCGTTCGGACGTCCTCGGTGGCCTGCAGGTAGAAAGTGCGGTCGCCCGGTTCCCCGACGGTCCCTGCGACGAACCGGTCAGGCTGGCGGAAGACGTGGATTACACGAGCCATGGCACCCCCGACCCTATGCCACCGTTTCATGATCGGCATCCGCCGCCCCCGCTTGCATCTTAGTTAGAGTGCGGCGGTGGCTGAAACCGCGCCGTACGGCACCTGGACCTCCCCCATCTCCGCCGCCGACGTCGCCGCCGCGGGCGGTGGCGCGCAGTGGCTCGACGTCGTGGGCGACGCCGTCTGGTGGGCCGAGGCCCGGCCCGCCGAAGGCGGCAGGCTGACGCTGGTCCGTGCTGGTCAGGACGGTGCGGAGGAGATGCTGCCGCCGCCGTGGAACGCCCGGAACCGGGTGCATGAGTACGGCGGCCGGCCGTGGCTGGTGATCGGCCGGACCCTCTACTTCACCCACTGGGACGACCAGCGGGTGTACGGGCGCGACCTGGACAGCGGCGAGGTGGTTCCGGTCACACCGGAGCCGCACGTGACGCAGGGCGTCCGGTACGGCGACCTCCGGCCCGGACCGGACGGCGCGGTGTGGGCGGTGCGGGAGACGAGCACCGGGCCGCGACGCACCGACGTCCGGCGCGACCTGGTGTCGATCACCGGTCGCGAGGTGGTGCCGCTGGCGGCGACCCACCACTTCCTGACCGCGCCGCAACTGTCGCCGGACGGCCGGCTCGCGGCGTGGCTGGGCTGGGAGCACCCGCACATGCCGTGGGATGCCACCGAACTGTGCGTGGCCGAGGTGCGGCCCGGCGGGTTCGGCCCGCACCGGGTCCTCGCCGGCGGCCCCGGCGTGTCGGTCTGCCAGGTGGAGTGGGCCGGGGACGGCACTCTGCTGGCGCTGATGGACCCGGACGGCTGGTGGAACCTGCACCGGATCGGGCTCGACGGGACGGCCGCCGCGCTCGTCCCCGGCGAGCGGGAACTGGGCGGGCCGCTGTGGAAGATCGGGTCGAACTGGTTCGTGCCGCTGGGCGACGGCAGGCACGCCGTGCTCGACTCCGGCCGCCTGGCCGTGCTGGACGAGAACAGCGGAACGGTCACGCCCGTCGCGGAGCACCTGACGAGCTGGGCGGCGACCCTGGCGCGGCACGGGACCGGGGTCGCGGGCATCGCCGCCGGACCGCGACACGAGAGCGCCGTCGTGCACGTCGACCTCGGCAGCGGCGCGGTGACCGAGCTGACCCCGCCCGCGCGCCCGCTGCCGCCCGCGGAGTACCTGCCGGTGCCGCAGGAACGGATGTTCCCCGGCCCGGACGGCGTCGAGATCCCGGCCTACGTCTACCCGCCGGCCAACCCCGGGTTCACCGGGCCCGAGGGCGAGCGCCCGCCCTACCTGGTGCACGTCCACGGGGGTCCCACCGGGCGCGTGTCCGGCGACCTCGCCCTGGACTTCGCCTACTTCACCAGCCGCGGCATCGGGATCGTCGCGGTCAACTACGGCGGCTCGGTCGGCTACGGGCGCGCCTACCGGGAACGGCTGCGGGAACAGTGGGGCGTGGTCGACGTGCGGGACTGCGCCGCGGTGGCCGAAGCGCTCGCGGCCGAAGGCGCCGCCGACCCGGCGCGGCTCGCGATCCGCGGCGGCAGCGCGGGCGGCTACACGTCGGCGGCGTCCATGACGAGCGTGACCACCTACCGCGCGGCGACGATCAAGTACCCGATCCTCGACCTGGCCGAGTGGACCGGCGACGGCGGCGAGACCCACGACTTCGAGTCCCAGTACGTGCTCGGGCTCGTCGGGCCGCTGCCGGAGACGCGGGAGCGCTACGTGGAGCGGTCGCCGCTGCGGCACGCCGCCCGGCTGGCCGGGCCGGTGCTGCTCCTGCAGGGGCTCGACGACCAGATCTGCCCGCCCGAGCAGGCCGACCGGTTCGTCGCGGCGCTGACCGGCAGCGGCATCCCGCACGCCTACCTGACGTTCGAGGGCGAGCAGCACGGGTTCCGGCGTGCGGAGACCATGATCGCGGCGCTGGAGGCCGAGCTGTCGTTCTACGGGCAGGTGTTCGGGTTCGCCACGCCCGGGGTGCCGAAGCTGGAGCTGCGCTCGTGAAGACCGTCGCCCTGGTCGCGCCCGCCGGGCCGGTCGCCCCGGAGCGGCTGGAGCGGGCGCTGGCCGTGCTCGGCTCGTGGGGGCTGCGGGTGCGCAACCTCGTCAAGCCGGGTTCGCGGCACGCCTCCTACCTGGCCGACACCGACGCGGCGCGGGCGGAACTGTTCACCGCGGCGTGGCTGGACACGGAGGTGGACGCCGTGCTCGCGGCGCGCGGTGGCTACGGCACGCATCGGATGCTGGACCTGCTGGACTGGCCCGCGCTGCGCGGCGCCGGCGCGAAGGTGTTCGCCGGGTCGAGCGATGTGACGGCGCTGCACGCGGCGATCCACCAGCACCTGGGCCTGCCGACGTTGTTCTCGCCGATGCCCGCGGGCGACTACTGGGACGACGCCGGCGGTTCGGGGTTGCGCCGCGCGTTGTTCGAGCCGGGACCGGTGACGCTGCCCGGCACCGAGGCGCTGGTCGCGGGCACGGCGCGAGGCCGGTTGACCGGCGGGAACCTGAGCCTGCTCGCCTCCAGTGTCGGCGCACCGGAACAGGGCGGCGCGCGGGACGCGATCGTCGTGCTGGAGGACGTGACGGAGCCGGTCTACCGGCTGGACCGGATGCTCACGCAACTGCTGCGCTCCGGCTGGTTCGACGGCGTGGCCGGGATCGTGCTGGGCACGTGGACCCAGTGTGGGGACCCGGCGCAGGTGCGGGCGCTGATGCTGGACCGGCTGGCGCCGCTGGGGGTGCCGGTGCTCGCCGGGGTGCCGTTCGGGCACGTCGAGGGGTCGCTGACGGTGCCGCTCGGGGTCGAGGCCGTGCTGGAGACCGATGCGCTGCGGGTGGTGACCGGTGCGGCTTGATCCGGCGGAGGCGCGGGCCCGGTTCGTGGCATCGCGGGTGGCGCGGCTGGCGACCGTGTCGGCGGACGGGCAGCCGCATCTGGTGCCGGTGACGTTCGCGGTGTCCGGGGACGAGATCGTGTTCGCGGTCGACCACAAACCGAAGTCGACGCACGCATTGCGACGGCTGGCGAACATCGCGGCGAACCCCGCGGTGACCTTCCTGGCCGACGCCTACGACGAGGACTGGACCAGGTTGTGGTGGGCGCGGGCCGACGGCATCGCGACGGTCGAGGCGCCGGGGCCGGTGCCGCTGCTGGTGGCGAAGTACCCGCAGTACGCGGAGCGGCCGCCGGAGGGCCCGGTGGTGCGCACCCGCGTGACCCGGTGGAGCGGCTGGGCAGGAACCGGCCCGGCCGGCCCCTGAGCGGTGACGCGATCTGTACAGGCGGCGCCTCGATCGAGGCCGACGGGCAGTCGGCGACGAGCAGCGCCGGCTCCGACGGCGGCGGGACGATGTCGCTCGCCGGCTAGTCCTTCGCGACGAAGTCCGGCACCTCGGGCTGGCGCCGCCACGCGCCGACCAGGCCGAGGGGGTCCGGGCGCAGCAGCGAGGCCGCCGCGTAGACCGACAGCGCCAGGACCACCACGACGAACCACCAGTCGTAGAGGGCCTGCTCGCCCGTCGGGTAGTAGGCGAGCACCAGGAACGATGCCACGGCGACCACGATGGCCAGGTGCCTGCGCCGCCACGGGAACGCCGACGCGATCACGAAGCCCCAGGTCAGGTACCACGGCAGGGTCGGTGGGGCGAGGATCGCGGTGGCCAGCAGCGTCATGGCCATCCGGAAGATCGCCTCGTTGCCGCCGTTGCGGGCCTTCCACCACTGCCGCACGCCGAACGCGGCCAGCGTCAGCATCGCCAGCGCACGGGCCACCGTCACGAACGGCGACTCCGGCACGGTGATCACCAGGTTCACCAGCGTGTGCGCCAGCTGCCCGATCCCGGTCGGGAAGTTCAGCCAGTTCGTCACCAGCGTCGGCGCCTGCAGGCCGGTCACCCAGCCCAGGTTGAACGAGCCGAGCGAGACCCAGGTGCCGACCACGAACACGATCCCGAACAGGCCGACCGAGATCACGCCCGCCTGGAGGAAGTTGCGGATCCGGCTGGGGTGCGGCAGGTGGTTGGCCCACACCCACACCAGGAACGGCAGCGCGACCGCCGCGGTCGGCTTGATCAGCATGCCGATCGTGACCAGCACGATCGCGACCGCGTGCTTGCGTTCCAGTGCGGCGAGCACGCCGATGGTCAGGAAGCCCAGCATCAGCAGGTCGTTGTGCGGGCCGCCGACGAGGTGGATGACGGTCATCGGGCTGGCGACCGCGAGCCACACGGTGATCGGCAGCTTGCCGCCGAGGTGGCGCACCAGCCGCGGCAGCGCCCACAGCATCATCGCCAGGCCGATGAGCAGCACCAGGCGCGTCGCGATGACGCCGGCGATCACGTTGTCGCCGGTCAGGGCGACGACACCCTTGGCGATCAGCAGGAACAGCGGGCCGTAGGGCGCCGGGGTGGTCTGCCAGACCGGGTGCACGTTCTGCACCACGTCGCGCAGCACCTCGAGCTCGGCCGGGCCGTGCTCGTACGGGTCGAGCCCGTGCAGCAGCTGCGCGCCCTGGCCGAGGTAGGAGAACACGTCGCGGGTGAACAGCGGCGGCGAAATCAGCAGCGGCGCCATCCAGCACGCCGCGGCGACGAGGATCGGCCTGCTGCCGATGCGCCCGGCGAGCATGTAGCGGCCCAGCCGGACCCATGCCCACACCACGAGCGCGAACCCGCCGTAGAGCACCGCGTTGGCGAGCATCTGCCCGTGCCCGTAGCGGACCCAGGACAGCGGGCCGTGTCCGAGGACCGGGTCGCGGATCAGGATGCCACCAGCCCCGAGCGCGCCGATGAGAAGCAGGAGACTGCCGAGGGTGCCCATCGCGATCGTGCGGTACGGGAACCGCGAGGGCACGCGCACGCGCGCGGCCGGGTGCGCCTGCGCGGGCGCCCCGGGAGCGGGGTCAGTGGTGGTCGCCATTTCGTCCACGGAGATTACACACCGTTCCCGTGCCGGTTCGCGCCGGGAACGTCATTTCCTTGACTTGCGGGCATTCAGGACGGTAGTGATGCTCGCGTCGTTCCTCCCGGAAGCGCGGCGAGCAGGGACCGCGTGTAGTCGTGCGCCGGGTGGAGCAGGACCTCCTCGACGGTGCCGACCTCGACGAGTTCGCCCCGGTACATCACGGCCACGCGGTCGGCGATGTTCCACGCCAGCCCGAGGTCGTGGGTGATCACCAGGCCGGCCAGCCCGAGTTCGCGGCGCAGCCGCAGCAGCAGCCCGAGGATCTCGCCGCGCACCGAGGCGTCCAGCGACGCGACGGGCTCGTCGGCGACGAGCACCCCCGGCCGCAGGGCGAGCGCGCCGGCGATGACCACGCGCTGCCGTTGCCCGCCGGAGAGCTCGTGCGGCAGCCGGTGCAGGAACTGCTCGGCCGGGCGCAGTTCCGCGGCCTCCAGCGCCTCGGTCACGATCTGCCGCTCGTCGCCGGGCATCCGGTGGATGCGCGGCCCCTCGGCGACCGCCTCGTAGACGGTGTGCCGCGGGTTGAGCGCGCTGGCCGGGTCCTGCAGCACCAGCTGGACGTGCCGCCGGTAGGCCTTGAGCGCCACGCCCGAGGCGGGCACCGGCTGCCCGTCGTAGCGGACCACGCCGGAGGTCGGTTTCTGCAGACCGAGCAGGGTGCGGGCCAGGGTGGTCTTGCCCGAGCCGGACTGGCCGACGAGCGCGACGATCTCGTTGCGCCGCACCTGCAGGTCCACGCCCGCGACGGCGTCGATGCGGGCGCCGCGCCGGTCGCGGAAGCTCACCCGCAGGTTCTCCGCGGCCAGCAGCACGTCCGGCGCGGGCCGGGTGTCCGGCTCCGGCGGCAGCGGCGCGGTGGTGGCGGGCGCGAACCGGGCGGCCGGGTCGCCGACCGTCGGGAACGCGGCGGCGAGCGCGCGGGTGTGCTCGTGCCGCGGCGAGCGCATCACCTCGGCGGACGGGCCCTCCTCGACGATCTCACCGCGGTACATCACGGCGATGCGCGCGCAGGTCGCGGCGAGCACGGACAGGTCGTGGCTGATCATGATCAGCGCGAGTCCGTGCTCGGCGACCAGCCGGGTCAGCAGGTCGAGCACCTGGGCCTGCACGATGACGTCGAGCGCGGTGGTCGGCTCGTCGGCGATGATCAGCCGCGGCCGGCAGGCCAGCGCCATCGCGATCATGACGCGCTGCTTCTGCCCGCCGGACAGCTCGTGCGGATAGGCCCCGGCGCGCGAGGCGGGCAGGTCCACCGATTCGAGCAGTTCCGCGACCCGGCCGTCGACGTCGGTGGCCGAGGGGTCGTGCAGCCGGATGGGCTCGGCGATCTGGTCGCCGATGGTGCGGACCGGGTTGAGCGCGTGCATGGCGCCCTGGAACACCACGGACGCCTCGGCCCACCGCACCGCGCGCAGGTGGCCCCAGCGCATGGTGGTGACGTCCTCGCCGTCGAGCCGGATCTCCCCGGTGACCTTCGCGGATTTGGGCAGCAGCCGCAGCACGCTCATCGCGACCGTGGACTTGCCCGAGCCGGACTCCCCGGCCACGCCGAGGGTCTCCCCCGGCGCGAGTGTGAGGTCCACACCACGCACGGCCTCGACGTCCCGGTAGGTGACGCGCAGGTCCTTGATCTCCAGCAGGTTCACGCGTGCTCCCCCTTCAGCCGCGGGTTGAGCACCGTCTCCAGCGCGCGGCCGGCGAGGGTGAACGACAGCACGATCACCACGATCGCCAGGCCGGGCGGGATCAGGTACCACCACGCTCCGCCGGTGACCGCGCCGGAAGACAGGGCGCGCTGCAGCATCTGGCCCCAGGACGGCGCGGTCGGGTCGCCGAGACCGAGGAAGGACAGCGTGGACTCGGCGATGATCGAGTTGCCCACCACGAGGGTGGTGTTGGCCAGCACCAGCGGCAGCACGCCGGGCAGCACGTGCTTGCCGATGACGTGCAGGTGCCCGCCGCCCAGCGCGCGGGCCCGTTCGATGTAGGGCCGCGACTCGATGGTCAGGGTCTGCGCGCGCACCAGCCGCGCCGTGGTGGGCCACGAGGTGACGCCGACCGCGACGATGATCGTCGGAACGCCGTGCGGCAGCACGGTGGACAGCGCGATCGCCAGCACCAGCGAGGGCAGCACCAGGAAGAAGTCGGTGAACCGCATCAGCAGGCCGGAGACCCAGCCGCCGAAGTGCGCGGCGGTGATGCCGACGAGCGTGCCGATCAGCACGGACAGGATGGTCGCGGCGAACCCGACGAGCAGCGACACCCGCGCGCCCCACAGGGTGAGCAGCAGGACCGAACGGCCGTCGATGTCGGTGCCGAGCGGGAACTCGCCGCTGGGCGGCTGCAAGGGCTTTCCGGGCGCGTTGACCACGTCCAGCCCGGCCGGGGCGGTGATCACCGGCGCGAGCACCGCCAGCAGCACCACCAGCACGAGGACGCCGAGTCCGGCCAGACCGCCGCGGTCGGCGGCGAACTCGCGCCACACGGCGGCGGCCGCGGCGCGGCGGCGCTGCCAGGCGATCGCGGCAGGCGCGGTCACTGCGCACGCACCCGCGGGTCCAGCACGCGGTAGAGCACCTCGGCGATCAGGTTCATCACGATGACCGAGCCGGCCATGACCACGAAGACTCCTTGCAGCAGCGGCAGGTCCGGCACCCGCAGCGCTTCGTAGGTGAGCAGTCCCAGCCCGGGCCAGGAGAACACGGTCTCGACCGTGACGGTGCCGGACACCACCAGGCCGAACTGCAGGAACACCAGCGTCACGGTGGGCAGCAGGGCGTTGGGCACCGCGTGGCGGCGGCGCACCAGGTCCTCGCGCAGCCCCTTGGCGCGGGCGGTGGTGAGGTACTCGGCGTTCATCTCGCCGAGCAGCGACGACCGCATGACCAGCATGTACTGGGCGTAGATCACCGCGAGCAGCGTGACGCACGGCAGCACCAGGTGGTGGGCTATGTCGAGCAGCTGCGGGAAGAATTCCGGCGGGGTGTCCGGGGAGCGCATGCCGCCGCTGGGGAACACGCCCTGGGTGGCGATGAGCAGCAGTAGGCCCAGCCAGAACTGGGGCATCGACCACAGCGTCAGCGCGATTCCGGTGTGGGTGCGGTCGAACAGGCTGCCCCGCCGCCACGCCGCGCGCACGCCGAGCCACAGCCCGAGCGCCACGGCCAGCACTGTGGCGGTGCCGACGAGCAGCAGCGTCGGGCCGAGCCGCTCGCCGATCAGGGCGCTCACCGGCCGGTTGTAGCCGTAGGAGGTGCCCAGGTCGCCGCGCAGCAGCCCGCCGAGGTAGTCCAGGAACTGCTGGAGCAGCGGCTGGTCCACGCCGAGCCGGGCACGCAGCTGCGCCAGCTGCTCCGGGCTGGTGGGCCGGTCGCGGGTCAAGGTGGTGACCGGGTCGCCGGGGATCATCCGGAACAGCAGGAAGCCCAGCGCGACCACGAGCAGCAGGCTGCCGATCGCGCCGCCGAGCTTGCCGAGCAGGAACCGGGCGGTGCCGGTGCCGCGGCGGGGCTCGTCGAGCTCCGCCGCGGCGGTGGAGAGCGCGTTCGTCACGCCTACTCCTGGTCGTCGGCGGACTTGCGCCGCCGCCCGGCCGCCGTGCCCGCGATGGCCAGCACGACCACGATCCCAGCGCCGATGGCGATCCAGGCGCCGCCGGACGGGCCGCCGCTCGCGGACGAGCCGCCCTCGGCCGGGGTCGCGCCGTAGAAGCCCCAGTAGCCGCTCTGCTCCATGATCTGGCCGGTGCCCGCGGGCTGCTTGGTGAAACTCGCGAAGTTGTCCGAGCGGTAGGCCTCCAGCACGTTGTCGTAGTCCAGCACGATGCTGGGCACCTGGCTGTAGTAGCGGGCCTGGGCCTGCTTGACGAAGCCGGCGCGCGTGGCCGGGTCGAACTCGGTGCTCTCCGCGGCGTAGAGGCGGTCGAACTCGGGGTCGCAGAAGAAGGCGGTGCTACTGCTGCTGCCCGCCACGGCGGGCAGCGCGGCGCAGGTCTGCTTGGACAGGATGTAGTCCGGGTCGGGGCTTGTGCCCCAGCCGGAGAACGCCAGGTCGTAGGTGCCGTTGTTGGTGCGCTCGTCGACCTCGTTATCGGAGACCAGCTGCTTGGTCACCTTGATGCCGACCGCGCCGAGCCAGCTGACCACGTAGTCGGAGGCGCGCTGGGCGAAGTCCTCGCTGGCGCGGCCGAGCAGCCGCAGCTCGATGGGCTTGCCGTCCGGGCCGATGCGGGTGCCGTCGGCCCCGCGGGGGTAGCCGGCCTGGTCGAGCTGGGCGTTGGCGGCCGCGGGGTCGAAGGTGTAGCGCTCGTTCGCGGCGGGTTCCCAGTGGTAGGCCGGGAAGGAGGCGGGCACGATGCCGCCGCCGGTCTGGCCGTAGCCGCCGAGCACCTTGTCCACCAGGGTCTGCGGGTCCAGGGCGCGGGCGATGGCCTGCCGCACGCGCACGTCCTTGAGCACCGGGTTGCCGTCGCCGATCGGCTGGCGGGACTGGGTCTGGGCGCCGTGATTGACGATGATCTCGCGGTAGCGGCGGCCGATCGCCTGGTTGGTGGTGATGCCCTCGGCGTTCTTCAGCGTGTCGAACTGCGTCGAGGTGAGCCGGTTGACGAAGTCGACCTCGTTGTTCCTCAGCGCGTTGACCGCGGCCTCGGAGTTCTTGTAGCTGATGAACTGCAGCTCGTCGATCTTGGCGCGGCCGCGCCAGTAGTCCGGGTTGGCCTTGAGCCGGACCAGCTCGTTCGGCCGGTACTCGGTGATCAGGAACGGGCCGTCGCCGACGCCGACGACGGGCACCGAGTCGGTGGCCGGGTCGGTCATGTTCGGCTGGTTCGCCCAGATGTGCTCGGGCACGATCGGCACGTCCAGCGCGGTCATGCTGGCCTGCGGGGTCTTGGTCCTGATGACGAGGGTGCGGTCGTCGGTGGCGGTGACGGACTCGAAGTTCTCGACGTAGGTGCCGTTGGCTTCCTGGGCGTTCTCGTCGGTCATGATCCGCGTGAACGTGTAGGCGGCGTCCTTCGCGGTGACCGGCTGCCCGTCGGACCACTGCACGCCGTCCCGGATCTTGTAGGTCCAGGTGAGCTTGTCCGGCGAGGTGGACCAGGACTCGGCCAGGCCCGGCGCGGGGGTGTTGTCCTCGGCCGAGGGCAGGGTGAGGAACTCCCAGGCCATGCGCCCGACCATGGTGCTGGAGGCGAACGAGGCGAGGAACGGGTTCAGGTGGTCGATCTCCTGCACCAGCGCCACGCGCAGCACCGTGCCGCTCTGCTGCTGCGCCTGCGCCGCGGGCACGAACGGGCCCGCCACCAGCGCCGCGGCGGCCACCGCCGCGCCCACGCGCGTTCGTCTCGGGAAACGCATCCCCACAGGTCCCACCTCTCTGGCTGATTCCGAAACCGGAAAGTAACCACTTCCAAGCACGCGGAGTCAACGACTCACGGCTGGCGTTGCCGAGCCGTGACGTAAGGTCTGGACCATGCGGATCTTGATCTCGGCGGACATGGAGGGCGCCACCGGTGTCACCTGGACCGACGACGTCGTCCCCGGCACCGAGCAGTGGCAGCGCTTCCGGCGGCTGTTCACCGGGGACGTCAACGCGGTGGTCCGCGGCCTGCACGCGGGCGGTGCGAGCGACGTGCTGGTCAACGAGGCGCATTCGTCGCAGCGCAATCTGCTGCTGGAGGACCTGGACGACCGGGCCCGCCTGCTCACCGGGCGGCACAAGCCGCTGTCGATGATGCAGGGCATCGACTCCGGCGTGGACGGGGTGGTGTTCCTGGGCTACCACGCCGGGGCGGGCGCGGACGGGGTGCTGTCGCACACCTACCTGGAGAACCAGATCACCGGGGTGTGGCTGGACGAGGTGCCGGCGAGCGAAGGCCGTCTGAACGCCGCGCTCGCCGCCGAGCACGGGGTGCCGGTGCTGCTGGTGTCCGGCGACGACCGGACGTGCGAGGACGCCGCGGACTACGCGCCGGGCGCGCAGCTGGTCGCCGTCAAGGAGTGCGTGAGCCGCTACGCCGCGATCTGCCTTCCCCCGTCGAGGACCGCCGAGATGCTGAGCGCGGCCGCACGGGCGAGCATGGACCGTGCGGTGCGGGCGCCGGGTGCGGCCGCCGCGCACCGCATCGAGGTCGAGTTCGACGCGAGCCACCTGGCGCAGGCCGCCGCGGTGGTGCCGACCGTCGAGCAGACCGGTGTGCGCCGGGTCGGGTTCGACGCGGCATCGATGACCGAAGCGATGAAGGCGTTCAAGGTGGTCACGGCGATCGCCGCGGGCGCGGTGCAGGGGAAGTATGGCTAACGTCGAGAGTCTGTGCGCGCAGCTGCTGCGGTTCGACACCACCAACCGCGGCCACGGCGACGCCGAGGGCGAGCGGGACGCGGCGGAGTTCGTCGCGGGCGTGCTCGCCGGCGCCGGCCTCGAACCGGTGGTGCTGGAGTCCGCGCCGCGGCGCACCAACGTGGTCGCCCGGCTCCCCGGCGCCGACCCCGCGCTGCCGGCGCTGCTCGTGCAGGGGCACCTGGACGTGGTGCCCGCCGACGCCGCGGACTGGACGGTGCCGCCGTTCGCCGGGGAGGTCCGGGACGGCTACCTGTGGGGCCGGGGCGCGGTGGACATGAAGGACTTCATCGCGATGGTGCTGACCGCGGTCGCGGACGGGCTGCGGCCGCGGCGCGACCTGGTGCTGGCGTTCGTGGCCGACGAGGAGGACCGCGGCGAGTACGGGGCGCACTGGCTGGCCGACGAACACCGCGAGCTGTTCGACGGGTGCGTGGCCGCGATCAGCGAGTCCGGCGGCTACACCTACCACGTGCCCGCGGCCGACGGCTCGGTCAAGCGGCTCTACCCGGTGGGCACGGCCGAGCGCGGCACCGCGCACATGCGGCTGACCGCGCGGGGCCGGGCCGGGCACGCCTCGCGGCCCAACCACGAGAACGCAGTGGTGCGGCTGATCGAGGCGCTGAACCGGATCGCCGCGCACGAGTGGCCGGTCACGCTGACCCCGACGGTGGAGGCGTTCCTGGTCCGCACCGGCGCGGCGCTCGGCGTCGAAGTGGATCTGTCCGATGTGGAGGGCACGGTGGCGCGGCTGGGCCCGGCGGCGAAGCTCGTCGAGCCGACCATCCGCAACAGCACCACCCCGACGATGCTCGACGCCGGGTACAAGGTGAACGTGATCCCGAGCCTGGCGCAGGCCCAGATCGACACCCGGACCCTGCCGGGCACCGAGAAGCAGCTGCTGGACGAGCTCGACGAGCTACTCGGGCCGGACGTCACGCGCGAGTTCGTGGCGCACCAGCCGGCCGTGCAGGCGCCGGTGGACTCCCCGTGGTTCGCCGCGATGGCCGAGGCGCTGCGGTCGCAGGACCCGGAGGCGGTCGTGGTGCCGTACTGCATGGGCGGCGGCACGGACGCCAAGGCGTTCAGCCCGCTGGGCATCGCCTGCTACGGCTTCGCGCCGCTGTGGCTGCCCGAGGGCTTCGAGTACCGGGCGATGGCCCACGGCGTCGACGAGCGCGTGCCGCTGGAGGGGCTGCACTTCGGGAAGCGCGTCCTGGAGCACTTCCTCACCCACTGCTGACCGGGCATCACTCCCCCAGCAGGGCCGTGGCGAGGAGGGCCACCGCGCGGTCGTCGTCGTGAACCAGTTGCCGCAGGACGTCGTGTGCGAGGGATGGCGGCAACTCGGCGAGCCCCTGGGTCAGGCGGAGCCGCACCGCGGGGTCCGTGGCGTGCGCGGCGAGTTCGGCGGTGAGCGCGCTCATCACCTGCTCCGCGCGCCCGGGGTCCAGTGCCAGCGCGCCCAGCGCCTCGGCCGCCTCGACGTCGCTGTCACCGTCCACCACCATGCCCACCAGCGCCGGCACCGCCGCGGCGACGCCGGACCGGCCCAGGGCCAGCGCCGCGTGCCTGCGCACCGTCGGGTCCGGGTCCGCGAGCGCTCCGGTCAGCGCCTCGGTCGCCTCGTCCCCTTGCATCTCCGCGATCGCCAGCACCGCGCGCCGCCGGACTTCGACGTCGTCGCCGCGCAGCCCGGCCGCCAGGCTGGCCACCCCGTCGCCGCCGGCGCGCGCGAGCGCCCACCGCAGCGCGCCGGCCACGTTCGCGTCGGGTTCGGCCAGTACCGCCTCCGCCAGCACTTCGGCGGGCACCGGCACGGCCTCGGTCAGGGCGGCCTGCTGCCGTCGCGCCGCGTAGGGCGAGTTCAGCCCGTGCAGCAGCGCCACGATGCGCAGCACGTCCGGCCAGCCCGACGGCGCGGACGCGTCGACCGCCCGCAGCCGCTCCAGCAGCTCCTGCTCCCGCCGGATCCGGTCCTCGGTCCGCTGGATGAGGTCGGCGACCAGAGTGGACGGTGCGAAACCGGGATCGGCCAGCGCACGCCCGATCTGGCGCAGCGACAACCCGAGCGACCGCAGGCTCTCCACGTGGAAGATCCGGCGGATGCCCTCGTCCGAGTACTCCCGGTAGCCCCCGATGGTGCGGCCGGTCGGGCGCACCAGCCCGAGGGTGTCGTAATGCCGGAGCATCCGCGTGCTCACCCCCGAGCGGCGCGCCACTTCGCCGATCAGCACGACGCGCCCGCCGCGCGTTCCGGGCCGAGCGCGGCCACCCGCTTCGCCTCCTCGACGTCCGGCGCGAACCCGGCGTCCGGGTCGCGCAGGAGCCGCTGCGTGGCGCGGGCGTGCGCGCGCACCACCGGGTCCTCGCTCGCCAGGCCGGTCCGCAGGGCGGGCTCGGCCACGTCGCCGAGCGCGACGAGCGCCCGGCTGAGGCTCAGCTGCACGCCCCGGTCGCCGCGGCCGAGCTGCGCGGCCAGGTCCTCGGCCAGCGCGGCGCGCCCCTCGTCGGGCACGAGGACGACCGCGGCCCGCCACGCGCTGCGCGCGACCTCGTCGTCGGCGTCGTGCAGCAACGCGCGGGTGATCGCGGGCCACGCGCGCCGGTCGCCGATCTTGGACAGGGTGTGCAGCGCCTGGCTGCACGCCTGAGCCCGCCCGTTCGCGAGCTCGTCGAGGAGCCGGGGCACCGTGATCTCCGCGGGCAGCCGGGTCAGCGCCCAGGTGACCATGTCGCGCACGAAGAAGTCCGGCTCGACCGCGCTGCGGGCCACGAGCTCACCGAGAAAACCGGGGTCGGGATGCGTGCCTGCCGCCAGCGCGGCCTTGAGCCGCGTGGACGGGTTCCCGGCGCTCAGGGCGCCGAGCAGGTCGCGGTGTGTCGGGTTGATCGGAACCACCTCCGCGTCCCAGTGAAGACCTTGTCACGGTGTCAACGTCAAGCACGCCGGGCGCTGACGCCGGTCAGGACCGAATCCACCAGCCGGGCCAGGTAGCGCCGGTCGGCACTGCCGCCGCAGAGCAGCAGGTGGAACCACAGCGCGCCGGCGAGCAGGTCCACGACCAGGTCCGCGTCGCTGTCCGCCGCCAGCTCGCCCCGTTCGACGGCCCGGGTGAAGACCGGGTGGTCGCGGGTGAGCCTGCCGGTGAAGAACGCGTTCGTGGCCTCGGCCAGGAGCGGGCGCCCGGGCACGGCGGCCAGCACCGCGGCGGTCGCCGGGCGGGTCAGCAGCCGGGACAGGCGGGTGGCGACGGCGAGCAGGTCGCCGCGCAGGCTGCCGGTGTCGGCGACTGGGAACTCCAGCAGCGCCGAGCCGGTCACCGCGGCGGCGAGCAGTTCGTCCTTCGACGACCACCAGCGGTAGAGGGTCGTCTTGTGCACGCCCGCGCGCTGCGCGATCGCCTCGATGGTGAGCCCGTCGTAGCCGTGCTCGGTGAGCAGGTCGAGGGCCGCGGTGAAGATCTCCTGGACCCGGCGGGGGCCGGCACCGGTCGGCATGCTCTCAGCCTAACCGCAACGCAACGGTGCGTTGCATTGCAACGGTCCGTTGCGCTCTGCGATGGCGCTGAGCAGGCTAAACCTCGGACGGCCGGATGCGGTGTAGAGTTCACCCGTCCTTGTCCGGTTTGGGCAAGTTTTGGCGTGGCCCTTGACGGTGCCCCGGCCTGCGCGTTTCGCTGCCTGCCATGGTCCGAACCATTCGCGCGCTGGCCGTCGCCCTGCTGATGACCGGTCTGGTCGCCGCGCCGCCCGCGGGAGCGGAGGCGCCGGTGCGGTTCGCGTCGTCGTTCGAACCCGGCCAGCCCGAGCCAGACTGGGTGGACACGGTGGAGACCGGGCCGGACGGCCGCCCGCTCACCGCCGGCGTGAACGGCGCGAACGGCTCGGCCATCCCCGGTGACGTGCGCGGCCGCGCCACCGGCGCCACCGCGAGCGCGGAGAACGCCGGCGCCGGCGAGGTCGCGGTGAACGTGCTCGACGGCAGGCCGGAGTCCAAGTGGCTCGCCTTCGCCCGCACCGGCTGGGTGCGGATCGAGTTCGCCGAGCCGGTCGCCATCACCCGCTACGACCTGACCTCGGCCAACGACGCCCCGGAGCGCGACCCCCGGGACTGGACCCTGCGGGGCTCCGACGACGGCGCCACCTGGACCACAGTGGACAGCCAGAGCGGGCAGACGTTCGGCGACCGGTTCGAGACCAGGAGTTCCGTCTCGCCGGCACCGCCACGCACCGCTTCTACCGGCTGGACATCACCGCCAACGGTGGCGCGGACATCGTCCAGCTCGCCGAACTGCTGCTTGCCGACGACCAGCCGGCCCCGCCGCCGCTGCCCGCCATGCGGTCCTACCCGGACAGCGGCCCGCCCGTCGGCTACACCAGCAAACCGCGCACCGGCTTCACCGGGCTGCGGGCCTTCCACTACGGCGGCACTCCGACCGCGCCGCACGGCTACTCCTACAACAAGGTGTTCGACGTGCGGATCCCGGTGCGCGCCGACACCGAGCTGTCCTACACGGTGTTCCCCGAGCTGACCGGCAACGACCTGACGTACCCGAGCACGAACGTCTCGGTCGACCTGGCCTTCACCGACGGCACCTACCTGTCCACCCTTGGCGCGGTGGACCAGTACGGGTTCCCGCTGAGCCCCCGCGGGCAGGGCGCGGCGAAGTCGCTCTACGCGAACCAGTGGAACCTGGTGCGCTCGGCGATCGGCGCGGTCGCCCGCGGCAAGACCGTCGCGCGGATCCTGATCGCCTACGACAACCCGAATGGCGCCGGCTCCGGCTCGTTCAACGGCTGGTTCGACGACATCACGCTCGGGCCCGCCGCGCCGCAGGCCCGCGTCACCCGCCTGTCCGACCACGTGCTCACCACCCGCGGGACGAACGCCAACGGCACGTTCTCCCGCGGCAACAACTTCCCGGCCACCGCGGTCCCGCACGGCTTCAACTTCTGGACCCCGGTCACCGACGCCGGGTCGGTGAACTGGCTCTACGGCTACCAGGAGGGCAACAACGCGCAGAACCGGCCCGCACTGCAGGCGCTGTCGCTGTCCCACGAGCCGAGCCCGTGGATGGGCGACCGGCAGACGTTCCAGGTGATGCCCTCGGCCGCCGCCGGTGTGCCGGACGCGAACCGGGCCGCGCGTGCCCTGTCGTTCGACCACGCCAACGAGATCGCCAAACCGCACTACTACGGGGTGACGTTCGACAACGGCGTCAAGGCCGAGATCGCGCCCGCCGACCACGCGGCGGCGTTCCGGTTCACCTTCCCCGGCGGCGACGCGAACCTGATCTTCGACAACGTCAACGACACCGGCGGCCTCACCCTCGAACCCGCCACGGGCACGCTGTCCGGGTTCACCGACGTGCGCAGCGGCAACTCGGCCGGCGCGGGCCGGATGTTCGTGTACGCGGCCTTCGACCGGCCGGTCACCGGCGGGGACATGCTGCCCGGCGAGGGACGGGACCACGTGCGCGGCTACCTGAAGTTCGACCCGGGCCGCGGCGGCACCGTGGGCATGCGGATCGCGACCTCGCTGATCAGCGTCGACCAGGCGAGGCGCAACCTGGAGCAGGAGATCCCGGCGGGCACGGCGTTCGAGACGGTCCGCTCGGCCGCGCAGGCCGCGTGGGACCGCAAGCTCGGCGTGATCGAGGTCGAAGGCGCGAGCCGGGACCAGCTGACCACCCTCTATTCGAACCTGTACCGGCTGTTCCTCTACCCCAACTCCGGGTTCGAGAGCGTCGGCACCACGCGCAGCCCGCGCCCCGCCTACGCGAGCCCGGTCTCGCCCAAGGCCGGACCGGACACGCCGACGCACACCGGGGCGAAGGTCGTCGACGGCGAGATCTACGTCAACAACGGGTTCTGGGACACCTACCGCACCACCTGGCCCGCCTACGCGCTGCTCACGCCGGACGTGGCGGGCCGGATGATCGACGGGTTCCTGCAGCAGTACCGCGACGGCGGCTGGGTCGCCCGCTGGTCCTCCCCCGGCTACGCGAACCTGATGACCGGCACCAGCTCCGACGTGGCCTTCGCCGACGCCTACCTCAAGGGCGTGCGCGGTTTCGACGTGCAGGCCGCCTACGACGCGGCGATCCGCAACGCCACGGTGGCCCCGCCCAACGAGGATGTCGGCCGCAAGGGCCTGGAGCAGTCGATCTTCCTCGGCTACACCCCGACGTCGACCGGCGAGGGCATGTCGTGGGCGATCGAGGGTTACCTCAACGACTTCGGCATCGCGATGATGGCGCGGAAACTCGCCGACGAGGCCGCGCCGGACGACCCGCGCCGCCGCGAGTACGCCGAGAACGCCGAGTACTTCCGCGGCCGCGCGCAGAACTACGTGCACCTGTTCGACCCGGCGGTCGGGTTCTTCCAGGGCCGCGGCGCCGACGGCGCGTTCCGCGTCGCGCCCGGCCAGTACGACCCGCGCGAATGGGGCCACGACTACACCGAGACCAACGGCTGGAACATGGCCTTCACCGTGCCGCAGGACGGGCAGGGGCTGGCCAACCTCTACGGCGGCCGCGACGGGCTGACGCGCAAGCTGGACCAGTTCTTCGCCACGCCGGAGACGGCCGGGTTCCCCGGCGCCTACGACGGGCAGATCCACGAGATGCGGGAGGCCAGGGACGTGCGGATGGGCCAGTACGGCCACTCCAACCAGCCCTCCCACCACATCGCCTACATGTACGACTTCGCCGGGCAGCCGTGGCAGACGCAGGCCAGAGTGCGGGAAGCGCTGTCCCGGCTGTACCTGGGCAGCGAGATCGGGCAGGGCTACCCCGGCGACGAGGACAACGGCGAGATGTCGGCGTGGTATGTGTTCAGCGCGCTCGGGTTCTACCCGCTGCGGATGGGCAGCCCGGAGTACGCGGTCGGCTCGCCGCTGTTCACCAAGGCGACGGTGCACCTGGCGGGCGGCCGGAACCTGGTGATCAACGCGTCGAAGAACAACGCCCGCAACGTCTACGTGCAGGGGCTGCGGGTCAACGGCCGGACGTGGAACTCGACGTCGCTGCCGCACGACGTGCTCGCGGGCGGCGGCACGCTCGACTTCGCGATGGGCCCGAGCCCGTCACTCTGGGGCGCGGCGGAGGTGCCGCCCTCGCTCACCGAGGGCGACGAGCCGCCCCAGCCGCCGGCGGACCTGACCACGCCCGGCGGGCCGTTGTTCGACAACACCTCGGCCACCCAGGCCCGCCCGCTGGACACGGTCGACCGCCCGGTGCCGGGGGCGGTGACCGCGACCTTCTACACGCTCACCTCGGCCAAGGACGCCGGGGACCCGAGCGCGTGGGTGCTGGAGGGCTCGGAGGACGGGCAGACGTGGACGCCGCTGGACACCCGCTCCGGGGAGACGTTCACGTGGCGGCAGCAGACGCGGGCGTTCAAGATCGCCACGCCGGGCGCCTACGCACACTACCGGCTGCGGATCACGGCCAGCGCGGGCGGCGCGGCGGGGTTGGCGGAGGTGGAACTGCTCGGCGGGAAGTGACTGCCGCATCCGCCCCACCGCCCGCGAGCATCACCACCGGTCGCCGGTACCCGGTTTGTCCAGCTTGGAACTGCTCGGCGGGAAGGGAGCGGGGCGGCCGGTTACGGTAGGCGACGTGACCCGGACCCACTTCTTCTCGTCGTTCGAGGACGGTGATCCGCGGCCCCGCTCCGGCCCGGTCGTGACCGTCGGCTCCGGGCCGGAGCGGGCGCCCGCGGCCAAGGCCGGCGCCGGGTTCACGGGGGTGCGCGCCGCCCGCTACACGGCCCGCGAACCGGCCCGTCAGGTGCTGTTCGAAGTGGACTTCGTGATCGGTGCGGACACCCGACTGTCCTATGTGGTGTTCCCGGAGTCCGACGCCGGGCCGAGCTGGCGCAGCACCTTCGTGGCGCTGGCCGTCGAGCTGGACGACGGCACCCTCATCGGGGGGGCGGCGCTCGACGCGGGTGAGTCCAAGACCCTCTACCTCGACCAGTGGAACCTGGTGCGTCACCCGCTCGGCGAGGCCGCGGGCCGTCGCGCGCGGGCGGTCGTGCTACTCGCCGAGCCGTCGCCGGGTGAGCCGGTGTCGGGCTGGGTCGACGACGTCGCGATCGCCGACGCGCCGCCCGAAGGCCCGCGGGACCCGGTCGACTGGGTGCGCACCACGCGCGGCACCCATTCCAGCAACGAGTTCTCCCGCGGCAACACCTTCCCGGCCACCGCCGTGCCGCACGGCTTCAACTTCTGGACCCCGGTCACCAACGCCAGGTCCCTCGACTGGCTGTACGAGTACCACCGGCGCAACAACGCCCAGAACCGGCCCGAACTGCAGGCCTTCGCGGTCAGCCACCAGCCGAGCCCGTGGATGGGCGACCGGCACCCCTTCCAATTCCTGCCGGGAATCGGTCCGGTCACCGCGGACCGGAAGGCGCGGGCGCTGCCGTTCTCCCACGGCAACGAGACCGACCGGCCGCACCACTACGGGGTGCGCTTCGACAACGGCATCACCGTCGACCTCGCGCCCGCCGACCACGCCGCGTTCATCCGGTTCGGCTTCCCCGGCGAGGGCGGATGGGTGCTGTTCGACAACGTCAACCGGCGCGGGGGCCTGCGCGTCGACCCGGCGCGCGGGGTGGTCACCGGGCACACATGGGCGCGCAGCCGCCTGTCGGTCGGCGCGCGGCGGATGTTCGTATACGGCACGTTCGACCGGCCCGCCGCAGGTGGCCGCCGGCTGCGCTGGCCCAACACCGGCTACCTGTCCTTCGACGCCCCACTGGTCGAGCTGCGGATCGCGACCTCGCTGATCAGCCTGGAGCAGGCGCGCCGCAACCTCGAGCTGGAGATCCCGGCCGGCACCGCGTTCGAGCAGGTCCGCGAGCGGGCGCGGGCGGCGTGGCAGGAGGTGCTGGGCCGGGTCGAGATCGACGGCGCCACCCCGGACGAGCTGACCACCTTCTACTCCGGCCTGTACCGGCTGTTCCTGTACCCGAACTCGGCCCACGAACAGACCCCACGCGGAGTCCGGCACGCCAGCCCCGTGCGGCGGCAGTGGTGGCCGAGCACCCGCACCCGGACCGGGGCGAAGGTCGTGGACGGCCCGATGTCGGTCAACCACGGCTTCTGGGACACCTACCGCACGGTGTGGCCCGCGCTCGCGTTGCTGGCGCCGCGGCGCTGCGGGGAGCTGATCGAGGGGTTCGTGCAGCAGTTCCGGGAGGGCGGCTGGATCGCGCGCTGGTCCTCCCCCGGCTACGCGAACCTGATGACCGGCACCAGCTCCGACGTGGCCTTCGCCGACGCCTACCTCAGGGGAGCGCGGAATTTCGACGTGCACGCCGCCTACGACGCAGCGCTGCGCAATGCGACCGTCACCCCGCCCGGCCGCAGCGTCGGGCGGCAGGGCCTGCGGGAGTCGATCTTCCTCGGGTTCACGCCGCTGACCACGCACGAGGGCCTGTCCTGGGCGCTGGAGGGCTGCCTCAACGACTTCGGCCTCGCCGCGCTCGCCGCGGCGCTGGGGCACACCGACGACGCCCGCTACTTCCGGCAGCGCGCCGCGCAGTACGTCAACCACTTCGACCGGCGCACCCGGTTCTTCCAGAGCCGCCACCGCGACGGCCGGTGGCGCTGGGCGCCGGAGCACCACGACCCGGCCCGGTGGGGCTTCGACCAGCCCGAGACCAACGCCTGGAACACCGTGTTCTCCGTGCCGCACGACGGCGCCGGCCTGGCCGCGCTGCTCGGCGGCCGCGCGGCGCTGGAGTCCACACTGGACACCTTCTTCGCCACCCCGGAGACCGGGCGCGTGCCGGGGTCCTACGGCGGGATCATCCACGAGATGACCGAAGCCCGGGACGTACGGCTCGGCCAGTACGGGCATTCGAACCAGCCCAGCCACCACATCCCGTGGATGTACTGTCACGCTGGGGCCGCGGCCAAGACGCAGGTGATCGTGCGGGAGGTGCTGACCCGCTGCTACCTGGGCAGCGAGATCGGGCAGGGCTACCCCGGCGACGAGGACAACGGCGAAATGTCCGCCTGGTACGTGCTCGCCGCTCTGGGCCTGTACCCGCTGGCGCCGGGCAGCCCGGGTTACGTGCTGACCGCGCCGCTGTTCGAACGGGCCCGGCTGCGCCTGGAGAACGGGCGGACGGTGACGATCAGCGCCCCCGGTCGCGGGACGTACGTGCGGGGCCTGACGATCGACGGGAAGCCGCACCACTCGACCTGGCTGCCGCACGCCGACCTCATCACCGCCGACCACCTGGAGTTCGACGTCACGGACACCCCCACCGGCTGGGGCGATCCACCGCCGTCACTGGGCACGCCCCCGCTGGCCGACGTTACCGGCACCGGCACCTGCGACGACGGCACCGACGTGACCCAGCTGTTCGCCGACACCACCGCCACGCAAGTCACCTTCCGCTCGCGCACCCCGGTGATCGAGTGCGCGGTCCGGGAACCGGCGCGCGTGGAGATGTACACCCTGACCTCCGCCGCCCGCGGCGGGGACCCGCGCGACTGGGTGCTGGAAGGCAGTGCCGACGGGGAGTCGTGGGTGCGGCTGGACGAACGCCGCGGCGAGCGGTTCCGGTGGCGGCGGCAGACCCGCCCGTTCTCGATCGCCGAGCCGGGCACGTACCGTGCCTACCGGCTGCGGGTCACCGCGGCGACCGGGCGGCGGACCGCGCTGACCGAATGGGAACTGCTCGGGAGCCGTGCATGAGGGTGTGGAAGGTGGCCCAGGACCGGCTGGTCGCCGCCGATCCGGGCCTGGTGCGGTTGCGGCTGGCCGGGATCGCGGTTGGCGGGATCGTGCTGTCGATCCTGGTGCTGCTCCTGCTCGGCCGCCCGATCCCGACGATCATGGTGGCCTGCATCGCGGCGATGAACTCGGCGTTCAGCGTCAACGACAAGACGCCCAAGGACCAGGCGATCACGCTCGTGCTGGTCATGCTGTGCGGGTCGGCCTCGCTCACCGTCGCCGCGTTCGCCGCCACCGCTCCCCCGCTGGACAGCGTCCTGTTCGTGCTGCTGATCTTCCTCGCGGTCTACGCGCAGCGGTTCGCGCCGCGCGGCACCGCGATGGGCGCGCTGTCGTTCTTCATGTTCTTCTTCGCGATGTTCCTCGCGATCCACCCGCGGCAGCTGCCCGAGTACATCCTCGCCCTGGCGATCGGGCTCGCCGCGAACGCCGTGATGCGGTTCGCGGTGCTGCGGCGGCGACCCGAGGGTGAGTTGCTGCGGGCCCGCCGCGCGTTCCGCGCCCGGATCAGCGCCGTGGTGCGCGCCGCGGCCGCGTGCCTGGCCAGCGGCGGCAGCGAGTGGCGGATCAACCAGCTGCGCAAGGCCGACACCCGCCTGCACGAGGCCGTCCTGATGATCGAGGACACCATCGGCGACCTGTTCGACGAGACCGGCATGCAGCTGCTGCGCCGCCGTCTGCTGGCCGTGGAGCTGGCCTGCCAGTGGCTCTCGATCACCGTGCGCCGCGCCGCCGAGGCGGACGCACTGCCGGACGCGGTCCGCGACGACCTGATCGCGAGCCTGCTGCGGCTGGACTCCCTGATCGAGCGCGATCCCCGCGACCTGCCGGTGATCAGCGACACCGAGGAGTTCAGCAAGATGCTCGTCGCGGGCAGCCGGCTCAAGGAGCGCACCGAACCCGGCGACGAGGTGCGCCGCGCCATCGCCGAGCTGGCGCTGGCCGACGTCAACGCACAGCGGGTCGCCGAGAAGGACTACTCGGCCGAGACCGAACTGCCCGAGGAGGAGACCGAGGACGAACCCAAGAAGGTCCTCGCCTACGACAACCGCACCCGCAGCGCGATCCAGGCGATGGTCGGCGGCGGGCTGGCCGTGCTCGGCGGCGAGCTGATCTCCGACGCCCGCTGGTACTGGGCGGTGCTGACGGTGTTCGTGGTCTTCCTCAACACCAGCACCGCGGGCGCCACGTTCGTGAAGGGGTTCCGCCGCGTCACCGGCACCCTGGGCGGGATCTTCGGCGGGATGCTGCTGGCGCTGCTGGTCACCAGCAACACCACCGCCACGGTCGTGCTGATCCTGGTGTGCGTGTTCTGCCTGGTCTACGTGGCGCGGGTGTCGCAGCTGCTGATGGCCTTCTTCATCACCTGCATGCTGGGCCTGCTCTACAGCCTGCTCGGCACGTTCACCGTCGAGGTGCTGTGGGTGCGGGTCGCCGAGACCGCGATCGGCGCGGCGGCGGGCCTGATCGCGGCGGTCCTGGTGGTGCCGGTGCGCACCCGCACGGTGATGGTGTCCGACATCGACGCGGCGCTGGTGGACCTGTGCGAGTTCCTGGCCGGGGCCGAGGCGCTGCTGTCCGGGCGGGAGAACGTGAACGTGATCGAACTCTCCCGCGAGCTGGACCGCTCGGTGGAGAAGGTGCGCACCACGATCGAGCCGCTGACCCACCCGATCAGCCTAGCCAGCCGCCGCGACTACGGCTGGTACGTGATGAGCACGCTGGAGCGGCTGGCGTTCCGGGCGCGGCAGATCGCGGCCCGCTCCGAGCCGGGCCTGCTGCCCGCCGACGACCGGCTGACCGGGGTGATCGAGCGGATCAGCCGCAACGTCGACGTGCTGCGCGACGCCCTCGACGGCGACGAGCGGGGCAGGCTGGTGCGCAACACCGCCGCCCCGGAGACGCGTGAGACGGACAACGCCCAGGCACGCTCCGTGCTCACCAGCCTGGGCCGCCTGGATGCCGGGATCGTCGCGCTGGGCAGGGCGTTCGAGGTGCCGGTGGCCGATTCGACTCGATCGGTTCAGCAGAACGTGAGGCGACGCACCACGTCAGCGCAGGCAGAGGGCGATAGGGTCACCAGCACAAGCCAAGATTCCGTCCGCAGGAGTACGCAATGACCCAAGCCCCCGTCAACGTCACCGTAACCGGCGCCGCCGGCCAGATCGGCTACGCGCTGCTGTTCCGCATCGCGTCCGGTCAGCTGCTCGGCCCGGACACGCCGGTGAAGCTGCGGCTGCTGGAGATCCCGCAGGCGGTCAAGGCGGCCGAGGGCACGGCGCTCGAGCTGGAGGACGGCGCGTTCCCGCTGCTCGCGGGCATCGACATCTTCGACGACGCGAAGCAGGCTTTCGCCGGCGCCAACGTGGCGCTGCTGGTGGGCGCGCGCCCGCGCACCAAGGGCATGGAGCGCGCCGACCTGCTGGAGGCCAACGGCGGCATCTTCAAGCCGCAGGGTGAGGCGATCAACGCCGGCGCCGCCGACGACATCCGCGTGCTGGTGGTCGGCAACCCGGCCAACACCAACGCCCTCATCGCGCAGTCGCACGCGCCTGACGTTCCGGCCGAGCGGTTCACCGCCATGACCCGCCTGGACCACAACCGCGCCGTCGCCCAGCTGGCGAAGAAGCTGAACGCGCCGGTCGGCGAGATCAAGAAGCTGACGATCTGGGGCAACCACTCCGCCAGCCAGTACCCGGACATCTTCCACGCCGAGGTCGCGGGCAAGAACGCCGCCGAGGCCGTCAACGACGAGAAGTGGCTGGCCGAGGAGTTCATCCCGCGCGTGGCCAAGCGCGGCGCGGAGATCATCGAGGCCCGTGGCGCGTCGTCGGCCGCGTCGGCCGCCAACGCCGCCATCGACCACATCTACAACTGGGTCAACGGCACCCCCGAGGGCGACTGGACCTCGATGGCCGTGCCGTCCGACGGCTCCTACGGTGTGCCGGAGGGCCTGATCTCCTCGTTCCCGGTCGTCTGCAAGGACGGCAAGTACGAGATCGTGCAGGGCCTGGAGATCAACGAGTTCTCCCGCGGCCGGATCGACGCGTCGGTCAACGAGCTGGCCGAGGAGCGCGAGGCCGTGAAGAAGCTCGGTCTCATCTGATTTTTCCTGGTGGTGTTTCGGAGGGCCGGTTCCCGGGCGGGGGCCGGCCCTCCGGCATCAGCGTGGTGATCATCGCGGACCGGGTTCGAGCCGCGTGCCGACTGCCGGGACGCACCCTCATGCGCGACGGGCACTGGCTCGGCTGACGGGCGGCGCTACCTTGCTCCGATGGGGAAGTTCATCACGATCGGCTACGGGGACAGCGAAGGCTACGAGCGGACCGCCGAGGAGGTGCGGGCGGCCGCCCACGAGCACGACTCCCGGTTACGCGCCGGCGGGGCCGAGATGGGGATCGCGGGCGAGCCGGTGCAGGTGCGCAACCACGACGCGGCCGGGACCCAGGTGACACCGGGCCCGTTCCTGCGGTCGGACCTGCCGGTCGCCGGGTTCGCGATCATCGAGGCCGACACGCTGGAGGAGGCGACGCGGATGGTGGCCGGCACGCCGTGCGCGGTGGCCCACGGGGTGGTCGAGGTGTGGCCGCTGCAGCGCTGAACTCCGGCCGGGCCTCGGTCAGTCGATGTTCCTCAACCCGCTCATCCGTTGTGCGAAAAGGGATATTATGCCCTCTCCGGCGTGCCCATAGCCGTCGTCTTCATGGAGTGGAGTGTGAAGCCGGCCGAGGAACTGGCGGCCGCGTTGCGTGCCGGGTCAGTGTCCTTGGTGGAACTGACCGACGAGGCCATCGACCGCATCGAGCGCGAAGACAAGGCCGTCAACGCGTCTGCGTGCCGGACTTTCGACCGCGCGCGGGCTGCCGACCAGGCACGTGATCGCGGCGAGGGCCGGCCGCTGCTCGGGATTCCGGTGACGGTCAAGGAGTCCTACGACGTCGCCGGGTTGCCGACGACCTGGGGGATGCCGCAACACCGGGATTTCCTGCCCGCGGAGGACGCGGTGCAGGTGTCGCGGCTCAAGGCCGCGGGCGCGGTGGTGCTGGGCAAGACGAACGTGCCGCGCGGGTTGCAGGACATCCACACCTTCAACGACATCTACGGCACCACCAGCAACCCGTGGGACCACGAGCGCACGGCGGGCGGGTCCTCCGGCGGATCGGCGGCGGCCCTGGCGTGCGGGTTCGGCGCGCTGACCATCGGCTCCGACCTCGCCGGTTCGCTGCGCACCCCCGCCCACTTCTGCGGTCGGTCCAGGTGGGCGTTGCAGAAGCCGTCCCGTGCGTGGTCGAGGAACTCCTCGGCGAAGACGTCGTACTGCGCCTCCCGCCCGACCTCCATCACGCGCCGGTCAGGCCGCGCCGCGCCAGGAGCGGCGCGATTTCCGGGTCGCGGCCGCGGAAGGCGCGGAAGAAGCCCATCGGGTCACCGGAGCCGCCGCGGGAGAGCAGCGTGGCCCGGAAGTGGTCGCCGTTCTCGCGCCTGAGGCCGCCGTTCTCCTTGAACCACTCCACGGTGTCGGCGTCGAGCACCTCGCTCCAGATGTAGGAGTAGTACCCGGCCGAGTAGCCGCCGCTGAACACGTGCGCGAAGTAGGTGCTGCGGTAGCGCGGCGGGATCGCCGGCACCGCCACCCCGGCCTTCTCCAGCGCCGCGGCCTCGAACGAGGCGAGGTCGCCGACCGCGTCCTCGGTGCCCAGCCCGTGCCAGGCCTGGTCCAGCAGCGACGCGGCCAGGTACTCGGTGGTGGCGAAGGGCTGGCCGTACTGGGCCGACTCTTCCAGCCGCTCCACCAGGCGCTGCGGCAGCGGCTCCCCGGTCTCGTGGTGCTTGGCGTAGTTCGCCAGCACCTCCGGCCACAGCATCCACATCTCGTTGACCTGCGACGGGTACTCCACGAAGTCCCGCGGCACGTTGGTGCCGGAGAACTTCGGGTAGCGCACGTCCGACACCAGCGCGTGCAACGCGTGCCCGAACTCGTGGAACAGCGTCGTGACCTCGTCGAAGGTGAGCAGCGTCGGCTCACCGGCAGGCGGCTTGGCGATGTTGAGGTTGTTGACCACCACCGGCCGTTCGCCCAGTAGGTGCGATTGGTCGACGAAGGTGTTCATCCAGGCGCCGCCGCGCTTGGAGTCGCGCGTGTAGTAGTCGCCGAGGAACAGGCCCAGCGGGCTGCCGTCGGCGTCGAAGACCTCGAACACCCGCACATCCGGGTGGTAGACGGGCAGGTCGTGGCGTTCGGTGAAGCGCAGCCCGTACAGTTTGCTCGCCGCGAACAGGACGCCGTCGCGCACCACCCGGTCCAACTCGAAGTACGGCCGCAGCGTCGCGTCGTCGAGGTCGAACTTCGCCTTGCGGACGCGCTCGGCGTAGAAGGCCCAGTCCCACGGCTCGAGCGTGGCGCCGGGGTGGTCCTGGCCGAGGTAGGTCTGCAGCTCGGCGGCATCGCGGCGGGCGTTGGCCACGGCGACGGGCGCGAGCCGTTCCAGCAGCCCGACGGCGGCCTCGGCGGTGCGGGCGGTCTCGTCGGAGATCACGTACGCCGCGTGGTTGGGGTGGCCGAGCAGGGCGGCCTTCTCGGCGCGCAGCTGCACGATCCGCGCCAGCACGGCCGAGTTGTCGTTCTCGTTGCCGCGGTTGCCGCGCGAGATCGACGCGGTGAACAGCCGTTCCCGCAGCGCCCGGTTCTCCAGGGCGGACAGCAGCGGCTGCGAGGTGGGCAGGTTCAGGGTGAGCAGGTACCCCTCGACACCGCGGGACGCGGCGGCCTCACGCGCGGCGGCGATCGTGCCGTCGGACAGGCCGGCCAGCTCCGCGGGGTCCTCGACCAGCACGGCGAGGTCGTTGGTGTCGCGCAGCAGGTTCTCCTGGAACCGGGTGGACAACGTGGACAGTTCCTCGTTGAGCACCCGCAACTTGGCCTGCTGGCTCTCGTCGAGCCCGGCGCCGGCGCGCTGGAAGTCGGTGTAGGTGCGCTCCAGCAGCCACGCCGACTCCTCGTCCAGCCCCAGCTGGTCGCGCCGGTCGTACAGCTCCTTGACGCGGGCGAACAGCGCCGGGTTCAGGTGGATGGCGTCGGAATGGGCGGCCAGCTTCGGCGCGATCTCGGCCTGCAGCTCTTGCCGCGCCGAATTGGTGTCGGAGGAGGTGAGGTTGAAGAACACCGACGAGACGCGCTGCAGCAGGCGCCCCGAGGTGTCCAGGGCCACGATCGTGTTCTCGAAGGTCGCCGGCTCCGGGTTGCCTGCGATGGCCTCGATCTCCGCGGCGTGCTCGGCCAAGCCGGCCTCGAACGCCGGGCCGAAGTGCTCGTCGGCGATCCGGTCGAACGGGGGCAGACCGTAGGGCAGGTCGCTCGCCTGCGAGAACGGGTTGTCCGGTGTCATCCAGCGCGGCCCTTCTGTCCTGTCGACCCTCCGATCTCCGCGTCGGAGGACGTCTTCTTCTTCCTACCGCGCTTCGGCACCGGCGGCACCACCCCGGCCAGATCCGCGCTGTGGTCGTTGACGCGCACCACGAACGGGCGCACCTCGGTGTAGCGGACCACGGAGATCGACGCCGGGTCCACCACGATCCGCTGGAACGCGTCCAGGTGCTGCCCCAGCGCGTCGGCCAGGATGGACTTGAGCACGTCGCCGTGGCTGCACAGCAGCCAGACGGCGTGGTCGCCGTGCTCGGCGGTGATCCGCGCGTCGTGCTCGCGCACCGCGGCGACCGCGCGGGCCTGCATGCCGGCCAGGCCCTCACCGCCGGGGAACACCGCGGCCGAGGGGTGGGCCTGCACGACCCGCCACAGCGGTTCCTTGACCAGGTCCTTCAGCTCGCGGCCGGTCCACTCGCCGTAGTCCACTTCGGACAGCCGCGGTTCGACGGTGCGGGTCAGGCCCCGCTCGGCGACGAGCGGGGCCACCGTGTTCTTGCAGCGCAGCATCGGCGAGCACACGACCTCGGCCAGCGGCACGCCGGCCAGCCGCTCGACGAGCGCCCGCGCCTGCGCGCGGCCGGTGTCGTCGAGCCCGACCTTGGGGGTCCGCCCGGCCAGCACGCCCGAACCGTTCGCGGTCGAGCGGCCGTGCCGGAGCAGGATCACGGTAGCCACGCCGCCAACCTACATGGCGGGACCGGCGTTCGGATCAAGGGCGCCGGTGGCGACCAGCACGATGAGCAGGACACCGAGCGCGATCCGGTAGATCACGAACGGCACGTAGCTCTTGGTCTTGATGTAGTTCATCAGCCACGCGATCACCAGGTAGCCGACGCCGAAGGCAACCAGGGTGGCGAGGATGGTGGGACCCCACTCGGGGCTGTTCTCGCCGCCGATGTCGGTCAGCTTGTACAGGCCGGAGCCGAACACGGCGGGCAGGGCCAGCAGGAACGCGTACTCGGCGGCCTCGGCGCGGGTGTAGCCGAGGAACAGGCCGGCCGTGACGGTGCCACCGGAGCGCGACACGCCGGGGATCAGGGCCATCGCCTGGGCGAAGCCGTAGCCGATGCCGTGCGGGACCGTCAGCTGGTCCAGCGTCCGGTACTGGCGGCCGACGCGGTCGGCGATGAGCAGCAGGATGCCGAACACGATCAGCGTCGTCGCGGTGAGCCGCAGGTCGCGGAAGGCGCTGTCGATGGCGTCCTGGAACAGCAGTCCCAGCACCACGATCGGCAGCGACCCGACGATGATCAGCCAGCCGAGGCGGGCGTCCGGGTGGTGGCGCCACTCCGGCCGGTAGATCGAGCGCCACCAGACGGCGAGGATGCGGCCGATCTTCTTCGAGAAGTACAGGATCACCGCCAGCTCGGTGCCGATCTGGGTGACCGCGGTGAACGCCGCGCCCGGGTCGTCCCAGCCGGCGAAGGCGGCCGTGATGCGCAGGTGGGCGCTCGAGGAGATCGGGAGGAACTCGGTCAGGCCCTGGACCAGGCCGAGGACGAGTGCTTCGAACCAGCCCATGCTCACCGGGCCTTCGGGGAAATCAGTCGCGTTCGCACGGTGGGAGAGGCTATCGGCGACGCGGATCACCCGATGAGCCGCCTTCGTCAACACCTTAGTTACGCCCGCCCGGCGCCCACCGCCACCCTCAGCGGTGGCGCTGCGCGCCGCAGTTACTCTTCGTGCATGCAGAAGCGACAGCTGGGCAGGTCGGGGTTGCGGGTCTCCCGGATGGCGCTCGGCACGATGTCCTGGGGCGCGGAGACCGACGCCGACGAGGCGGCCAGCCAGCTCGTCGCGTTCGTCGAGGCGGGCGGGACGCTCGTGGACACCGCCGACATCTACTCCGGCGGCGAGAGCGAGCGGATCCTCGGGGGCCTGCTGGGCGACCTGGTGCCGCGTGACGAGATCGTCGTGGCGACCAAGGCCGTCGCCCGGCGCACCGACGGGCCGTTCGGCGGTGGCGCCTCCCGCGGCGCCCTGTTGTCCGCGTTGGAGGGGTCGCTGCGGCGGCTGGGCGTGGACCACCTGGACCTGTGGCAGCTGCACGCCTGGGACGACTCGGTGCCGCTGGAGGAGACGCTGTCGGCGCTGGACCACGCGGTGACCTCGGGCAAGGTCCGCTACACCGGGGTGTGCAACTACGCGGGCTGGCAGCTGGCCTCGGCCGCCGCGGCCCGACCCGCCGGGCTGGTCGCCACCCAGGCCGAGTACTCGCTGGTGGAGCGCGGCGTGGAGCGCGAGCTGGTCCCGGCGGCCCGCTACCACGGGCTGGGGGTGCTGCCCTGGGCGCCGCTGGGCCGCGGGGTGCTGACCGGCAAGTACCGCCACGGCACGCCGGCCGACTCGCGGGGCGCGTCGGCCGAGTACGCCGGCTACGTCGAGCAGCACCGCACCGAGCGGGCGGCGCGGATCGTCGAGGCGGTCGCCACCGCGGCCGACGGGCTGGGGGTGTCGCCGCTGGTGGTGGCGCTGGCGTGGGTGCGGGACCGGCCGGGCGTGGTCGCGCCGGTGGTCGGGGCGCGCGACACAGGGCAGCTGACCGGGTCGCTGGCGGCGGAGGAGATCGCCCTGCCGGTCGCGATCTCCTCCGCGCTGGACGACGTCAGCGCCGTCGAGTTCGGTTACCCCGAGCGGGGCACGAAGTGACCGTGGGGTGGATGGCACGTGACGCGGCGGGGTTTTCAGGGGATGCTGGAGGCAACAGAGGAATGCGATCCGGAGGTCTTGTGCGCTCCTCCGCCACCGTCGGGACCGGTGTCGTGCTGGTCTGTGCCCTGGTGCTGAGCGGGTGCTCGTCGAAGTCCGGTGACTCCACCGACACGCTGCAGGTCGTGGCCGACCCGGTCGCGGCGACAGCGCCCGTGTCGCCCCAGCCTGCCGCCGCCCCGGCGGGCACCGTGATCGCCTCGCCCGAGGTGACGGCGCTGGCCGCCGACCCGGCCACCGGAACGCTGGCCGTCGCCGTGCCGGACGCCGTGCTGCTGTACCGGGCCGCGGACCTGGCGGCCGCGCCGCTGCGGGTGCCGGTCGCCGGGCGGGCGGAACACCTGCGCGTGTCCGGCGGGGTGCTGCTGGCCACGCTGCCCGCGGCCGGGCAGGTCGCCCGGATCGCGCTGCCCGGCGGCGAGGTGAGCACCCTGACCGTGGCCGGCCAGCCGGCCGGCGCGGTGGTCGAGGGCGACCGGACGCTGGTCGCGGTGCGGGACCGCAAAGCGGTGGACGTGTTCAGCGGCGGGCAGCTGACCAAGACGATCGAGGGGCAGCTCTACAGCGCCGACGACGTGCTGCAAGCCGGCGGGAACACCGTCGTGCTGGACGAGCTGCGCACCGCCCTGTTCTCGGTGGACGTTGACGGCGGCACCATGGCCGAGGGCCTGCGCGCCGGGGACGGCGCCACCAACGCGGTCGCGGACTCCTTCGGCCGGGTGCTCGTGGTCGACACCCGCGCCGGGGCCCTTTTGGCGTTCTCCACCGGCCCGCTGTTGCTGCGGCAGCGGTACCCGGTGCCCGGCGGGGCGTACGGCCTCGCCTACGACGCGCAGCGCGCGCTGGCGTGGGTGACTCTCACCGAGCGCAACGAGGTCGTCGGGTTCGACGTGCGCGGCGGCGAACCGGTCGAGAAGTACCGTTTCCCGACGGTCCGGCAGCCGGATTCGGTTACCGTCGAGGAGCGGAGCGGGCGGGTGGTCGTCGGCTCCGCGGCGGGAGAAGGGGTCCAGGTGATCCAGTCATGAAGCACCAGGAGGCGGTGGTCGACGAGGACTGGGAGTACCGCCGGTTGCAGTTGCCACCCGGCGTCTCCCGGCGGGCCGCGGCCACGCAGCTGTCCATCAACGCCGAGTACGGCGGGTGGGAGCTCTCGACGGTCCGGCTCTACTCCGACGGCACCCGGCGGGTGTGGCTGCGGCGCAAGCGCCAGCCGGCCACCGCCCTGCCTGAAGTCCTGATCTGACCGCAGCGGCACCCGCCGCTGGTCGGCGCCACGCCCGGGGTATCGCCTGGCGGGCGTTGCACCACGCCGGTGGTGTCCTCGCCAGGAGCCGCCCACCTTCGACTGATGCGCTGCGCGCGAGAGGCGGTAACGGGCGGGGCTGTCGTGCCGATTTCAGTGCTGCCCCTTGGAAGGAGCAGCATGTTCTCCTCGCCCGTCGTCCGTGTCGTGACCGCCGCCTGCGCCGGGCTCGCGGTGGTCTCGGCGTTGCTGGCGGTCTTCGCCGGGATGGGCGTGGCGCTGGTGGCGCTGCTGATCATCGTCACACTGGTGACGTGCCTCCCGGTGTGGTTCGCGCCGGTGTTGCTCGCCCGCCGCCGCGGGGTGGCCGACGTCCGGCCGATCGCGGTGTTCACCCTCGTGGCGGGGTGGTCCCTCATCGGCTGGGTCGCCGCGCTGGTCTGGGTCGCCGCGCTGGTCTGGGTCGCCGCGCTGGTCTGGGCCGCCGTGGCGGGCGCGAGGGCCGAGCCCCGGCCGGTTGCACGCTAGGCGTCTCAGCCCGCGAGTGCGCGGCCCGTCTCGGCGAGCGTCTCGCGGAGGATTCGCACGGCCTTGGGGCCCATGCCGTGCAGGGCGAGCAGCTCGGCCTCCGTCCTCGTGGCGACCTGGTCGAGCGTGGTGATCCCGGCGTTGCCCAGCGCGCGGGTGGCGGGGCGGCCGATGGCCCGCGGCAGGTCGCCGCTCTCGCCCGCCGCCGCGGCGGCGGAGGTGCGCGCGAGGTGTTCCGGGGCGTGCGCGAGCCATGCGCGCCACACCCAGCGGTTGAGCTGCTGGCCGTCGATGTCGGCCAGCGGCACCCGCGCCCCGTCTCCGGTCCGGGTGGCCGTCGGGTGCGCCGTCAGCATCTCGTCCACCTCGGACGCGGGCAGGCGCAGCGTGACCTGCTTGTCCACGAGCGTCGCGAACTCCGCGCCGCGCACGGTGAAAACGCCGCTGTCGTCCGCCGTTTCGGGCAGGGACAGCGCCGTTTTGCGGAGCTGCGCCGCGGTGGTCACGAGGCGCGGAAGAACCGGTCCAGCACCCGGGTGCCGAACTTGAGCGCGTCGACGGGCACCCGCTCGTCCACACCGTGGAACAGGCCGGAGAAGTCCAGGTCGGCGGGCAGCTGGAGGGGCACGAACCCGAAGTTGCGGATGCCCAGCGTCTGGAAGGACTTGGCGTCGGTGCCGCCGGAGAGCATGTAGGGCAGCACCTTCGCGCCCGGGTCCTCGGCGGTGATGGAGGCGGTCATCGCGTCGACGAGCGCGCCGTCGAAGGTGGTCTCGACCGGGGGCAGCTCCATCCACTCCTTCTCGATGTCCGGGCCGAGGATCTCGTCGAGCTCGCGGTCGAAGGCCTCCATGCGGCCGGGCAGGATGCGGCAGTCCACGGCGGCTTCGGCGACCGAGGGGATGACGTTGGACTTGTAGCCCGCGGTGAGCATCGTCGGGTTGGCGGTGTCGCGCAGGGTCGCGCCGATCATGCGGGAGATGTTGCCGAGCTTGGCGACGGCGCCGTCGATGTCGTCCTCGGGGAAGTCCCAGCCGGTGATCTCGGTGACGCCGGCGAGGAACTCGCGGACGGAGTCGGTGAGCACGAGCGGGAACTGGTGCTGCCCAAGCCGCGCGACGGCGGCGGCGAGCTTGGTGACGGCGTTGTCGTGGTGGATCATCGAGCCGTGGCCCGCGGTGCCGCGCACGCGCAGCTTCATCCAGCGGATGCCCTTCTCCGCGGTCTCCACCACGTAGGTGCGGACGTCGTCCTTGAGGCTGATGGAGAAGCCGCCGACCTCGCTGATCGCCTCGGTGGCCCCCTCGAACAGGTCGGGCCGGTTGTCCACGAGCCACTGGGCGCCGTACTTGCCGCCGGCCTCCTCGTCGGCGAGGAAGGCGAAGATGATGTCACGCGGTGGGACGATGTTCTCGCGCTTGTAGTGGCGGGCCAGCGCCAGCATGATGCCGAGCATGTCCTTCATGTCGACGGCGCCGCGGCCCCACACGTAGCCGTCCTGGATGGCGCCGGAGAAGGGGTGCACGGACCACTCGGACGCGTCCGCGGGGACGACGTCGAGGTGGCCGTGGACGAGCAGCGCCCCGCGGCTCGGGTCGGCGCCGGCGAGCCGGGTGATGACGTTGTGCCGGTTGCGCCCGCCGGACTCCACGTACTCGATCTGGTAGCCGACCTCGGTGAGCTGCTCCGCGACGAACTCCGCTGCCGCCCTCTCCCCCACCAGCGTGTCCGGATCGCCGGTGTTGGTGGTGTCGATGCGGATCAGGTCGCTGGTCAGCGTGACGGCTTCATCGGCCGCGGTCTCGATGCTCACGCCGCCATTCCTATCATCAACGGCGTGGGGGGCTCAGCGCCCGGCCAGCGACCTGGTGCGCCAGGTGCGCCCGCTGGTCGACGACGTGCCGGCCCGCATCGACCAGCTGCGGGGCTGAGTCACGGCCGGGAGCCGATGCCGGTGCCCGCCTCCTGGATGCGCTTCGGGGCGTTGTCTGGGGTCAGTGGCGGCGTCGCCATGCCCGCGCCGGCCCGCAGGCCGGCCAGGAACTCGCCGATCGCGTCCAGCCCGTCGTGGCGGGGGATCCAGCCGAGCTCGTCGCGGGCGCGGGTGGTGTCCATGATCGGCAGCCGCAGCACCGTGTCGAGCAGGCCGGGTGAGGCCGGCAGCAGGTGGGCGTACCAGCCGGCGGCGACCGCGCCGCGGATCGCCCAGGTGGGCACCGGGACGGTGCGGGCGCCGAGCAGACGGGCCAGCGCCTTGGCGTCGACGACCGGGTCGGCGGCGATGTTGAACGCGCCACGCACGTCGTTCAACGCCGCCAGGCGGAACGCTTCGCCGATGTCGGCGGAGTGCACGGCCTGCACGCGCAGACCGGGGACGTCCGGGATGACCGGGATCAGCGACGGCCGGGCGAGGCTGCCGGGGAGGAACGGGCCCGCGAACAGCCGCCGCTGGGCCGAGGCGGCGTCCCGTTTGAAGATGAACGCCGGGCGCAGCCGCACCACCCGCACCTCGGGGTTGGCCTTCTCGAACCCGTCGAGGTAGCGCTCCAGGTAAGCCTTCTCGCGCGGGTAGGCGGCCGCGGGCCAGCCGTGGGTGGGCCAGCTCTCAGTGACCGGTCTGTCCTTCGGGCCGGGCGAGTAGGCGCCGACCGACGAGGAGTACACCACGGCTGGCACGTTCTCCCTGGCGACGGCCTCGAACAGGCGGATCGCGCCGAGCACGTTGGACCGCCAGGTCAGGGCCGGGTCGTGGGTGGGCTGGAACAGCCACGCCAGGTGGATCACCACGTCGGCGCCGCGCACCAGGTGGGCGATCTGGTCCTCGGCCAGGTCGGCGATGCGCCACTCCAGCTTCGGCACACGCCACTCCGGTTCGCGACGGACCACGCCGAGGATCGACGCGACGGCGGGGTCGCGGCTGAGCGCCTCGACGGTGCTGGTGCCCACGTTGCCGCTGGCGCCGGTGACGACGACGCGCAGGCCCTTGCTCGCTGGCGAGTTCATGCGCACGTGGATACCCGGCGGGCGGGGGCGCGAACCGTCGCGTTTGGTGCCGCCGGGAGCGGGGACACCTCGGGGCAGGTGCGGAAGGAGTGTGCGCATGGGACAGCCACGCCAGCAGCAGGAACCGCCGGGCGTGACGGGCGAGATGGAGCCGCGGCCGCGGGACCGGATGGCGGACTACACCGGGCGCGGCTTGCTGCGGGACAAGCGGGCGCTGGTGACCGGTGGGGACTCCGGCATCGGGCGCGCGGTCGCGATCGCGTTCGCCAAGGAGGGCGCCGACGTGGCGATCGCCTACCTGGACGAGCATGCCGACGCGGAGGAGACCGCGGAGCTGGTGCGCAAGGAGGGCCGCCACTGCCTGCTGCTGCCCGGCGACCTGGGCTCGCGCGAGCAGTGCCGCAAGGTCGTGGACGAGACGGTGCGGGAGTTCGGCGGGCTGGAGGTCCTGGTCAACAACGTGGCCACGCAGCAGGAGCTGGACTCGCCCGAGGACCTGACCGACGAGCAGTGGACGCGCACGTTCGACGTGAACGTCCACAGCTACTTCCGGGTGACGCACGCGGCGCTGCCGCACCTGGGCGAGGGTTCGTCCATCGTGAACACCGCGTCGGTGAACGGGTTGCGCGGCAACAAGTCCCTGATCGACTACTCGGCCACCAAGGGCGCGGTGATCGCGTGGACCTACGCGATGGCGCAGGCGCTGGCCGGCCGGGGCGTGCGGATCAACGCGGTCGCGCCGGGTCCGGTGTGGACACCGCTGATCCCGGCGACCATGTCACCGGAGCACGTGGAGAAGTTCGGGCAGCAGGTGCCGATGGGGCGGGCGGCGCAGCCGGACGAGCTGGCGCCGTCGTTCGTGTTCTTCGCGTCGAACCAGTTGTCGTCGTACTACACCGGTGAGGTGCTCGCCGCGCTCGGCGGCGAGACCATGCCGGGCTGAGGAGGGAACATGCCGCAGGAGCCAGTGTCGGAGCAGCAGGAGAACCTGGAGCTGGACGCCGAGCCGAAGCCGCTGGAGGACCCGGTGATCTGGCGGGTGCGGGATCCGGACCGGGCGGCCGAGCCGGACGCCGAGGCCGCGGGCGAGCAGGTGTCGGCGCCGGACCGGTCCAACGAGCTGGTCGACGCCGAGGGCACCGAGATCGGCGAGGACCAGGGCCGTCAGCGGCCGGCCGGGGGCGCCGAGCAGCAGGCGATGCGGGTCGAGGACGGAGGAGTTTGACGTACGGCCGTACCGGGAAAACGTGGGTCAGGCACGAGAGGCGACAGGAGGTGCTCCGATGCCTGGACGTGAAGCCCTGCCCAGCACGCTGAAGCGGTCGTCGAAGAAGGCGCAGGACACGTGGGTGAAGACCCACGACTCGGCGGTGGAGACCTACGGCGAGGGGCGGCGCGCGCACCAGACGGCGTACGCGTCGCTGAAGCACTCGTTCGAGAAGGTCGGCGACCACTGGGAGGAGAAGGGCAGCAAGGGCCCGTCGGACAAGCAGGCCGCGCGGGGCGCGGGGCGCAAGCCGACGAAGACCGCCGGTGGTGTGGACGCCTCGGCCAGCAAGCAGCACCTGTACGACGTGGCCAAGCAGCTGGACATCAAGGGCCGCTCGTCGATGAACAAGAACGAGCTGGTCAAGGCGATCCAGAAGGCCAACAACAGGGAGACCGCGAAGGCTCGCCGGTAGTAGCAGGTACTGGTTGGTGAAGGGCCCGGCGCACGCCGGGCCCTTCACCATACCCGGGGGTGGAGCGCCTGGCGGGCGAATCTCGGCAGCTTCGCCGCGCGCGGCCGCCCTCCCACATTGCCGGGGCGTGGACGGCAGCCCGCCCCCGGGCGGGCGCCCTTCGTCAGGTCGGCGGTGCGGCCCCCGCGTGGGCCTTCATGCCGGGGGCAGCGGCGGCCTGCCGAGGCGGTCGATGGTCTGGCGCGCGGGGCGTGGCACGCGCCAGTCGAGCCGGGTGCCTGCGCTGCGTTCGAGCTTGGCGAGCACCTGCCGCGCGGCGGCGAAGGCGGCCTCCTGCTCGGCGGGAGTGGCGGCGCCCTCGGCGAGTTCGAGCAGCTTGATGCCCTGGTTGATCAGCGCCCGCTCGTCGGTGGTGAACCGGGAGGCGCGCAGCTTCTCGGCGGCTACGCAGGCCGCTGTCCAGGCCTTTTCGGCGGTTTCGGTGGCCTCGACGTACTTGCGGGCCACGTCGGTGGGCGGGTAGGTCTCGGTGTGCAGGGCCATGGCCTCGTGGAAGGCGTCGATGAACCGGCTGGTCGAGGGCACGGCCGGGTCGGCCAGCGCGGGCCGGCGCAGCACCTGTTTGGGGTCGGACTCGTAGTCGCCGTACTCCCCCGCGATCCGGGCGTAGCGCTCGCGCGCGGCGTCCCACAGCACGCGCAGCGAGGCGGCCGCGTCAGGGGCGTCGATGGGCCGCCCTGGTGGGCGGGTGGGCGCTGGGCGGGCGCGGGTCTGCCAGCGGTGGTGCATCGCGGCGCGCGAGTAGGAGGCGGCGAGCACCCAGATCAGCACCATGATGGGCCAGATGAACGCTCCCAGGTCTTGGTAGGGCATCGGCAGCTCCCTCACCACGGCGGCGCCCGGCGCGAGCGCCCTCACTCCATGATGCGCCTGGTTTCGTGAGTGGTCCGTGTAGCGCGGTGGAATGCGCCACATCCGCTGCGCGTCCGCGCCTGGCACAATCCGGGGCACTTGCACGACGACGAGTGGGGAGCAGTGCCGATGGGGCCGCTGGCGGGGATCAAGGTGCTGGAACTGGCGGGCATCGGCCCGGGACCGCACGCGGCGATGATCCTCGCCGACCTGGGGGCGGACGTGGTGCGCGTCGAGCGGCCCTCGGGTGGCCTGCAGGTGCTGCCGCCGGAGGCGCGGGACCACCTGCTGCGCGGCCGCCGCTCGATCGCGGCCGATCTGAAGACCCCCGAGGGCAAGCGGCTGGTGGAGCAGCTGGTTGAGAAGACGGACGTGCTGCTGGAGGGTTTCCGGCCGGGGGTGGCCGAGCGGCTCGGCGTCGGCCCGGAGGACTGCTTCGCCCGCAACCCGCGCCTGGTCTACGGCCGCATGACTGGATGGGGCCAGGACGGCCCGATGGCGAAGCAGGCCGGGCACGACATCAACTACATCTCCCTGACCGGCGCGCTGCACGCGGTCCGCGACACCGGCGGCAAGCCGATCCCGGCGCTGAACCTGGTCGGCGACTTCGGCGGCGGCTCGATGTTCCTGGTCACCGGGGTGCTGGCGGCGCTGGTGGAGCGGGCGAGCTCCGGGCGGGGCCAGGTGGTGGACGCGGCCATGGTCGACGGCGCGAGCGTGCTGCTGCAGATGGTGTGGGCGCTTCGGGCGCAGGGCGCGTGGGCCGACGAGCCGGGCACGAACCTGCTGGACACTGGCTGCCCGTTCTACGACACCTACCGCTGCGCCGACGGCGAGTACATCGCGGTGGGCGCGCTGGAGCCGCAGTTCTACGCCGAGCTGCTCAAGGGCCTCGGCCTGGACGGTGAGGACCTGCCCGCGCAGGGCGACCGCTCCGGCTGGCCGAAGCTGCGGGAACGGTTCACCGAGGTCATCGCCTCCCGCACCCGCGACGAGTGGACGGCGGTGTTCGCCGGGACGGACGCGTGCGTGACACCGGTGCTGTCCTTCGCCGAGGCGGCGGAGAACGAGCACCTGACCGCGCGCGGCTCGGTGCGGGACATCAACGGCGCGACCCAGGCCGCGCCCGCGCCGCGGTTCTCCCGGACGCCCAGCGCCGAGCCGTCGGCGCCGACCACGCCGGGTGCGGACACCGAGGCCGTGATCCGGGACTGGGGTCTTCAGCCCTGAGCCGGCCGGGGCAGGCCGGCCTGGTCTGGCACCACGCGGACCAGGCCGCTTAGCCAGGTCTCCACGTCGTCGGGCCACCACCGGCCCGACGGCAGCCGGGAGAGCGCTTCCCGCACGGCGGACGCCGTCCGCGCGGCCGGGACGACGCGGCTGGGCGCGGCGCCCGCGAGCACGCCCAGCCACCAGTGCTTCCCCGTGGGCGGCAGGGATTCCGGGTCGAGCACGACGTAGTAGTCGGGCAGCAGCGTGACGCCGCACTGGAGGTCGGCGACCGCGCTTTCGATCGCGGCCTCCAGTGCGCCGGCGGGCGCCTGCCGGTCGAAGAACCCGGCCCACGCCTGCGCGACCGCGGCGAGCGGGTCCCGGTCGTGCACCACGTACGCGGCGTGCGACGCCAGGGCGGCCGCGTCCCCCGACGCCGCCACGTGCACGTTGGCCAGGCCGTCGAGCCCGGCCATGACCTTGTCCACGCCGGCCCCGGCGAGCACGACGACGGTGCTGTTCGGCCTTGCCATGTCATCCAACCTACCGACGGAAGTCGTGGGCCGAACAGAGGTCTGGACCTCTCCCGGAAGTGTGGGCTAGGTTACATCAGGGCCATTAAGTTGCCCGCGGCAACAAATCCGATGCGTCAAGGAGGACCACGGATGAGACCCCGATCTGTTCGCCGGAAAACCCTCTTCGCCGTGCTCGCCGCCACCGTCGCGCTCGTCTCCGGCGCGACCACGGTGTCGGCGGCGCCCGTCCAGCACCGCCCCGCCTACCTCGACACGGGCAAGCCGGTCCCGGTGCGGGTGGCCGACCTGCTGTCCCGCATGAGCCTGGACGACAAGCTCGGCCAGATGACCCAGGCCGAGCGCGGCGCCATCACCGACCCGGCCGACATCGCGACCCACCGGCTCGGGTCGCTGCTGTCCGGCGGCGGCTCGGTGCCCACGCCGAACACCGCCCAGTCGTGGGCCGACATGTACGACGGGTTCCAGCGCGCCGCGCTGACCTCTCCCCTGCGCATCCCGATCATCTACGGCGTGGACGCCGTGCACGGCCACAACAACGTCCACGGCGCCACGATCTTCCCGCACAACATCGGCCTCGGCGCGACCCGCGACCCGAAGCTGGTGGGCCGCATCGGCGGCGCCGTGGCCGAAGAGGTGTCGGGCACCGGCGTGGACTGGGACTTCGCGCCGTGCCTGTGCGTGGCCCGCAACGACCGCTGGGGCCGCACCTACGAGTCCTTCGGCGAGACCCCGGAACTCGCCTCGTCGATGACCACGATCATCGACGGCCTGCAGGGCAGGTCGTCGTCGGACAAGGGATCGATCCTGGCCACCGCCAAGCACTACGTCGGCGACGGCGGCACCACCGGTGGTGTGGACCAGGGCGACACCGAGCTCACCGAGCAGCAGTTGCGCGCCATCCACCTGCCGCCGTTCCGCGCCGCGGTCCGGCGCGGTGTCGGGTCGGTGATGATCTCCTACAGCAGCTGGAACGGCGTGAAGATGCACGCCAACCGCTACCTGATCACCGATGTGCTCAAGGGTGAGCTCGGCTTCTCCGGATTCGTCGTGTCCGACTGGCAGGGCATCGACAAGATCGACGGCCAGGAGGGCTTCACCGCCGAAGAGGTCCGGACCTCGATCAACGCGGGCGTGGACATGGTGATGGTGCCCTACGACTACGTGAGTTTCATCGACACGCTACGGGCCGAGGTGCAGGCGGGCCGGGTGCCGATGAGCCGCATCGACGACGCCAACCGCCGCATCCTGACCAAGAAGTTCCAGCTCGGGCTGTTCGAACGGCCCTTCACCGACCGCCGATACACCGCGACCGTGGGCAGCGCCGAACACCGGGCGCTGGCGCGGCAGGCGGTGCGCGAGTCGCAGGTGCTGCTCAAGAACGACGGCGGCGTGCTGCCGCTCGGCAAGAACGGGCAGAAGATCTTCGTGGCGGGCAAGAACGCCGACGACATCGGCAACCAGAGCGGCGGCTGGACGATCACCTGGCAGGGCTCCAGCGGGCCGATCACGCCGGGAACCACGATCCTGCAAGGGATCCGCGACAAGGCGCGCTCCAGCGCGGTCACCTACGACCGGAACGGCGCCGGCATCGACGGCAGCTACGACGTCGCGGTCGCGGTGGTCGGCGAGACCCCGTACGCGGAGTTCATGGGCGACCGGCCGGCCGGCATGGGCCTGGACGCCGAGGACCTGGCGACCCTGCGGCGGCTCAAGGGTTCCGGGGTGCCGGTGGTGGTCGTGCTCGTGTCCGGCCGTCCGCTGGACATCGCGGCGGAACTGCCCGGCTGGGACGCGCTGCTGGCGTCGTGGCTTCCGGGCACCGAGGGCGGCGGTGTCGCCGACGTGCTGTTCGGCGACTACAACCCGGCCGGGAAGCTGCCGGTGACCTGGATGCGCAGCGCCGCGCAGCAGCCGATCAACGTCGGCGACGGGCAGGACCCGCTGTTCCCCTACGGGTACGGGCTGCGCTACCGCCGGGGCTGACCGCTTCCGCCACGATTCGTGAAACCTTTTTCCACTGCTGGAAACCCTTCCCTTGGCGAATGGCCGGTCCTAGGCTCCTGGCATTCGTCAAGGGAAGGACCAGCGCGAAATGGGCCGCACCGACCGGGGCCGCCCGGTCATCGCCGGGGAGGCGCGCTAGCCGCCGTGGACATCCCCCGACTACGGGCGAGCTGGGCCACCGTCGCCGAGCGCGGTGACGAGGTCCCGCTGTGGTTCTACGCGACGCTGTTCCTGCTCCGCCCGTCACTGCGGGATCTGTTCCCGGTGTCGCTCGCGTCGCAGCGGACCCGGTTCGTCTCCGCGCTCGGGCAGATCGTCACCCACGTCGACGACCTCGACGCCGCGGTCCCCTACCTGCGCCGGCTGGGCCGCACGCACCGCGAGGCCGGGGTGCGTCCGGAGCACTACCCGGTGGTCGGGCAGGCGCTGCTGGCCACCCTCGAGCACTTCCTCGGCGAACGGTGGACCCCGGAGCTGGCCGCGGACTGGACCAGCGCGTACGCGGTGGTCGCCGAGGTGATGACCAACGCCGAAGTGCGCGGCCAGGGACGGCAGAGCGTGCTGCTCCCGCCGCCGGACACCGGAACGGGGGCACGCAACGGGCTGACCGCGGACCGCGTGCGGGCCCGCCCGTTCCGGCGCGCGCCCTGGCACCGGCGGGGTTTCGATCGCGGCGACGTGCACGACTTCCAGCGGCGGCTGGCCGACGAACTGGCCACCCGCGACCGCGAGGCGGCGCGCCTGCGCGCGGAGGTCGCGCGGCTTCGGGCCCGCGACGCCCGCGACGGCGTGCCGACGGTGGACGAGCAGGCGGTCGCGTTGCTGACGCGGGCGCAACTGCTGGCCGAGGAGATCCTGACCAGCGCCGAGGCCCGGCGACGGCGGCTGGCCACGCAGGCGCACCGTCAGGCCGAGGCCGCCGCGGACGCCGCCGGGGAGGCCTACCGGGCCGCGATGGGGTCGCGGTGCACGGTTCAGGGCGAGGAGATGGAACGGCGGCTGGCGTGGACGCGCACCTACAGCCACGCGCTCGGGATGCCGTTGCGGGTCGCCGATGCCGCGTTCCGCGTACCGGAAACCGGCTGATTCCCGGCGCGCCGCAACACCGAGCGCGACGCGATTGCGGCCAGGCCACGGTCCGCTGAGTGGCGGAGCGTCCGTCGGAGCACCGGCCTAGCGGCGACCCGCGCGGCCGCACTGGTAGGCGGGCTCCCGCAGGCCGGACAGCGAAGCATACCGGCCCCTTTGGACAGTCGCGCCACCACCGGCCCGCTGCGCGGCAGCGGGAACTCACCGAGGCCAGGGTCTCCAGGGTGCCGCGCAGCAGGACACCATGCGGGTGGAACACGCGCGCCTGCCGCACCCGGGCCAGCGCGCCGAAGACGGGTGGCACGACGGGAGGTGCCACCCGCCGCAGGCGAACCATCCGCCCCGCGGCGGGTAGCCGTACCGGACACCGACCGGAAGGGCCGTTGATGTTCCCCGCCGACTCGCTCACCTTCATCGGCACCGCCACCACCCTGGTCCGGCTGGGGCCGTTCACGGTGCTCACCGATCCGAACTTCCTGCACCGCGGCCAGTGGTCCCACTTCGGGCAGGGCCTGGTGTCCCGGCGGCGCACCGAACCGGCCGCGCAGGTCGCCGACCTGCCCCCGCTGGACGGGGTCGTGCTGTCCCACCTGCACCGCGACCACTTCGACCGGGTCACCCGCCGGCACCTGCCCGCCGACGTGCCGATCCTGACCACCGAGCGCGCCGCCCGGCGGCTGGCCCAGCGCGGCTTCCAGGCCACCATCGCCCTGCCCACCTGGCGCGGCGACACCTTCCGCGACGGCGACGCCCAGCTCACCGTCACCGCCGTGCCCGCCCGGCACTCCCGCGGCCCGCTGAACCGGATCCTGCCGCCGGTCATGGGCAGCATCTGGGAGTACAGCCCGCACCCGGGCACGGCCACACTGCCGATCTACGTCAGCGGCGACACGATCATCCACGACGAGCTGACCGGGATCCGCCGCCGCTACCCCGAAATCGACCTGGCCGTGCTGCACCTGGGCGGCGCCCGCGTCCTCGGCGTGCGGGTCACGATGGACGACCGGCAGGGCGGCCGGATGCTGGAGATGATGAACCCCACCCACGTGGTGCCGGTCCACTTCGACGACTACGGCAAGTTCACCTCGCCGGTGTCGAACTTCCTCGCCGTGGCCGGGCGCCTCCACCCGGCCACAGACGTGCGGCTGCTCACCCGCGGCGAGTCCTTCTCACTGGCGAACCTGCTCAGCGCCCGCTCGCCCGGTTGATCGCGTCCCGCTGCGGCACCACCACGTACCGCGGGTCCTTCGTGGACTCGACACCGGCCTCGAACACCCCGAACCGCTGCAACGCGCTGCCGGCCAGCAACGCCAGCCCGGACACCACCTGCACGGCCCGGCTGCGCCGCCCGGCCAGCGCACCCGCCGCGCCACCCAGCGTCAGATACTCCGACCACTTCCGCAGCCGGTGCGCCTTGTCGGTCGTGTAGGCCTGCGAGATCAGCCCGAGGCGCTGGTCGACCACCTTCGACGCCACCAGCTCCGCCGCCGCGCCCAGCACCGCCAACCGCCGCGCCGGGCCCGCCTCGGCGACCGGCGCCCACACCATGCCCCACCCGGCGCCGCTGGCCGCGGCCGAACCGGTGAACACGAACGGCAGCTGCCGGTGCGCCGACTGCCAGGCGGGCACCGCGGTCTGCGACAACAGCACCGCGGTGTAGGAGGCCACCCCGGGCGCGATCGCCGCCGCCGACAACCCCGCCGGCCGCGCCAGCCGGCCCAGCAGGCGGCCGGGCAGCGTTCCCCGCCACCGCCGCGGCACCAGCTCCGCCACCCCGGCCACCCCGGCGCCCGGCCCGTAGGCCACCAGGATCCAGGTGCCCACGCTCATCGGTGAACTCGGCTTCGCGACCCGCAGCATGTGCAGGAACCGTTCCGGCCGCCCCAGGTCGGCCACCAGCAGGTACATGCTCGCCGCGAGCGCGCCCAGCGCCCCGGCGCGGCTCGCCCGCCGCAGCACCGGACGGCCGGTCAGGTCCGCCCCCGCGCCGAGCATCGCCGACCCGGCCGACAACCCCCCGGTGAACAGGTAGGCCGGGACCTTCCACTCCCACACCGGCGGCTTGAGCACCGGCCGCCCGTAGTAGGACCGGAACTCGGCCTTGGGCACCGCGACCTGTTCCTTCATCTCCTGCCCCGTCCGAAGAACACCGACACCGCGGCGGCCGCCAGCGCGGACGCGGCCATGCCCGCGAACTTCCACATCGACCCCGCGTGCCGCGTCGGCACCACCGGATCCGGCGGCAGACCGTACACCTCGGGCTCGTCCAGCAGCAGGAAGAACGCGCCGTCGCCACCTACACCGTCGTCCGGGCTCTCCCCGTACAGCCGCGCCTCGGTCACCCCGGCCTCGTGCAGCGCGTCCACCCGACGCGCCGCCCGTTCCCGCAGCTCGTCCAGCTGCCCGAACTGGATCGAATCGGTCGGGCACGCCTTCGCGCACGCTGGCTCCAGCCCGTCCCGCAACCGGTCGTAGCACAGCGTGCACTTCCACGCCCTGCCGTCGTCCTCGCGCCGGTCGATCACCCCGTACGGGCAGCCGGACACGCAGTAGCCACACCCGTTGCAGATGTCCGGCTGCACCACCACCGAACCGAACTCGGTGCGGAACAACGCCCCCGTCGGGCACACGTCCAGGCACCCCGCGTGCGTGCAGTGCTTGCACACGTCCGAGCTCATCAACCACCGGAAGTCCGTGCGGGCCTCCGCGCCGCTGCCCGCCCCGGGCAGGTCGAACGAGGGCAACCCCAGGTCCACCGGCTCCGGCGACACCGCCCCCGGCCGCTCCTGCTCCACGAACGCCACGTGCCGCCACGAGTTCGCGCCCAGCATCCCGGTGTTGTCGAACGACATGCCCAGCAGGTCGAACCCGTCGTCGGGCACCCCGTTCCACTCCTTGCACGCCACCTCGCAGGCCTTGCAACCGATGCACACCGAGGTGTCGGTGAAGAACCCCATCCGCGGCGGGTGCCCGGAATAGCCGGCGTCGCCCGCCACGTCCTCCAGCGGGCCGTAGAAGCTGTTGCTCATGACCGCTCCTCCGTGTGGGCGCTGTCCGGACGCGCCGTGGCGATCCGCGTCCCGGTCTCCACCGTGATCCCCGCCCGCGTGCGGTACTCCTCCAGGTAGGCCAGCAGCGCCGGGCCGCGCGGACGCCGCCCCGGCCGGATGTCGCAGGTGGCTACCTTGCTCTCCTGGATGAACACGTTCGGATCCACCACCACGCCCAGCAGGTCGTTGACCACGTCGCCGTCCACCAGCCCGGTGTGCCCCCAGTGGTAGGGCATCCAGATCTGGTGCACCACCCGGTCGTCGATCCGCAGCGGCCGCATCCGCTCGGTCACGAACACCCGCGCGTCCACCGCCGCCCGGCTCGTCACCACGTGCGCCCAGTCCAGGTGCGCCAGCCCGCGCTCGGCCGCCAGCTCCGGCGACACCTCCACGAACAACGCCGGCTGCAACTCCGCCAGGTAGGGCAGCTGACGGCTCATCCCGCCCGCGGTGTGGTGCTCGGTCAGCCGCGCCGCGGTGAACACGAACGGGAACACCTCGCCGTGCGCCTCCGGCGGCGACGGGTTCGACGGGTTGTCCACCCGCCCGTACACCTTGCGCGCCGGGTTGCCCTGCTGCCCGTACAGCGGGTTGCGCACCGGCGACTCGTGCGGCTCGTAGTGCGTCGGCAGCGGCCCGTCCAGCACCCCGTTCGGCGCGAACAGCCACGCCTTGCCGTCGGCCTGCATGATGAACGGATCGTCCCCGTGCAGCGCGTCCGGGCCCGACGCGCCCGGCTCCGGCCGGAAGTCCGGCGGCTTCGTCTTCTCGAAGTCCGGCACGTCGTGCCCGGTCCACTCGCCCTTGTCCGCGTCCCACCACACCAGCTTCTTGCGCTCGCTCCACGGCCGGCCCTGCGGATCAGCCGACGCCCGGTTGTAGAGCACCCGCCGGTTCAGCGGCCACGTCCAGCCCCACTCCGACTCGTACGGGCCCTGCTCGTCGTGCGGTTTGCGGCGCGCCGCCTGGTTCACCTCGCCGGCGTACACACCGCTGTAGATCCAGCACCCGCACGCCGTGCTGCCGTCGGCCTTGAGCTCCAGGTAGCCGTTCAGGGCGCGGTCGGCGGTCAGGTCGACCCCGTTGATCCGCCGCAGCACGTCCTCGCCGGAGGGCTCGTCACCGTGCTCCATGCGGTAGTCCCACCACAGCTCCTGCAGCGGCCGGTCCCGCTCGTCGGCCGAAGCCGCCAGCTTCTCCTTCAGGATCCGGCCGAGGTGGTAGAAGAACCACAGCTCGCTGCGCTGGTCGCCCCTCGGCTCGACCGCCTTGTCCCGCCACTGCAGCATCCGCTGCGTCTGGGTGAAGGTGCCGGACTTCTCCACGTGCGAGGCCGCCGGGAAGAAGAACACCTCGGTGCGGCACTGCTCCGGCACGATCTCCCCGGTCTCCACCTCCGGCGAGTCCTTCCAGAACGTGGCGCTCTCGATCATCGCCAGGTCCCGCACCACCAGCCAGTCCAGGTTCGCCATGCCCAGCCGCTGCAGCCGCCCGTGCGCCGACCCCACCGCCGGGTTCTGCCCCAGCAGGAAGTACCCGAACACCTTCCCGTCGATCATGTCCATGACCGTGCGGTAGGTCCCGTGGTCACCGTTGATCCGCGGCAGGTAGTCGAAACACCAGTCGTTGTCCGCCGTGGCGTGGTCGCCCCAGTACTCCTTCAGCAACGACACCAGGTACGCGTCGGCGTTACGCCAGAACCCCTTCTGCCGGTCACCACGCACCAGGCGCAGGTAGTCGCCGATGCTCTCGTGCGAGGTGTCCGGCATCGGCAGGTACCCGGGCAGCAGGTTGAACAACGTCGGGATGTCCGTCGACCCCTGGATCGAGGCGTGCCCGCGCAACGCGAACACCCCGCCACCCGGACGGCCGATGTTGCCCAGCAGCAACTGGATGATCGACCCCGCCCGGATGTACTGGGCGCCCATCGAATGCTGCGTCCAGCCCACGCTGTACACGAGCGCCGCCGTCCGCTCCCGGCCCGAATTCTCCGTCCACGCCCGGCACACCTCTGCGAACAGCTCGGCAGGCACACCGCACGTCCGCTCCACCATCTCCGGCGTGTAACGCGCGAAATGCCGCTTCAGCACCTGGAACACGCACCGCGGGTGCTCCAGCGTCGGATCCGCGGCGATGTCGTCCGCCCCGCCCTCCAGCGGCGGCCCGCCCGAACCGTGCTGGTCCGGCGACGACTGCTCCTTCGACCGGCTTCCCCTGCCCTCCCGCGGCCGCGCGCTCTCATAGTGCCAGCTCGCCGGATCGTAGGACCCCGTAGCCGGGTCGTACCCGCTGAACAGCCCGTCCAGGTCCTCGGTGTCCCGGAAATCCTCCCGCACCAGGAACGACGCGTTCGTGTACGCCCGCACGTACTCCCGGAACTCCAGCCCGTTGGACAGGATGTGGTTGATCACCCCGCCCAGGAACGCGATGTCCGACCCCGCCCGCAACGGCACATGCCGGTCCGCCAGCGCGCTCGTCCGCGTGAACCGCGGGTCGATGTGGAACACCTTCGCGCCACGCGCCTTGGCCTCCACCACCCACTGAAACCCGACCGGATGAGCCTCGGCCATGTTCGAGCCCATGATGATCACGCAGTCGGAGTTGACGAGGTCCTGCTGGTAATCCGTCGCGCCACCGCGACCGAAGGAGGCTCCCAGACCGGGAACCGTGGCGGAGTGTCAAATACGTGCCTGGTTCTCAATCTGGATCGCACCCAGCGCCGTGAACAACTTCTTGATCAGGAAGTTCTCTTCGTTGTCCAGCGTCGCGCCGCCCAGGCTCGCCAGCCCCATCGTGCGGCGCAACGGGTTGCCGTGCTCATCGGCGTCCTGCCAGCCCCGCCGCCGCGCGTCCAGCACCCGCTCGGCCACCATCTCCATCGCCGATGGCAGGTCCAGCTCCTGCCACTCCGTCGCGTACGGCGCGCGGTAGAGCACCTTCTCCTGCCGCTGCGGGCCGGTCACCAGCTGCTTGCTCGCCGACCCCTTCGGGCACAACCGGCCACGCGAGATCGGTGAATCCGGATTGCCCTCGACCTGCACGACGCGCTCGCCGGAGACGTAAACCTTCTGCGCGCACCCCACCGCGCAGAACGGGCACACCGAATGCACCACCCGGTCCGCCGACGCGGTGCGCGGCATCAGGGAATGCGACCGGGCGGACTGCGCCGCGCTGCCCCGGCCCAGCCGGTCGGCACCGGTCAGCTGCCGGTAGACCGGCCACGACCGCAACCAGTCACCCACGCCCATCGCTCACCTCCCGGCACGTCCCGCTTTCCCGCCCGCGGGGCGGGGCAAACCGACGCGATCAATCTTCGTGCGTCGCGCGCCCCGTGTCCAGCCGGGAGTGGTACCGCTCGTGTGCCTCCCGCACCAGGTCCTCGGAGATCCACGCGATCGGCTCCACGTCCACCAGCAACGGCTCGTTATCCGGCCCGAAATCGACCTCCTTGCCGGTGAGCACCCACGGCCGCGCCCCCTCCGCCTGCTGGTGCGCGTACTGCACGATCCGCCGCGCCAGCCAGTCCTCCACCGGCAACGACCACCAGCCCGGCGCGTTCAACGGGTTCACCGACACCCCGGGCATCTCCAGCCCGCTCTCGTGATCGGTGCTCGGGTGCTCCGCGTCGGACTCCGGACCGGGCGAGTACCGCACGTAGACGACCGCACCGGGGATCAGCAGCGCCGCCAGATCCGCCAGCCGGTGCAGGGTGGGCAACGAGTCTTCGACCGCCATGCCGCACAGATGCCCCGCCACGGCCACGCTTAACCGTGCACCGTGTAGCGCGTCACCACCTCGGCCGGGCGACGCCGCGTCGCCGGGGCCGCGAACCCGTACCCGAACCGCAGCACCACCTGCGCATTCCCGGGCGCCGACACCAGCCGCGCCACCGCCGCCCGCAGCGCCGGGATCTCCACCGGCTGCGACAGGAACGACACGCTCACCCCCGCCGTCGTCGCCCGCAGCAGCACCCGCTGCATCGCCTGCCCCGCCCGCAACTGGGCCAGCCGTGTGTCGGTGTAGGACGACAGCACCGCCACCAGCGGCTTGCGGTCGAACGGCCACTCCGGACCCGACCCGGCCGCCGACGCCGGCACACCGTCGTCCCGCGACCCGTCCGGCGCCGTCCACTGCCGCAGCTCGTCCTGGAACGCCAGATCCTCCCGCTGCAACCGCTCGGCCTCCCGCAGCAGCACCCCCAGCTCGTCCAGCTGCGCGGCCCGCCCCACGACCGCCAGGTGCGCGCCCTCCTCGGTCGCCGCCCGCACCAGCGCCTGCCGCACCCACACCGGCACCTCCCGCGCCGTGAACGCCCGCCGGTTGCTCCGCCGGTAGGCGATCGCTCGCGCCATCGCCACGTCGTCGGGCGTCGGGGTCACCCGCCCCCTCGCCCACACCGTCGCCAGGTGCTCCGGCACGTCCCGCCGCGGCAGCAGGTGCGCCACCGGCGTCCGGCCCGCAGCACGCAACGCCAGCCGCACGTTCAGGATCGCCGCGCCGCACGCCAGCCGCGCCTCCCGGCCATCGGGGTCGGCCACCTTCAGGATCCGGTCCGGATCCAGGAACACCCCGACCCGGTCACCGTCCACCTCGAACCGCCACGGCTGACTGTTGTGCGGCGACGGCGCGCGGACCGCCGCGTCGAGTGCGACCCTGACCGGGTCCGGACCGGCGAACGACATCTGGGCTCCCTGCCGCGAAGGGTCCAGGATCGTTCCACTCTTCATCACCGCCCGCTTCCCCACGAGGGCACGGTGTCCTCACCGATGGGGCCTTTGTGCCCTATCGGCGGTGAAACTCGTCCCGCGCCACCTCGCTTTTTGACTGGTGTTCTCCCAGGTGACATGCGAGTCTGGCGATATGCCCGGGACCGACGACCCCGACGAGGCCCAACCCGTCGCCGGGTTACGGGAAAGCCTGTCCCAGTTGCGATTGCGCGAACTGCTCCGGGAAGTGCAGGACCGCATCGAGCAGTTGGTGCAATCCCGCGACCAGATGGACGGGCTGCTCGAAGCGATGCTCGCCGTCGCGGGCGGTCTCGAACTTGACGCCACCCTGCGCCGCATCGTGCACGCCGCCATCAACCTCGTCGACTGCCACTACGGCGCCCTCGGCGTGCTCAACCAGGACCGCGAAGGCCTCGCCGAATTCGTCTACGAGGGCATCGGCGAGAAGACCCGCCGCGAGATCGGCGACCTGCCCACCGGGCACGGCCTGCTCGGACTGCTGATCCAGCAACCGAAACCCATCCGCCTCGACGACATCTCCCAGCACGCCGCGTCCTCCGGGTTCCCCGCGCACCACCCGCCGATGAAGACCTTCCTCGGCGTCCCGGTGCGCGTCCGCAACGAGGTGTTCGGCAACCTCTACCTCACCGAGAAGCGCAACGGCCAGCCGTTCACCGAGGACGATGAGCTCGTCGTGCAGGCACTGGCCGCCGCGGCTGGCATCGCCGTGGAGAACGCCCGCCTCTACGAAGAAGCCCAGCTGCGGCAACGCTGGCAGGAAGCCACCAGCGAGATCCGCGCCGAACTGCTCGCCGCCGCGGATCCCACCGACGTGCTCTACCTGATCGCCAACCGCGCGCTCGCCCTCGCCGGCGCCGACTACGCCTTCATCGCCCAGCCCGAAGACCCCGACGCGCCGCCCGCCGACGTCACCCACCTGACGGTCACCGTGTCCGCGGGCCTCAACTCCGACCCGCTCGTCGGCCGCGAAATCCCCATCGCGGGCTCCAGCTGCGGCGCCGCCTACACCGACGCCGAGCCCCGCCGCGTGGAGAACCTCGCCTACGACCTCACGCACGAGTTCGGCCCCGCGCTGGTCCTGCCGCTGCGCGCGTCCCGCGACCACGTCTCCGGCGTGCTCGTCACCCTGCGCAAGGCAGGCCAGGACCCGTTCGACGGCACCCAGCTCCCGCTCGCCGCCGCGTTCGCCGACCAGGCCGCGCTCGCCCTGCAACTGGCCGAGGACCAGCGCTCCATCAACGAGCTGAAGGTGGTCTCCGACCGCGACCGCATCGCCCGCGACCTGCACGACCACGTCATTCAACGCCTGTTCGCCCACGGGCTGGCGTTGCAGAGCACCCACATGCGCTCCCGTAACCCGGAGATCCAGCGGCGGCTGGCGGACATGATCGACGACGTGCAGAGCATCGTCGCCGAAATCCGCACCGCGATCTTCGACCTGCACGGCGGTCTGCAGGGCACCACCCAGCTGCGCAAACGGCTCAACGAGATCATCGCCGAGGTCACCGGCGACACCGGGCTGCGCACCACGGTCCGCATGTCCGGCCCGATCGGCGTCGTCGGCAGCGACCTGGCCGAACACGCCGAGGCGGTGCTGCGGGAGGCGTTGTCCAACGCGGTCCGCCACGCCCGCGCGACCACCCTGATGATCACCGTCTCGGTCGACGACGACCTCGTCATCGACGTCGTCGACAACGGCATCGGCATCCCCGGCAAGGTCGCCCGCAGCGGCCTGCACAACCTGGCCGAACGCGCCGCCCAGGCCGGTGGAACGTGCTCGGTGACCGCGCTGGAGGGCGGCGGCACCCGGCTGACCTGGTCCGCCCCGGTGACCTAGCCGGCGAAGTAGTGCCCCTCCCCGAGATCCGTCATGAGGGTGGGGTGCACCGGCTCCCAGCCGAGCAGGCGGCGGGTGTCCAGATTGGACAACGGGTTGTCGATGCTCATCAGCGGCCCGAAGCGACCAGCGGCCTGCTCGGCCGGGATGCTGCGCACCGGGACCCCCAGATGGCGGCCGATCGCCTCGGCGATGTCCCGCACCCGCACGCCCTCCTCCGCCGCTGCGATCAGCCGCGCTCCCGCGGGGCACCTGCTCCACCGCCAGCCGGTAGAGGCGGGCCAGGTCCAGCGTGTGCACCGCGGGCCAGCGGTTCGAGCCGTCGCCGAGGTAGTAAGAGACACCACTCGCCCGCGCGAACTTGATCAGCGTCGGCACGAAACCCCTTCGGTCCCACGTGCTGTGCACCACCTGCGGCACCGCCACGAGCACAGCGCGGACCCCCTGCCCGGCGAGGCCGGCGATCATCCGCCCGGTCGCGAGCCGCGGGTTCGCCGCGAGAACCTCGTCCGCCACGCTCGGCATCCCGATTCCTTCGAGGGCCTTGCCCGTGCCGGCCAGCGCCTCGCCGAACGCCCGCGCCGCGGCCAGGTCGGCTGCCGCCGCCGCGGACCAGTCCCCGGCCAGCGCCGCGGCGTTGTCGAAGGCCAGGTGGACGACCGCGTCCGCGCCAGCCGCGGCCGCACGCAGCCCGCCGGTGTCCGCCAGATCGCCAAGGCGCACCTCGGAGCCCAGCACCTTCACCGCGGCGGCCGAGGACTCCGAACGGGCCAGGCCCACGACCTCGTGTCCGGCCTGGAGCAGTTCGGTGACGACGGCGGAACCGATGTGACCGCCGGCGCCCGGGACGAAAACCCGCATCAGGAGCCTCCCGCTGAAGTGATGTGACTGAGTACCGTCACTGTAGCGAACGTGACGGTACTCAGTCACATCACCTAGGCTGTGCGCATGGGCCGCTGGGAACCGAATGCGCGCATGCGCCTGGTGCGCGCCGCCATCGACCTGTTCGCCGAGCAGGGCTACGACAAGACCACCGTGGCGCAGATCGCCGAACGCGCCGGCCTCACCAAGACCACCTTCTTCCGCCACTTCCCCGACAAGCGCGAAGTGCTCTTCGCCGGACAAGAAGCGCACGCCCGGCTCCTCGCCGACGGCATCGCCGGCGCACCCGCCGGCGCCACCCCGCTGCAAGCCGTCGCCGCCGCCCTCGACGCCGTCACCGCCACCTTCGTGCCGGAACAACGGGAGTTCGGCCCCCGCCTGCACGACGTCATCGCCGCCCACAAGGAACTGCGGGAACGCGAGGTGTTCAAACGCGCAGGTCTCTGCGCGGCGATGGCGGAAGCGCTCACCGCGCGCGGCGTGCCGGACCCCGCCGCGAGCCTCGCCGCCGACCTCGGCGTCCGCGCCTTCACCCGCGCGTTCGACCGGTGGATCGAACCCGCCAACGACCAGCCGTTCCCCGAGCTCGCCCGCCAAGCCCTCGACGAACTCCGCACCGCTGCCGCCACCCTCGCCTGAACCCGCGCCCCCGGGCCTGCCAGGGCCCTTCGGCCCTTACCGGCCGCCCCGGGCTCGGCAAGGCTGGGATCATGCACGCCTGGCGAGTGTTCCGGCCCGGGCCTCCGGGCACCCGCAAGTTCGAACTCCGCAACGAACCCGTCCCGGACGTCGGTGACCGCGGACTGCTGCTGCGCGTGCTCGCCTGCGGAGTGTGCCGCACCGATCTGCACGTCGTCGCGGGGGACCTGCCGGTGCACCGCGCCGGGGTGGTGCCCGGGCACGAGGTCGTCGGCGAGGTCGCGGCCCTCGGCCCGCACGTCACCGGTTTCGCGGTCGGCGACCGGGTGGGTGCCGCGTGGCTGCGCGGCACCTGCGGTGAATGCGCTTATTGCCGCCGCGGCGCGGAGAACCTCTGCCCGGACTCCCGCTACACCGGCTGGGACGCCGACGGCGGCTACGCCCGCTTCACCACCGTCCCCGCCGCCTACGCCCACCGGCTCCCCGGCGGCTACTCGGTCACCGAGCTCGCCCCGCTGCTGTGCGCCGGCATCATCGGCTATCGCGCGCTGCGCCGGTCCGACCTGCCCCGCGGCGGGCGCCTCGGCGTGTACGGCTTCGGCGCCAGCGCCCACCTGGCGGCCCAGGTCGCGCTCGCCGAAGGCGCCACCGTGCACGTCCTGACCCGCAGCGCCCAGGCCAGGCAACTGGCCCTCGACCTGGGTGCCGCCTCCGCGGGCGACGCCGCCGGCCCGCCGCCGGAACCGCTCGACGCGGCGATCCTGTTCGCCCCGGTCGGCGACCTCGTCCCGCCCGCGCTGGCGGCGCTGGACCGCGGCGGCACCCTCGCGATCGCCGGGATCCACCTGACCGACATCCCGCCCCTGAACTACCAGGACCACCTGTTCCAAGAACGCACCCTGCGCAGCGTCACCGCCAACACCCGTCACGACGCGCGGGAGTTCCTGGACTTCGCCGGCCGGCACCACCTGCGGATCGTCACCACTGCCTACAGCCTCGACCAGGCCGACCAGGCACTCGCCGACCTCGCCGCCGACCGCGTCACCGGCGCCGCGGTTCTGGTTCCTTGACGTTCGTTAGGTGACCTTGGTCCTCTGGATCGGGGACCTAAGCCGTGACCTGACGACAGGGGCGCCCGTAGCCTGGGAGGGTTCCGTGCAGCGAAGGGATTGCGGCATGATCAAGGTCTTCCTCGTCGACGATCACGAGGTCGTGCGCCGCGGGGTCGGCGATCTGCTCGAGGCCGATCCGGGCCTCACCGTCATCGGCGAGGCGTCCACCGCCGCGCAGGCACTGAGCCGGATCCTGGCGCTGCGGCCGGACGTGGCGGTGCTGGACGTGCGCCTGTCCGACGGCAACGGCATCGAGCTGTGCCGCGAGCTGCGCTCCCGGCTGCCCGAGCTGAACGTGCTGATCCTGACCTCCTACACCGACGAGGAGGCCATGCTCAACGCGATCCTGGCCGGCGCCGGCGGGTACGTCATCAAGGACATCCAAGGGCTGCAGCTCGTCTCGGCGGTGCGCGAGGTCGGCAGCGGACGGTCGCTGCTGGACACCCGCGCGGCCGCGACCCTGATGGCGAAGCTGCGCGCGGACGCCGTCGAGAGCGGCCCGCTCGCCGCGTTGAGCGACCGCGAGCGCACGCTGCTCGGCCTCATCGGCGAGGGGCTGACCAACCGCCAGATCGCCGAGCGGATGTTCCTCGCGGAGAAGACCGTGAAGAACTACGTCTCCCGCCTGCTCACCAAGCTCGGTCTGGAACGGCGGACCCAGGCCGCTGTCCTCGCCACGAAGCTGCGGGAGGGCAGGCAGGTGAGGGACGGAGATTGAAGTCGCGACAAAGCCGCGCCGTATAGGTCGTTATACATCCTTGTGGTGTTCCCGGCGCTCCCGCTCCTCGCGCTCCCGGTAAGCCTCCTCGGCGAAGTAGCGCCGCATCGCCGATTCCGCCATCTCCTCCGTCGTGTGCCGGCCCGTCCGGGACGCCGCGGTCACCCGCGCCTCCCGCGCCGCCTTGCGGCTCTCCAGGTCGTCGTTCATCGTCCACTCCTTCCCTGGCTGAGCGTCTCCCATTCACGCGCCCACGCCGCCGCCCGGACGCGATCGAGCGCGAGGTGCACCGCGAGCACGACGAGCGTCAGCACCAGCACCACGCCGAGCCAGCCGAGCAGGCCGACGCCGAGCGCGATGCTCAGCGCGCCGAACGCCGACAGCGGTGGCGGCACCGGCTCCCCCGCACCGTCGACCCAGATCGGCAGCCGCGTGCCCTGGTCCGTGCCCGCCGGGACGGTGACCGGGCCGGAGCGCTCAGTCCCGTCCGGCAGCCGCCACAGCGCGGGCACCTCCGCCACCTGCACCGTGGGCCCGCCCGCCACGAACGACGGGGCGTCGGCCAGCACCACGGCCGCCACCTGGGTCCGGTCGGCCTGCTGTTCCCGCGCGAGCTCCGCTTGGCGGGCGTAAACGCCCGACACGAGCACCCCCGCCAGCGGCACGGCGGCCACCGCCAGCAGGATCGCCATCACCAGCAGACGCGCCTCCCAGCGGTCCCACGGACGCGCCAGCGGACCGCCCGGGTGGATCAGGCGCCAGAACCGGACCGGCCACGACTCGGGTGCGGGCGTCACCGGCCTGCCCCCGCCCGCGCCACCCCGGTTCCGCCGCGCATGTCCCGAGTCCTTCCACCACCCGGTTCAAGCGTGACGGCCCCACAGCCGGAGGTGAAGGGCCGTTGGTCACCGGACCCGCAACCGGCGGCGCACGGGCAGACTGGGGTGGATGCGCGACACCGGCACCCCTCCCCTGCTGTCCCGCCGCGCGGCCGTCCTCGGCGCCGTCGCGATGCTGGCCGCGGCCACCACACTGGCGAACCGCGTGCTGCCCGGCTGGGCCTACCCGCTGTGCGGGGCGGTGACCGCGGGCGTCCTCATCGGACTCGCGCGGCTGAGCGGGCGCGGGTTCGCCGAGCTCGGCCTGTCCCGGCGGCATTGGCGCCGGTCGGCGGCCACCGGGGGCATCGCCTGCCTGGTCGTCGCGGCCGGGTTCGGCGTCGCCCTCGCCGTGCCCGCGCTGCGGCCGCTGTTCCAGGACGGCCGGGTCGGGCAGCACCCGCCCGGCGAGCTGGTGTGGCTCGCGCTGGTGCGCATCCCGCTGGGCACCGTCCTCGTCGAAGAGGTCGCCTTCCGCGGTGTGCTGCCCGCGTTGCTGGGCGGCGGCGAACGCTGGCGCTGGCGGCCCGTCCTCGGCGCGTCCGCGTTGTTCGGGCTGTGGCACCTGCTGCCGTCACCGGCGCTGCGCCGCAACGCCGGCGTCGACGCGGCCATCGGCGCCCTGCCCCTGCCGGTCCTGTCGGTGCTGGCGATGCTCGGCGCCGCGGTGGCCGGTGTCGCGCTCTGCGCGCTCCGCTACACCGGGCGCGGGTTGCTGGCCCCCGGCCTGGTTCATCTGGCGCTCAACTCGGGCGGGCTCGTGCTCGCGTGGGTCGCAGGGCGCGCTGGTTAGGGACTTCCGGCCCTTGGGCGGCGACCACGACGACGAGGACAGTGGGGCCAGTCGAACTAGGAGCGTTCATGCGGCAACCCGGCCAGTGGAAGATGGACATCGGACTGGACGAGATCGGGGGTGTGACGCGCGCGGAAGTCCGGCTCGGCGGCACCGACGGCACCCGCTTCACCGGCATCGGCCTCGTCGAGAACGGCCCCCGCGGTCTGCACCTGCCCGGCATCGCGGCCGAGCTGGCCCTCGCGCGGGCCCTGAGCGACCTCACCGAGGAACTGCTCGAGGCGGTCGCCTCCGACATCGACACCCAGTTCACCTTCCCCGGGCGGCGCGTCAACTAGCCGGGGACGTTGGCCTCCAGCTCATCGAGCCAGGCGCGCGCACTCGCGTCGCTCGGGGCACGCCAGTCGCCGCGCGGGGACAGCGAACCGCCGGAGCCGACCTTCGGCGCGTTGGGCATCGCGGAGCGCTTGAACTGGCTGGTCTGGATGAACCGCCACAGGAACTCGCGCAGCCACTTCTTGATCGTCGGCAGGTCGTAGCTGTTGCGCTCGGACTCTGGCACCAGGTCCGGCCACCGCCCGGCGTTGACATCCCCCCACGCGTGCTGCGCCAGGTAGGCGATGCGGCTGGGCCGGTAGCCGAACCGCAGCAGGTAGTACAGGTGGAAGTCCTGCAGCTCGTACGGTCCGACCTTGGCCTCGGAACTCTGCGACGGCCCCGAGTCCGGTCCGTCGCCGGGCACCAGCTCCGGCGAGATCTCGGTGGCCAGGATCGACCGCAGCACCTCGTCGGCGCCTTCGCCCAGCTGCTCGGTCGCCACCTCCCACGCGATCAGGTACCGGATCAGCGTCTTGGGCACCGAGGCGTTGACGTTGTAGTGCGACATCTGGTCGCCCACTCCGTAGGTCGCCCACCCCAGCGCCTGCTCGCTCAGGTCACCGGTGCCGACCACGAGCGCGCCGTGGTGGTTGGCCAGCCGGAACAGGTGCGAGGTCCGCTCCCCCGCCTGCACGTTCTCGAACGTCACGTCGTACACCGGCGAGCCGTCGGCGGCCGGGTGCCCCAGGTCGGCCAGCATCTGCCGCGCCGAGGGCCGGATGTCGATCTCGTGCGCCGACGTGCCCAGCGCCTTCATCAGCTTGTGCGCGTTGGTCAGCGTGTGGTTGGTGGTGGCGAACCCGGGCATCGTGTAGGCCAGCACGTTCTCCCGCGGCAGCCCGAGCTTGTCCATGCTCTGCGCGGCGATGATCAGCGCCTGCGTCGAGTCGAGCCCGCCGGACACGCCGATCACGACCTTCTCGATCCCGGTCGCCGCGAGCCGCTGCGTCAGGCCCTGCACCTGGATGTGGTGCACCTCGCGGCAGCGCTCGTTGCGGTCCGCGGTGTTCGCCGGGACGTACGGGAACCGCTGGATCTCCCGGCGCAGCCGCACCGGCCCCGGCGGCAGCTCCAGCTCGAAGTCCACGCGGCGGAACCGCTTGAGCCGCTCCCGGTGGTCGTGCGCGTTGTCGTTGAAGCTGGTCATGCGCAGCCGGTCGGCGGCCAGCCGCTCCAGATCCACGTCGGCGGTCACCAGCTGGTTCGACTCGAACCGCTCACCCTCGGCCAGCAGCGACCCGTTCTCCGCGATCACCGCCTGCCCGTCCCACGCCAGGTCCGTCGTGGACTCCCCCGGCCCGGCCGCCGAGTACAGGTACGCGGCGATGTAGCGGGCCGAGTGGTTGGTGCACAGGTTGCGCCGGTAGCCGGCCTTGCCGATCACGATGTTGCTGGCCGAGAGGTTCAGCAGCACCGTGGCGCCGGCCAGCGCGCCGAACCCGCTCGGCGTCACCGGCACCCAGCCGTCCTCGCAGATCTCGACGTGGAACACCAGTCCCGGCACGTTCGGCGCGGCGAACAGCAGGTCGCTGCCGAACGGCGCGTCCTGGCCCGCCACGAGCACCCGCTCGGACACCGCGTCCCTGGCCGCCACGAACTGGCGCTTCTCATAGAACTCGCGGTAGCCCGGCAGGTAGCTCTTGGGCACCACGCCCAGGACCTGGCCGCGGTGCACCACGATGCCGCAGTTGAACAGCCGCCCCTCGAACCGCTGCGGCGCGCCGATCGCGAACACGCCCGGCAGGTCCGCCGACTCGTGCACGAACCGCGCCACGGCGTCGTCCACCGCGCCCTGCAGCGCGTTCTGGTGGAACAGGTCGTCGGCGGTGTAGGCGGAGAAGCCCAGCTCGGGGAACACCGTGATCGCGACCCCGTCCGCGGCCGCGCGGCGGGCCAGCGCCAGCGTAGCGTCGCAGTTGAACTCCGGATCCGCGACCCGGACCACCGGGACCGCGGAGGCCACCCGCACGAACCCGTGCCGGTAGAGCGAGGTGAAGTCGTGGGCCTGCGCTGATGTCACACTGTCCCCGTTTCCGCGTGCGTGCCGTGCACCCTCGAGCCTAGATCTAGACTCCGAACGTGCCCGACCCCACCACCGCCGTGCGTGATCTCGCGGACTCCCACGTCGCGCAGGCCTGCGCCGCCGACCCCCAGCTGGGCACCATGCTCGGCGTCGCGCCCAGGGAGGACCGGCTCACCGACCTCTCCCCCGCCGGGCAGCGGGAACGGGACGAGCTGGCGACCGCGACCCTGGCCCGGCTGCGCGGCCTGGAACCCGACGGCGACGACGAGCGCCGCTGCGCGCGGCTGCTGCGGGAGCGGCTGGCGACCGGGCTGGCGGTCAGCGCGGCGGGCGAGCACCTGCGTATGATCCGCAACATCCTCGGCCCGCTGCAGGGCCTGCGGAACACGTTCCTGATGATGCCCACCGACTCCGCGGAGGACTGGGCGGTGATCGCCCGCCGCGTCGCGCGCGTGCCGGACGCCCTGGCCGGGTACACCGAGTCGCTGCGCGAAGGCGTGCGGCGCGGCCTGTTCGCCGCGCCGCGGCAGGTCGACGCGGCGATCGCCCAGCTGGACGCGTGGGACGGCTGGTTCGCCGGGTTCACCGCCGGAGCCGACGTGCCGCCCGCGTTGCGCGCCGACCTGGACCGGGCCTGCGCCGCCGCGCAGGACGCGCTGACCGGGTTGCGCGGCTTCCTGGCCGTGGAGTACCTGCCGCGCGCAGAGGGGACGCCCGACAGCGTCGGCGAGGAGCGCTACCTGCTGCACGCCCGCCAGTGGACCGGCGCGCACCTCGACCTCGCCGCGACCACCGAGTGGGCCTGGGCGGAGTACCACGCCCTGGCCGCGCAGATGCGCGCCGAAGCCGGCCGCGTCCTGCCCGGCGCGCCGGTGCTCGAGGCGATGGCGTACCTGGACCGGGAGGGCCCGGTCGTCGAGGGCGCCGAAGAAGTCCGCCGCTGGCTGGCCGACCTCACCGCCCGCGCGATGGACGACCTGGACGGCAGGCACTTCGACCTGGCGCCGCCGGTGCGGGTGCTGGAAACCCGGCTGGCCCCGCCCGGCAGCGCGGCCGCGCCGTACTACACGCGGCCCGCGCGGGACTTCTCCCGGCCCGGCCGCACCTGGCTGCCCACGCTCGGGCAGACGCGCTTTCCACTGTGGACGCTGATCAGCACGTGGTACCACGAGTCCGTGCCGGGCCACCACCTGCAGTTCGGCCACTGGACCACGTTGTCCGGGCGGTTGTCGCTGTTCCAGACCAGCGCCGGTTCGGTCAGCGCCACCACCGAGGGCTGGGCGCTCTACGCCGAACGCCTGATGGACGAGCTGGGCTACCTCGACGACCCGGCCGCCCGCCTCGGCTACCTCGACTCGCAGATGATGCGGATCATCCGCGTGATCGTCGACATCGGCATGCACCTGGGGCTGCCGGTGCCGGAGGAGGCCGGGCTCGGCCCCGGCCTGCGCTGGACCGCCGAGACGGGCCGCGCGTTCTTCGGCGCCCACACCACACGCGAATCCGCGTTCCTGGACAGCGAGATCGTGCGGTACCTGGGCGTGCCGGGCCAGGCGATCAGCTACAAGCTCGGCGAGCGCGCCTGGCTGGCCGGGCGCGCGGCGGCCAGGGCCCGCAACCCGCGGTTCGAGCTGAAGGCCTGGCACATGGCCGCGCTGTCGGTGGGCACGCTCGGCCTGGACGACCTGGAACCGGAGCTGGCCGCGCTCTGACGGGCGCCGCTCACGCCGAGGTGCTCGCCCGACTCCCAGCGCTCGAAGGTGTTGACGCGCCCGGGCTCGAGCGGGTCCTTTCCCGAGCGGCTCAGCCGGCGAGCGGCCCGGAGTACCGGCGGCCGTGGCCGACCACGAGGCTCTTCATCTGGCTGTACTGGTCCAGCACCAGCCGGTGGTGGCAGTTGGTCCAGACCCCGGCTGGCCTGCACCGCGCGCCCGACGCGGTAGGCGCGATCGCCGTCGCGGGTCCACACCCCGGCGCCGGGGCCGTTGCGCGAGTCGTTGGCGATCGCGATCGCCTGTTCCTCGTCGGTGAACGAGGTGACCGTCAGCACCGGCCCGAACAGGTCCTCCCGGAACACGCGCATCCGGTTGTGGCCCCGCAGCACGGTCGGCGCGTAGAAGTAGCCGTCGGTGAACTCGTCGCCCACGGTCACCCGGTGCCCGCCGATCAGGACTGTCGCGCCCTCGCTCCGCCCGGTGTCCACACAGGACTCCAGGCGGGCCAGCTGGTCGGGCCGCCCCGCGGGCCGACGCGGGTGGCGGTGTCCAGCGGATCGTCGACCACCAGCTCGGCGATCCGCTCCAGGGCCCGCCCGACGAACTCGTCGTAGACCGGTTCCTGGACCAGCGCCCGGGACGGGCACGTGCACACCAGTAAGTCCCTCGTCGGAGGCGGAGCGCACCATCGCGTCCACCGCGCGGTCGAGGAAACCGTCCTCGTCGGCCGGCACGTCGGCGAAGAACACGTTGGGCGAGCGGGCTCCCACGTCCAGCCACACCGGCACCAGGTTCGGCGCCGCGCAGGACAGGATCCGCCGCCCGGTGGCGGTCTCGCCGCTGAAGACGACCTTCGCGATCCGGCGGCTGCTCGCCAGGTCGCGGCCGACGCCGTCGCCCCGGCCGGTGACGATGTTGAACACGCCCGGCGGAATCACCTCGCCGATCACCTCGGCCAGCTTCAGCACCGACCACGACGCGTCCGACACCGGCTTGAGCACCGAGCAGTTGCCCGCGGCCAGTGCGGGCGCCAGGTTCCACGCCGCGACGAGCACCGGGAAATGCACGGGAAGGAACTGGGCGACCACGCCGAGCGGTTCCCGGAACTGATACGCCAGCACGTCGTCGCCGATTCCGGAGACCATCCCCTCGTCACCACGCACGACCTCGGCGAAATAGCGGAAATGGTCGGCGGCGAGCGGAATGTCGACGCCAAGGGCCTCACGAATCGGGCGCCCGGTCTCCCAGCTTTCACATACCGCCAGCATCTCGGCGTTGTCCTCGATCGCGTCCGCCGCGGCGGTGAGGATCTCGGCCCGCCGCGCGTGCGTGCACTCCACCCACGCGTCCCGCGCGACGTGCGCGGCGTCGAGCGCCAGCTCCAGGTCGGCGGCGCTGGAGTCGGCGGTCTCGCAGATCGTGCGCCCGGTCGCCGGGCTGATCACCGGCCGGTACCGGCCCTCGGTCGGCGCCAGCCATTTCCCCCGATAAAATTGTCATAGCGCGGTAACACCGGAACGGAACTGCCAGGCAACCCGGGAGGGACGTATCTCATTTCCGAAACTCCTCACCGTGCGCGACGGTCCCACCCAGCGAACGCGGTGCGCGACGCCGGGTGAAAGGGGCGAAGGTCCCTAATCCAGTGGCGAACGGGCGATGAGCACGGGACATTCGGAGTGGTGGATCAGCGCCTGCGCGGTGGAACCGAGCAGCATGCCGCGGAATCCCCCGCGGCCCCGGCTGCCCGCCACGAGCAGCTGCGCCCGCGCGCTCCAGTCGAGCAGCCGCGTGCGGGGCTGGTCGCGCTCGGCCACGGCCCGCACGGTCACCTCCGGGTACTTGACCCGCCACGGCGCGAGCGACCGGTCCAGCACCTCGCGCTCGGCGTCCGTGCGCGGCGCCGTGCCGAAGGGATCGCGCACGAACCCGAACGCCTCGGCCAGGTCGAAGTCGTTCCACACGTGCAGGGCCACCAGTTCCACGTCCCGCGCGGCGGCCTCCTCGAAGGCCAGCCCGATCCAGGGCTCGGCCGGCGCGTACCCGTCGACGCCGACGACCACCGGCGCGTCGTCCGCGGGTTCCCCGCCGCGGACCACCGTGATCGGCGAGTGCCCGTGCACGGCGAGCGCCAGCGCGGTCGACCCGATCAGCAGATCGCGCAGCGCGCTCCGCCCGGCCGATCCGAGCACCAGCATCCGCGCGGTGTCGGATTTCTTGACCAGCAACGGGATCGGGCCGTCCTGGCTCACCTCGACCGTCACCGGCAGGTCCGGGTCGATTCGCCAGGCCTGGCGCCCCGCGCCGGCCAGCAGCCGCTCGGCGTGCAGCTCGTGCGCGGACAGCCAGTCCCCCGGCGGGACGGCCTCGCCGGCGAAGGCGTCCGGGATGCCGAAGCCGTGCACCAGGATCAGGGGCAGAGCCATCCGGGACGCCTCGCACGCACCCCACCCGACGGCCCGCTGCGAACCGGGCGAGCCGTCCACGCCCACCACCACGCTGTTGCCGGCGCCTGCGAAATCCATCGTCTTCTCCTCGTCCCGGGCGGGCCGATCGCCGCACCCCCAAGCCTCCCGGGCCGCGGTCACCGGGCGAAGAGCAGTTGGTCCCCGGTCGGCGAGGCCGAAGGCCCGGCGAAAGTCCCCGGCTCAGACGGTGGGCGCCACGGGCTGGCGCAGGACCGTCCGCAGCTTCTCCGGCGCGGCCCGGCGCGGGTCGCCGAGGTAGATCTCGTGGTGCAGGCCGGAGTGCCGCAGCCCGTGCGCGGCGAGGAGCTCGCCGAGCCGTGCCAGCGCCGGGCCCTCGTCGTCGTAGGGCCCGACGTGCAGCAGCTGGGCGCACCACCCCTCGTGCAGTGTGTGGAAGCGAACTCCGCCGATCGCGGGCAGCTGCTTCTTGGCGTGCGCGGCCTGCCGCGCCTGGCCGACCAGCTCCTCGTCCACCCACGGCGGCTGGCTGATCAGCATCGTCCAGTGCCAGGCGTCCTTCTCGCGCCGGATGAAGACGCCGTAGTCCTCTGCCCACCACAGCCCTTCCAGCGGCCCCACCACGAAGTCGTCCCCACCGGCGCGGCGGACGGCGAACTTGATCGTGTAGGCCACCGCGTAGAGCGCCTGGACCGCACGCGCGTACTCCTGCGAGGTGTTCGGGTTTCCGCTGCCGTCGATGGCGATGAACCGCTGCTCGGGCACGTCGACGAACGCCCAGTGGGTGTTCTTCGGCGCGTACAGCGCCTTGAGCTCCCGTTTCGGGTCGTAGCCGGGCATCGTCAGGCGTCCCCTTCCAGCGTGGCGCGGTACTCGGTCAGCCACTGCTGCTCGGCGGCGAGCTGGTGGAGCGAGAAGTCGAAGATCGCGCGGACGAAAGCGGGCGCGTCGGACTGGGCGTCGGCGGCGCGGCGGACGGCGCCGAGGCGGTCGTCCAGCGCGGCCGCGCGCGCGGCCAGCGCCTCACGCAGGCGCTCCGGCGGGATGAGAGGCTGACTGGCCAGGCCGACCAGGACCGGCGGGAACACCGGCCGCAGCTCGGCGACGGCCGCCTCCGCTTCTTCCGCGCACACCCGCCTGCCCTCCGGCGTCGGCCCGAACACCTTGCGCGCCTTGGCACGTCCGGTGCCCGCGCTCGCGACCTCGGTGATCAGCCCGCGGTCACGCAGGCGCCCCAGCAGGTAGTAGATCGAGCTGAACCCGATCTCGGTCCACTCCCGCATGCCACGGGCGGTGATGACCTCGTCCAGCTCGTAGCCGTGCCGGGGCCGCTCGACGAGCAGGCCGAGCAGCGTCAGCTCGGCGCGGGTCAATGCGGCCACATAGTTACTCTAGCACTAGAACAACTACTCCACGGTGACGCTCTTGGCGAGGTTGCGCGGCTTGTCGATGTCGCGGCCGAGCTTGCGCGCGGTGTGGTAGGCCAGCAGCTGGAGCGGGATGGTCAGCAGGACCGGGTCCAGCTCCGGGCCCACGGACGGAATCCGGACCACCTCGTCGGCTTCCGGCACCGCCAGTCCGGTGGTGGTGACCGCGACGACCGGCCCGCCGCGCGCCTTCACCTGCTCGATCGTGCCGAGGTTCTTCACGGCCAGCTCGTCGTCCGGGATCAGCACCACGCTCGGCATCGCGGGGTCCACCAGCGCCAGCGGGCCGTGCTTGAGCTCCGAGGCCTGGTAGGCCTCCGCGTGCACGTACGAGATCTCCTTCAGCTTCTGGGCACCCTCGCGCGCCACCGGCCAGCCGCGCACCCGGCCCAGGAAGAACACGTGCTCGGCGTCGGCGAACCGGCCGGCCAGCGACGCGATCCGGTCGGACTCCGCGAGCACCTGCCCGATCCGTTCCGGCAGCTCCCCCAGCGCGCCCGCGATCCGCCTGCCCTCGGCCAGCGACAGGTCGCGGACCCGGCCGAGCGTGAGGGCGAGCAGCGCGAACGCCACCGCCATGTTCGTGAACGCCTTCGTCGACGCCACCGAGATCTCCGGGCCGGCGTGCAGGAACACCCCGCTGTCGCACTCGCGCGCGATCGCCGAGCCCACGACGTTGACCGCGCCGACCACCCGGCCGCCCTTGCGCTGCAGCTCCTCCACCGTGGCGAGGGTGTCGGCGGTCTCGCCGGACTGGCTCACCGCGACGTAGAGGCAGTCCGGGTCCACCACCGGGTTGCGGTAGCGGAACTCGGCGGCCGGTTCCGCGTCGGCGGGCACCCGCGCCAGCTCCTCGACCAACCCGGCGCCGACCTGCCCGGCGTAGTAGGCCGATCCGCAGCCGAGGAACTTGACCCGCCGGATGCCGCGCAGCTCACGGGCGGTGAACCGGAGCCCGTCCAGGCGAGCGGTGCCCAGCCGCTCGTCGAGCCGCCCGCGCAGCACCCGCTGTGCCGCCTCGGGCTGCTCGGCGATCTCCTTCGCCATGTAGTCCGGGAACCCGCCCAGCTCGTAGTCCCCCGGCACCTCCTCCACGACCGTGGGCTGCCGGTCGGCGCCGCCGCTGGTCTCGAACCCGTCCGCGCGGATCGTGGCCAGCTCGCCGTCCTCGAGGTAGACGACCTGCTGGGTGTGCCGGACCAGCGCGGCCAGGTCGGAGGCCACGAACATCTCGTGGTCGCCGAGCCCCAGCACGAGCGAACTGCCGTGCCGGGCGGCGACCAGCACGTCCGGGCGCTCGGCGTCGAGCACGAGGAGCCCGTAGGTGCCCTCGACGTCGGCCAGCGCCGTGCGCACCGCCTCGGTGAGCGTGCCGCCGCGTTCGGCCGCGGCGGCGATCAGGTGGGCGAGTACCTCGCTGTCGGTGTCGGACACCAGCCGCACCCCGGACGCGCTCAGCGCGGTGCGCAACGCCGTGGCGTTCTCGATGATCCCGTTGTGCACCACCGCGATCCGCCGTCCGGCGTCGGTGTGCGGATGGGCGTTGGCGGCGGTCGCGGGGCCATGCGTGGCCCAGCGGGTGTGCGCGATGCCGGTGGTGCTGCCCGCCAGGTTCGCGGTGAGCCGGGTCAGCTCCGCGACGCGCACGGCGGCCTTGCGCACCAGCAGCCTGCCGTCCCTGGCGAGCGCGACGCCTGCCGAGTCGTAGCCGCGGTACTCCAGCCGCCGCAGGCCTTCCAGCAGGATCGGCAACGCGGGCCGACGGCCCAGGTACCCCACGATTCCGCACATGGCGCGCCTTCCCTTCCGCGACCGGGATGCTGTCGAAGTCGCCCGTCCGGCGACCGTCGTTACCGGAGTTCCCGCAGCGGGCGCGTCGTGCGCGGGTCCGTTGTCCGCTGCGGCAGGATGGCGGCATGAGCGACGGGGACTTGTTCGGCGCGGTCGGGCCGCGGCTGCGGGCGCTGCGCAAGCAGCGGCGCGTCACGCTGGCGCAGCTGGCCGAGGCGACCGGGATCTCGGTCAGCACGCTGTCGCGGCTGGAGTCCGGCGGGCGGCGGCCGACGCTGGAACTGCTGCTGCCGCTGGCCCGCGTCCACCAGGTCACCCTCGACGAGCTGGTCCGCGGATCGCCGGAGACCGGCGATCCGCGGGTGCACGCCAAACCGGTCGTGCGGTTCGGCGTGACGATCGTGCCGCTGACCCGGCGGCCGGGCGGGCTGCAGGCGTTCAAGATGATCTACCCGCCCGGGAAGCCCTCGCGCGAGCCGGAGCAGAAGGTGCACGAGGGCTACGAATGGATGTACGTGCTCTCCGGGCGACTGCGCCTCGTCCTCGGCGACCACGACGTGATCCTGACGCCCGGGGAGGCCGCGGAGTTCGACACCCGCACCCCGCACTGGTTCGGCAACCCCGGCCCGGAGCCGGCCGAAATCCTCAGCCTGTTCGGACCGCAGGGGGAACGGCTGCACGTCCGGGCACGACCGAAAGGTGAGTCATGAGCGACTTCGACGCCGGTGCGATCCGGGTGATCGCGTGCGACATCTTCGGCACCACGGTGGACTGGTACAGCGGCGTGCGCGACCAGGTCGCGCCGGTCTTCGCCGCGGCCGGGATCGACGTGGACGCGGGAGAGTTCACCTCCGCGTGGCGGGACAGGTACCTGCCCTCGATGCGCCGGGTGCAGGACGGCTCACGGGACTGGGCCGTCCTGGACACGCTGCACCGCGAGTCGCTGGACGCGCTGCTCGACGAGCACGGCGTGTCCCTCGGCGAGGACGACCGGCGCCGCCTGGTGCGCGCCTGGCACCGGCTGCCCGCGTGGCCGGACGCCGCGGCGGGCCTGGCGCGGCTGCGCTCCCGGCACGTCGTGGCGGCGCTGTCGAACGGCGGGTTCGCCCTGCTCACCCACCTGGTGAAGGACGCCGCCCTGCCGTTCGACTGCATCCTGTCGGCCGAGCTGGCCCGCGACTACAAGCCGTCCGCGACGGTGTACCGCACCGCGGCCGGCCTGCTGGACGTGGCGCCCGGCGAAGTGCTGATGGTCGCCGCGCACGCCTGGGACCTGGCGGGGGCACGGTCAGCCGGCCTGCGCACCGCGTTCCTGGAACGGCCCGCCGAGAAGGGCCCGCACCGCCAGGCCGACCGGCCCGGGGACTTCCCCGCTGATCTCGTCGCGGCGGACTTTCCGGAGCTGGCCGGCTTGCTTGGCTGCTGAGCGCCGCGCCGTATAGGTCGTTATACAGCCTCAGCCGCCGGCCTGGGACGGGTCCATCCAGATGATCTCCCAGTTGTGGCCGTCGGGGTCCTCGAACACGCGCTGGTACATGAACCCCTGGTCCATCGGGTCGCGGGTTTCCCGCCCGCCCGCGGCGACCGCCTTGTCCACCAGGGTGTCCACGGCCTCCCGGCTCTCGGCGGACAGGGCCAGCAGCACCTCGGTGGACTTGGCGCTGTCGGCGATCTGCTTGTCGGTGAAGGTCGTGAAGAAGTCGTGTCTGAGCAGCATCGCGTAGATCGTGTCGCTGAACACCAGGCAGGCCGCGTTCTCGTCGGTGAACTGCGCGTTGAACTCGTACCCCAGGTCGGACCAGAACTTCTTGGCCCTGTCCAGGTCGGCCACGGGCAGGTTCACGAAGATCATCTGATTCGTCATCCCCGTACCCTATGACCGTTTCACCGCCGCGCGCTTCTCCTATCTTGCGCTTCCACCGACGGGCACCGGCTTCGCGGGCGCACCGGCCTCGATCAACGTCCGCAACGGCGTCGCGAGGTCACGGGGCGCGAACAGGTCCGGACCGCGGTAGCCGGCGATCTCCTCGAGCGCCCACCAGCGGAAGCCGGTGATGTTCTCGGCGGCCGGCGCCTCGTCGGAGAACGTCCCGCGCGGTGTGAAAGCCGTCGTGCGGACCAGGTAGAAGCCGTCGGCGACCGCGTCGTGGCTGGTCAGCTCCGGCGGCGCGGGCGCTGCGCGACGCCACACGTGCGGCGGCAGCCTCCGTCGAGCACGAAACCGGTCTCCGAGCAGCTCCCTGCGCAGCGCCTCCAGCGGGGACTCACCGTCCTCGACGCCGCCGCCCGGGGTGATCCACACGGCCGTGCCCGGCGGGGCGATCCTCATGCGGCACAACAGGATCCGGTCGTCGTCCAGCATGACCGCCCGCACCCCGCGCCGCACCCGCATCGGGTCAGGATAGCGGGGCTGGTCACGCCTCCCGGTCCAGTTCGCCCGTCACGTCGAGCGGGATCAGCGGCGCCGGGCCGGCCAGCTCGCTCGCCGGCGCCGGGTGGTAGGCGAAGTTCTTCGCCCTCGCGCCGCCGTCGACGACCAGGTCGCAGCCGGTGATCAGGCGCGCGTAGTCCGAGCACAGCCACGCCACCGCGTGCCCGATGTCGGTCGGGGTGCCGGTCGTGCCCATCGGCACCAGCGGCACCCGCTCCCCCGCCCACCGCGACGGGCGGCGCCACGCCTCGTTGCCGTCCGCGCCACCGATCCCGGCCCGGCGCGGCCTGTCCAGCACGCCGCCCGGACCCTGCTCCGCGATCAGCGCCGGGTTGTCCGGGGCCGGCGCGGTCGGGGTGAAGCTGTTGACCCGGATCCCGTACGGCGCGAGATCCATCGCCGCCGCACGGACGAAGTTGTTGACCCCGCCCTTGTGAAACGCGTACGCGATCACCCCGGCGCTGCCGGACCACCCGTTGGACGACGAGATCGCCACGATCGAGCCGCGGATCCCCCGCTCCGCCATGTGCCTGCCGACCAGCTGGGTGTTGAGGAAGTTGCCCATCGCGGCCACGTTCACCGCGTGCTGGAAGAAGGCCGGGCTCTCGTCCAGCACCCCGCGCCCGCCGAGCAGCGCCGCGTTGTTGACCAGGATGTCGACGTGCCCCCAGGCGTCCACGACGGTCGCGAGGTACTCGCGGACCTGCTCGGGGTCGGTCACGTCGCCGGGGACGGCCATCGCCGTGCCGCCGTTGCGCTCGATCCGGTCGGCCGCGGCCTTCGCCGCCGCCGGGTCCAGGTCGTTGCACGCCACCTCGGCGCCGTAGCGGGCCAGCGCGAGCGCGATGCCGCTGCCGATGTTCGGCCCGGCGCCGGTCACCAGCGCCACCTTGCCCTCGAGCGAGATCTCCATCAGACGTCCTCCTCCGGGAAGTGACAGGCGGCCTGGTGGCCGGGCGCGAGCTCGCGCAGCAGCGGCGTTTCCACCGCGCACCTGTCCCGCGCCCGCGGGCAGCGGGTGCGGAACCGGCAGCCGCTGGGCGGCGAGATCGGCGACGGCGGCTCGCCGCGGATGGTGACCGGACGGCGGTTCGCGGCCGCGTCGGCGTCCACGTGCGGGATGGACTCCAGCAGCGCGACCGTGTACGGGTGCCGGGGCGCGCGGTAGATCTCCTCCGCCGGGCCGATCTCGCACAGCTGCCCGAGGTGCATCACCCCGACCCGGTCGCTGACCTGCTTGACCAGCGCCAGGTCGTGCGAGATGAACAGGTAGGACAGTCCCAGCTCCGACCGCAGCCGCTCGAACAGGTTCAGCACCTGCGCCTGGATCAGCACGTCCAAAGAGGACACGGCCTCATCGCACACGATCAGCGCCGGGTCCAGCGCCAGCGCGCGGGCGATCGCGACCCGCTGGCACTGCCCGCCGGACAACTCGTGCGGACGCCGCCGCCCGAACGTGTCCGGGTTCAGCCCGACCAGGTCCAGCAGGTCCCGCGCCCGACGGCGCCGCTCGGCGGCGGGCGCGGTGCGGTAGCCGACCATCGGCTCCTCGACGATGTCGGTGACGCGCCACCGCGGGTTGAGGGAGCCGAACGGGTCCTGGAACACCATCTGCACGTGCCGCCGGGCGTCCGCGAGCCGCCGGCCCTTCACGGTCGCGAGGTCCATACCGCGCAACCGCACCGAGCCGGCCTTGGGCCGCGGGGCCTGCAGGATCGAGCGGGCCAGCGTCGACTTGCCCGAGCCGGTCTCCCCCACCACGCCGAGCGTCTCGCGCGGGCGGATGTCGAACGACACGTCGGACAACGCGTGCACCACCCCGCCACGCGTGCCGCCCCGGCCCCGGACGGTGAACTCCTGCACCAGGTTGCGCGCCTCCAGCAGCGGTTCCTCCACAGTGGTCATCGGTCCGCTCCATCCAGAGTGGACCGGCCGCGCCCGCGCACCGTGCACCACGTCACCGGTGTCATACGTCCTCCTCGCAGGGGTGCCAGCACGCCCACGCGTGTCCCGGCTCGTGTTCGGTCAGCGGGGGCGCCTCGGCCACGCAATCGGACGCGGCACGGTCGCAGCGGGGCGCGAACGGGCACCCGGACGGCAGGTTCGTCAGGTCGGGCGGCTGCCCCGGCGTGACCGGCAGCTCGGCGTGCGGCGGGCGCTCCACCCGCGGGATCGCGCCCAGCAACGCCTTCGTGTACGGCATCCGCACCCGCGAGAACAGCGCCGGCGCCGCCGCGTACTCCACCGCCCGTCCCGCGTACATCACGATCACGTCGTGCGCGTAGGTCGCCGCGAGCCCGAGGTCGTGGCTGATCAGGATGATCGCCGTGCCGAGCCGCTCCTGCAGTTCCAGCAGCAGCTCCATGATCTGCGCCTGCGTGGTCACGTCCAGCGCCGTGGTGGCCTCGTCGGCGATCAGCAGCTTCGGGTCCGCGGCCAGCGCGATCGCGATCATCACCCGCTGGCGCATGCCGCCGGAGAGCTGGTGCGGGTACTCGTGGAACCGCCGCTCCGGGGCCGGCAACCGCACCAGTTTCAGCAGGTCCATCGCGCGGTCCCGGGCGGCGCGCCGGTCGTGGTCGCCGTGCGCGCGCACCGCCTCGGTGATCTGCACGCCGATCCGCATCGTCGGGTTCAGCGACCGCGCCGGGTCCTGGAACACCATCGCCAGGTCCGCGCCCCGGTGCCGCCGCATCCGCCGTTCCGGCAGGCCGAGCAGCTCGACGCCGCGGTAGCGCGCCGATCCGGTGATCCGCGCCGTCGGCGGCAGCAGCCCCATCAGCGCCCGCGAGCTGACCGACTTGCCCGACCCGGACTCGCCGATGATCGCCAGCGTCCGGCCCGCCTCCAGCCGGTAGGACAGCCCGTTGACCGCGCGCACCGTGCGTCCCCGGGCCGCGAACGTCACGTGCAGGTCCTCGACCTCCAGCAGCGTCCCGGTCCGCACGGACGCCGGCGTGGTCAGTTCGTCGATGCTCATCGGCCGCTCCAGCGTCCCCGTAGCGTCTCGCCCAGCAGGTTGAATGCCAGGACGGTCACAAAGAGCGCCAGGGACGGCCAGACCACGAGCGTCGGCGTCGCCGACAGGCTCGCCTGTCCCTGGGAGATCATGTTGCCCCAGCTCGGCGCGGGTGGCGGGATGCCGAGGCCGAGGAAGCTCAGCGCGCCCTCGATCACGATCACGATGCCCATGCCCAGCATCGAGAACGTCACCAGCTGCGGCGCGATGTTCGGCGCGAGGTGCCGGAACAGCATCCGCCACACCCGCGTGCCGGACAGGTGCGCGGCGACCATGAACGGCTGCTCCCGCAACCGCAGCGTCGCGGCACGGGAGATCCGCGCGAACGCAGGCACCGAGAAGAACGCCAGCGCCAGGATCGTGTTCACCTGGCTCGGCCCGAGGCTCTGCGCCACCGCCAGGGTCAGCACCAGCGACGGGAACGCGATCAGCACGTCCAGCACGCGCATGATCACCGCGTCCACCGCGCCGCCGAGGTAGGCGCTCACCGCGCCGAGGGTGCCGCCTGCCAGCAGGCCCAGCACGTTGACCGCGACACCGACGATCAGCGAGGACTGCCCGCCGTGCAGGAGCCGGGACCAGACGTCGTTGCCGTTGGGGTCGGTGCCCAGCAGGTGGCCCGGCGAGAACGCGGGCAGGTTCGACTCCAGCACGTCCCCGCCGATCGGCTCGGGCACCGAGGCGACCAGCGGCCACAGGAAGCACGCGCCGAACACCAGCGCGAGCAGCGCCAGCGGGACGCCCAGTTCGACGTGCCGCAGCCAGCCGCGCACGCGGGACGGACGCGCCGCGGGCAGCGCCGTGGGCAGATCAACCGTCGCCATAGCGGATCCTCGGGTCGAGTACGGCGTAGAGCAGGTCGGTCAGCAGGTTGGCGGCCACCGCGACCACGGCGAAGACCACCACGCAGGCCTGGACCACGACGAAGTCGCGGCTGTTGATGGCCGACAGCAGCATCTGCCCGATGCCGGGCAGGGCGAAGATCTGCTCGATGATCACGGTCGCGCCGATCATCGTGCCCAGGTTGAGCCCGACCACGGTGATCAGCCCGAACGCCGAGTTGCGGAACGCGTGCCGCAGCAGCACCTGCCACGGCCCGATCCCCTTCGCCCGCGCCGTGGTGATGTAGTCCTCGCCGTGCAGCTGGTCCACCAGGTCGCCGCGCAGGAACCGGGTGTAGAAGCAGAACAGCGGGAACGCGATCGCCAGCGCGGGCAGGAACAGCGAGTGCAAGTTCGCGCCCAGCCCCTGCTCCAGCGGCACGAACCCGATGGCGGGGAACACCGCCAGCTGCACCGCGAACACCAGCACGAGCAGCAGCGCGAGCACGTAGTTCGCCAGCGACAGGCCGGTGATGCTGACCAGCATGCTCACCCGGTCGGTGAGCCGGTTGGGGCGGCGGGCCGCGATCAGGGCGACCGGGATCGCCAGCCCCAGTGACAGCACGAACGCCAGCCCCACCAGCTCGCCGCTGACCGCCAGCCGGGACCCGAGCTCGTCGGTCACCGGCTGCCCGCTGACCAGCGAGTTCCCGAGGTCACCGGTGACCGCGCCGCCGAGCCAGTCCAGGTAGCGCACCACCGCGGGCCGGTCCAGCCCCATCTGCTGGTTGAGCGCGGCGATCTGCTCGGGCGTGGCCTCCGGGCCCAGCAGCAGCTGCGCCGTGTCGCCCGGGATCAGGCTCAGCACCGCGAAGGTGAGGACGCTGACGCCGAGCACGATGGGGACCGCTGTGAGCAGCCGCCGGGCCACCAGCCGCAGCGCCGGTGAGGTCAGCGGCCCCGGCAGCCGCCGTGGCGCGCCGATCGCCGTCACCGGCTCGTCCAGACCTGGTCCCACAGCACCCCGGTGTTGACCAGGACCGGCGGGATCTTCGTGGTCAGCCCGGGCCCGTGCACGCCGGCCGCGGTCACGTTGGCCGGGGCGAAGGCCAGGATGTAGGGCGCGTAGGCGTTGTCGCTGATCCGCTTGCCCGCCTGCAGGTACAGCGTCTCCCGGGTGGCCGGGTCGACGGTGGCCGCGGCCTGGTTGAGCAGGTCGTCCAGGGCCGGGTCGCTGACGCCGCTGAACGGCGAGGTGGCGGCGAAGCGGAACCCGACGCCGACACCGGCCGCGGGATCCCACGCCCCAGCGGTCTGCAGCATCGCCTGCCACTTGTTCGAGTTGAAGTTGCCGATCAGGGCGTTGAGCTGGTCGGAGTGGATCGTGGTCTTGATGCCCACGGCCTCCCACTGGCTCTGCAGCGCGGTCATCACCTGCTCGGCGACGTAGCTCTTGAGCGTGCCGAGGTCGACAGTGAGCCCGCCCAGCTCGGCGACCAGGGCGCGGGCCTTGTCCGGGTCGTAGGTGCGGTACCCGTCGATGGTGTCGTGGTGGAACAGCCCGCCCGGTCCGGTGAAGGTTTGCGCGGCCGGGTACCAGTCCTTGAACAGTCCCTTGCGGATCGCGTCCACATTGGTCGCGTAGTAGACCGCCTCGCGCGCCTTCTGGTTGTCGAACGGCGCGGTCTTCGTGTTGAGCTGGATCAGGTACGGCGAGGTGGGCGGCTGGATGGTGACGGTCAGCTGCTTGTTCGCCTGCGCCTGCTCGATCAGCGGGGTGGTGTTCATGCCCTCGTAGGCCTGCGCCTGCCCGGCCAGGATCGCCTGGTAGGCGGGCTGGTCGCCGCCGACCGACTTGAACGTCAGGTTGTCCAGGTAGGGCAGTCCGGGCTTGAAGTAGTTCTCGTTGCGGGTCAGCTTCAGCTCCGAGGACAGCTGGTTGGACACCACCTTGAACGGGCCCGCGCCGACCGGGGTGATCTTGAACTGCTCGGGGCCCATCTGCTGCAGCGCGGTGGGCGAGGCGATCCAGTTCACGTTGGACACCACCATCGAGTTGATCACCGCGCCGTACGGGCGGGTGAACCGCAGCACGACGGAATTGCCCTCGACGGAGATGCCGTTCTGCTCGGCCAGCGGCCAGCGCGGGGCGCAGGTGCAGGTCGAGGTGATGTCGCGGCGGAAGTTGAAGGCGACCGCCTCGGCGTCGAAGGGCGTGCCGTCGCTGAACTTCACGCCGTCGCGGATGGTGATGCGGATTGTCCGGTCGCCGTCGGCGAGCTCGTAGCCGCTGGCCAGTTCCGGGACGACGCGGGCGTTTCCGCCGTCCTCGTCCGCGGTCAGCGCGAACAGGCCGCCGAAGATCGCGTTCATCTGGGACAGGTTCGCGCCGCCGGTCGTGTTGGTCGCCGGGTCCAGTCCGCTGGGCCAGGCTCCGGCGAAGGAGTTCAGCTCCAGCACGGTGATGCTCCCGCCACGTTGCGGGGGCCCGGCGGCCGCGCCGCCCTGACCGGCCTGGCCCCCGCCGCCACAGGCGGCGAGGAGGATCAGCGCCGCGAAGGCGGCGAGGAAACGTGGGATGGGTGTGCGCATGTCGATCTCCCGCTTCGTTGCGGAGCCGCCATCGGTGGGGGGTTGGGAGGTGCGGGGCGTCAGTGCTCGTGGACGATGACGCCGCGGATGTTCTTGCCGTCGAGCATGTCCTGGTAGCCGTCGTTGACCTGGTCGAGCGTGTAGCGCCGGGTGATCAGCTCGTCCAGTTTCAGGTCGCCCGAGCGGTACAGCCCCAGCAGGCGTGGCACGTCGTAGAGCGGGTTGCTGTCGCCGAACAACGCGCCGCGCAGCTGCCGCTGGTAGCCGATCAGCATGCCGGCGGGGAAATGCACCGCGCGCTCGTCGATCTTGCCGACGGCGGTGACGGTGACCTTGCCACCCTTGCCGGTGACCCGCACAGCCGCGTTGACGATCTCCTCGGTGAGCACGCCGGGGGTGCAGATGGCGTGGTCGGCGAGCTGGCCCCAGGTGGTTTCGACGACGAAGTCGTGTGCTTCCTTGGCGGTGGCGAAGGTGTGGGTCGCGCCGAACACCTTCGCCATGTCCCGCTTGAACTCCACAGGATCGACCACGACCACGTTCTTCGCCCCGGCGTAGCGCGCGCCCTGCACAGCGTTGCTGCCGACGCCACCGGCGCCGTAGATCACGACGGTCTCCCCGGCACGCACGCCCGCCGCGTACACCGCCGAGCCCCAGCCGGTCGGCACGCCGCAGCCGACCAGCGCGGCGATCTCGAACGGGATGTCGTCGGGCAGGCGCAGGCAGGCCCATTCGGACACCACCGCGTACTGCGAGAACGTGCCGAGGGTGCAGAACCCGCCGAAGTCCTCGCCGTCGGCGTGGAAGCGGAACGTGCCGTCGGCGAACATGCCGGTGGAGGCGTTCTTGCCCTCGTCGCACATGTTCTGGTGCCCGGTCGAGCAGGGACGGCACTTGCCGCAGGCGGGGATGTAGGAGCAGACGATCCGGTCGCCGGGTTTGACCCGGGTGACGTGCGGGCCGACCGACTCGACGACGCCGGCGCCCTCGTGGCCGCCGACGATCGGCAGCCGCACCGGGGCGTCGCCATTGGTGATGTGGTCGTCGGAGTGGCACAGCCCGGCGGCGTGGAACTTGACGCGCACCTCGTGCGCCTTCGGCTCGTCGAGCTGCAGCTCGGTGATCTCCCACGGGCGGTGGGGCGCGCGGGCGACGGCGGCGCGGGTGGTGATGCTCATGTCGCGATCCCCTTCAGTGCTCGTGGACGATGACGCCGCGGATGTTCTTGCCGTCGAGCATGTCCTGGTAGCCGTCGTTGACCTGGTCGAGCGTGTAGCGCCGGGTGATCAGCTCGTCCAGTTTCAGGTCGCCCGAGCGGTACAGCCCCAGCAGGCGTGGCACGTCGTAGAGCGGGTTGCAGTTGCCGAACAACGCGCCCTGCGCCCGCCGCTGGTAGCCGATGAACAGGCCCGCGTTGGCGTCGATCCAGCCGCCTCCGACGGCGGTGATGGTGACCTTGCCGCTCTTGCCGACGACATCGAGCGCGCGGGCGATCACCTCGTCGTGCAGGACGCCGACGGTGATGATCGCGTGGTCGGCGAGCTGGCCCCAGGTGGTTTCGACGACGAAGTCGTGTGCTTCCTTGGCGGTGGCGAAGGTGTGGGTCGCGCCGAACACCTTCGCCATGTCCCGCTTGAACTCCACAGGATCGACCACGACCACGTTCTTCGCCCCGGCGTAGCGCGCGCCCTGCACAGCGTTGCTGCCGACGCCACCGGCGCCGTAGATCACGACGGTCTCCCCGGCACGCACGCCCGCCGCGTACACCGCCGAGCCCCAGCCGGTCGGCACGCCGCAGCCGACCAGCGCGGCGATCTCGAACGGGATGTCCCGCGGGATCGGGATGCAGGAGAACTCCGACACGACCGCGTACTGCGAGAAGGTGCCGAGCACGCACAGCCCGCCGAAGTCCTCGCCGCCGGCGTGGAAGCGGAACGTGCCGTCGGGGAACTCCCCGGTGGAGGCGTTCTTGCCTGCGTCGCACAGGTTCTGGTGCCCGGTGGAGCAGTAGCGGCACTGGCCGCAGGCCGGGATGAAGGAGCAGACGACGTGGTCGCCGGCCGCGACGCGGGTGACGTCCGCGCCGACGGCCTCGACGACCCCGGCGCCCTCGTGCCCGCCGACCACGGGGAAGCGCATCTGCGCGTCGCCCTTCTGGATGTGGTCGTCGGAGTGGCACAGGCCGGCCGCGTGGAAGCGGATCCGGACCTCGTGCGCCTTCGGCTCGTCCAGGTCGAGGTCGATGATCTCCCAGGGGTGCCGGGGATCCCGGCACACCGCGGCTCGCGTGGTGATGGTCATGAAGGTCCCCGTTCGCTGACGTGGGGTGGCTCGACCCACCTTCGCTTCGGGCCACCGGCGGCACCAGCGCCCTTTCCACGTCACGAAAACCTTGGGCGCGGCCGGGCTCAGGCCGCCGTGATCACCTCCTCGGCCAGACACCCGGCGACGCCGGGCGGGTAGGGCGCGGCCAGGCCGAGGACGAAGTGGGTGAAGCCGGCGTCGGCGGCCGCGGCGATCGCCTCGCGGGTGTCGCCCGGCCGCTCGTAGGAAACCGGCAAGCGGATCGACCGCGTGACCGCCGCCGGGTCGCGGCCGATCTCGTGGCAGTAGCGGCCCAGCAGGGCGCTGCGCTCGATGGCGTCGCCGAGGTCGCCGCCCGGGATGTTCCACAGGTCGGCGTGCTCGGCGACCATCCGCAGCGTCGCCTTCGCGCGGCCGCCGACGAGGATCGGCGGGCCGCGACGCTGCACCGGTTTCGGGTTGCCGAACGCTCCGGTGAGCTTCACGTGGGCGCCGTCGAAGTCGAACGGGCGCTCCTCGGTCCACAGGCGGCGGACGACGGTGAGGGCCTCGGCGAGGCTCGCGGTGGCGTCCGGGGCGTCGTGGAAGGGCAGGCCGTGTGCCTCGTAATCACGGCGGGCGAGCGGGTGGCCGGGCCGCGAGCCGACGCCGATGCCGATGCCGAAGTCGAGGCGGCCGCCCGAGACGACGTCCACGGTGGTGGCGACGTTGGCCAGCACCGCGGGCGGGCGGAACCGGTTGCTGGTCACCAGGAGCCCGAGGCGCAGGCGGCTGGTCTGCGCGGCCAGGGCCACAATACGGAACCTTGTTCCGCTTAACAAGGAGGTGCGCGTGGCCGACGAGGGGAAGCCAGCCCGGACCAAGCGGGCCGACGCCCGGCGGAACGAGAAGGCCCTGCTGGACGCGGCCGCCGCGGTGTTCGTGCGGACAGGCGTGGACGCGCCGGTGCGGGACATCGCCGCGGAGGCCGGAGTCGGGATGGGCACGATCTACCGCCACTTCCCCACCAGGGCGGACCTGATCATCGCCGTGTACCGACACCAAGTCGACGCCTGCGCCGAGGCCGGTACGGCGCTGCTAGCGAGCGAGGCGCCGTACGAGGCGCTGCGGAAGTGGGTGGACCTGTTCGTGGACTTCCTGGTGACGAAGCACGGCCTGGCTGGCGTGCTGCAGTCCGACGAGGCGGGTTTCGCCGCGCTGCACGGCAACTTTTTGGACCGGCTGGTCCCGGTGTGCGCGAACCTGCTGGACGCCGCGCGCGCCGCGGGCGAGATCCGCCGGGAGATCGAGGCGTACGCCCTGATGCGCGGCGTGGGAAACCTGTGCGTCGGCGCGGACTCGGACCCCCGCTACGACGCCCGCCGCCTGGTGGAACTGCTGATCGCCGGACTGCGCTGAGTCAGTACCCCAGCGCGGCGCGCCGACGGGAACCAGCTCGCCAGGAACGTCAGCAACGCGTCCAGCGGAGGTGCGGCCTCCGACTGGACGAGACCCACGAACTACCGCGGCTGTCCGGCGTGTGCGCATTCGGCCGCTGCTTTGGCCCCGCGGTCCGCCACCGCCGTCACGTCGCCCACGCCGTCGACGAGTTCGGGGTTCCCGAGCCGCCACGGCCCGTCGTCGTCGGGGGACACCGCGGGGGTGCCGCGGTCAGTGACGTCGGCCGCGAAGTAGAGCACGGTCGAGCCGTCCACGCTCAGCCGGCAGGACACGCTGCCCTGCCCCTTGTCGGTGAAGCTCTCGGTGATCCCCTCGCCGCCCGGAAGGAGCGGCGCACCCACCGACGGCCAGCAGCCCCGCGAGCGCCAGCACGCCACCGAAGTTGATCGACACACCCGGCCCCTTACCGCGGCGGCCGGACAGCCCCGCGCCCCTGCACGCACGGTCCGCCACCCAGCGCGCCCGCCACACCGCGTGCCCCAAGCCGCGCAGCCGCGACCGGGCACAGGGGAACGAACAGAAATCCGCGGGCGCCAACGCAGCCGATACCGAGCAGCCCGGCGTCAGCGCCCAGCGGCCGCCGGCAACTCCAGCGCCTGCAGCGCCGCCACCAGCGGCGCCAGCTCCGGCAGCTCCTCCGCCGCCGCCAACGCCTCCGTCAGCGCCCGGTCGTGGGTGGGCCGCGCGGCGTCCAGCAGCTCCCGCCCCGCCGCGGTCACCTCCGTGTAGATCCCGCGCCGATCGGTCGGGCACAGGTAGCGCTGCAGCAGCCCCCGGTCCTCCAGCCTGCTGACCAGCCGCGTGGTCGCGGACTGGCTCAGCACGACGGCACTGGAGAGCTGGTTCATGCGCAGGTGGAAGCCGTCCTGGCGGGACAGCACCTCCAGCACCGTGTACTCGCTCACGGACAGCTCGTGGTCACGTTGCAGCGCGCGCTCCAGCCGGTCCTCGATCCGGGCGTGCAGCGCCGCCAGGGTCCGCCAGCCGTGCGCGCGGGCTTCGACCGCGTCGTCGGGCAGTGACACGCTTCACCTCTTCCTCGCAGGCCCCCAGTCTACTTGCCCGCCAGCCTAGCCGTCGTCGACAATAGTCCGCGTGTGCAACTATTGCGAAAGCGGGTAGTTGTTAAGCTGATCCCACAAGCTCTCACGAGGAAGCACATGCCTGTCGCCCTCATCGCGCTGGCCATCGCCGCCTTCGGCATCAGCACCCCGGAGTTCGTGATCATGGGCCTGCTGCCCGAGGTCGCCACCGACCTCGGTGTCTCGGTGTCCACGGCCGGGCTCCTGATCTCCGGTTACGCCCTGGGCGTCGTGGTCGGCGCGCCCCTGCTCACCGCGCTCGGCTCGAAGGTGCCGCGCAAGACCGTCCTCACCGGCCTGATGGTGTTGTTCATCGCGGGCAACGTCGTCTCCGCGATCGGACCCGGATACGGTCTGCTCATGACCGGCCGCGTGATCGCCGCCCTCTCGCACGGCGCGTTCTTCGGCGTCGGCTCGGTCGTCGCCGCCTCGCTCGTGCCGAAGTCCCGACAGGCGAGCGCCATCGCGATCATGTTCACCGGCCTGACCGTCGCCAACGTGCTCGGCGTGCCCGGCGGCACCGCGCTGGGCCAGCAGCTCGGCTGGCGCTCCACGTTCTGGGCGGTGGCCGGCCTGGGCGTGATCGCCCTGCTGGGCGTCGTCGCACTCGTCCCCCGCCAGCCCGTCACCGAGGGCCAGAGCCTGCGCAGCGCGCTGGCCGTGTTCCGGCGGCCCCAGGTGTGGCTCGCGCTGGCCATGACCGCGCTCGGCTTCGGCGGGGTGTTCGCCTCCTTCACCTACATCGCCCCCACGACGACCGGCGTCGCCGGCTTCTCCCCCGGCCCAGTGACCTGGCTCCTCGTGTTGTTTGGCGGGGGGCTGGTGGCGGGCAACCTGCTCGGGGGCAAGGCCGCCGACCGCGCGCTGATGCCGAGCCTGTACGTCATACTGGCCGCGCTGGCCGTGGTGCTCGTCGCGTTCGTCTTCACCGCGCACGCGCAGCTGCCCGCCGCCGTCACGATCGCGTTGCTCGGCGCCGCCGGGTTCGCGGCCGTGCCGCCGCTGCAGGCCCGCGTCATGGCCAAGGCCGGGGACGCACCGGCACTGGCGTCGGCCGCGAACATCGCGGCCTTCGACCTCGGCTACGCGGGCGGCGCCTGGCTGGGCTGGCTCGCGATCGGCCACGGCCTCGGCTACACCGCGCCGAACTGGATCGGCGCGGTGCTGGCCGCCGCCGGGCTCGGCGTCGCGCTGGTCTCCGGCGCGCTCGACCGGCGCCCGGCCACCCGGACGCAGCCGGAGATCCCGGCCGTCCACCGATGAACGACAGCGAAAGGAAAGACATGACCGCCATTCCCACGGTCGAACTGAACAACGGCGTGCACATGCCGCAGGTGGGCTACGGGGTCTTCCAGGTCCCCGCCGACGAGACCACCCAGGCGGTCACCGCGGCCCTGGAGGCCGGATACCGCAGCATCGACACCGCGACCGCCTACGCCAACGAGGCCGCGGTGGGCAAGGCGCTGGCCCAGTCCGGCATCGCGCGCGAGGAGCTGTTCGTCACCACCAAGCTGTGGAACTCCGACCAGGGCTACGACGAGACGCTGCGGGCGTTCGACAAGAGCATGGCCGATCTGGGCCTGGAGTACCTGGACCTGTACCTGATCCACTGGCCGGTCCCGGAGGCCGACCGCTACGCCGCCAGCTGGCGCGCGTTCGAGCGCCTCTACTCCGACAGCCGCATCCGCGCGATCGGCGTGTCCAACTTCCAGCCGGACCACCTGGAACGGCTGGCGCAGGAGAGCCAGATCGTGCCCGCGGTCAACCAGATCGAGCTGCACCCCTACCTGCAGCAGGCCGAGCTGCGGGAGTACCACGCCCAGCACGGCATCGTGACCGAGGCGTGGAGCCCGCTGGCCAAGGGCGGCGACCTGCTCGGCGAGCAGACCGTCACCGCGCTCGCGGACAAGCACGGCCGCACCCCGGCGCAGATCGTGCTGCGCTGGCACCTGCAGCTGGGCAACGTCGTGATCCCGAAGTCGGTCACGCCGTCCCGGATCAAGGAGAACCTCGACGTGTTCGGCTTCGAGCTCGACGAAAGCGACCTCGCCGAGCTGGCGAAGCTGGAGAAGGGCCTGCGGACCGGGCCCGACCCGGACACCTTCAACGTCCGCTGACGCCGGAAGACCCGCGGCCGGGCCGCCGCTACCGGCGGCCCGGCCGGTCCCGGCGCAGGCTCGTGGCCAGCACGGCCGCCTGCGTGCGCCGCTGCATCCCGAGCTTGTGCAGCAGCCGCGACACGTAGTTCTTCACGGTCTTCTCGGCCAGGAACATGCGTTCGGCGATCTCGCGGTTGGTCAGCCCTTCGCCGATCAGGTCGAGTAGCTTGCGTTCCTGCTCCGACAGCCGCGACACCGGGCCGGCCGACCCGGCCTCGTCTCGGATCCGGGACATCAACGCGGAGGCCGCCCGGTTGTCCAGCAACGATTTCCCGGCCCCGACCTGCCGCACCGCCGACACCAGTTCCATGCCGCGCACGTCCTTCACCACGTACCCGCCCGCGCCGGCCATGATCGCGTCGAGCATCGCCTGCTCGTCGGTGTAGGACGTGAGGATCAGGCAGTGCAGCTCCGGCATCCGGGACCGTAGTTCCCGGCACAGCTCGATGCCGCTGCCGTCGGGCAGCCGCAGGTCCAGCACCGCCACGTCCGGCCGCACCGCCGGGATCCGCGTCAGCGCCTCGCCCATCGTCGAGGCCTCGCCCACCACGGTCAGCTCCGGATCGGCCTCCACCAGGTCCGCGACCCCGCGCCGCACCACCTCGTGGTCGTCGACCAGGAAGACCGTGATCATCCCCTCACCTCATCGATAGCGACGGCGGTCCCGCGGGTCGGTCCCGAGCATGACGGCCTCGAACTTCTGCAGGCTCACCGCGAAGACCAGGATCACGATCGGTACGAGCAACATCAGCCACAACATTCGCGCCCACCCCTGCCTAGCGTTCGTTGCTCCCCGGCTACCCCGCCGGGTGGACCGCTAACCCGTGTCGTTACTCATCGGATACGCGACGCGCGGCCGGCCCACGCCTGGTCGCGCAGCACGTATTTCTGGATCTTCCCGGTGGACGTCTTGGGCAGCGGCCCGAACACCACCCGCCTGGGTGCCTTGAACCGCGCGATCCTCCCCCGGACGAACTCGACGATCTCCTCGGCGGTCGCCGACGCCCCGTCGTGCAGGGTCACGTAGGCCGCGGGCACCTCGCCCCAGTGGTCGTCCGGCACCGCGATCACGGCGACCTCCAGCACGGCCGGGTGGTCGGCGATCGCCTGCTCCACCTCGACGCTGGCGATGTTCTCGCCGCCGGAGATGATCACGTCCTTGCTGCGGTCACGCAGTTCGACGTAGCCGTCCGGGTGCATCACGCCGAGATCGCCGGTGCGGAACCAGCCGTCCGGCGCGGCCTGGGCGGTGGCATCGGGATCCCGGTAGTAGCCGAGCATGACGTTGTTGCCACGCACCGCGATCTCTCCGGTGGTCACGCCGTCGGCGGGCACGTCCGATCCGTCCTCGGCCACGACCCGGGCCCGGCAGGCCACCAGGTTCCCCACGCCCTGCCGCGCCTTGAGCCGGGCCTGTGTGGCGGTGTCCAGCGCGTTCCACTCCGGACGCCAGTCGCAGATCATGATCGGCCCGAACGTTTCGGTGAGGCCGTAGAGGTGCGTGACGTCGAAGCCCAGCTCCCCCATGCGGCGCAGGATCGCCGGGGTCGGCGGGGCGCCCCCGGTGGCGACGCGGACCGGGTGCGCGACCGGCGCGGCCTCCGGCGCGTAGGCGAGCATCGACAGCACGGTCGGGGCGCCGTTGAGGTGGGTGACGCCCTCATCGCGGATCAGCCGCCACACCAGGCCCGGCTCGACCTTCGGCAGGCAGACGTGCGTCGCCGCGGCCGCGGTCACCGCCCACGGGAAGCACCAGCCGTTGCAGTGGAACATCGGCAGCGTCCACAGGTGCACCGACGACGGGGAGAGACCGGTGTGCCCGACCATCGCCAGCGCCTGCAGGTACGCCCCGCGGTGGTGATACATCACGCCCTTCGGGCGACCGGTCGTGCCCGAGGTGTAGTTGATCGACAGCAGGCCGCGCTCGTCGCGCGGCGCCTCGGCCCGCGGGGTCGCACCGGCGAGCAGCTCCTCGTACTCCTCCCCCGCGCGGATCACCTCGACCGGCCTGTCCAGCCTGGCCAGCACCTCGGCGACGAGGTCGTCGAACACCGGGTCGTGCACCAGCACCGCGGCCTCGCAGTGCTGGAGGATCCAGGCGATCTCGCCCGCGGACAGGCGGGTGTTGACCGCGACCAGCGGCACCCCGGCCCACGGCACCCCGAAGTTGGCCTCCAGCAGCACGTGCGTGTTCGGCGCGAGGACGGCGACCGGCCGCCCCCGCGCGCGCGGCGCGAGCGCCCCGGCCAGCCGGCGGCACCGGTCGGCCAGTTCGGCGTAGGTGAAGCGCCGCTCCCCGTCGACCACCCCGGTCCGGTCACCGTGGGCCGCCTCCGCCCGCTCCAGGAAGGACACCGGCGACAGCGGCTCGAAGGACAGCTCCGTCACGCGGTCGAGCGTAACCCGCGCGAGATCGTTTCCGCTGGGGCCGGAATCCGCGGTGGAACCGGTCCATGACCGAGCGCGGACGCAGTGTGCTGGCGATCCCGGTGCCGGCCGCCGACCCGCTGCTGGCTCGTGCGGCCGAACTGTCGCCGGCCGCCCGCCCGGGCCTGCCCGCGCACATCTCGCTGCTGTACCCGTTCCGCCCGGCCGCCGACCTGCACGAGGCCACCGTCACGGCGCTGGCGGATGTGCTGGAGCGGCAACCCGCGATGGAGGTCCGGTTCGAACGCTGCCACCACCACGACGGGTTCGAGTACCTGCGGCCCGACCCGCTCCAGCCGCTCACCGGGCTGATCGCGGCCCTGCGGCGGGGGTGGCCGGGGTCGTGCTTGCCCTACGACGGCCGCTTCGGTGAGGACGTCGGCGCTCGCGATGGGCGCGGGCCCGCGGGAGGCCGCCGTGCTGGTGCGGTCGGTCGAGGCCGCGCTGCCGCTGCTGGCGCGGCTCACCGAGCCGTGGCTCGCTGTCTTCGACGGCGCCCGGCAGCCGCGAGGCCGGTTCCGGTTTCGGAGCCCCGCCCGCTAGATCCGATCCAGCGGCCGATCTAGCGCCTCCCGGTCGAGAACGGGAGGAGGCCGCCATGGAGGACGTGCTGAGGGGCCTGGTCCTGATCGGGAGCACCCGGGAGGGCCGCGCCGGGCAGCGGGTCGGGCAGTGGTTCGCCCGCACCGCGGGCGAGCGCGACGACCTCGACCTGTCCGTGGTGGACCTCGCGGAGTTCGACTTCCCGGCCCGCTACCCCGCCCGCGCCACCCCGGCGATGACGGCCTTCACCTCCCAGATCGACCGCGCGGACGGGTTCGTCGTCGTCACCCCGGAGTACAACCGCAGCTTCCCGGCCTCCCTGAAGCAGGCGATCGACTTCGCCTACGACGAGTGGCAGGCCAAACCGGTGGCGTTCGTGTCCTACGGCTGCAGCTGCGCCGGACTGTACGCGGTCGAGCAGCTCCGTGTGGTGTTCACCGAGCTGCACACCGTGACCCTGCGCAACACCGTGAGCTTCAACCTCTTCGACATGGGGCCCGACGGCGGCCCGCGTGACGAGGCCGTCCGCCACGCGGCCGGCCCGATGCTCGACCAGCTCGTCTGGTGGGGCCGCGCGCTGCGCGCCGCCCGCCGGGCCCGCCCCTACGTAGCGTGAACAAGGAAGGAAGGACCATGAGCGACCTGGCGATCGAAACGTCCGGGCTGGTCAAGGTGTTCGGCAAGACCCGCGCCGTGGACGGCGTCGATCTGGCCGTGCCCGCCGGCACCGTGTACGGCGTGCTCGGACCGAACGGCGCGGGCAAGACCACCGCGGTGCGGATGCTGGCCACCCTGCTCCGGCCCGACGGCGGGCAGGCCAGGGTGTTCGGCCACGACGTGCTGCGCGAACCGGACGCGGTGCGGCAGCGGGTGAGCCTCACCGGCCAGTACGCCTCGATCGACGAGGACCTGACCGGCATCGAGAACCTCGTGCTGCTGGGCCGCCTGCTGGGCCACCGCAAACCGGCCGCGCGGCGCCGCGCCGACCAGCTGCTGGAGGCGTTCGGCCTGACCGACGCCGGCGGCAGGCAGGTGAAGAACTACTCCGGCGGCATGCGGCGGCGCATCGACATCGCGGCAAGCATCCTGCGCACCCCGGACGTGCTGTTCCTGGACGAGCCGACCACCGGCCTGGACCCGCGCAGCCGCAACCAGGTGTGGGACATCGTGCGGATCATCGTCGCCCAGGGCACCACCGTCCTGCTCACCACCCAGTACCTCGACGAGGCCGACCACCTCGCCGGGCGGATCGCGGTCATCGACCACGGCAAGGTGATCGCCGAGGGCACCCCCGGCGACCTGAAGGCCTCCGTCGGCGCCGGCTCGATCCACGTCCGCCTGCGTGACGGCGCCCAGCGCGCCGAGGCGCAGCGGGTGATGGCCCGCGCGCTCGGCTCCACTGTGGAGCTGGGTGGCGATCCGGTGTCGCTGACCGCGCGCATCGGCGGTGGCGAGTCCGACCTCGGCGCGGCCGAGCACGCCGCCCGCGCGCTGTCCGACCTGGCGCAGGCCGGCATCACCGTCGACGACTTCTCCCTCGGCCAGCCCAGCCTCGACGAGGTGTTCCTGGCCCTCACCGACCACCCCACGGAAGAGGAGGCAGCGGCATGACCGCGACCACGACGGACACGTCCCCGGCCTACACCCCGGCCGCCGAAAGCCTGCACGCCGTGCTCGACGCCGGCGAGCAGCCGCAGCGGCCCAGCGCGCTGTCGGCGTCGCTGACGTTCGGCTGGCGGGCCATGCTGAAGATCAAGCACGTGCCCGAGCAGCTGTTCGACGTCACCGCGTTCCCGATCATGATGACGCTGATGTTCACCTACTTGTTCGGCGGCGCGCTGGCCGGGTCGACCACCCAGTACCTGCAGTTCCTGCTGCCCGGGATCCTGGTCATGAGCGTCGTGATGATCACGATGTACACCGGGCTGGGCGTGAACATCGACATCGAGAAGGGCGTGTTCGACCGGTTCCGCACGCTGCCGATCTGGCGGCCCGCCGCGCTGGTCGGCGCGCTGCTGGGCGACGTGTTCCGCTACAGCACGGCGTCGGCGGTCATCCTCTCGGTCGGGCTGATCCTCGGATTCCGCCCGGCCGGCGGAGTCGGCGGCGTGCTCGCCGGCATCGGTCTGTTGCTGGTGTTCTCGTTCGCGTTCTCCTGGATCTGGACCATGTTCGGGCTGCTGCTGCGCACCGAGAAGTCGGTGATGAGCGTCAGCATGATGGTGCTGTTCCCGCTGACATTCCTGTCCAGCGTGTTCGTCGACCCGGCCACGATGCCCGGCTGGCTGCAGGTGTTCGTCAACGTCAACCCGGTGACGATCCTGTCCGACGCGGTCCGCGGCCTGATGATGGGCGCCCCGGACGGCAGCGACATCACGTGGACGTTCATCGCCAGCGGCGCGCTGCTCGCGGTGTTCGGCACGCTCACGATGCGGCTCTACAACCGCAAGTGAGCCGTCAGAACCGCCAGGTGATGCCGGGGTCGCCCGGGTCGTAGCGGCAGCTCGCGCCGGTCGAGACGGTCGCCCGCAGGTGCTCGGCGAGCTGGGGGTGGCGACCGTCCAGCCGGCGCAGCGTGTCCCGGATCCGGGCGGTCACGGTCTTGCGGGCGCGCTCGGCCTCGTCCCCGAGACGCCGGGTGCGCCCGCCGAGACCGGCGGCGGCACGCAGTTCCGCCAGCAGGGCCGCCCGCTCGCTGTCGAGCCGGGCGGCTCTGTCGTCGTCGCCGCGGGCGGCCGCCGCGTCGATCTCGTCGTCCAGCACGGCGAGGCGGCGCCGGTAGGCCGCCTTCGCCGTGTCGTCGAGGACCTCGTCCCCGCCGAGGCGCCGGGCGGCCACCACCACCTCGCCGCCCGCCGGGTCCAGCAACCGCACCGCGGGCACGTCGGTGCCCGGGCGGCTGAGCAGGAAGTGCAGGTCCCGCAGGCCTTTGGCGTCCGGCAGGTGCACCGTGCGCCCGGCCAGCGCGAGCGTCCACGTCGTGCCGGTGAACCGGAACTCCCCGGTGGCGGCCGGCTCGTCGCGCCGGGCGCGCAGGCGGCGCACGCGTTCCGGCACGTGCCGCAGGCCCAGCTCGGCCGCCTCGGCGGCGACCGCGTCCAGCAGCGCCGCGGCTTCCCGCTCGTCGCCCGGCGCCGCTCGGTCCAGCAGCGCGGCGGCCCGCGCCAGCCGGGCCTCCAGCACCCACGGGCGGGCCCGCATCGACTCGGCCGACCGCTCGGCCGCGCGGTACCGCGCCAGCGCCTCGTCCCAGGACCGCCCCGCCGCGGCCAGCTTCCCCAGCCACAGGGTCACCGGGCCGCTGATCTCGAACCCGAACACCGACACCAGCCACTGCCCGTCGTAGGGCAGCATCGCTTCCCTGGCCCGCTCGGCCAGCCGTGCGTCGCCGGTGCCCGCCGCGGTCTGCGCCTGCAACCGGAGGAACATCGGCAGGTACGAGCGCGGGAACGGCGGCCGCTCCCCCAGCCCGGCCAGGTACCCGGCCGCCGCGGCCATATCGCCGCGCTGCGCCGCGGTGGTGGCCTCCAGCAGTCCCGGGTAGGGGTGATCGCCGGGGCCGAGCGAGGCGTGGAACTCGGCGAGCTCGTCGAACCGGCCCTGCTGCAGCAGCAGCGACCACCGGTGGTGGCGCAGCATCGGCAGGAAGTGGCTGTGGTGCACCTGTTCCGGCGTCGACAGGACACCGTCGAACAGGGCCTCCGCGTCGGCGAAGCGGCCCTGGAACCCGGCCAGGATGCTCTGGTCGATCTGCGCGCCGAACTGCATCCGGCGGGAGTCGCCCCGCTCGGCGAGCGTCACGAACGCCCGCATCTGGTCGAAGTAACGCGGATCGGCCAGCTCCAGCAGCGCCACCCAGCGCAGCGAGGTGGCGTACTGCTCGGTCTCGGTGTCCCCGCTGCGGTGCGCGACCTCCGCCAGCTCCGCCATCAGCGCTTCGCGCTCGGCGGCCGTGCCCAGCCCCCAGATCGAGTCGTGCAGCGTGGACAGGCTGAAGCCGAGCGCCTCGTCGTCGCCGTCCTCGCGGGCGAGCCTGCCCAGCTGGACGATCACCTCCCTGGCCCGGTCCCCCAGGGGGCGCTCGGCCTCGCCCGGACCGATCAGCGCGCGGTGCGCCTCCGCCATCAGCCCCGTCTTCAGGTCGGCGCGCTCCGCGTCGTCGCCCCAGCGGTAGGCGGTCAGGGCCACGCGGGCCAGCAGCTCCGCATCGCCCAGTGCCCGAGTCTGGGCGCCGGCCTCCTCGAACACCGCCCAGCCCTCGGCGGTCTCGTCGAAGTGGTGCAGCTCGCCGCCCAGTTCGAGCAGCACGAGCACGCGACGCCGCGGCTCGCCTGCGATGCCGGCGGCGCGGCGGAAGTGCCCGATGGCTTCCTCGAACGCCATCCGGCCGGACGCGGCCCGCCCCGCCGCGACGAGCAGGTCCACCGCCCGCGACGGCGGCACCAGCGGGCCGGCGAGGTAGGCGTGCCGCGCGGCTTCGGCGGGCAGGATCCGGTCCGCGAGCGCGGGGGTGCCCTCCAGCGCGGTGACCACCGCGGCGTGGCGTTCGCGGGCCTCGTCCTCGCCGAGGGAGTCATAGAGCGTCTCGCGCACCAGGTCGTGGGCGAAGGCGAACCGGCCGCCGCCACGAACGGTGACCAGCCGCGCGGACACGGCCTGGTCGAGCAGCCGGTCGGCGGGCGCGGCGGGGATCGCGGCGACCGCGGCGAGCACCTGGCGGTGGAACTGCTGCCCGAGCACCGCGGCGGTGGTCAGCAGCCTGACGACCGGTTCCGGCAGCAGCGACAGGCGGCGGCGGACCGCGTCCCGCACCCCGGGCGCGATCGCGGTGACCGATCCGCCGCTGTGCCACAGCCTCGCGGCCTGCTCGACGAAGAACGGGTTGCCGCCGGTGCGCCGGTACACCTCGGCCACGACGTCCTGGCCCGGGGTCTCGCCCACGGTGCGGGCAATGAGCCTGCCGACCTCGTCCGGCGCCAGGCCGGTGAGCGTGATCGTGCGCGCTTTGGCGACCAGGGAGGACAGCAGCGGCCGCAGCGGGTGGTCGGCGACCTCGACCTCCGCGTCGCGGTACGTGCCGATCAGCAGGAGCCGCTCGAACCAGGTGTGCCCGGCGGCGAACTCGAGCAGCCTGAGGGAGGCGGAGTCGGCCCAGTGCAGGTCGTCCAGCGCGACCACGACCGGACGGCTGTGCGAGGCGGTGACCAGCGCGCTGGTGACGGCGTCGTACAGGCGGAATCCGTCCGGCGTCTCCCGCGGGTCCGCCTCGCCCAGCAGCACCGCCAGCCCGCCCCCGGCCTCCCGCTCGACCGCTACCCACTCCTGCGCGGTCGCGGTGCGCCGCAGCCCGCGCAGCACCTGCACCCACGGCCAGTAGCCGGGCGCGCTGCCGGAGTCCCAGCACGCGCCGCCGAGGACGAGCGCCCCCAGCCGGCGGGCCTCGTCCGCCGCGCCGGTGACCAGCGTGGTCTTGCCGATCCCGGGCTCCCCGGTGACCAGCACGAGCCCGCCGTGGCTGTCCACCGCCCGCCCGATCTCGGCGCGCAGCAGGCCGGCCGGGTGGTCGCGGCCGATCAGGGCGGGTTCGAGGTGGGTGTCCATCACCCCAGACGCTAGCGCGCCGATGTCCGGATTGTCCGCCGGATAACGGTTCCGCCTCACCGTGTGTCGGCCCGGTAGCGGCCCGGGGTGGTGCCGACGACGGCGGCGAAGGCCTCGATGAAACTGCTGGGGTTCGACCAGCCGCAGGCGTGCGCGACGTGGGTGGTGTCGTGGCCCTCGGCCAGCAGGACGAGCGCGTGGTAGACACGCAGCTGCGTGCGCCACTGGTAGAAGGTCATGCCGAGCTCGCCGCGGAAGAGCCTGCTGAGGGTGCGGGCGCTGGCCGCGGTCCGCCGCCCCAGCTCGGCCAGCGGCGTGTTGTCAGCGGGCTGCTCGTACAGCGTCCGCGCGACCGCCCGCAGCCGGTCGTCGCGGGGTTCCGGCAGCTGCAGCGGCTGCTCGCCCGCCTCGCGGAGCTCATCGAGGAGCACCCGGTGGAGCCGCGCGTTCGCGGCGCGGCCCCGGTCGCGGGGACCGGTCAAGGCGAGCAGAACCTCCCTGGCGAGCGCGCCGGCAAGGAACACGGCGGGGCGGGCGGGCGCCAGCCGGGCCAGCGACGGCGGCAGGAACACGATCCGCATGTCGGTGTGGCCGTGCGCGCGGTGGTGGTGCGGGCAGCCCGCCGGGATCCACGCGACGCGGTTGGCGGGAACGATCGACGTGCTGCCCTCGGTGTGCACGGACAGCACCCCCTGGGCCGCGTACACCACGTGCCCTGGCGGGTGGGTGTGATCGGCGCTCGTCCCGCCCGGCGGCCACAGGTGCGCGCCGCCGGACGGCCAGATCCGGGAGGAGGTAGGTTGGCGGCCGATCGGCATGCGTTGGCATCCTACCGGTGGCCCGCCACCCCCGGCGCCCGCGACAGTTGGTCGCATGAAGACGACGAGCGGCGGTGTGCACCCGGGCTGGCGGTCCGGGAGGGCTGGAGCCTCGTGCGGGTGCGGGGCGCCGGGCTGAACCGGTCGGAGCTGCGGACCCGCCGGGGCCACTCCCCCTTCGTGGTGTTCCCGCGGGTGCTGGGAATCGAGTGCGTGGGCGAGCTGGCGGCGTCGACGGACCCGCGGCTGGCGGAGGGCAGCACCGTCGCCGCGGTGATGGGCGAGATGGGACAGCGTTCGACGGTGGTTACGCGGAATTCGCGTTGCTGCCCAACGATTTGCTGATGCCGGTCAGGACGAGCCTGCCGTGGGAAACGCTCGCCGCGCTGCCCGAGACGTACCTGACGGCGCAGGGCGCGCTGGACGCGCTGGACGTCGCCCGCGGCGAGCGGTTGCTGATCCGCGGCGGCACCTCGTCGGTGGGGATGGCGGCGGCGTCGATCGCGGCCGCGCTCGGGGTCGAGACCGCCGCCACGACCCGGCGGCCGCACAAGGCCGCCGCCCTGGCCGCCGACCACGTCCTCGTCGACGACGGCGGGCCGCTGACGATCGCCGGGTGGCCGGAGGGCACCGATCACGTCCTCGACCTGGTCGGGACGAGCACGGCGCTGGACTCGCTGCGGCTGGTCCGTCCGGGCGGAACCGTGTGCGTGGCGGGCGCGCTCAGCGGCTGGGTGATCCCCGCCTTCGAGCCGATCGCGATGATCCCCACGGGCACCCGATTGACCGCCTTCCACAGCGACATCCTGCGCGGCGCGGCGGGCGCGCACGTGCTGCGGCGGGTCGTCGACCAGGTCGAGGCCGGGGTCCTGCACCCGCACGTCGACCGCGTCTCCGGACTCGACGAGATCGCCGAAGCCGACCGCCACATGGAGGACGACCAGGCCACGGAAAAGGTGGTCCTCGTGCCCTGACCGGTTGCGGGATCGCCACCGGAGTGGCGCCGATAGCCTCTGCGGATCCTCGGAGAGCGGCTGTCCGCAGCCAATTCGGAGTCGCCCCGCTCCCGACGCACGCGTGCGATGACCGGACACGGCCGCGAAATCCGTGTCCACCTTCGCCGTGCGCTCCGGGCGGTGCTCGACGCGGACCTCGAGCCTGTCCTCCGGAACGTGCTCGCCGAACCGGTGCACGCATAACGGTTACGGGCTGTTCGTCCGGCCCCGCCTTTACACCGGGAGCCACCGCCACCACACTCCACGCAGTACTGTGCGGATCCGCTGGGGAGGCGAGGATGCGCTGGCGTGAGCTGCTGCCCAGGGCGGGCGAGGTCCCGGGGCGGGGCAGGGCGGCCTCGACCGCCGTCGCCGCTGTCCTGCTCGCCGCTCTCGGCGCCGGGGTGTACCTGGCCTTCGCCGCGGACTCCGGGATCGTGGGACGTCAGCTCGGCGGCCGCGGCCAGCCGCTGCCGTTCCCGCCGGGCACCGCCGCCACCCTCTGGTGGGACTTCGCGCTGATCGCCGGGTACGGGCTCGCCGTGCTGCTGGGCACCACCGCCGCGCTGTGGGTCTGCCAGCCGGGCACCGCGATGCACGAGGTCGCCCGCTTCGGCCGCATCGCCGGGCTGGTCGCGGTCGTCTCGGACGTCCTGGAGAACGTCTTCCTGCTGGTCACCAGGCGCGATCCCGCCCCCGTCCTGCTCGAACTGGCCACCGCGGCCGCGGTCACCAAGTTCACCGGCCTGCTCCCGGCGCTCCTGCTCGCGCTCTACGGCATCGTGCTCGCCCTGCTCCGCTCGGCGCGGCCGGTGAAGCAGGACCCGCCCGACGGCGTCTGCTCCGCCGCCCTCAACCCGGACGACCCCGACGGCGCCTGCGAGCAAGGCGAAACCACGGCGGCCACCCGGTGGCGCAACGGCTACCACCTGCCGCCGGGCGAACCGACCGGCGGCACCGGGTTCGCCCTGTCCGGCGGCGGGATCCGCTCGGCCAGTGTCGCGCTCGGCGCGCTCCAGCCGCTGCGGCAGCGGCTGCTCGGCGCCCAGTACCTGGTGTCCGTCTCCGGCGGCGGCTACACCGCGGGTGCGCTGGTGCAGGCCCTCACCGCGGCAGCCGGCCCGAAGGAGGCGCCCGCCGGCCGTCCGGTCGCGACACCGGAAACCGCGTTCGGCCCCGGCAGCGTTGAGGAGGACCACGTCCGGCGGCACGTCAGCTACCTCGCCAACACGCGCGCCGAGCTGCTCATCGCACTCGGCGTGATCGCCCGCGGCCTGGTGCTGTCGCTGTTCCTGGTGTTCGCCCCCGCGGTCGTGCTGGGCGTGGTCACCGGCTGGCTCTACCAGCAGGTCCCGCTCACCGCCTTCCCCGCCGACGGCAGCTACCCCGCGCCCCGGCTCGGCGCGCTGCTGTCACTGGGCCTGACCCTGCTGTTCGCCGCCGTGATCTCCCTGGTAGCCCGCTGGATCACGCCGGCGAAGCCGTTGCTGCGCCAGATCGCCCGGCGCCTGTCCAGCAGGCTCGCGCTGCTCGCCGCCCTGATCGCGCTGCTCACCCTCGGCCTGCCCGCGCTCGCCTGGCTGGCCGACCGGTTGCTCACCCTCACCCCGCCCTCGATCACGCTCGGCAGCCCGTTCGTCGCGCTGCTGCTGACCTACGTGTCCGCCCTGGCGACGATGGGGTGGCGCAACCGCAAGGTGGTCACCAAGGCGCGGGACTCACTCGACGCGCTCACCGCGGCGCTGCCAACCAGCCTCACCCAGCGCCTCCTGGTGATCATCACGACCACCGTCCTCGCCCTGGCCTGGCTGCTGCTGTTCGCCTCGGTGATCACGCCGCTGGGCGAGCCGGACCTGCTGTGGTCCGCGCTAGGCCTCGTCGTCGTGCTGATCGTCGTCGGCGGGCTGATCGACGAGACCTCGCTCAGCCTGCACCCCTTCTACCGGGAACGGCTGGCGCGCACGTTCGCCGTGCGCCGGGTCCGCCGCGCCGACGGGCAGGTCGTCGCCGCGCCCTACCCGAGCACCGAGCGCAGCTCCCTCGCGACCTACGGCCACGCCGACAACTTCCCGCGGGTCGTGTTCGCGGCGGCCGCGAACCTCACCGGCGAGGGCCGCACCTCTCCCGGCCTCGGCGCCGTCTCCTACACGATGAGCAGCGGCTGGGTCGGCGGCCCCGACGTCGGCTGGATCGAGACCGCGCGGTTGCAGGAGTCGGTGCCGGCCCGGTTCCGGCGGGACCTGACCGTCCAGGGCGCGGTCGCGATCAGCGGCGCGGCGTTCGCGTCGTCGATGGGCCGCGCCTCGCGCTGGTACCAGATCCTGCTCGCCCTGTCCGGCGCGCGGCTGGGCACCTGGCTGCCCAATCCGGACGTGCTGCTGCGCTGCCCGCCGCGCACCGACCGCGCCGCCTGGGCCTATCCCACGCTCCCGCACGCGCGCCGGCTGCCTTACCTGCTGCGTGAGGTCCTCGGCATCCACTCGCACGCCGACCGGCTGCTGCACGTCACCGACGGCGGGCACTACGACAACCTGGGCTTGGTCGAGCTGTTCCGCCGCCGCTGCACGACGATCTACTGCATCGACGCGGGCGCGGACGCGCCACCGACGGCCGGCGGGCTGGCGTCGGCGCTCGCGCTGGCCGCCCAGGAGCTGGGCGTGCGGGTCACCCTCGACGACCCGTGGCGGGCCGAACCCGGCGGCGGCGAACCGCTCGAACCCGAGCACCCGCTCAGCAACCTCAACAGCAGGCTGTCGGAGAGCCCGGTGATCACCGGGACGATCCACTACCCGCCCGAGAGCGGTCAGGCTGGGGTGGGGCGGCTGATCGTGGCGAAGGCGCTGCTGTGGCGTGACCTGCCCTACGAGCTGCTGTCCTACGCCGCGCACCACCCGGAGTTCCCGCGGGACGGCACGAGCGACCAGTTCTTCGATGACGGCAAGTTCGGTGCCTACACCGAACTCGGCAGGCAGCTGGCCGAGTACGTGGTGTCCAGGGAGCTGGCCGAAGCGGCCGGCCTGCCGGAGGTGACGGAGGGCACCGGCGCACCCGACGGAGTCGCGCCCCAACCGGCCGGAAGCTAAGATCGCGGACACGACGAAACACCCGCATTCGCGTCGAATACGGGTGCTCGTCGTTGTTCTACCCGAAGAAACACCGGGTGCGGACGGGAATTAGTACCAGTAATTCCCGTCCGCACCCGTTTTTTCCGTGACCCGGCCGGCTCTCACCCAGAAAACCGTCCCGGGGATCCGGAGTGCAGTCAGACCGCACCGGGACTCTCAGCCGGATCAGGGTCGGTCGACCCAGGACCCCGTGGGGTCCGGTCTCAGTTGTCGGCCTCGGCGATGCAGGTGTCCGGGGCGGAGCCCGAGTCGGCCTCGGAGGCGCCGGTCAGGATCGGCACGGTCACGCCCACGCCGTTCAGGGCGTCGGCCACCTGGACGCCGAGCACGTTGACGTTGTTGTCGCAGACACCGACGTTGTTGTCGTTGAGAACGTCGTCGACGTTGATCAGACCCAGCTGACCGGTGTCGCCGCCGTCGTCCCATCCCCCGCCCTGCGTGGCGAAGGCCGGGGAACCGATCATCATGAAACCGGCCGCAGCAGCGGCAACAATTGCGGACTTCTTGAGCACCTTTTTATTCCCCATCAACTCGACTACAGTTCCGCCGCGACGAGACTTCCGTCGCGAGCACGGCAGACATTATCAGCCGGCAAGGTGCGCCGAAAGCAATTGCACGGGCCCGTCGCCATCACCCGGACGAACGACGTTTCGGTAGCCGCGAACCAGTCTTCCGCGCACCCATAGGCGATGCGCTGCGATTATCCGCCCCTTTCCCTCAATCCGGTTTTCACGCGCCGTGATCGACCGCGCAGAACGCCGGTTGTACAGCGTCTAAACCCCTCGATCAGGTGGAGAAGTGGACACGCAACGTGAACAGACGAGTTCGGGCAATTAGCCCGGACGTGTGGCTTACCGGCATGCAATTCGCCTCCGACCCACTGTCCGGAGGCGCCTCGGCAGCCGTCCAGGCACAGTGGCCACCGCGAGCGCCACCCCGCAAGCCCGTTCCCGCGCACGAAAAAACACCCGCATCCGAATTCGAATGCGGGTGTTCACGTTTTCCCTACCCGAAGAAAAGGCGCGGACGGGAATCAGTACCAGTGATTCCCGTCCGCACCCGTGCACAGTACCCCGGCCGGCGGAGCCGGTTCAGGGTCGTTGCCGCGACCTCAGTTGTCGGCCTCGGCGACGCAGGTGTCCGGCGCGTCGCCGGACTGCGCGTCCGAAGCGCCCGACAGGATCGGCACAGTCGCGCCGACACCCTCCAGCGCGTCCGCCACCTGGACACCCAGGACGTTGACGTTGTTGTCGCAGACACCGACGTTGTTGTCGTTGGCGACGTCGTCGACGTTGAGCAGGCCCAGCTGGCCGGTGTCGCCACCCTCGTCCCACGCGCCCTGCGTGGCGAAGGCCGGGGAACCGATCATCATGAAACCGGCCGCGGCAGCGGCGACAATCGCAGACTTCTTCAGCACTCTCTCATCCGATCGCTCGGCTACAGTTCCGCCCGCTCCGGGTGACCCCGTCGCGAGCACGGAAGACGCTAGCAGCCGGTGATCGGGAAGTTCGGTGATCGCGCGAGCCGTCCGGGCTCACCCGGACGAACGACGTTTGGAACGCGTCCAGAGGGCCGGGAAGAGCCGCACCGTCATGCGCTGCGACAACGCGAGCGCCGGTCCTCACTCGCCGTGATCGAGTGTGGCGCGATCCGGTCGTGCCGCGATCAAACCGCCCGATCAGGTGGAGTAACGGACACGGGCCGTGGCCGGATTCGACACGCAGATTAGACCACGCGGGTGACTTACAAGAGTGTCATTCGGTGCTCCGGCCGACACCGAACCGCATCCGGAAGTCCCTGGCGACCAGGCTGAGCAGCGGCCGGCGCCCGGCCAGGAACGCCAGCGGGCCGCCCGCGCCGACCCGCCACACCGATCGGGCCACCCCGAACCGGGCGGCCACCCGCACGCCGCTGCGCTTGGGGCCGCGCTGCAGGACCGAGAACGCCAGCGGCAACCGAACCGGCAGCGCGCGGCGGCGCCGGAACTCCGCGCCCGCCAGCAGATCCCCGTCCGCGCGGGCCTCCGCGGCGAAGTCCGGTTCGTCGGCGAGGGTGAAGTCGGCGAGCTCCTTCGGGATGTGCCACAGGGCGCGCCCGCCGGCCAGGGAGGCCGGGCTGTCGACCCAGATGTGCGGGATGGTGACGACGATCCCGCCGCGCGCGACGACGGTCACCATGAGCTCCCGATACGACAGCACACTGGGCGGCTGGTAGTCGACCCACGCGGCGAGCACGGCCGCCCACCCGGCCACGGTGAGCGGCCGCACGCCCGGCGGCAGTCCGGGCAGCTCCCCGACGGGCACGCACCAGGCGGAGACGTGCATGTGGCCACGCAGGCGCCAGGGCTCGGGCGGGTACTCGGTCGGATCGGACATCAGCGAAACCTCAGCTCGGAGGGACAGGACAACCGCCGCGGTCGAGGCCGGACGGCAGCCTCGAACGGAGTAGCAGAACGCGCACCCGCTCCCGCACCGCGGCGAATGAGGCGAGGCGGCTGCCCGGCCCGCACCGGAATGGCCGCGTGGTGGTGGCGGCCGAACCGCCACCACCGGCTCCCACCACAAGGGTCACCGGCTCAGACCGGCGTGACCGGCAGGCGCAGCGCGCCCGGCGCGGCCTCGGGCACCACGGGGTTCTTCGGCGCCACCGGGGCCAGCCGGGCGTAGGGCGCACCCACTGGCGGCCGCTGGTCGGTCTCGCCGTTGTTCGGCCACAGCGCGAGCGCCCGTTCGGCCTGGGCGGTGATCGTCAGGGACGGGTTCACCCCCAGGTTCGCCGAGATCGCCGAGCCGTCCACGACGTGCAGGCCGGGATAGCCGTACAGCCGCTGGTAGGGGTCGACCACACCGGTCTCCGGGGAGTCGCCGATCGCGCAGCCGCCGATGAAGTGCCCGGTCAGCGGGATGTTCGCCATGTCGGTCCAGGCGCCCTGGGGCACGCCGTCGATCTTCTCCGCCACCCGCCGCGCGACCTCGTGCCCGTGCGGGATCCACATCGGGTTCGGCGCGTCGTCGCCCTGGCGCGTCGTCATCCGGCGGCCGAACAGGCCCCGCCGCGTGTAGGTGGTCACCGAGTTGTCCAGGCTCTGCATCACCAGCAGGCCCACCATCTGCTCCGACCACTTCCGCGGGTTCTGGATGCGCGGCAGCTCCCGCCAGTGCCGCGCCAGCTCCCGCAGGCCCAGCACCCACCGCCGGTGCCCGTCCTTGCCGTCCACCAGCACCGTGGCGAGCAGGCTCATCAGGTTGCTGCCCTTGCCGTACCGCACGGGCTCGACGTGCGTGACCTCATCCGGATGCATCGACGAGGTGATCGCGACTCCGTCGGTGTAGTCGGCGTTCTTGTCGCGCGAGCGCACCGCCAGGATCGCCTCGGAGTTGGTGCGCGACAGGTATCCGAGCCGCTTTGAGATCTTCGGCAGCGAACCGCGGTCACGCAGCCGGTGCAGCAGCCGCTGCGTGCCCAGTGCGGACGCGGCGAACACGACCTGCTCGCAGGTGAAAGTCCGGCGGCGCCTGCGCGACCCGGTGCGGACGGTGCTCACCTCGTACCCGCCGCCGGGACACGGGCGGACGTCCACCACCGTGGTCAGCGGGTGCACCACCGCGCCCGCCCGCTCGGCGAGGTGCAGGTAGTTCTTCACCAGCGTGTTCTTCGCGCCGTGGCGGCACCCGGTCATGCAGGACCCGCAGTTGAGGCACGTGCGGCGGGCCGGGCCGACACCGCCGAAGAACGGGTCCGGCACCTCCTCGCCGGGCATCTGGGCACCGGTCGCGAACAGCACCCCGACCGGCGTCGGCCGGAACGTGTGGGCGATGCCCATGTCCTCGGCCACCTCCCGCAGCACCCGGTCGGCCCGCGTGGTGCCCGGGTACTGGGTGACACCCAGCATCCGCTTCGCCTGGTCGTAGTAGGGCGCCAGCTCGTCGCGCCAGTCCGTGATGTGCGCCCACTGCGGGTCGGCGTAGAACCGCGCCGGCGGCTCGTACAGCGTGTTGGCGTAGACCAGCGACCCGCCGCCGACACCGCTGCCGCTCAGGATGAAGGTGTCGCGCAGCAACGTCAGCCGCTGTATGCCGAAGCAGCCCAGCAGCGGCGCCCACAGGTACTTCCGCAGCCGCCACGAGGTCTTGGCGAACTCGTCGTCGGCGAACCGGCGGCCCGCCTCGAGCACCCCGACCCGGTAGCCCTTCTCCGTCAGGCGCAGCGCGCTCACGCTGCCCCCGAAACCCGAGCCGATCACCACGACGTCGTAGTCCAGCTCGCCGGTCATGCGCCGTCCCCTCCCGCCGCGATCGCGCGGTAGTCGTTCAGATCCAGGGTCCGGGTCTTCAGCCGGTACTGCGTGACCGTGCCTGGCCAGTTGTTGACGATCCGGCCCGCCTCGTTGCGGTACCAGCTGGAACAGCGGGTCCACACCGAGCGGCCAAGCTTGCGCTGCAGGACGGTGTCGAAGCGCGCGGCGACCTCGGGCTTGACGTCGAGCGCCACGCCCGGCCTGCTCGCCAGCGCGCGCACCGCCTGCACGATGTAGCGGGCCTGCGACTCGAGCATGTAGACGATCGAGTTGCCCCCCAGGTTCGTGTTGGGCCCGTACACGAGGAACAGGTTCGGGAACTGCGGCACGGTGATGCCGAGGTAGGCCCACGCGCCGTCGCGCCAGGTGTCGGCCAGCTCCGCCCCGCCGCGGCCGCGCACCGTCATCGGGACCAGGAAGTCGGTGGCGCGGAACCCGGTGCCGTACACCAGCACGTCCGCCTCGTGCACCACGCCGTCGGCGGTGCGCACGCCCTCGGGCACGATCTCGACGATCTTCTCGGTTTCGACGGTGACGTTGGGCCGGGTCAGCGCCGGGTAGTACTCGTTGGAGAACAGCGCCCGCTTGCACCCGGGCTCGTAGTCCGGCGTGAGCTTGGCGCGCAGCTCCGGGTCGGGCACCTGGCTCTCCAGGTGCCTGCTCGCCAGCCGTTCCAGGTACCGGCGCACGACCGGGAGGTCAACGAGCCCGAGCGAGAGGAACTCGCAGATCAGCCAGATCCGGAAACGCTCGATCTTCTGGGTGACCGGCAGGCGGCGGAACATCGCGCGGTGCCAGGGCTGGTAAGCGATGTCGTTCTTGGGCACGATCCACGGCGCCGACCGCTGGAACACCGTCACGTGGGCGGCGATCTGCTGCAGCTTCGGCACGAACTGGATCGCGCTGGCGCCGGTGCCGATCACCGCGACCCGCTTGCCGGTGAGGTCGGCGTCGTGGTCCCAGGCCGCGGAGTGGAAAGCCCGCCCGCGGAAGGACTCGCGGCCCGGCAGGTCCGGCATCGCAGGCTGGGACAGCTGGCCCACGGCGGGCACCAGGACGCCGGCCTCGATGACCTCGCCGGCTTCGGTGCGCACGCGCCACCGGCCGGTGGCCTCGTCGAATTCCGCCCCGGCGACGCCGGTGCCGAACCGGATCCGGTCGGTCACCCCGTACTCGCGGGCGACCTCCTCGAGGTAGCCCTTGATGTCGGCCTGCAGGGAGAACCGCATCGGCCAGTCCGGGTTGGGCCGGTGGGAGAACGAGTACAGCGGCGACGGGATGTCGCACCCGGCGCCGGGGTAGGTGTTCTCCCGCCACACCCCGCCGATCTCGTCCGCTCTCTCCAGGATGGTGAAGTCGCGGAAACCGGCGCGGACCAGTTCGGTCGCGACGGCCAGGCCGCCGAACCCGGCGCCGATGATGACGACGGACGGCGGTCGGTGGGCGGTGGTGCGTGCCATGCTGCTCCTCGGCGGTGAGTGGGGCTACTCCACAGTAAGTGCTGCGGCTCACTCCGCCACAGAGACCAGCGGCCAGGAAACCGAGATTTTCGGCCACCCCGGTCGCGGGCCGGTGACCGGCGGAATCCATACTTCCGGCCATGAGTCAGCAGCTGCCCGTCGCCGTCCGGGACTGGGACTTCCCCCGCGGCGTCGCCAGCGTCGCCCTGCTCGTCCGCTTCGGGGCCGAGCGCGGGGTGCCGCGGGACGCCCTGCTGCGCGGCACCGGCCTGCCCACGGCGCGCCTGGACGACCCGGCGGCGCAGGTCGACGCGCACCAGGAACTGACCGTCGCACGCAACCTCGTGCGGGAGCTGGGCGACCCGCCCGGCCTCGGCCTGGACGCCGGTGTCCGCTACCGGGTCACCACGTTCGGCGTCTTCGGGTTCGCCTGCATCAGCAGCCCGACGCTGCGCGACGCGATCACTTTCGCCCTGCGTTACCTCGACCTCAGCTTCATCTTCTGCCTGCCGGTGGTCGAGCTGGCCGCCGAGGAGCTGCGCTTCGAGCTGCGGGACGACGGGCTGCCGCACGACGTGCGCCGGTTCCTGCTGGAGCGCGACGTCAGCGCGATCCACACGGTGATGCACGACCTCCTGCCCGGCGGCCTGAACGTGCGGCGCCTGGAGTTCCGGTTCCCCGCGCCACCCGATCCGGGCCGGTACGAGGAGGTCTTCGGGTGCCGGCCGGTGTTCGGCGCGCCCGCGCACCACGTGGCGATCGACGCGGCCGCACTGGGGCAGCCGCTGCCGCAGGCCAGTGAGCACACGGTCGCGTTGTGCGAGGCGCAGTGCCGTGAGCTGGTCAGCCGGCGCCGCGCCCGCTCCGGCATCGCGCACCAGGTTCGGGACAAGCTGATCCGCGTCGGGGGCACGCTCGCGATGGAGGACGTGGCGCGGGAGCTCAACGTCAGCACCCGGACCCTGCGGCGGCGGCTGGAGGACGCCGGCACCAGTTTCCGCGGCCTGCTCGACGAGGTCCGGCAGGCGCTCGCCGAGGAGATGCTCGCGACCGGCGCGCTGTCGGTGGAGGATGTGGCGCTGCGGCTGGGATACGCGGAGGCGTCGAGTTTCATCTACGCGTTCCGCCGGTGGACCGGCACGACCCCGGCACGGTACCTGCGGTCCGGGAGACGGGGCTGACTTCGCGTCCCCTTTCGACGGTGGGATACGGCTCCAGGTGTCAACCGCGCGGATTCTGGGTAGATCAATGGTCTCTTCAGTTGCGAGGAGGCCGCACATGTTGACGCTGCTCCAGCCCGCGCGTGAAGCGGGCGAAACCATCCGCACCGCTACGCGCGAGCACCTGTTGCTGGCCCTGCTGGACTTCCCGCGACTACTGCGTCATCCGATCTGGCGGCCCAGGGACCCCGAGGAGGGCGGCGGGCTGGGTGTGCTGCTGGTGCCCGGTTTCGGGTTCGGCGATCGCAGCATGACCCTGGCGAGCGCGTGGCTGAAGGCGCGCGGGTACCGGCCTGCCGGGTCCCGGATCGGTTTCAACGTCGGGTGCACCACCGAACTGGTCGACCGCATCGAGGCCCGGCTGGAGCAGCACGCCGAGGAGACCGGCGGCCGCGTGGTGATCATCGGGCAGAGCCGCGGGGGCTGGCTGGCGCGGCTGGCCGCGATCCGCCGCCCGGATCTGGTGTGCGGACTGGTGATGCTCGGCAGCCCCGTGCTGGATCCGCTCGGCGCGCACCCGAAGGTGGTGCGGGTCGCCCGCGTCCTCGCCCGTCTGTCCACTTTGGGCATTCCTGGCCTGATGGACCTGGACTGCTTCACCGGGCCGTGCTACGACGAGAACATCAAGGCGCTGGCCGCGCCCCTGCCGCCGGAGGTGCCCGCGCTGGCGGTGTACTCGCGCGAAGACGCGATCGCGCCGTGGCAGCTGTGCCTGGACCCGTACGCCGAGTGCGCCGAGATCCACAGCACGCACACCGGCATGGGGCTGGACCCGGACTTCTACCTGGCCGCGGCGCCGCGCCTGGCCCGCTGGGCGCGGGACGAGACCCGCGAGCTGTCGCAGGCGAGCTGAGCCCGGTCCGGCAGGATCGGGGTATGGCGGAATGGGCGCGCGCGATCGGCACCGGCTGGGTGCCCCACGGGCCGGTGACCGGTCCGGACGTGGACGAGTTCGCCGACGCCGACGAGATCACCGCGGCTCTGGCCGCGACCCCGGGTGATTCGCTGCTGGCGGTGCAGCACCCGCACCGGCGGCCGGGTGCGGCTTCGCTGCGGGAAGCCCTGCCCGCGGCGCGCGCGATGCTGGACCGGTTGCGGGAACGGGACTACCGGCGCGTGCGCGAGGTGGTGGCGCCGTACCGCATCGCCGGGCGCGACGGGACCGCGGCGGGGGTGCTGTGCCTGGTCGACCCGTCCGCGGTCGGCGCGCGGATCCGGCACAGCGAGGAGGTCTACGCCGGTGTCGTCGTCGAACGCGCCGCGGCGCTGCGGGCGCTCGGCTGCGCGACGAGCGCGGCCATGCTGGTGCCGGTCACCGGCGACGGACTCACGCCCGCCGCGCTGGCCGCGATGCGCGGTGATCCCGCGGTGGACCTGACCGACGGCGCGGGCCGCTCGCACCGGTTGTGGCTCACCGGTCCCGGCGACGAGCAGGACCGGTTGCTCGCCGCCGTGCGCGCCGCGCCCCTGCTGGTGGCCGACGGCAACCACCGCGTGGCCGCCGCGGCCGAGGCAGGCACGCCGCTGCTGGCCCTGGTGACCGCGGGGCCGGACCTGCACATCGGCGCGATCCACCGCACGATCAGCGGCACCGGACTCGATGTCCGCGAACTGACCGCCGCGTGGCGCGCCGCCGGGCTGACCGTGCGCGAAGTGTCCGAAGTGGACGCCGTTGAGCCCGGCACAGTGACCGTCTCCGCCCGCGGCGGCGAGCTGCTGGTGGCACTGCCCGGCGGTGGACCGGACCACGCCCTGGTGGAGAACCTGTTGCTGGACAGGGCACTCGGCCTCGACCCGGAAGGCCCGCACGTGCACGCGCTGCCCGACGAGCACTCCCCCGGACCGGGGACGGACGCCGTGCTGCGCCTGGCGCCCGTCCCGCTGTCCGAAGTGCTCGCCGCGCACGCGCAGGGCCGCCGCATGCCGCGCAAGAGCACGTACTTCACCCCGAAGCCGCGCAGCGGGCTGCTGCTCGCCGCCCTGGAGGCGTGACTCAGACCGGCGCCGGCCCGTCGGCCCGCAGCCCGTCCGCACCGTGCACGCAGCGGCCGCCGACGAACGTCGCCAGCACGCCGATCTCGCTGATCCGCTCGCTCGGCACCGTGGTCGGGTCGTCGTCGAGCAGCACCATGTCCGCGCGCAGGCCCGGGACGAGCCGGCCGCGTTCGTGTTCCTGGTGGGAAGCCCACGCCGGGTGCGCGGTGCAGGCCCGCAGCGCCTCTTCCGCGCCGACCCGCTCGTCCGGGCTCAGCACCACCCCGGCGCTGGTCGTCCGCTCGATCATCGACCGCAGGCCGGCCAGCGGCGCGCCGACGCCGACGCACGGCCGGTCGGAGCTGCCCGGCACCCGCAGCCCGGCGTCCACGAAGGACTTCTGCCGGTACAGCCACGGCACCCGCGCCTCGCCCAGCGCCTCGGCCATCGTGTCGCCGATCTCGGCCAGGAACCGGGCCTGCGGCACCGGGACCACCCCGAGCGCGACCAGCCGCGGCAGCTGGTCCGGCCGCACCATCGCGGCGTGCTCGATGCGGTGCCGCACGTCCGGGCGCGGCAGCACCCGCTGGGCCTCCTCGAACGCGTCCAGCGTCAGGTCGATGGCGCGGTCGCCGATCGCGTGCGCGGCCACCCGCCACCCGCTGCGGTGCGCGGCGACGATGGTGTCCCGCAGCACCTTCGGATCGTCCTGCAGCACGCCGAGCCCGCCGTGCGAGCAGAACGGCTCGGTCAGTGCGGCGGTCCGGCTGCTCAGCGCGCCGTCGGTGAAGATCTTCATCGGGCCCAGGCGCAGGAACTCGTCGCCGAACCCGCTGCGCAGGCCCAGGTCGACGCCGATCGAGCCGGTGTCGGCCGGGTTGCCGCCGAGCGGGTGCAGCACCTCGCTGGCCGGCATCAGCTCCACCCGCAGCGGCAGCGCTCCGCGTTCGCGCGCCAGGTGGTAGGCCGTCGCCTCGGCCGGGCTGTGCCCGATCCAGCCGCCGCCGATCCCGGCCTCGGTCACCGCGGTGAGCCCCTCGCTGACGTAGACCTTCGCGGCGCGCTCGATCGCCGCCGCCAGCTCCTCCACCGGGTAGGGCTTGACCAGCACGTCCACCAGCTGCTGGGCCTGCTCGCCGAGCAGGCCGGTGGGTGCGCCGTCGTCGTCGCGGGCCACCACCCCGCCCTCGGGCACGCGCGCCGAGCCGTCGAGCACGCCGGCCTGGGCGAGGATCGCGGAGCTCACCGTGCACATGTGCGCCGACCGGTGCTTGAGCCACACCGCGCGCCCGCCGCCGGCGCGGTCCAGCGCGGCGCGGTCGGGGTGCCCGCCCAGCACGAAGTCGTCGTACTTCGAGCCGATCACCCACGCGTCCGACGGCAGTTCGGCGGCCCGCGCGGCGACCATGTCGTACAGCTCGTCCAGCGTGCGGCAGCCGGACAGGTCGATCTCGGCCAGCGACAGGCCGTACCAGACCATGTGGTTGTGCGCGTCGGCGAAACCGGGCGTGAGCACCGCGCCGCCGCCGTCCACCACGGTGCGGGCGGCCAGGCCCTCGACCTCCTCGTCGAGGCCGACGATCCGCCCGTGCAGCACGCCCACGGTGTGCGCGCGGGGACGCTCGTCGGACACGGTCAGCGCACGGACATTGCGCACCAGCAGGTCGAGCACGTGGAATCCTCTCGGTCGGGGGCCCTTCCCCGCAGACTAGGGGTCCGGGTCACCCGGCCGCACGCACCAGCGCCGCGCCGTATAGGTCGTTATACGCCCGGCCGAGACTCGCGGTAGGCGTTGACCGACGCGGTGAGCCCGCGCAGCGTCGCGCGCAGTGCCTCCAGCTCGTCCAGCGGCAGGCCCATCGCGTCGCCGATCACGCCCGGCAGCGGCACGGCCTTCGACCGCAGCCCGTCGCCCTTGTCCGTCAGCCGGATGCACACCGAGCGCTCGTCGTCGGCGCGGCGCTCCCGCCGGACGAACTCCAGCTTCTCCAGTCTCTTGAGCAGCGGCGACAGCGTCCCCGAGTCCAGCGACAGCGCCTGCCCAAGATCCTTGACGGACAGCTCGCCGTGCTCCCACAGCGCCAGCATCACCAGGTACTGCGGGTAGGTCAGGCCCAGCTCGTCGAGCAGCGGCCGGTAGAGCGAGGTGACCGCGCGGGACGCGGCGTACAGCGCGAAGCAGACCTGATCGTCGAGCCGCGGTGCGGCCGGTTCGGCCATGACTCCTCCTTGGTCAGCACTCGATCATCCCCCATCGGCCGGTGGCGTGCCATCCAGGGGTGACACATGACATAGTACGCAATTCAGTTGTGCACAAGATATTTTGATGTGACAGATCGATCGCGAGCGACCCGGTCCCCGAAGCCTCAGGGAGACAGCGATGACCGCCAACCCGCACAACCTTGCGCCCCGCGGGCGCCACCGGCACGCTGCCCGTCGTCCTCTACATCCACGGCGCGGGCTGGGTGTTCGGCAACGCGCACACCCACGACCGGCTGATCCGCGAGATGGCGGCACCGGCACGGCCGTGGTCTTCCCGGACTACGACCGCTCCCCCGAGGCGCGCTACCCGGTCGCGCTCGAGCAGAGCTACGCCGCCGCGCGGTGGATCGTCGCCGAGGCCGACGCGCTCCGCGACGAGGGCGAGGCCTACGCGAACAAGCTGCGCCAGGCCGGCGTCCCCGTCACCGCCGTGCGCTACCAGGGCGTCATCCACGACTTCGTGATGCTCAACGCGCTGAGACCAACGCCGCGGAAGCCGCCATCAACCAGGCGGTCGCGGTGCTGAAGAAGGCACTGCAGGGCTGAATTCCCGAAGGAAGGGACCGAAGTAATCCTCGACGAGGTGGCCACCAAGACCGTCGCCACCGCACTCCAGCGGACGCTCACCGATCTGATCGACCTGGGCCTGCCGGCCAAGCAGGCGCACTGGAACGTCACCGGCCCGCACTTCCGCGCCGTCCACCTGCACCTGGACGAGCTGGCCGCCGCCACCCGCGAGCACGCCGACAGCGTCGCCGAGCGCCTGGCCGCGCTCGGGGTCTCCCCGGACGGCCGCGCGAGCACGGTCGCCGCCGAGTCCACGCTGCCCGGCCTGCCGGCCGGACCGCTGGCCGACCGGGCCGCGGCCGAGGCCGGCATCCTGGCCGCCACGATCACCGGCCTGCGCGCCGGGACCGCGGCCACCGGCGAGCCCGACCCGGTGAGCCAGGACCTCCTCATCGGCATCGCCGCCGACCTGGAGAAGCAGCACTGGATGTTCCAGGCCCAAACCCGCTGAGCACCGTCGGCGCCGGTCGCGTCAGTGACGCAGGTGCCGGGCCAGACCCGTCCGCGCGGTGAACCGGACAGGATGCGCGGGAGGACGCCTTTCGGAAGTGCTGCCGGAAAAACTGGCACTCCCGGGAATCCCTGCGTCAACCGGTCTCGTCGCGCTCCGCACCGGCGTTTCCGGTCGCGGCGATGACGCGGGCCAGCGCGGCGTGCAGCTGCTCCAGCTCGGCGACCTCCATGCCGAGCGTCTCCACGACCCGGTACGGGATCTTCTCGGCCTCAGCGCGCAGGTCCCGGCCGGACTCGGTCAGGTCGACCATCAGCGCCCGCTCGTCGGAGCGGTTGCGTTCCCGCGTCAGGTAGCCCAGCGCCTCCAGCCGCTTGAGCAGGGGCGACAACGTGGCCGGCTCCTGGCGCAGGGTCTCGGCCAGGTCCTTCACCGACCGGGGCGCGCGGTCCCACAGCGCGAGCAGCACCAGGTACTGCGGGTGGGTGAGGCCGTAGGGCTTGAGCAGCGGCCGGTAGATCCCGATGACGCTGCGGGAGGCCACGGACAGGGCGAAGCACACCTGCCGGTCCAGCGCCAGCGGGTTCTCGCCCAGGTCGATCGCGGTCATGTGGCCGAGCCTACTCCATCCGTGAGGGCACTGATAATTAACGCACTAACTTTTAGGGTACTGTGGGAGACGTGACCGAGCGCCGACGCCCCAATCCCCTCCAGTGGCTGTGGTACGCCCTCGGCGGCCGCCTGCCCGAGCAGCACCGCACCTGGGTCCTGCACGACGTGACCGCCAAGACCTGGCTGTGGCGGCACGCGGCGCGGGCCTCGGTGCTGCTCCTGCCCCTCATGCTGGTCTGGCTGCTGCTGCCCGGCCCGCTCACCCTGCGGCTGAGCCTGGTGCTCATGGCCGGGATCGTCGGGTTCTTCTACTCCCTCGTCTACGCCGAGGAGAGCGTCGAGAACCGGCTCCGCAAGCACGGCTACCCCTACGGCACCGCCCGCAAGGTGCGCGCCGAAGCCAAGGAGGAGGCCGAGCGGGAGGTCAAGGAGCGCTACATCGCGCGCTACCGCTCGCCGCAGTAGGCCACCAGCCGGTCCACCGTCCGGTCCAGCACTTCCGCGGCCGCCCCGCGGAACCCGTGCCCGGCGCTGGAAATGCTGCACCAGCTCGTGTGGTTCCGGGCCAGCGCGGCATCCCGCGCCACCTCGTAGGGCGCGTGCTCGTCGGCGTCGCCGTGCAGCACCAGCGCGGGCACGGTGCTCGCCAGGAACGCCCCGTGCGGGTCGAGCACCGGCTGCCACAGCACCACCCGGACAGCCGGTCGCCCAGCTCCGGCAACGACAGGGTCGTGCTCACCGCGCCGAAGCTGGACGCCGCCACCGCGACCCCGCGGCCCCGCGCGGCCGCGATCGTCACCCGCGGCCGGCCCGCGCTCACGCCGTGCCCCCGGAACGAGAGCCGCAGCACCTCGAAGCCGTGCCCGGTCAGCCTGCCCGCCAGCGCGTCGAACAGCCCGTTCTCGGTCAGGTCGCCGGTGATCCCGTGCGCCAGCACCACCACCGGGCCGTCCCCGGGGTGCCGACGGGCGTCGAGTGCCAGCCCGTCGGCCGTCAGCAGCTTCACGGCAGGTAGAGCACGGCGGTCAGGATCATCCCGCCCAGCGCGACCACCCAGGTGTAGGGCAGGGTCGGGATCATCGCCCGCTCCGGCCGCACCCCGGCGTACTGCGCGCTCCACACCGTCTGGGTGCTCGTCGGGTCGGAGACGCTGAACATCTGGTTGTAGGAGGCCATCAGGCCGACCACCGCGGGCATCGGGTAGATCCCGCCGGACACCAGCACGCCGGCGACCCCGGCGCCGAGGCCGAACACGTTGAGCGGCCGCGGAACAGGCACAGCGGCACCAGCACCGTGAACACCAGCACGAACGCGATCGCGCCCGCCGGGCTGATCGCCGACACGATCGGCGTCAGCGCGGACTTCGCGCCGGGCAGCTTCACGGCGGCCAGCAGCATCCCGATCGCGATGAACAACACGATCGGCGGCGCGGCCACGTCGAACGCCTTGTAGAGTGAGCGCAGCGCCTGCCCGTTGAGGTTGCCCCACCGGGTGGTGGTCAGCAGCGCGAACAGCACACCCGCCAGCAGCGACGGCACGATCGGCACCTTCGCCCCGAGCGCGAGCACGATCGGCACCAGCGGGGTGAGCAGCGCGTACCAGGGCGCGTCGCCGCGCCGGACCCACGCGCTCGGCCGGGCGGCCTTGACCGACCACGTGCGCCGGGCGCCGCGGCGGCGGGTCTCGGTCGCGGACCTGGTGTGGTCCCACGCCGCGGCGCAGCGCGAAACCGCCCAGGTGCCCGGCGACCTCGCCGACGTTCCACTCCACCGGATGCAGCCGGTAGCAGCCGTTGGTGATGTGCGTCGTGCCGATGTTCTTCGCGCCCGGCACCAGGTTGCGCACCCGCCGCGGCAGCAGCGCGCCGAGCGGGATCTCGAACGGCACGCTGGCGACGTCGACGTAGTTGTCACCGGAGGTCGAGGGGTGGAGGTCGATGCGGTAGCTGCCGATGCCGACCGAGTCGGCGTGCCGCTTGCGCCCGTGCGGGCCGAGGACGTCCAGCGAGACGTCCTGCTCGGTGACGGTGGTGACCGCCTTGATCCGCCGCGATTCCCGCACGTACGCGGATTTCGCGAGGCCGTCCGCGGTACCGGTGACGTCGTGCCGCAGCTTCAGCCCGGGGAAGCCGGTGCCGCCGTCCGCGCGCGGCGCCTCGGTCCGCGGCCAGTACAGCACTGACAACGACAGCTGCTTGGCCTCGTGGTGGGCGCGGGCGACGTCGTCCGGGCCGGTGTGGCCGTCGATCTCCAGCGCGGGCCGCAGCCAGTAGTCGTTGAGCGGCCAGTTGACCAGGGTGATGTCGGAGTCGAACGCCCCGGCCTCGTGCAGGCCGCGGGCCAGGATCCGGCGGAAGCCCCACAGCTCCTTGTCACGGGCGTCGGCGCTCTGGTCGGCGGTGATCGCGAGCGGGTCGCCGTCCGGGTTGGGCACGAAGGTCCGCTCGACCGGTTCCAGCGTGCGCGGGTCGGGCGCGCGGAACCCCAAGCAGCGGGCCGGGCCAGAACTCCGGGGTGCAGGACCGCCAGAAGTCGTACATCTCCGGCCGGTCGATCACGTGGTCCTGCCCGGCGTGGTGGAACAACGCGAAGCAGTAGGTGATGCCCTGCAGGTTGGCCGGATCGGCGTGCTCGGGGGCGTGCGGCTCGCCGTGCTCGTCGCGCGACTCGGCGCCCACGGCGAACTCGGTGCCGGTCATCGGCAGCAGGTCGCCGTTCTCGGTGGCGTCCAGGACGTAGCCGGCGCGCACGGTGGTGCGGGCGCCGTCCCGGCCCTCCAGCGTGACCGCGTCCACGCGGTCGCCGGTCGTCTCGGCCGCCACCGGGCGGTGTTCGAGCAGGACGGTGACGCGCCCGGCCGCGCGGTGCGGGGCGAGCATGGCCTCCAGCACCGCCAACGCGACCCGCGGCTCGTGGCACAGCTTGCTGACCCGGCCTGAGCCGGGGTTGGGGTCGGTCAGGCGCGCGGCCTCCGCCCGCAGCTGGTAGTGGCGCCGGTAGTAGCCGCGGATGCCCTCGCGCAGGCGGCGGTAGGTCGCGGTCGAGCCGAACCGCTCGATCCACGGGTTCTCGTCCGGCGGCACCGCCTGCGCGGTGAGCCGGCCGCCGAGCCAGTCGGTCTCCTCGGTGAGCACGACCCGGTGCCCGCCGCCCGCCGCGGCCAGCGCGGCGGCCACGCCGCCGAGTCCGCCGCCGACGACGAGGATTTCGGTGTCGAGTTCAGGCATGGTCCCTCTCCGGTGCGGGGCCGGCGGTCGTGCCGGCCACGGGCGGGCACCGCAGCAGCTGCTGCGGCGTGGTCCCGGTTTCGGTGATCAGGTCGACGAGCAGGCGCACGGCGCGCCGGCCCATCTCGCGGCGCGGGATGTCGAAGCCGCTGACCGGCTCGTCCCCCGGCGGGCGGCCGAGCACCGCGAGCGACAGGTCGTCCGGTGTGGACAGTCCGGCCGCGTCGAGCGCCCGGCGCACCGCGGTGTAGGCGGCACCGGTGTCGGTTTCCTCCACGTCGATCGCGGTGATGCCCTCGGCGAGCCAGCCGCGGACCGTGTCCGTGGTCAGGGCGGGCCCGTCGAGGCGGACGATCCGCGCGTCCGGCGCCGCCTGGCGGAGGCCGCGTTCACGGTCGGCCGAGGAGGGTGCTTCGTCGGCTTCCCGCACGTACAGCAGGTTCCGGTGTCCGAGCCCGGCGAGCCGCGTGGCGACCTCGGCCGAGGCCGCCACGTAATCCGCGCCCACGAACGGGATGCGGCCGCCGAGCTCCTCCCGCCGTCCGATGTAGACGAGCGGGAAGCCGGAGTCGACCAGCTTCGCGATCGGTTCCTCGGGCACGTGCCGCCCGAAGAACAGGCAGCCGTCGGCGACGCGGGTGCGCCGGATCGAGGCCTCCCCGGACGCCTCCGCGCCGCTCAGCCCGGTGAACAGGATCAGATCCTGGCCGAGCGCCGCGGCCTCCTCCTCGACGCCGACCAGGATCGGGTAGTAGGAGTCGGCCACCTCCATCGGGAACGTGGCGCGGAAGGTGTAGAGGCCGAGCATGTTCGAGGGCGCCGACGCCAACCGGGTCGCGACCGGGTGCGGCACGTACCCCAGGTTCTCGGCCACTTCGAGGACCCGGCGGCGCGTCGACTCGGCCATCCGGACCCCGGACCGGCCGCCGAGCACGACCAACACCGTGGCCTGCGAGACGCCGGCGATGCGGGCGATGTCGGCCTGCCGGGGCATGTCACGCCTGGACGGCATGCGACCTCCCGCTGTGGCTAATGCGGATTAGGCGAGGCTCTGGCACGAGGAGAACAGTGTCAAGGAACTTGTCCGACACCGGACGAGGACGGGACTAATACGTATTAGCACCTTGACGTCGCTCGAACAGGCCACGGACAGTCCCGTGTCGTCAACGCCGACGAAAGGGAGTCACCGAATGACCGAGCTCTCCCGCCGGGCCACGCTCAAGGTCGCCGCCGGGCTGGGCCTGGCGGCCTTCGCCGTCCCCGCCGTCCCCGCGCAGGCCGCCCCGCGGGCTTCCCCGACTACCGGTTCCTGCGCACCGCGTTCGACAAGAGCGCGCTCAAGTACAACCCGACCGGCGAGCTGATCTTCCCGTGCGTCCGCGGCACGGCCGGGTGCGCAACGCGCTGGGCCGCTACTACCTGTACTACGCGCCGCACGACGCGCCCGGCGGCATCTGCCTGGCCTACGCCAATTCCCTGATGGGGCCGTTCACCGAGCACCCGGCCAACCCGATCGTGTCCAACGTGTGGGCGCCGCACTACTCGGTCAGCCACATCTCGTCGCCGCACGTGATATGCACGCGCCGACGCAGGAGATGTGGCTGTACTTCCACGGCGAGAACACCACGACCCGTCTCGCCCGGTCGAGCGACGGCATCAACTTCACCCACGACAAGGTCGTGCTGTCGGCGTCGATGCTGCCCGCGGGCACCAGCGAGACGTCCTACGCGCGGGTGTTCGAGCACAGCCCGCCCGCGCTGGGCGCGAAGTACGTGATGGTCTTCATGATCAACAACCAGACCAACCGGCGCACGATCGGCTGGGGCTGGTCGGCGGACCTGGGAGTTCGCGCAGGAGCCGCTGATCCGCCCGGAGGACGTCGGCGCGCGCGACATCAGCGGGCCGTCGGTGGTGAAGCGCGACGGCAGCACCTACGTGGTGTACCACTGCAACATCGAGGCCGGCGGGTCGATGCTGATCACCGAGGTGGGCAACGACTTCAGCCTGCGACGGCACCTGGGCGTGTTCCACGCGCCGCTGCCCGGAGCACCCGACAACGGCCGGTGCGCGTCCGCGTCGTTCGGCACCGAAAACGGCGTGGAGTACATGCTCTACGAGGCCGGCGCCCGGCTGGAGGGTTCGATCGCGATCGCGCGAGCGGTCTAAGCCTCGATGGCCTGGTGGGCGCGGCGCAGCTGGAGGGCGAACCAGAGGGCGCCGGCGCCGCGCAGCACCAGGGCGATTCCGAGCCAGATCGCGAGCGTGAGGACGGTCAGGCCGGGCCACACCAGCGCCACCACCCCGATCAGCAGCGTCACCACGCCGAGGCCGAGCCACAGGCCCCACATCGGCAGGCGCCGCCGCCACGCGAGTGACGCCGCGATCTGCCCGGCGCCCGCGACGACGAACCCGACGCCGACCACCACGGCGAGCGTGAGCAGGGTGATGCCCGGCCAGGCGAGCGCGATCACCCCGATCCCGATCCACACCACCCCGAGCAGGTAGAACGGCCACCGGGTGCGGTGCCGGTCGGCGGTGAGGATCTCGTCGAAGCCCTCGAACAGCAGGGCGATCGCGATGATCACGGCGAGCGTGCCCACCGCGACGGCGAGGTTCACCAGCAGGAGCACGCCCAGCACCGCGGTGGCCACCCCCAGCAGGGCGACCATCCACCACCGCCCGGTGACCCGCCGCAACTCGCCGCCCGTCGACTCGCCGAGCGTCACCCGGAACGCCCCGTAGGGCTGGTGCACGGCCATGACGGTTCCCCTTTCCGCAGCCGGAACAACCACGGTAGGCCTCCCGGCCGCCACCCCGCCACCGCAGAGCTCACCCCCGCGAATTCCGCATCCGCGCCCCAGAGTCAGCACCAACTGGTCCGGTCGCGGCGGCAGGCGAGCCGGGCCTCGGCACCGTGCGCCGGCGCGCACCCGGTGACCGTCCGCACCGGCGGCTCCTCCGTCGGAGGCGGGTGGATCACCGGACCAGCGCCCCGCGGCTCCCCCGTCGTCACCGCAGCGGGCACGGCCGGCGGCCCGAAGGGAGGAGATTAGTCCCTCCGCCGCCCGGGTAACTCCTGCGCCGTGGACACGGCAGGCAAGATCACCAAGGCCAGCGAACCCGACCGACCGACCCGCCCGCGCCGGCGACCCAGGACCGCGAGAGCGTTGACCTGCCTGGGAATCCTGCTCTCCTCGGCGCTGCTGCCGGGTGCCGTGACGCAGGCCGCGCCCGCCCCGCGGGTGCTGCTCAACGAGGACTTCCCGGACCCCGACGTGCTCAAGATCGGCACCGACTACCACGCGTTCGCCACCACCGGCCCGCCCGGCCGGATCCCCGTCGCCGTCGCCAAGGACGCGGACGGGCCGTGGCGGGTCACCGGCGACGCGCTGGCCGCCGATCCGTCCTGGGTGGACCCCAAGGGCGGCTACTGGGCGCCCGACGTCACCCGCCGCGCGGACGGCACCTTCCTCATGTACTACGCGGCGGTGTCCAAAACGGACCGGCACCGCTGCATCGGCACCGCCGTCGCGAACTCCGTGGCAGGCCCCTACCAGCCGGCCGGGGACGCGCCGCTGATCTGCGACCCCGGCGACCAGGGCGACATCGACCCGCAGACCTTCCAGACCCGCGACGGCACCCGCTACCTGCTGTACAAGGCCGAGCACCCGGGCGGCGGCGCGTCGGCGATCTTCGTGCAGAAGATGACCCAGGACGGCGCCGCGCCCGCCGGCCCGCGCACCGAGATCCTGCGCGCGGACCGTCCCGAGGAGAAGGGCATCGTCGAAGCGCCGGTGATCACCCAGCGCGGCGGCCAGTACGTGCTGTTCTACTCCGCCGACGACTACCGCGACGCCGGCTACCAGACCCGCTACGCCACGGCGTCCTCGCTGACCGGCCCCTACACCAAGGCCGACCGGCCGCTGCTGACCACGGACTCGATCGGCCACGCCGCGGAAGGACCGGGCGGGGCGGACGTCGTCGGCGGGCGGATCTACTTCCACGGCTGGCTGGGCGGCCAGCGTGCCGCACGCGGCCTGTTCGGCATGAACCTGGAGTTCGTCAAGGGCGTGCCGCAGGTGTCCTAACCGGACTCCCCCGCGAACCGCGCCTCCAGATCGGACACCTCGGGCAGCCCGATGAGGTCGGTGAACTCGCCGAACGACGGCAGTCCGGGCAGCGCGGCCGCGGGCGTCCCGTCCCGGCGCACGGCGTCCAGCAGGGCGCGGACACCCGCGGTCGCGGCGAGCAGCGTGCCGATCGGGTACAGCACGAGCGAGAAGCCCAGCTCGCGGATCCGCTCCAGGGACAGCGGCGGGGTGCGGCCGCCCTCGGCCCAGTTGAACACCAGCGGGGCGACCCCGGACAGCTCCCGCGCGACGGTGGCGATGTCCTCCTCGCTGGTCGGGGCCTCCACGAACAGCAGGTCGGCGCCGGCTTCGGCGTAGGCGCGGGCGCGGTCGACCGCGTCGGCGAGCCCGTGCACGGCGGCGGCGTCGGTGCGCGCGATCAGCACGAAGTCCGGGTCCCGGCGGGCCGCGGCGGCGGCCCGGAGCTTGCCGGCCATCTCCTCGCGCGGGATGACGGCCTTGCCGCTCAAGTGGCCGCACTTCTTCGGGCTGACCTGGTCCTCCAGGTGGATGCCCGCCACCCCGGCCTGCTCGTAGGCCTGCACGGTGCGGACCACGTTGAGGGCGTTGCCGTAGCCGGTGTCGGCGTCGGCGATCACCGGCACGTCGACGGCCGACACGATGCGCCGCGCGTTGTCGATCATCTCCGTGCCGGTCAGCAGGCCGACGTCGGGCCGCCCGATCAGCGAGGCGGTGGTGCCGAACCCGGTCAAGTAGACCACGTCGAACCCGGCCTGCTCGACCAGCCGCGCCGTGAGCGCGTCGTAGGCGCCGGGCGCCACCAGCGGCCCCGGCTCCGCCAGCAGCTCCCGCAACCGCTTCCTCGGCGCGGGCCCGGGGCCCAGCAGGTCTCCCACCACGTCCTCCTCGTGCTCGGTCGGCCCGGCGTCCGTCACCTACGCTAGTCCGCAGGGCGGCAGGCTCACCGAGTGGACAACGGCGCAACGTTCGTGCAACGTTTTACCTGTCCGGGTTGTCGAGTGAGGGGTGGCTGGATGCGGACCGTGACGGGCCCGGCGGACCGGATCGTCGTGGTGGGTGCGGGGCTGTCCGGGCTGGCGGCGGCGCTGCACCTGGCCGGGCGGGGACGGCAGGTGACCGTCGTCGAGCGCGCCCCGGTGCCCGGCGGCCGGGCCGGGCGGCTGGACCTGGACGGCTACCGCGTGGACACCGGGCCCACCGTGCTGACCATGCCCGATCTGGTCGACGAGACCCTCGCCGCGGTCGGCGACAGCCTGGCGAACCGGCTCGACCTCGTCCCGGTCACCCCCGCCTACCGCGCCCGCTTCGCCGACGGCAGCAGCCTCGACGTGCACAGCGACCCCGAGGCCATGACCGAAGCGGTGCGCGCGTTCGCCGGACCGTCCGAAGCGGACGGCTACCGCCGGCTGCGCCAGTGGCTCACCCGGCTCTACCGGACCGAGTTCGACCGGTTCATCGGCGCCAACTTCGACTCCCCGCTCGCCCTGGTCACCCCGCACCTGGCCCGGCTGGTCGCGATGGGCGCCTTCGGGCCGCTGGACCGCAAGATCGGCCGCTTCCTCCGCGACGAGCGACTGCGCCGGGTGTTCTCCTTCCAGTCGCTCTACGCCGGGCAGTCCCCCCAGCACGCGCTGGCCGTGTACGCGGTGATCGCCTACATGGACACCGTGGCCGGGGTGTTCTTCCCGCGCGGCGGCATGCGCGCGCTGCCCGACGCCCTGGCCGCGGCGGCCGCGGACGCCGGGGTGGAGTTCCGCTACGGCGCCGAGGTCACGGCGCTGCGGCGGTCCGGCTCGCGGGTGACCGCGGTGGAGACCACCGGCGGCAGCCTGCCCGCCGACGCCGTCGTGCTCACCACCGAGCTGCCCACGGCCTACGAGCTGCTCGGCCGGACCCCGCGCCGGCCGGTGCCGCTGCGGCCCGCGCCGTCCGCGGTCGTCGTGCACGTCGGGACGCGGCAGCGGTGCGACACGGCGCACCACACCATTCTGTTCGGCGCGGCGTGGCGGCGGACGTTCCACGAGCTGATCCACGAAGGGCGGCTGATGAGCGATCCCTCCCTGCTGGTGACCCGGCCGACGGCCACCGACCCCGCGCTCGCGCCGGACGGCCGCGACCTGCTCTACGTGCTGGCGCCCGCGCCGAACCTGCGGCGCGGCCCGGTGGACTGGGACCGCGTCGGGGACGCCTACGCCGACGAGGTCCTCGGCCACGTCGCCGAGCGGCTGCTGCCCGGGCTCGGCGACGGCATCGAGGCCAGGCACGTCGTCACCCCGGCCGACTGGGCGCGGCAGGGCATGCTGGCCGGCACCCCGTTCGCGCTGGCGCACACCGTCGCGCAGACCGGCCCGTTCCGGCCGCGCAACCTGGTGCGCGGCGCCGGCAACGTCGTGCTCGCCGGCGGCAGCACCGCCCCCGGGGTGGGCGTGCCGACCGCGCTGGTGTCTGGACGCCTCGCCGCCGACCGGATCACCGGCGCCCGCGTGACCCGTCCACTGGTGGCGGCGCGATGACCGGGGCCCTGGACGCCGCCGGGATCACCGAGCCACGCCTGCGCGAGGCCTACGTCCGCTGCCGCCGCCTCAACGCCGAGCACGGCCGCACCTACTACCTCGCGACGCGCCTGCTGACCAAGGCGCAGCGCCCGGCCGTGCACGCGCTCTACGGGTTCGCCCGCTTCGCCGACGACATCGTCGACTCCGCTCCCCCCGGCAGCGATCCGGCGCGGCGCCTGGAAGCGCTTTCCGCGGAGCTGTTCGCCGGCCTGGACAGCGGCCGCAGCGACGACCCGGTCCTCGCGGCCGTGGTGGACACCGCCGGCCGCTACGGGATCCGCCGCGACCTGTTCACCGCGTTCCTCGACTCGATGCGGATGGACCTCACCGTCACCGGCTACGCCGACCGCGCCGCGCTGGACCGCTACGTGCACGGCTCGGCGGAGGTGATCGGCCTGCAGATGCTGCCTGTGCTGGGCACCGTCGGCGAGCAGGCGGAGGCCGCGCCCTACGCGGCGGCGCTGGGCAAGGCCTTCCAGCTGACCAACTTCCTGCGTGACGTCGCCGAGGACCTCGACCGCGGCCGCGTCTACCTGCCCGCCGACGAGCTCGCCGCGTTCGGCGTCGACCGCGACCTGCTGCTGTGGTGCCACCGGCACGGCCGCACCGACCCCAGGGTGCGCGCGGCGCTGGCCGCCCAGCACGCCACCACCCGCGAGGTCTACGCCTACGCGCGGGCCGGCATCGACCGGCTGCACCCGGTGTCCCGGCCGTGCATCGCGACCGCTCTGGTGCTGTACTCGGAGATCCTGGACCGGATCGAGGCGGCCGAGTTCGCGGTGTTCGCCCACCGGGCCCGGGTCGGCCGCGCCCGCCGGGTGCGGCTGGCGCTGTCCGGGCTGGCGCGGGCGATGTGGGCGCGGCGCGGCCGGCGCGCGGCGGACCTGACCGCGGCCGCGACGGAGAGGTGGGCGTGAATGGACCACTACCAGTACCTGCTCGTCCTGGCGGGGTGCCTGGCGATCACCCTGCCGCTGGAGTTCCTGGGCGCGCGCGTCTACCGGCGCCCGGTCGCGCTGGCGCGCGCGGTGCTGCCGGTCGCGCTGGTGTTCCTCGTGTGGGACGCGATCGCGATCGCCGCCGGAGTCTGGTGGTACAACCCCGAATACGTCACCGGGGTGCGGCTGCCGTTCGCCGTCCCGCTGGAGGAGCTGCTGTTCTTCCTGGTCATCCCGGTGTGCGGGGTGCTGACCTACGGGTGCGTGCAGGCGATGCTCGGCCGCCTGCACGAGCTGCGGAAGGTGCGGCGGTGACCGGGCTGGGGTACACGCTGCCGTCGGTGCTCGCGGTGATCGCCGTGTGCGCATGGGAGCTGGCCTACCTGCGCACCGGGTTGTTCCGCAAGCCCGCCTACTGGATCTCGATGGCCATCGTGGTCGGCTTCCAGATCCCGGTAGACGGCTGGCTCACCAAGCTGAGCGCGCCGATCGTGCTGTACGCGCCCGAGCACACCAGCGGGCTGCGCTTCCCGTGGGACATCCCGGTCGAGGACTTCCTGTTCGGGTTCGCCCTGGTCACCGCCGTGCTGCTGCTGTGGGAACGGCGCACCGCCAAGGAGGAGGCATGACCGTGGACCGCACCGGCCTGGCCTGCCACGAGGTGCCCGGCGCGTTCGACACCGGCGCCGCCGCCTACGACCGGCTGGTCGGCGCCAACCCGGGCTACCACGAGCACCTGCGCCTGTCGGCCCGCCGGATGCGCCTGCCCGGCGGCGGCCGGGGCCTGCGGCTGCTCGACGCGGGCTGCGGGACCGGCGCCTCCACCGCGGCGTTGCTGGCGGCCGCGCCGCACGCCGAGATCGTCGCCTTCGACGCCTCCACCGAGATGCTCGCCCAGGCGCGGCGGAAGTCCTGGCCCCCGACCGTCCACTTCGTCCACAGCCGGGCCGAGGAGCTCGCCGGATCCGGGATTTCCGGGCCGTTCGACGGGATCTTCGCCGCGTACCTGATCCGCAACCTCGCGGATCCGGACGGGCAGCTGCGCGCGTTGCGGGCCCTGCTGAAGCCGGGCGGCACGTTCGCCGCGCACGAATACTCGGTGCGCGACTCGCTCGCCGCCCGCCTGGTATGGCACGCGGTGTGCTGGAGCATCATCATCCCGGCGGGCCGGGTGGCGACCGGCGACGCGACGCTCTACCGGCACCTGTGGCGCAGCGTCCTCGCCTTCGACGGCGCCGCGCGGTTCCGGCAACGGCTCGCGGGCGCGGGGTTCACCGCCGTGCACAGCGAGACGATGACCGGCTGGCAGCGCGGCGTCGTGCACACCTTCCTGGCCACCAACCCCGGGGAGCCCGCGTGACCGACCGCCGCGCCGTCCGGCACCGCGCCCCCGTCGGCGCGCCGGACGCCCGCACGCTGCCGCACCGGCCGGAGGTCGTGGTGGTGGGCGGCGGGATCGCCGGGCTCACCGCGGCCACCGGGCTGGCCGAGCGCGGTGTCGCCGTCACGGTCGTCGAGCGGCAGGACGAGCTCGGCGGGCGCGTGTCGGCGTGGACCGACCGGCTCGCCGACGGCAGCACCGTGTCGATGAGCCGCGGCTTCCACGCGTTCTTCCGGCAGTACTACAACCTGCGCGCGCTGCTGCGCCGCGCCGACCCGGGCCTGTCGCGGCTGCGCCCGGTCGCCGACTACCCGCTCGTCGACGGCGAAGGACGCCGCGACACCTTCCGCGGGCTGCCGAGCACGCCGCCGTGGAACGCGCTCGCCTTCGCGTTGCGCAGCCCCACCTTCCGCGTCCGGGACCTGCTGCGGCTCAACGCCCGCGCCGCCGCGCCGCTGGCCGCGGTGTCGGTGCCGGGCACCTACGACCGGCTCGACGACGTGGACGCGGCGACGTTCCTGGAGCGCATCAACTTCCCGCCGGCCGCCCGGCACCTGGCGTTCGAGGTGTTCTCCCGCAGCTTCTTCGCGCCGCCGTCGGAGATGTCGGCCGCGGAGCTGGCGACGATGTTCCACCTGTACTTCCTCGGCTCGTCCGAGGGGCTCGTGTTCGACGTGCCGGACTCGGCCTACGACACCGCGCTGTGGGAGCCGCTGCGGGCGTATCTGGCGGGTCTGGGCGTGCGGTTCCGCACCGGCACCGAGGCCGGAGTCGTGGCGCGCGACGGCTCGCGCTGGTCCGTCGACGGTCTCGCCGCCGACGGTGTGGTGCTCGCGGCGGACGTGTCCGGGCTGCAGTCGATCGTGTCGGCGTCGCCGGATCTCGCCGACGGGGACTGGCGGTCGCGGGTGCTCGGGCTGCGGATCGCGCCGCCGTTCCTCGTGCACCGGCTGTGGCTGGACCGCCCCGTCGCGCCGGACCGCCCCGCGTTCCTCGCCACCGGCGGGCTCGACCCGCTGGACAACATCAGCGTGCTGGACCGGTACGAACGGGAGGCCGCGACCTGGGCCGCCGAGCACGGTGGGTCCGTCGTCGAGCTGCACGCCTACGCCTGCGCCGACGAGGTCGTCGCGCTGCGCGAGCAACTGGTCGACCGGCTGCACCGGCTGTACCCGGAGACCGCGGGCGCACGGATCGTCGGCGAGCTGGTGCAGTGGCGGCGGGACTGCCCGCTGTTCGGCGTCGGCGACTTCGCCCGCCGCCCCCGCGTCCGCACGCCGTTCGACGGGGTCGTGCTGGCCGGGGACGGGATCCGCATCGACCTTCCGGTCGCGTTGATGGAACGCGCGGCCGCGACCGGCTGGCACGCCGCGAACTGCCTGCTCGCGCGGTGGGGGCTGGCCGGGCACGAACTGACCACCGTGCCGGTCCGCGGGCGGTTCGCACCGCTGCGGGCCCTGGCCGCGTTAGGAGGGTGAGATGTCACCGCGCTGGCCCCGGAACTGGCCGCTGCAACCGATCCCGCGCACGCCGTGGGCGCGTCAGGAGCCCACGTACCGGGACGCGAAGCCGTCGCTCATCGAGGCCGCGCTGAAGCGGGCCGAGGCGCGGCCGTCGGGGAACTGGTACGTGTTCGCGGCGAGCCGGGACGTGCGTGGCGACCGGCCCCACGGGTTCTCGGTGGCGGGGATCGAGCTGGTCGCGTGGCGGGACCGGGCCGGGAAGCTGCTGGTCGGGCCGGGGGCGTGCCCGCACCTGGGCGCGCCGATGGCGCTGGGCTCGGTCGACGACGGCGGCCTGATCTGCCGGTGGCACGGGCTGCGGCTGGACGAGCGGTCGTGCCGTCCCGCGTTCGACGACGGGGTGCTGGCGTGGGTGCGGCTGGATCGCGCCGGCGGCGAGGAGCCGTTGCCCGCGCCGGTCGTCCCCGCCCGGCCTGGTGGTGGGGTGGACGCGGTGGCGCGCCTGGAGGGTGTGTGCGAGCCGCGGGACGTGATCGCCAACCGGCTCGACCCGTGGCACGGCTCGTGGTTCCACCCGTACTCGTTCACGCGCCTGAAGGTGCTGTCCGCGCCCGCCGAGGTCGACGTGGCCGAGGAGGACGACCGGTTCCTCGTCTCGGTGACCTTCCGCGTCACCCCGACGCTCGGCGTGCCGGTCCAGGCGGAGTTCACCTGCCCCGGCCCGCGGACGATCGTCATGCGCATCACCGAGGGCGAGGGGGCCGGCAGCGTGGTCGAAACGCACGCCACGCCGCTGGGCCCCGGCCGCGACGGCCGCCCCCGCACCGCCGTGATCGAGGCCGTGGTGGCGGCGTCGTCCCGGCCCGGCTTCCGGCTCGCGCGCACCGCCGCGCCCGCGCTGCGCCCGCTGATGCGCCACGCGGCCGCCCGGCTGTGGAAGGACGACCTCGCCTACGCCGAGCGGCGCTACCAGCTACGCAGCGAGGGCTAGCCCTCGCGCGACACGCGGGTGTCACCCCGGCGGTGTTGCAGGTGGCAGTGGCAACCGCACGTGCGCCGCGCGCACGATCACGACCGCGCCGCCACCGCCGCCACCCGCGGCGCCTCCGCCACCCGCCCGGCTGCCTCCGGCTGCGGGCCCAGCATCCGGGCCGGCTGGAGGCGGCGCTGTTCGGACGGTCCGCCGCGCACCGGCAGCACCCGCACGCCCGCCGGCGCCACCGGGGCGAGCGAGGCGGCCGCTGTGGTGATGCCACATCCCGCCGCGACCAGTTGCAGCTTCGCCAGCCAGTCGCGCGCGGTGTAGGCCTCGGGGCACTCGTCAAGGCCCGGCCAGACCCCCAACACCCGGTCGTCGCCCGTGCCCGCGATCCACCGCTGCCCGTGCAGGTCCGCGATGTCCACGAACTCCCCGCGCGCCAGCGGGTGCGCCGCGGGCACGGCTGTGGTGGGACGTGCGCGACGCCCCGGCGCCCGCGCAGGGCCGGGACCGCGCTGCTGGACCTCGTGCTGAACCCGGTGCAGCCCGAGCACTACGGCGAACTCGTGCGGTTCGGGCAGGTGGTGCCGTTCAAGCCGGAAACTGTCGGTGGGCGTCCCTAGAGTGCCCCGCATGAACGAGCGCGTGCCGCTGGACGCGGCGTACTGCGAGGGGTGGGATCCGCAGACCCGCCGGATCGTCGGACGGCTGACCACGGCCACGGCCCGGGACCGCGACGGCCGCGGCGAGCAGTACGCCGTCGCGTTCGCCGCACCGGGCGCGCAACGGCCGCAGGCGATGCTCGAAATCGCCTGGGCCACCGATTCGCGCGGTTCTGGCGCTTCGACCGGGCAGGCAGGCGGGACCGCGAGATCGAGTTCCGCCTCCTGCCCGACCGGCGGCTGTTCTGCCTGCGCTCCACCGCCTGGCACTACGCCGACCCGGACCAGGCCGAGTTCGACGACCGGCACGTCCGCCACAGCACGTCCGCGTTCCGCCCGGAACGGCACGGTCCGCACCATCACCCACATCCCCGGCAGCCACACGAGCGAGGCCACCGAGCGGAGGCCGGCCGACGGCCTGCACCTGCCCGCTCCCCCGTTCGGCGAGTGGGCGGACTTCCTCGGCCAGCCTGCCAGGACGCGCGAGCACCACGGCCCGGACGAAACGGCCGACCCGCTGTGGCGGCCCGCTGTGGCGGCCCGCGGCCCCGCTCCAGCCGCGCCACGCGGACCTGCTCTTCCGGCCAGGACGCTGGTCGCTGTCGGACCGGGAGGTCGAGACCGAAGTGCGCCCCGCCGGCGTCGTCCGGCTGACCAGCGGCCGGGTGGTCGCCGCGGACCCGGGGTGGCTGGACAACCGGCTCGAACCGTTCACCGCCACCGTCGCGCCGGGCGAGTACCCCGTGGACCTCGCGGTGGTGCGGTTCGCCGGCGATCCCGGCCACGAGCGCGTGGCCGCGGCCCGGCTGGCCATCTCCCCGGAACCCGTGGTGTCGCGGGAACCGGCGCTCGAACCGGGTCAGGATCCGCCGCTGCTCGGGGACGGGCAGTTCTACGGGTTCGGCGTGGACGCGGGCCTGGGGTGCTTCGTGGACGCCGACGCCCTCGCCGCGATGGAGGGCATCCTCGAGAACACGTTCGAGGACACCTTCGTCGGCCTCACCGGAGGCTCGGCCGCGCAGGTGGCCGATCCGGCGTCGGGCGCCACGCTCGTCGGGTTCCCCAGCGGCTGGGGCGACGGCTCGTACCCGACTTGGATCGGCCGCACCGCCGGGGGCGCGATCGCCTGCTTCGTCGCGGACTTCCTCGTCCTGCACGACGCGGAACGGGCCCCGGCGGTCGCCGTTCAGTAGCGGTAGGCGGTCGCCTTGCCGGTGGCGAAGGAGAACACGATGTAGCCGCCCTGGAAGTCGCTGCGCCGTCCGCCCGCGACGCCGTACTCGTCGCTCGTCGGGTAGCCCAGCCAGGACGTCTCCCAGCCCAGCGAGGCCCAGTGCGAGCGGATCACGCCGTAGATCGCGTGCGCGCCGGTGCCGGGCGACCAGTAGACGGAACCGCCGCCGCTGCCGTTGAAGTGGTTGTAGCGCCCCACTCCGTCTGGGGTGACCAGCTCGTTCGTCGTCGGGTAGCCGAGCGGGCCCGCTTCCCAGCCGAGCGCGCTCCACCGCGCCCGGATGGCGCCGTAGATCGCGTGGGCGCCGGTGCCCGGCGTCCAGTAGATCGAGCCGCCGCCACTGCCGTTGAAGTGGTTGTACCGCCCGGCCCCGTCCGGGGTGGCGCGCTCGTCGGTCGTCGGGTAGGCCAGCGGGCTGGTTTCCCACCCCAGCGCCGACCACGTGTCGCGGATCGCGCCCTGGACCGCCTGCGCGCCGGTGTCCGCCGTCCAGTAGATCGACGAGTTCCCGGTGAAATGGTTGTAGCGGCCCACGCCGTCGGGCGTCGCCTTCTGGTCCGTGCGCGGATATCCGAGCCCGGTCTCCCAGCCGCGCGCGGCCCACTTGTCGCGGATCGGCCCGAGGATGCCGTGGGCGCCGGTGTCCGCCGTGAAATAGATCGAGGCGTTCTCGCTGAAGTGGTTGTACCGGCCCACCCCGTCGGGCGTGCCGCGCTCGTCCGTCGTCGGGTAGCCGAACAGCGACGGCCCGCCCAGCGCGGTGAACGTGCCGTGGATCGCGCCGCGCACCCAGTACGCGCCCAGGTCCGAGCGCCACGCGATCGTCGAACCGCCAGCGCCGAAGGTCGTCGCCCGGCCGCCGCCCGGCCAGTCCGCCTCGACCGCGTACACCGGGCCCGCCGCGGCCGTGCCGACCGCGACCCACTTCTGGTGCACCGGGCTGGACCGCCAGTCCCCGGCCAGCTCCGTGGCGCGCGTGCGCAGCGCGGGCAGCTGGGCGTACCCGGCGTCGCCGGGGCACTCGGTCGCGCCGACGTCCCGGTGCCCGAACACGGTCGGCAGCGTCACCTCGGTGCCCGCCGGGTACTTCGACGTGCCGCCGCCCCGGCTGACGAGCGTGGTCGACCCGGACGGGTCGGTGTAGCCGTTGCCCAGCTTCCACGCGGTCAGGCGCGCCACCGCGTCCAGCGTCGCCTCCGTCGGTGCGACCGTGGTGTACGTGCCGAGCATCGAAATGCCGAACGTGGAGGTGTTGAACCCGCCCGCGTGCGCGCCGATCGTGGGCAGGTTCAGCCCGCCCGCGCGGCCCTCGAACACGGTGCCGCACTTGTCCACCAGGGCGTTGTAGCCGATGTCGCCCCAGCCGTTGGTGACCGCGTGGTAGTAGTAGATGCCGCGCACCAGCTCGGCCGACTGGTCGCAGGTGTAGTCGTTGCTGTTGTCGGTGTGGTGCAGCGTCACCGCCTTGACGGTGGGCGCGTACTCCGGCGTCCAGGTCATCAGCGATTCGTCGGCGCCCCACTGCGCCCTGGTCACGACGGCCGGCATCGACGGCACGCCCGTGGCCTGCGCGACCATCGCATCCGCCGGGGACGTCCCGGGGTCGACCAGCACGGCGGACAGCTCCGCGGTCACCGGCGCGCCGCCGCGTTCGGCGCGCACCTGCAGCCGGTCGGCCGGGCCGGTCCAGATCGGCTCGGTGGTGGACGGCGCCGGTGCCCCGTCACGGCCGGACTCCTGACGTGAGACCGCGCGCCAGTCGCTCCACCCGCCCGCCGTGGACCGCCACCGCACCGACACCGTGTCCGGCGCCGCGCCCCGCCAGCTGAGCCCGGCCAGCGAAAACTCCTCCCGCGCAGGCACTTCCCGAGCGCCCGGCGCCACCTCGGGCGCGTTCGCGAGCGCGACCGTCGACGCCTTCGGCGCGACCGGCCGGGCCGCGGGCTGCGCGGCGGCAGGCGCGGACAGCACGGCGACAGTCGCCGTCAGCACGCACAACAGGGATCCCCAGTGACGAGGGCGCACGCGAACTCCTTGGTGCAGGCCAGCAACACAAACGCGAGGAGCTTACGCGACGAAACGGATCACCGGGGCACGAAGATCCACGAATCTTTCACACCGGATCCCGGTGATCACGGTTGGGAAATCTCCGCCGTTTGTGTCCACAGTGGACCATTTCAACTTTCCCGGGCGTCCCGCTCGCGGCTGCCCCACCCTGACCGGGGGTGCAGCCTGCCTGGGGACGCTTGTCGCCGGGATGGTTGAGCGCACGGCGCCGGACCCGCGTGGCGGCCCGGTGACGGTCGCGCCGGGCGCGGACGGCGCGCGGTTCGAGCGGACGTTCCTGGACGGGCTCCACCGGCCGCCGCCGAGTGGTACGAACAATCACCCGAAGGGGCGGGAATCATTTCCAGGCTCCCGTTCCCGCAATTTCACTACCGGCGCCCACCTGCGAAAACCGGCCCGTCCAGGCTAGGCTCACCTAATTCCGCCGAATTGCCGCACACACCGGCCGGTGGCATTGTCCTGGGTACCGAACGATATCCCACCACCTGTCGTGAGGAGCGGTAATGACCACCAGCACCGAGATGCCCACCGTGGCCGAGTGCACCGTCACCGGGTGCTCGTACAACCACGACGGATGCCACGCCTACGCGATCACCGTCAGCGGCGAGAACGGCTCGGCGGACTGCGGCACCTTCGTGCCGCTCAACACCAAGGGCGGCCTGGACCGGGTCGTCGCCCAGGTCGGTGCGTGCTCCCGCGCGGACTGCACCTACAACTCCTCGCTCGAGTGCACGGCCTCGGGCGTCCGGGTGGGGCCCGGTTCCGGCGGCCACGCCGCGAACTGCCTCACCTACACCCCGCGCTGACCGCCCGGGGCGACGAGGGCACGGCCGCACGACGCGGTCGTGCCCTCGTGCATTTCCGGCGCGCCAGGGCGAGAATCTCCCGGCGGGCTGTCGAGTCGCGGGCATCCCGTTCGTCATCCGGGAATGAGGACGACCGGGAGGACCGATGCGCTACCTGTTGATGATCTACAACTGCGAGCGGGCGGAACCGTCGGATCCGGGGTTCGCGGAGGCTCTGGCCAGGGTGAACGCCTTCGCCGACGAGTTGCGGCGGCGAGCGGTCCTGGTCGCCGGCGATCCGGTGCAGGACGTGCACACCGCCACGACGGTCGCCGTGCGGGACGGGCGGACGCTCATCACCGACGGGCCGTTCGTGGAGACCCACGAGCACCTGGGCGGGTACTACGTGCTGGACTGCCGGGACCTCGACGAGGCGCTGGAGCTGGCCGCGCGTTGCCCGCTGGCCGAGACTGGCACCATCGAGGTCCGGCCGCTCGCGCACGTGCCCGGCGTCGACCACAGCCCCGCCGGTGCCGTCTGACGTCGTCGGGCGCGTCTACCGGGAGCACCGCGCCCGGATGCTCGCCGCACTCGTGCGGGTGCTCGGCGACTTCGAGCTGGCCGAGGACGTGCTGCAGGACGCGTGCACGCTCGCGTTGCGCGCCTGGCGGGACACGGTTCCCGACGATCCGGTCGCGTGGCTGCTCACCGCCGCCCGCAACCGCGCCGTCGACCGGCTGCGGCGCGACCGGACGGGCCGGGAGAAGGAGGAGCGGGCCGGCGCCGGGCGGCCCGCGGTGAGCGAGCTGGGCGAAGACCGGCTGCTCGCCGTGGGCGACGAGCGGCTGAGCCTGATCTTCACCTGCTGCCACCCGGCGCTCGCCCCCGAGGCCAGGGTGGCGCTCACGTTGCAGGCCGTCGCCGGGCTGACCGCGGCCCAGATCGCGCGGATGTTCCTGGTGCCGGAGGCGACGATGGCGCAGCGGCTGGTGCGGGCGAAGCGGAAGATCCGCGACGCCGGGATCAGGTTCGCCGTGCCTGCCGACCACCTGCTGCTGGAGCGGCTGTCCGGGGTGCTGTCGGTGGTGTACCTGATCTTCACGCGGGGCTACACGGCGGGGCCGGCAGGCACGTTGCGGGCGGAGGCCATCCGGCTCGCCAAACTGGTCGCAGCCCTGATGCCCCACGCGCCGGAAGCGCTGGGACTGGTGGCGCTGCTCCTGCTGCACGACTCGCGGGCGGCCGCGCGCCACTCCCCCGCAGGCGAGGTGGTGCTGCTGGCCGACCAGGACCGCGGCCGCTGGGACCGGGCCGCGATCGCCGAGGGGGTCGGGGTGCTGGACCGCGCGCTGCGGCTCGGGGCGCCCGGCCCGTACCAGCTGCAGGCGGCGATCGCGGCGCTGCACGCGCAGGCCCCGTCCGCCGAGGACACCGACTGGCCGGGGATCGCCGCGCTGTACGCGGAGCTGCTGCGGATCGCGCCGTCGCCGGTGGTGGCGCTCAACCACGCGGTGGCCGTCGCGATGACCGGCGGGCCCGCCGCCGGGCTGGCGCTGCTCGACCGGATCGAGGGTCTCGACCACTACCATCTGCACCACGCCGCGCGGGCCGACCTGCTGCGACGGCTCGGCCGCCCAGCCGAGGCCGCCGCGGCGTACCGGCGGGCGCACGACCTGGCGGCGAACCCGGCCGACCGGGCGTTCCTGGCCGCGCGGCTGACCGAGCTCGGCACGCTTCGGTCCACAGCGGACTGACGGCGCCAGGATTGTCCGGCCGGGGTGGCGCCGCTACCCTCGCGGCCATGCATCCGGTCCGGGAAGCCGTGGAGGCAGGCGACGAGGCCCGCATGGCGGCGTTGCTCGCGGACGACGTCGTGTTCACCAGTCCGGTGGCCTTCAAGCCGTACCGCGGAAAGGCCGACACCGCCGCGATCCTGCGCGCCGTGGTGCGGGTGTTCGAGGACTTCCGCTACGTGCGGGAGATCGCCGACGCCGGCGGGCGTGACCACGCGCTCGTCTTCGAGGCGACGGCCGACGGCAAGCAGCTCACCGGCTGCGACTTGCTGCACCTGGACGAGCAGGGCCGGATCGACGACTTGATGGTGATGGTGCGGCCACTGTCGGCGGCCACCGCGCTGGCCGCACGGATGGGCGAGCAGTTCGAGCGGATCAACGCGGAGGTCGCCGCCGAGCTCGGCGCCCGGTGAACCGCCGCGGGTCGGCCGAGCCGACGGTGGTGATCTGCACGCCGTCGATGGGGCCCCGACGGGGGCCTCCCCCGCGCCGACACCCGCTGAGCCCCGGCCATCCGCCGCCTGCGGATGGCAGGATGAACCCATGAGCAACGTGGAGGCGGACCCCGCCGAACTGGTGTGCGGTGACCCGCCCGCGCCCGCGCGCACCGTGACTGTGCTGACGCCCCGGGACGTCCCGCTGGGCGGACCGCGCGCGATGCGGGTGCGCCGCACCCTGCCGCAGCGGCAGCGGTCCCTCATCGGCGCGTGGTGCTTCGCCGACCATTACGGCCCGGAGGACGTCGCGGCCACCGGCGGGATGGACGTCGCCCCGCACCCGCACACCGGGCTGCAGACCGCGAGCTGGCTGTTCACCGGCGAGGTCGAGCACCGGGACAGCCTCGGCACGCACGCCTTCGTCCGCCCCGGCGAACTTAACCTGATGACCGGCGGGCACGGCATCGCGCACTCGGAGGTGTCCACACCGGACACCACTACGTTGCACGGTGTCCAGCTGTGGATCGCGCTGCCGGACGAGCACCGGCACACCGCGCGCGACTTCCGGCACTACGCGCCTCCGGTCGTCGAGGTGCCGGGCGCGGCAGTCCGCGTCTTCCTGGGCGGGCTCGCCGGCAGCACCTCGCCGGTCCCGACCTTCACGCCCCTGCTCGGCGCAGAGCTCACCCTGGCGCCCGGCGCGCGCCTCGAGCTGGACGTCGACCCCGCCTTCGAGCACGGCGTACTGCAGGACACCGGCGGCGTGACCGTCGCGGGCACGCAGCTGACCAGTGGCGACCTCGCCTACCTCGCGCCCGGCGCGGCCGCCCTGGAACTGGTCAACGACGGCAGCGGCCCGGCGCGGGTACTCCTGCTCGGCGGCACGCCGTTCACCGAGGAAATCGTGATGTGGTGGAACTTCGTGGGCCGCAGCCACGAGGAGATCGCCGCCTACCGCGAGGCCTGGCAGGCGGAGTCCGACCAGTTCGGGCGCGTCGACGGCTATCGGGGCGCGGTGTCCCGGCTGCCCGCGCCCGGGCTGCCGCACGCGCGCATCACACCGCGCCGGAACCCGACGGCGTAGCGCCGCGCAGCCGGGGGCAGTGGTTTTCCACTTGCCACCGCAGGGTAGACAGCACCAACCGCTTTGAGCAAACAGGGCGGAGAGGGGTGGCGGCACGTGGACATGTCGGATCCGGACCGCGCCGCGCTGGTGCTCGACTTCGAGCCCAGCGCCGTGCCCCCGCTGGTCGCGGTGCGGCGCTGGGCGGCATCGGCACTGGCGGATCTCGGGCAAGACCACCTGACGGCGGTGCTCCTGGCTGCCACCGAGCTGGTCACCAACGCCTACGACCACGGCGGCGGCCCCCGCCGGCTGCGGCTGCACCGGGACGAGGACCCCTGCCGGATCCACCTCGAAGTCGACGACGACTCCTCGCGGATGCCGGTGCTGACGGACAGCGCCCCGGCGGACCGGCGCGGACGCGGCCTGCACATCGTGAACGCGGTCGCCCGCGACTGGGGCAGCAGGCACGCCCCGGACGGCGGGAAGACGGTGTGGGCGACCATTGACTGCGCCGCCTACTGCTGGGACCCCTGCCCGACCGCACCGCCGCGCGAGGTGTGAGCAGCCCGGCTCGCGCCCGCCCGGATAACCTGGGTGCCATGACGGAAGCCGCGGTCACCCCGGACCCCGAGGTCGTCCGCGCGCTGCGGGCGCTGTCGAACCCGGTGCGCCTGCAGCTGCTGACCTGGCTGCGCGAGCCCGAGCGGCACTTCCCCGTCGAGCAGGCGATCGCCGATCCGGCCGAGGTCGGCGTGTGTGTGAGCCACATCCAGGCCAAGGCCGGGCTGGCGCAGTCGACGGTGTCGGCGTACCTGGCCGAGCTGCAGCGCGCCGGCCTCGTGCGCGCCACCCGGGTCGGCAAGTGGACCCACTACAAGCGCGACGAGCAGCGCATCGCCGAGCTGGTCGCGGTGCTCGGCAAGACCCTGTAGCGCTCCCCCGCCCCCGTGCCGGATCACATCGATAATCTGCGATACGTCGATCTATGATCTGGGCGCATTCGGCTTTTACACGTTCGACTTCGAACACCAGCCCGCCGGGCTGATGCGCGAGTCGGTGTGAGAACTGGAAGAGCAGGGCTGGCGCGCGTTCTGGTTCCCCGAGGTGGGCGGGCGCGAGGCGTTCACCCAGGCCGGCCTCCCGCTCGCGGCCACCGAGCGGCTGCGGGTCGTCAACGGCATCGCGCAGATCTGGTCGCACCCGGCCCACTCCGCACACGGCGCGGCCGCTCTGCTGGCCGACGCCTACCCCGGCCGGCACCTCCTCGGCCTCGGATTCGGCGGCGAGCCGCACCCCGGCGTCAAGCCGCGCACGGCCATGCGCGACTACCTCGACGAACTCGACTCGCGGAAACCCGCGGCGCCGATCCGTCGCATCCTGGCCGCATACGGCCCGAAGATGCTCGAACTCGCCCGGGATCGCGCGTTCCTGGCCGTCGAGCATGCCGTGCTGTTCGAGACGGATCCCGCGGCCGCCCGCACGGTCGCGCGGGAACACCTGCACACATACCTGACCACGCCGTACAACATCGCGAAGTTCCGGCGCCTCGGCTACACCGAGGACGACCTCGCCCGCAGCGGCAGCGACCGGATCGTCGACGATCTCGTCTTCTGGGGCGACCTGGCGACCATCACGGGCAAGCTGCGCCGGCACCTCGAAGCGGGCGGATCACGTCGCCATGCAGGTGATCGACATCGGACCGGGCGCGACCGCACGGCGGTTCTGGCGCGAACTCGGCGAGGCGCTCCTCCGTTAGTGCCAATCCTGTGGACTCCCTCAGGATGGATAGCGTAACTTCCCGTAGTGGATAGTAACGCTATCCGGCTGGGAGGAGACGTGCGATGACAACCCTGCTCGGCCGGGTCTCGGCCTGGCACCGCCCGATGATGTGGACCGCCGGGATCATGGCCGGCATGACCGTCGTGTCGCTGGGCGGCCTCGCCCTCGACGACCGGGTCCTGCTCGGCGCGCCGATCTGGCTCAAGCCGCTCAAGTTCGCCGTCTCGATCGCGCTGTACTGCGTGACATGGGCGTGGATGCTCACGCTCCTGCGGCGCGGGCAGCGCCTGGCCGCGCGCGTGTCGACCGCGATCGCCGTGATCGTGCTGGCCGAGTACGCGATCATCGTGCTGCAGGTGGTCCGCGGCCGGGCGAGTCACTTCAACGCCGCCACCGCGTTCGACGCCACGCTGTTCACGGTCATGGGCATCTCGATCGCGGCGCTGTGGACGGGCGCGCTCGTACTCACGATCCTGTTGCTGCGCACGGAGATCAGCGATGCGGCCGCACGCTGGGCCATCCGGCTCGGCGCGGTCGTGTCGCTGGCGGGGCTCGGGCTCGGCGGGCTGATGATCGGCCCCACCGGCGAGCAGGTGCGCTCGATGCGGAACGGCACGTTCGAAGGTCTCATCGGCGCGCACAGCGTCGGCGTCGCGGACGGCGGGCCGGGCATGCCCGTCACCGGCTGGAGCACGACCGGCGGCGACCTGCGGATCCCGCACTTCGTCGGCATGCACGCGCTGCAGGTCCTGCCGTTGTTCGCGCTCCTGCTGGCCGTGCTGGCCCGCCGGGTGGCGCGCCTGCGGTCCGGGGTCGTGCGGGCGCGGCTGGTGGCGGTGGCCGGGTTCGGCTACGCGGGCCTGGTCGCGCTCGTGACGTGGCAGGCCCTGCGCGGGCAGCCGCTGATCCATCCGGACGCCCGGCCCCTGGCCGCGCTCGCCGGGATCGTGGTCGCCGTGGCGGCCGGCGCGGTGTGGTCGCTGGCCGCCGGTTCCCGTCGTCCGGAAGTGAGCGCGGCATGAGCACGACGACTCTGTTCCAGATCACGTTCTGCTTGGCCGCGCCGTTCTGGGCGCTGATGATCCTCGCGCCGGGGTGGTGGGTGACGCGGCGGATCATCGCGTCACCGTGGATCGTCCTCCCGCCCCTGGTGGTCTACACCGTGTTCGCGGTCGGCGACTTCGGCACGCTGTGGTCGGTGGTGAGCAGGCCGGACCTGGAGACGCTGCGGGCGTTCCTGGGCACGCCGGAAGGCACGGCGGCGATCTGGGCGCACCTGATCGCGTTCGACCTGTTCATCGGCCGGTGGATGTACTCCGACGCGCGGGAGCGCGGCGTGCCCCACGCGGTCCTGGCGCCGATCCTGGTGCTGACGATCCTGTTGTCGCCCTTCGGGTTGCTGACCTACCTGGCGGTTCGCGCGGTCGCCGCCCGGCGTGCCACGATCGGCTCGTGGCACGTGTCGTCGCCGTCGACTGGTCCGGGCGAGCCGGCCCCGCACAGCGGCGGGTGATCTGGGTCGCCGAGGTGGCCGGCGGGGAGCTGGTGCGGCTGGAGAACGGGCGCAGCCGCGAGGAGGTCGTCGACTGGCTGATCGGGACCGCGACGGCCGACCTCGTGGTGGGGCTGGACTTCGCGTTCTCGCTGCCCGCCTGGTACCTGCGGGAACGCGGACTTGCCGCGCGCGGGTTGTGGGCCGCCCTCGCGGAGGAGTCGCTGACGCCCCTGATGCGGGAGCACGGCCTGGCGCGGTGGCTCGCCGCGCCGGAGCCGCCGTTCTGGACCACCGGCAAGGCGGGACTGCTGCCGTCGCAGGAGTTCCGGCGCACCGAGGAAGCCGCGCGCGCCGCCGGGTTCCCGGCGAAGTCGGTGTTCCAGCTCGTCGGGGCGGGGCAGGTGGGCCGCGGGTCGCTGCACGGGATGCGGGCGCTGCACCGGCTGGCGGGCGCCGGGTTCCGGGTCTGGCCGTTCGACCCGCCTCGGCCGCCGTTCGCGGCCGAGGTGTACCCGCGGATGTTCACCGGCGGCGTCACCAAGAGCGACCCGGCGGCCCGCGCCCGCGCCGTCGCCGGGCTTCCCCCGGCGTTCCGGGACATCGCGGCGTCCACAGAGGACGCTTTCGACGCGGCGATGACGGCGTTCGGCATGGCGGCGGGCCATCCGGGCGGCGCCGGGGACGAGCTGGAAGGCGGCATCTGGGGCTGCTAGCTTCGCGGGAGTGGCCACGTTCGCGGAGATCACCCGGCATCACGACCCCGACCCGGACGAGAACCCGTGGGTGCACGGCCCGCCCGCGCCGGCGCCCGTGCGGATCGAGCCGTACGACCCGGACTGGCCGCGCCGCTACCGGAACCTGGCGGCGGGGATCCGCACGGCGCTGGGCCCGGCGGCGCTGGACCTGGAGCACGTGGGATCGACCTCCGTGGCCGGCCTCGCCGCGAAGGACGTCATCGACGTCGACCTGACGGTCGCCGACCCGCGGGCGGAGCACACGTACGTGCCGCCGCTGGAGCGGCTGGGGTACGTGCTGGCGATTCGGGAGCCGTCCTTCCACGAACACCGGTGCCTGACACTGGCTGAGCCGCGGGTGAACCTGCACGTGTACGGGCCGGACTGTCCGGAGGCCATCCGGCACCGCCTCTTCCGCGACTGGCTGCGCACGCACCCGGACGACCGCGAGCGCTACCGGGAGGCGAAGCTGGCCGCGGTCCCCGGTGGCGGCACCGTGATGGACTACAACGCCCGCAAGCAGCAGACGATCCGCGACATCTACGACCGGCTGTTCCGCGCGGCCGGGATGCTCTAGGCGCGGGCCCTCCGCGGGAGCGGACAAGTGAGCCGGAGCAACCGCATTTCACCCGACCGGCGCGCCGCCGAAGCCGATCTCGTTGCCGTCCGCGTCGCGGTAGGTGATCTTGCGGACGCCGTTGTCGTAGGTCTTCCGCTGGGCCGGTTCCAGGCCCCGGCCGGCGATTCCGGCGACCACCTCGTCGAGGTCGTCCACGAAGATCGTGTGCTGGGCGTGGCCCGCGTGCTCCGGGCGGTGCTCGATGTAGACGTACCGGTGCTCGGCCAGCTCCCACACCGCCTCGACGTCGTTCGGCTCGAAGGCGATGGGGCCGAACAACCGCTCGTACCACTCGCGGGCGGCCGGGTAGTCGCTGACCGGGATGCCGGCGAAGAGATCCATCGGCCCAGCGTAAAACCGGGTGCGCGGCCGCAGTGCGGTGGTGTCTGATCGACGGTGTGGGGACCATCCTGGACGAGGCCGTGCACGCGCTGCGGACCTGGCAGCACGACGCGGCGCCGGTGCAGCTGCATCCGGGCGACCTCGGCTGGTTCTGGCGGTTCGGCGCGGACACGATGGCCGCGGCGGTCCGGACGTGGAGCCGGGACGGGCGGATCGTCGCGGTGGGGCTGCTGGACGAGCCCGGCCTGCTGCGCCTCACGGTCGCGCCGGACCTCCGCCGGGACGATGAACTCGCGCGGCAGCTGGCCGGCGACCTGACCCGGCCCGAGCGCGGCTTCCTGCCCGCGGGCGAGGTGTTCCTGGAGACCCCGCCGGGCGCGCTGGTCCGGGACCTGCTGCGCGGCGACGGCTGGCACGACGGCGACGCCTGGACACCGCTGGTGCGTGACCTCGCCGAGGCCGTGCCGGACCAGGGTCTGCGGATCGAGGTGACCGGACCGAAGGGGGCACACGTGCGCGCCGCGGTGCAACGGGCCGCCTTCGACGGGTCGACGTTCACCGCTGAGCAATGGCGCGACATGGCCTCCGCGCCGCCGTACGCCGACGCGCGGTGCCTCGTCGGCCACGACCAGGACACGCCGGTGGGGGCGGTGACCGTGTGGTCCGCCGGTCCGGGCAGGCCCGGTCTGCTGGAGCCGATGGGCGTGCACCGGGACCACCGCGGCCGCGGTCACGGCAGGGCGATCACCCTCGCCGCGGCGGCCGCGCTACGCGAGCTGGGCTCGTCGTGCGGGTTCGTCTGCACCCCGAGCACCAACACCGCCGCCGTCGCCACCTACCGCTCCGCCGGGTTCCGGCCGCTCCCCGCGCGCCTCGACCTGCGCCGGGCCGCCTAGACCCGGCGCAGCCCCCAGGCGACGAGGTCCGCCGCCAGCGACAGGAGTTCCGCCAGCCCCTCTTCGTCCTCGCGCAGTTCGTCGGGGCGCCAGGCGAGGCTGATGACGCCGTTCCAGCTCGCCCAGAGCACCTTCGCGGCCTTGCGTGCGTCCAGCGGCCGGATCAGCCCGGCCGCGATGCCCCGTTCGATCGCGTCGATCATGCGCGCGTTCTGTTCGTCCACCCGGTGCGCGAGCCGGGCGGCGGTCTCGGCCGCGGCGGAGTAGTTCCCCAGCGGCGCGGGAAAGGCGAGCATCCGGAAGAACTCCGGCTGCTCAAGGTAGAAGCGCAGGTACTGCTCGGCGGCGGCTTCGAGCTGCTCGACCGGCGAGCGGTCCGGCGGGTAGGCGCGGTCCATGTATTCGCGGTCCACGTCCAGCGCCCGCTCCACGACCGCGGCGTGCAGGCCGGCCTTGGAACCGAAGTTGTTGTAGATCGAGCCGACCGCGACCCCGGCGCACTCGGCGATCTCCTCGACCGTCACCTCGTCGACCGGGCGGCGGGCGAAGACCTGTTCGGCAGCCGCGAGCAGGGCGTCGATCGTCCGCTGCTTCCGCGGATCGCGCGCCTTGACGTCCCCGGTGGTCATGCCGGACACCCTACGCGTTCCTGCATCCGTTGTAAGAACTCCCCGCGGCCTGCTACCGTGAACCCGCTCTTGCAACGATCGCAAGAAGTACGGAGGCAACCCATGTCCCAGACCGCTGAGCCGCGCTCGGTGCGGGTCGGCGGCGCTCGCCGAGCACCACCGCGTCCTCGCCCTCGACTGGCTCGGCTGGGGAGCCTCGGAACGGCGGACGGACCTGCGGTTCGACTACGACACCGAGGTCGCCCACCTCGGGCGCGTCCTGGACGCCCTCGGGATCGGCGACGTCAACCTCTTCGGCCACGACTACGGCGGCTTCCTCGCCCTCGGCTTCGCCCAGCGCCACCCCGAGCGCGTGCGCCGGCTCGCGATCCTCAACAGCCGCGCCCACCGCACCTTCGTACCCGCCTGGTACGCCGTGTTCTCCCGGGCAGGCTCGCTCGGCCGCAGTCCGCTCGCGGGCGCGTTCGCGAAAGTCCTGCCACTGGCCGGGATCAAGGACGCGGCCCTGCGAAAACCGTTGCGGGACGGCGTCTTCGACCGCGAGACCCTCGACGACTACCTCGGCTGGATGCGCGACCCCGAAGGCGCCCGCTGGGTGCTGCACTGCTTCAGCCAGTACCGCGTGCCCGCCCGCGCCGACCTCGCCGCGGGGCTCGGCGACATCCCCTGCCCCACGGCGATCGTGTGGGGAACCGGCGACGACTACCTGCGCACCACGATCGCCGAGTAGCTCGCCGCCGGGATCCCCCGCGCCGAACTCACCCTGATCCCGGACGGCGGGCACTTCGTCATGGAGAAGGCGCCCGCCGAGGTCCTCGCCGCCCTGCGCCGGCTCCTGGCCCGCGAGCGCACCGCCGCCCAGGTCTCCGGAAGCGAGTGACCCTAGTGTTCAGGGCAGCACCGCGACCACGTCGCCGACCGCACGCTCCCCCGCCGCGTCCGAGGGCCGGTTCACCACCGCTCCGGCGACGACCATCGCGCTGGAGCCGCCGCCGTCGAGGTTCAGCGCGTCCACCGCGCCGAGCGACCGCATCAGCCGCGCGCCCTCCACCAGCGTCACGCCCTCGCTCACTCCGGGCTGCCGCCCGTCGACGGTCACCAGCAGCAGACGGCCGCGTGCGTCGATGCCGGCCATCGTGCGCGGCTGGCGCTGCTGCGACCACGCGTAACCGAACGACAGGTCCCGCGGGTCCAGCACACCCTCGGTCGCGGCGTCGACCGCGAGCCGGCCGTCGCGGAGCAGCAGCGGCGCGGCGCTGACCACCGAGCGCGGCGTCACCGTGGGGAAGCCCGAGGCCTCCCGCACCCGCGAGTCCACCAGTAGCCGCCGCCCCGCCACGGCGTGAGTGGCCAGCCAGTCCGCCGACGTCCCGATACCCTGCACCGCCGACTGCCCGGGCAGCAGCACACCACCCCGCGCCCCCGCCGAGAGCACCACGCCTGACGCGTCGAGCACGACCTGCGTGCCCGCCCCGGCAGGCAGGGCCGCGCCGAACGCGTCGGTGAACAACACCAGCTCGTCCGCGCTGGTGCAGGTGAAGTCCTGGCGCGCCGCGGTCGTCGGCACCGCGCCGGGCCGCCCGCAGTTGCGCAGCACGCCCGGCTTGCGGTTGACGCCCTCCACGGCGTGCACGGCCCCGCCGGACCGGACGGTGACCGTCGAGGTCAGGTTCGCGATCCGCGCCGGCCCTGGTCCCAGCACGAGCGCCGCCCGCGAGCCTGCCGACAGCGACTCCAGCCGCCCGTCGTAGGCCGCGAGCCCGGCAGGCACGCCCTGGTACCCGTCGGCGTCGGAGGTCACGAAGAACCCGCCGTTGACGGCCACCAGCGCGCCGAGCTTCGAGGCCAGGGTGGAGGTCTTCTCCCGCGTCGCGACCGTTTCGCCGTGCGAGGCCTCGACCGAACCGCGGAACGCGCGCGGGTCGACGACGGCGACGTGCACCCGCTCGGCGTCCGGGGCCTGGTCCACGTCGTAGCCGGTCCAGGCCGCCGTCGCGGTCGGGAAACCCGCCGCCCGCAGCGCGGTCACCGTCGTCTGCGCCTCGGCCTGCGTAGCGAACTTCCCGGTCCGCACCCGCACGCCCGCGACCCCGCGGGGCGTGTCGGTGTAGGACGGCCGGCGCACGACCTCCTGCCGGGCCGGGAAGCCCGCTGCCGCAAGGCGTTCCGCCGTCGCCGAAGCCCACCCGGCGCTGCCCAGGTCGACGACCGTGGCGGCGCCGGTGAGCACGTTCGTCGCGGGCGCGGCGACGGTCACGGTCCAGTACGGCGCGGTCGGCCGCTGCAGCACGCCCGAGCGCACCTCGACGCCCGGCGCGATCGCGGTCGTGGTCCAGGTCAGGCCGTCCCCGCCCCAGCCGGGTTCGGGCGCGGCCTGCGCGGGGGCGGGCAGCGTCGCGGCGACGAGCGCCAGGCAGGCGGCGGCCTTGATCTTCAACGCGAGCACGCGGGGCAGTCCAGCCGCGGCACCCGACGGACAGCCGACCGAGAGCCGTAGCACGGATGAACGTCAGCGGAAGGCTCAGCGCGCCGGGAGTTGTCATGCCCGTGATGGCCCGGCGCGCGAAGTCTCGACGCGACCGCACGAGGAGAGCCGGAAAGCCCTGTCCGGCTCCTTGACAAGCGTTTCCCGGATGCCCGACGATCACTTACCTACTCGTCAGTAGATTCCGGTACCCGCCAACGACGCCCGGGAGACCAGCCATGCCCCGCCGACTCGCCGCGACCCTCGCCGCGGCCACCGCGACCGCCACCCTCGCCGCCGCACCCGCCGCCCACGCCGACTCCCTCGACTACGTGGCGCTGGGCGACTCCTACAGTGCCGCCTCCGGCGTGCCACCGTCCGATCCGGACGCCTCCCCGCTGTGCCTGCGCTCCAGCGGCAACTACCCGCACGTCCTCGCGGACGAGATCGGCGCGAGCCTCACCGACGTCACCTGCGGCGCGGCCGAGACCAGGCACTTGACCACCGCCCAGTACCCGGGCGTGCCGCCGCAGCTGGACGCCGTCGAGGCGGGCACCGATCTGATCACGATGACCATCGGCGGCAACGACAGCGGCGTTTTCATCGGCGCGCTGCTCGCCTGCGGCTCGACCGGCATCCTCGCCGGCGGCAAGGGCAGCCCCTGCAAGGACACCTTCGGGAGCAGTTTCGAGGACACCGTCCGGAACAAGACCTACCCGGCGCTCGTGGACGCGCTGCGAGCCGTGCGGGACAAGGCTCCCGACGCCGAGGTCGCGATCCTCGGCTACCCGTGGATCCTGCCCGCGACCGGCGGCTGCTTCGACAGGATGCCCGTCGCGGAGGGCGATGTGGCGTACCTGCGCAGCCTGCAGGCCACGCTCAACGACGCGGTCGGCCGCGCGGCCGAAGAAACCGGCGTGACCTATGTGGACTTCTCCGTCGCCTCGGAGGGGCACGACGCGTGCCAGCCCGCGGGCGTCCGCTGGATCGAGCCGTTCCTGCAGGGCAGCAACCCGGTGGTGGTGCACCCGAACGCGCTCGGTGAGGCCGAAATGGCCGGCGAGACGCTCGAGGCGCTCGGGCTCGACTGATCCGCCACGGCCACCCGAGCCCGGGCCCGGGTGGCCGTGGCGGATCAGGTCCGGCGGGCGCGCAGGCGGCGGCGCCTGCGCTCGTCGCCGGTGCGCTCCTCGTGGATCTCGGCCAGCGAGCGCAGCATCTCGCGTTCCCGGATCACCATCGGATCGCTGCGCAGGTCCCGGTACAGCGACACACACAGCCCGATCATCACGACGACGAACGGCACCGCCACCAGGATGGTGAGGTTCTGCAGGCCGGTCAGCCCGTCCTCCCCGCCGACGAGCAGCATCACCGCCGCGACCGCACCGGTCAGCACACCCCAGAAGATCACCGCGTTGCGGTGCGGGTTGACCGATCCCTTCTGCGACAACGTGCCCATCACCACCGACGCGGCGTCCGCGCCGGAGACGAAGAAGATCGACACCAGGATCATCACCAGGATCGCCATCGGCACGAACCACGGCAGGTGCTCCAGCAGCGTGAAGGTGGCGGACTCGGAACTGCCCGCGCCCGCGATGTCCACCCCGGACCGTTGCTTCTGGATCGCCGCGCCGCCGAAGATCGCGAACCACACGAGGCTGACCACGCTCGGCACCGCGATGACGCCGAGGACGAACTGGCGGATGGTGCGGCCGCGGGAGATCCGGGCGATGAACATGCCGACGAACGGGGTCCAGGAGATCCACCAGGCCCAGTAGAAGACCGTCCAGCCGGACAGCCAGGTCTGCATCTCCGCGCCGCCGGTCACGCCGGAACGGCCGGACATCTCGGCCAGCTCGCGGAAGTAGTCGCCGATCGCGCTGGGTACCAGGTTCAGGATCAGCACCGTCGGGCCGACCACGAGCACGAACACCGCGAGCAGCGCGGCCAGCACCATGTTGATGTTGGACAGCCACTGGATGCCCTTGGCGATGCCGGACACCGCCGAGGCGATGAACGCGACGGTGAGGATCGCGATGATGCCGACCAGCAGGCCGGTGCCCGGGCTGTCGATCCAGCCGACTGACGCCATGCCGCCGCCGACCTGCAGCGCGCCGAGGCCCAGCGAGGCGGCCGAGCCGAACAGCGTCGCGAAGATCGCCATCACGTCGATCGCCTTGCCCAGCGGGCCTTCGGTGCGGCGCCTGCCGAGCAGCGGCGCGAACACCGCGCTGATCAGCTGGCTGCGGCCGCGGCGGAACGTGCTGTAGGCGATGGCGAGCCCGACGACGGCGTAGATCGCCCACGGGTGGACGGTCCAGTGGAACAGGGTCGTGGCCATCGCGGTGTGCACGGCCTCGTCGGAGCCGGCGGCCGCGGTGCCCGGCGGCGGGCTGGCCAGGTGCGACACCGGTTCGTACACGCCGAAGAACATCAGGCCGATGCCCATGCCGGCACTGAACATCATCGCGATCCACGACGCGGTGCGGAACTCGGGTTTTTCGTCGTCCCGGCCCAGCCGGATGCGCCCGTAGCGGCTGACCGCCAGCGCGACGACGAAGACCACGAAGCCGCTCGCGGCGAGGACGAACGCCCAGCCGCCGTACGGGATGACCGCGTCGTTGAGCACGGTGTCCGCGATGTTCGCCAGGCTGCTCGGCGAGGCGACCCCCCAGACGATGATCGCCAGCGCCAGTGCCGCGGCGACCCCGAACACCGTGCGGTCGGTGCGCGGCGTGCCCGCCGCGTCGCCGACCGGAGGCACGTGCTCGTCCGGGAGGTGCCCGGCGATACCGGTCTCCTCGGGAACTCTTGCGCGGGCCTCGGTTTCAGAGTCAGCAGACATACGCACGCGCCGTCGCGAGGGGCGCGGCCTCCTTTCGCATGCGGTAACCCGAACGGGTCAAACCTAAATCATTGGTCGACCTACCGTTACCGATGGGGAGGAAATGGGCAACCTCAAGGCCCGCTTTCCGGGTGCTCATTGGCGGCACTACCTGCGGAATGGCAGGTTCGACACAGTTCGGACACGGCCGGGACGGGAACACTGTTCGAGAGCGCACGATTGTGAGCAAGATCGCATCAGCGACGATCGCTGCGCTGGACGGGTGAGGGAAGCGTCGGTCAGCGCCGTCGGGTGTTGCGCGCCGGGCCCTCCGCCCGACATCGTGAACAACCTGGGGGCCCCAGGAGAGGAGGAGCTCACGGCTCTGCTCCGTGACCTCCGAGGCAGCATCCACATCGACACGGACGCCGCCGCCACTCCGGACGTGCCGTCGCACGGCAGGTGGCACGCGAGGGTGCGGATTCCCGGCCTTGGCCTCCCCTCGGCCCGGCTCGCCTCCCGGTTCGTCGAGTCCGGCTAAGCACCATGCCGCCTTCGAAGGCGCGCCGGCGACGAGGCCGGTCCACTGAGGTCACTCTCGTCAGATTCGACAGAGCACCACCGCACGATCGGCTTCAAGATCCCTCCGCCGCCGCGCGGTCGATCTCGGCCATGTGTGTCTCCGCCCAGTCGCGCACCACCGCGAGCGCCGACTCCAGCGAGAGGCCCAGGTCGGTGAGCCGGCAGTGCACGCTGGGCGGCACCGTCGCCTCCACGCGCCGCTGCGCGAGGCCGTCCAGGACGAGGCTCCGGAGCGTCGCCGACAGCATCTTCTGCGCCCGTTGGTCACCTCGAACTCACCACCTGTGCCGGAGGTGCCGTCTTCCCGGCTCGCCGCCGGTTACCGGCGTTGATGTGGTCACCAATGGTGACCAGTGCAAGGAGCACCATGCCCGTCGCCCTGAGCAGGGTCCGCACCAACGGTATCGAGACCACCGTCGCCACCGCGGGAAGCGGCCCCGCCGTGCTGCTGCTGCATGGCTTCTGGCACACCTGGCAGCTCTGGCAGGAGGTGCTGCCCGCACTGGCGCGCACCCACCGCGTCATCGCCCCGGACCAGCGCTGGGCATCCTGGACGCCCTCGGCGAACCGTCGGCGACCGTCGTGGGCATCGACGCAGGCACCCCGCCCGCGGCCTGCTCGCCCTGCGGCACCCGGACCGGGTCCGCCGCCTGGTCGTGATGGAGTCGCTGCTGGGCACGCTGCCCGGCGGCGAGGACTTCCTCGCGGCCGGGCCGCCGTGGTGGTTCGGGTTCCACGCGGTCCCCGGCCTCGCCGAGGAGGTCCTCGCCGGCCACGAAGCCGCCTACCTGGGCTTCTTCCTCGCCGCGGGCACCCGCGGGCGGGGCGTCCCGGACGGCATCCGGGACGCTTTCGTCACTGCCTACACCGGCACCGCCGCCCTGCGCCGCGCCTTCTCCTTCTACCGGGAGCTGCCGCGCACCGCCGGGCAGATCGAGGCAGCGACGCGCCCGCCAGCTGCGGCCGGTCACCGACGACCTGACCAGCCGGCTCATCCCGGACTGCGGGCACATCATCCCGCTCGACCGGCCCGCCGAGCTGCTGTCAGTGCTGGAGCCCTTCCTGCGCGGGTGACGCCTGCGCCACCGCGGCCGCGTCACGCTTGCCCGAACCCAGCAGCAGGATCGCGCACAGGCCGAGCGCCGCGACCACCGCGAAGAAGTAGAAACCCCACGGGTAGGCCACGCCGGCGGTCACCAGCGCGCCGGTCACGAACGGGCCGAGGATCGACCCCAGCCGTCCGATCGCCGACGTCATCCCGAGCGCGGTGCCCCGCGCCTGCGCCGGGAAGGCGTGCGCGACGTAGCCGTAGATCAGCACCTGCGCGGAGAACACGAACACGCCGGTCAGCAGCACCAGCGCGTTGAGCGCGAAGCTGTTGCCGATCTTCAGGCTCAGCAGCGCCAGCAGCACCGCGCCGGCGCCGAACCAGATCCGCGCGACCGGGCGGATCCCGAAGCGGTCGGCGATCGTCCCGGCGAGCACCAGCCCGATGACCGCGCCGATGTTGAGGACCAGCAGCAGGGTGATCGACGTGGACAGCGGGTAGCCCGCGGTGCGCATCAGCTGCGGCAGCCAGGTGTTCAGGCCGTACACCAGCAGCAGGCCCATGAACGAGCCCGTCCACACGGCGATGCTGATGCGCCGGAACTTCGGCCCGATCAGGTCGCGGACGCTGAACTTCTGCGCGTCCTGCTTCGCCTCCAGGTAGGCGGCCGACTCGGGCAGCTTCCGCCACATGATCGGCACCACGAGCAGGCCGGCGATGCCGCCCCCATAGAACAGCACGTGCCAGTTCTCCACCGCGGCCAGCGCGAGCAACGAGGTGAGCACCGCGCCGACGTGGTAACCGGTCATCGTGAAGGTGGAGGCGCTGGCCCGGCGCCGCGCGGGCAGGTTCTCCGACATCACGGTCAGCGCGACCGGCATGCACGCGCCGAGGCCCAGCCCGGCGACGAAGCGGAACACTCCGAAGGTGGCCACGTTCGGCGCCAGCGGCAGCACCAGCGTGAACACCGAGAACAGCAGCACTGAGCCGATGAGCATGATGCGCCGTCCGAAGCGGTCGGTCAGCGGGCCGAGCGCGGCGGCGCCGACCGCGACGCCGATCAGCGACACGGTGGCCACGGCGGTCGCGCCGGCCGCGGTGAACCCGAGGTGCCCGGTCTTGAGCAGGGTCGGGATCGTGGCGCCGAGCGCGACCAGGTCGTAACCCTCGAGCAGGACGGTCAGCCAGCACAGCACCGCCGTCCAGACCGAGCGGGTGGGAGACGTCGTCATTGCCGTTCTCCTTGTGGGGTGTGGGGACTAGGGCGTGGTCAGTTCGGTGTCCACCTGGATCAGGCGGGGTCCGGTGGGGGTGGTCTTCAGCTGTGCGTGCAGGTCGTCCACATCGGACACCGTGGTGGCAGGCACGCCGTAACCGGCGGCGATCGCGGCGAAGTCCAGGCCGGGGATCTCGGTGCCCGGCACGTCCGTGGTGCCCAGCAGGTCGGCGAACCAGCGCAGCGCGCCGTAGGTGCCGTTGCGCAGGATCACGAACGTCACCGGCACCCGGTACCTGGCCGCGGTCCACAGCGCGGTGATGCCGTAGTTCGCGGAGCCGTCGCCGATGACGCCGACCACCGGGCGGCCGGGCAGGCCCATCGCGACCCCGACCGCGGCGGGCATGCCGAACCCGAGTCCGCCTGCGGCGGGCCAGAAGTAGGAGCCGGGGCGGCGCAGGTCCATCTGCCGCCACCACGCCGAGTTGGTCGATGTGGACTCCACCACGTAGGCAGTGTCGGCGGGCTGGGTCTCGCGCAGCGCGGCGAACACCTGCTCCGGGTGCAGCGCCCGCTCGCCGGTGGCCGCCGCCGGGTTCGGCACGAACGCCGTCTCCCCCGGCTCCCGGGCGGGCAGCCGCGCGAGCAGGCCGTCCAGGACCGCGCCAGCGCTCGCGACGAGCGACTCGCCCATCGGCGCGCGGGCCGCCTCGCCCGGGTCGTCGGTGACCTGGACCAGTGTGGCGCCCTCGGGCAGGAACGGGCCGGGCACGTGCTGGTGGTAGCGGAACACCGGCGCGCCCAGCACGAGGACCAGGTCGTGGCCGTCGAGTTCGGCCGACACGGAACCGATCCCGGCGGGCAGGACGCCGCGGAACAGCGGGTGCCGGTTGGGGAACGGCAGCCGGTGCGGCGACGGGGCCACCCACACCGGCAGGGCGCGGTGCTCGGCGAAGGACACCGCGCGCTCGAAGAGCCCGAGCGTGTCGATGTCGCCGCCGAGCACCAGCACCGGGTTGCGCGCGGTGTCGAGCCGGCGGGCGAGGTCGTCGAGCTGGCCCTCGTCCGGTGACAGGCCGCGGCGGACCGTGCGGTCGAGGACCGGGTTGTCGTCGATCTCGGCGGACCAGTCGTCGTAGGGCACCGACAGGTAGGTGGGGCGGCGCTGCAGTTCGGCCTCGAACACGGCCTGCGCGAGCGAGCGCGGCACGTCGCCGGGGCAGCTGGGCTCGCCGGACCAGCCGGCCAGCGGGCGCATCAGCTGGGTGGCGTCGACGTTGGCGAGCATCGCCTCCAGCCCGATCGCCGAGCGGACCTGCTGGCCCGCGGTCAGGACCAGCGGCGAGCGGGAGTAGACGGCGTTGGTGAGGGCGCCCATCGCGTTGCCGGAGCCGGCGGCCGCGTGCAGGTTGACCAGCACCGGGCGGCCGGTGGCCTGGGCGTACCCGTCGGCCATCCCGACCACGACGCCCTCGTGCAGGCCGAGGACGTAGGTGAAGCCGTCCGGCAGTCCGGCCAGGAACGGCAGCTCATTCGAGCCGGGGTTGCCGAAGATCGTGGTGAGGCCACGGCGTTCCAGGAACTCGTGGGCGATCCTCCGGACTGTCGGCATGCGCGGTGTCCTCCTCGGCACTGGGGTAGCCCCGAGAGTGGCAGATCATCCGCCCGTGCTCCAATCAATGTTGCCGACCGCCCTCATAGACGGGATCGATGATGCGCGACTTCGACCTCAACCTCGTGCGGACGTTCGTGCTGCTCTACGAGACCCGTAGCGTCACGGCGACCGCGGAGTCACTGCACGTCACTCAGCCGACGGTGAGCTACAGCCTCCAGAAGCTGCGCCGCCGCTTCTCCGACGAGCTGTTCCGCCGCACCGGCGGCGGCCTGGCCCCGACGACCACCGCGCAGGCCCTGTACCCGTCGCTGCACCACGCGCTGGCCGAGATCGAATCCACGCTGAGCGGCGCGCACACGTTCGACCCGGCGACGGCGCGTGCCCGGTTCACGCTGTGCCTGTCGGACCTCGGCGAGGTGTCGCTGCTCCCCCGGCTGATGGCGGCGCTGCCGTCGCGGGCGCCCGGGGTCACGCTGACCGTGCGGCCGCTGGACGTGGACAGCGCGGTGGACCAGCTCGGCCGCGGCGAGATCGACGCGTTCGTCGCGTCACCGCTGATCAGCTCGCAGCGGGTGGCGCGGATCCCGCTGTTCGCGGAGGGCTACGTCGGCATGGTCGCCGCCGGTCACCCCCGGCTGCGCGGCACCTCCGCGACGCTCGCCGACCTGACGCGCGAGCAGCACATCGCGGTGTTCGGTCCCACCGGGCACCACGGCCCGCGCCGGGCGCTGGAGGCGCGTGGCCTGCTGGACCGGGTGGTGCTGGAGGTGACGCGGTTTTCGACGCTGCCGTACCTGGTGCAGGACAGCGAACTGGTCGCGATGGTCCCGCGGCTGGTCGCCGACGTCTTCGCGGCCGACCACCGCGTGCGGCTGCTGGAGCTGCCGTTCGACATCGAGCCCGCGCAGGTCTCGGTGTACGCGCGGCACGGCCACGCCCGCACCCCGGCGCAGCACTGGCTGACCGCGTTCATGCGCGAAGTCCTGTCCGAACCGGCCATCCGGGAATCACTTCTGCCGTGACGGCGTTGCGCGCGGAAAGCGATCTTGAACGGAAGGACCCGCGGATGCCGCTGACAGGCGAGTACGAGCCCGGCACGATGACGATGTCCCGCAACCAGGTCGAGCAGATCGAGGGCTCGGGCGGCACGAAGGGCGTGTCGGTGCAGGGGATGCCGGTGATCGTGCTGACGACGGTCGGGCGGAAGTCTGGGAAGCTGCGCAAGGCGCCGCTGATGCGCGTCGAGCACGACGGGGTCTACGCGGCCGTCGCGTCGCTGGGCGGGGCGCCGAAGAACCCGGTCTGGTACCTCAACGCGCTGGCCGACCCGCGGGTCGAGGTCCGCGACGGCGAGCAGGTGTTCGACATGGTCGCGCGCGAGGCGGGAGGCGACGAACGCGAAGTGTGGTGGAAGCGCGCGGTCGAGGTATTCCCGCAGTACGCGAAGTACCAGGAGTCCACGGAACGGCAGATCCCGGTGCTGGTGCTGGAACCCGCGCCCGCGCCGCACTGACTGCAAGCCGCCCTGACTGAAACCGCACAGGGTCACGGCCCGAAGGCGGTCAGGAACCGGTCCCGGAACGCGCTCATCGGCCAGACCGGCGCGTCCGGGGCCGGGCGGAGCCCGTCCTGCCAGCCCCAGCCGGTGATGCGGTCCAGCACGGCCGGATCGCGCGCCACCAGCGTCACCGGCACGTCGCGGCTCGCGCCCTCGCCGGTCACCGAGGTGTTGGGCTGGTGGTCGCCGAGGAACACCAGGACCAGGTTGTCGTCGCCGAAGGTCTCCACGTAGGAGAGCAACGCGGACAACGAGTACTCGACGGCGTCGCCGTAGGCGGCCCGCACGCGCGCCGGATCGGACCACACCTCGTCCACGGACGGACCGGTGTGGGTGAAAGTCGAGCCGTCGCCGACAGTGCCCCAGTCCACCATCCGGGGCAGCGGAGCCCACGGCCAGTGGCTGGACACCAGATCGAGCTCCGCCATCAACGGCACGTGCCCGGGCGTCATCTCGTCGCGGTGGAACGCCGACAGCGTGAACTGGTCGGGCATCGCCGCGTAGGAGAAGTTCGGGCCGCGGTAACCGATGTTGCGGCCGTCGTACAGCCGGCCGAACCGGTAGACCGCGCCCTCCGGCCAGTCCGCGCCGTTCTCCGGCTGCACGTTGACCGTGCGCCAGCCCGCCCGCGCGAACGCGCCGGAGAGGGTCAGCCGGTCGCTGCCCACGAATGTCCGGTAGCGCTGCTGGTTGTCCACCCACAGCCCGGACTCCATCGTGGAGTGCGCGAGCCAGCTGCCCCCGCCGCTGGTCGAGGACGTGAGGAACGCGCTGCGAGCGCTGAACCCGGCGGCCCGCAACCGTGCGGAGCCGGAGTCGAGCAACGCGGTCACCCCGGGGTCGTCCACCGCGACCCGGCCGTAGCTCTCCACGAAGTTGAGCAGGAAGTCCTTGCCCCGCAACGAGGTCAGCAACTGGTCGGACGGGGTGCCGCGGAAGGCGTCGGCCGCCATTTCGGCGGCGAACTCACGCTGGTCCGCCAGATCCGAGGCGACGGCGCGCGCCTCGCGGTAGGCCAGCGCGGCGGTCGTGCGGGACGCCAGCGGCAACCCGGTCAGCGCGGCCACGATCCAGACGACCGCCAGCACGGCGACCACCCGCGCGGAGACCGCGCGGTGGTCCGTGGCGACCCGCGCCAGCCGCATCGCCGCCCAGGTCGTCAACAGCACCAGCGCGACGGCGGCCAGCACCGCGCCGGCCACGGCGGCGACCCGCGCGAACCCGCCGAGCAGGCTCAGCGCCGGCCCGGCGAAGCTCCAGTCGAACACCAGGCTGAACGGGCGGTCGAACGCGCGGTGGAACCCGATGTCGGCGATCTTGAACAGCACCAGCACCCCGAGGACGGCACCGGCCACGGCGGCCACGATCCGCCGTCCGCACGGCGGCAGGACCAGCATCAGCGCGACGCCGGCCACCGCCTCCACCGGGATCCGCAGCAGCGTGGCGGGCCCGAACAGCGCCAGGTTGTTCGGCACGACCAGGGCGGCGACGACGAGCACGCACGCGAGCACGTCCGCCGCGACCCGGCGCGCGGTCACCGGTTCCGCCACAGCGTCCCCACATCACGGCCGAACGACCACACCAGCGCCGCCAGCGCGCCCCCGGCCACGACCACCGCCACGGGCCGGGGCAGCACATCGGCGACCACCACGACCAGCGCGGCGCCCTGCGCCGCGGCGACCGCCTTGCGCGCCAGGTTAGGCGTCAGCGGCCCGCGCAGCCACGGCACGAGCCACCCGGCCACCACGAACGCGTAGCGCATCGCGCCGATCAGCAGCACCCACGGCCCCAGCGTCAGCGCGACCGGCACGCAGAGCACGAGGATCAGAAAGGCGTCCACCTCCATGTCGAACCGCGCGCCCAGCGGCGACACGGTCCCGGTGCGGCGGGCGACCTGGCCGTCGACCGCGTCCAGCGCGAGCGCGACCGCCGCCAGCGCGACCAGCACCGGCCCGGACAGCCCGGTGGCGACCAGCGCGACGACGCCGCCGACGAGCGTCGCGCGGGCGAGCGTGACCCGGTCCGCGGGCCCCAGCACCGGCCGGCCGGACCGGCGCAACGCGGCGCCGAGCAGGCCCAGCAACGCCGCGCCGTAGGCGGCGCCGGCGAGCCAGCCCGGCACCCCCAGGCCGAGGGTCATCGCGAGCACGTTCAGCAGCACGATCAGGCCGCACGCCGCCAGGGCCTGTTCCCGGCCGGCGGCAACCGTGCCACGCTGGGTCTGGACGATCATCGTGATCGTGTCCCTTCGCCGGAGGTGTGCCCATGACACGTGCCGCACGGGCCTTCTGGTTCAACCCGCCGGGCCCGGGCGAGGTCCGGACGGTCCCGCTGCCCGCGCGCGGGCCGGACGAGGTCGAGGTCCGGACGCTGTTCTCGGGCGTGAGCCGGGGCACCGAGACGCTCGTCTTCCGCGGCGCGGTCCCGGTGAGCCAGCACGAGTTGATGCGCGCACCGTTCCAGGAGGGCGGGTTCCCGGGGCCGGTGAAGTACGGCTACCTCAACGTCGGTGTGGTCGAGGACGGGCCGCCGGAACTGGCCGGGCGCACGGTGTTCACGCTCTACCCGCACCAGACCCGGTTCGTCGTCCCGGCGAGCGCGGTCACGCCGGTGCCGGACGCGGTGCCCCCAGGACGGGCGATCCTGGCCGGCACGGTGGAGACGGCGGTGAACGCGCTGTGGGACGCCGCGCCGCTGCTCGGCGACCGGGTGGCCGTGGTCGGCGGCGGAATGGTCGGCTGCGCGGTCGCGGCGCTGCTGGCGCGGTTCCCGGCGGTGCGGGCGCAGCTGGTCGACGTGGATCCGGCGCGCGCTGCGGTGGCGGCCGCGCTGGACGTGGGGTTCGCCCTGCCTGGCGACGCCACCGACGGCTGCGACCTCGTGGTGCACACGAGCGGGACCGATGCGGGCCTGGCCAGGGCGCTGGAGCTGGTGGCGCCGGAGGGCGAGGTTCTCGAGCTGAGCTGGTACGGCGACCGGCGGGTCAGCGTGCCGCTCGGCGAGTTCTTCCACTCGCGGCGGCTGACGATTCGCGGCAGCCAGGTCGGCATGGTGTCCCCGGCCCGGCGGTCCCAGCGCAGCTTCGGCGACCGGCTCGCGCTGGCGCTGGAGCTGCTCGCCGACCCCGTGTTCGACACCCTGATCACCGGGGAGTGCGTGTTCGAGGACCTGCCTTCGGTCATGCCGGGGCTGGCCTCGGGCGCGATCCCCGCGCTGTGCCACCGCGTCGCCTACCCCGAGGAGAGCTCTTGTTCAGCGTCACCGTCCGCGACCACGTGATGGTCGCCCACAGCTTCCGCGGCGAGGTGTTCGGCCCCGCGCAGCGCCTGCACGGCGCGACGTTCGTGGTGGACGCGACGTTCCGCCGCGCCGAACTGGACGCGGACAACATCGTCGTCGACATCGGGCTGGCCACCCAGCAGCTGGGCGCCGTGCTGGCCGACCTCAACTACCGCAACCTGGACGAGGTGCCGGAGTTCGCCGGGGTCAACACGTCCACGGAGTTCCTGGCGAAGGTGATCGCCGACCGGCTCGCCGACCGCGTGCACTCGGGTGCGCTCGGCGCGGGCGCGCACGGGCTGGCGGGGATTTCGGTGACACTGCGCGAATCGCACGTGGCGTGGGCGAGTTACGACCGTGATCTTCATCCTGCCGGGTGACGTCGACGATCCGGAACTGCCCAGCGGCGGCAACGTCTACGACCGGCGGATCAGCCGCGAGCTGACCGCGCTGGGCAGGCCGGTGCGGGAGGTCGCGGTCGACGGGTCGTGGCCGCACCCCTCCCCGGCGGCGTGTGCCGCGCTGGACCGCGCGCTGGCGGCCGCCGAGCCGGGGTCGCTGGTGGTGATCGACGGGCTGGTGGCGTGCGGCGTGCCGGACGTCGTGGTGCCGCACGCCGCGCGGCTGCGGCTGGTGGTGCTGGTGCACATGCCGCTGGCCGACGAGACCGGGGCGCACGCGGAGCTGGACGCCTTGGAGCGCTCGACGTTGCGGGCGGCCTCGGCGGTGGTCACGCCCAGCGCGCGAACGGCCGCGCGGCTGGTGCGCCGCCACGGGTTGCCCCGCGACCGGGTGCACGTGGTCACGCCGGGCACGGATCCCGCGCCGCTGTCGTCGGGTGAGGAACTGCTGTGCGTGGCGTCGCTGACCCCGCACAAGGGGCAGGACATGCTGGTCGAGGCCCTCGCCGCGGTGGCGGATCTGGACTGGGCGTGCCGCCTGGTCGGGCCGGTGCACCGCTCCCCCGCGTTCGCCGCGAGGGTGCGGGACCTGGTGGCGCGGCACGAGCTGACGGCGCGTGTGACGATCCCCGGGCCGCTGACCGGGACGGCGCTGGAGGAGGCCTACGCGCGGGCCGGGCTGCTGGTCCTGCCGTCGCGGTCGGAGACGTACGGAATGGTGGTGACGGAGGCGCTGGCGCGCGGGATTCCGGTGCTGACCTCGGTGGAGACCGAGGCGCTCGGCCGGGCGGCGGACGGCACACCGCCCGGGACCGTGGTGCCGCCCGGCGACGTGGACGCGCTGGCCGGGGCCCTGCGCTCGTGGCTGACCTCGGCGGGAACGCGGTCGGCCCTGCGCCGGGCGGCGCGGTCCCGGCGCGACGGGTTGTTGCCGTGGACGACCACCGCGCGGGTGATGGACCGGATCCTGTTTGAACCGGAACCGGGTGCGCGCCCGTGACAAGGGTGTGGCACACGACCGATGGGACGGCGCCGGACCCGGCAGCACGGACACGACCCGCTGCGCACCGGACTGGCTGGCGCTGCGCGAACCCGCCGACGCGGCCGCGCGGGCGCCGGAGCTGCTCACCCCGCTCCGGCGGTGGCTGGCCGGACGTCCCGCCCCGCTGGTCGTCCAGGACCTCGGCTCCGGCACCGGGTCGGTGGGCCGCTGGCTGGCGCCGCGGCTGGGCGTCCCGCAGCACTGGGTGCTGCACGACCGCGACCCCGGCCTGCTCGTCCGCGCCTCCGTCCGGGGGGCGACGTTCGAGACCCGCTGCGGGGAGCTCGCCGGCCTGGACCTGACCGGCACCTCGCTGCTCACCGCGTCGGCGCTGCTGGACCTGCTGACACCGTCCGACGTGGACACGATCGCCGGCGCGTGCGCCGCGGCGGGGTGCGCGGCCCTGCTGACGTTGTCGGTCGCCGGGCGGGTCGAGCTGACGCCCGCGGACCCGCTCGACGCCGACCTCGCCGTGGCCTTCAACGCGCACCAGCGGCGCGGCGAGCTGCTCGGCCCGGACGCGGTCACGGTGGCGACCTGGGCGTTCGAGCAGCTCGGCGCGACCGTGCACCGCGCCCCCAGCCCGTGGCGGCTCGGGCCGGACCAGAGTGAGCTGACCGAACAGTGGTTGCGCGGCTGGGTCGCCGCCGCCCGCCGGCAGGAACCGTGGCTGGACACCGAGGCCTACACCCGGCGGCGGCTGGCCGCCTGCGCCGCGGGCGAACTCGAGGTGGTCGTGCACCACACCGACCTGCTGGCGATCGGAGCCCGATGACGACCCGCACCAGACCGCGGCTCAGCGACCCCGATCGGCCACGCCCACGCGCACGATCGGAGCCCGATGACCACCCCCACCGCCAGGACAGCGGCCCGCCTCTGGCCCTGGCTGCACTCACTCGCCACAGCCGCCATCCCCGCCACCCTCACCGGGCAGGCCGGCGCCGGGGTGTTCCTCACCGGGCTGGAGCTCATCAACGCGCAATCGGGCGTGCTCCCCCTGTTGAACGGAGCCCGATGACCACTCCCACCGCCGCCCGCGCACCGACAGCCCGCCTGTGGCCGTGGCTGCGCCTGCTCACCGCGGCCGGCATCCTCGCCACCCTGTTCTGGAAGGTCGGCAGCGGCGCGTTTCTCACCGGGCTGGGGCTCATCGACACGGAATCGGTCGTGCTCGCGCTGGCGATCGGGCTGCTGACCACCGTCACCGCCGCCGGGCGATGGGTCCTCGTCACCCGCGGCCTCGGCCTGCCGCTTCAGCTGCCGGCCGCGGTCGCCGCCTACTACCGCTCGACCCTGCTCAACTCGGTGCTGCCCGCCGGAGTGCTCGGCGACGTCGACCGCGCGGTCAGCCACGGCCACGACTCCGGCGACGTGGGCCGCGGCGTCCGCGCCGTGGTGCTCGAACGGTTCGCCGGGCAGGCCGTGCTGCTCGTCGCCGGCGTCACCGTGCTGGCCCTCCACCCGGACCTGCTGCCGGGCCTGTCCACCGGCCCCGGGCTGCTCGTCCTGCTGGGTGCCGCGCTCGTGGTCGCCGGGCTGCTCGCCGCGAAACCGGCCTGGCGCGGCGCGGCCACCCGGACCCTCGCCGACGCCCGCGGCCTGCTCGGCGGGCCCACCGCGGCGGGGATCGTGGCGCTGTCGGCGCTCACCATCGCCGGGCACGTCGCGATGTTCGTCCTCGCCGCGCGGCTGGCCGGGGTGACCGCGCCGGTGACCACCCTCGTCCCGCTGGTCGTGCTCGCGCTGGTCGTCATGGCGCTGCCGCTCAACATCGGCGGCTGGGGGCCGCGCGAGGGGTTCACCGCGGTCGCCTTCGGGGCCACCGGCCTCGGCGCGGGCGCGGGCGTCACCACCGCTGTCGTCTACGGGGTGCTCTCGCTCGTCGCGGCGCTGCCGGGGGTCCTGGCGCTCAGGAGGCGAGAAGGGGCAGGTGCGCCCGGAACGCGCGGGCCAGCGCGTCCAGCACCTTCCGGCCTTTCTCCGGTGTAGCCAGTGACGGATGACCGGCCACGCCCGATTCCGTGTAGGGGGCCAGTCCGAGCGAGAGGAGGTGGCGCAGATCGCCGGGTGCCGAGTCCGCGGTCTCGTAGCCCGGTCTGACCACCTCCGGGGCGGCGCAGAGCAGGATCGAAGTCTCCAGCTCGCCGGCGTGCATGTCCTCGTCGTTGGAGGTGCGCACACCCGCCGCCGCGCGCGCCTCCTGCCACTCGCCGTAGGTGGGGAACAGCACCATCGAGCCGCCGGCCTGCTGCACGACGTTGGCCAGGACGTGGTTGCCGCCGTGCCCGTTGACCAGCACGAGCCTGCCCACCCCGGAGGCCCGCAGCGACGTGGCGATGTCCTCGACCACCGCGACCAGCGTGGTGACCGAGATGCTCACCGTGCCCGGCCACGCGGCGTGCTCGTGCGAGCAGGACACCGTGACCGGCGGCAGCAGCCAGAAGCCGTGGTCCTGCGCGATCCGCGACGCGACCGCGCAGGCGATCAGGGTGTCGGTGGTCAGCGGCAGGTGCGGGCCGTGCTGTTCCAGGCTCCCGACGGGCAGCACCGCCACGGCGGCCCCGCGCACGTCGTCGGTGGTGTCCGGCGGCAGCGGATTCATCAGATCAGGTATACCGGGTAGGGCAAGTTCCCGGTCGACGACGAGGGGAACCCATGGAGATCGCCGAATCGACGCTGGTCACCCGGCGCGGCAAGTTCCGCAGCGTGGCGTTCCGGGACGGCGCCGAGCACCTGGCGCTCGCCCACGGACGGCTGCGCCGCGACGACGTGCTGGTGCGGGTGCATTCGGAGTGCCTCACCGGCGACGTGTTCGGCGCGGTGCGCTGCGAGTGCGGTGAACAGCTGGACGCGGCGCTGGACGCCATCGTGTGCGAAGGCAGCGGAGTGCTGGTGTACCTGCGCGGGCACGAGGGACGCGGGATCGGACTGGTGGCGAAGGTGCGCACGCACGTGCTGCAGGACGAAGGGCTGGACACGGTCGACTCGGCCACCAGCCTCGGGCTGCCGGTCGACGTGCGCGACTACAGCCCCGCCGCGCGGGTGCTGCGCCACCTGGGCGTGCGGTCGGTGCGGCTGATGTCCAACAACCCGGACAAGATCGCGGCGCTGGAGTCGAACGGGATCCGCGTGTCGGCACGGGTCCCGCTGCTGGCGCCGGCCAGCCCGGACAACATCCGGTACCTGACCGCCAAGCGCGACCGCCTCGGGCACGTCCTGCCGCAGGTGGACACCTTCGACGTCGCGGAGCACTGACGTGGACCACCTGAGCCTGCTGCCCGTCGCCAGGGAAGCCGTCGCGATCGGGCGGCGCATCGTCACCTCCCGCGCGCCGCGGTCGGTGACCGCGAAGAGCGAGCGCGACCTGGTGACCGACATCGACCTGGCGGTCGAGGAGGCGGTGCGGGAGTTCCTCGCACGGGAGACGCCGGACATCGGGCTGGTCGGCGAGGAGCACGGCGGCGAGCGGGGCGCGCTGTGGTGGGTGCTGGACCCGGTCGACGGGACGGCGAACTTCGCGCGCGGCATCCCACTCACCGGGATCTCGCTGGCTCTGGTGTCCGGCGAGCGCAGCGTGGTGGCGGCGATCGACCTGCCGTTCCTCGACACGGTCTACACCGCGGTCGAGCACTACGGCGCCTTCGCCGGGGACACGCGGATCGCCGTCTCCGGGGCGTCAGAGCTGGCCGACGCGATGGTGTCGCTGGGCGACTTCGCCGTGGGCGCGGACGCCGGGCCGAAGAACCGGCTGCGGCTGGCGTTGCTGGAGCAGCTGGGCGCGCGGGCGGAACGGGTGCGGATGATCGGCACCGCCGCGGCCGACCTGGCGTGGGTCGCGCACGGCCGCCTGGACGCGACGATCATCCTGTCGAACCTGCCGTGGGACACGATGGCGGGCGTGCTGCTGGTGCGGGAGGCGGGCGGGCTGGTCCTGGACGCCGACGGCAGCGACCACACGGTGTCCTCGGCGTCGACGATCGCACTGGCTCCGGGGCTGCGGGACGTGGTGCTGGAACTGTTGCGCGCGTGCTGACGACGCGACTCGACACCGCCCGGATCCGGGCCGCCCGCACCGTGATCGACCCGGTGTTCCTCGACACCCCGTGCTACCGCTGCGACGCGCTGGAACCCGTCCTCGCCTGCGCGGTCGGCATCAAACTCGAAACGGCCAACCCGGTGCGCTGCTTCAAGGGCCGCGGGACCGAGGTGATCGCTGACGCGCTCGGCTCGGGTGCGGTGGTGTGCGCGAGCGCGGGCAACCTCGGGCAGGCGCTGGCCTGGTCCGGCCGCCGCCGGGGGCTCGACGTCACGGTCGTGGCCGCGCGGTCCGCGCCGGTGGCGAAGCTCGACCGGATCCGGGCGCTGGGCGCGCGGCTGGAGCTGGTGGACGGCGACTTCGAGCGGGCACGGGAACAGGCGGCGGACATCGCGCGGCACCACGACATCCGGCTGGTGGAAGACAGCCTGGACCTCGAAACGTGCGAGGGCGCGGCGACGATCGGCCTGGAACTGGTGGAGCAGGCGCCGTCGGCCGACGTCGTCCTGATCGCCCTGGGCGGCGGGGCGATGGCGACCGGGGTGGGGCACGTGCTGAAGGCGCTCGCGCCCGGGGTCGAGGTGATCTGCGTGCAACCGCTGGGCGCGCCCGCGATGACCCTGTCCTGGCGGCAGCGGCGGGTCGTGACGACGGAGTCGGCGGAGACGATCGCCGACGGCGTCGCCGGTCGCTTCCCGATCCCGGAGGTGCTGGACGACCTGCTGCAGGTGGCCGACGACGCGGTCCTGGCGCGCGAGGAGTCGATCACCACGGGGATGCGGCTGCTGCTCGACCACGCCGGCCTGGTGGTCGAGCCGTCGGCGGCGCTCGGGGTGGCCGCGGTGCTGGAGGACCGCGAGCGCTTCGCCGGGCGGCACGTGGTCACGATCATCTGCGGGAGCAACGTGGACCCGGACACTCATCGGCGCTGGACCAGCCGTTAGCCGCGATCGCCGCACCGGCGAGGAGCCCTGGCCAGCGGCCGACCTGCCCACCGGCGGCCGGCCGCAGGCACCACTTCGCCGCCAACCGCTAACCGCGCCGGCCAGCCTCCCCGGAGCGGCGCTGTGGTCCACCGGTCACCGGCGTCCGGATCGGGCCACTGATAGTCTCGCCAGGAATATTCTTCCGCGCGAGACGTTTTACCGGCCGAACACCAGATCAGCAGGAGGCTGTCATGCAGTTCGGGATCTTCTCCGTCAGCGACGTGACCACGGATCCGACGACCGGCGAAACTCCGGACGACACCCAGCGCGTGCGGTCGATGCTGACCATCGCCCAGCACGCCGACCAGGCCGGGCTCGACGTCTTCGCCACCGGCGAGCACCACAACCCGCCGTTCGTCGCGTCCTCGCCCACCACCATGCTCGGCTACCTGGCCGGCGTGACCAAGGACATCATCCTGTCCACCTCGACGACGCTGATCACCACCAACGACCCGGTGAAGATCGCCGAGGACTACGCCATGCTGCAGGTCATCTCGGGCGGCCGGATGGACCTGATGATGGGCCGCGGCAACACCGGCCCGGTCTACCCGTGGTTCGGCCAGGACATCCGCCAGGGCATCCCGCTGGCGATCGAGAACTACGCCCTGCTGCGCCGCCTCTGGGAGGAGGACGTGGTCGACTGGGAGGGCAACTTCCGCACCCCCCTGCGCGGCTTCACCGCCACCCCGCGCCCGCTCGACGGGGTCCCGCCGTTCGTCTGGCACGGCTCGATCCGCAGCCCGGAGATCGCCGAGCAGGCCGCCTACTACAGCGACGGCTTCTTCCACAACAACATCTTCTGGCCCATGTCGCACACGAAGCAGATGGTGCGCTTCTACCGCCAGCGCTTCGAGCACTACGGGCACGGCCCGGCCGACACCGCGATCGTCGGGCTCGGCGGGCAGGTCTTCATGCGCAAGAACTCCCAGGACGCGTGGAACGAGTTCCGCCCCTACTTCGACAACGCCCCGGTCTACGGCCACGGCCCGTCGATGGAGGACTTCACCGCGACGACCCCGTTGACGGTCGGCAGCCCGCAGCAGGTGATCGACCGGTACGCGAGCATGCGCGAGGACGTCGGCGACTACCAGCGCCAGCTGTTCCTCATCGACCACGCCGGCCTGCCCCTGAAGACCGTGCTGGAGCAGATCGACCTGCTCGCCGAGGAGGTCGTTCCGGTGCTGCGCAAGGAGATGGAGGCCAAGCGCCCCGAGCACGTGCCGGCGAACCCGCCCAGCCACGCCGAGCGGGTCGCCGCCGCGCGGGCCAAGGCCGCCGAGGACAAAGCCGGGGCTCCCGCGGTCAGCTGACCCGGCCGGCAACCGGCAACCGGCCCCGGCGCGGCGAAGCCCAGCCGGTCCGGTCGTCACGAACTCGGCTGCGCCCGGTGACGGGCCACCGCGGGCACGGCGTCCCGGCGCCCGGCTGCCGGCTGCCCGGCCCACCGCCGCGCCGCCAGCTTGCCCAGCTCCCACAGCACCAGCAGCACCACCGGCGGCACCAGCGCCCAGCCGAACTGCAGCGCCGTCAGCTCGGTGGTGCCCAGCAGGCGCTGGAAGCCGTCCACCTGCGTGACCAGCACCGCGAGCACGAACTCGGCGAACACCGCCCAGTTCAGCTGCTTGCTGTCGAACGTCGAGGGGGTCAGCACCGACGCCGTCTCGTTGCGGCACTCCAGCCCCGCCACGATCAGGCACAACGCGAACGTGGTGAACGCGATCGAGTTGGCCACCGCCGGATCGAACCGGTCCGCGCCCAGGTACAGCACGGCCAGCAGCATCGCGCTGATCACCAGCCCGGACACCCCGACCGTGACCACCACGCCACGGCTGAGCACCGACGAGCCCCGCGGTCGTGGCGTGCGGTTCATCAGCCCCGGGCTCTCCCGGTCGAACCCGAGCGCGAAGCCGAACGCCGCGTTGACGAAGAAGTGGATCCACAGCACCTGCGCCGGGTTGAACGGCTCCCCGGCGGCGATGCCGAACAGCGCCGCGCCGAGGAAGGTCAGCACGAACACGACCAGCAGGACGAGCACGAACCGGATGTACTTGGTCAGGTTGTCGTAGATCTTGCGGCCCTGTTCGACCGCGAACACGATGGTGGCGAAGTTGTCGTCGGAGAGCACCATCCGGCCCGCGTTCTTCGCCACCTCGGTGCCGCTGCCCATCGCGATGCCGATGTCCGCGGCCTTGATGGCGGGCGCGTCGTTGACCCCGTCCCCCGTCATCGCCACCACGTCGCCCTTCTTCTTCAGCGTTTCGGCGAGCAGCACCTTGTGCTCGGGCGCGACCCGGCCCAGCACGCCGATGTCGTCGATGCGGCTCATCCTTTCCGCTTCGGGCAGCGCCGCGAAGTCCGCGCCCAGCATGGCCTGTCCGGGGATGCCGAGCTGCGCGGCGATCGCGGCGCCGGTGATCACGTCGTCACCGGTGACCATGCGCACCCGGATGTGGGCCGCGCGGGCGCTCGCGACCGCCTCCGCCGACGTGTCCCGCGGCGGGTCCACCATGCCGACCAGGCTCGTCACCTTCAGGCCGGTGACGTGGCCGAGCAGGTCGCCGTGCGGGTCGAACCCGGCGGGGTCGATGTCCCGCGTGGCGGCGGCCATCACCCGCATGCCCTGCCCCTCCATCCGTTCCAGGTGCGCCTGCGCCCGCGCGGACAGGTCCGCGTCCCAGGCGAGCGTGCCCGAAGCGGACAGTGCGCTGCCGGCGCGGGACAGCACGGCGGGCGCGGCACCCTTGACGTAGCACCGGACCACCGGTTCGCCTGCCGCGTTGGGTGCCCGGTGGAAGGTCGCCATCAGCTTGTACGCCGGGTCGAAGGGCAGCGTGGCCAGCCGGGGAAGCGCTTCCCGGGTGCCTTCCACGTCGATCCCGGCCTTGTGCCCCAGCACGAGCAGCGCGCCTTCGGTGGGATCGCCGACGACCTTGCCACCGACCAGCCGCGCGTCGCTGGCGACGAGGTACGGCAGGATGGCCTCGCCGATGCCGTCCGCGGACCCAGCCACCCGGTGGATGCGGCCGTCCAGGTCGTACCCGCTGCCCGACACGGTGTAGCGGTCGCCCGGGTCCACCACCTCCACCGCGGTCATCTGGTTCATCGTGAGCGTGCCGGTCTTGTCCGAGTTGATCGCCGAGATGAAGCCCAGGGTCTCGACCGAGGGCAGGTCCTTGACGATCGCGTTGCGCTTGGCCAGGTCCACACCACCGAGCGACAGAATCGTCTGCGTCACCGTCGGCAGCGCCTCCGGGATCGCCGCGATCGCGAGCGACACCGCGCTGACGAACAACGCGTCCCACGCCTGGCCCCGGTTGTGCCCGAGCACGAACATCACGATCATGGTCAGCCCGGCGGCCCCGGCGATCCACAGCGTGAGCCGGTTCAGCTCCCTGGTCAGCGGCGACTGCTCCGGCTCGGTGGCCGACAGCATCCCGGAGATCCGGCCCAGCTCGGTGCCCGCGCCGGTCGCGGTGACCACCACGGTGCCGCTGCCGTGGGTCACCGGTGTGTGCATGAACGCCATGTTCGCCTGGTCCCCCGGTCCCAAGTGGTCACCGTCGAGCACCTCCGCGCTCTTCACCGCGGGCACGCTCTCCCCCGTCAGCGCCGACTCGTCGATCTGCAGCGCGGCGGCCCGCACGATCCGGCCGTCCGCGGGCACCTCGTCGCCCGCCGTGATCAGCACGACGTCGCCGGCGACGAGTTCCTCGGCGGGCACGACAGCCTCCTGCCCGTCACGGCGGACCCGCGCCGTCGCCTTCATCATCTTCTTGAGCGCGTTCATCGCGCTGTCGGCCTTGCCCTGCTGCCGCAGCCCGACGACCGCGTTAAGCACGGTCAGGACCACCAGCAGGACCGCCGTCGTCCACTGCTGGATCGCCAGCGACACCGCCGCGGCGGCGACCAGGATCATTTGCATGTAGCTGCGGTACTCCGCGAGGAATCGCAGCCATCCCGGGCGGGGTTTCTCCTCGGGGAGCGCGTTGGGACCGTTCGCGCGCAGCAACTCCGCCGCGCGTGCCGCGGTCAGGCCGCGGTCCGGGTCGACGCCGAAGAACGCGGCGGTGTCCTCGGCCGTGCGGGTGCACCACGATCCGGCGGGCGCGGCCCGCGTGCCGGAGCTTTGCACCATGTCGCCACCTCCGTTCAGGCCCGGCCGGCCGCGGCACGCCCGTGCCGTGCGGGCGCCGGTTCGGTTTCGGCCACGAGTTTCGCCCGCGCGTCCCGCAGCTCGTCGCGGGCTTCGCTGCTCACCCGCGGGTACTGGGGGTCGAGCTCGATCAGCGTGTGCGCCAGCACCGCGCCCGCGCACAGGCGCGCGAACCACTTGCGGTCCGCCGGGACGACGTGCCACGGCGCCCACGCCGTGCTCGTCGCGGACAGCATCTCGGAGAACGCGTGCTGGTAGTCGCTCCAGTACGCCCGCTCCCGGATGTCGGCCGCGGAGAACTTCCAGTTCCGCTCGGGCACGTCGATGCGCTTGAGGAACCGCGCCCGCTGTTCGGACCAGGACAGGTTGAGGAACAGCTTCACCACGGCGAACCCGTTGTCGCTCAGGTACCGCTCCCAGTCGTTGATCTCGCGGTAGCGCCGGGCCCAGAGGTCCTTGCCCAGCGACCCGGCGGGCAGGCGCTGCCGGTCCAGGTGCTCCGGATGCACGCGCACCACGAGGACCTCCTCGTAGTGCGAGCGGTTGAAGATCCCGATCTCGCCACGGGCGGGTAGACGGCAGGCGTAGCGCCACAGGTAGTCGTGCCCCAGTTCGGCCGTGGACGGCACCTTGAAGCTGCTCACCGCCACGCCCTGCGGGTTCACCCCGCTCATCACGTGCCGGATCGTGCCGTCCTTGCCGCCGGCGTCGAGAGCCTGCAGGCACAGCAGGACACCGTGCGTGCCCTGGGCCGCGAGCCTGCGCTGGTACTCGGCGAGCAGTTCGACACCGGTCCGCAACAGCTCGCGGCCCTCCCGCTTCTTCGTGACCCCGGCCTTGAACGCCGGGTCGAAGTCCCTGTCCAGCTTCACCTTCGAGCCCGGCTCGACGCGGAAGGGCTCGATGAACTTCGCGATCCGCTTGGCCCGTACGTCGTTCATGTCGGTGGCTCCTGTTCCGTCAAGGGTCTTTCGTCTCCTCCGGTGGGGACCGAGGCCCCGGTTCGCCGAACCCGTGTCCGGTTACCATCGGCCGGGGAAGGATTTGCGTCATGTCCCACTGGGTTCCCGGTCTGCGGCAGATCAGGTCGTACGAGCGCCGCTGGCTGGCGAAGGATCTCGTGGCCGGTGTCGTTCTCACGACCCTGCTGGTGCCGCAGGGCATGGCGTACGCGGAGCTGGCCGGCCTGCCCGCCATCACCGGGCTGTACACGTCCATCCTGTGCCTGCTCGGGTACGCCGTGTTCGGGCCGTCGCGGATTCTCGTGCTGGGGCCGGATTCCTCGCTCGGACCGATGATCGCCGCGACGATCCTGCCGCTCGTCGCGGCCGGCGGCGACCCCGGGCGTGCCGTCGCCCTCGCTTCGATGCTCGCGATCCTGGTCGCCGCCATCATGATCGTCGCATCGGTGGCCAAGCTGGGGTTCATCGCGGACCTCATCTCCAAGCCGACGATGATCGGCTACCTCAACGGGCTCGCGCTGACCATCGTCGTGGGACAGCTGCCGAAGCTGTGCGGGTTCAGCGTCGACGCCGACGGCCTCATCGCCGAGATCGGCGCCGTGGCGCGGGGGATCTTCGGCGGCGACGTCAACGGCGCCGCCGCCGCGGTCGGGATCTGCGGCGTCGCCGCGATCCTGGGGCTGCAGCGCTGGCTGCCCAAGATCCCCGCCGTGCTGGTCGTGGTCGTGCTGGCGATCGCCGCGGTCCCCCTGTTCGACCTGGCCGCACGCGGCGTGGACCTGGTCGGCGTGCTGCCGAAGGGCTTCCCGCCGCTGTCCATTCCGGACATCGGCCTGTCCGACCTCGCTCCGCTGTTCGCCGGGGCGCTGGGCATCGCGCTGGTCTCGCTCGCCGACACGATCTCCACGGCGTCGGCGTTCGCCGCCCGCACCGGGCAGGAGGTCCACGGCAACCGGGAGATGGCGGGCATCGGCGTGGCGAACCTCGCGGCCGGGCTGTTCCAGGGTTTCCCCGTCAGCACCAGCGGATCCCGCACCGCGGTCGCCCAGCAGGCCGGCGCGCGGACCCAGCTGACCGGCGTCGTCGGCGCCGTCCTGATCACGGTCATGATCCTGGTCGCGCCCGGCCTGTTCCGGAACCTGCCGCAGCCGGTGCTCGCCGCGATCGTGATCACCGCGGCGTTGTCGCTCGCCGACGTCCGGGGCACCGTGCGGCTCTGGCGGCAACGCCGGACCGAGTTCCTCCTGTCGGCCGCTGCCCTCCTCGGCGTCGCGCTGCTGGGCGTGCTGCCCGGGATCGCGGTCGCGGTGGTGCTGTCGATCCTCAACGTGTTCCGGCACGCGTGGCTGCCGTACCAGACGGAACTGGGCAAGGCCGACGGGGTGCCCGGCTACCACGACGTCCGGTCCTACCCGGACGCGCGGCGGCCCGCCGGTCTGGTGATCTTCCGGTTCGACGCACCGCTGATCTTCGCCAACGCCAAGACCTTCCGGGAGGCGGTGCGCCGTCTCGCGGCGCGCGACCCGGCGCCGCACTGGATCGTCGTCGCCGCCGAGCCGGTGACCGATGTGGACACCACGGCGGCGGACATGCTGCGGGACCTCGACGACGAGCTCAACGCACTCGGCACGCACCTCGTGCTCGCCGAGCTGAAGGACCCGGTACGGCGCAAGATCGACCGCTACGAGCTGACCCGCACGCTGGATCCGGACCATTTCTACCCCACCGTCTCCTCCGCAGTGGAAGCGTTCTGCCGCCGCACCGGGAACGGCTGGGTCCCGGTCAGTGCAGGTGCAGCAGAACCAGGTTCTTCAACAGGATCATGACCACGCCGAGCAGCCCGGCCGCGCAGGTGGCCACCACGAGCGGAACCCCGCGCAGCCGCGCCGCCCGCGCCGCCGACCAGGAATGGGCGACCAGGAGCACCACCGTGGTCACGAGCCCGACGTTCGCCGCCGTGAGCGGTGTGGCGCCGGCCAGCCGGGCCAGCAGGAGCGCGGCGAGCGGACCGTAGGACGCGGTCACCATCGGCCACGTGGCGCGCAGCTCCGTCCACACCTGGGCCCGGGTCGGCAGCCTCCCGCCGGAGGTGTGCTCCCCCAGGATCTCCGCGAACTCCTCGGCGGACCAGTAGACCAGGAGCGTGACCACGACGGCGACCGCCAGTGCCGCGGTGGGCAGTTGCTCGCCGACGGCGGTCAGGATCGCCGCGGTGACGATCGCCCCGTAGATGCCGGCCGCGCGTCGCCTGCCCGCCGTCCCGACGGTGGTCCGGTCAGCCGGTTCGCCGATCACCGTCCACCTCCGCCCGGTGTCCGAATCGGACGGACAGCAGCAGGTCTTCGGTGCGCCGGACCACCGCCGCCCGCTCCTCGCCGTTGTCGGCCAGCGCGCGCACGACGGGATCGTCCGGGCTGCGGCGCGCCCGCAGTTCCAGCAGCCGCGTGCGGTACGACACGGGCAGGCCGTCCGGGCTGGTGGTCAGATCGCAGTACCACAGGGCGTCGCGGACCGGTCCGCGTTCGTCGGGGAACTCCGCGAGCCGCGGCCCGAGACCGACCAGCGCGGCCACCGCGTCCGCGCCGGAGTGGTGGGCCACGAGCGCGCATACGCGTGGCGGCACGCCCAGACGGCGGAGGTAGCGCGCGCCGTCGAGCTGGTGGAACCCGACGCCCCGGACAGCGGCGGCGTACCCGATGTCGTGCAACCAGGCCGCGGCGACCAGCACCGGACGGTCGGCGGGCGCCAGCGCGAGCGCCGCGCCTTCGGCCTTGCGCCCGACTCCCTGACTGTGCGCCCACCGCCGCGGCTGTTCGTCGGCGAGCAGACGGCCTGCCGTGACCCGCGCCCACCGGTCCAGCGGGATGCCGTCGTGGTACCCGGCCACCACGCCGGATCCAGGGCCCATCGACACGCGAGACATCGCTACTCCTTCCGTCCGGCTGCCGCGCGGTGCGGCCATCGCGAGAACAGCGCCTCCCGGCGCCGGGACTGCGGTGGCCCGCGCGGCCCGGACCGCAGCAGCACGTCCGCCCAGCGGGCGCGCGGATCGAGGTCCACGAGCAGCGCCTTGGCCAGCAGGGTCATCGGGATCGCCAGGATCGCGCCGAGCGGCCCCAGCAGCCACGCCCAGAAGACCAGCGCCACGAACGTCACGGTCACCGACAACCCGACCGCGTCGCCGACGAACCGCGGCTGGATCAGCGACTGCAGCACGAAGTTGATGACGCCGTAACAGACGATCACCAGCACCATCCGGTCCACGCCGCCGGTCAGCAGGCCGAGGATCGCGGGCGGCGCCAGCCCGATCAGGAATCCGACGTTCGGGATGTAGTTGGTGATGAACGACAGCAGCCCCCACGTCAGCGCGAGCGGGATGCCGATCACCGCGAGCACCAGCGCGTCCAGTGCCGCCACGACCAGCCCGAACACCGTCGTGACCAGGAGGTAGCGCCGGGTGCCGCTGGTGAACCCGCGCAGCGCGGCGCTCACGGCGGGCCGGTCGGTGGCGATCGCGGCGATCCGTTGCCCCGCCCCGCCCGCTTCGACGCTCAGGAACAGCAGCAACGCGAGCAGGAACACCAGGTTCGACACCAGGCCCGCGACGTCGGCGAGCAGGGCGCTCAGCAGTCCGCTGAGCTTGCCCAGGTCGAGGGTTTCGGCCGCGGCGCGCAGCTGGTCCGGTCCGATGCCGATCCGGGACAGACCCGCCGAGGCGTCGCCGACGACCTGCGCGGCCTGTTCCGTGTACTGCGGCACCAGTCCGGCCAGCCGCCCGAGGGAGACGACGATCCCCAGCGTCAGCAGCGCGAGGACCCCGTAGACCAGGACGACGAGCACCGCCGTGGTCAGCCAGGCGGGCCACCCGCGGCGGCGGAGCCGGTCCTGCACCGGCGACACGGCGATCACGATCACCAGCGCGGTGAACACCGGGCCGACCAGCCAGGCCGCCGCGCGGACCCCGGCGACGACCACGACCACCGCGGCCGCGCCGAGCAGCACCACCAGCGCCCGCGGCAGCAGATCGCGGGACGGCGCGAGGCCGTCGGACGACAGCCGCGGGTTCCGCTCCTCCATCCGCCGGAGGCTAGAGCGGCGGCACCGGGTGCTGCTCATCCCGGCCGGGCGATCCGGCTCCCGGCGGAGAGGCGAGCCCGCCGGCTCGCGTGACGCCGTCAGCGCCACCACTGTGCCCGCCCGGACCGCTGGGGAGGCTGTCCTCACCCGCGCCGGGTGACCCGCCCGGCTGCTCCTCCGGGATGCGGCGGGTGAAGAACACCGCGACGATGGCCGCGAGCGCGAGCACCGCGATCGCGGCTCGCAGGCCCTGGATGCGGGCGTCCCGGTTGGACTCCACGATGCCCCGCGCCGCCCGGGCCGGAACCCCCGCCGCGGCCAGGTTCGCCTCGAGCGCCGCGTCCGAGACGAACGGCGCGCCGCCGGCCAGCTGCACCTCGGCCTGCGCGGTCACCTGGGGCGGCACGGCCGGGTTGTCGCGGATGCCGTCGAGGAACGACGACGTGAGGACCGCGATGAGGACCGATCCGGCCAGCGCGGTGCCCAGCGAGGCGCCGAGGTTGGTGAAGGTGTTTTGCAGCCCGCCGACCTCGCTGCTGCTCTCGTCGGGCACCGCCGACACCGTCACGCTGCCCAGCTGGGAGGCCAGCGCGCCGATGCCCAGCCCGGCGAGCAGCATCGGGACGGTGGTGACCTCCGGACCGGCGCCCGCGTCCAGGGCGGCGAAGAACGCCACGAGCGCCACGAACAACGTCACCAGCCCGGCCCGCACCACACGGCGCGGCGAGATGTGCGGCCACAGCTTCGGGATCCCGGCCGCCGCGGCCAGCAACGTCACCGACAGCGGCAGCAGCCGCAATCCGGTCTCCACTGTGGACAGCCCGAGCGAGATGGACAGGAACAGCGGGACGACGAAGAACAACCCGGCCTGGATCAGGTACTGGCCGGAGAACACTGTCAGGCCGGCGCGCAACCGCCGGTTGCCCAGCATCGCCGGGTCCACCAGCGGCTCCCGGCCGCGCGCGACCCGCCGCTGCTCCCACAGCAGGAACAACCACAGCACGACCCCGCCGGCCAGCACCAGCCACAGGACCAGGGACAGCCCGAGCAGCGCCGGGGCATCCGGCCGGGGCAGGATCCAGCCCCACGTCCCCGACCTGAGCACGCCGAACACCACCAGGCCCAGTCCGAGGGCGGACAGCGTCGTCCCGGCGAAGTCGAGCGCGGGCCGTTCGCCGCGCCCGGGGTCGGCCATCCGGCGCGCCAGGACCAGGATGACGAGCACGATCAGCACCTCGCCGGCGAACACCCAGCGCCAGGAGAAGTAAGTGGTCACCAGCCCGCCGAGGAGCGGGCCGACGGCGACCGCGATCGCGCCGGCGGAGGCGACCAGCCCGTAGGCCCGCGGGCGCTGCGCCTGCTCGAAGTTCGACGCGACCAGGGCCACGATCGCGGGCATGATCAGCACGGCGCCGAGCCCCTCCAGCACCGACCAGCCCACGATGAGCACCCCCAGCCCGGGGGCGAGCGAGGTGGTCAGCGAGCCGCAGCCGTAGACCACGCACCCGATCGCGAACGCCCGGCGGCGCCCGATCAGCGCCCCGATCTTGCCGCCGGTGACCATCAGCATCGCCATCACCAGCGTGTACAGGGTGATCGCGGTCTGGATGCCGGTGACGGTCGTGCCCAGGTCGTTCGCGATGGTCGCGATCGACACGTTCATCACGGAGGTGTCCAGGGTCATCAGGAACTGCCCGGCCGCGAGCGTGAGCAGCACCGTGCCACCGCGGCGCCGCGTCGCAGCCGTTGTCCGCATCCGGGGACGGTAACCGGGCCGCGAACGGGTGCGCTCACCCGCCGCAGGCGAAGAGCGGCGTGACGCGAGGGCGCACTGTGACCGGAGGTTCCCGCGAATCGGAGGCGGCCATGGCGGATCAGGCGTACCTGCGCGACCAGGCTTACATGAGTTCCCAGCGGGCCACCGGGCTCGGCCGGGTGACGGAGGAACGCGGCAGCGGGTGGCTGCTGTTCGGCGCCGTGATGGTGGTCCTGGCCGGGCTGTTCACCACGGTGATGGGCATCGTCGCGCTGGCCGCGGACGACCACTACGTCGTCGGCCCCGAGGGCACCCTCGTCGTCGACCTCACCGGCTGGGGCTGGATCCACCTCGTGGTCGGCGTGCTCGCGGTCGCCGCCGGGGTCGCCCTCGGCTTCGGCGCGATGTGGGCGCGCGTGGTGGCGGTGCTGCTGGCCGGGTTCAACGCCCTGTCGCACCTGGCGTTCCTCAACGTCGCACCGGTGCAGTCCACCATCGTCATCGCCATCGACGTGCTCGTGATCTGGGCGGTCGTCGCGCACGGCCGGGAGTGAGGACCACCGCCGCGCGTGAGGGGTTCGCCTCGGCGGCGGGCCGGTTCCCCGCGGTGCGGCTCACCGGCCGTCTGCTCCGGCGGGACCTGGAGATCGCCGGCCCGCTGCTGGCCGCCGCGCTGGCCTTCCGGATCTTCGTGTGGCTGCTGCCGTGCGTCCTGATCCTCGTCGCGCTCCTCGGGTTCTGGTGGTCCGGGACGACCCTGGGCGAGTTCGTGCGGACCACCGGGCTCAGCCCGCTCACCGCGAGCCTGCTGGAGAACGTGGGCCGGCAGGCGGAACAGAGCAGGCTCATCGCACTCGGGGTGGGCGTCGGCTCGCTCGCGATCGCGTCGTTCACGCTCGGGCGGGCGCTGGACGGCGTCGCGAACCGCGTCCGCCCCGGCAGCTGCCCGCGCGACTTCACGGCACTGGCCCGGGCGGGCCGCTACACGGCCGTCCTGCTCGGGATCCTGGTGGCGTGCCTGGGCGGGCCACTGCTGGAGGCCGTCCTGCACCTCCCCACGGCGGTGATGTCGGTGCTGATGACCGGCGTGTTCGTCCTGCTGGGGCTGCCGCTGCTGCGCGCGGGACAGCCCGGGCCCTACCGCGCGTACCTGCCCGGGGCCGTCCTGTTCGGGCTCGGGATGGAAGGCCTGCGTGCCGTCGCCGTCCACTTCCTGCCCAGCAAGCTGTCCCGGGCCTCCGAACTGTACGGAACGCTCGGCGTGGCGGCGGCCGCGCTCGTCTGGCTCATGCTGATAGCACGGTTCGTCGTGCTGGCCCACCTGCTCAACCTCCTGCTGTCGGAGCAGGAGGACCGATTGCCGAGGAGTTCCGATGACAGCACATCCTGACGGCACCGCCAAGACGGCGCCGGCCAAGCGGAAGGTCCCGGTCAAGCTGATCGCCGCGGCGGTGCTGGTGGCGCTCGGCGTGACGTTCGTCCTGCAGAACCGCCAGACCGTGGACATCCGCGTGTTCACCACGACCATCACCGGCCCGCTGTGGGCGGCGCTGGCGGGTGTCCTCGTGCTCGGCCTGCTCGCCGGGCTGCTGCTGGGCCGCAGTGCCCGCCGCGCTAAGCGAGGGCACGGTCCAGGGTGAGGGCCGCGTCGATCAGCGCGAGGTGCGTGAAGGCCTGCGGGAAGTTGCCGATCTGCTCGCCGGTCAGCGCGATCTCCTCGGAGAACAGGCCGAGGTGGTTGGCGTAGGTGAGCATCTTCTCGAACGCGCCGCGAGCCTCCCGCACCCGCCCGGCCCGCGCCAGCGCGTCGGCCCAGGTGAAGGTGCACAGCGAGAAGGTGCCTTCCGAACCCCGCAGCCCGTCGGGTGAGGCGGCCGGATCGTAGCGGTAGACCAGGCTGTCGGTAACCAGCTCGTCCGCCATCGCGTCCAGTGTGGACAGCCACTGTGGATCGCGCCCGGCGACGAACCCCAGCCGCGGCATGCGCAGCAGCGAGGAGTCGAGCACGTCGGTCTCGTAGTGCTGGACGAACGCGCGCCGCCCCGGGTGCCACCCGCGGTCGTGCACCTGCTCGTAGATGCCGTCCCGTTCCGCCGCCCACCGCCGCCAGTCGGCCGGCCTGCCGTGCTCGGCGGCCAGCCGGATGCCCCGGTCCAGCGCCACCCAGCACATCAGCCTGCCGTAGGTGAACCGACGCCGCCCGCCGCGCGTCTCCCAGATGCCCTCCTCGGGCTGGTCCCAGTTGGCGCACACCCAGTCGAGCACGTCGCGCACGGCCTGCCAGCCCTGGTGCGGGATCGGCAGCCCGGCCCGGTCGCCTGCGAACAGGCTGTCCATCGCCTCGCCGTAGATGTCGAGCTGCAGCTGTTCGGCGGCGCCGTTGCCGATGCGGACCGGACGCGAACCCCGGTAGCCCGACCAGTGGTCCAGCACGTCCTCCTTGAGATCGCTGGAACCGTCGACCCGGTACATGATGTTCAGCGGGCCGGACGACCCGCCTGCCCGCTCGCGCACGCGGTCGCCGAGCCAGCGGCCGAACCGCTCCGCCTCGCCGTCGAACCCCAGCCCCAGCAGCGCGGACACCGAGAACGACGCGTCGCGCACCCAGGTGTAGCGATAATCCCAGTTGCGCTCGCCGCCCACCTGCTCGGGCAGCCCCGCGGTGGGCGCGGCGACGATCCCGCCGGTCGGCGCGTAGGTGAGCAGCTTCAGCGTGATCGCCGACCGCTCCACCGCCTCGCGCCACCGGCCGCGGTAGGACGAACCGGCGAGCCAGTTCTGCCAGAACGCGGTCGTCTCCTCGAACAGCCGCCGGACCTCGGCCACCCGGATCTCCCGCGGTGGCCCGTCGGCGCCCGCTTCGAGCACGACGCCGCGGACCTGCCCGGCGGACAGCTCGAGCGACATCTCCAGGTCGGAGCCTGCCGCCCGCACCTCGGCCAGCCGCTCGTCACCGGGTTCGCGCACCGGGTGGACGGTGAGCACCACCGGACCCCCGTCGAGCACCGCGCCCCCGCCGGCCAGTTCCGTCCGATGTGGACGACGGCCGTAGTCGAACCGCGGCGCCAGCTCGACCTCGAACCGCATCCGGCCGCGCACGCACCGGATCAGCCGCACGATCCGGTGGTTGCCGGTCGCGTGCTCCCCAGCAGGCGGCATGAAGTCGCCGACCTCGCCGACCCCCTCCGCGGTGAAGAACCGCGTGATCAGCACCGCGCTGTCCGGGTAGTACATCTGGCGGCTGGTGAAATCGCCAGCGGGCCGCACCCGGAAGCGGCCGCCGCGCTCGTCGTCGAGCAGCGCGCCGAACACGCTCGGCGAGTCGAAGCGCGGACAGCAGAACCAGTCGATCGACCCGTCCGTCGTCACCAGCGCGACCGTGTGCAGGTCACCGATCATCCCGTGCTCGGAGATCGCGGTCTCGGTCATCGTCTCCTCCGGTCTTCTCCGTGCGGTCGCGGCCGTGCCGCACGGCGGTGAGGATCACCCGCAGTCCGAGGCCCAGCAGGAGCAGGTCACCGAGCATCTGCACGGTGACCAGGATCCGCGCCGGCTCCGCGACCGGGGTGATGTCGCCGAAGCCCACCGTGGCGAACACCGTCACCACGAAGTAGAGGGCGTCGGTCTTGCTCAGCGGGCCGGTGAAACTGCCCGGCCGCACCTGCTCGATGCTGTGGTAGGCCCCGGCGAACAGGAGCAGGAACAACGGGACCACCAGTGCCAGCGCCTGCACACCCTGCAGGAGCGGGTACGGCGACCGCAGGATCGCGCGGACCTCCCACACGACCACCGCCGTCACCACCGCCAGCCCGGCGGCCAGGAAGACCGCGCCGCCGCCGCGCACCCGGTCCCCCACCGGGAGCACGTAGTACGCGGTGACCAGCAGCACGACGGTCAGCGAGGGGCGGAGCACACCGAGGACGAGGAACCGTCCCCGGTGCGCCCGTACCCGCTCCCCCACGCCGGGCGTCATCCCGGACCGCCCCGGTCATCCGGGCGCCGGTCTCACCGGGCCAGTGCCTTCGCCTTGAGGTCCTGGTACTCCTTGTCGTCGATGGCGCCGCTGTCCAGCAGCTTCTTCGCCTCGGCGATCTGGCTCGCCGCGCCGTTCCCGCCACCGTTGTGGGCGACGTTGCGGACGTAGTCGTCGAACTGGTTCTGCGCGGCGACCGCTTCGGCCCGCCTGCGCTCGCCCATGTGCTTGCCCTGCGCGACGAGGTAGATCAGCACGCCGAGGAAGGGCAGTACCAGCACGAGCACGGTCCAGCCCGCCTTGCCCCACCCGGAGACGTCCGAGCGCCGGAAGAGATCGCCGAAGATGACGACGAGGAGCCAGAACCAGATCACCCAGCCGAAGAACACCAGCATGGTCCAGACCAAGTCCAGGAAAGGGTACTCCGATTGTGCCAGTGTCATGACGCCTCCGTTGCTCGACACCCGCTGGGGATCACGCGCCGCGGACGGCGCATCCCGTGGGGCCGGCGTCCCGTCGGCTTCACCGGGCGCGCCGCCCGCACGTGGTGCCCGCGCCTCGATGCGCACGTCCCGCGCGTGGTCACCCCGGCAGCGTCACTCCGGGTGACCGGTGCGGCATCACCCGGCCGGGGTGAGTTCCCCGCTCCCGCGCGGGAGGACGCTGCCGCCAGGACACCACCGAGGAGGCGCGATGACCGCGAACACCAGCCCGCGACGCGGGACCGTCCACTCACTCGCCAGTGCGGCCGGCTCGTCCGGGGCCGTCATGGCGATCGGCGTCGGGACCATCGCCGCCGGCGCGGTGGTCCTCGCCTGGCCGGAAGCCACGCTGAAGGTCATCGCCGTGGTCTTCGGGATCTCCGCGATCGTCGACGGTGTCGTCCGGCTCGTCTCGGCGGTGTCCGCCGGGGACCGGTCCGCGGCGCAGCGCACGCTGCCCATGCTCGCCGGCGTGCTGTCGATCCTGGTTGGCATCGTCTTCGTGCGGTACCCGTTCCCGACGCTGGCGGCACTGACGCTGCTGCTCGGGATGTTCTGGGTGGTCACGGGCCTGGTCCAGATCGTGCACGGGCTGGCCGAACGGGAGACCGGCAGCGCCTGGCGCGTCGCCTGCGGGGCGCTCGCGCTGGTCACCGGCATCCTCGTGCTCGCCTACACCTCGGCGAGCCTGGTCGTGCTGGTCTGGATCCTCGGGCTGCAGCTGGTGCTGGGCGGCGCGCTGCTCTTCGGCTGGGGATTGGAGGTGCGCCGCGAGGAGCACGGCGCGGTCCCGCGCCACGGTCACCGCTCAGCCGAGGCCTAGCTCCCGCGCCGCGACCACGGCCGCGCGCCGGTTGTTCACGCCGAGCTTGGCGTAGATGGCCCGCACGTGTGTCTTCACCGTGTTCACCGACACCCGCAGTTCCGAGGCCACCTCGTCGAGGGGCTGCGGTGAGGTCAGGCGCGTCAGGACGACCAGTTCCCGGTTCGTCAGCACCGCCGTGGGCGCCGCGCCGTCCTCGGTCAGGACTCCCCGCACCCGCGCGGCGAAGCTCTCGGCCGCGCCGAACCCGCCCACCTGGTCCCGCAGCAGCACTTTCACGTCCGGGTCGGCGTAGGCGAACGGGCGGACGATCCCGGCCGGAACGGCGGAGACGAGTGCCTCCTCGAGAGCTCCCCTGGCCTTGGTGCGGCAGCCGAGCCGCAGGGCGGTCGCGGCGTCGAGCAGCGCCAGTTCGGTTTCCGTACCTGCGGCCAGCCGGGGCACGCCCGGCTCCCGCGACGCCCGCAGGGCGCGTACGGATCCGTCCACGTCGCCGCGCGCGAACCGGGCGCGCGCCACGGTGAGGTGCACCTCGGCCGCGGGGCCGAGCCGTCGCGCGCCCCACTCGGCGGCATCGCGGGCGTGCGGGACCTGAGCCAGGACGAGCGCGCACTGGTGCTCCAGGGCCATCGCCATCGCGGCCAGCGGTCGCGGCACCGGCGCGTCGGCGAGGGCGCTCCGGCTGTCCTGCAGCAGTTTCAGGCCCGCCGTGCGGTCGCCCCCGTCGAACCGGGCGACGCCTTCGATGACCCCGCCCGCGAAACGCAGCGCGCTCGGCTCGGCGCCGTCCAGGCCGGCCGCGAGATCCAGGGCGCCACGCAGATCGGTCCGCAGCAACCGGGCGAAGCCGAGGATCGCGCGGCACACCGCCAGCCACGGAGAGCGCTTCCAGGTGCCCTGCCCGGCGAGGGTGAGGGCGAGCTCGCTCGCCTCCGCGGCCGCGACGTCGTCGCCTGCGGCCACCGCCAGCAGGGCGTGCGCCGCCTTCGTGTGCACTTCCAGGTAGTGCAGGTCCTGCTCGTCGCTGAGCCGGTCGGCGGCCGCCAGCTCGCCGGCGGCGCGGCCATGGTCACCCGCCGCGAGCAGCGCGACACCGTGGTCCAGGCGTGCCCACGCCTCCACCGCGGCCGACCGGCACACCCCGGCGCCGCCGGGCGCCGGGGCACGGCCGCAGGCCAGCCCGTGCGCGGACACCACAAGCCGCCGGAGCTCGGCGAGCCGGTCGTCCGGCCGCTCGGGCCACCCCCGGGAGCTGCGCGCGATGTCCGACTCGGCCGCGGACAGCTCGCCGAGCTCGAGGTGGGCCAGCGCGGCGAAGAGCAGGAGCCGGGGATCCCGCGCGACAACGCTCCCCGCGGCGTCCAGCGCGCGCAGCACGAGCCCGGGCCCGCCGTCGAGCAGCACGTCCATCCCCTTGGCGTGCAACAGTTCCGCGGCCGCGCGCTCGTCGCCGGTCTGCTCGGCGTGCAACAGCGCCTCCCGGGGCCGGTCCTGGCCCGCGAACCACCGCGCGGCCCGCTGGTGCAGCACGGTGACCAGGTCCGGCTGGTGCCTCGCGAGCTCGGTCCGCAGGTAGGCCCGCAGCAGGGGGTGCAACTGATACCACGGAGGCTCGCCCTCGACCGCGGTGACCAGCACGCCCTCCCGTTCGAGCCCGGCCAGCAGACCGCCGACGTCGTCGCGCCCGGTCAGCGCCGCGGCCAGTCGCGGCGTCACCCGGTCGCTCACGCTCAGCATGGCCAGGATCTCCCGGGCGTCGCCAGGCAGGTGCGCGAGCACCTCGCCGGTGAGGAAGTCGGCCATGGCGTGGTCGTGGCCGGCGAAGTACGGCACGAACCGGTCCGGGTCGTGGATGGTGCGCAGCGAACGCGCGGCCAGGCGCAGCCCGGCGGCCCAGCCGTCGGTCTGGCTCACCAGGCGCAGCAGCTGGTCTTCGGTGAGCCGGACACCGCAACCGTCGAGCAGCTCACGCGCCTCGGCCCGCCCGAACCGCAGCGCGTCCGCGCGGAACTCCGTCAGACGGCCCAGCACGCGCAGCTTCGCCAGCGGCAGCAGCGGATCCGACCGCGCGGCCAGCACCAGCCGGAGGTTGCGGGGCTGGTGTCGGATCACCGCGGCGAGCACCCGCAGGACGTCCCGGCCGGGGATTTCCTGGACGTTGTCCAGCACCACGACGAGCCTGCCGGGCAGCGCCTCGATCGCCTGGAGCAGTTCGGCCACGGTCACCGCGGCGTCGCCGGGCGGCGCGGACCGGTGGCGCAGCGCGGGTTCCACCGTCGCGGGCGCGTGCTCGGCGATGGCGAACCGCAGCGACGTCAGGAAGTGCTGCGCGGTGTCGTCGTCGTGGTCGAGCGAAACCCACACCGCGTCCCGCGCCAGCGTGGACATCCATTCGGCCAGCAGCAACGTCTTCCCGCACCCGGCCGGTGCGCAGACGAGCGTGACCGGGCTGGTGGCCACCGCGTCGGCGAGCTTTTCGCACAACCCCGGGCGTCGCACGAAATTTCCCGGCAGCCGCGGTGGCACGACCTTCGTGTGCGGGACGCCCCACCGCCGCCCGCCGGCGGGATTCGCCGCCTTCAGCTGCATGACTGAAGAAACTATGGCCGGACAGCGAGGCCGGGTAGGGCCAAGGGTCCTCACCGGACGGGTCCTCGTTCCCCCGGTTCCGCGCCGTGCACATCGAGGAGCCCGCGCGCGATCGCCACCGCGACGGCGTCCCGCCGCCGGTGCACGCCCAGTTTCGCGTAGATCCCGCGCACGTGCGTCTTCACCGTGTTGGGCGACACGGTCAGGTCCTGGGCGATCTCTTCGACGGACCGCAACGTGGGCAGCAGCCGCAGCACGCTGCGCTCGCGTTCGGTGAGCGGCTCGGGCATCGCGCTGCCGCCCAGGCTCCGCCTGCGTTCCAGGAGTTTCGCGGCGAAGGCCTCCCGCCCGCCGAGCCTGCCGAGCAGTCCGATCAGCACGGAGATCACCTCCTCCGGCGCGAACACGAAGGGCCGCCAGACGTCGAGGCGTTCCGCATCGGCCAGTGCCTCGGCCACCAGCCGCCGTGCGGTGTCGAGGTCGCCGTGGTGCAGCACGATCCGGGTGCGCAGCAGGCGCGCCTCGATGCCCGACCACGGCAGCACGGCCGTGACGCTGCCGTCGACGACGGGCTGCAGGGCCTTGGCCGCGGGCCCGTGCCTGCCCAGCGCGATCTGCACACGCGCCCGCATCAGGAGGAGCTCGGAGGTCCGCCCGATCTCGTTCAGGCACCAGGCCACCACTTCCCGGGCGTGGTCGGCCGCGCCGGCCAGCAGGGCGGCCCGGTGCTCGAGCACACCCGAGACCGCGGCGTACTCCGGCTGCAGTGCGCGGCCGCCGAGCCCGAGCCGCACGTGGCGCATCCGCCGCAGGCCGCCCTGCCAGTCGCCGGTGTCGAACTGCGCGGCGCCGCCGAGCATCTCCGCGGCCACCAGCAGGTTCCCCCCGATCCGCGCGGCCACGCCGTCGACCGCGCGCGTGGTCTGCACGACGAGCCGCGCGCACTCCTCGGGTTCCGCCCGCAGCAGGGCGCGGTAGGCGCGGACCACGCCGGTGGTCGCGCTTTCGATCGTGCCCCGGGCGCTCACCGCCACGGAGTCGAGGCGTTCGCCGATCCGGTCCACCGCCGGGAAGTCTCCGTCCAGGACGGCGAGTTCGCCGAGCATCGTCAGCGCGCGGACCTCGACGTGGCGCTGGCCGGTCGCCCCGGCCCGGCTCGCGACAGCGCCGACGTGGTCCCGAGCTCCGGCCCGCTCGCCGGTCAGCAGCACCTCCGTTTCGCGCTGCAGCCCGGCCAGGGCCTCCAGATCCGTGCCGCGGGCGAGTTCCGGGTCCACCTCGCGCGCGGCGCTCGCCATTTCGGTCCGGTCACCGTCCAGCTGGGCCCGGCGGGACCGGGCGAGCTGCCGGAGCACCACGAGTTCCGGCGGCGGCTCGGCGGGCCACGCGTCCTCCGCGTGGCGCAGGTGCAGCTCCGCCGTGCCGGTCTCGCCGGCCTCGAGGCTGAGCGCCGCCGCGAGCAGCGCCAGCCGTGGCTCTCGCGCCACCGGTGTTTCGCCGAGGACCCCGAGCGCCTCCCGCAGCACGGTGTGCTCGCCGGCGAGGAAGAGCGGCACCGCGTCGGTCCGCAGCAGGGCGGCCGTGCGGGCGGAGTCCGGGGCGCGGGCGGAGTGCAGCAGCGCCTGCGCGGCGTCGCCCCGGCCCTCGAACCACGCCGCGGCCAGCCGGTGCTGGCCCGCCAGCCGGTCCGGGTCGCGCCGCGCGAGATCGGCGAGCAGGTAGGTGCGCAGCAGCGGCAGGATCCGGTAACCGTCCTCCCCGCCCGTTTCCCGCACGACGACACCGGCCCCGGCGAGGTCGTGCAGCACGGCCGCGGCGTCGGACCGGCCCGCCAGCGCGGCGGCCAGCGCCGGTGAAGTGTCCGCGCACACGCTGATCAGCCGCAGGAATTCCCGCACGCCCTCGTCGAACCCGGCCAGCACCTCCTGGTCCAGGTACTCCTCCAGCGCCCGGTCGTGCCCGGCGAAGAACTCGTCGAGACCGCCCTCGCGCACGGCCGCCGCGGCGGCCAGCCGCAGCGCGACCGCCCAGCCCTCGGCCTCCTCGTCCAGCCTGCCGAGCACCTGCGCCGGCACGTCACCGCCGCTGACGGCGAACAACGCCCGCATCTCGGACGTGGTGAACCGCAGGTCGTCGGCGCCGATTTCGGAGAGCTGGTCCGACAGCCGCAGACGGGCCAGCGGCAGCCGCGGTTCGCGCCGCCCGGAGAGCACCAGCCGCAGGCCGGCCGGCTGGTGCCGCACCAGTGCGTCCAGCGCGGTCCGCTGTCCCGCGCCGACGAGCGCCTCCACGTCGTCCAGGATCAGCAGCGCCTGCCGGGGCAGGTCGTCCAGCGCGTCGAGGACCTCGGCGAGAAAACCGGGGTCGGCGGCGGGGTCCCGGGGCACGCTCAGCGTGCGCAACGGGCTGCCGGGCGGGATTCCCGGTCCGGCGGCGAACGCGTCGAGGACCGCCGACCAGAACCGGTGGTCGTCGCGGTCGTCCGGATCGAGCGACACCATCGCCGCCGGGCCGGCCCCGTAGCTGCGCGCCCATTCGGCGAGCAGCAGGGTCTTGCCCGCGCCGGCGGGCGCGCGGACGACGGTGACCGGAGCGGTGGCGCGGTCGAGCAGGGCCAGCAACCGGGGACGGGAGACGAAGTGCGCGGGAAGATCGGGCGCGGTGATCTTGCTCCTCGGCACGCGCCCGCGTTCCTCCCCGCTCCCCGGGTCCTGCATCACACTCCCTCTCGCCGGTTCCCAGTGTGGGCATCCGGCGCGGCCCTTTCCAGCGGCCAGCAGCATCTCACCCAGGGCAGGCGAGGAAAGCGGGCCGCCCGGCACGGAGTGTGGCGCTGCCGGGCCGCGGCCGGATGCCGTCGCCCCACCTGCTCGAGGAGGCGGAGTCGTGCCGGAGATGAACTACGAGTTCCGTGTCCACGGGCGGTGCTCACCGCAGCTGCGGCAGGCGGTGGGCGAGTTCAGCGAGGTGCGCGTCGTCCCCGCTCCGCCGGAGACCATCATCTACGGCGCGGTCTCCGACCAGGCGCACCTGCACGGGTTGCTGTTGCTGCTGGAGGACTTCGGCCTGCAGATCGTGTCGGTGCACCGGATCCCCGAGCTGCCCAGAACGGAGGCCGGTGATGACTGACACCTCGAGCCGCGCCACGCCGCTGACCGACGGCGAGCGCGCGGAACTGGACCGGTTGCGCGCGGAAGTCGCCACGCTGCGGGAGCGCCCGCCGCGACGGCGGATCCGCTGGCGTTCGCTGGGCGCGGGCGTGATCCTGACGCTGGGGTGCCTGCTGATGCCGGTCGCCCTGCTGACCGTCTGGGTGCACAACCAGGTGGCCAACACCGACCGCTTCGTCGAAACGACCAGCCCCATCATCCGGGAACCGTCGGTGCAGACCGCGATCACCGACCGGGTCACCGCGACCGTGTTCGAGTACGTCAACGTGCCCGAGTTGACCTCCGACGCGCTCGGTGTGCTCAGCGCCCAGGGCGTCCCGCCCGCGGTCACCGACCGCTTGCAGGGGCTCGCCGGGCCGCTGGAGTCGAGCCTGCGCGGGTTCGTGCACGACCGGGTCGCGGGCATCGTGTCCGGCCCCCGGGTCGCCGAACTGTGGGACCGCTCGCTGCGCACGGCCAGCGAGCAGATGAACGCGGTGCTGTCCGGCCAGAGCGAGGCGGTGGTGGTGTCCGACGGCCAGGTGCGGCTGGACCTCGCGCCGTTCATCACCGAGGCCAAGAACCAGCTGGTGCAGTCCGGGTTCGGCGTGGCGAGCCGGATTCCCGACGTCCACCCGACGATCGCGATCACCGACGCCACCACCCTGGAACGGGCGAAGAACGGCTACTCGCTGCTGGACAAGGCGGCCACCTGGCTGCCGTGGGTCGCACTCGCGCTGATCGCCCTGGGCGTCTACGTCGCCCGGCACCACCGGCGCGCCCTGATCGGCGCCGGCCTGGGCGTGTCGCTGGGGATGCTGGTGATCGCCGCGGCGCTGCTGATCACCCGGGGTGTGCTGGTCGGCGCCGTGCCGCCGCGCGCGACCGTGGCCGCCGGGGTCTCCTACGACCTGATCGTCCGGTTCCTGCGGGACGGCCTGCGGCTGGTGTTCGCCATCGGCCTGGTGGTCGCGCTGGGCGCGTTCCTGGCCGGTCCGTCGGCCACGGCCGTGGGGGTCCGCCGGGGCGCGGTGAAGGCGATCGGCTGGCTGCGCCGCGGCGGGGCCAAGGCCGGGTTGCGCACCGGCCCGGTCGGCCCGTGGGTGCACGCGCACCTCACCGCGCTCCGGTTCGGCCTGCTCGGCGTCGCCGTGCTGGTCTTCGTGTCGCTGAGCAGCCCCAGCGGGCTCACGGTGCTGGTGATCGCGCTGGTGCTGGTGTTCGCCCTCGGCGTGCTGCAGTTCCTGGACCAGCCTCGGCCCGCCGACGGCGGGCAGCGGCCCGCCGCGACGGGGTGATCAGCCGCTCGGCGTGCTCGCCTGGCACAGGGTGGCGGCGTCCCGCAGGACCGCGAGCGTGTCGTTCGCCGCCGCCCGCACCTGCGGCAGGTCGGGTGGCTGCGCCGTCAGCGCGGACTGCAGGCGCCCCAGCGCGGCCTTCGCCTCGTCCAGGCGGGCCGCGGTGTCCGCCCCCACCACCGTGCGCACGACCTCGACCGACGCCGACAGCTCCTGGACAGCCACGCGCACCTGTTGGCCGGTCGCCTGTCCGTTGACGAACTGCGTGACCGTGTCGACGAGCGCCTGCCCGGTGGACACGAGAGCGGCGCATTCGGGACGGCTCGTGGGGGTCGCCGAGGCGGTGGTGCCGGCCGCGGCGCTGGTGGTGGCCGGTGGTGAGCCGGACGAACCGCTGTTCCCACCGCAGGCCGATGCGAGCAGGAGGGCCGCGGCGCCCAGTGCCAGCCCCGCGGACCGCACGCGAGCATCCACCGCGATCGCCTCCCCTCGTCCGGAAAACCCCGCCACGATGACTACGCCGGGCTGTCCCCGGCGTCACTCGTTCCGGGTGAGACCGGCCGGAGCCGGGGGTTCCAGTCGTAGACGACCGACGTGCGCAGCAGGAGGTCCTGCAGCGACCGGCGGCGGCCACCCGTCACCACCCACAGCAGGCCGACCGGGACGAACACGCACGCGACCGCCCGCGCCAGCGCCCGCACCGGGCGGGGTGGGTGTCCGCGGCGGTCCACCACGCGCAGCGCGAGCAACTGGTCGCCGAAGCTGCGGCCGGTCGCGCTCCAGCACACGGCGAGGTAGAGCACCGCGACCCCGGTGGCCACGGCGACCGTCACGAGCCGGGTCGGCGCGGGGAAGGTGAACCGCACCGGGTCGAGCGAGTAGTCGACCGCCGCCCACCCCAGGTAGAGGCCGGCGAGCGCCAGTGCCAGCACCACGCAGTCCAGGACCGCGGCGAGGGTGCGGCTGACCAGTCCGGCCGGCCTGCCCTGGTGGGCACGCGCGGGTGCGGGCAGCGCGGCGAACCAGGCCGCGCCGGGCCCGCCGTCAGGTCGCGGCGTCATACCCGGCCGGGAGCGGCCGCCGCCGTGCGGCGAAGATCCGCCCCGCCCATCGGGCCACCGCGTCGTCCGCGGCCATCGCCTGGATCCGCGCGTCGCGCACCGACTCGCTCGCGACCGACCCGGTCGAGGTGCGGATGATCTCCGGCAGGTCGATCTCCTCGATCACACCGCGCGCGATCCCGGCCAGATCCAGTTCGTCGAGCACGGTCACCACCACGACGGGCGCGACCCGGCGGAACAGGCGCACCCCCTGGGCGACCGCCTCCTGCCGCCGCCGCTGCCCGTCCTCGGCCAGCTCACGCAGGGGGCGCGGCCAGTTCTCGGTCCGCACCACCGGCGCGAGCACGGGCCGCACGGGCGCGAGGGCCGTGCGCGCCAGGCGCCGCAGCGCGGTGACGGCCAGTGCGCCGCCGCCGAGCACCAGATCCGCGGCGGCCGGACCAGGCCGTGGGCCCTCCGCTGCCACCATGCCGGCATCATGCCGCGGCCCGCCCGCGCCGGCCTCACCCGTCCCGGGTGGCGATGCGCCCCTCGTCGATCGCCGCGCGCAGCGCGCCGTGGTCCCGCTCGTTCTGGTCGGCGGCCGCGGTGGCGAAGTCGCGGATCGCGTGGTCGAAGACCGGCGAGGACCCCAGGTAGGCGGCGATCGCCACGCAGTCGCCGGACCGCGCATGCGCCCTGGCCAGCGTCCAGCCGCACAACCGCGCGTAGGCGGCGAGCCCCTCCGGCCGCATGCCCGACACGGCCGCCGACCCCTTCCAGTCCCGCAGCTGGCGCAGGTAGAAGTCCCGGGTGCGCTCGTCGAACCCGCGCACCCGCACCCAGCCGAGGAAGATGTCGCTCACCGTCTGCATCAGGCGCTGGCCGACGACGACGCGCTGCCCGGCGTTGCCGAACCGGCTCGGCCCGGCGAACCGTTCCAGCACCGATTCGCCTGCCTCCTTGGCCTGCAGGAACAGCGGGTCGTGTTCGTCGTTGCCGAGCAGCAGGATCATCCAGCAGCGGGTGCCGACACTGCCGACGCCCACGACCTTGAGCGCCATGTCGGCGACCGCGTAGCGGTCCAGCAGCGCGCGCCGTTCCGGCTCCAGCGAGCGCCGGTACGCCTGCAGGATCGCGTCCAGCCGCTCCGCCGTCTCGGCCGGATCCACCCCGCCGCCCGCGACGCGGTCCAGCGGGATGATCCGCGGCTCGTCCGGGACGATCCGCATCCGCCCGCCGTCGGCCACGGCGAACCGCCGCAACGAGCCGGTGTGGTCGGCGCCGCGGGCCTTGGCGACGGTCCGGTCCAGGCGGCGGCGCCGCCCGGCCGTGAGCTCGCCGGCGTATAGCGCGCGCACGGTCTCGACGTCGGCGTGGGCGTACCAGACCTCCAGCGCGGTGCTCGCGGCGAACTCGCGCAGCGCGCGGCGGTACTCACCGACCGCCGCGAGCACGGCGGTCGTCCGCTGCCTGCCGGTGTCGCCGTTGTCCCGCCCGGCGACCTCGACGCTCGCCGCCAGCCGCTTGACGTCCCACTCCCACGGCCCGGGCAGCGTCTCGTCGAAGTCGTTGATGTCGAAGACCAGGCGCCGTTCCGGCGAGGCGTAGAGACCGAAGTTCATCAGGTGGGCGTCGCCGCAGGCCTGCACCGTGAACCCGGTGACCGGCGTGCCTGCCAGGTCGGCGGCCATCGGCAGCGCGGCGCCGCGGAAGTAGGTGAAGGGCGTGACCGCCATCCGCCCGTAGCGGATGGGCACCAATTCGGGCACGCGGGAGGCGTCCTGGCCGGCGAGCAGTTCCAGCGGCCCGGGCCCGTCGCGGGTCCAGGCGGCGTGACTGGACCGCGGAACCCGCGTCCGCGCGGCCTTTCCTCGTTCGGTCCGCTCGGCGCGGGTCAGGCCGGCGCCGTCCACGGCGGCCAGTGGCGTCGTCGTGCGTGTCGTCGTGCGTGTCATCCGGGCACGGTCCGCGCCGCCGCCGCCGGACGCCTCCTCCGGACCGGGTGAGGCCGGTCCCCGGCCCCGCGGGGACAGTGGTGGCCCTGCTACGGGAGGCGGTGTGTGGCGATGACCGGGCATGCGGTTCGCTCTCCCGCGGCGCGGCGCTGGTTCGCGCTCGCCGCTCTGCTCGCGGGCGCCGCGGCGCTCGCCGTCACAGTCCTGGTGCTACTGCGGGACCCGCTCGAACTCGTGCTCGCGGCGGTGCTCGTGGGGGTTGCCGTGGCGGCCGCCTGGGCGGCGCTGGTGCGGCGCGGACCGCGGCGCGTCCTGGCCACCGCCGTCGCGCTACTCGCGCTGGCCGCGACGGTGGCGCTCCCGGACCTTCGTGCCTACCTGTGGTTCCTGGTGGTGGTCGTGCTGGTCGCGCTGTCCGGGGCCGCGACGCGGGCCGCACTCGGGCACCCCCCGTCCACCGACGGCACGCCCGTCGGCCCCGCCCGGCGCGGGGTGCTGATCCTGAACCCGCGGTCGGGCGGCGGGAAGGCGGCCCGGTTCGGGCTGGCGGAGCGGGCCCGCGCGCTCGGCGTGGAGCCGATCGAGCTGCGCCCCGGCGACGACCTGCGGTCCCTGGCCGAACAGGCGGCCGCCGGCGGCGCCGACGTGCTCGGCATGGCGGGCGGCGACGGGTCGCAGGCGCTGGTCGCCGACGTGGCCAGGCAGCACGGCCTGGCGTTCGTCTGCGTCCCGGCGGGCACCCGCAACCACCTCGCGCTCGACCTGGGGCTGGACCGGGAGGACGTGCCCGCGGCGCTGGCCGCGTTCGGCGACGCGCTGGAACGCCGCATCGACCTGGCCGAGCTCAACGGCCGGGTGTTCGTCAACAACGTCTCGCTCGGTGTCTACGCCTCGGTCGTCCAGTCGCCCGACTACCGGGACGCGAAGGCGGCGACGGCCGCCCGGGAGCTGCCCCGCCTGCTCGGCCCGGACGCGCCGCGGCCCGACCTCAGGTTCGGCCTGCCGGACGGGACCCGCAGCGAGTCGGCCGACGTCGTGCTGGTGTCCAACGGCCCCTACCGGCTGGAGCACCTGAGCGGGTTCGGCACGCGGGAACGGCTGGACCGCGGATCGCTCGGCGTCGTCACCGTGACGGTCGACCGCGCGGCCGAGGTCCCGCGGCTGGTCTCGGCCGAGATGGCGGGCCGGATCTCCCGGTTCCCCGGGTACCGGTCGTGGTCGGCGCCGGAGTTCGTGGTCGAGTCGGGGCTGCGCGCGGTCGAGGCGGGCGTCGACGGTGAGGCGGTGCGGCTGGCGCCGCCGCTGCGGTTCCGGATCCTGCCGGGCGCGCTCCGCGTGCGGGTGCCGCGCGACGCGCCCGGAGCGTCCCCGGCGGCGATGCTGCCACCGGGGACGCGGGCCGTGGTCGTGGCCCTGGTCCGGGTGCTGGCCGGCCGGACCACTTGACGGTCACGCCCGCTGCGTCTCCTCCGACTCGGCGAAGGCCTCGCGCAGCCGGGTCTCCTGCTCGGCGGAGAGGTTGGTGGTGATCAGGGTCGCGCCGGTCTCCTTGAACGGCTCGAGCACCCGGTCGGCCACGACCTCGCTGGTGACGACGAACAGCGCCGACGTCCCCGGCGTCACCTGGCGCTGCACCTCGCGGATGAAGTCCTCGTCGATGCCGCCGTGCCGCATCGACCCGGCCAGCGCGCCCATCGCGGCGCCCACTGCCATCCCGAGCAACGGGATGAAGAAGATCAGCCCGAACAGGAAGCCCCAGAAGCTGCCGCCGAGCGCGCCCGCACCGGTCAGCTTGCCCAGTTCCTTGGTCTTCGGCTTCTTCCGCCCCTCGGGCCAGCTGACGTACGCCGCGTCCTGGATCCTGATCAGCTGTTCCTTCTGCAGCCTGGTCAGCAGGCCGAGTGCGTTCTCGGCCCCCTGCGGCGACTCGAACTTCCACACGCTCAACGTGCCCATTCCGTCCTCCTGTTCACCCGGTTCGGGTTTCGACGCCGGGGACTGTGCGCGGCGTGCGGCCCGGTGCCATCACCCGCGGGGAATGAGGCGTCCGCGCGGGCGGCGGTGCACCGTGGAACGTCCGGACCCCGGCTTCCGCGGGAGGCGACATGACCGACAGCTACACCTCATCCACCCCACCCCGGACGGCGACCGGCTGGACCGGATGGGTCTCCTTCGGCGGGATCATGCTGGTCCTGCTCGGCCTCTTCCACGCGGTGGAGGGCCTCGTCGCCGTCTTCGACGAGGACTACTTCGCGGTGCCCTCGTCGGGCCTCGTCGTCGAGGTCTCCTACGACGTGTGGGGCTGGGTGCACTTCGGGCTCGGGGTGACCGCCGTCGTCATCGGCTGCGGCGTCCTCGCCGGCAACCGCATCGCGCAGTACCTCGGCGCGATCCTGGCCGGCGCGAGCGCGATCATCCACCTCGCCTTCGTGCCCGCGTACCCGGTGTGGTCGCTCATCATCATCACGCTCGACGTCTTCGTGATCTACGCGCTCGTCGCGCACGGGCGGGAGATGCGGCTCACCGACTGATCCGCTCAAGCAGGAGGAACAAATGACTCAGCAGCATGCGCAGCCCCACGTCGAGCCCCTGGGCGGCACCCGTCCCCCGGAGCAGGCGCCTGCGCCGTACGAGTCACGCTCGGCCTGGCTGGGCTGGGTGTGGTTCGGCGGCGCGATGATGGTGCTGCTCGGGATCTTCAACGTCATCGAGGGACTGGTCGCACTGTTCAACGACGAGTACTACCTCGTCGGGGCCGCGGGCACGCTGGTGTTCGACCTGACCGGCTGGGGCTGGGTCCACCTGATCATCGGGGTGCTCGCCGTCGCCGCCGGCGTCGGGCTGTTCACAGGTGCGGCGTGGGCCCGCGTCACGGCGGTCGTCCTGGCCACGGTGAACGCGGTCGCCCAGCTGACGTTCCTGTCGGCCTACCCGGTGTGGGCCACGCTCGTGATCGCGCTCGACGTGGTGGTCATCTGGGCGGTGGTCGTCCACGGCGGCGAGGCCAGGCGGACCGGCTGAACCAGCCCGAGACCCAGGCGGAAACGCACTACCCGCAGCGGTGCACACCACGTGTCCGGCTTCGCCGACGCCACACGGGGTCTCCTGAGGCGCTGGAGAATTCCAGGATCACCACGGACGACGGCAGAGGCGTGCGGGCGAATCCGGTGTGATCGTCATCGACCCGCTCCTCTCGGCGGCGGAGTGCGCGGCAGCGGCGCTCACGCTCTACCGCCGGCACCGGGGCGACCGCCCGGTGACCGGGATGGCCTGCACGCACAGCCACCCCGACCACTACGGCGGCGTGCCGGTGATCGCAACAGAGGGCTTCCTGGAACACGCCGTGAGTGAGATGGTGCTCGCCGGTCCGGCGATGTCCCGCGGGGCGGCGTACATGTACGGCGCCGCATTACCGGTCAGCGCTGTGGGACAGCTGGGCGCGGGACTCGGGATGACCACCTCGACCGGCACAGTGACCTTGATCCGGCCCACCGTCGACATCAGAACCACCGGCCAGGAGCTCACCGTCGACGGTGTCCGCGTGGTCTTCCAGATCACCCCCGGCACCGAGGCGCCCGCGGAGATGAACCTCCACCTGCCCGGCCGGCGTGCGCTGTGCATGGCCGAGAACGCGACGCACAACCTGCACAACGTGCAGCCCCTGCGGGCCGCGCAGGTGCGCGACGCCCACGCGTGGGGCCGGTACCTCACCGAGGCGTTCGAGGTGTTCGGCAGCGACACCGACGTGGAGTTCGCCTCGCACCACTGGCCGACGTGGGCGGGGCGCGGATCACCAGTTCCTGGGCCTCCAGCGGGATCTCTGCACCTACCAGCACGACCAGACCTTGCGGTTGCCGAACAGCGGCTCACCGGCAGCGAGATCGCCGAGCGGCTCGTCCTGCCGAAGGCGCAGATCCAGCACGCCGGCAGAGCCGCCCATCGCCTGCACGTGACGCAGGCCCGCCGCTTCCGGCGGGTGTGCCCACAGACGTGCGGGATTGCCGTCGAACCAGCCGAGGTAGCGGTGGTAGACGGCGTTGACGTAGTGGCTGACCGAGCCGTAGTAGCCATGCGCGTGCCAGGACCCGCAGCGCCGCTCGGCTACGGCGCCGAGAACGGGACGTGGCGCAACTTGTTCCTGACCGGAGCCATGGAACTGCGGGGAAGGCCGGCCGGGAGTCCGGCGAGCACGGCCTCACCGGACACGATCGCCGCGATGGCACTGCCGCAGCTGTTCGACACCCTGGCCGTCCGGGTCGACGGTCCGGCAGCCGACGGGGAACGGATCGTGCTGGACTGGACCTTCACCGACACCGGGCAGACGTACCGCGGCGTCTTCCGCAACGGCGTCCTCGGTCTGTTGGCGGACGAGGGAATCGGAGATCCCGAGGTGTGCGGAGACGCCACCGCGCTGCCGCGACTGCTCGCGGTCCTCGACGCGCCCGATCCGGGCTTCGCCATCGACCCCCTGAGCGTTCGTGGCGGCGCCCGGCGAACCGGACGAACGTCACATCCGCACCCTACGCGGAGGTAACCTACGCTCCCGTAACCTGACGGGATGGCAGAGCTCGTGTACCCGCCCGTCGTCCTGTTCGCCAAGACCATGTTCCGGGTCCTCGACCTGGACCTGCGGGTCGAGGGCAGCGGGCACGTGCCCGCGCGCGGTGGCGCGGTCATCGCCTGCAACCACGTCTCCTACCTGGACTTCATCTTCTGCGGGCTGGGCGCACAGCCGGCGAAGCGGCTCGTGCGGTTCATGGCCAAGAAAGAGGTCTTCGACCACCGGATCTCCGGGCCGCTGATGCGCGGGATGGGCCACATCCCGGTCGACCGCAAGGCCGGCCGCGGTGCCTACGACGAGGCGGTCGCCCGGCTGCGGGCCGGCGAGGTCGTCGGCGTCTTCCCGGAGGCCACGATCAGCCCGTCGTTCACCGTCGAGGACGTCAAGTCGGGCGCGGCGCGGATGGCGGCGCAGGCCGGGGTGCCGCTGATCCCGATGGCGGTGTGGGGCTCGCAGCGCCTGTGGACGAAGGGCAGGCCGCGGAACCTGACGCAGCGGCACGTGCCCGTCTCGATCCTCCTGGGCGAGCCGCTGCGCCCCGGCCCGGACGAGGACGCCGACGCGGTCACCCGCGAGCTGCGCCAGCGGATGAGCCTGCTGCTCGACAAGGCGCAGGCGGAGTACCCGGACAAGCCCGCGCGCCCCGGGGACCTGTGGTGGCTGCCCGCCCACCTCGGCGGCACCGCGCCCGCGCCCTGATTCAGACGTCGATCAGCGCGGTGGCCAGCCACCGGCCGTCACTCGCCGGCTCGCAGCGCAGCCCCGTCGCGGAGACACGTTTGGGGAGCGCGCCGCACGGCAGGACCGCGCCCGCGTCGACCGTCGCGCATTCGACCGACAGCCCGGTGGCCGTGGGGACGACCGTGACGGACACCGGGATGCGGTTCAGCACGCGGATGCAGTCGATCGCCCTGGTGAGCAGGGCGCGGAGCAGGTCGGTGTCGCTGCCGCCGGACACGCTGAACCGCACGTCGGACGACGGCCGCGGCACCCGGCCCAGGAAGCTGCGGACCATCGCCTCCACGGCCTCGGCCAGGCAGGCCTCGCGGCAGGCGGCCCACGCCCGGATCCGCAGATCCGCGGCGTGGACCGGACGGCGACCGTCCCGGTCGGCCAGTGCCCGTGACCCCACGTGGTCCACGGTGCACCCGGCCCCGGGCAGGCGCACCACCCGCCGGGGATGAACCGTGGTCAAGCGAACCGCGGGACGCGGATCCCCACCGGGCACGCGCACATCGGAGGTGGGCGGTCAAGGGCTGAGCTTGTCGAGCAGGAGGACTGACCGGGTCTTCCTGTGGGGCGGGCACGCGCCCGTCTCCGCCACCGGACTGTCCACATTGTCCATCCCGTTGTCCGGGCGTTCGTCGCGGAACGCAACTCGGCGTCGCTGATCTCCCCGACGTACCCCGGACTCGGCCACCGCCGCGGCGCTCACCCGGTCCCCGCCCGGCGGGGGTGGCAACCGGCGTGCGTCGAAGCCGTGACAGCGAAGGGGAGCACCGGCATGACGACGAGCACGCGGAGCCGCTGGACCGGCTGGTGGTACCTGCCGGTGAAGATCCTGTCGCTCGGCATCCTGGCGTGGGTGCCGTTCGTGCACGCCGCCGTGCGGCTGCGCCGGCCGCGGCTCCACCTGTGGGCGGTCCTCTGCTTCGCGGTGCTGGTGGCCGTGCTGGCGGTCCTGCCGCCCGCCGACGAGACGCTGACACCGGCGGAGAACACGCGCTCGGCCATCGGCGGCGCCGTGATGATCGCCATGATCGCCCCGGCGTCGGTGCAGCAGCACTTCCTGCGGCGCAGCGCGGGCGCCCCGACCCCGGCCGCGCCGCCGGAGGACCGGCGGTGGCCCGGGTGAAGGCAGCCCGCGAACGCCGCAGGCAGGCCCGCGAGCTGGCGGCGAATGACCCGGCGATGGCGCGCGAGCTGCGCATCGGCAGGCCCGACCTGCCCCGCGACTACGACGGCGGCGGCCCGGTCCACCTCAACGCCGCCCCGGCCTCTTCTCGGCCGTCGACGACGCCTTCGCCCTCACCGAGCTGCCCCTGGACACGTGGGACGCGATCCGGGAGCGCGGCATCGTCTTCTGACCGCGCGGCGCGGTGCGCGCGGAGTCCACACCGGACCGTGGCAGCATGGGGTGGTGACCGAATCCCGCGCCGAGGACGCCCCGCTGACCCTCTACCTGGTCAAGCGGCTGGAGCTGGTGATCCGCTCGCTGATGGACGACGCGCTGCGCCCATTCGGGCTGACCACCCTGCAGTACACCGCGCTGACCGCGTTGCGCCACCGCAACGGGCTGTCCTCCGCGCAGCTCGCGCGCCGCTCGTTCGTCCGGCCGCAGACCATGCACACCATGGTGCTCACGCTGGAGAAGTACGGGCTCATCGAGCGCGCGGAGGACCCGGGCAACCGCCGGGTCCTGCTCGCCACCCTCACCGAGCGCGGCAAGCAGGTCCTCGACGAGTGCACGCCGCTGGTCCGGGAGCTCGAGGACAGGATGCTCTCCGGCATGGACGACGACCGCCGCGCCGGGTTCCGCCGCGACCTGGAGGACGGCTACGGCATGCTCGCCTCGCACGCCAACGCTCAGCGCGCGTTGACGAACGGCGGCGGCGAGTAACCCGCGAACGCCGCGTCCCCGATCGTCGAAGCCACCTCCTGCAGCCGTTCCGGCCGCGCCGCGTCCGACCAGGCGCCGGTGCGGATGCGCTGCCGCACCGCGAACAGCCCGGCGAGGTACTCGGCCGGGGTGAACGCGCAGTGCCCCACCCGCTGCACGTACGCCTGCCGCAGCAGGGCGCTCTCCCCCGCGCGGGCCACGCGCAGCGCGTAGTCCCGCTGGCACTCCACGGGTGCGAGCTGGTCGGCGATCGTGTGCAGGGTCAGCTCCGGCACCCGCAACTTCCCCGTCGGCGCCGACGTACGCCGCATCCAGGCCAGCGCCCCGGCGTCGTGGGCGATGTCGGCGGCGCGGGTGAGCGCGCCCAGGTCGGCGTGCAGGTCCAGGCCCGCCTCCCGGTAGAGCGCGACGACCTGCGGCAGCTGCGCGGACCGGTGCACCAGCCGCGCATAGTCCACCCCGACGTTCCAGCCGCTGTCGCCGCCGGCCACCGAGACGATGCTGACGCGCGCCGGGATCACGAACGGCAGCGTCTGCATCAGCCACGTGTACTGGGCCCGTTGCTGCTGGGCGAAGTCCGTGGGCGGCCGCGGCCCCGTGGCCCACGTCGGCATGTTCATCAGCGACGCCGCGAGCGCGATCCGCGCGCGGCCCTCCGGGGTGGCCTGCGCCTGCCGCACCGCGGTGGTGAGGGCGGCGGCGGTGACGGCGGCCTGCGCCGGCGTGGTGAACCCGGTGAGCTGGACGTCCTGCCCGGGCAGCAACAGCCCGGCCAGGGCGTGCAGGCCGTCGAGCTGGTAGTTGTTCAGGTTGACCCCGCCGCCGACGAGACCGCAGGTGGTCAGCACCCCGTCGGCGCGACCGCCTTCGGCGAGCAGCACCGACACCAGAACGCCCATCGACCGCCCCAGTGCGACCACCTCGCGCGCCACCCCGATGCGTTCCTCGACCGCGACGAGCGTGCCGAGCTGGTCGGCCACCGCGGTGCTGAGCGCCCAGCAGCGCCTGCGCGGTCGCCGTGTCGGGCGCGTCGGCGGGCGGGTTGTCCGGGCCGGGGCGGAAACCGTGGCTGAACAACACGAGCGTGCCGTTCCAGCCGGCGGGCACGTCGACGATCCAGGTGGCGCCGTTCGTCAGCGTCCCGGTAATCCGGGTCGCGGCGCTCGCCGGCGCCGCGGGGAGGACGACGGCCAGCACCAGCGCCAGCAGGGCCATCCCGGCCAGGTACACGCCCACCAGCAGCGAACTGCCGGAGGCGGTGAAGATCGCGGTCGCCACCACGGGCGCGAGGCCGCCGCCGACCACGTTGCCCAGCTGGTAGCCCAGGGACACGCCGCTGTAGCGGATGCGGGTCGGGAAGTGGTCGGACAGCAGCGCGGGCAGCGGCCCGTACTGGGCGGACACGGTGATCACCGTGACCACGCACGCCACCAGCGCCAGCACGAAGACACCGGTGTCGAACACGAGGAAGAACAGCAGCGCGCCGCGACCGCTTGGGCGAGCGCGCCCGCGGCGATCACCTCGCGGCGGCCGAAGCGGTCGGCCAGCCCGGACAGCCCGTAGATCGCGCCGAGCTGCACCACGCTGGTGAGGATCACGACGAACAGCAGCTCGTTGCGGGAGTAGCCGACTTCGCCGGTGCCGTAGGACAGGATGTAGGTGAGGATGATGTAGCCCATCGCGGTCGACGCGCCGGTCACGCACACCGACCGCAGCAGGGCCAGCGGGTGGTCGCGCAGCACCTCCAGCAGCGGCACGCGCGCCGGGCGGTGCCGCGCCGCCTCCTCGAACAGCGGGCGTTCGGTGAGGCGGCGCCGGATCACCAGACCGAAGATCACCAGCACGAAGCTGACCAGGAAACCCAGCCGCCAGCCCCACTCGACGAACGCCTCCCGGGTGGAGGTCGAAGCGACCAGCAGCGCAGGCCCGCGCCCGCGAAATCCACGACTCCATGGCGCGGGTGACCGGGGACGCCCGGCCGGCGCCCCGCCACCAGGCCGCCGCGCGGATGCTGGTGGCGACCTCGTCGGCGGCCTCGGTGCCCCCCGGAGCACCGCCCCTGGCCGCGAAGGTGGTGGCCGACCTGCTGAACGGGCTCGGCTGAGGACCGGTCGGCGAAGTGGTGCAGTACGGGGACAGCTACCGGCTCTGCTGCGTCCGCGGTCCCGCCGGGATCTTCGTCGCGCTCGCCGAGGAGCTCGACTGAGCGGCCACCCGGGCCAGCACGTCGACCGCGCGCGCCCAGCGCTCCTCGTCCAGCCCGGCGTGCGTCGTGACGCGCAGGCGGGAGATCCCGTCGGGCACGGACGGCGGCCGGAAGCAGCCCACCCGCACTCCCGCCGCGAGAGCCTCGGCCTGGGCGGTGACCGCGACGTGCGGCGAGGGCATCGGCACTGACAACACCGCGCCCGCCGAGCGCGGCACGTCGAGCCGCTCGGCCAGCGCCGCGCCGCGCTCGTGGATCCGGGCCGGGAGGTCCGGCCGGGCGCGCAGCGTGCGCAACGCCGCCAGAGCGCCGGCGGTGGGCGCCGGCGCCAGCCCGGTGTCGAAGATGAACGGACGCGCCCGGTTGACCAGGTGGTCGATCAGCGCGGCCGAGCCGAGGACCGCGCCGCCCATCGCGCCCAGCGACTTGGACAGCGTCGCGGTCATCACCACGTGCGGTTGGCGGGACAGGCCGAGGCCGTGCAGCAGGCCCCGCCCGCCGTCACCGGCCACGCCGAGCCCGTGCGCCTCGTCGACGACGAGCAGCGCGTCGTGCTCGGCGCACACCCCGGTCAGCTCGGCGAGCGGCGCGGCGTCGCCGAGGACCGAGAAGACCGACTCGGTCAGCACGAGCGCCCGCCGTCCACCGGCGGCGGCCAGCGCGGCCCGGACGGCGGCGACGTCGTTGTGCGGGACCACCCGGACGGCGGCGCGGGACAGGCGCGCGGCGTCGATCAGCGACGCGTGGACGTGGGCGTCCGAGACGATCATCGCGTCCCGGTCCGCCAGCGCGGTCACCGCGGACAGGTTGGCGTGGTAGCCGGTGGAGAACACCAGCGCCGCCTCGCGGCCGGTGAACTCGGCCAGCTCACGCTCCAGCTCGGTGTGCAGGGTGGTCGTGCCGGTCACCAGGCGGGACGCACCGGCTCCGGCGCCCCAGACGAGCGCGGCTTCGGCGGCCGCGCGGCGGACGCCGGGATCGCCGCTCAGCCCCAGGTAGTCGTTGCTGGCCAGGTCGATGAAGCCGTCGCCGGCCGCCCGCGGGCGCAGCGTGCGGTGCAGGCCGGCGGCCTCCCGCGCGGCGCGCTGCGCGGCGAACCACTCCGCCCAGCTCATGCGACCGCCGCCGCGGCTTCGATGCCACGGCAGATCGTGGCGATGTCGTCGTCGGTGCACACGTACGGCGGCATGGTGTAGATCAGGTCGCGGAACGGCCGCAGCCACACGCCCTCCGCCAGCGCCGCCTCGGTCGCCTTGGCCACGTCGACCGGGTGGTCGAGCTGGACCACGCCGACCGCGCCGAGCACCCGCACGTCGGCGGCCTCGATCCGGTGCAGCGCCTGCAATCCCGCGTTGATCCGGCGCACGTCGGCCCGCCAGTCCACACTGGACAGCAGGTCGAGGCTGGCGGTGGCGATCGCGCAGGCCAGCGGATTGCCCATGAACGTGGGCCCGTGCATGAGCACCCCGGAGTCGCTGGCCGACAGCCCCCTGGCGACCTCGCTGGTGCACAGGGTGGCGGCCAGCGACAGGTAACCGCCGGTGAGGGCCTTGCCGACGCACATCACGTCCGGCGCCACGCCCGCGGCGTCGGCGGCGAAGAGCGTGCCGGTGCGGCCGAAGCCGGTGGCGATCTCGTCGAAGATCAGCACCAGCCCGTGCTCGTCGGCCACCTCCCGGAAGACCGGCAGGCAGCTCGCCGGGTAAGGGTGCATGCCGCCTGCACCCTGCAGCAACGGCTCCACGATCAGCCCGGCGAGCCGGCCCGCGTGCTCGGCCGCGAGCGCGCGGAAACCCGCCGCCCACGCGGCGACGTCCACTTCGGACCGTGGTGGGCGCTCGCCGAACACCTGCTCCGGCAGCACCCCCGACCACATGGCGTGCATGCCGCCGTCCGGGTCGCACACGCTCATGCAGTCGAAGGTGTCGCCATGGTAGCCGCCGCGGACGGTGAGAAACCGGGTCCGCTCCGGGCTGCCGGTGCCGCGCTGGTACTGCAGCGCCATCTTCATCGCCACCTCGACGCTCACCGATCCGGAGTCGGCGAGGAACACGTGCTCCAGCCCGGCGGGGGTGAGGTCGACCAGCCGCGCCGCCAGCTCGACGGCGGGCTCGTGGGTGAGGCCGCCGAACATCACGTGCGACATGTTCGCCAGCTGGCGGCGCGCCGCCTCGTCGAGCACCGGGTGCCGGTAGCCGTGGATCGCCGACCACCACGACGCCATGCCGTCGACCACGTCCCCGGCGCCGTCCACTGTGATCCGGCTGCCGGACGCGCCGGTGACCAGCCGCACCGGCGGCGGGTCGGTCATCGAGGTGTACGGGTGCCACAGGTGCCCGCGGTCGAACGCGAGCAGTTCCGCGGGTGTCATCAGGCGTTGGGGACGACGGCGGTGCCCGCGCCGCGCCGGCGGATCGCCGGGTCGACGGGTCCCCGCGCCGCGATGTCCTCTTCGGAGCCCAGCACGACGAACCCGTTGTCCCGGATCATCTCCAGGTCCGCCTCCGCGGCCTGCCCCTCGGAGGTGAGGTAGTCGCCGAGGAAGATCGAGTTGGCGACGTGCAGCGCGAGCGACTGCAGCGAACGCAGGTGCATCTCGCGGCCGCCGGCGATGCGGATCTCCTTGTCCGGGCACACGAACCGCGCCATGGCCAGGATCTTCAGGCACCGCAAGGGGGACAGCTCCCAGGTGTCGGCGAGCGGGGTGCCGTCGAAGGGCATCAGGAAGTTGACCGGGATCGAGTCGGCGTCCAGCTCCTTGAGCGCGAACAGGGCTTCGGCCAGCTGCTCGTCGGTCTCCCCCAGCCCGGCGATGAGACCGGAGCAGGGCGACAGCCCGCCGCGCTTCGCCTTCGCCACGGTGTCCACCCGGTCGGCGTAGGTGTGGGTCTGGACGATGTTGTGGTGGTGGCTCTCCGCCGTGTTGATGTTGTGGTTGTAGGCGTCCACCCCGGCGTCGGCGAGGCGCTCGGCCTGCCCGTCGGAGAGCAGGCCGAGGCAGGCGCAGACCTCGACGTCCGGATGCTCGGCCTTGAGCGCCCCGACCATCTCGGTGACGCGATCGATGTCCCGGTTGGACGGTCCGCGCCCGGAGGAGACCAGGCACACCCGGCCGGCGCCACCGGAGATCCCCGCGCCCGCCTGCTTCAGCGCCTCCTCCGTGGACAGCCAGGAGTACTTGAGGATGGGCGCCGCCGAGCCGAGCGCCTGCGAGCAGTAGTTGCAGTTCTCCGGGCACAGACCGGACTTCAGGTTCACCAGGTAGTTCACCTTGACGGTGTTGCCGAAGTGCGCGCGGCGCAGCCTGCCCGCCGCGGCGACGACGGACAGCACCTCGGCGTCGTCGGCGCCCAGCACGGACAGTGCGTCGCCGGGCCCGGCGGGAACCCCGGCGAGGACCGCGTCGGCGAGCTGCTCGAACCTGGAGCCCATCCACTTCTCCTGACTTAGAGTGACTAGTTGATTACAACCTGAACGGTGTTCGGGTGAGCGGCGCTGACGGTACACTGGCCGCGCGAACAGGTCAACGGGAGGAGTCCGGTGTGCGCTACCAGCGGCGCGATGTCGTCGAGCGCGCGATCGAGGTCCTCGACGAGTACGGCCTGGAGTCGCTCACGATGCGCAGGCTGGCCGCCGAACTCGGGCTGCAACCGAGCGCGCTCTACCACCACGTGCCGAACAAACAGACGCTGCTGGCCGCCGTCGCCGACGAGATCCTCGCACGCGGCCGGCGTGAGCGCCGCGCGGTCGAGTGGGACCAGCGGGCGGTGGAGATCTGCGCCGAACTGCGCGATTCGATGCTGGCCTACCGCGACGGCGCCGAGGTGGTAGCCACCGCGCACACCTTCGGCCTCGGCGCGGGCGAGCCGGCCGCACAGCTGCGGGAAGCGCTGCGGGACGGCGGCCTGCCGGACGACCTCGTCGACGTCGCCACCCGCGCGCTGCTGCACCTCGTCTTCGGCCACACGGCGGACGAGCAGGCCGCGCTGCAGGCCTCCAGTGCCGGGGCGATCGACCGGGAACCCGGCGGCCCCGGCGACTTCGAGCAGGGAATCGAGTTGCTGCTCGACGGCATCCGCTCCCGCGTGCGCAGCTGACCGCCCGGGAGCGTCCGCACCGGACTGGGGCGGCACTGCTCTCCGGCGACGGGTCCGGCAGTCTGATCAGCGCACCGCGCGAGAGACCGGGAAGGACGGCCATGGCCGAGCTGCCGGAGTTCGTGGTGCCGGAACGGGTCGACAGCCCGGTCCGGCCGACAGCGCCGTCGACCCGGCTGGGCCGGTGGCTGCTGCAGCACCGCGTCCAGCCGGTGGGCCCGGAGAGCGGCGAGCAGCACACCGAGCCGCAGGCGTGGTGGAAGGTCATGTGCCTGACCGGCGTGGACTACTTCTCCACGCTGTCCTACCTGCCGGGTATCGCCGCGCTGGCCGCCGGCGCCCTGTCGCCGCTGGCCACCCTGCTGATCGTCGCGCTGACCCTGCTGGGCATGCTCCCGATGTACCGGCGGGTGGCGAAGGAGAGCCGCACGGCCAGGGGTCGGTCGCGATGCTGGAGGACCTGCTGCCGTTCTGGCGCGGCAAGATCTTCGTGCTCGTGCTGCTCGGGTTCGTGGCCACGTCGTGGATCATCACGATCACCCTGTCCTCGGCCGACGCCACCGTGCACGCGCTGGAGAACCCGCACGTCCCGGCGTTTCTGCACAGTCACGAGGTGCTGGTCACCGTGGTGCTGCTGCTGATCCTGGGCGGGGTTTTCCTGCTCGGGTTCTCCGAGGCCGTCGGGGTCGCCATCCCGCTGGTCGCGGTGTTCCTGCTGCTCAACGCCGTGGTCGTGGCCGCGGGGGTGGCCGAGGTGCTGACCACGCCCGTCGCGCTGGACCGCTGGGTGGACGCGCTGACCTCGGGCGCCGGCCTCACCGGGGTCGTCGGTCCCGCGGTCCTGGCGTTCCCGCTACTGGTGCTGGGCCTGTCCGGGTTCGAGACCGGCGTGAGCATGATGCCGCTGGTCGCCGCCGACGGCGAGAACGCCGAGCAGCGGCTGGCGAGCCGGATCCGCAACACCCGCAAGCTGCTCACGGTCGCCGCGCTCATCATGTCCGTGTACCTGATCGCGACCAGGCGCCGGCCGCGTACGTCCGCCTGGTCGGGCTCGCGGTGGACCGCCGGACCAGACCTACTCCCGGTCGGACGACAAGCACTACGACTACGCCGCGCCGCGATTCGACTTCACCTGCCGCCTGGTCTACGACCGGCGCGGCCTCATCCTCGACTACCCGGGCATCGCCACCCGGGTCCACTGACGTCCCGGGCCGCGTGACCGGCTGATCGACCCGTCGCGTCCGGCAGCGGCCACTCATTCCACTGTGGAGACGAGCTCCACCCCGCCGTTTGACTACGGTACCCCCCTAGGGTATAAATCTCGGTGTTGGCGCCACCGGGGCCGACGTGAGGAGAAGGAACAATGCGGGGTTACACCAGCGACAAGGACGGCTACCTCACCCGGCTGCGCCGGATCGAAGGGCAGATCCGGGGCCCGCAGCGGATGGTCGAGAACGACGAGTACTGCATCGACGTGCTCACCCAGATCGCCGCGGCCACGAAGGCCCTGCAGTCGGTGTCGCTGGGCCTGATGGACGAACACCTCAAACACTGCGTGGCCGAAGCGATCGCCGTCGGCGGCGACACGGCCGACGCGAAGGTGCGCGAGGCCAGCGAAGCCATCGCCCGGCTGGTCCGTTCCTGACCACGGAAGAAGGAGAGCCAATGAGCGAGCAGACCTACACCGTGACCGGCATGACCTGCGAGCACTGCGTCCGCTCGGTGACCGAGGAGGTCCGGGAGATCGACGGCGTCACCGGCGTGGCCGTCGACCTGCCCACCGGCCGGGTCACCGTCACCAGCGAGAAGGAGCTCACCACCGACGCGGTGCGCGCCGCCGTCGAAGAAGCCGGTTACCAGCTGACCGCGTAGCGGCAGCCCGAGGACAGGAATGTCATGAACACTGCAGGGAAGCTCTCCGCCTACGGTGCGGCGCTCGCCCTGGTCGCCGGAGGCGGCTGGGCGATCGGCACCGCTGTCGGTCCCGTCACCAGCGAAGCTGGCACGCGTGGCGCCGAGGACGCCGCGCACGGGGACAGCCACAGCGGCACTGTCGCGGAGACCACGCAACCCGACCAGCCCGCGGGGCTGGCGTCGTCCAGGGGCGGTTACACCCTCACGCCCACCCGCACGACGCTGACCACCGGGACCACCGAGGAGTTCTCCTTCCGGATCACCGGGCCCGACGGCAACGCGGTCACCGCGTTCGACGTCGAGCACGAAAAGCGCATGCACCTCGTCGTGGTGCGCCGCGACACCGCTGGGTTCCAGCACATCCACCCGGAAATGGCGGGCGACGGCACCTGGACGGTGCCGCTGGCCGTTGCCGACGCCGGCAGCTACCGCGCCTTCGCCGACTTCACGCCCACTGGCGGGGAGGCCACCACCCTCGGCGTCGACCTCGCCGCGGCCGGCGACTTCCAGCCGGCCCACCACCCGGTCACACGCGTCGCCCGGGTGGACGGCTATGAGGTCCGGGTCGACGGCGACCTGACTCCGGGACGCACGTCGACGGTGACGGCCACCGTCACCAAGGACGGCCACGACGTCACCGACCTGCAGCCCTACCTGGGCGCCTACGGGCACCTGGTGGCGCTGCGCGAAGGCGACCTCGCCTACCTGCACGTCCACCCGGGCGGCAGCCCGGGCGACGGCACGACGCAGCCGGGACCGGGCGTCACGTTCCACGCGGAAGTCCCCTCCGCCGGCACCTACCGGCTGTTCCTCGACTTCCAGCACGCGGGCCAGGTCCGCACGGCCGAGTTCACCGTGCCGACCGCGGGCAGCGCGCCCACCGCACCGCCCGCTACCGGCGACGGCCACAGCCACGGCTGATCGAGGGGAACCACGATGACTTCGGATGTGCAGAACCTTCCGCAGGCCGCCCAGGACATCGAGCTGGCGATCGGTGGCATGACCTGCGCCTCGTGCGCGATGCGGGTCGAACGCAAGCTCAACAAGCTCGACGGCGTCACCGCGACCGTCAACTACGCCACCGAGAAGGCGAAGGTCAGCTTCCCCGCCGGCCTCGACCCGGCCACGTTGGTCGCCCAGGTGGAGGCGGCCGGCTACACGGCCACCGTCCCCCAGCCCGAGATGGCGGAACCGGCGGCCGCCGAGGAGGACCCGTCCCGGCCGCTGCGGCAGCGGCTGATCGGCTCGCTGGTGCTGTCGGTGCCGGTGGTCGTGCTGGCGATGGTTCCGGCGCTGCAGTTCACCTACTGGCAGTGGATCTCGCTCACGCTGGCCGCGCCGGTGATCGTGTGGGGCGCGTGGCCGTTCCACCGCGCCGCGTGGGCGAACCTGCGGCACGGCGCGGCCACGATGGACACGCTGATCTCGATGGGCACGCTGGCCGCGTTCGCCTGGTCGCTCTACGCGCTGCTGTTCGGCAGCGCCGGAACACCCGGCATGACGCACCCGTTCGAGCTGACCATCCAACGGATCAGCGGGGACGGCAACATCTACCTCGAGGTCGCGGCCGGGGTGACCACGTTCATCCTCGCCGGCCGCTACTTCGAGGCCCGCTCCAAGCGACGGGCCGGGGCCGCGCTGCGGGCGCTGCTCGAACTCGGCGCCAAGGAGGTGGCGGTGCTGCGCGGCGGCCGGGAGGAGCGGATCCCGGTCGAGCAGCTGGCCGTGGGCGACCGTTTCGTGGTCCGTCCCGGTGAGAAGATCGCCACCGACGGCGTGGTCGAGGACGGCAGCTCCGCGGTCGACGCGAGCATGCTCACCGGCGAGTCTGTGCCGGTCGAGGTCGGACCCGGCGACCCGGTCACCGGCGCGACCGTGAACTCCGGCGGCAGGCTGGTCGTGCGGGCCACCCGCGTCGGCGCGGACACCCAGCTGGCGCAGATGGCGAAGCTGGTCGAGGAGGCGCAGACCGGCAAGGCCGCCGTGCAGCGGCTGGCCGACCGGGTGTCGGCGGTGTTCGTGCCGATCGTCATCGCCCTCGCGGTGGGCACCCTGGCGTTCTGGCTCGGCGCCGGCGGCACGGTGTCCGCGGCGTTCACCGCGGCGGTGGCCGTGCTGATCATCGCCTGCCCGTGCGCGCTGGGTCTGGCCACGCCGACCGCACTGCTGGTCGGCACCGGGCGGGGCGCCCAGCTGGGCATCCTGATCAAGGGCCCGGAGGTGCTGGAGTCCACCCGCCGCGTCGACACGATCGTGCTGGACAAGACCGGCACCGTCACCACCGGCAAAATGGCCCTCACCGACGTGCACACCGACGGCGCCGACACCACCGAGGTGCTGCGCCTGGCCGGAGCACTGGAGAACGCCTCCGAGCACCCCATCGCCCAGGCCATCGCCACCGGAGCACGCGATCGCCTCGGTGACCTGCCGGGCGTCGAGGGCTTCACCAACGTCGAAGGCCTTGGCGTGCAAGGGATCGTCGAGGGCAAGGCCGTGCTCGTCGGGCGCACCGCGCTGCTGGCGGACTGGAGCCAGCACCTGTCCCCCGGCCTCGCCGAGGCCAAGGCGGCGGCCGAGCAGCGGGGCGGCACGGCGGTCGCGGTCGGCTGGGACGGCCGGGCGCGGGCGGTGCTGGTGGTGGCCGACACCGTCAAGCCCACCTCCGCCGAGGCGATCCGGCGGCTGCGCGGGCTCGGGCTCACCCCGATCCTGCTCACCGGCGACAACCGGGCCGCGGCCGAGTCGGTCGCCGCGGAGGTCGGTATCGGCGAGGTCATCGCCGAGGTCCTCCCCCGCGACAAGGTCGACGTGGTCAAGCGGCTGCAGGACGAGGGCAAGGTCGTGGCGATGGTCGGCGACGGGGTCAACGACGCCGCCGCGCTCGCCCAGGCCGACCTCGGACTGGCGATGGGCACCGGCACCGACGTCGCGATCGAAGCGGGCGACCTGACCCTGGTGCGCGGCGACCTCCGGGTGGCGGCCGACGCGATCCGGTTGTCCCGGCGGACCCTGCGCACGATCAAGGGCAACCTGTTCTGGGCCTTCGCCTACAACGTGGCGGCCCTGCCGCTGGCCGCCGCCGGCCTGCTCAACCCGATGATCGCCGGCGCCGCGATGGCGTTCAGCTCGGTCTTCGTGGTGACCAACAGCCTCCGGCTGCGCGGTTTCCGCGGCACCACCACCGACCCGGGCCCGGGCCAGGGCGTCACGCGGCGAACGGCGGCGGAACCGGTCGCGGTCGGCTGATCGTGACGAAGGCCGCGGCCTTTCGCTGCGACACCTCCGGTTCGTGGATCGCGAAGGTCCCGCAGCGGTACTCAGGGGGCCGGTGAACCGGAGTGGCGGCGTCACTGCCGTCGAAGGTTGCCGTTATACGCCCGATCCGCTTTCGACGGCAGTTCGTCCGACTCCGGTCACTCGATCGTCTCGAACTCCCGGACCGTCCGGTCGGCGAGGCGGGGAATCGCGTCGCCGAGCACGTGGGTCTTGAACGCCTCGGTCCCGCGGTGATCGGCGTAGCCGGAAGCGTCGGCGTACTTCTCGTACAGGACAAAGGTATTCGGATCGTCCTTGCTGACGTGGGCCTGGAAAGCCAGCACCTTCTCCTCGGCCCGGTTGCCCGGGGTCACGGTTTCGAGGATCTTCCGGATCGCGTCGGCTTCACCGGGCTTGGCGATCCACGTCGCGAGCACTACGTAGGCCATCTGGTGTCTTCCTTTGTCTGTTTGACTTTCGGTCGTCTTGGCTCAGAATCGAGTGAAGCCAATCGCCCGGAGCTGCTCGCGGCCTTCCTCAGTATGTCAGCGGGGCGCCACGTCGGCAGCCACACCCACTCGATCCGGAAGCCGGTGACCGGTGAGGTCTCCTCCGAAAACAGAGTGCGGATCTGGTCCTCCATGACTCCGGTGAGCGGACACGCCGGGGGAGGTCAGCGTCATCGTCAGTACGGCGAACCCGTGCTCGTCGACCTCGACTCGGCGGACGAAACCGAGATCGACCACGTTCACGCCGAGGTCGGGGTCGAGCACGTCCTTCAGCGCCTCACGGACCTCGTCCGCCCGCGCTCCCGGCTCCCCCGAGGGGGGAACGGCGAGGACCGCCTCCGGCTCGGCAGGCCGCACGCCGGTCTCGCACGCCTGCGTTTCCCACACACCGACCGGCTGCAGCTCGACCCGGACGTCGGCAGTCGGGCTCGAAATCCAGTCGGCCTTGCCGTGGGCCTTCCGGCGGACCCTGACGATCGGCTCGGCCGGCTCGGCGCTGCCACCCGCCACCACCAGCTGGTCGGGACCGAGCCCGGCCTCCGCCGCTTCGACGAGGGCGCGGTCGAGCACGCGAGCCACCGGCTCGCACGTGCGGCCGGGACCGAGGCGCAGCTTCGCCAGCGCTTCGCCGGCCCGGAGACCACGGACCTTCGCCAGCGCCGAACGCGCCTCCTCCGCCGTTACCCGGACCTGGTTCTGAACTGTCTCCAGCACGGCCAGCGTCGTCATGTCCTTCTCCCTGTCACCCGGGGCTCACCGAACGGAATCAGTGCGCGCGGACGGGCTTCGCGCGCGGGAACAATCGCTTGAGCGGCACGGACTCGTCCGCGAGCTGCTCGGCCGTGACCTCGTGCGGGGTGAACAGCACCCGGCGGACTTCGAGCACGTCGCGGGGCTGGTTGAGTGAGATCACGCCCTGGATGCGCCCGTCCACCAGGGAAAAGGCGGAGAAGCTTCGCTCCGCCAGGCTCCCCCGGAGCACCACGGTGTCGAGCGCACCCATGCGGCCGGTGGACTGGAGACTGTGCTCGTACTGGTCGGACCAGAACCAGTACGCCTCCTCGAACGGCTCCGGCTCCCCCGCCACGGTGGCCGCGACGTGCGCACCCTGGCGCACCGCCGTGTCGTGATGCTCCACCCGGATGGGCTGGCCGTACCGGGGGTGGTGCTGGATGACCGCGTCGCCCGCCGCATACACATGCGGAGCCGACGTCCGCCCGTACTCCGTCGACCACGATCCCGCCGTCGACGGCCAGACCGGCCGCTTCGGCCAGCTCCACGTTCGGCAGCGAGCCGACGCCCACCACGATTCACATCCACCTCGATGCGCTCGCCCCCACCGGTGGTGAGCACGAACCCGCCGGACCCGCGTTCGAAGCTCGTCACGTGCTCCCCCGCCCGGATCTCGACCCGGTGCTCACGGTGGATGTCCATCAGCACTGTGCCGATCGCCTCGCCGAGCGCCCGGGCCAGCGGAACCGGTTCCGGTTCGAACACGGTGACCTGCTTGCCGAGCGACGCCGCCGCGGGGGCCACTTCACAGCCGACGAAGCCGGCGCCCAGGACGGCGATCCGGTCGGCCTCGGCAAGCTCTTCGCGCAGCCGCGCCGCGTCTGCCGCGGTGCGCAGGTAGTGCACGCCGTCTCCGTCGAACCCCGGAAGCCGGCGCGCCCGCACCCCGGTGGCCAGGACGAGGTCGTCGTAACCCAGCCGGTCCCCGGTGGACAGAGTGACGCTCCGCGCGCCGACGTCGACGGCCGTCACCCGGATGCCCAGCCGCAGTTCGACCTGCTCGGTCTCGTACCACCCGGGTGCCTGACGATGCAGATCCGGTAGCTGCGTGCCTCCGAGGAGGAAGTCTTTCGACAGCGGCCGCCGCTCGTACGGCACTACCGGCTCGTCGCCGACCAGGACGACCTCACCCTCGTAGCCGCGCCCGCGAAGGGGGGTGGCGGCCGACGCCGCCGCCACGCCTCCTCCCACGAGCACGCATCTGCGGGTGCTCATCCGATGTCCACCAGGATCGTGCCGTCCCCGTCCACCTTGCACGGAAACGAGTTCAGCCGGCAGTTGTCCGGGTTGACCCCGGTGCCGCTACGGGCGTCGAACACCCACATGTGCCGGACGCAGGTAAGCGTCTCGCCGTCGAAGTCACCTTCGTCGAGCGCCCACGCCTGGTGCGGGCACCGGTTGCGGTAAGCACGCACCTCACCGTCCACATTGATCAGCAGCACTTTCTCCTCGCCGACCTCGACGCCCTCCATCTCCCCTTCCCAGAGGTCGTCGATGCGCAGCGTCGCGTGCCACTGTCCGGTCATCGTGCCGCTCACCGTCCCGCACGCTCCTTCCCGGTGCTCACGTCCGCCCCCGAGAAGATCCCGCTGAGGAACTCCTCCCGTTTCGCACGGGCGCCTGACTCGACCTCCCCCGCGCTGCGACCTCGCTCGGGCAGGGTCTCCGCAGGGTGCCGAGGCCGGCTGCCGCGGCGTCGGCGATCGGGGCCCACCGGTCGATCCACCGGCGCAGCACCGCGTCGTTCTCCGGGCGGTGCTCCAGGGTGAATCGCGCACCTCCTTGAACTGGCGGAGCAGCACGTCGTCGAGCGTTGGGGCGAGCACCAGGTTGAACGCGGTGAACGCCTCGCCCCAGTCGTCGGCGATGAGGGCCTTCTCGATCTTCCGCGCGGGCTGCCACGCTTCGTGGCGTTCCCACACCCCGCGGTCGGCGGAACCGGCGCCGGCCCCAGGGTGCGCCAGCTCCAGCCCCCGGGTGCGGTAGGCGACGAGTGTCACGCGCCGCAGGTAGTCGGCCGTGGCGAACCCCGCGGTGTTGGTGACGTACGACGTGGGCGCCAGGTAACCGAGGTAGGCCTCCACCTGCTGCATGCCGTGCAGCACGTACCTCGACGGGGTGAAGACCTTGGTCAGCAGGAAACCTGGCCGGGGCTCAGCGTCGCGTCCGCATCGGCCTCCGCGTACTGCTCCAGCACTCCGCCGGTCTTGGTCTCCGCCTCCGCCTGCAGCCCGACGTACGTGCGGTAGGTCAACGCGTCCGGGTCGCGGAAGGCGTCCCAGTCCTCGACGCGGTCGCCCGTGCCCTGCGCCTGGACGACGACGAACGCACCTACCTGTCCGACCTGGCCCGGTCGTCGCGGGAGGAGATCCGCACGCCGTCGCGGCGCCGGGACGTCGAGATCCCGGCACGAGTCCAGTGGCTGCTCGACTCCATGACGATGTCCTCGGCGTTCGTGCGCACCGGCCGCACGGACGTTGTCGCCGGCAATCCCCTGGCCCGTGCCCTGCTCGCGCCGATGTTCGACAGTGCCACCGCCGCCCAGCGCGGCCGCCCAACCTTGCCCGCTACATCTTCCTCGACCCCGGCGCGCAGGATTTCTTCGTCGGCTGGGACGCCGCCGGAGCCGCCACCGCCGCCCTGCTGCGCGCCGAGGTCGGGCGCGAGCGCCGTGACCGGGCACTGCGCGAACTCGTCGGCGAGCTGTCCACGCTCAGCCCGGAGTTTCGCGGCCGCTGGGCCGCGCACGACGTCCTGATGCGCCACGATGGCATCAAACGGCTCCGGCACCCCGACGTCGGCCACCTGGACCTGACCTTCCAGTCCCTCGACCTGCCGCTGCCCGGCCGGGCCGTGCACGACCTGATCATCTACACGGCCGAACCCGGCACCGCGTCCGAAGACCGGCTCAAGCTCCTCGCCAGCTGGGCGGCCACCCGACCCCGGACGGCGGAGCCCACCCGCCACTCCTAGGTCAACAGGGCCGGCTGGGCCAGGAGGACGATCGCCGTGGCGAGGAGCAGGCCGCCGACCACGCGGCTGATCAGTTCGCCGTGGCGGGTGACCTTTTCCAGGGCCACGACGGCCGCGAACACGGCCATCCAGACCAGGTTCATCATCCCGGCGGCCAGCAGCACCGCCATCAGCGCCCAGCAGCAGCCCAGGCAGTACCCGCCGTGGCTCACCCCCACCCGGAGGACACCGAAACGGCCGCGCATCGCCGTCTCGCTGTGTTCGAGCAGCAGCGCCATCGGCGACCGGCAGTGCCGCAGGCACACCCGCTTCAACGGGGTCAGCTGGTACACGCCGGCGACCAGCAGCACCACTCCCCCGGCCCGCACGGCGGTGGTGCTGGGCCCGGTCATGGCCCGCTCCAGGCCTTGCACGAACGCGAACGCCCCGATCCCCGCCACCGCCCACACGAGGAAGTAGCCGGCGAACAGGCCGTGGCCACGCAGTCCCCGGCTGCGCAGCAGGCGGCGCATGCCCAGGCTGAACGGCACGACGCTCGGCAGCATCATCGCCGCCATCATCACGACCCACACGCCGAGGAACAGCGCCGCTTCCCCGGGCCACGGCCGCATCGCGCCGGTCATGTCGTGCATCGCGGGCCCGCCGGTCAGGACCCCCATGCGCATGTCCGCGGTCGCGAGCCTGCTCGTCAGAACCCAGGCCAGTGCGGCGAGCACCAGCAGCACGACCACCAGCGCGGCCTCGGCTCGCGACCACCGCCGCACCGAACCCGCGTACGAAGCGACCTCCCGGCCCGGCCGCGGGGTCATGCCGCGTCCGGTCCGCTCCACTCGAACGGGATGAGTTTGCTGGAGTTGCCGCTGCGCTCCCAGCGGAAACCGAACGCGTCGGCGGACTCCGCGGTCACCCGGCCCCACACCGCCGGCGGTTGCCCCGGGCCCACCTCGGCGCCGGGCAGGTTGTGGACCTCCACCCGGGCACCCGGCCCAGTGGTGGGCCCGGTCAGCGCCTCGACCCGCGCGGTCGCCTTGCCGGGGATGCTGACGCTCCAGTCGGAGTAGTCCTCGGCGATCGAGGCGTCGATGGCGGCGAACTCCATGCCGCGCATCTCACCCCCGAACATCTCGTTGAACCGGGCAGGCCAGCCGCCCGCCTGGCCGCCGAAGATCATCTGCAGGGCGCCGCGCTGCGCCTCGTCGGCTCGCTCGTCCAGAAACACCGCGCCGTAGGCGTCGCTGTGTTCGCCCCACACGTTGCCCACGAAGGACGCCAGCATCACGACGTTCAACCCGTCCAATCGGGACTCGCCGTACCTCCCCTCGCGCACGTGCCACAGGAGGACACCGTCGCAGTCACCGTAGGTCGGCGGCTGGGCGAAGGAACACGGGCACGGGATCGTGCACTTGCACGCGTCGAACCACACTCCCCGCAAGCTCCACGGCTGCACGGAAGAACCGGTCATCGCCACCCTCCCTCCGGGAATCAGCCCAGTGTCCCTCCCACTACCCGGCCGAACAAGCAACGCCGCCCGGCGAAAACCATTCGCGCGAGCACGCGACGGATCGACTGTTCTTGGCACGCAAGCGGGTCCACCCCCGTGGCGATCACCCGCGCGCTGCCCGGCGGGCGACTGTAGGGCAGGTGTGGGCGCTGTTCGGGACCGCGCGGCTGGTCCACGGCTGCGGATTCCAGCAGACCTACCGCCGATGTGACCACGTTGCCTCTGCCGAGCACGCAGGTTCAGCTCACTCTCGCCCTGGATGGCCTCGCTACCCGGGTTTTCCGTTCGGCTTCGGACTCACGGCAAGCAGGGACAACACGTCCCGGGCGACGCCGGCCGCCGCGTCGGCGACTGCACCGCTCAACGTCAGCATGTCCTCGCCGGCCGCGCGGCAACCGGCGATCTCGCGGTCGATCGTCAGGAGCATCGCGGTCCGGAGCTCGGTGTTGAGGTTCACCTTCCCGATCCCGGCCGCAGGCGCCGCGCGCAGGTCGGCCTCGGGAAGGCCGGACGCGCCGTGCAGGACCAGGGGAACGGGGCCCGCCTGGTCCCGGACCGCGGCCAGCAGCCGCCAGTCCAGCGCCGGGACACCGCGGTACCGGCCGTGGACGTTGCCCGCCCCGCACGCGAGGAGCTGAGCCCCGGAGGCGGCCAGGAACGGCCGCACCGTCGCCGGATCCGTCTTGCCGGCCGTGTCCGCCCCCTGAGCCGTGGCGCGGTCCTCGGCGCCGGGCACGCTGCCCAGTTCGGCTTCCACCATGACACCGAGCGGTGCGGCGAACTCACGGACCTTCCGCACGAACCCGGCGTTGGCGGCCGGCGGCAGGTGGGAACCGTCGGCGAGTACCGAGTCGGCGCCCGCTTCGATCCCGCGGCGGATCAGGGCCTCGTCCTTCGCGTGGTCGAGCTGGACGCAGACCTCGACCGCCGCGTCGTCGGCGATGTGCCGCAACATGCGGATCAGCTTCGGTCCCGTGGCCGCGGCTGCGGCTACCCGGAAGGGCACGCCAACATCACCGATGCGGACCTGGCTGCCGCACTGGCCGCGAAAGCCCCGCTGGCCACGCACGTCATCACCCAGATCTGCTTCGACGCCAGGGCGACCGTGGACTGGGCCCGCCGCGTCCACCGCGACCACTCGGATCTGGACGTCGTGATCGGCGTGCCCGCCCCGGTGAGCAGGCAGAAACTCATGCGGATCGCGGGCGGCATCGGCCTGGGGCAGTCGGCGCGGTTCCTGCGCAAACAGCAGAACACGATCTGGCAGCTGATCCGCCCCGGCGGATACCGCCCCGACAAGCTCCTGCGCGCCTTCGAACCCCACCTCGCCGCGCCGGACGTCAACATCGCCGGCATCCACCTGTTCACCTTCAACGAACTGGCCGGCGCCGAAGCCTGGCGGCGATCACTGCTGGCCCGCCTCGACGCCGGCTGAAGGAGACAACCCCATGCACACCACGACCACCACCGGCGAGGGGCGACTGCTGGTGTCTGGAAAGGACGGACCCGGCATCGTCGCCGCCGTCTCGGCCGTCCTCACCGGTCACGGAGCCAACATCGTCTGCCTGGACCAGCACTCCACCGGCCCGTCCGGTGGGCGCTTCTTCCAGCGGGCCGTGTTCCACCTCGACCGGCTCGCCGACCGGCGCTGCGCGCTCGAAGTGGACCTGCATCGCGAGCTCGGCGAGCGGTTCGGGCTGAACTGGTCCCTGGTCGACACCGCGGTCCCGAAACGAGTGGCGCTGTTCGCCTCGAAACTCGACCACTGCCTGCTCGACCTGCTGTGGCGGCACCGCCGGGGCGAGCTGCCGATGGAGATCACCCACGTGGTCTCCAACCACACCGACCTGGCCTGGGTCGGCGACCGGTTCGAGGTGCCCTTCACCCACATCCCCGTGCCGAAGGGCGCCAAACAGCAGGCCGAAGCCGCGCAGCTGGACCTGCTCAAGGGCACCGTCGACCTGGTCGTGCTGGCCCGGTACATGCAGATCCTCTCCGGCGACTTCCTCGCCGCGCTGGGCGTGCCGGTGATCAACATCCACCACTCGTTCCTGCCCGCCTTCGTCGGCGCCGCCCCCTACCGCAAGGCCAAGGAACGCGGCGTGAAACTCATCGGCGCGACCGCCCACTTCGTCACCGAGGACCTCGACGAGGGACCGATCATCGAGCAGGACGTCGTCCGCGTCAGCCACACCGACTCCACCGACGACCTCGTCCGCCGCGGCGCCGACGTCGAACGCCTCGTACTCGCTCGCGCCGTCAAGGCCTTCTGCGAAGACCGGATCATGCGCGACGGCAACACCACGGTGGTGTTCTGATGGGCGCCGGCCTGCTCGACGGCAAGCTGGTCGCCGCGAAGATCAAAGACGATCTCCGCCGCCGGGTGGCGGCTCTCACCGCGCAGGGGCGCACGCCCGGGCTGGGGACGGTGCTCGTCGGCGACGATCCTGGCAGCGTCCTCTACGTCGACGGAAAGCACCGCGACTGCCGCGACGTGGGGATCGAGTCGATCCGGGTCGACCCGCCCGCGACCGCGACGCGGGCGGACGTGGTCGGGGCGGTCGAGCAGCTCAACGCCGATCCCCGGTGCACCGCCTACATCGTCCAACTGCCCCTGCCACCCGGACTCGACGAGTTCGAGGTCATCGAGCGCGTCGACCCGGCCAAGGACGCCGACGGGCTGCCCCCCGCCAACCTCGGCCGGCTCGTGCTCGGCGCGGGCGGGCCGTTGCCGTGCACCCCGGCCGGGATCGTGGAACTCCTCCGGTGGTACGACATCCCGCTCGCCGGGGCCCGGGTGTGCGTGATCGGCCGCGGCATCACCGTCGACGGGGCTGTAGTCCTTCTCGCCGGTGTCGAAGTACTCCTGCAGCATCTTCTGGTAGTTGGCGTCATTGAACTCGATGCGCACGTCGTGCGCGGTCGTGGTGTCGAAGAGGTCCTTCGTCCCGGCGATGTCCTCCGTGACCTGGACGGGGGCGTCCTCGGCCTTGGACGTGGTGTACGGGCGGATCATCCCCGAGCCGAACACACCTGCGAGCACGACCACGAAGACGCAGGTTCCGGCGACGAGCTTCCAGTAGTGGCGGAGCCGGACCGGGATGCGGTGCCGGAAGCGCCTCCGGACAGGATTTCGTGTGGGGAGGCTGGGCACGGCTACGCCTCACAGATCGGTCTGGTCGTAGCCGGTCAGCACGGTGACACCTTGTCCGCTGTTGTACTGACGCAGGTCGGAGATCAGGTCACCGGGCTCTCGGCCCTTCTTGATCCGCACGGTGTACATGAGCTCGGTGAGCGCACCACCCCGGATGGACTCCATACTCACCAGCTCGAACTCCTCGGTGTGCCGGATCAGGACATCGGAGATGACGTGGGTGTAGTCCCCGTCCGCGGGCACCTGCACCTCGACGACCTGGCGCTGGACGTTGAGCTGGAACCAGTTGAACCGGTACATGTGGAAGATGAACCCGACGTCCCGGGTCTCCTTGATCGCGTTGCGGAACCGGATTACCGACAGGGCGCCGACCAGCGCGAAGGCGCGGGCGATGTTCGATCCGGCCACGAGCATGATGACCGAGATCAGCATGCCCAGAATGACCAGGGTCTGGACGTAGGACTGGCTGTAGGACACGTCGCGGTGGGTGGACCGGTACACCCACGCGATCAGGACGCTGAGTGCGAACGAAAGCGCGAGGGAGATCGCGCCGTCCAGGACGCTGAAGGTACCGGTCAGGTCCTCGAAGCTGAGATTCATCGTGGGCGTGCCTCCGCGTGAGCAGTGGTGTGGTCGAAGGTGGGGTCGTCGGCGTACTCGTCGACGGGAACGTGGAAAACGGAGCGGGGCGCGCCGCCGAACGCCTCCACGCTTTGGCAGTACTTGGAGATCCGGACCACCTGCATGTTGTGGTCCGCCGCCAGATCCGTGAGCCAGTAGGGAACGCGCTCGTTGGCCTTGATCTCGACGATGGCCTTGCTGGGCGGAACGATGAACCGGTTCGTCGCGTCGTTGGCGAGGTGGAAGTCCCGCTCCCGCCCGCGGACGCGCTGGTCGATCGTGACCCGCAGGCCGAGGTCGGCGTCCCGGCCCAGGTAGGCCTGGCGCTGGTACCCGGTCATGGCGGTGGGCCGCAGGTTCAGCCGGTGGACCAGGTCCAGAACCTCCTCGACGAACCCGCGGTCGCCCGGCTCGCAGCCCGCGGGCTCCTTGCCCGCGCACAGGCGCAACGCCTCCCGGTACGGCAGCGGGAGGCGACGTTTCTGGGTCACCCGATTGACCCGCTGCTTGATCTCGACGTAGACCGGCGTGTCGGCGGTGACCGCGAACCGGTCACCGTAGTGCCGGAGGCGGAGTTTGCGCCGAGACTTCAGACCCTCGATCTTCTCCCAGTAGAAACGCAACTGAGGCGTGTCGTAGTAGGTGCTCCAGACGCCGTAACCGGTGGTGTCGCTGTGCGGGTCCCGGTCCAGGCGCTGCTCGATCGCGGGCAGGATGCGCTGGACGTCGGCCACCGGCACGAGGTACTTGATCTCGTACCGGTTGAAGCTGCGCAGCGAACCCGGTCCTCGCAGGGCGTGCCCGGCGTTGTTGGCCCGCTCCGCCTCACCGCCCGGACCGGGAGTGGCAGGCTCGGGCGCGGACCGGCCCTGCTCAGCGGCAACGGCCGCAGTTCGGGATCGGAATAGCATGGTCCTCCTCTATGTCGGAGGACATGTCACACGAACAATGTGGGAAGTTTGTGTCAACTCAACCTGAACGCGGAGTGGCGAGACCGTTCGCCGGCCCGGCCGCGGGGACCGGAAAGTTCGGCAGCGTCGACGACAGCACGGCGTTGGCCGGGTTACCGCGTCGCCGCGGAGCCGAAGATCGTGGCGCTCACCAGAGGCGCCATCGGACCGCCGAGCAGCAGCGACACGTCGGCGCCCGCGACCTGGTTCGGCGAGCTGCCGCGGATCTGGCGCACCGCCTCGACGGCCAGCCCGATACCGTGCACGAACCCGTCCGCGATGTTCCCGCCCGAGGTGTTGATCGGCAGCCCGCCCCCGGGCGCGCGCAAGTTGTCCACGGTCATGAACTCCCCCGCAGCCACGCCCGGCGGGCACAGGCCGACGTCGATGAGAGACGCGACAGCGGGACCGGTGAAGTTCTCGTACACCTGCACCACGTCGACCTCGCCGGCCTTGATTCCGGCGCCGTCCCACATCCGGTTCACCAGTGCGGGGTGGAAGCCGGCGCTGGTGTAAGCCGCGTCGTTCTCCAGGGACTCGCTCCAGTCCGGCCCTGCCCCCTGCACGCCGGAGAGGACGTAGGCCGGCGGTTGCGCGAAATCGCGAGCCCGTTCCGCGGGCACGACCAGCAGCGCGCCCGCGCCGTCGTTCTCCCGCGAGCAGTCGTAGAGCCGCAGTGGTTCGGCGATCCACCGGGAATCGGCGTACACCTCGGGGTCGAGCGGTTTGCCGAACGCCGCCGCGTCCGGGTTGCTCTGGGCGTGCAGGTAGGACACGGCGGTCAGGGCCTCCATCGCGGAGCGCGGCACCCCGTCCGCTTCCAGCATGCGCTGCGTGCGCAGCGCGCAGATCTGCGCCGGCGTCACGATGCCGTGCGCAGTCAGCAACGGCGGGAAATGCCCCTTGCCGTAGCTCTGCCGTCCGTCGTCGGCCTCGGTGATGCCCCGGTAGACGGCGACGCACTCGGCCTGACCGGTCGCCACCGCGGCGGCGGCCGCGTTGACCGCCGCGGCGACACCACCGCCACCGCCACCCCAGACCATCGTCGACCAGCGAACCTCACGCACCCCGAGTGCCGCGCCCACGGCCAGCCCCTCGTTGAGGTCGTTGGCGTAGGAGACGAAGCCGTCGATGCCGCGTGGATCCGCGCCCGCGTCCTCGCAGGCGGCGAGGATCGCCTTCAGGATGAGGGCCAGCGCGGAATCCTCGCTGGTCCCCCGCTTGTGGTAGCGCGGGTTGCCGATTCCGACGACGGCCGCGGTGCCGCGTAAACCGCGTCCGGTGGTCATCCCTGCCTCACCTCCCGGCGATCCAGCCGCCAGCGCAGCACCGGCCACCCGCTGTCGGCCGCGCCTTCGATCTCGGCCCGCACCGGCTCACCCACGAGTGGATCCACCCCGTCGGCGTCGAGCAGGATGCCCAGCAGCCGGCGTCCCCCGGCCTGGGGCAGCTCGGCCAGCACCGTGACGAAGGGCAGGTGCCCGGAGAACTCCGGGGCGAACGGCTGCCATGTCCGCGTCCACGAGTACACGGTCCCGGTCGGTTCGACCGCCACCCAGGACAGCTCGAACCCGTGACAGCGCGGGCAGATCGGGCGGTACGGCCAGATCCAGGTTGCGCAGCCGTCGCAACGCGGGACGCGCACTTCCCCCGCACGCAGGCCTTCCCAGTGCGGGGTGTCGCTGCCGTCCTCGGCCGGGCCCGCCGTGGTCATCCGCGGTGCCGTGGCCGGCAGGTTCCGCACCTCGGTGACCCGCCAGCCCTCCGGCAGGCGAATCCATCGGGAACGCAGCACGGTTTGCCCGCCATCGGCCGCGGTGTAGCGGATGCGAGCCGCGAAGAGCCCGCCCTCCTCCGGTCGCAGATCGAGCAGCTCGGCGGACGTCAAACTCTCCGGCAGTGATGGCGAGGCGATCAGCTGCCCGATCCGGTCGGGCCGGAAGTCCGCCAGCACGGCCCGGTTGTCGCCGGCCGCGACCACGCGCCCGTGCCGCTCGACGACCTCCACCAGGTCCGCCGGCACCCCGGGGAACACCTTCGGCGTCATCGGCCGGCCCACCGCGGGGCGCGTTTCTCCGCGAACGCGCGCGGCCCTTCCCGGGAATCCGCCGAGCTCATGACCCTGCGCACCGCCTGATCGTTGAGTGCCCAGGCGTCCTCACCCCAGTCCGAGCCCGCCTCGCGGCTTTGGTACATCACGCGCTTCGTCTCGCGCACCGACACCGGCGCGTTGGCAGCGATCGCCTCCGCCAGCTCAAGCGCCACCTCCAGCGCTTTGCCCTCCGGAGCGACCCGGTTGACCAGCCCGAGCTGCGCCGCCTCGCCGGCAGGCACGGGCCGTCCGGTCAGGCCGATCTCCAGCGCGATCTTCACCGGGACGACGCGCGGGAGCCGGATCACGCCCCCGGCCGCGGCGAGCAGACCACGTTTGACCTCCGGCAGGCCCAGCTCGGCCGTCTCGTCCGCCACCGCCAGGTCGCACGCGAGCACGATCTCGGTGCCGCCGCCGAACGCGAAGCCGTTCACGGCCGCGATGGTAGGTGTCGCCACCCAGTGGCGGACGATTCCGGCGAACCCCCACTCGGGGTGCTCCGGCGCGTCGATGCGGCGCCGCTGCGCGATCTCCTTGAGATCGGCGCCCGCGCAGAAGGCGCGGCCCGCGCCGGTGATCACGATCGCGCGCACCTCCGGGTCGGCGTCGGCTCCGGCCAGCGCGTTCCCCGCGCCCGCCGACAGTTCCGCGTTGACCGCGTTGAGGGCGTGCGGCCGGTTGAGCGTCACGATGCCGATGTGTCCCCGGCGTTCGTACAGAGCCGCTTGTTCTGTCACTGTTCCTCCTCGATGGACTGGGCGCCGCGCGGCCAGGCCGTGCCGTCCGCGCGGACCTCCGCCCGCGATCCGGCCACGTCCTCGGACACCAGCGCGGCGACCACACCGGGGTCGCGGTTGACGGCCAGCGTCCGCGCCCCGCCGGGAGTGCGCACCGCCAGGAACGCGGTCTCCGGAACGCCGTCGCGGTCGTGCACCACGGTCCACGATTCGACCACGCCCGTGCCCTGCCAGCGATCGAGTGCGCGAGTAGTCGGCTCGCGGTCGACCTCTGTTTGGACGTTTTCGAACCGGAAACTCCCCGGCGGTGGTTCCGTGCCGTACAGGCCCAGGGCGTGCTTGGTCAGGTAGCCCCCGTTGGCGGTGACGAGCCCCGGTCCACCGGTTCGCCGCAGCGCCGTGATCAGGGTGGCTAGGGAGTGCGTCACGTAGTTGTTCCAGGGGCCGCCCGCGAAGGTCAGGCCGCCGGTGATCGTGAGCGGCCGCCGGGGATCGTCCACCGGCAGGCCCAGCTCCGCGGCAGCGATTCCGACCGCGGACGGGAAGCACGAGTAGAGGTCGACCGGACCCAGCTGCCCGGGCTCGATCCCGCCGTGCTCCAGCAGGCGCCGTCCGGCGATCCGGATCGCCGGCGAGCGGTGCAGGGACTGCCGCTCGGCGATGGCGAAGGTGTCGTGCGCCTCGGTGGCCGCCCACGGGAACACCCAGTTCTCACGAGGAACCCCGGCTCGTTCGGCGGCGGCCACGGAGCACACGAGGACCGCGGCGGCCTGCTCGACCATGTTGTTGGAGTTCAGGAGTTTCGGGTACGGCCAGGAGATCCACCGGTTGGACGGCGACACGGTGATGATCTCCTCGGTGCTGTGCGCCCGGCGTGTCCACGCGTGCGGGTTGGCTGCGGCCACCTCGCTGAACCGGGACCACAGCTCACCACACTGCTTGAGGCGCTGGTCCACGGTCCGGCCCGCCGCGATGCGCAGCGACTGCTCGAACAGCGGGTACACCGAGGAGGGCCGGTCCAGTCCGATCCGCAGTTCGCCCTGGCCCAGCAGCGGCTGCGTGCTCCCGAGCAGCGGCGCCTCCGGCACCGGCTCGCCCTGGACCGTCCAATCGGGACGACGCCCCGCCGCGCGCAACCGCATCCTGGTCCGCCAGGCCTCGGCTCCGCCGACGAGCACCACGTCCGCCCGGCCGACGGCGATGTCCAGCGCGGCTCCTGCGACGAGCGCCTGCGGATTGTCACCTCCATCGGCGGTGTAGGCGGTGTGGGAGGGGGTAGCGCCAAGCAGATCCGCGACGAGCCGGCCAGGGTCGCGGTACTTCCAGGACAGCGTCCGGACCAGGCGCACCGAGTCGAGCGCGCGCAGCAGTCCGTGGCCGCGGGAGTCGGCCTCCGCCGCACGTGCGGCCTCGGCGATCATCGACACGGGTTCGAGCTCCGGCTCGTCGTCCCGCCGGTTCAGCTGACCACCGCCGACCAGGACGGGGGTTCGGGGGTCCAGCGGCATCGGTGGTCCTCCACACTCGGCATGTCGCTTGCTCGTCCCGGAATCTAATCTAAAGACAATAGATAATCAACGTCGAGGAGGACCACCGATGGCAGTAGCACACGACCGGCTCACCTTCGCCCGGCGGGACGTCACGCTCGCGGCAGATCGGTGGGCCCCGGACAGGCCCCTCGGCACCGTCCTGCTACTGCACGGCGGCGGCCAGACCCGGCATTCGTGGCAGCGGACCGGGCGGCGACTGGCCGGCCACGGGTGGACCGCGATCGCCCTGGACGCGCGCGGGCACGGCGACAGCGACTGGCCGGCGGACGCCGACTACGGCATGGACGCCATGGTCGCCGATCTGCGCGAAGTCGCCGCGAGGCTCGACGACCCGCCCGTGCTCGTGGGCGCCTCGATGGGCGGCATGACCGCCCTGCTCGCACAGGGCGAGGATCCCGGACTCGGCCGCGCGCTGGTGCTGGTCGACGTCACCCCGCGAATCGAGCCGGCGGGCACGGCCGAGGTCGCCGCGTTCATGCGCTCGGGCCTCGACGGCTTCGACTCGCTGGAGGACGCCGCCGCGGCCGTGATGGCCTACAACCCGAACCGCAGGCGTCCGCCGCGACCGGACGGCCTGCGCAAAAACCTCCGCGAGCGCGACGGACGCTGGTACTGGCACTGGGACCCGCGGTTCCTCCACACTCCGGGCGATGCGGAGCAGGCCGCGCAGACGCGCCGCGCCCGGGCCGCCGCCGCGTCGCTGACGGTGCCGACGCTGCTCGTGCGCGGGGGCGATTCCCGCATCGTGAGCCCGGCGGGCGCGCGTGAACTGCTGGACCTGGTCCCGCACGCCGAGATCGTCGACGTGCGCGGGGCCGGGCACATGGTGGCCGGCGACGACAACGACGTATTCGCGCAGCGCCTGCTCGGTTTCCTGGGCGATCGCGTGACTCCGCTCTCTTGACAACACATCTCGGCTTAGCGATCGTTCAGTAATCTGTACACCAAGGACGGTGAGGAAACCCCGTGGAACGCACCCTGTTCACGTCCGACCACCAGGCCTACCGCGAACTGGTTCGTGAGTTCGTCACCCGCGAGGTGGAGCCGAAGCTCGCCCGCTGGGACTCGGACCGGCTGATCGACCGCGACGTCTGGCTGGCGGCGGGCAAGCAGGGCGTCATCGGCCTGAGCGTTCCGGAGGAGTTCGGTGGTGGCGGCCAGCCCGACTACCGCTACCAGGTGGTGGTGTTCGAAGAGCTCGCCCGCGTCGGCGCGGCCTCGCTGACGTCGAGCTTCTCCCTGCAGGACAACATCATCGTGCCCTACGTGCAGGATCTGGGCACCGCCGAGCAGAAGCGCCGGTGGCTGACCGGCATGGCCTCCGGTGAACTGATCGGGGCGATCGCGATGACCGAGCCCGGCGCGGGCAGCGACCTGCAGGGCGTGCGCACCACCGCCGTACGCGACGGGGAGGAGTGGGTGATCAACGGGCAGAAGACGTTCATCACCAGCGGGATCAACGCCGACTTCGTCATCGTCGTCGCCCGCACCGATCCCGGGGCGGGCTCCCGCGGGTTCAGCCTCATCGTCGTCGAGACCGGCACGCCGGGCTTCACCCGCGGCCGCAAGCTCGACAAGATCGGACTGCACGCACAGGACACGGCCGAGCTGTACTTCGACAACGTCCGGGTGCCGGCGTCGAACCTGCTGGGCACGGAGGGACGCGGGTTCGCGCACCTGATGGAGCGGCTGCCGCTGGAGCGGTTGTCGATCGCGACCGGCGCGCTCGCCAGTGCGGCGGCCGTGTTCGCCGAGACCAGGCGGTACTGCTTCCAGCGGCGGGCGTTCGGGCAGCCGATCGGGGACTTCCAGAACACCCGCTTCCAACTGGCCGAGATGAGCACCGAACTGGACGTCACGCGGGCCTACCACGACGCCGCGGTGCTCGCGCTCAACGCGGGCGACCTCACCGCGGTGGACGCGGCCAAGGCCAAGTGGTGGGCCACCGAGCTGCAGAAACGTGTGATCGACCGCTGCCTGCAGTTGCACGGCGGCTACGGCTACATGGTGGAGTACCCGGTCGCGCGTGCCTATCTCGACTCGCGGATCCAGACGATCTACGGCGGCACGACCGAGATCATGAAAGAGATCATCGGCCGCGACCTCGCCCGTCAGGAGGCCTGACATGGCAGCGGTGCTGATCGAGCGCGAAGACGCCGTTCTGCGCGTCACGTGGAACCGCCCGGAGGCGCTGAACGCACTGACCTCCCAGATGCTGAGCGACGCGTCGGAAGCCATCGAGGCCGCGGATCCCGGTGTGCGCGCGATCGTGCTGACCGGCGCGGGACGGGCGTTCAGCTCGGGCGCGGATCTGACGGCGGTCAACCCCGGACAAGCGCTGGGAACCGAGACGATCGACTGCGCGAACCGGTTGATCCGGGCGATCCGCGCGACGCCGGCACCGGTGATCGCGGTGGTGAACGGGCTCGCGGCCGGCGCGGGGTGCTCGATCGCCCTGGCCACGGACTTGACCGTCGCCGCGGAGTCCGCGTACTTCCTGCTGGCCTTCGCCGGGGTCGGCCTGATGCCCGACGCCGGCGCCACCGCTGTGATCCCGGCCGCCGCCGGCCGGGCACGGGCCACCCGGATGGCGATGCTCGGCGAGCGGATTCCGGCCCGCACCGCCGAAGAGTGGGGCCTGATCACGGCCGCGGTGCCGGACGCGGAGTTCCCGGACGAAGCCGGCCGGCTCGTCACGCGGGTGGCGTCAGGCCCGACGCACGCATTCGCGCGGACCAAGCACGCCTTCAACCGGACCGCTCTCGCCGGCCTCGAGACGGCACTGGAGGCCGAGCGGGAGGGGCAGGTGTTCCTGTTCGGGACCGACGACTTCGCCGAGGGCACGGACGCGTTCCTGGGCAAGCGGAAGCCGCGCTTCACCGGGAAGTAGGACGCGCGGGCGCGGCCGGCCACACCCCACCAGACACCAGCCCGCGCGCAGCCGCCTCCCGGCCACCCGCACCTGGCGCACCCCGCCGCGCCAGACACCAGCCCGCGCGAGCCGCGTCCCGGCTACCCGCGCTTCGCGATGTCCAGCATCTCCTGTACCTCCACCACCTTCACCCGCGGTCGCCCGCGCTCGCGGCCGGTCGCGCGTTCGTGGGCGTCGATCGCCTTCCAGGCGGTGTAGTCCAGCGCCATCGGCTGCCTGCGACTGATCAGGGCGGCCAGTTCGTCCGCGCCAGCGGCGGGTGGCCTCAACCGCCTCCCGGCGTAGTCGGTCAGCAGGGCGGCGATCGTGTCGGCGGCGCACTTCTTGTTGGTGCCGATGACTCCGGAGGGACCGCGCTTGGCCCAGCCCGCCGCGTAGACACCCGGCAGGGGCGTGCCGGTCTCCGGATCCACCACGCGGCCGCCGGTGTTGGGCAGCACGCCTCGCTCGGCGTCGAACGGCACCCCGGCCACCGGGACACCGCGGTAGCCGATGGAGCGGAGGACGAGGCCACACGGCAGTTCCTCGGTGACACCGGAGGACACCGCCCTGCCGTCGACCAGGTCGTTGCGAACGATCCGCAGCCCGGACACCCGCGAGCCGCCGAGGATCTCCACCGGCGAGGCCAGGTAGCGCAGCACGATCCGGCGCGCGCGACCGGACGGCGGACGCGCGGCCAGCTCCCGCGCGATGGCCACCTTCAACGCGGCGTCGTCGCACACGTCGTCCTGCACGGCGACCTCGAACGAGGACAGGCCGAGCAGCTCGGCCACCGTGTAGGCCGCTTGGGCGGGCCCGCGCCGGCCCAGCACGACGACCTCGCGGATCTTGCTCTGCGCCAGCGCCTCCAGTGCGTGGTCGGCGATGTCGGTGCGGGCCAGCTCGTCGACGTCGGCGGCGAGCACCCGCGCCACGTCGAGAGCGACGTTGCCGTTGCCGATGATCACGGCCCGCTCGCCGGAGAAGTCGAACGTCGCGCCGGCGAAGTCCGGGTGACCGTTGTACCAGGCGACGAAGTCGGTCGCGGAACAGCTGCCGGGAAGCTCTTCCCCCGGGACCCCCAGGGACCGGGACCGCGGGGCACCGACCGCGTACACCACGGCGTGGTGGTGGGCCAGCAGCTCCTCGTGTGACAGGTGCGTGCCGACCTCGACGTTGAGGTGGAACCGCAGACCTGCGCGAGCGGCGGTGCGGGCGAAGAGCTTCGTCACCGCCTTTGTGGTCTGGTGGTCGGGCGCGACGCCGAACCGGACCAGGCCCCACGGTGTCGGCAGCCGCTCGAACAGGTGCACCTCGACATCGAGGCCGCGCCGGGTCAGCAGCTCCTCCGCCGCGTAGCAGGCCGCCGGCCCGGAACCGACGATCGCCACCCGCAACGGTCCCGGCTCCGCGACTTCGATCTGCGGCTTGGGCACTGCGGATGGTTCCGGCGGGTAGCACCGCCGGGCGGGGTCGGCGTAGTAGGCCGCGTTGATCTCGGAGAACCGGATGTTCGCGTCGGTCAGGTCGTAGTCCGGCACGATCGCGTCCACCGGGCACGGATCGACGCACGCGCCGCAGTCGATGCACGTCTCCGGGTCGATGTGCAGCATCTCTGCGCGCGCGTAACCCGGTTCGTCAGGGGTCGGGTGGATACAGTTGACCGGGCACACCGCGACGCAGCTCGCGTCGTTGCAGCACGCCTGGGTGATGACATGCGCCATCGCGTTCTCCTCGGTGGTTCAGGGCAGCGGGGCAGGCTGCAGCACGCCCGCGGCGATCAAGCGGTCGATCTCGTCGCGGCGCATCCCGAGCAGCGACTCGCAGATCTCCACGGTGTCCCGGCCCGCCACGGGAGCAGGCTCCCCGGGCGGGTCGGCGATGGCCGGAAACACCGCCGCGCGCGCCACCGCGGGCAGCGGCTTCGGCAGCAGGTCGTGTTCGAGCGTGGTGTAGGACCGGCGCGCCCGCAGATGCGGATCCGTGAGCAGCTCCGGCAGCCGGACCATCGCACCCGCGGGAACACCCGCCTCCTGCAGCGCCTTCGCCGCGTCCCTCGGCGACCGCGCGGCCAGCCAGTCCGCCAGCGCCCTGCCGAGCGCACCGGGGTCCTCGGCGAGTCCGGGCCGCTCGATCAACTTGGCGAGCCGGGTGACGTCGTCGTGGTCCCGTGGCGCCACCACGCACCATTCGTCGTCCCCGGCGCACGCGTGCACCCAGGCGGTCGTTCGCACGGCGGCGCCCGGACGCAGCGACTCCAGCGCGAGATGGTGGCCCAGGTGCACGAGCGCGGTATCGGCCTGCGCCAAGTCCAGCACGGCGCCCGCCCCCGTCCGCCGGCGCCGGATCAACGCGGCCAGCACGGCGACCGCCGACGCACCCGCGGCGATGTGGTCCGGGTAGACGGTCGAGCCGTCGCACAACCGGTCCTCCTCGCCCGGGTAGCGCCACAGCGCCGACACCCCGCACGACGCGCGGACCAGCGGCCCGTACCCGAGCCGGGTCCGCCAGGGGCCGCTGTTGCCGAACGCACTGCTCTCCGCGAGGACGATCCTCGGGTTCACAGTGGACAGTTCGCGGTAGCCGAGTCCCATCGACGCGAGCGTTCCCGGCTTGAAGTTGGCCAGCACAACGTCGGCGCTTGCGGCTAGGCGCAGGAAGATCTCCCGGCCTTCCGGCGTGCGCAGGTTCAGCCCGAGGCTCCGCTTGTTGCGGTGTCCCCACGCGACGGAGGCGGCCAACGCCGATCCGCGCCGCGACTGGCGGAGACCATCCGGGAAGTCCGCGTTCTCGATCTTGATGACGTCGGCGCCGTAGTCGGCGAGGTGGCGGCTCAGCTCGGCGCCGAACACGATGACGCCGAGGTCGAGCACTCGCACCCCGTCGAGCGGCCGCGCCGGGGCCTCGCCGCGCGCCGCCCGGACGGGAGGCCGGGCCGGCACGATGTCGTTGTGCTCCCCCGGCGCCGGTGCGCGGGTGCGCAGCCCGGCGCGCTCGCCGTCGACGGTCAGGTATCCCGACGGCACCCGCGCGCGGACCCCCGGCGCGATCTCGAAGTCGGTCAGCGCGCCGGACTCGGCGAAGTGGTCGGCCGCCAGCACCTCGCGCACGCCGAGCACCCCACCGACCGGCACCCCGCGCGCGGCGCCCTCCGCGACCAGCTCGTCCCTGGTGTGACCGGCGAAGAGCCGGGCGATCAGCGGGTGCAGGCGATCCGCGGCGGCGAACCGCGCCGGGATGGTGTCGTACTTCGGGTCGGCGAACTCGGCCGGCTCGCCGAGCCAGGAGAACATGGCGCGCCACTGGCGTTTCGCGAGCAGGCAGATCCGCACGTGGCCGTCGCGGCACCGGAACACCGGGTAGAAGTTCGCGGCGTCCGGCCGTCCGCGCGGGAAATCCTCGGCGCGTCCGGCCGCCGCCGTGCCCTGAGTGCCGAAGGCCGGGTCGAACCCGTGCACCATCGCCTCGAACGCGGACACGTCGACCTCCTGCCCGATACCGCTGTCGCACCGCTGGTGGTACGCCAGCAGGGCGGCCCAGGCGGCGTGCACCCCGACCGTGCCCTCGACCAGGCCGGCGGGCGGCAGCAGGGGCGGGGCGCCGGGCGCGCCGGACCGGGACAGCACACCGCTCAGCGCGTACAGGACCTCCTCGGTCGCCACCCAGTCGCGGTAGGGCCCGGTCAGTCCGAACGGGGTGATGGAAACGGTCACCAGCGCCGGGTGGTCGTCGACCGCGGGCACGGGACCGGAGGCGATCAGGATGTCGGCCGTGCGGATCAGCTCGCGCAGCCGCCCCGAACGCGGGTCGAGGGTGACGCCGAGCTTGTTGGCGTTGCGCAGGGCGAACGGGATGCTGACGCCGTCGACCACGGGTTCGGCCCGCCGGGAGCGGCTGCCGCCGGGCGGTTCCACCCGGACGACCTCGGCGCCGAGGTCGGCGAGGTATCGGCCGCAGGACTCGCCGAGGCCGTCGGTGAGGTCGAGGACGCGGACCTCGTCCAGGGGCAGCACCACGATGACGTCTCCTCAGTCCTGGCCGACCAGTTCGGGCTCCGGGTGGCACCGCGTGCACGGCGAGAACCCCTCTTCCACGGCTTCGGCCGGGGTCAGCTCGTCGCCCTCCGTGCCGTCCAGCGCCGCGCAGTCCGCGCGGTGGTACCGGCGACGGCCGGCCACGACGACGACCAGGTCCGGGGTCTCCTCCGCCGGGGCCGCGTCGGTGTCCTCAGCCGGCCGCCCGGGTGTCACCGTCCTCTTGCGACGACGCAGCGCCCGGGCGAGGACGAGCGCCAGGCCGGCGAGGCTGAGGGCGAAGGCGGCATGCACGAACACCATCTGGGCGAGCAGCACCCCGGTGGCGAGACTGGCCGCCCCGAGGACGATCAGCAGCGCGAGAAGCATTGTGCGGCTCCTTTCGTTGGTCGGACCGGCTGAGGCAGACGAGAACGTCGACCGCCACGCCGGGGATCAGGATGGTCAGGGCCACGCCGAGCACCGCCGCCGTCGGCAGGGCGCTGCCGGTTCCGGTGGCTACGATCGCGACCACGACGACCAGCAGACTCACAGCAGGCGGACGACGGCGGCGACGACGAACAGCACCGCGACCCCGTGGCAGGTGTGGTACCCGCGCCGGAGGACGGCGCGCCGGTGGGCGGGACCGGGCCCGTCGGCGAGTGCCTCCAGGTTCGCGCTCGCCCACCGGCCGAGCACCGCCAGGACCACCGCGCCGGCGAGGAGCAGCAGGGAGATCACGGCGCCGTCCCCTCCCCCGGTGTGTCCGGATCCGCGGGCCGGTACTGGTCGGCGTAGCGGATGTCGGCGGCCTTCATCCGCTCGGCCAGCCACGAGTTCCACAGGGCGAGGCGACGTTCGTCGACCAGGGTGTTCTTCAACGGCTCACGGACCTCGTCGAGTGTCAGCTGCTTCGGCGGCTGCACACCGAGCACCTGCCCGACGTTCCAGCCGTCCTGCGTCTGCACCGGACCGAACACCGCACCTGGCGCGGCGGCGAACGCGGCCTGCGCGTATGCGTCCTGCAGCTGGTTCGCCGCTAGGGTGCCGAGGTCGCCACCGGCGTTCTTCGTCTGTCCGTCGAGCGAGATCTCCGCCGCGAGGACGGCGAAGTCGGCGCCGCCCCGCAGCCGGTCCACCGCGGCGTCGGCCTGTTCCCGGGTGGCGACCACGATGTTGCGCAGGTGCCGCGCCTCCGGCTGCACGAGCTGCGCCTGCCGCTCCTGGTACGCCTGCACCACCTCGGCGTCGGTGGGCGCGGCCACCGGCGCGGTGACGCGCTCGTAGAGCTGCTGGTTCGCCAGCTGCCGTTTGACCTCGTCGAGCACGTCGGCCTCGGACACGCCGTTCTGGCCGAGTTTCTGGATGAACGCGTCGCGCCCCTGCGGGAAGGACTCGGCGACGAGCTTGTCGAGCTGGTCCTCCGCGGACTTCTGGGCGATCACGACACCCCCGGCGGCCGCTTCGTGGTCCAGCACGAGCCCGACCGCGATCGCCTTCGCAGTGGCGCGGGCGAACTCGCCCGCCTTGCTGCCGTCAGGCGGGGCTTGGACGCCGTAGAGCGCTCCCAGCAGGTGCACGCGCCGCTGGTAGTCCTGCTCGCTGACGGTCACTCCGGCGGCGCGCAGCACCGCCCCGTCGGGGAGCGAGGTCAGGCGGTCGATCACGATCTGCGTGCCCGACCCGGCCAGGACGACCGCCAGCAGCGCCGTCCCGGCAACGGTGCCCCGCCGCCCGGACGGCAGGACCCTCGGCCGCGCCCACGCGGCGACTCGGGAGACCAGGTTCTTCACCGGTTCACCTCGGCTTTCGACGTCGCGACGGCCGGAGCCGCCGATGTGCGGGGACGGGGGCTCGGTACGGGCACCGGGACCGGTGCCGGAGGCAGCACGGCCACCACCGTCGCCCCGGCGAGCAGCGACAGCCCCACCGTCGCGGCGAGCAGGCCGCCGAACTGCCGCAGCAGGGCGACCTGCGACACCAGCAGCACGAGGTATCCGGCCGCCGCGAGCAGGCAGGTGAGCCCCACGGCGCGGCGCAGCCACGGGCGGCGGGCCCGCCACGCGTCAGCCAGCAGTACCGTGAACTCGCAGGCGGTGACCGTGGCCAGCGAACCCAGCGCGACCGTCAGCGGGCTCAGCGTCCCGCCCAGCACCCACAGCGCGGCCAGGCCCCACCCGGTGGACAGCAACGCCGCGAGGACCGCCCGGCCGGCGTCGGCCCGCCGCCGCAAGCCGATCAGCAGCACGACGCCGGTCGCGACGACACCGGCCAGGTTGGCCAGATAGCGGTCGGCGGACACCAGTTCGTAGCCGCGCACCGCAGCCAGCGGCAGCCCGGCCGGCTCGGCGCGCAGGTCCGGCGGTGGCGCGGGCAGCCCGGCCTCGATCTCGTGCACCAGACGGGCCTGCTCGGCCACATCGTCGAGCCGGGTGCCGAACACCATCACCGACTCCTGGCCGTCCGCGCGGATCACGGCCGAAGTCAGGTACGGCGGCAGGAGCTGCAGCGCGGCGGTGATCTGCCCGGCGGTCGGCTGCTCACCCAGGAAGGCCAGGAGATCGGGCAGTGTGAGGACGGGCCGCAGCCGGTCGCCGTGCGCAACCACCAGCGTCCGCTGCAGCTGCGCGAGCCAGGCGAGCCCCTCCGGGCTGCGCACGTCCCCGTGCACCACGATCCCGATCTCCCCGGACGAGCCGAGCAACTGCTCGACGTAGCGCGCGTCGGCGACGGCGGGCAGGCCATGTGCGAGCTTCTCCGGTTGCGCCTCCACGCGCATGCCGGGCAGGGCCGCCGCGCCCAGCCCCGCGATCACGACAGCCCCGGCGAGGACTCCGATCCGGGTGCGGCGGGACAACGACGGCGGGGTCCACCGGCTCGCGGGCTGCAGCACACTCACCCGCCGGTGCACCAGCAGTGCCAGCGCCAGGGTCACCACGATCCCGGCGGCGAGGGCGACGCCGAGCTGCGCGACGAACGGCAGCGGCGACAGGACGAGGGCGGCGGCCGCGGCGGCGCTGCTCAGCCCGGTCACCACGATCCGGCGGCGATTAACGGGGCGCTGCGCGAGGTACAGCGGGTAGCCGCAGCCCAGTCCCAGCAGGATCGGCAGGAAGGCGAGCACGCCGAGGGACAGCGGCTGCCCGAACCAGCCGAAGCCGGACAGCACGACCGCGGTCCCGGCCACCGCCACCAGCAACGGCCACAACCGGACGAGCGGCCGACCGAGCCAGCGGCCGGCCAGCAGGCCGGCGGCGCAGACGACGAGCGCGAGCGCGCCCAGCAGGGGCAGCTCACCGCGCACCTCGTCGGCCAGGCTCGCGGTGATCACCGGCGCGCCGGTCACCGTCTGCTTCCGGGTGGGCAGACCGGCGTCGGCGACCGCCGCGCGGACCGCGGCCACCAGCTGCTGCGTGCCCTCCTGGTCCAGTCCCTCCCGCGGCCGCACCAGCAGCGCCACCGCGGAGGCGCCGGGCACGACGAACTGCCACTGCGGGCGCGGGTGCTGCTGGTCGTCGTAGACCACGTTGTTGACGAACTGCGGGTTCCGCAGGGTGGGCAGCCCCGCCGGAAGTCCCTGCACCAGCAGGCTTCCGTACCGCAGATCGAACTCGCGCAGCGCCGCCTGCCCCGCCTCCGTGACCGCCCGCGCCGGCTTGCCCTCGTCCCGCGCGCGCTGCTCAGCCTCGTTGCGCAGCGCGTCCCGCCGCCCGGCGATCTGCGCCAGCAGCCCCTGCGCGGAGGCCGCGATCTGGTTGAGCACCGTCGCCGGGCCGTACACCGCGGCGACGTCCGGCAGCTTCGCCAGCCGCCCCTCCAGCGCGAGCAGCTTCGGCAGGCTGTCGCCGTCGGTGAGCAGCTTGGTGGGTAGCTCCGATTCCAGCACGGCCACGATCGGGTCACCGCCGAAGGAACGGGCCTTGTCCTCGATCGCGGCGACCACCGGGTCCTCCCGCGGCAGGAAGGACTCGACACTGGTGTCCAGGCGGACCCGCAGGAGCCCCGCGGCCACTGTCGTGACGACGACGGCCACGAGCACCGACGCGACCAGCTGCCGCGCGACCCGCCTCACTGCGGGTCCTGTTCCACGCGCGGGTAGGGGCCGGCGTTGAACGTGGGTGTCGCGGACATCCCGGGCAGAGGGTAGGGATTGCTCTTGCGCAGCGGCCCGACGTCGGTCGGCAGCGGCAGCCCGGTCTTGAGCACCTGGCTGGTCAGGTTGACCGCCGCGAGCCGAAGGACGGTGAGCCCGTCCTCCGCCTTGTACGCCCACACCGCGTTGAAGCCGGCGAAGAACGCGCTGATGTCCCGGCCGTAGGGCTCCAGGTAGCGCAGCATCGGGTTGACGTCGCGCAGGACACTTCGGACGGTGGGCGCGAGCGCCCGCAGGTCACCGCCCGCGGTGGGGATGCGCTGCAGCGTGGCCGGCGCCCGATCCAGGGTCACGCCCAGCGAGGGCAAGAGCCCCCGCAGGTCCCGCGTGGCGGCCGGCAGTGTCAGCAGGGCGGTGTTGAGGTCCGGCGCCGCCTGTTTCAGGTCGGCCGCGACCGGCGCCAGCGAGCCGGAGATGGTGCGGAACCGGTCCGCCGCGAGCTGGGTGCTGTCGAGGACACCCGGCAGCTGCCGCAATGCGTCCTCGACAGCCTGCCGCTGGGCCGAGGTCGCCTGCGTGAGCCGGCTCGCGTCGGACACGAGCGACGCGATCTCCCCCTGGCCGGTGTCCAGTGCGTCGAGCAGCGTCGTCGACTGGGTCATCAGCGCTTTCAGGTCCTCGGACTGGGCGGCGATGGCGTCCAGCGCGGTGTGCCCGTCGCGGCCCAGCTCGGCGAGACCGATCATGGTGCGGCTGATGTCGTTCGCGCTGCCCTGCGTGGCCTGGCCGAGCGAGCGCAGCGTCGCGCCCAAGGCGTCCCGGGTGGGCTGGTCCAGGCTCGCCAGCACGTCGTGCAGCTGCACGCTCGGTTTGACCGCCGACGCGGGCAGCGTGGTGCCGCTCGGCAGCTCGGCGCCGGCCCCGTCGACGAGCCGGAGGTAGGACTGCCCGGCCAGCGACTTCTCGCTGACCTGGACCGTGACGCCCTCGTGCAGCGGGGCGGCGGTGGAGTTCAGCTCGAGGTCGAGCCGGATCTGGTCGCCCTCCCGCGTAAGCGCCGCGACCTTGCCGCAGTCGATGCCCGCGATCCGCACGTCGGAGAAGGGCACCAGGTTGTCGACGTCGGCCACCCGCACGGACACCCGGTAGTCCCTGCTTCCGCTCATCAGCGGCACCTTCGCGCCGGCCTGGGCAAGGAGGAAGGCGAGGAACACCACGCAGGCCAGGACGAACGCGAGCACCAGGGTGAGCCGCAACCGGGCCGGGGATGATCGCAGGTTCACCGGGTGCCCCCTTGCCGTTGCGGACGGTCCTTGGCCCAGTCCGGGACCTGGTCCGGCACGTATCCCGTGCCGAGCGTGTCGACCTGGACGCCGAAGTTCCCGCGGGGGAATGTTCCGGCGTTGTCGCGGACCGAGAACACCGAGTTGGTGTTGTAGACGAAGCCCTGCAGGCCGCCGTCGAGGGACGCGACGACCTTGGTGGTCATCTCGTCCAGGCGCAGGGTGGTCGGGCGCAGCGCGTTCATGGCCCCCAGCAGGTTGTCCACGAGCGGCCGCAGGTCGGCCACCACCGGGCGGGCCTGGTTGACGACCGGCCGTGCGGTGCCGACGGTCCGGCCGAGCTGGTCGACCGTCCCACTCAGCCGGGTCAGCGCGGGCGGCAGATCGGCCGACGCCGCCTTCAGGTTGTCCAGCGTCGGGTTGATCTGCGCGGACACGGCGGTGACGCCGTCCATCGCGCCCGTCAGTTCGGTCGCGAAACCGGGCAGGTCGGCCAACGACCGGCTGAGGTCGTCCTGCCCCGCGGCGAGCGTGGTCAGCGTCTGCCGCGTGGCGTCGACCATCTGCGTCAGGCGGTCGTCGTCGCCGCCGACCGCGGTCGCGATCTGGCTGAACGCGGTCACCAGCTGACGGATGGTGTCCTGGCGCGTGCGCAGGGACTCCACCACGGGCCGGAGCTTCACCAGCGTGTCGTCAGTGGCACGGAGCCCGCCCGGCAGCGACTGCGGCGCGTTCGCCAGCGCGATGTCCGATTCGGACAGCAGCGTGGTGAGCGCGGTGCGGCTGCGCGCGTCGAGGTTGCCGAAGACCTCGTCCGGCTGGATCGGCCGGTGCGTCTGCGACCGGGGGATGGTGCCACCGGCGGCGAGCGGCCGCCCCGGCGGGCCGCCCGGGTTGATTTCGACGTACATCTCGTTCAGCGGGTTCTTCGGCCGGAGCACGAGCTGGGCGTTGTCGTAGATCGGGTGACCGGGGTCGATCGCCATGGCCACCCGGGCGTGCCCGTCGGCGGTGACCGACGCCCCGGTGATCTCGCCGACGCGGACGCCGGCGATGCGCACCTCCTGGTTGTTGCCCGGGCTGATCGCCGGCGCGTGGTCGAACTCGGCCGCGAACTCGTACCGGTCCGACCAGGGTGCGTCGACGTTGAGATGGGACAGGATGATGCCGCCTGACACCACCCCGAGTGCGATCACCAGCGTCACCGCGAGGACGTCCCGGCCGAGGCCGGGCACGGTGCGGACGCGCTGCCACGTCTTGCGCAGGTTCATTTCGGCGCGCCTCCCACGGTGCCCAGGCTCGCCATCAGGTCGTCCAGACCACCCGGCAGGCCCCACACCGAGCCGGGCCCGAACCCGGCCTGGATGCCGAGGGTGGCGCCGTTGGCGGTGGTGCGCATGCCGTCCATGTCGAGGTTCACGATCATGTGTGCGATCTCCTGGCCGAGGGTGTATCCGGTGTTCCCGCCGCCCTTGTAGGTGCCGGTGCCGATCCACTTCTCGTTGAGGGCGTCGACGACCGGGCCCTTGATCCGGTCCAGTGGGGCGCCGTTGACGTCGTCGAGCACGGCGGTCGTCTGCCTGCTCATGGGCACGAGCTGGTCGACCAGTGGCCGGGCGTCGTGCAGGAGCGGGCGCAGGTCGGCCACCAGTGGCCGGGCCTGGGCGAGCACCGGGTCCAGCCGCTCCAGCAGCGGAGCTGCCTGCTGGACAGCCGGGCGGAGGCCGGGCGCGGTGGCCGTGAGCCGATCGAGGATGCCGCCCATGCTGGTCAGTCCGGTTCGGACGGACGTCAGCGTCGACGGCAGGTCGCGGATGGTGCGGGCGAGCGGGTCGCTCTGCCGGGCCAGCACCGCGGACGTGGTGTCGGCGTTGTCCACGATGGACTCCAGCTGCCCGTCGTGCCGGTTCAGCGTCGCGGCGAGCGTGTCGACGTCCCGCACCAGGGCGGACAGGTCGGTTTCCGGCCGGTTGCCCAGCATCGCGTCGAGCACGTCGTGGGAGGGCACGAGCGTGCCGGGCGCGTCGCGCACGACGTCGCGGATCGCGGCGCTGCCGCCGGCGGCCAGCGTCCCGTCGAGCTGCCGGGTGGCGCCCTGGAGTCCCTGCTGGGCGCGGGGCGGGATCGCCGCGAGCACCTCGTCCAGCTCGACCGGCGTCGAGGTGCGCTCCACCGGGATCGCCTCGCCGTCGAAACGCCCGTTCCCACCGCCGGGCGCGAGCTCGACGAAGTACCGGCCGCCGAGGATCGTGGTGGGCCGGATGGCGGCTGTGGGCTCGGGACCCAGCCGTTCGCGGATCTCCGAGTCGATCTTCACGGTCACGACGACCGCGCCGCCCTCGCGCGGTTCGATCCCGGAGACGATGCCGACGGGCACACCGGCCACCTTGACCTCGCTGTCGTCGGCCGCGAGTTTGTAGTCCCGCGCGAAGGAGATCTCGATCTCGTCGCCGGGCCGCAGCGCGGTGACGATCGCCTGCTTCTCGAACAGCACCGCCGTCCCCACGGCGAGCAGGAGGATGAACGCGAGTCCCTGCCAGACCGGGGAAATGGTGCGCAGCCGCCGGATCATCAGTTCCTCCCACCGAGCAGTCCAGGCCCCTGCGCGCGGTCCTCCACGGCGCGCCCGGGTTCGGGATAGGGGTTGCGCGGGGCCGGGGTCAGCTCGTCCAGCGGCGACACCGCAGAGTTCAGGCCGGCGATGCCGGGCAGCACGAGCTGGACGCGCATGTAGTGGCGGTCTCCGGCGTGGCCGGCGAAGACGAGCCCGCCGTGGTAGGCGAAGTCGCCGATGTCGGCCGCGTAGGGGGACAGCGTCTGCAGCAGCGAGCGCAGTGCGGGAAGACCGTCACCCAGCCGCACAGCCAGCGGACGGAGGTCGGCGGAGGTCGCGGTCAGCTCGTCCACCGCGGGTGTCGCCGCGTCGGCCACCCCGGGGATCTTCCGCAACGGACCGGGCGCCTCCCGCAGCACGCCGCGGACGTCCGGGGTCGCTTCGCCGAGCGCCTGGGCTCCGGATCGCAGGGTGGTGAGCGCGACCCGGGTGTCGGCCAGGGGCTGGGTGAGCGCGGCGGCCGCCGCGGACCCGTGGCGCAGCAGGTCCGGGGCCTTGGACAGCACCTGGGACAGTGGCGTGCCATGGTCGACCCCGACCGCGGCGAGGGTCTGGTCCAGCTGGGTGACCAGCCGGGCCAGGTCGTCCTGACGCCCGGCGAAGCGGCCCGCCAGCCGGTCGGCGCTGCGGAGCAGGGCGGGTAGGTTCGCCTCGGGTGCCGCCAGTGCCGCCGACACGGCGCCGGTGTCGTCGAGCAGGCCGGGCAGCGCGGCCAGGAACTCGTGCAGGTCCTGGCTGTGGCCAGCCATCCCGTCGCCCAGTTCGCGCACCGCGCCGGTGGCCGCGTCCCGCGTCGGTGGGTCCAGCACGTCGAGCAGGCGGGAGATGTCCGACGAGCTTTCGGTGGCACCGGCCGGGATCACGCCCTCCCCCAGCGGCGGGGCGGACGGATCGCCGGGCAGGAGCTCGACGAACTTCTGGCTCAGCGCCGACTGGTCCCAGATCGCGGCCCGCGCGTTGGCGAAGACCTCGACGTGGCCGTCCAGCTCCATGACGACCTCGGGCCTGCCGTCGACGAGCCGGATGGCTTCGACCCGGCCGATACGCATCGAGTTCTGCCGCACGTCGGCGCCCGCGGTGAGACTGCCGACGTCGTCGAACGCGGCTCGCACCGTCGTCTTCGGCGCTCCGGGCAGCCCCTGGTCCGCGGTGAGCGAGATGTAGGTGATCACGCCCGCGAGCACCAGGATGACGACGCCGAGGTAGAAGGACCGTCCCTGGGCGCGGGAGACACGTGCCGCCACGGTCACCGCCCCCCGCCGAGCAACTGTCCGATCAACGATTTCTCCTGCTCCTGGCTCAGGCCGGTGGCGGTGAGCGGGTCGGTGAGAACGGGCACCGCCTGCGGTGCGGGCGCGTCCGGCGTCTCCGGCGCGCTCTTGCCGCCGCCCGGCGAGCCGAGGAGTTCGGACTGGACGGTCTGCAGTAAGGGCGACGGGGTGGCGACGAGCATCCCGCGGAAGTAGTGCGACACCGAGTCGTACCCGGTGCACGCCAGTCCCCAGCCGGTGATCATGGCGAGCAGCCCGTCGAGGTTGTCCGCGAGTTCCCGGCCGAGCGGGACCGCCGCCTCGGCCCCGGACCGGAGGTCGGCCATCTGCGGCTGCAGCGCCTTGACCAGCGGCGCGGCCTGATCCAGCAGGGCCTTCGCGTGGTCGAGCACGGGACGCGCGGCGGCCAGCGCCGGGTCGGCGGTGTCCGCGAACGCGGTCAGCTCGCGGGTGATCGCCGTCAGGTCGTCGGTGACGGGGCGGATGTCGGCGAGCACCGGCGTCATCTGCTGGGTCACGCCAGCTATCTCGCGCACCGCGGCCCGGGCGTGGTCGAGGAACCCGGGCAGTTCGGCCAGAGTTTCCCGCAACGCCTCGCGGTTCTGCGAGACCGTGGCGAGCGTCGCGGTGAACGACTGCACGAGCTGGTCGAGGTTGCGGCCCTGCCCGGCCGCGAGCGCGTCGGCGACGGGGCGGACCCGGTCGAGCAACTGAGTCAGGACCGCGTTCTGGTCGTCGAGCAGGGCGCCGAGCTCGCCGGTCCGCGTCATCGCCGGCTGCAGCGCCTTGAGCGCGGCGTCGATGTCGCCGGCCCGTCCGCCGGTGCCCTCGCCGAGGGTGGTCACCAGGGCCGCCAGTGCGGTGGAAGTGGGGTCGTCGAGCGAGTTGAGCACCTGGTCGAGGTCGACGGCCGCGCTGGTGCGGTCGGCGGTGATCACCGCATCACCGGGCAGCACCGGCGCCGACGGTGACCCAGGGTCGAGCTCGACGTAGCGCTCGCCCAGCAGGCTGACGGGTCGCACTGTGGCCCGCGCGTCCGAGTGCAACGGCAGGACGCCGGGATCGACGGACATGACGACGCGGGCCTGGCCGCGCTCGAGCGCGATGTCGGTGATCTCGCCGATCTTCATGCCGCGGAGGTTCACCGTGTTGCCCGGGATGAGCGGGGACGCGTCGGCGAACATCGCGACCACGGTCGCCTGGTCGTCGTCACCACCGCTCCACAAGGCGGCCCCGGTGGCCGCGACGGTGGCGACGACGGCCACCGTCGCGATGGTGCGGACGAGTCGTGACCTCATCGCATTCCCTCCCCGTGCGCGTCGGTCCACGGCTGCCCGCCCGCTTCACCGGGGAGCGGGTCCACCCGGCGCGTGAAGCCGGGGACCGAGCTGACCGGCAGGCCGTTGACACTGGTCGGCGACAGCACCAGGAGGCCGCGGATGTAGTGGCCGACGGAGTCGTAACCGGAGAACACCGAACCCCAGTTGGCCAGGAAGCCGGCCAGCTCCGGGCTGTAGGGCCGCCAGTACTTCAGCGTGGGCGCGAGCCCCTGGATCGCGGCGTTCAGGCCGGGCGCGGTGTTGTGCACGCTGTCGAGCAGCGCCGGGGTGTCGCCCAGCAGCGTGCTCGCGGCGTCCAGCGTCGGGCGCAGGTCCGCGATCGTCGGCCGCAGGTCGGTCAGCAACGGCCCGAGGTTCGCGGCGACCGAGGGCAGCTTCGCGGTCACCGGCCGGAGGTCGGTCAGGACCGGCTCGAGTGCGTCGGCGGCCGCGGGCAGCTTGTCCAGCCCGGTCCGCGCGTCCCTCAGTGTGGCGGGCAGCTGGCCGAGGGCGGTCGCGAGCTGTTCCTGCTGTCGTGCGGCTTGCCCGGCCAGTGTCGAGAGGTTCTGCACGGTGCCGCGCAGCCGGTCCTGCCGTTGGGTCAGGACCGCGGTCATATCACTGAGGTTGGTGACCAGTTCCCGGATCGCCGGGCCGTCGCGGCCGATCGCGCCGAGGACCTCGCCGAGTGCCTGCACGGTCGGCCCGGCGGTGCGCACGGTCGCGTTGACGTCCTGCTCGCGGCCGGCGAGCGTGTCCTGGAGCTGCCGCACGAGGCCGGTCAGGTGGGTGCGGGTCTGCGGGTCGAGCGCTTCCAGCAGGTCTTCGACGCTGACCTGGGGGCGAGCTTCGACCAGGCCGTCGTCCGGAACCGCCGGGTTGCCCGCCGGGCCGGGCTTCAACTCGATGTTGCGCTCCCCCAGCACCGACCGCGTCTCCACCCACGCGACGGTCCCGGTGTGCAGCGGGGCGTGCGCGGCGTCCAGCGACACCGTGACCACCGCCTGGTTGTCCTTGGCGGTGATCTCGCTGATCTGGCCGATGTCGACGCCGTTGGCCCGCACGGGAGCGCCGGGCACCAGCCCCGCGGCCGAGGGCATCACCAGGCGGACCCGGTACCCACCGTCTTCTTCGGACACGAGTGTCCAGGCCGCGGCGGCCGTGACGAGCAGCACCGCCACCGCCGCGACCGCGGCCAGCCTCTTCCCCCGCATCATCAGTCCATCCCGAGCGGGCCGGCCGAGTCACCGGCGAGGAACTGGCGCACGAACGGGTCGTCGGAGTTGAACGCCTCCTCGGTGGGCCCGTAGTGGATGAGCTTGCCCTTCCAGATCAGGCCGACGTAGTCGCTGACCTTCCGCGCGGTGCGGATGTCGTGGGTGACCAGCACGTAGGTGCCGCCGTGCTCGGCGTGCATCTGCAGGATCAGGTCGTTGAGCAGGCTGGTGCGCACCGGGTCCAAACCGGAGTCCGGCTCGTCGAAGAGCACCACCTCGGGGTTCATCACCAGTGCACGGGCGAACCCGGCGCGTTTGCGCATCCCGCCGGAGATCGAGCCGGGTTCCTTGTTCTTCGCCGCTTCCAGGCCGACCTCGCGCAACCGGTTCATCACGATCTCGGTGATCTCCGACTCCGGCAGGTCGGTGTGCTTGCGCAGCGGGAACGCGACGTTGTCGAACACGTCCATCGAGCCGAACAGCGCGCCGTCCTGGAACAGGACCCCGAACCGCTTCCGCAGTTCGTAGCGCTGTTCCTCGCTCGCCTTCCAGATGTCGTCACCGAACACCAGCACCTCGCCCGCGTCCGGTTCAAGCAGGCCGACGATGTGCTTGAGCAGCACGCTCTTGCCGGTGCCCGACGGCCCCAGCACCGTGGTGATCGCGTTGGCGGCGAAGCTCAGGTTGAGGCCGCGCAGGATGTCGAACGAGCCGAACGACTTGTAGACCTCGCGGATCTCCACGGTCGGCGCCGCGGGGACCGGCAGTGGCCGGATGGGCTGAGTCGTCGCGACTCCCCCGGGCTCGTTCCCGGCCGGATGCAACATCGGTTCCTCCGAAGGGTTCTTCACGTGGCGGGATCAGTTTCCGATGGGCGCGTTCGGGAAACCGCCCCAGAACAGCTGCTGGCAGATCATGCCGACCACGCTGATCAGCACCATGTTGACGAGCATCGATTTCGCGGTGTTCATCCCGACACCGACCGGGCCGCCGCGGGCGTTGAAGCCGTAGTAACACGCCACGAGGACGATCAGTGTGCCCGCGACCATCGTCCACAACAGACTGAAAAGCACATCGAGCGGGCTCTGGAACGCCCACAGCACCGCGGAGAAGCCGCCCTCGGACACCGTGCCGAGCACCGGCACCAGCATCAGGTATGACGCGATGTACATCAGGCCGAGTCCGACGAGGTAGAGGAACGGCATCGCGATCCAGGCCGCCACCACCCGCGTCCCCACCAGGTAGGGTTTGGGCCGGATGCCCATGACCTCCAGCGCGTCGATCTCCTCGGTTATGCGCATCGACCCCAGCTCCGCGACGATGCCGCAGCCGACCTTCGCCGCGAGGATCCAGCCCCACATCTCGGGAGCGCAGGTCCGCAGCCCGCCGAGCGCGGGAAACACCGCGACCAGCCCCTGGGCGCCGAACTGCCGGCTGATGTAGTGGCCCTCCACGGCGAACACCGCGCCGATCACGAACTCCATCGCCCAGATCACCAGGCCGCTGGAGAGCACCAGGATCCCGGCCTGGCGCAACACCTCGGAGAAGTACATCCGGGTCTTGCCGACACTGCCGAGCGCGCCGGCGGAGAACCGGACCACGTCGGAGGTGTTGGTCAGAAGACCGGCGAACCTGCCCGTCGGCCGGGCGTTGCGCACGCTCGTCATCGAACGCCCTTCCTCAGCGAACCGTCTGCATTTCCGGGTTGAGCCCGAGCATGATCGAGCTGAACGCGAAGTTCACCAGCCAGATCACCACGAACGAGATGACCACGGCCTGGTTGACCGCGCGGCCGACCCCAATCGCGCCGCCCTGCGCGGTGAACCCCTTGTAGGAGCACACAACGCCGATCACGAGGCCGAAGACGGCGCTCTTCACGAAACTCCCCCACACCTCGACCGGAGTGAGGTTCGCGTACAACGTGGAGAAGTACTCGCCTCCGGACACCCCGCCGAACACGATGATCCCGAACAGCCCGGACAGGATCGCGATCATGATCGCCACCAGGTTCAGCAGCGCGGTCATGAACACCGCGGACACCACCCGCGGCAGCACCAGCTCGCGCACCGGATCCATGCCGAGCACGCGCAGCGCGTCCAACTCCTCGCGCACCCGGCGGGCGCCGAGGTCCGCGGCCAGTGCGGCGCCGATGATCCCGGCGACCACCATCGAGTTGATCCACGGGGAGAACTCCCGGACACTGGCGATGAAGAAGTACTGGCCGTATCGGTTGTTCGCGCCGATCAGGGTGGTGAAGTTGATGCCCAGGATCGCGACCATCACGCCGAAGGTGAAGACCGCGAGGATCATCGGGAACCAGCAGAGCTTGAGCAGGGTGTACATCTCGTCGCGCACCGCCCGCCAGTAGCCGGCCGGGTGGCGGACCGCGCTCCAGACGACCTTGCCGAGCAACTGGGCCATCGCACCGGCCTGTTCGAGCGGACCGAACACCGCGGCCGGCAGCTTGCCAGCCACCGGCGGCTTCTCGAACACCGGCGCGGGCCCGGTGGGCAGCCCGGCGAGGACCGCCGCGGACCCCAGCCCCGATCCGGCGCCGTCCCCGCGCGGAGGCCGCCATTCGGAATTCGACATCATTGTCTCCCGTTCGACGGCGACACGTTCCCGGAAGGAGGCACGCTCGCCGGCCGCAGCGTCATCGCTTACCTATTGCCATTAGTTTAAACACAGCTGTGAACTTTCCGTCAAGTCCACTGTGGTCTGAGAAAGGAATTGCCCGGAGGGCGCGCGTCAGCTCGTGGCGAGCGCGCTGAGCTGCCGTCCCGCGCGGTGGTGCAGCGCCCGCACCGCGGTCTCCGAACGGCGCATCGCCGCGGCGGTCTCGGTGACCGACAGACCGTGCACGCGCCGCAGCAGGAGGCACTGTCGTTGTTCGACGGTCAGCAGCGCGATGCGCCGCGCCGCCTCGTCGAGTTCGATCGCCGCGAGCACGCGCTTCTCCGGCCCGTCCACCGGCGCCGCCCCCCACTCCGGCAACTCGGACGTGGGCATCTCCCGCCGCACCCGTCCGGACCGGCGGTGGTCCAGCGCCAGGTTGCGTGCGATGGTCAGCAACCAGGCGGCCAGATCCCGGCCCCGGTCGGACACCTGGTGGATCGCCTGCAGGGCGCGGACGAACGTCTCGCTCGTGAGGTCTTCGGCGGTCGCCGGGTCGAACTGCCTGCCGCGGAAGTAGCCGAGGAGCGCGGGCTGGTACCGCTGGTAGATCCGGTCGAAGGTCGCCACGTCGCCGGCCTGGACGGCGCGCACAAGGTCCCAGGAACCGTCGTCGCCCGGCACGTTACCGGACCTTCGGGTGCGTCGACGGGATGTCGGCGTACTCCTTGCGGATGGCGACCTTGGCGAGCTTCCCGCTGGGCAGCCGCGGCAACGGCTCGTCGCGGAACACCACGTACCGCGGGATCTTGTAGTCGGCCAGGAGACGGCCGCAGTCGGTGACGATCCGATGTGGATCGCGGTGGCCGCGGCTGACGACGATCGCCGCCGGTGTCTCGCCGAACTTCTCGTCGGCGGCGCTGATCACCGCGACCTCCTCGACATCGTCCAGCCCGGAGATCACCTGCTCGATCTCGATCGGCGAGATGTTGATGCCGCCCGAGATGATCAGGTCCTTGATCCGGTCGACGAACTTCAGTCTGCCGTCCTCGGTCGTCACGCCGAGATCGCCGCTGTGCAGCCAGCCCTCGCGCAGGGCCCGTGCCGTGTTCTCCGGATCCTGCCAGTACCCCGGTGTGACACCGGGCCCGCGGAGGATGATCTCGCCCGGCTCACCCGGCTCGCACGCCGAGCCGTCCTCCCGCACGACCTTGAACTCGGTGAAGATCGACCCGGTGCCGCAGGTGTCCGGATGCGCCGCCGCGTCGTCCACCCCGGTGCTGGTCGCGACCCCGCCCGCCTCCGTCATGCCGTAGATCTGGCGGAGCTTGACGCCCTTGCTCCCCCACGCCTCCAGCAACGGGACGGGCACCGCCGCGCCGCCGGTGAGCGCGGTCTTGAGCGACGACAGCTGGGCGGTCGCGAACTCCGGCGACTTCGCCATCGCGCCGAAGATGAGCGGCACGCCGAACAACGCGTCGATGCCGTGCTCGTCGATCAGCCGCACCGCGCGGCCCGGGTCGAACTCGCGCTCGACCACGATGGTCCCGCCCAGCACGAGCGTCATCGCCAGCCCCCACACCAGGCCGGGCGTGAAGGCGAGCGGCAGCACCAGGAGCGTGCGGGACCCGGGCCGCAGTCCGGCCTCGGTCAGCGACGCCTCGAAGACGATGCTCAGCAGGGTCCGGTTGGTGCATACGACCCCCTTCGACAGGCCGGTCGTGCCGCTGGTGAACAGGATCATGGCCGGGTCGTCCTCACCGATCTCCACGGCGTGGTCGTCGCCCGGGCCGTCCCGCATCGCCGCGACTTCCGCAAAGCCGGCGACCGGCAGCGGTGGTCCGGCCGCGGCCGCGTCCTCGGCGAGCGAACGCAGCTCGGGCGCGGCGATGATCAACACCGCCCCGGCGTCGTCGGTGATCTTGCGGATCTCGGCGGCCACCAGGCGCGGGTTGAGCGGGACCAGTACGGCACCCGCCTTCAGCACACCCACCGCGGTCGCACACCACTCCACCGAGTTGCCCCCGAGAACGCACACCCGGTCACCCGGCCGGACCCCCTGCGCTGCCAGCCATCGAGCCACCCGGCTCGTCCAGTCCTGCAGACCGCGGTAACCGACCTCGTCGTCCCCGACGCGCAGGGCGGCCTGCTGACCCTTGGTCCGCGCCCACCAGCGCAGCGCGGACACCACCGATGCGGACATGACACTCCTCGACACTGAGAACGGCAGGGGATCCGGAAGCGGTGGGTCAGAAGTCGATGACGCCGCGGATGTTGACTCCGGCGTGCATGTCCTCGTAACCCTGGTTGATCTCTTCGAGCGGGTACCGGCGGGTGACGAGCTCGTCGAGCTTGAGCTTGCCCGCCCGGTAAAGGTCGAGCAGGAACGGTGTGGCGGACGACGGGGACATCATGCCGTAGAGCGCGCCCTGGATGCGTTTCTGGAACATGGCCAGTTCGAACAGGCTCACCGGGATGGTGGTCTCGTCGATGTTGGCGACACCGGTGACCACGACCGTGCCGGCCTTGCGCACCGCGGCGAAGGCGTCGCCGACGTGCTCGGGCTTGACCACACCGACCGTCACGATGGCCGAGTCGGCTCCCTGGCCGAAGGTCAGCGACTGGGCCAGATCGGTCGCCTGCGTCATCGTCTCGACGGCGTCGGTCGCCCCAAGGCCCAGCGCGAACTCCCGCTTGAACGGGACGGTGTCCACCGCGATGACGCGGCTCGCGCCGGCGTGCGCGGCGCCCTGCACGGCGTTGATGCCGATGCCGCCGACCCCCATGACGATCACCACGTCGCCGGGCCGCACCTGGGCCGCGTTGACCGCCGAGCCCCAGCCCGTCGCGACACCGCAGCCGACCAGCGCGGCCTTGTCCAGCGGGATGTCCGGATCGATCTTCACCGCGCCCCACTCCGGCAGCACGCTGTACTCGCAGAAAGTGGACACGAGCGAACACTGCGCGACGTCGACACCGTTGTGGTGCAGGCGGAACGTCCCGTCGAGCTGGGTGCCCTGCATCATGAACGCGCCGTTGTCGCACAGGTTCTGCATCCCGGCCGCGCACCACCGGCACCGGCCGCAGCCGGGGATGAAAGCGGCGACGACGTGGTCGCCGACCTGCAGGTCGCGTACACCCGGCCCGACAGCCTCGACGATGCCGGCGCCCTCGTGCCCGCCGCAGTAGGGGTAGTGAGCCGAGGGCACGTCGCCCTTGGTCAGGTGGTCGTCGGAGTGGCACAGGCCCGCCGACACGTAGCGGACCAGCACCTCGTGGTCGCGGGGCTCGTCGACGTCGACCTCGACGACGTCCCACTTGCCCGGCGCTTCGAACAGAACGGCTGCCCTGGACTTCATCGTCTCACCGGCCCCTTCTACTCGAAGTCCACGCGCGTCATGGCGACGATGACGTGCTGGAAGGCGGACATGTTCTTCAGCAGCTGAGCCATCTTGCCGCGCACTCGCAGCTGCCCGCGGGTGAGCGCGACGGTCGGGTTGATCTTCTTCTCGAAGATTCCGCGCCACACGTCGCTGGAACCCGAGATCACGAAGTTCGCGTCTTCGACGTCCTGGGCCGAGGCGTCCCGGACCTGGACGACCCTGCCCTGGTCGAACTCCACGAAGAACGAGCCCTCGACGGGCGCCTCGTAGTTGTAGACCATCGTGTAGGAGAGCTTCTTGCCCTTCTCCGCCCACTCCGGGTCGTTGTTGAGTTCGTCGGCCATCGCCTGGTAGAAGTCGAGGGAACCGAACTTGACCGCCATGCTGATTCTCCGAATCTCCGTTGATGCGTTGAACGTCCGCTCAGACCGACTGGCCGAGCACGAGGGGAAGCCGCTCGACACCCTTGACCTGGCTCAGGTGGCGTTGCGGCGGGTCGGCGGGGTCGAGCCGGTAGTCGGGGAACCGCCGGTGCAGCTCCTCGAACGCGACGCGCAGCTCGATGCGCGCCAGGTGCGAGCCCAGGCACCGGTGCCGTCCGCCGCCGAACGCCAGGTGCGGGTTCGGTTCCCGGGTGAGGTCGACCTCGTCGGGGTTGTCGAACTTCTCCGGGTCGCGGTTGGCCGCGCCCAGCGGGATGAGGATCCGGTCGCCCGCGGTCAGCCGCACACCGCCGAGCTCGGTGTCCTGCTTGACCACCCGCGCCGGGGACACGGCGGACTCGTACCGCAGCATCTCCTCCACCGCGGAAGGCACCAGGTCCGGGTCGTCGACGAGCTGCCTGCGCCGGTCCGGGTGCTCGGCGAAGTAGATGACGCTGTGCGCGAGCTGGCCCTGCACGGTGTGCAGGCCGCCGATCATCATCACGAACAACGTGTTGAGGATTTCGAACTGGGTCAGCGGGCGGTCCCCGAACTTCCCGTTGACCAGCACGGAGGTGACGTCGTCCGGCCCGGACGACGGGTCCGCCATGCGGTCGTCGAGCATCTCGGCGAAGTAGGCGTAGACCTCCATCGCCGCGGCCATCCGCACCGCGGTGGCCTCCTCCTCCGACGCGCCCGGCTTGCCCAGCACAATGGTGTCGGTCCACTCGTGGAACTTCGCGGTGTCCGACATCGGCCAGCCCATCAGTGTCAAGAACACCTTGGTGGGCAACGGCTTCGCGAAGTCGGTGATGAAGTCGCACTTCTCCTTGCCCGCCATGCCGTCCAGCAGCTCGACGACGATCCGGCGGACGTCCGGCTCGATCGCGGCCATCCGCGTCGGCGAGAACAAGGGGGTCAGCAGCTGCCGGTAGGTCGTGTGGTCGGGAGGGTCCACCTCCAGCGGGATCATCGGGCCGTCCTGGCCGATGGTCGGCGGGATGTTCACGCACTCGCTGGAGAACACCTCCGGGTTCCGCACGATCTCGTGGATGTCGTCGTAGCGGGTGGCGACCCAGTGGCCGCCGTAGGCGCTGGAGTGCGCGACCGGGCACTTCGCGCGCAGCTCGGCGTAACGTTCGTAGACGTTATCGGCGTTCGCGGGATCGTGGATGTCGAAATCGGTCCGCAGTTCCTCGTCCGCGGCCGCCTTCGGGGTCGTGGTCATGGATCTCCTCTCCGGTTACGGTTGCGGGGACGTTCAGTCGACGACGACGGCACGTTCGGGGCAGTTGCGCACGGCGGCTGCCAGGGCGTTCTCCAGCCGCTCACCACCGGGCGTTCTGGTCACCACGGCGAAACCCTCGTCGTCGGGTTCGAATATCTCCGGAGCGACGGTGTAGCACCGGCCGTGCCCCGCGCACCGTTCCCGGTCGATCGCGATCCGCTGGTCGGCCACGGGCTCACTCCCAGTCACTGCCGACCGCACCGTACGGGCGCGCGTCGAGGTTGTCGTCCAACGCGGTGTAGAGGCTCTTCACCTTGGTGTAGGCGAACAGGCCGTCCGGCCCGAGTTCGGTCCCGACACCGCTCTGCTTCTTCCCCGCGAACGGGGTCCGCGCGACGTCGGCCTGCGCGACGTCGTTGATCCACACCAGCCCACCCTGCAACCGGGCGGCCACCGACCGCGCTCGCTCCAGGTCGGCCGACCAGACGGCGGCGGCCAGCCCGTACTGGGTGTCGTTCGCGATCCGGATCGCGTCGTCGACGTCGCGGTAACGCAGCACCGACAGCACCGGGCCGAAGATCTCGTCGGAGGCCGCCGGGTTGTCGTTGTCGAGGTCGACGAGGACGGTGGGCGCCACGTAGTGGCCACCGTCCGGAACCCCGGACGGCCGCTCGCCGCCGGTGAGCACCCGCGCGCCGCGCTCCACGGCCGCGGACACGTACTTCTCGACCTTCACCCGCTGCGCCTGGCTGACCACAGGGCCCACGTCGGTGGCGAAGTCCGCCGCGGGGCCTACCACCAGACGTTCCGAACGGGCGCGCAGGACCTCGAGGAACTCGTCGTACCTGCTGTCCGGGACCAGCATCCGCGTGGTCGCCACGCACGCCTGCCCGCCGTGCATCATGCTGCTGAACAGGGTTCCGCGCACGGCGAGCTCGACGTCGGCGTCCGGCAGGACCACGGCCGGCGACTTACCGCCCATCTCCAGGATCACGTCCTTGGCGGTGCCGGCCGCGGCGGCGAGCACACGCTTTCCGACGGCGGTGCTGCCGGTGAAGGTGATCAGGTCGACGCCCGGGCTGGCCACGAGCGCCTCACCGGCGACGCGGTCGCCGTGCACGACGTTGACCACCCCCGGCGGCAAGCCGACCTCCTCGGCCGCCCTGGCGAAGGCGTCGAGCCCGAACGGCGTCAGGGGCGATGGCTTGACCACCACGGTGTTGCCCGCGAGCAAGGCCGGCGCGATCTTCCAGACCGCGATGAACAACGGGAAGTTGTAGGGCGTGAAAGCTCCGACGACACCGACCGGTTCCCGGTGCAGTTCCCACTGGCCGAATCCCGGCGTCGACTGGATGGGATAGGGCACCGGCTTCTCCAACAGCGGCGCCATGTCCGCGAAATCGCGCAGGTGCGCCAGTGGCGCCCCGGCCTGCAACATCGGGCACATCCGCACGCTGCACCCGGTGTCGGCGACCAGCCCGTCGACGAGGTCGTCGAACCGCGCTTCCAGGGCCGAGGCCAGGTCGCGGAGTACCGTCGCCCGGTCCGCCGGGGTCATGCGCGCCCAGGGCCCGGTCTCGAACGCCTGGCGGGCGGCGGCGACGGCCGCGTCCACCTCGGCGGCGCCGCTGTCGGGGACGGATCCGGTCACCTCACCGGTGGAGGGGTCGTCGACCGGGAGGCGCGCCGCGTCGGAGCCGCGCCAGGAGCCGCCGATGAAGTTGCTGAAATTCGACATCAGGCTTTGCTGTCCTTCGTCTTCGTTGACCGACAGTGCTCAAAAAGCCGATTGCTGATAATGGGAAGCGCACCCACCGTCGCTCAACCTTATCACTTTAGGTTTATCGCGGTCAACCGCGGTCCACTTGGGACTTTCGCAGCGGAGAACCGGATCTCAGACCAGGTAGCAGACGTCGGAACGGTCGTGCTCGAAACTGAACTCACGGGCCACCGCCACTCCTGTCCGGTTGCCGGAATCCAGGTACAGCTCGACCTTCCCCGCCCCGCCGCGCCGGAGGTGGTCGAGGCCCGCCCCGAGCAACGCCCGTACCACGCCGCGGTCCCCGCTGCCCGCCACGGCGAGCGTGAGCACGACGCCGGTGGCGGTTCCCGGCGAGCCGTTCGCCGCGGGGCCGCTCAAGCGCACCACGCCACGGGGTTCGCCGGACTCGCCGACCGCCACCAGCGCGACGCTGCCGGGGAGCAGGTGCTCCCATCCGGCCGGACTGACCAGGCCCGTCGCCCCAGCCTCGATCCCCGCCACCCGGGCCGCCTCGGCGGCCGTCGCGGCCCGCACCGTGAGCGGGCCGGATGGCCACTCCGCGGCGGCGTCCAGCCTCCGCACCAGCGCCCACATCCGGGACACGGGCCGAGCGCCGAACCGCCGCGCCATCCGGTGCGCGGCGGGATGGTCGCCGTGCGCCCAGATGCGCAGTTCCCTGGCGGAGGTGCCGCACCAGTTCCCGGCCGACGAGCCGGGCAGGCCGATCTTTTCGAACACCGAGGTGGCCACGCCCAGGGATCGGAACCTCGGCCGCACCACGAACTGCACGGCACCGACGCCTTCGTCCACGTCCACGCGCAGGTAGGCCGCCAGCGGCCAGACCCGCTCGCCCTCACCGGGCTGGATCCGCACGAGCAGCTCGTGCCCCCGTGTCTCCCCCGGCGGGGTGACCGTGGAGAACCCGGCCTCCTCGTCGTACTCCGCCGCCTCGGCGACCAGCTCCCGCACCTCCCACGCCTCGTCCGCGTCGAGAGCCTGCCGCCAGGTGCAGGTGATCACGAGCTCTCCTCGACCAGGCGCCGCGTCTCACGGTGGAACAGGTGGTTGGCGACCTCGTTGCGGCCGAGCACCATCGGGCCCGCGCTCGCGCTGGCCATGCCCACCTGCGACGCGCGCAGGAGCGGGAAGTCCTCGCGATGCAGCACCGCCAGCAGGATCTCCCAGTTCTTGTCCCAGAGCTTCTGCCACCGCTCGGGGTCCATCCCGCTGCGCTCCACCGGCGGCACGATCAGCCGCATCTCCATGCGCGACCAGTCCGGCCGGCTGGGATCGGGCCGGAAGGTCAGCAGCTGGAAGTGATCGGGTTGCCGGAGCAGTGTGCAGTTCGGTCCGACGAAGTGCGTCTCGGTGACGTGCGCGGCGAGGCTGGTCTCGCCCGGGTCGTCCTCGATCCACTTGTCGATCGTCTTGCGAGGCGCGACGAACCGGCAGTGCCTGCCGAAGTCCTCGAAGGTCATCACGTTGGTGTGGATGTGTTTGGCCGCGCTGTTCGGGTGGGCGTACTGGATGTGGTAGCCGTCCAGGAAGGCGTCTTGCATGATCTTCCAGTTGACCGGCTCGTCGAACCCCTCGGCGCGCACGCATTGCAGACCGTCCAGGTCGTATCCGGCCAGGATCGCGTCCATCTCCGGGCCCAGCCAGGCGGCGACGTCGATTTTGGCGTCCGCCGAGTCGACCATCCAGATGAACCCGTGGCGTTCCTCGGTGGGCAGTTCGACGAGCCCGTACTTCGACCGGTCGACCTCGCCGAAGGTGTTGTCCCGGGTGATCGCCCGCAGCGAGCCGTCCAGGTCGTAGGACCAGCGGTGGTAGCCGCAGGAGAACAGGCGGCACCGGCCGGACTCCTGCTCCTCCAGCAGAGCGCCCCGGTGGCGGCACAGGTTGACGAAGCCGCGCACACTGCCGTCCTTCTGACGGACGATCAGGACGTTGTTGAGCGGCATCCGGAGCGTGATGAAGTCGTTCGGCTTCGGCACCTCCGACGAATGCGCGACGATCGAGGGCACCCGGCCGAAGATCCGCTCCCGCTCGCGGCGAGCCACTTCGGGGTCAGTGAACTCGCGCGCCTCGAACCCGGCGACGTCGTCCCACTGGTCCGTGGTCCCTTCTCGCAGGTGGTGCAACGCTCGACGGATCCGGTCCTCCCGGTCGGTCTCCACCTGGTTCATGTCGGTCTCCTTTCTCCGCCGGCCGTTCACCTGTCGATGCGCAGCCGTGGTGTCAGACTTCGCGACACGCACAGGAACATCGTGTCGTTGCGGGCCCGCTCCTCGTCGGTGAGGATCGAGTCCCGATGATCGGGTTCTCCTTCCAGCACGGCGGTTTCGCACGTTCCGCAGGTGCCCTCGAGGCAGGACACGGGAACGTCCACACCGGCCTCTTCGAGAACGCCGACGATGGACTTCCCGGGCGGCACCTCGAGCGTCCGCCCGCTCACCGCCAGCTCGACCTCGAATGGGCCATCCGGAACCGTGGTGTCCCGCGCCTTCGGGCTGAACCGTTCGACGTGCAGGCAGCCCGGGCGCCGGCCCCGGCACTCGTCCTCGATCGCCCGCAGGAGCCCTTCCGGCCCGCAGCAGTAGACAGCGGCACTCTCACCGGCCCCGGCGAGCTCGCCGGCAAGGTCGAGCAGCCCGGTCTCGTCCTGCGAACGGATCCGGACCCGCTCGCCGTAGTCCGCCAGTTCCTCCAGGAAGGCCATCGACCTCCGGGTGCGTCCGCCGTAGACCAGCCGCCACCGCGCACCGGCGGCCGCGGCCGCGCGCACCATCGGCAGAATGGGCGTGATCCCGATTCCGCCCGCGACGAACAGGTACTCGTCCGCCTCGACGAGCGGGAAGTTGTTGCGGGGGCCACGGATCCGGAGGCGGTCCCCCACCTCCACCTTGTCGTGCACGAAGGCCGAGCCGCCCCTTCCGGCGGGCTCCCGCAGCACCGCGACCTCGAGGACGTCGGACCGGCCGGGATCGCCGCACAGCGAGTACTGGCGGACCAGGTCCTCATCCAGCACGAGGTCGACGTGCGCACCCGGTTCCCAGGCCGGGAAGCCCTCACCGCAGGAGCGGCGGAGGACAAGCCGCACGACGCCGTCGGCCACCTGTTCCTTACCGACGACCTTGACGTCCATCTCGACCGCGGCCGAACCGTTCCCCGGCACGGTCAGCGCCCGGCCGTGGTATAGACCGACTTCAGGCTGACGTAGGGTTCCAGCCCTTCCGGCCCGAGTTCGCGGCCGAGCCCGCTGGCCTTCACCCCGCCGAACGGGGCGACCGGGTCAAGCTCGTAGGTGTTGACGCCGAAGGTGCCGGTGCGGATGCGGCGCGCGATGTCCCGGCCGTGCTCCTCGTCGGCGGTCCACACCGTGCCGGCGAGGCCATAGGCGCTGTCGTTCGCGATCGCCACCGCCTGGTCGTCACCCTCGTAGGGGATCACGCACAGCACGGGGCCGAAGATCTCGTCCTGGGCCACCGGCGCGGCGTTGTCGACGTCGGCGAACACCGTCGGCTCCACATACCAGCCCTTCGGCCGGTCCGCCGGAACCGATCCTCCCGCGGTGAGCCGCGCGCCGCTCGCCAGGCCGGCCCGGATGTGGCCCAGTACCCGGTCCCGCTGCGCGCTGCTCACCAGCGGCCCGATCTGCGTCGCCGGATCCAGCGGGTCGCCGACCACGAGCCCGCGCGCGACCGTGGTGACCAGGTCCACCACCTCGTCGTAGCGCGAGGCCGGGGCGAGGATCCGGGTGCTCGCGTGGCAGGTCTGGCCGTTGTTGGCGAAGGACACCGCAGGCAGCGCCCGCCCGAAGGCTCCGAGGTCGGCGTCCTCGGCGATGATCGCGGCCGATTTGCCGCCGAGCTCGAGCGTCACCGGGCGCAGCAGGCGCCCGCACACCTCGCCGATGGCGCGCCCGGCCGCGGTGGAGCCGGTGAACGCGACCTTGTCCACGCCCGCGTGGGCGACCAGCGCCTCGCCTGTGCCCCGGCCGCCCGGCACGATGTTGAGGACACCGGGCGGGAGGTCGGCGGCGAGCGCGGCTTCGGCGAACGCACAGGCGTCGAGCGCGGTCTCCGGCGAGGACTTGAGCACCACCGTGCACCCCGCGGCCAGCGCCGGGCCGATCTTCATCGCGGCCAGCGGCTGGGGGTAGTTCCAGGGCACGATCGCGGCGACCACGCCGGCCGGCTCGCGCCGCACCAGCACCTCGCCGAAGAGCCCTGCGCGGCTCTCCTCGACCTCGAGGTCGCGGGCGAGCCGCGCGTAGTAGCCGATGATCTGGGCCGGAGCGAAGCCGTTGACCGCCTTCGACAGCGCGATCGGCATCCCGTTCTCGCGGCTGACCAGCGTCGCGGTGTCTCTGCCCCGTGCCTTGAGCGCCGCCGCGAACCGGTCGAGGGCGTGCGCGCGCTCCGCCGGCCGGCAGCGGCTCCACGGCCCGTCCAGGGCTCGCCGGGCCGCGGTGACCGCCGCGTCGACGTCGGCGCCGGAGGCCGAGCCGACCACCCCGAGGGGCGCTCCGCTCGCCGCCTCGACCACCTCGAACGAGCCGCCCGTGGGCCGGCTCCAGCTCGCATCGACGAAGAATGCGGGTTCCTGGCGCACCGTTGCTCCCTGTCCCACAAGGGTTCCTCTCGACCGTCATCTAATGGCTTTAGGTTAAGGGGAGGGTCGCCGTCGCGCAAGGGGAAGCGGGAGCCGGGCTACCTAATACCGATAGGCCATAATCGAGTCATGCCACGTCCCGCGCAGCCACTGATCAGTCGTGACCGGGTGATCAGCACGGCACTGGAGATCATCGACACCGACGGGCTTGCGGCGTGCAGCCTGCCTCGCCTCGCGCGGGAGCTGGAGGTGAAGGCGCCGTCGCTCTACCACCACTTCGCCGACCGCGCCGAGATCATGGCCGGGGTGGCGCGCAGCATCGTGCTGGAGGCGGCAGCGCCGCGACGGCGCGAGCCCGCGGACTGGCAGGAGTGGTTGGTCACCCTCGCCGTCAACTTCCGGCGTGTCGTCCTCCGGCACCCCAACGCGGCACCGGTACTGCTCGAGCACGTGCCCCGCGACCTGCTGAGCGCACGCTACGACGACGCGGCGCAACTCATGCGAGACGCCGGTGTGCCGGAGGAGGTGCACGTGCTGATCCTGGACGGGCTGGAGAACCTGACCCTGGGCGCGGCGCTCACCCAGGCCGTCAAGCCGGCCGACATCCGGAACCGGATCTTTCCGCACGTGGACGCCGAGAAGGAGCCCGCCCTGGCGAGCGCGGTGAAGGCCAACGAGTGGCGGACCGGCGAAAAGCTGTTTGCCGAGTCGATCCGCTCGTTCCTCCGGGGCGCCGTCCAGCGCTGAGCTGCGGCAGGGCGGCGCAGCCGGCAGCACGGCCGCCCGCCGAACGCCGCCGGAACCGCCTCAGCGCAGGTCGAGCACGAGTTTGCCGGTGGCCGTCCGGTCCGCCAACGCACCGAGCGCGTCTGCGGCCTCTGCCATCGGGTACACGGTCGGCTCGGCAGCGGTGAGCGTGCCGTGCTCGAGCAGCGGGTACAGCTCGTCCCACCGCCACCGCAGGGAGGCGGGCTCCTGGCGGAGCATCTCGCCCCAGCCGGCGCCCAGCACGGAGGTGTTGCTCAGCAGCAGGCGGTTCACCTTGACCGTCGGGATCGAACCGCCTGTGAAGCCGAGCACCACGAGGCGCCCCTCGGGCGCCAGGCTGCGCAGGCTGTCGGTGAACCGGTCGCCGCCCACCGGGTCGAGCACGATGTCGACCCCGCGCCCGCCGGTCCACCGGCGCACCTCGTCCAGCCGGCCGTCCACGCGCACGACATGGTCGGCACCCGCCGCGGCGGCCACCTCGGCCTTCCGCGTCGCTCACGACCGCGACGCTCCGCAGGTCCCATGCCCGGCACAGGTGCAGCGCGGCGATGCCGACACCGCCCGCGGCGCCGTGCACCAGGACCGCCTCCCCCGCCTCCGCCTTCGCGCGGCGCCGCAGCGCGAAGTGCCCGGTCAGGTAGTTCACCGGCAGCCCGGCGGCGGCCGTCGGCGACACGGTGTCCGGCAACGGCAGCACCCGCGCCGGGGCGACGGCCGCGACCTGCCGCCAGGTGCCCTCGAACGACAGCACCGCGACCCGCTGGCCCGCCCGCAGACCGCTCCCCGGCGGGGCGGCGCGGACGACGCCCGCGCCCTCCGCCCCGGGCACGAACGGCAGTGGCCGTCTCAGCTGGTAGAGCCCCTGCGTCTGCAGCAGGTCGGGGAACGACACACCGGCCGCGACGAGATCCACCACCACGTCACCGGCTTGCGGCTCCGGGAAATCCACCAGCCGCAAGCCCTCCGGCCCGGTGAGGTCCGTGAGCTGAAGCGCGTGCCGGGTCAGCGCGGGGCCATCCGGATGGCGCCGTCGAGCCGGATGGTCTCGCCGTTGAGCATCGGGTTCTCCACGATGTGCCGGGCCAGCGCCGCGAACTCGGCGGGGTCACCCAGCCGCGAGGGGTGCGGCACCTGCGCGCCGAGGGAGGCGATCGCCTCCTCCGGCAGGGTCGCGAACAGCGGCGTGTGGAACAACCCCGGCGCGATCGTCACCACCCGGATCTGCAGGCTCGCCAGATCCCGCGCGATCGGCAACGTCATCCCAACGATCCCGCCCTTGGACGCCGAATACGCCGCCTGCCCGATCTGCCCGTCGAACGCGGCCACGGACGCGGTGTTGACGATGACGCCGCGTTCCTCGCCTGCCGGCTCGGTCTTGGCGATCCGCTCCGCGGCCAGCCGGATCACGTTGAACGTGCCCACCAGGTTGACGTTGATGACCTTGACGAACCCGTCCAGCGGGAAGGGACCCCGCTTGCCCACGGTCTTGTGCGCGTTGCCGATGCCCGCGCAGTTCACCGCGATCCGCAACGTGCCCAGCGCCTCCGCCGCGTCCAGCGCCGCGGACACCTGCGCCTCGTCGGTCACGTCGGCCGCGGCGAACACCACCCCGTCGCCCAGCTCCTTGGCCACCGCCTCACCCTGCGACGAGGGCAGATCCACGATGACGACCTTCGCGCCCTTGCCGTGCAGCTCCTTGACCGTCGCCAGCCCGAGCCCCGACGCGCCACCAGTCACCAGCGCGACCGCGTTGCCGACCTCCATGTCACAACACCCCTTTCAGTTCAGCACGCCGGCCAGCCGGCCGGCGATGAGCTCGCGCGCCTCGGTGACGATGCGCTCGATCAGCTCGGCGACGGTGGGCACGTCGGTGATGATGCCCTGCACCATCCCGGCCGACCAGATGCCCAGGTCCAGGTCGCCCTCTTCGAACACCTTGCGGCCACGGGCGCCGGCGACCAGGTCGCGTACGTCCTCGAACTTCCCGCCCCGGTCCAGGATCCCGACCACCTCGCGGGAGACCGAGTTGCTCGCCACGCGGGCGGTGTTGCGCAGCGGGCGGAAGATCAGCTCCGAGTCCCGCTCGGTGTTGGCGACCAACTGCCGCTTGACGTTGTCGTGCACCGGGGCTTCGGCGGTGGCGAGGAAGCGGGTGCCCATGTTGATGCCGTCCGCGCCCAGAGCCAGCGCCGCCACCAGACCACGCGCGTCACCGAACCCGCCCGAGGCGATCATCGGGATGGTGATCTTCTCCGCGGCGGCCGGGATCAGCACCAGGCCGGGGATGTCGTCCTCACCCGGGTGCCCGGCGCACTCGAACCCGTCGATCGAGATGCCGTCCACGCCCAGCTCCTGGGCCTTCACCGCGTGGCGGACGCTGGTGCACTTGTGCAGCACCTTGACCCCGCCCGCCCGGAAAGCCGGCAGGTGCTCGGCCGGGTTGAACCCCGCGGTCTCCACCACCGGCACCCCGGACTCCACGATCACGTCGCGGTACTCGGCGTACGGCGGCGGGTTGATCGAGGGCAGAATGGTCAGGTTGACACCGAACGGCCTGTCGGTCATCTCCCGGCAGCGCGCGATCTCCTTCGCCAGATCCTCGGGAGTCGGCTGGGTGAGCGCGGTGAGGAACCCGAGCCCGCCCGCGTTCGCGACGGCCGAGGTCAGCTCCGCGCGGCCCACCCACTGCATCCCACCCTGCACGATCGGGTACGCCACCCCGAACACGTCGCAGAACCGTGTGCGCACCATTGCAGAAGTCCTCCTGATCACGAGTCCAGGAGAACCATAGCGCCCTGAACGAGCGCTACGTAAACCCCGTGAGCCACATCTCGTCTCCGGGAAACGCTTGACAGCACGGACGTCTCTTCCGATCGTCGAGGAGTCCCGGCGCGCACTCGCGCCGACCATCCACAGGAGACTCATCATGACCAGTGCTGTCATCGTCGACGCGGTCCGCACCGCATCCGGGAAGGGCAAGCCCGGCGGCCAGTTGTCCGGACTCCACCCGGCCGAACTTCTCTCCCAGGTGCTGCGGCAGCTGGTGGAGCGCACCGGAATCGACCCCGGCCTGATCGACGACGTCATCGGCGGCTGCGTGAGCCAGGCCGGTGAGCAGGCGATCAACATCACCCGCAGCGCCGTGCTCGGCGCCGGATTCCCCGAGCACGTGCCGGCCACGACCATCGACCGCCAGTGCGGATCCAGTCAGCAGGCCGCGCACTTCGCCGCCCAAGGTGTGCTCTCCGGCGCCTACGACGTCGTGATCGCCTGTGGTGTCGAACTGATGAGCCGGGTGCCGATGGGCTTCGCCGCACAGGGCAAGAACCCATTCGGCCCCGCCGTCGGCGCGCGTTACCCCGAGGGCCTGGTGAACCAGGGCGTGTCGGCCGAGCTGATCGCCGCGCGGTGGAAGCTCGACCGGACCACTTTGGACGAGTACTCGGCGCGCTCCCACGCCCGGGCGGCCGCCACCGCGGCCGCGGGCGGGTTCGACCGCGAGATCGTCCCGGTCGTCTCAGGCAACACGAAGATCAGCACCGACGAGACGGTCCGCCCGCAGACCACCGTGGAGGGTCTTGCCGGACTCGACCCGTCCTTCGCCGACGAACGCCTTTCCCAGCGTTTCCCGGAAATCGACTGGAAGATCACGCCGGGCAACTCTTCGCCGCTCACCGACGGCGCGTCGGCGGTGCTGATCATGAGCGAGGAGAAGGCGAACGCCCTCGGCCTCCAGCCCAGGGCGCGGTTCCACACGTTCGCGGTGACGGGAAGCGACCCCCTGCTCATGCTCACCGGCGTCGTCCCGGCGACGCGCAAGGCGCTGGACCGCTCCGGACTCACGATCGAGGACATCGACGCGTACGAGGTGAACGAAGCGTTCGCTCCGGTCCCACTGATGTGGCAGCAGGAGTTCGGCGCGGACCCCGAACGGCTGAATCCGCGCGGTGGCGCGATCGCACTCGGTCACGCACTGGGCGCCTCCGGCACACGACTACTGACGACGCTGGTCAACCACCTCCAGGCCACCGGCGGCCGGTACGGGCTGCAGACGATGTGCGAGGGCGGCGGCATGGCCAACGCGACCATCGTCGAGCGCCTCTGACAGGCGTCACCAGGGCCGGACGCGCGCACGGGTAAGCAGTTAATCTTTACAAAGTTAATGTGCTATCGTGCTCGCGACCGGCCGTCCGGACGTGACGCCGCCGGTCCTGCGCTCCCTGTCAACGAAGCCACGGAAGGACGCCGTAGTGCCACGTTCGGTCACCAAGAAACGCAGAGTCCTCACCGCCGTCGCCGGTGCCGCCCTGCTCGCGAGCTCCGCAGCCATCCCGGCGTCGGCGGCGGACGGCACAGTGGGCGGGGCGGGCCCCATCAAGGAGTACGCCCCGTTCCCCACGCCGGTCAGCTACCCGTGCGAGGTCATCGTCGACGACAACGGCAAGTTATGGACGGACCAGTTCATCGGCAACCGCTACGGGCGGGTCGACCCCGAGACCGGCCAGGTCAGCGAAACGCCCCTGCCGAACCTGGCCGGCCTGCCCGGCGGGCAGAACAAGGGGCCCGACGGCAGCATCTGGTTCGTCGAGGCGACCGGGAACGCCCTCGGGCGGCTCAACCCGGAAACCCTCCACATCGACACCTACCCCTTCCCCTGGGGCAACATCGGCCCGATCAACCTGCCCGCCACGCCCACCATCAACACCGGGCTGGGCGTTCCGTTCGACAACAGCTTCGGCAAGGACGGCAAGCTCTACTTCGCCCTGATCGGACTGAACATCTTCGGCAGCTACGACCCGGCCACTGGCCAGTGGGAGCGTTACGACATTCCCACGCCGCTGTCGGGGCCGATCGCGATGGAGAAGGGTCCGGCCAACACGATCGCCTTCACCGAGGCGATCGGCAACAAGATCGCCCTGTTCGACATCTACACCCACGAGTTCACCGAGTACACGATCCCGACCCCGGGCGCGTTCCCCGGTGGGCTCACCGTTTCGCCGGACGACAAGTACCTCTACTTCGGTGAGACGCTGACGAACAAGATCGGCCGCATCGAGTACGCCACAGGCAAGATCGAGGAGTTCGACCTGCTCGCCCTGCGCAAGGGGCTGCCCAGCAACCTGCTCACCGGCAACCCCCTGCCCAACCCCGGGCAGATGCGCTTCGGCAGCGACGGCAAGCTCTACATCATGCAGGGCACGTTCACCCTGGGCAACCAGGTCGGCCAGTTCGACCCGAAGACCCTGGAGTACAACGAGCTCCGCACGCCGACGCCGTACTCCTCGCCCTGCGACCTGAACAACACGGTGCCTGGCAAGATCTTCTTCGCCGAGTTCACCGGCAACCGGATCGCCTACTTCGACATCCCGGTCACCGAGGACATCAGCAACACCTTCCCGGTGTTCGGCTGATCGTCGCGGACAACGAGACGGGGCCGGTCCTGAGTGGACCGGCCCCGTCTTCGTGCTCAGCGGCCCCGCGCGACGGACAGCATCTCCTCGACGGACACGAACTTGACCCGCGGCCGCCCCGCGGCCCGGCCGGCGTCCCGCTCAGCCGCGTCGATGCGCTGCCAGCCGGCCGCCCCTAGCACACCCGGCACCCGGGCGCGGACCAGGGCGCCCAGGTCCGCGCGGGTCTTGACCGGCTTCGCCAGACGGCCGGCGGTGAAGTCCTCCAGCAAGCCGGCGACGGTTTCCTCCGAGCAGACCTTGTTGCTGCCGATGACACCGGACGGCCCGCGCTTGGCCCAACCGGCGCAGTAGAGCCCGGCCAGCGGCTCACCGTCCTCGATCACCCGGCCCGCCCGGTTCGGGATGACTCCCTTCGCCGGATCGACGGGTACACCGGCCGGCGGCCGCGACGAATAGCCGATCGCCTTCACGACCACGGAGGCGGGCAGGGTTTCCCGCCGCCCGGTCTCCACCAGCAGCGGAGACCCGCTGGAGCGGTCGATGCGCTGCTCGGCGAAGGTGATCCCCTCCACCCGGTCCGTTCCCTCGATCGCGACGGGCACGGACAGGAAACGGAAGTCGATCCGCTTCGCCCCTGGCCGCTGGGGGCGCCGCGCGGCTTCGAGCACGAGGTTCGCCCGGCGGCGCGTGGTGTCGCCGGTGTGCGAAGTGGACTCCAGGTGCTCAAGTTCCTCGCGCGAGCAGGTCACCGTCAGGTCCACGTCCTGCAGCCGGGCCAGCTCGCCCAGCTCCCCCGCGCTGCAGGCGAGCGAATCCGGACCGCGACGGCCGGCGATGACGACCTCCCGGATCGTGCTGCACCGTAACGCCTCCAGCGCGTGGTCGGCGATGTCGGTACGCGCCAGGGTCTCCCGGTCGCGGACCAGGATCCGGGCGATGTCCAGTGCCACGTTGCCGTTGCCGATGACCACCGCGCGCTCACCCGAGAAGTCCATCCGGTCCGCGGCGTGCTCGGGACGGCCGTTGTACCAGCCCACGAAGGCGTTCGCCCCGAAGGCGCCGGGCAGGTCCTCGCCGGGGACGCCCAGCCGCCGGTCCTCCTGCGCGCCGGTCGCGACGAGGACCGCGTGGTGGTGCTCGAGCAGCTCGTCCACCGTGATGTCGGCGCCGACGTCGACACCGAAGAAGCAGTCGACGTTCGGCCGGGCCAGCACCGGGCCGAACCGGTCGCCGATCAGCCGGGTGTGCGGGTGGTCCGGCGCGACACCGGACCGCACCAACCCGAAGGGCGCGGGCTGGCGCTCGAACACGCTGACCCGCGTGCCGCGCATGGTCGCCAGCTCGGTGATCGCGTAGCACGCGGCGGGCCCGGTGCCGACCACCGCGACCCGCAGCTCCTCCGGCGCGTCGTCCAGCCGTGGCCGCGGACGGCGGACCGGAACGCGGTCGTAGCCCGGCAGATCGCTGAAGTACCCGGCGTTGACGTCCAGGTAGCCGGCCAGCTCGGCGGGGAGGTCGTGTCCCGGGTGGATCGCGTCCACCGGGCATTCCTCGACGCACGCGCCGCAGTCGATGCACACGTCGGGGTCGATGTAGAGCTGCTCCGCGGTCTCGAACTCCGGATCCCCCGGGCGGGGCCGGATGCATTGGACCGGGCAGACGCTCACGCACGAGGCGTCGCGACAGCAGCCTGGGGAAATGACGAACGTCATCCGAATGTGCCTCCTCGCACTCTCCACGGCCGCATCATCGTAATCTTTAATAAGATGAGATACAATGGCGGGGCAACGTCGGTGCGGACGGGAAGGAAACGGCTGGGATGGACGCGAAGCAGGACCTGGCGGTCGAGTTCGACCACCACTCGCCGGAGTTCAACCGCGACCCGGTGCCGGAGCTCGCGGAACTCCGTCGCCGGTGCCCGCTCGGCTACACCGCGAGCCACGACGGCTACTGGGTCGCGACGACCTACGCCAACGCGCGCCGGGTGCTCAGCGAGCCGGAGAACTTCACCGTCGAGCGCAGCGCGGACGGACTCCGCGGCGGCAAGCTCATCCCCACCGCGCCGCACGCGCCGCTGATCCTCCCCGGCGCGCTGGACGGCGCGGAGCACGACCGGCTGCGTGACCCGTTGCGGCGCTACTTCCTCCGCCCCTACGTGGAGAGCCGGATGGCAGGCGAGGTCGCCGATATCGTCCACGAGCTGGCGAGCAGCCTGCGCGAGCGCGAGGAGTTCGACTTCGCCGCCGAGTTCAGCTTCGAGCTGACCGTGCGGACCATCTTCAAGTTCGTCGGTCTCGACCGGGACGTGCCGGACAAAGCCCGGTTCATCCGCATGCTCGAAGACGCCTTCGCCATCGACCCGGAGGCCGGTTCCGAGCGCGACAAGCTGGCCGAGGTCACCTCCACGCAGTTCCTGGAAGCGGAGGCACTGGTCACGCGGATCGTCGAGACCCGCCGCGCGGCCGCGGACCCGGGTGACGACCTCATCGGGCGCATGGTCGCGGCCGAGCCGGCCCTGACCGTGCCGGAGATCGTCTCGCTGACCCTGTCGCTCGTGCTCGGCGGAGTGCGTACCACGGCGGCGACGCTGGAGAACGTGGTGTGGCACCTGGACGCCGACCGCGATCTGCGCCGTGAGCTGCAGGCGGACCGCGCCCGGATCCCGCGCGCCGTCGATGAGCTGGTGCGGTTCTACCCGGCGACGCCGGTGGTCGCGCGGACGGCGGTCCGCGATGTCGAACTCGACGGGGTGCGCATCCGCGAGGGCGACCGGATCGCCGCGGTCATCCCGTCGGCGAACCTCGACGACGAGGTGTTCCCCGCGGCGGACCGCATCGACCCGGACCGGCGGGACGGCCCGCCGCTGACCTTCGGCGCCGGGATCCACTTCTGCATGGGTATCTGGCTTGCCAAGATGGAACTCCGCCTCGCGGTGGAAGGCCTGCTGGACCGGATGCCGGACTACGCGGTCGACCGGACGGCCTCCCGGCGGTTCGAGCGGCTGGGCGTGAACAACGGGTGGGCGAAATTGATCGTCCGCCCCCGCGGCTGAGAGCGCATGCACTACGCTGGGCGGTCCCTGACGACCAGGCACGCCCGGATGGTGAGCATGCCACCGGATCGATCCGAATCTGTGTAAACTTATAAACACTGAGACGCTGTTGACCAGCCGTGAGGGGAGCCCTTCATGCTCGATCATCTGGACCGGCCGCGCAGGGCCCGCGTGCAGCCCCGCCTCGCCGAGATGATCGCCTCCGAGCTGCGCGAACAGATCCTCAACGGCGTCTACACCGACGGGATGCTGCCCAAGCAGGAGGACCTGATCGCGCAGTTCGGCGTCAGCGCGCCGCCGATGCGCGAGGCGCTGCGCATCCTGGAGGTCGACGGTCTGATCACGGTGCGCCGGGGCAAGGTCGGCGGCGCGGTCATCCACCGGCCGGACGGCGGTTCGGTGTCGCACGCGCTGGGCATGACGCTGCAGGGCGAGCACGTGCCGCTGCGGGACCTCGCCGACTCGGTGCTGCAGCTCGAACCGATGTGCGCCGCCGGGTGCGCGCGCCTGCCCGACCGGGCGAAGCTGCTCGGTCCGCTGATCGAGGCCAACCTCGCCGAGACGGAGGAGGCCATCGGCGACGGCCCGGTGTTCACCCACCGGGCCCGGCTGTTCCACGACCTGATCGTCGCACACGTGCCGCAGATGACGATGCGGCTGGTGGTGCGCAGCGTGCTGGCGGTCTGGACGGCGCAGGAGGAGACCTGGGCGCACGAGGTCACCGAGGCCGGCCGCTACCCGAACCGCCGGGAGCAGCGCAGCGCCCTGGACGCGCACAAACGCATCGCGGCCCGCATCCTCGACGGCGACGCCGAGGGCGCCGAACGCGCGGCGCGCTCGCACACGAAGGCCTCGCAGAAGCGGGTGCTGGCGGAGTTCGGCGACCGCGTCGTGGACGCGTCCTCGCCCCGCGCGCTGCGCGGGTTGCGCGAGGTCACGGCACGGCATTCGGATCTCAACCTCTACCAGCAGGACTGAGGGGTGGCGGCCGCCAGGCCGCCACCCCTTCTTCATCGCGGCAGGCCCAGGACCCGCTGAGCCAGGATGTTGAGCTGGATCTGCTCGGAGCCGCCGTAGATGGAGGCCGCCCGGGAGTACAGGTAGCGGCGAAGCCACGGTGAGGTCGCCTCACCGAGCAGGGCCGACGCGCCCAGCAGCCGCACCGCACCGGCGTGCAGCTCCTGGTCCACCTGGGTCATCAGCAGTTTGTCCACCGACATCTCCGGACCAGGCGGGGCGTCCGAGCCGTCCCGCTCGCGCAGCCGGCGGGCGACATGCTGGCCCAGCACCCGGTACAGCACCTCCAGCCGCCCCAGCTCGCGGCGGACCAGCGGATCGCCCGGCCGGGACGTGGCCAGCTCCGCACGCAGCTCCTGCAGCGCCGCCCCGAACTTGGACAGATACCCCACGTCGGCAGCCCCGCGCTCGTAGGCGACCGTCATCATCGCGATCGCCCAGCCGTCACCCTCGGCGCCCACCCGGTTCTCCGCGGGCACCTCGACCCCGTCGAGGAAGATCTCCGAGAACTCCGACTCGTCGGTGATCGCCCGGATCGGCCGCACCTCGACACCCGGCAGCCGCATCGGGACCACGAACGCGGAAATCCCCTTGTGCCGTCCGTCCGGCGGCCCGGTGCGGGCCAGCAGAAGGCAGTAGTCGGCGTAGTCGCCGTAGGTCGTCCAGACCTTCTGGCCGCTGATCCGGTACACGTCGCCATCCCGCACCGCCCTGGCGGCGATCCCCGCCAGATCGGAGCCCGCCCCCGGCTCGGAGAACCCCTGGCACCAGTAGTCCGCGCCGCTGAGCAGGGCCGGCAGGTACTTCCGCCGCTGCTCCTCGGTGCCCCACTGCAGCAACGCGCGTCCGAGGTAACCGATGCGCGGCGCGTCCGGCGCTCCGGACGCGCCGATCTCCTCGTTGAGCACGACGTCGTAGACGTTGCCCAGCTCCTGGCCGCCGTATTCGCGCGGCCAGGACAGCCCGACCCAGCCGCCCTGGTACAGCGTCTGGTGCCAGCGCTTGAGGAACAACGCGTGCGGCTCGTCCGGCCCCGGCGTGATCACGTTGTCGCGCAGCCACTCGCGGAACCGCGCCCGGAACGCGGCGACGTCCTCGGTCATCGCGCCACTCCTTCCACCTCGTCGTGCAGCAGTCCGTACAGGGCGTCCGCGGTCCCGAAGACCTGCGCGTCCGCCACCACGCGCCGCAGGTGCAGGTGCGCGGGGAACTCCCAGGTGATCGCCACGCCGCCGAACACCTGGATGGCGGTCTCCACCACCGAGACCGCGGCCTCGTTCGCGTAGGCCTTCGCGACCAGGGCGCAGGCGTGGGCGTCGTCCCCGGTGTCGATCGCGTGGGCGGCGTGCGCCAGTGTGCTGCGCATCGCCTCCAGGTCGGCGAACGCCCGGGCCAGCAGGTGCTGGACCGCCTGGAACGAACCGATCGGCCTGCCGAACTGCACACGCTGCTCGGCGTACTCGACCGCCTTGCCGAACAAGCCCCCGGCCGCGCCGAGCAGATCCGCGGTGAGCAGCACGCGCGCGAAGCCGGCGAACCGCCGCGCCTCCGCCTCGCCGAGAGCCGCGCCACACCGGCCGACGATCTCGCCGACCCGGGACACGCCCCGGGTGAGGTCGGCGGAGGGCTCCCCGGCGCCGAGCGCGACCGTCACCAGCTCGCCCTGGTCCAGGGCGAGGCCACGGGACACCGCCGTGGAGTCCCAGGCGAGCCCCGCACCGAGCGAACCCAAGTCATCGGCCAGCACCAGCGTGAGGGGCTCATCGAGCGCGACGCCGGCCAGCCGGAGCGCCTCGCCAGCCAGCAGCGTGCCGACCAGCGGCGCCCCGCACACCACTTTCGCCATCTCCTCGACCACGACGACGGTCTGCGCCGCGGTGGCCGCCGGAGCGTCCCCGTCGGCGTCGCGCAACGCGCTGAAACCGGTCTCGGTGAGGGCTTTCCAGCAGTCGTCGTGCTGCTCGGGACGGCACTGCTCCGCGATCTCCGCGGCCGTTTCCCGCAGCAGGGTGTCTTCGCTCATCGTGTCCACCACTTCGCCGGTTTCGCCGCCGTCCTGTCCAGCCCGTCGGCGCCGATCGGGTTGCCGATCTGCGTGTACATCAGGGCCGTGTCGAGCGCCTGCACGCGGGTGCGGTCCAACGACTGCCACATCGCCTTGACCGTGCCCTGCACCGCCGCCGGCGGTTGCGCCGCGATCGCCTCCGCCAGCTGCAGCGCACGGGCGTGCAACTCGTCCCGGTCGACGATTTCGGTGACCAGCCCCGCGGACCGCGCCGTCTCCGCGGTCATGCGCTCGTACAGGCCGAGCAGCGCCATCCGCAGGGTTTCGGAGAAGTGCATGCGGTAGGACAACGCGATCGGCTCCAGCGCCGCCACCATGCCGTAGGTGACGTGCGGGTCGAAGAACGTCGCCTCCGGACTGCAAATCACGATGTCGCACTCGGTGATCCAGTAGAACGCGCCGCCCGCGCACATCCCGTGCACGGCGGCGACCACCGGCTTCCACAACCCGTTGCGCTTCGGGCTCAGCTGGTGCCCGGGATCCTCGGTCTCCGCCCACGGCTCGGCCGTGTCCAGCCAGGGGCTGTCGGAGGAGCCGGTGCGCTCGGTGACGTCCAGCCCGGTGGAGAACGCGCGGTCACCGGCGGCGCGCAGCACCACGGCGCGGATCCCCGGGTCCTCGCGCACCTCCGTCCACAAGCGGGCGAAGTCGGCGCGCATGGCTTCGTTGAACGCGTTCAGCACCTCGGGGCGGTTGAGCGTGACGACCGCGACTCCGGTGTCGGTCCGCTCCAGCAGGATGGTCTGGTAGGGGTGCCCGGTCATGGAACCCTCGTCTTTCAGCACGGCTTGATACGGTAGCTTAACTTCTATATCTTTAACAGTATAAGAATCCCCGCCCATCGTCGAGGACAGGAGCCCAACGTCATGCCGATCGCGCAGGATCTCTTTTCGCTGCAAGGAAAGTCGGTGCTCCTCACCGGGGCGACCGCGGGGCTGGGGCGCCGGTTCGCCGAGACCCTGAGCGAGGCGGGCGCGAAGGTCGCGATCGTCGGCCGACGGGCCGCGCTGCTGGCGGAGATCGCCGAAAAGAACCCCGGCTGCGTCCCGGTCCAGGCCGACCTCGCCCAGCCGTCGATCGTGCCGGACGTCGTCGCGCGGGCCACCGAGGCGGTCGGCGCCATCGACGTGCTCGTCAACAACGCCGCCTACATCGCAGGCGGCGTGCGCGCCGAGGACGAGACGCCGGAGGACATCGACACCACCCTCAACGTCAACCTCGTCTCGCCGATCCGCCTGGCGCAGGCGGTGTTCCCGGCGATGAAGGAACGCGGCCGCGGTTCCATCATCAACGTCACCTCGATCGTCGCCAGGGCCGGCATCGCCCGCTTCCCGCAGGCCACCTACGCCGCCTCCAAGGGCGGGCTCGAGGCCATCACCCGCGAGTGGGCGGCACAGTGGGCGCGCCACGGCATCCGGGTCAACGCGATCGCGCCCGGGTTCTTCGAAAGCGAGATGACCAGCCAGGTCATCCACCACGAGAAGGTCCAGAACTGGATCCTGGACAACACGCTGATCCCCCGGCACGGCACCGCCGCCGACTTCGACGGCGCCCTGCTGTACCTCGCCAGCGATGCCAGCGGCTACGTCACCGGGCAGACCCTCGTCGTCGACGGCGGCTGGACCGCGCACTGAGATCACCGGCTCAGCCGCGGTCCGCGGGGACCGCGGCGAGCTCGGCCCGCAGCACGCGGCGCAACAACTTGCCGGTCTCGCTATAGGGCAGCGCGTCCTTTTCGACCACAATGGACGGTGCGCGCGAGGAACGCAGACGCTCCTTCACCCAGGCCCGCAACTCGTCGGGCTCCGCCTTGCACCCCTTGTGGAAGACCACCGCGGCCGCGACCGTCTCACCCCATTCGACATCCGGCACGCCGACCACCGCGACCTCGGCCACGGCAGGGTGCCGGAACAGGACGTCCTCGATCTCGCCCGGCGACATGTTCTCCCCGCCCCGCACGATCACGTCGTCGGCCCGGCCCTCGATGAACAGGTAGCCGTCGGCGTCCAGGCGACCGTTGTCGTTGGTGCGGAACCAGCCCTGCTCGTCCCGCGCGTCGGCGCTCTCGTACTCCCCCGCCACCTGCTCACCGCGGACGAAGACCTCGCCGACCTCGCCGGCGGGCAGCACCGCGCCGTCGGCGTCCCGGATCTCGATCTCCACACCCGGCACCGCGCGGCCCACCGAACCCAGCCGCGCGCGGACGGCCGCATCCGCGCTCGCCGCCGCGGCCCGGTGGTCGTCCGGGCCGAGCAACGCGATCGTGGAGCTCGTCTCGGTCAACCCGTACGCGTTGACGAACCCGACCTCGGGCAACAGCCGCATGGCGCGCTCCACCACGGGGGTCGGCATCCGCCCGCCGCCGTAGGACAGGTGCCGCAGGTGCGGCAGCGTGGTCCCGGTCTCGGCCAGTACGTCGAGGATCCGGCCGAGCATCGTCGGCACGATCATCGCGTGGGTGATGCGCTCGGCCTCGGCCAGTTCGACCCACCTGCGCGCGTCGAACTGCGGCAGGTACACCAGCCGCCGCCCGAGGTACACGTTGGACAGCACCGCCGCCATGCCGGCGATGTGGTACTGCGGCACGCTCACCAGCGCCGCCTCGTCCTCGCCCGCCGACAGGAAGTCCACTGTGGACAGGATGTAGGAGACCAGGTTGTGATGGCGCAGCAGCACCAGCTTCGGCGTCCCGGTGGTGCCGCTGGTGAACAACGCGATCGCCACGTCCGAGCCACCGTCGCCGGGCTCGGCCGCCGTCGGGGCCAGCAGCTCCGCCTCGGTCGCGAAATCCAGCCCGGCGACGCCCTCGACGCGCGGCCGCGTCTGTTCGTCGGCGACCACGACGGCCGGCGCGGCGCGGCCCAGGACGTCGCGCAGCCGGTCGTCGGCCAGGCGGTAGTTCACCGCGGTGAACGGGACCCGCGCCTGCGCGGCGCCGAACACCATGGCCGGGATGGCGTCGGTGTTGAGTCCGGCAAGCACCAGCCGGCGGGCGTCCCGCCCGGTCACGTGGGCGGCCACGGCGCGGGCCTGGTCCCGCAACTCGGCGTAGGTGGCCTTCCCGACGGCACGCCGGTCGCCGGCCGCGTCGGCCACCATGTCCAGCAGCATCGCGATGTTCATCGGGCCACCGCCTCACGGGTCATCATCGGTGTCACTCCTGAATGGGAATCGAGTTCGCGCAGCACTTCGGCTGTGTGCTCGCCGAGGGCGGGCACCGACTCGCCGGTGCGCCCGGCGCTCCAGAAGCCCCCGACAACGTCGAGGCGCCCGTAGCCGCTGGTGTCCAGCGTGCGACTGAAGCCCAGCGCGCGGTGGTGCGGATCGTCGAAGAAGGCGTTCATCCGGTCGAACGCGACGCGGGTCGCCGGTACGCCGGCTTCCGCGAGCCGGGCCAGCAACTCGTCGGTGCCGAGTCCGCGGAAGGTTTCGGCCGGGGACGCCGTGCCGGTGAGGCGGTAGAGCCGCGCCAGCTCCTGGTCGGTGCGTGCGGCGATCGCGACCCAACCGTCGCGGACCTGGAGGATCCGGTGCGCGGGTGACACGCCCGTCTGGTCCGCGTCAACGCGGTCCACCCGCAGCCGCTCGCCGGACACCGGCAGGGCCACCTCGCCGGCCATGGTCATGCCGACCGCCAGCAGGGAGGTCGCCGCCTCCCCCGCCAGCCCGGTCCGCTCCCGCCGGAACAGCTGCAGCAGCGCCCCGACACACGCCGCGAGCCCGGCCTGCACGTCCAGGATCGAGTTGCGCAGCCACATCGGCGGCCGGCCCGCGCCGGCGTTGGCGCGCTCCCAGCCGGTCAGCGCCTGCGCCGTCGGGTCGTAGCCCGGGTAGGCCGCGAGCGGGCCGTGCTGCCCGTTGGCGCTGACGTGACTGAACACCACCCGAGGGTTGACCGCGCGCAGCCCGTCGGCGTCGATGCCCAGCCGCTTGGCGGCGCGCAGCCGCATGTTGTGCAGGACGATGTCGGCGCGCTCGACCAGGCGGCGCAGCGGTTCCCGCGCCGAGTCGTCCTTGAGGTCCAGCGCGATCGAGCGCTTGCCCCGGTTCGACCCGGCGAACTGCGTCAGCCCGCGGCCGCGGTCACCGGAGAGCGGCTCGACCTTGATCACGTCGGCGCCGAGCTCGGCCAGGCACTGCGCGCCGTACGGGCCGGCGACCACGCCGCCGAAGTCCAGGGCGCGGATGCCCGCCAGCGGCAGCGCGCCGGAAGACTCTCCCCGCGGAGCGGGCCGGGGCTCGCCGAACGCGGCGAGAACCTCCTCGAACGCGCTCTCCTCGAGCGGGCCGCGCACCACGCTGTCCGGGGTGGTGTGGATCGGCGGTCCGACCTGCAGGCAACGCCCGATGACCGGATCGTCGACCTCGACGACGTAGCCGTTGACCCGCGCCTGTTCGTCGGTGAAGCAGTCGCCGAGGTCGCGGATCCGCATGCACGGCACGTCCGCCTCACCGAACTCGCGGATCCAGTGCGCCGAGTCGTGCTGCCGGAAGACCTGCTGCCACTCGTCCCTGTTGGCCGGGGTCACGCCGGTCTCGCACAAGTCGACCTTGTCCAGCACCGCGAGCGTCTCGATCACCGGCGGGGACTCCAGCCAGCCGCCCATGGCCCCGGCCAGCTGGATCCATTCGCCGTCCGCGCACTCGAAGATGCTCAGCGCCGCGTCCGGCCAGATCTTGGGCAGCGTGTGCCCGTTCAGCCCGGCGGGCAGGCGCTCGGACCGCTGCCAGTACAACGCGGCCGGGGCGAGCGCGCCCTGGAAGACGCTGGTGTGCATGGCCCGGACCACCCCGGTCCGCTCGCGCTGCACGAGCCGCGCCAGCACGCCGGCGGCGAGCAGGTAGGCCGCGCACCAGCTCGGGAACGGCATCCGCACGAAGATGGGGCCCTCGCGATTGCCCTGCTGCTCGTCCATGAACCCCTCGGCGGCCTGGACGAGCGAGTCCGGCGCGTCCCAGTTCTCCCGCGGGTGCCCCGCCGGATAGGCCGGGACCGAGCCGAGCACCAGGTGCGGGTGGCGGGCGGCCAGGCTCGCCTCGTCGAGGCCGAGCTCCCGCGCCCGTCCGATCGGCAGCGAGTGGACCAGCACGTCGGCGCGAGCCAGCAGGTCGTCCAGCTGCCCCCGCTGCGCGGCGAGGTCCAGCACCACCCCGCGCTTGCTGCGGTTCCAGGTAGCGAACCCGGCCGGCCACAGCTGCCGCGCCGGGTCACCACCGGGGCGCTCGACCTTCACCACGTCCGCACCGGCCTCGGCCAGCAGGCGCGTGGCGAAGGGACCGGGAATCCCCTCGGCGAGGTCGACGACCCGCAGGCCGGCGAGAACCGCCTCGGACATGATCACCTCCCGTCCGTCGTGGCGAACAGCGCGGCGCTGCTCAGCTCGGAGATGGGGCCGCCGGACACCAGGCACAGGCGCGCGCCCGGCACGGGGTTGCTCGACTCGCCCCGCAGCAGCCGGACCGCCTCGACGGCGTTGCCCATGCCGTGCAGGAAGCCTTCGGCGAGGTCGCCGCCGCCCGTGCAGATCGGCAGTTTGCCGTCCGGCGCGATCAGGTTCTCGAACGTGAGGAACTCCCCCGCGTTCTCCGCGGTGCAGAACCCGAGGTCGATCAGGGCCGAGACGGCGGGACCGGTGAAGTTGACGTACAACTGGACCGCGTCCACGTCGGACGGAGTGACCCCGGAGCGTTCCCACACCCGGCGGCCCGCCGAGACCTGCGACGAGGACGTGTACGGCTCGTGGTTCTCGTCCAGCTCGCCCCACTTCGGCCCGTCCGCGCCGATGGCCGACGCCAGCAGGTACACCGGCTTGTCGGTGAGGTCGCGAGCGCGCTCGGCGGAGGTCAGGATGATCGCCGCCGCCGCGTCGTTCTCGCGGGAGGAGTCGAACAGCCGCAACGGTTCCACGATCCAGCGCGACGACTCGTACTTCTCGTCGGTGAGGTCCACCCCGTGCCCGACCGCGTCCGGGTTCTTGCCCGCGTGGTGGTAGCAGGCCTGGGCGATCGCGCGCAGCGCCGACGGCGGGATGCCGTCGTGCTCGATGAGCCGCTGCGTGCGCAACCCGAGCGCTTGCGCGGGCGAATCCACACCGTGCGCGGCGTAGTGCGGCCCGAACACACCCTGGCTGACCGCGCGCAGCAGCCGCCCGCTGGAGGACTCCGCGGTGGCGCGGTAGACGACGACCGTTTCGGCGTGCCCGGACAGGATCGCCGCCTCGGCCATCGCGATCGCCCCGGCGCTGCCCCCGCCGCCACCGCCCCACACGAGGCTGCTCCAGCGCAGCTCGCGGGTGCCCAGCGGCCCGGCGAGCCGGGTGCCCTCCTGCACGTCGGCGCCGTAGGAGCAGAAGCCGTCGATCTCGCTCGCGGGGATCCCGGCGTCGGCCGCGGCCGCGTCGATGGCCTTGAGCAGCAGCTTGCGTTCGGCGTCCGGGGACGCGCCGCGCTTGTGGTACGGCGTGATCCCGATCCCCACGACGGCCACGCCCGTGGGTCGCTTGCCCATTCAGGACTCCTTCGTCCAGGTCAGCACCGGCAGTCCGGCGGTGCGCTCCGAGGCGGCCACGAACGTGCCGCGCACCCGGTCGCCGATCCGCGCACCGCCGCCGGTGAGCAGCCCGATGAGCCGGGCACCGCCCGCCTGCGGCAACTCCACCAGCACGTTGTCGTAGGGCACGAGGTCGGCGTAGGCCGGGACGAACGGGTAGTGCGTGCGGATCCGGCTGAACACGGTGCCCACCGGCTCCACGGCCTCCCAGCCGAGGTCGTAGGACCCGCAGCCGGGGCAGCGCCAGTCCGCGGGCCAGGCCCAGCGCCGGCAGGACGTGCAGCGCTGGATCCGCAGCTCGCCCTCGGCCAGGCCCGACCAGTACGGCGCGTCGACCCGGCGGCCGAACTCGACCGCCGCGTTGCGTTCCCCGGTCATGTGCCGGTCACCAGCAGGTCTTCGCCGGTGTCGGTGAACAGGCTCGCCAGCGGCACCGACTCGACGGTCTCCAGCAGGCGCGCCTGGGTCTGCGAACGGCCCCACGGCAGGCGGCGGATCGGCTGGCTGTGGCGCGACAGCCAGGACAGGTCCGTCTCGTCGCAGAAGCCCATCGCGCCGAACATCTGGTGCCCGGTGCGGAACACCGTCTCGGCCGTCTCCAGCGCGGACATCCGCAGCGCCATCGCGTCGGTGGCGGCGCCCGGCTGCCCGGACAGCACCGACCACAGCGTGTACTTCGCCAGCTCCTCGAAGCCCTGCAGCTGCGCCGCGGTGTCGGCCAGCTGGAACTGCAGGGCCTGGAACGTGGCCAGCGGGCGGCCGAACTGCTGCCGGTCAAGCAGGTGGCGCCGGGTCATCCGCAGCGCTTCGTCGACCATGCCGAGCAGGACCCAGCAGGGCAGCGTCAGCGCGAGCGGGGTGCGCCCGCCGTCGTCGGACCACTCCCCCAGCTCCACCGGGCACGCCAGGGCACCCAGCTTCGAGCCCACCCGCGCCCCGGTGGACACCACCGGCGCCCGGCGGCCCCGGCCGTCCAGGGCGAACCAGCTCAGCGCGGGGTCGACGTCGGCCAGGTTGATCCGCGGCGACGGCAGCGGCACCACGGCCACCGCGTCCACTCCGGACTCCGGGTCCCCGGCGAGCCGCTGCGCGACCGGGTACGGCAACGCGAAGCGCCCGGCGGCGCGGCAGACGGCCGCCGCCGCTTCACCGTCCACCGCGGACTCCCGGGGCCGCAGCTCCCACACCCCGATCTCGGCGAGCAGGGTCCGCACCGTGCCGGACTGCTCGCCCGCCTCGGCCTGCCGCACCAGCTCGAACCCGCCCGCCTTGCGCAGGGCGGCCTCGACCACCTGCTCCAGTTCGAGCGCCTCGGCACTCAGTTCGGTCTTCACTTCGCCCCCAGCAGCGTGCGCGAGAGCAGCATCCGCTGCACCTCGATGCTGCCCGAGGCCACGGTCGCGGCCTGGGCGTAGCGCCAGTGGTCGTCCACCGCGCGCTCGAACAGCCGGGCCGCGTCGCCCGCGCCCACGGCTCGTTCCTCGATCATGTCCATCAGCACCTCTGCCACTTCCTGGTCCACCTGGGTCGCGACGATGCGGTAGGCGGCCGCGTCCGCCGGGTCGACCGTCCCGGTCTCCTGCTTCTCGATCACCCGGTAGGCCAGCAGCCGCGCCTGCCGGGTGTGCACGAGCGCCTTGGCCCACCGCTGCTTCAGCTCGGCGGGCAGCGCGTCCCACCGGTCGGCGAGCATCACCGGCGCGAGGTTGAGCAGCCGGTCGCACCGCGCGTACCGCGCGATCCCGACGCGCTCGAACGCCAGCGCCTCCCGCACGATCGACCAGCCCTGGTCGACCTCGCCGAGCACGTCCTCGCGCGTCACCGCGACGTCGTCGAAGTAGACCTCGTTGAGGTGGTGCGGGCCGACCATCGCCTTGATCGGCACGACCCGGATCCCCGGGCGGTCCATCGGCACCAGGAACACCGTGATGCCGTGGTGCTTCTTGTCGCCCCGGCTGGTGCGGGCGAGCAGGAAGCACCAGTCGGCCATCGTCGCGTAGGAGGTCCAGATCTTCTGGCCGCGCACCCGCCAGCCGTCGCCGTCGGCCACGGCCGCGGTGCGCAGTGACGCCAGGTCCGAACCGGCCTCCGGCTCGGAGAAGCCCTGGCACCAGATGACCTGCCCGCGGGCGATGCGCTCGAGGTGCTCGGCGCGCTGGGCCTCGGTGCCGAAGCGCATGATCGCCGGGCCCACCCAGTTGACGCCCATGTACTGCGCGCCGCGGGGTTCGAAGTGCGCCCACATCTCCTCGCGCATGATCGCCTGTTCCCACGGGCTGGACGCGGCGCCGCCGTACTCGACCGGCCAGGCCGGCGTCAGCTGGCCCTTGTCCGCGAGCAGCTTGCAGAAGTTCTGCGCCAGCTCCAGATCGCGCGGGTCAGTGGTGAAGGCGCCGAGGTACTCGCGCGGCATCGCCGAGCGCACCAGGTCGCGCAGCTCGCGGCGCAAAGCCGCGCCGCGCTCGGAATCTTGGAAATCCACACGATCCTCCGTATCGGGAATTCACACGACGGCGAAGCCCGCGTCAACCGGCAGGCTCACACCGGTGACGTGCTTCGCGGCGTCGGACGCGAGCCACAGGACGGCCGCGCTGATCTCTTCGGGTTGCAGACGCCCGGCGTGCATCGCGTCGCCGAAGCGGCTCGGCACGCGTGGCAGGTTGTGCTCGACCCAGGCCTTCATCGCCGGGTTCTCGATCATCGGCGTCGCCACCGCGGTGGGGTGGACGCAGTTGACGCGGATCCCGTGCGGGCCGAGTTCGAGCGCGTAGGCCTTCATCAGGCCCAGCTGGCCGTGCTTGGCCGCGGTGTAGGCGTCGCTGCGGGCGTCGCCCCGGGACATGCCCTTCAGGCCCGAGGTGGAGTTGATGAGGATGACGCTGCCGCCGCGGCCGCCCTCGACGAGCACCGGAGCGGTGGCCTGGATGGTGTTCCAGGCGCCGGTCAGGTTCACCGCGAGGTAGTCGTCCCAGATCTCCCCGGGCGAGTGGGTCTCTTCTTCGGGGAAGCCCTGCGCGACGCCCGCGTTGGCGATCACGACGTCGATGCGACCGAAGGCGTCCACGCCCTGGCGCACCGCGTCGTCCAGCTGGTCGCGGGACCGCACGTCGGCGACCACGCCGATCCCGCGCCCGCCGCCTTCCTCCACACCCGCGACGGTTTCGGCGAGGTCGTCCGGAGTGGACATCGGGTAGGGCACGGTCGGGATCTGCGCGCAGCAGTCGGTGGCGACGACCGCCGCGCCGGCGCGCGCCAGCGCGAGGGCGTGTGACCGGCCCTGCCCGCGCGCGGCGCCGGTGATGAAGGCGACTTTGCCGGTGAGGTCGGTCATGAGCCCACCCGGGGTGCGTTGTAGATGGACTTGACCGCGTAATACGGGGTGAGGCCCTCGGGGCCGAGCTCCCGGCCCAGCCCGCTGGCCTTGTACCCGCCGAACGGCGCCGCCATGCTGAGGTCGTAGCCGTTGATGCCGATGGTGCCGGTCTCCACGCGCCGGGCCACGTTCATGCCGCGCCCGGGGTCGGCGGTGAACACCGAGCCGCCGAGGCCGTACTCGGAGTCGTTGGCGATCTCGACGGCCTCGTCCTCGTCGCGGTAGGGGATCACGACGACCACCGGGCCGAAGATCTCCTCGCGGGCGATCGTCATCCGGTTGTGCACCCCGCGGAACACCGTCGGCGCGTAGAAGAACCCGCGCGGGAACCCCGACGGCCGTGACCCGCCCAGCACCACCTCGGCGCCTTCGCGACGGCCGGTCTCCACGTATCCGGCGACCCGGTCCAGCTGCCGTGCGCTCACCAGCGGGCCGAAGTCGGTGCCGCGGTCGGCCGGGTCACCCAGCCGCGCGGCACGCATCCCGGCGACCACGGCGTCGACCACCGAGTCGTAGCGGTCCTCGGGCGCCAGCACCCGGGTGCAGGAGTAGCAGACCTGCCCGGAGTTGGGGGCGCACAGCCGCGCCGCCTGGCCGCTGAACGCGTCGAGGTCGGCGTCGTCGAGCAGGATCGCCGCGCTCTTGCCGCCCAGCTCCAGCGTCACCGGCTTGAGTGCCGCCCCGCAGGCCGCGGCGATCTCCCGCCCGGCCGCGGTGGACCCGGTGAAAGCGACCTTCGCGACCAGCGGGTGCTCCACCAGCGCCATCCCGGTGTCGCGGCCGCCGGTGACCACGTTGAGCACGCCCGGCGGGAACCCGGCCTCCAGCACCGCCTCGGCGAGCCAGTGCGCGTCGAGGCTGGTTTCCGGGGCCGGTTTGAGCACCGCGGTGCAGCCCGCGGCCAGTGCCGGGGCGAGCTTCCAGGCGACCAGGATCTGCGGGCCGTTCCACGGCGCGATGATGCCGACCACGCCGACCGGTTCGCGGCGAACGACGGCGTGCGCGGGCTGTCCGGGCCGGTCCTCCTCCTCGGCGATCCCCTCGACGAGGTCGGCGTAGTAGCGGTAGGCCGCGGCGGCGCCGAACGCGTTGCCCCAGCGGGCCATCTTGACCGGCATGCCGTTCTGCCGCGAGATCAGCGCGGCAAGTTCACCGGCCCGCGATTCGATGATCTCCGCGAGCCGCCGCAGCAGCGCGGCCCGGTCGGCCGGGCCGAGCTTGCGCCACTGCGCCGAAGCCAGCGCCGCCGACGCCGACCGCACCGCGGTGTCCACATCGGACGCCGAGGCGGCCGGGACCGACCCGAGGACCTCCTCGGTGGCCGGGTTGACCAGCGTGACCCGTTCCGCGCCGGTCGCCGGGACCGGACGGCCGTCGACCAGCAGGTGCTCGATGACGGTGCTCATGTCTCTCCCTCCCTCCGCGCTTCAGTCCGAGGACGGGAGCGACTTGGCTTCCTTGATCTCGAGGATCACGCCGTCGGCCCGCAGCGTTCCGGCGCCGGGCTTGGTGCACAGCAGTTCCAGCCCGTACTCGGGGTGGATGTAGCGCTTGCCCAGCAGGGTGCCGCGTTCGGTGTCCACCGGGGTGCCCTGCGGTTCGGCGGGCGCCTCGGCGAGCGGGCGCATCGGCTCGCCGCCGCAGGTGATCGTGACCGCCTTGCGGGGCGGGCGCACCACGATGACCTGCGTGCCACACACCGCGCTCGCCAGCCGGTCGCCAACCCTGACCAACATCATTCGTCTCCTCGCTCGAGTTGCGCGCGAGCCCAGGCGTAGTCGGGCTTTCCGTTGTCGTACCGCCGGATCTTCTCCACGCGCAGGAACGTCTTGGGTGCCTTGTAGCCGGCCAGCTGCGCCTTCACGGCGGCGGCGAGGTCGGAGTCGGACACTGTGCCGTCGGCGACCAGCAGCGCGACCACCTCGCTTCCCCAGCGTTCGCTGGGGCGGCCCAGCACGAGGGTGTCGGCGACGCCGGGGTGGGTCAGCAGGACGGACTCGACCTCCTCGGCGTAGACCTTCTCGCCGCCGGTGTTGATGACGGTGGCGTCCCGGCCGAGGAACGTCACCGCGCCGTCCGCGTCGATCTCCGCGCGGTCGCCGGACACCGCCAGGTAGCGGCCGCCGATGGTGCGGAACGTCATGCGGGTGCGCTCCGGATCGCCGAGGTAGCCCCGCGGCAGGAACCCTCCGTTGGCCAGCAGGCCCTGCCCGGGCCGGGTCCGGTCGCGCAGGACGCCGGTCTTCTCGTCGAGCACGAACGTGTTCGGGCCGGCCGTGAAGGTCGCGTCCCCGCCAGTCTGGTTGGCCTGCGGGCCGGTCTCGGACGAGCCGAGCGCGTTGATGATCGTCGCTCGCGGGAAGTGCTCGCGGAACCCGGCCCACGACCGCTGCGAGAGCACCGCGCCGCTGGAGAACACGAACCGCAGGTGCTCCGGCGGGTCCGGCGTGGCGGCCAGCGCGTCGAGCAACGGCCGCGCGAAGACGTCCCCGACGATCGCCAGCGACGAAATCCGCTCCCGCCGCAGCGTGCCCACCATCTCGGCGGCGTCGAAGTGCACCGGGTTGTCCCCCAGCACCACCGTGCCGCCACTGGACCAGGCGTTGAACGCGTACCACAGCGCGGTGCCGTGCATCAGCGGCGGCGCGGGCAGGGCCCGCAGCCACTCCCGGCGGGGCGCGCCCTCGACCGCCTGCGCGATCGAGCCGGCGGCGATCCCACACGGGCCGGGTATCGCGTCGCGCTGGCGCCAGATCACGCCCTTGGGCATGCCGGTGGTACCGCCCGTGTAGAGCACATGCACGTCGTCGCCCGAGGGAACCCGCTCCACCGGGGGCGCCACCGCGGTGGCGATCACCTGCTCGTAGTCCACCGACCCGGCGACCGGCTGCTCGCCCGAGTCGTCGGCCACGCACACCAGCACCGGCGCCGCGGGCCGACCGGCCAGGGCCTCACGCAGCACGGGCGCGAACTCCTGCTGGTACACCAGCACCGCCGGGGCGGCGTCGCGCAGCAGGTAGGCCAGCTCGGCGGCGCGGTACCGGTAGTTGACGTTGAACGGGGCGCACCGGGCGCGGTAGCAGCCCAGAACGGTCTCCAGGAACTCCGGCCGGTTGCGCACGTAGACGCCGACGAGATCGTTGGGCGACTCCCACGGCTGGTGCTCACCCGCGCGACGGCCTTCGGTGCGCGCGGTGAGCCACCAGCCCAGGGCGAGCGTGCGCTCCCGGGTTTGCGCCCAGCTCTGCCGTCGCCCGTTCTGCACGAGGCAGTCGCGCTCGCCCACCACCCCGGCGATGGCGTCCCACAGCGCGAGGTAGCCGAACGTGCCGGTCTGCGCTTCCACGGTGGCGGTCATGCGGATCCCTCCAGGGCGAAGGTGCGGCGGCCGCCCGATTCGGTGATCCGGCCCCTTCGCCCGATGGGTTCGGTGTCTTCGCGGACCAGCTCGCCCAGCGTGTAGGTGTCCTTCTTGGACACGCGCACCCCGGTCCGGCGGCCGCCGGACAGGCTGGCCACGACGTACCCGCGCGCGGGATTGGCCTCCCGGTCGTACTCGACGGTGAAGGTCTCCACCACGGCCTCGCCGGTGTAGTCGTCGAGCACCGTGACCGTCTCGGGCTCCCCGGTGGCCGCCGCGGACACGAAACCCTCGGGCCGGGCCCGGCCGGACAGCACGACGACGGAGTGCCGGGTGACGTACTCGCCGTTGGCGTACACCAGGCCGGTGCCACCGGTCCGGCGCAGCTCGCGGGTCACCGCGACCAGCGCGTGCGAGGAGTAGTTGTTGTGCGCCCCGCCGAAGGACGTCAGCCCGCCCGTCGCCGACAACGCCCGGTCCGTGACCTTAAGGTGCAGCGCGGCGAGCTTGGGCACCACCGGGAAGCAGCTGTACAGGTCCAGCACGTCCACGTCGCCCGCGGCGAGCTCGGCGCCGTCCAGCGCCTGGTCGAGGGCCTTCGCCATGCCGGCCGAGGCCCCGAAGGCCGGCCGTTCCAGCACGTCCTCGCAGTCGCGGTCCGCGGCGGCCGACCACAGGTGGATGCGCTTGGATTCCGGCACGCCCAGCCGGTCCGCCTCCTCGGCGCTGGCGACAAGGATCGCCGCGGCCTGGTCGACCTTCGCGGTGGCGTTCATCAGCAGCGGGTACGGGAAGCAGATCATCCGGTTCTTCGGGCCCACCGTCGCGATCTCGTCCGGCGTGCGCGGCGTGGGGTGCCACGCCGCGTCGTTGCGTGCCGCGACCGCGCTGAACTCCGAGTACATCCGGGCCGACCACTGCTGCGCCTGCGCGAAGGACTGGCCCAGCTCGTACCGCAGCCGGTTCTCGAACAGCGGGTAGATCCGGATCGGCCCGACCAGCCCCAGGTCCCACATCCGCTCGGTGCCGCCGACCTCCCGGCTGAACTTTCCCGGACCGCCCGGCTCGCGCGACCACGGGATGTCGGCCTCCGCCCGCTGGAACAGCTCCAGCGAGGACTGCGCCTCCCCACCGCACAGCAGAGCGAGGTCGGCGTCCCCGGCGGCCACCTGCTCGGCGAGGCGCGTGAGCATCTCGACCGGCTGGTGCCCGCCGGAACCGGAGGTGACACACCGCGCCCCGGTGGCACCGAGCCGGTCCGCGACCGCCTTCGCGTCGTCGGCGTAGGACCACGACACGATCTGCACCGCCGCGACCGCGTCCACCCGGGCGAGGTGGTCCGCGCCGATCCCCGCGTCGTCCGCACTCGCACGGGCGGCCCGCTCGATCAGGTCGAGCGGTTCGGCGGCCTGGGCCAGGTCGCGCTCCCGGTTGTTGCGGAGCTGGCCGACGCCGATGATCACCACGTCCCGGGCGCTCATGAGGCCGTCCACTTCGGCGGGCGCTTCTCGATGAAGGCCCGGACGCCTTCCTTGACGTCGTTGGTCTTGCCGACCTTCCGGGTCGCCTCGTTCGAGATCTGCCAGGCCTCGCTGTCCGGCAGCGAGGTGGCGGTGAGCACGACCTGACGGGAGTACTGCACGGCCAGTGGCGCGTTGACGGTGATCCGCTCGGCGAGCTTGCGCGCCACCGCCACCGCTTCGCCCGGTTCGCACAGCTCGTTGACCAGGCCCAGTTCGTACGCCCTGGTCGCGGAGTAGGCCTCGCCGGTGAGCGCCCATTCCATCGCGATGGTGATCGGGATCTTCCGGCCCAGCCGGAACAGCCCGCCACCGCCGGCGACCAGCGCCCGGCGCACCTCGGGCAGCCCGAAGGTGGCCGCCGTGGAGGCCACGACCAGATCGCACGCCAGGATGATCTCGGTGCCGCCCGCCAGCGCGGGCCCGTCGACAGCGGCGATCAACGGCTTGGTCCGCTCCCGGCGGATCAGGCCGGCGAAGCCGCCCTTGCGGGTCCGCATCTCCCGGTCCTTGCCTGCGCCTACCACCTTCAGGTCGGCGCCCGCCGAGAACACCGGTGGCGTGCCGGTGAGGATCGACACCCAGATGTCGTCGTCCGCCTCGATCCGGTCGAGTGCCTCCTCGATTCCCGTGGCCACCTCGCCGTTGACGGCGTTGCGGGCCTCCGGGCGGTCGATGGTGATCAGCGCGACGTGCGTGCGCGGATCGGCCTCGTACAGGACTCCCATGATGTGCGTACCTTTCGAAGAGATCAGGCGTTTTCCCGGCGGCCCGGCTCGAAGACCAGCTCGACGTTCTCCACGCCCCAGGTCAGCCCGAGGTGCTCCGTGATCTCCACGCCGTCGGCCAGACGGAACTCGGGGATCCGCCGGTGCAGCTCGGTGAAGGCGATCTTCAGCTCGAGCCTGGCGAGGTGGACGCCGATGCAGCGGTGCGCGCCGAGCCCGAACGTGAGGTGCGGCTTGGGCGGCCGGTCGAACTTGACCTCGTCCGGGTCCTCGAAGTACTTCGGGTCGCGGTTGGCCGCGCCGAGCGGGCAGTGCACCCGCTCCCCCTTCGGCAGCTCCAGGTCGCCCACCTTCGCCGACTCGGCGGCGACATTGCGGGTCGGCACAGCGGGTGAGGACCACCGCAGCAGCTCCTCCACCGCCGGCTCCAGCTTCTCCGGAGAGGAGAACATCTCCGCCCACTTGTCCGGGTTGCGGCCGAGGTAGGCCATGCTCTGGCCGAGCACGCTCTGCACCGTGTCCAGCCCGGCCAGCATCATGACCAGGAACAGGTCGAACAGGTCCTCCAACGGGATCGGCGCGCCGTCGATCTCCGCTTCCAGAAGGTGACTGGTGATGTCGTCGGTCCGGTTGGTCCTGCGTTTCTCGATCAGCTCCATGACGTAGCCGTGCACGCCTGCGCTCGCCTCGGCGCGGGCCTTGTCGGTCTCCTCCTGCGGCGCGCCGGGGATGCCGTGCAGGAAGATGTCGACCCACTTGGTGAGCTTCGCCGCGTCCTCGAGCGGCCAGCCCATCAGCGCCATGAACGTGGTGCCCGGGTACGGGAAGGCGAACTCGGGATCGAAGTCGCAGCGGCCCCTCTCGATGAAGTTGTCGATCAGGTCGTTGGCCACCCGCCGGATCCGCGGCTCCAGCTTGGCGACCGCGTCCGGGGAGAAGAACGGCTCGAGGATCTGGCGGTACTGCCGGTGCAGCGAGCCGTCGATCTCCAGCGGGATCATCCGCTTCTGCCCGAACGCCTGCGAACCGTCGGGCATGTTGGGGAAGCTGATGAAGCCCCGGTTGTTGCGCCGCAGCACGCTGCTCATGTCGTCGTAGCTGGAGAGCACCCAGAAGCCGCCGTCGGCGGAGAAGCTCACCGGGCACTTCTCCCGGCGGTCGGCCAGTTCGGCCAGGTGCTCGGCGATGGTGGTCTGCGCGTAGACGTCGTAGTCGCGGCGGTGCTGCTCGCGCAGCTGCCCGATAGTCTTGTCCATTGTGGTCACTGCCCTTCGCCCATGATGCCCTTGGCCGCCCGTTCGGTCATCGTTTCCCGCCAGTTGTCGCCGAACGGGATCGCGACCTGGGCGAGCGTGCCGCCGTCGGTCACCGGGATGCTCACGCCCGACATGTACATCGACTCGTCGGAGGCCAGGAACAACGCGGGATAGGCGTTGTCCAGGATCCGCGGCGGGCGCGGCAGCTTGAGCGGGATCGGCGAGTGCTCCGGGATCCACTCCGGCGCCATCTCCTCGTGCGACTTGCCCAGCACCGGCGCCTCCGGCGGCAGGATGAAGTTCGCCGACATGCCGTGCGTCGGGCAGATCGCGTTGATCCGGATCCCGTACTTGCCGATCTCCCACGCCGCACAGATGCGGACCAGCGCGTTGATGCCGCCCTTGGCCGCACCGTACTGCGGGAAGCCGGGGTAGCCGACCAGCGAGGCCGCCGATGAGGTGCAGATGATCGAGCTGCCCGCCGGGCCGTCCGGGTTGTTCTTCATCGCGCGCACGGCGTGCTTGACGGCAAAGAACACGCCCTTGAGCACGACGTCGTGGGTCTCGTCCCACTCCTGTTCGGTGATGTCCTCGAACGGGGTGAGCCCGAAGCCCTTCGCCGGGATGCCCGCGTTCGCGAACATCACGTCGAGCTTCCCGTACTGCTCGACGGTAGCGTTGACCGCGGCTTCCACTTCGGACTCGACGGTGACATCGGCCTTGACGGCGATCGCGTCCCCGCCGGCCTCCGTCACCAGCGCGACCGTCTCCTTCGCCCGGGACTCCTGGATGTCGGTGACGACGACCTTCGCCCCCTCCTGCGCGAAGAGCTGAGCCGAGACCCGGCCGAGGCCGGAGCCCGCACCGGTGATCATCGCCACCTTGTTCGCCAGACGCATCGTTGCTGTCCTTCCTGGGGTTCTCAGTTGCGGGTCCACTGCGCGCCGAGCAGCCCGTAGGGCCGCCGCGCCGGGTCGGGGTCCAGTGCGGTGTAGAAACTCTTGGTGCGGGTGAGGTCGTCCAGGGCGGCGGTGCCGTACTGGGCGCCGATGCCACTGGCCTTCCAGCCCTGCATCGGCGAGTCCGACACGCTCGCCATGCCGTACTCGTTGATCCAGACGGTGCCCGACTCGATCCGGGCGCCGATCGCGCGCGCCGCGACGAGGTCGGAGCCCCACACCGAGGCCGCCAGCCCGTAGCGGGTGGAGTTCGCGATCTCCACGGCGTGGTCGACCGACTCCGCGGCCAGCACGGTGATCACCGGGCCGAAGGTCTCCTCCTGCGCGATCTCCATGTCGGAGGTGACGTCGCGCAACACCGTGGGCACCACGTAGTAGCCGCCCTCGGGCAGCTCGCCCAGCGTCCGCGCCCGTCCGGCGATCTTCGCGCCCTGGTCCTGCGCCCGGGCGATCATGTCGTGCACTCGCTTGGCGGAGGCGGCCGACACGACCGGGCCGACGTCGGTGTCCGGGTCCGTGGCCGGGCCGACGCGCAGCGCGCCGACCAGCTCGGCCAGGCGGTCGCAGGCCTCGTCGTAGCGGCTGCGCGGCACGATCAGCCTGCTGGTCGCGACGCAGATCTGGCCGGCGTGCAGCACGGAGCCGAACACCGCGCCGGGCAGGGCGAGCTCGAAGTCGGCGTCCTCCAGGATCACCGCGGGCGACTTGCCGCCCAGTTCCAGCTGGAGGCGCTTGAGGGAGGCGGCCGCGGTAGCCATGACCTTGCTGCCGGTCTCGGTGCTGCCGGTGAACGAGATCCCGGCGACGTCCGGGTGCGCGACAAGGTGCTGCGACGGCGTCACCCCGCCGTTGACGATGTTCAACGCCCCGGCGGGCAGGCCAGCCTCGGCCATCACCTCGGCGAACAACCGCGCCCCGACCGGCGCCAGGGGCGAGGGCTTCACGACCACCGTGTTGCCTGCCAGCAGTGCCGGGATCGCCTTCTGCCCCACCACGTACATCGGCACGTTGAACGGGGTCAGCGCGGCGATCACGCCGAGCGGTTCGCGGTGCACCTCCCACTGGCCGAGGAACACCGACGCGTCGATCGGTGCGGCTGCGGGGCGTTCGAGGTAGGGCGCCAGCTTGGGCCACTCCCGGAACAGCATCGCGGTGCCGGCGACCTGCAGGGCGGCCGACATCCGGACCGCGCACCCGGTGTCCGCGGCGAGCAGCCCGGTGAACTCCTCGGCGCGCCGGTCGACGATGTCGGCGGCACGGTGCATCAGTGCGACCCGCTCGGCCAGCGGCGTCTCGCGCCAGGTCCGCCCGGCTTCGACGGCCGCGGCGACCGCGGCGTCGACATCCCCGGTGGAGCTGTCGGCCAGCTCGCCCAGCCGCAACCCGGTGGACGGATCGAAGAACGGTGTGGTCCGGCCGGCCTGCGCCGGGGTCCACGAGTTGCTCACGAAGTTGAGCACATCCACGGGCGTTTCCCTTCGTCCTCGTCGACTCGGTGCCCGATCCTGACACAACTATGCAATCTTATCAAGGATTAGAAGCATTCGACCGGGCCGCTATAGACGTATAAGATTGCAAGGATTAAGGTGCCCGCAGGACTGTCGATCGGCGGAGGATCCAGTGCAGAGCACACACGACGAGGTGGACCTGAAGCTCCTGGTGAGCCGCAAGGAGACGCTTGCCGAAGGCGTCGTCCGCCTCCACCTGACCGACCCCGGCGGTGCGGCGCTGCCGTCGTGGACCCCGGGGTCGCACATCGACCTGCAGTTCGGCGAGGGCCTCGTCCGGCAGTACTCGCTGTGCGGCGACCCGGACGACACCGGCACGTGGCAGGTCGCGATCCTGCGCGAGCCGGACAGCCGCGGCGGGTCCGCGTTCGCCCATGAGCACCTCACCGAGGGCACGCAGATCGGGGTTCGCGGGCCGCGCAACCACTTCGAGCTCGCGCCGGCCGCGAACTACCTGTTCATCGGCGGCGGCATCGGCATCACACCACTGGTTCCGATGATCCGTGAGGCCGAACGCGCCGGCGCGAACTGGCGCCTGCTCTACGGCGGGCGGACGCGCGGGTCGATGGCGTTCCGCGACGAACTGGCGGCGCTCGGCGACCGGGTGAGCATCCGCCCGCAGGACGAGACCGGACTGCTCGACCTCGCCGCGTTCCTCGGCGAGCCGCGGCCGGACACGGCGGTCTACTGCTGCGGGCCGGAGCCACTCCTGCAGGCGGTGGAGCAGGCGTGCGAGCGGTGGCCGTCGGGCACGCTGCACGTCGAGCGCTTCGCGCCGAAGGAGATGGGCGAACCGGTGCGCAAGGACTCCTTCGAAGTCGAGCTGGCCCAGTCCGGACAGGTGCTGACCGTGCCCCCGGAGAGGTCCATCCTGGAAGTCCTCGAGGACGCCGGCCTGGACGTGCCGTCCTCGTGCCAGGAAGGCACCTGCGGCACGTGCGAAACCGTCGTGCTCGGCGGCGAACCTGATCACCGCGACTCCTTGCTCACACCCGAGGAGCAGGAGGCGAACGAGACCATGATGATCTGCGTGTCGCGCGCGAAGTGTGCTCGCCTGGTCCTCGATCTCTGACGACTCTGTCTAACGGACAGTGTCCGTTAAGTTGTAGGCTCGCGCAATGGCCCAGGGCAGGCAACCTCAGGACGAATTACGCGGCCGGATGCGCGGCAGCACCGACGCACGCGCCCAGCGGACCAGGAAACGCCTGGTCAACGCGTTCCAGGAGCTCGCAGCCGAAGGAGGTGCCGATGTCACGGTCAAGGAGATCGTGACGCGGGCGGGCGTGAACAGAACGTCGTTCTACGCCCATTTCCCGGACCTCGACGCGCTGGCCGTGGCTGCCACCTCCGACCTGTTCGACGTGGTCGCGGTGGCCGACGCGGCACGCCGCCCGGGCGACCCCGCACAAGCCAGTCTTGATTCGCTCCGCGCGGTGATCGAGTATCTCGCCGAGCGGGCCACCGTCTACGAGCGGCTGCTGGGCTCCGGCGCCACACCGTTCTTCACCGCCGTCGAGGACGCGTTCACCGAGCGGAACCGCCACACCCTGCGGGGCGTTCGCGATCTTCCCCCCGAAGTGGACGTGGACGTGACGGCACGCTACGTCGCCGCCGGCGTGATGGGCGTGATCGCGCAATGGCTGCGCGACGGCCGCCCGGTGAGCGCCGAGGCGCTGGCCGTCCGCCTCCGTGACGTGCTTCCCCCCTACCTGATCGCCCGATGAATTCCCCGTCCCCTGAAGTGGAGCAACGATGCACACTGAGCAGTCCGGCGCGCGCACGCGCGCGAGCACCGCCGCATTCGCCGGCTCGGTGCTGGAGTACTACGACTTCAGCCTGTACGCCTCGGCGGCCGCGACCGTTTTCCCGAGGGTCTTCTTCCCCGGCGCGTCCCCGTTCCTGGCCACCATGCAGTCCGTGGCGACCTTCGCCGTCGCCTTCCTCGTCCGCCCGATCGGTGGTTCGATCCTCGGCAGCATCGGAGACCGGGTCGGCCGCCAGCGCGTCCTCGTCTTCACCCTGCTGCTCATGGGGTTCGCGACCGTCTGCATCGGACTCGTGCCCGGCCACGGCACGATCGGCTGGCTGGCTCCGGTCCTGCTCGTCGTGCTGCGCATCCTGCAGGGCATCGGCGCCAGCGGCGAGTTCGGCGGTGCCACGCTGGTGGCCGTCGAGTTCGCCCCGGACCGGCGGCGCGGGTTGCTGGGCTCTCTTCCCGCGGCCGGGGCTTCGTTCGGCGGCATGCTCGGGACGCTCGCGCTGCTCGCCGCGTCGTCGGCGACCACCGGCGAGCAGTTCTTCGCCTGGGGCTGGCGGATCCCGTTCCTGCTCAGCGCCGTGCTCGTCGCTTACGGGCTGTGGGTCCGGCTGCGGCTGCCGGAGACGCCCAGCTTCCGCGAAGCCGACCAGTCCGGCCACACCGCGCGGACCCCGATCCGGCACATCCTGCGGCACCAGGCCCGTTCGGTGCTGGCGATCATCGCGATCGTGACGGCGCAGACCGGGTTCGGCTACTTCTACCTCGTCTTCGTGGTCTCCTACGCCGGCACGCACGTCAGGTTCTCCCGCACCGAGACGTTCACCGGACTCCTCGTCGCGCAGATCTCATGCGGACTGCTGATCCCGGTGTTCGGCTGGCTGTCCGATGTGGTCGGCCGCCGTCCGGTCATCACCTTCGGCATGGTGGCTTCGGGTGCGCTGGCGTTCCCGTTCTTCGTCCTGCTGCAGCCGGACTGGCCGTTTGGGCTGTGGCTGGCGATGTTCCTGGGCAACGGTGTCGCGGCGTCGGCGATCGTCGCTCCGGCCGGCACGCTGGTGACCGAGCTGTTCTCGACCCAGTACCGCTACAGCGGGATGGGCCTGGCGCGCGAATTCGGCAACATGCTCGGCGCGGCCTGCATCCCGCTGCTCGCCGTGCAACTGGCCGGTGCGGACGGGGAGACGACCGCGCTCAGCGTCATGCTCGTCGTGCTCGCCCTGGTCGGCCTGACCGGGGTGGCGATCACACGCGCCGGCCACGACACCACGTCGCAGCCACGAACCCCGAGTCGGGACAGGTCAGCGCTTCCCTCAGCGGAACGCTGAGGAGGCACAGATCGGCGGGCGCCCCGGCGGTGACGCGCCGGGGCGCGCCGCCGGGGTCGGACAGCGGGGCCAGGTAGCCCTCCAGCGCGCGCTGCGCAGACACCCGTTCGGCTTGGCCCAGTCCGCGACGGGCGGCAGCTGCGATGGTGCGCCACGGGTCCACGTCCGCGAAGGGCGCGTCACTGCTGGGCGCCACCCGGAGGCCGGCGTCGAGCAGGCTGGCATAGCGGTAGAGGTCGGCGTGCTCGTCGGCGGGGATGTCCCGCCGGTACTCGGGTTCGCGCTCGGTGACGAACCCCGGCTGGGTCACCACCACGGGATTGATCTCGGCGAGCAGCGGGATCGCCTCCGCACCCACGATCGCGGCGTGCTCGATCCGGTCGCCGGGGATCGTGCCCACCTCGCTCAGCACGCCCAGCGTGACGACCAACGACTCGCGAGTGACGGCGTGGATCGCGACCGCCCGGCCCTCGGCGTGCACCCGCGCGACTTCGTCCCGCAGCGCCTCCCAGTCCGGTGGCTCGTGGTCGGGGCGCAGGATCTTCCACGGCCCCACCTCGAACCCCGGCGGTAGCCGGGCACCGGTGGGAACCCCCAGAAGGCGCACCCGCTGCGGCAACGCCGTCAGCAGGCGCACCGTGTCCTCGGACAGCCGCGGCGTCGCGTCGGTGACCCCGGTGATGCCCACCGCGGCCAACCGCCTGCCGACCACCGCGAGATCCGGCGGCGGCTGCGACCCTCGCAGCTCCTCGTCGGCGCGCCAGAGCCGCCCGTCCGGGAACCGTTCGGTCAGCCCCGCCTCGGCCAGCGCAGGGGTGTTGAGCATCCACAACGCCCCGCCACGGTGCTGCACCCGCACCGGCCGGTCCGGCACGAGCCGATCCAGCGCATGCCGGTCGAGAATCCCGGCCACGCTTTCGTGGTAGCCGATCCCCCGGACCGGTCCCGCGGCCGCGCGCAGCACCCGGGCGAGCCCGTCGAGATCACGCACCTCCGGCGGCCCGCAGCGCACCGACGACGCCGCGGCCGCGAGGGACAGCAGGTGGAGGTGGTGATCGTGCAGCCCCGGCAACAGCGCCCCGCCCCGCGCCTCGACGACCTCCTCCCCGGGCTCGGGCCGCAGGTCGCCCAGCTCCGCCACCCGCTCCACCCGGACACGGACGTCGGTCAGGCGCCCCTCGACCTCGGCCCGCCGGATCAGCACAACGCCACCGCCCGCTCGTCGCCCACGCACGCCGCGCGCTGAATCAGCACCGCGCCCCCAGCTCGGCCAGCACCCGTCCGGTGTCCGCCCCCAGCTCCGGCGCCCGCCCGGCCGGGGTGCGCGCCACCGGAGCGGCCACCTCTCCCGGCGACCCCGGCTCCCCCGGCAACTCCAGGGTGGCCGCGATCTGCTCCCGCAACGCCAGGTCCGCCAGCCACGTCCCGCCGGCCATCCGGCAGGCCACCGCGACCAGCGCCGCGTTCACCCCCGTCACCGGATCCGCGATCGCGTCCCCCACCGGCGACGGGCCCCCGGTCACCGGATCGAACGCCAGCAACCCCGCCGCCAGTGCCGCGTCGTCCCCGAACCCCGGCACGTTCGCCCACGGCCCCGTCCGCCCGTATGCGGTGATGCTGATCCACACCTTGTCCCGCGCCCGCGCCAGCACCTCGTCGGCGTCGATGCCCAGCTGCCGCAACGCCCGCGGCCGCGACCCCTCGATAACCACGTCCGCCGCCTCGACCAACCGCGCCAGCGACGCCCGCCCCTCCGGCGACCCGAAGTCCAGCGCCACCGACTCCTGCCCCGCGTGCAGCAGGTCGTAGAACTCCCGTTCCCCCGAGCGGGCACCGTCCGGACGGGACAGGCTCTCGACCTTGACCACCCGCGCCCCCGCCAGGGTCAGCAGGTGCCCGCACAACGGCCCCGCCCACAACGCCGACAGATCCACCACCAAGGTCGGCGGCAGAAATCCGTGCCGCGTCCCCGGCCCGCCAGTGAGCACGAACGGCCGCACCTCCGGCACCTGCCCACGCGCGATCAACTGCTCGTCGGGCCCCGAAGGCAGCACCGCGAACGGCAACCCGAGCAACCGGGCCCGCTCGGCCAGCTCGCTCGCCGTTCGCCGCGCGACCACCTCCTCCAGCACCGGGTCCGCATCCTCCAGCCACGCCGGGAGCAACTCCTCATCCGATGGCCGGGCCAGGTTCAGCCCCACCCAGGAGTCAGCGGCCCGCAACACCTGGAACGCCCCGCGCGGCGCTCGTGGCGCGTCCCGGCGCAACCCCATGATCGCGGCCCGCTCCGACAACACGCCCACGCCCGGCAGCGCCACCGGGCGTCCCGCCAGCGCACAGAGGGACTCGAGCGCCAGCAACGCCCCACGCACGGCGCTGGCCGCCTGGCCCGGCGGCAGCACCGGATCCCCGTCCCGGGTCCCGGTCAGCGCCATGACGCCGGAGGCCGCCCAATCCGCTGCCGAGCCCTGGTTCTCCGCCTCGCAGACCACGGACGCTCCCAGCCCGCCCAGCATCCGCGCCGCATGCCATGCCGCCGCCCCGGTGCCGGGCACGCGCAGGCGCATACCCGCCAGGGGAAGAAGTCCTCGCACCGGGACATCGTCACACACACGTCGCAGCGACACCGGTGTTCCGCGCGGCCCTCCGTCCGCTTGCGGAGGGATTCACCCGCCTGGGAAACGCTCGTTCAGACCCGGGGATGCGACCCACGAGCAGCGTGAGCTGGATCGCAGATACTCATATGTCCAATAGTCGGTCATCCTACTACTCTCGGTCGTCATGGACATCGCGAAGGTGGGCGTGGTCGGCGGCGGGCTGATGGGCGCCGGGATCGCCGAGGTGTGTGCCCGGGCAGGGCTGGACGTGGTCGTCGCGGAAGCCGGCGAGGCGGCGCTGGCGGCAGCGCGGGAGCGGATCAGCACGTCGCTGGACCGCGCGACCCGCGCGGGCAAGCTCTCTGCGGAGGACCGCGCGATCGTGGACGGCCGCCTGTCCTACACCGCGGATCTCGACGACTTCGCCGACCGGGACCTGGTGATCGAGGCGGTCGCGGAGGACGAGCGCATCAAGATCGACGTGTTCGAGCGGCTGGACAAGATCGTCCAGCGGCCGGACGCGATCCTCGCGTCGAACACGTCGTCGATCCCGATCATGAAACTGGCGGTGGCCACCGAACGGGCCGCCCAGGTGGTGGGCATCCACTTCTTCAACCCGGTTCCGGTGCTGCCGCTGGTCGAGCTCATCCCTTCGCTCCTGACCGCGGACCGGACACGCGAACGCGCGGCGGAGTTCGCATCGGAGACGCTGGGTAAGACGGTGGTGCACGCGCAGGACCGGTCCGGGTTCGTGGTCAACGCCCTGCTGGTCCCCTACCTGCTGTCGGCGATCCGCATGCTGGAGTCCGGGTTCGCCGCGGCCGAGGACATCGACAACGGCATGGTCCACGGCTGCGCCCACCCCATGGGGCCGCTGCGCCTGGCCGACCTCATCGGGCTCGACACCACGAAGGCCGTCGCCGAGTCGATGTACGCGGAGTTCAAGGAGCCGCTCTACGCTCCCCCGCCGCTGTTGCTGCGCATGGTCGACGCGGGCCTGCTCGGCCGCAAGTCCGGGCGCGGTTTCTACGACTACCGCAAGGACGCCTGATGTACCGCCTGAGGAGCACGAAGAACTCCGCGCCGCCGTACGCGCCCTGGCCGAGCGGGCAATCGCACCCCACGCCGCCGACGTCGATGAGTACGAGCGCTTCCTCTACGAAGCCCTGAAAGCACTCAACAGCGCAGGTTTCAACGCGGTGCACATCCCCGACGAGCACGAGGGTCAGGGCGCGGATGCGATCGCGGCGTGCATCGTGATCGAGGAAGTCGCGCCGGTGGACGCGTCGGCGTCGCTGACCCCGGCGGTGAACAAGCTGGGGACGCAGCCGATCATCCTTTCGGCGGGACGACTTGAAGAAGCTGGAGCTGCCGGAGATGGTCCGCGCGCACCAGCGATGCGGGACTGCCTCGTCGTTTCGGATCGTCGCCACTGGCGTACCTGGTCGGGTTCTCGAGGTGGGCGGGCCGGCGGGCACGCTGCCGGTGTTTCCTGATCCGCAGGGCGCCCTGCCTCCACGCGTCTGAACCAGTGCAGCTTGGCGCGGCCCTCGGGCTGCGCTGTTGAACCGCGAGTGCCTGGCCTGTCGTCGATGCCCGGGCATCGACGAGGCGTGGTTCAAAGTTGGCGTGCGATCCCAGGCCGAGTCAAGAGCAACCCCTTGGTCCGCTTGCCGCCCAGATAGGAGCCACAGCAGTGCAACCGTCTAGGTGTGCTACTGACGGTGGTCGGTGACAGGCTGGGCTTGGGACTTCTGTAGCAGCCTCTCATAGGAGGTTTGGCCGCCGAGGCCGCCGTGGGGTCGGTGGTAGTTGTCGTAGTCCTCCCATTCCTTGAGCTTGTCGTTGAAACCCCCGCGTCGTCGATGACCACGCCGTCGAGGAGACGGTAGAACTCTTCGGTGTCGATGCGATGGACTCAGCGCCGTTGTCGGTCTGGATTTTCTCGACTTGAAAGGGCAGCCGGGAGGGCACGTAGTCCAGGAACTGGATCGCGGTCTTCTGGTCCGACCGAGGGCAGATGCGCAGCACCCGCAGTCACGTGCAGTCGTCCATGGCGGTGTACTGGTAGTACCGCTTGCGCTTGGCGGTTCCCGTGGTGATGGGTTCGATGAACTTGACATCGATCTTAACGTGGTGGCCGGGCCGTTGCTTCTCGTAGCACTTCCAGCGCTGCTGGTGCCGCTCGAAGCGCCGCGAGGCCGGCAGCCGGTTCATGCCCAGCCGTTTGCGCCCGTTCATCGCGCCGGTCCGCCTGGTGCTGTCACTGCGCTGGCGATCGGCGACTCCGGGGCAGCGCAAGGCTTTCCTGGGTGAGCTGCCGGGCGGATCCGGACGCGGCTGGCTGCTCCGACGGCAGACGGTGCCGGTGATGGGGCTGGACCTGGAGGTCGCCCGCTGACTGTCGTCAGTGGACGGTGGCGAGGACGAGGTAGCGGTCCTCGCCGTCGTCGATGTCGTCCAGGCGCCAGCCGGCCGCGGTGAGGGCGGCGCGGATGTTCGGTTCGGCGCGGAGGTCGTCGGGGGTCAGCTCCCGGCCCTGCCGCCGCGCGAGCGCGGCCCGCCCGACGGGGTGGAACAACGCGAGGCGCCCGCCGGGCCGGCACACGCGGGCGAGTTCGCGCAGCCCCGCGACCGGGTCGGGCAGGTGCGAGACCAGCCCGGCGGCGAAGACGGCGTCCAGGGCGCCGGTTTTCAGCGGCAGGTGCAGGGCGTCGCCGAGGAGCAGCGCCGCCACGCGGTGACGCCCGCGGGCGGCTGCCTCGGCGAGCATCTCTGGCGTCACGTCGACGCCGAGGACCGTCCCGCCGGGGCCGACGGCGTCCCGCAGCTCGGGCAGGGCGCGCCCGGTGCCGCACGCGATGTCGGCGACGACCCCGCCTGCCGGCGGAGCCAGATCCGCGACGGCACGCCGGTAGCGGGGCCCGTCGTCGGGGAACTTCAGCTCCCAGGTCGCCGCGCGGGGCCCGAAGAAGGCCCGCGTCGCGGCGAGACCAGTGGGTGGCACGCTCATGGGGGAAGCTTAGAGGCCCTATCAGATTGAGTGTTTGTTGAGTCGGCGCCAGCAGATGATGCTGCAGGCGATGCTGAGGAAGGCTTGGTGGATGTCGTCGCGGATTTCCCAGCGGGTGCGCAGGCGGCGGATCCAGTGCAGCAGGGCGATGGTTTGCTCGACCACCCAGCGGTGGACACCCAGGCCGGAGCCGTGCTCGGTGCTGCGGCGGGCGAAGCGTGGCTCGATGCCTCTGGCGCGCACCAGGTTGCGGTGCTTGTCGAAGTCATAGGCGCGGTCGGCATACAAGCTGTCGGGACGACGGCGGGGCCGTCCGCGGCGGCCGCGCACCGGCGGGATGGCCTCGAGCAGCGGGGTGAGCTGGGTGATGACGTGGCGGTTCCCGCCGGTCAGGGCCACCGCCAGCGGGACCGCCGCCTTCGGTGATCACGTGGTGTTGGGAGCCGGTGCGGGCGCGGTCGACCGGGCTCGGCCCGGTTTTCGACCCCCTTTTAGCGCCCGGACATGGGAGCCGTCGATCGCCGCGCGGGACCAGTCGATCACACCGGCCCCGTTGAGCTTGACCAACAGCAGCTCGTGCAGCCGCGGCCACACTCCAGCTTCGGTCCAGTCCCGCAACCGGCGCCAACAGGCCATCCCAGAGCCGTATCCCAGCTCCTGCGGCAAGAACTCCCACGGCATCCCCGTGGACAGCACGAACAAGATCCCGCATAGCGCACGCCGGTCGTCCAGCCGCTTGCGCCCAGGATGGCGGAAGCGGCGCTCGACCTTGGGCAGCAGAGGCTCGACCAGCTCCCACAGCCCGTCCTCGACCTCCCACGGCCTGCGCTGCGCCACCAGCAACCCGCCATCACAAGATCAACAACGGGAGACATCAAACCACACCAAGATCATTCTGTTACGACCTCTAAGGCGCTGCGGCAGCGGCAAGGTCGCCACCACGCGCCGGACCACCGCCGCGACCGCTCCCCTCGAACCGTTGAAGCACCCCACCGGCAAGTCCCCAACCCACCGGCGCCCGCACCCAGCCGCGACGACCGCCCTGCGGCCCCCATCACCGGCAGCACCTCTCCCCAGACCCGCGCCCCTGGCACAGCCACCCCACAGCCGCCGTCACCCCACGAATCGACAAACCGCGACGCCCGGAGCCACCGGAGCCCGCGGCCCCTCACGAGTGGACCAACCGTGACTGCCGGTCCGAAGCCGGCCACACGTAGGGCAGGTCGTCCGGCACGCCGTCGAAGAACCGTCCGTAGTGCTCGGGATCCTTGTGCAGCAGCGCCGACTGGTGGCTGCGGTGGAAGTCCGGGTCGCCGAGCCACGGCGGCATCTCCCCGGCCTCCCGCAGCGCCTCCTCGTCCCGCGGCCGCGGCAGCCCGACCGCGCGCGCCAGGTCGTCGGTCAGCTTCACCGCGCACGTGTCGGTGCGCCCGGCCGCGCACCACACCCGGCACACCTCCAGCCCGTAGCGAGTCAGCGCCTCCTCGTAGCCGGTCCACATCTTCGCCGCCGGGTGGTGCCGCCAGCCGTAGTTCGGCACCGTCAGCGCCCGCAGCACCTGCAGCGTCTCGACGCGCTGCTTGCCGAGGCGCCGCGTGTCCAGCACCTGCGCGGTTTCGGCGAACCCCGGGTAGGGCAGGAACGTCTGCATTCAGCCCACCCGCTCGTCCGGCGTCGCCTCGTGCCCGGCCACCCCCCGCGAACGCCGCTGTCGTTTCAGTTCCGCCTCGAACAGGTGCCGCCGCCCGCCGGTCAGCTCGCGCGCCTGCCGTTCGAACGCGCGGAACGGCTGGTAGTAGGTGTCGTCGAAGTCCTCGACCACCTGGAACGTCCACCGCCCCGGCAGCACGTTGCGGCCCACCAGCTCGCGGGCGATGCGGTCGGCCAGCTCGTCGTGGCCGGCCTTGCGCAGCAGCTCGACGGCCTCGCCGACGGCGAAGTCGGTGGTTCCGGTCATGCGGTGGAACTGGTACAGGTGCCCGCGCGCGACCTCGAGGGTCTCCAGGGCCTCGGTGAGCTTGCCGACCGCCTGGACCGTCGCGCGGTCGTAGCGGTCGGCCTCGGGGTTCTCGTCGTCGAGACGCGCCTCAGTCATGCGGGCGGGATACCCACCCCGAACCGTTTCACAACCGTTGCCGGGCGAGCACGGGTTCACGTTTCGCGCGGGATACCGCCACCCCGGCCAGGCAGAGGACGCCGCCGGCCAGCGAGCGCCAGCCCGGGACCTCGCCGAGCACGGCCCACGACATCAGCACCACCACGGCCGGCACGGCGTAGGTCGTCGAGCCCATCTTCCCCGCGGTCGTGCGGGCCAGCGCGTACGCCCAGGTCGTGAAGGCGAGCGCGGTCGGGAACACGCCGAGGTAGAGCATGCTGAGTGTGGCCTCGGCGGGCGCGGTCGCGAGGTCGTCGACGAGCTGCCCGGCGAACGGCAGGCACGCGATGGCGCCGATCAGGCAGCCGAAGGTGGTGACCTGGAGCGCCGAGGCGTGCTTCAGCGCGGGTTTCTGGCTGACCACGCCACCCGCGTAGGTGATGGCCGCGAGCAGGCAGAGCACCACGCCGAGCACGGGCGCGTGACCGCGGCCGGACATCGACAGCCCCACGACGACGGCGCCGGCGAAGGAGACGGCGAGCCCCGCGAGCAGCCGCCCGGGGAAGCCCTCGCGCAGCAGCCAGCCGCCGAGCAGGGCGATCAGGATGGGGCCGACGTTGACCAGCATGGCAGCCGTGCCCGCGTCGACGAGCTGTTCGCCCCAGTTCAGGACGACCATGTAGGCGCCGAACCAGAGCACCCCCGCGGCCGCGATCCCCGGCCACGCCTCGCGTTTCGGCAGCCCCTCGCGCCGGATGACCAGGAAGACGAGGAGGGTGAGCGCGCCGGCGACGAGCCGCCCGAGCGCCAGCGCGCCCGGCGCGAAGTGCTCACCGGCCGCCCGGATGGCCACGAAGGCCGACGCCCAGAGCACGACGGTGGTGAGGGCCGCGACCATCGCGCGGCGGTCCATGCTGAGATCCACGCTCCGGACGCTATTCCTCGGACGTTTCGGTGTCCGGCGATTTTCCGCCACGGCGCCCGGCGAGCCGGTCCAGCAGGTCACGGTTCCCGGGCCACGCCTGGTCGAGCACCTCTCGTGGTACGCGCCGCGCCGCGTACCGCAAGGCCAGCGCCACGACGACGACGTCGTCGAGCGGCCCGATGACGGGCAGGAACTCGGGGATCAGGTCGACCGGCGACAGCACCCAAAGCCCCGCGAACACGATGGCGACCTTCGCCCGCCGCGGAACGCGCGGATCCTTCCGGAGCCGCCTGACGGTGACCACACAGTCCGGCAGGAAGCGCGCGAGATCCCTGGCCAGCCCCGGTGGGAGCAACGTCGCGAGGAGGATCAGCAGCACCCACGAGGCAAGCACGACCCCAGCCGCAATCAGGACGCCCGTGAGCCAGCCAGGCACTTTGCGCTCCTCCGAGTAGCCCCCAAGGGAGCCTACCCGCCTCACCCTCTGTGACCGGCCGCTCCTATAGCGCACTGTTGATCACACGCGGTCACCCACCCCCCGTGAACCGGCGTCCGCGGATGGGCTACTCTTGTGCGCACAAGAGAAGAGCAGGTCCGAGTGGCGGAATGGCAGACGCGCTAGCTTGAGGTGCTAGTGCCCGTAAAGGGCGTGGGGGTTCAAGTCCCCCCTCGGACACAGTTTCGTGGCAGATCTGCCACATCTGATGTGCCAGTGCCTGAACGCACTCCACCACCTGACTGCGGCATGTAGGCCGCGCCTGTGTGTCTCCCGGCGGTGGTCCTCGTGACCGACGCCGTGATCAAGCCGGTCATCCCGGCTACTCCTTTCCCGCGCGATGGTCATGCCGCTATCGGCATCGGGACCACCCGTCGAACGCTGCCACTTCCCACCATGCCGGTGCCGCGCACGAGCAACGTTGTGTACGGGATGGCGGCCGTGGACTGCCGGGGCCGCGTCGCCGACCGGACCGTGCTGACCGCACTGTCTTGGACGCCGGGCACCCGCCTGGACATCCGCGAAGCGCACGGACTCCTCCTCATCCGCCGCGACGACCACGGCATGTTCGGCATCACCAAGCAGGGACACCTCCGCCTGCCCGCGCACGTCCGACACCGCTGCCGGCTGGTCCCCGGCGACCGCGTCCTCCTCGTGACCGACCCCAAGCGGGAGCTGGTCATCGTCCACCCGCCCGCAGCGCTCGACGACCTCCTGGCCCAGTGCCACACCGACGTGCTGGGCGGTGATCCCGCATGACGACACCATCCTCAGCCGACCTGGATGCCGCGCGTCTGCTGTTGGCCCGAATGGGCCTATCCCCCGAGGACCTCCTCGCGACGCCCGCCGCCCGGCCACCGGTGCCCACCTTCACCGAGTACATCCCGATCGTCTCGGCTGCGGTCACCGACGGCACCCGCCGCGTCTACGGCTCCTACTGGAACCGCATCGACGCCCACTGGGGGCCACCGTCGTCTCGACGAACCCACCCCATCGGAGATCAAGCAGCTGGTCGAACATGTGAAGATCAATGTCGTACCCCGGCGCAATGCTCGCGGCGGGCGCAGCGCAGGCGAACACCTCATCGCCGCGCTGCGCTGCCTCTACCGGCACGCCGAGGACGCCCGGCTGATCGATCCGGCCGACAACCCGGCCACGAAGGTCGCCACGCCCCGCCGCCTGCCCTCCACCCGCCGCGCGGTCGCTGACACCCGACTGGCCGAGATCAATCACGTCGCCGCCACCACCGGCAACGACCCCGCCCTCGACAGCCTGATCCTGCGCCTGCACACCGAAACCGCCTGCCGCCGCGGCGGCGCACTCGCCCTCCGCCCCCAAGACCTCGACCCCGACCAATGCCTCGTCTTCCTCCGAGAGAAAGGCGAAACCGTCCGCTGGCAACCGGTGTCCCCAACCCTCATGACCCACCTCCGGCACCACGCCGACCAACGTCACGCCCCACGGGAGGGACAACTCCTTCGCTACACCGACGGCCGGCCGATCACCACTCGGCGCTACGACCACCTTTGGACCCGAATCGGCAAACACCTCCCCTGGGTCGCCACCCAGCAAATCTCCACCCACTGGCTCCGCCACACCACCCTCACCTGGGTCGAACGCAACTTCGGCTACGCCGTCGCCCGCGCCTACGCCGGACACACCAGCCAACACAACGACGCCGGCACCACAACCACCTACGTGCGGGCCAACATCCATGAAGTAGCCGCCGCGGTCGCTACCCTCACAGGAGAGCCACACCCACTCGCCTAGAGCCACGTGTGGCGTGACCCTTAGGCGTGAACTATGTACGCGACGCCGTGCTGACCTGCGGAAATATGAATCCTATAGGTCAGCGCGGGTCGTTCAGGTGTGTTGGCGCACGTTCTGGTGCGTTCAGTGCGCGCCGGTGCTCCCCACGGTGCCCCCGGGTGTCGCCGCTCGCGCCAAACAGTGCACAGGCTGCCCCCTCTGTAACGGGGAGTGTGTGAGGAGCGACTCTCGGATAGTCCTAGTTGACCATGCTCCGTGCAGCTGACACCGCCCGCGGTGTTAGCGAGGTGGGCACGGAACGAACGATCGGAAATGGCTGTGCCCGTCCCCGCGCTGGATGACGCGACAGGCTACCTACCTGTCGGTCGTCATCACTGCACCATCGAAGAATTCCGGAGCGCGTTCGTGGACGGCGACCAGTTCACTAGAACCCAGCGTAGGAAGGAGATCTGGACACACTGGGAACGGGCCAAGGTCGTGCTAGGCCGTCTGGTGCCGGTCTACGCTGCTTGGATTAGCGGCAGCTACGTCAGCTCGAAGCCCGAACCCGACGATATGGACATCGTTTTCGTCATCGATGGACCCGCCGCAGAACGCCTCGCCGCGGATGAACCCACCAGGGCCCAGTACCTCACTGCGTTTGCTCAAGGGAAGAGGTTTCACCAGCCCGCCGGACGACGCCTGGACACCTACCTCGTGCAGTGGCGGCCGATCCTCAAGCCGGGGCCGACCATGACCGATGATGAAGTCAGCTACTACCAGTCTCGCGGCCACTGGGACGACTTCTGGCAGCGTTGCCGAGCTGGAGCGAAGGACGGCCCCATCGTCGTTGCGGATACCATCCCGCAGCGTGGTTACCTGGAGGTGAAGCTCGATGACTACCCCAGATAGCTCGTTCGAGAGCTTCAGCTCCCCCGCAGAGTTCTTCTCGGGTGTCGACCTCAGCTCAGTTCCCGCCTGGGAAACCGCGAACGAGCTGGCCGCCATCAGCATCGCCGCCTTTGCGGCTCCACAAGACGGCGACCAACAGTCCCGAGGGGTCATCCGGCTTCACGGCGACGCGGTCCAGAACCACTCCGTACCGGTCCGGACCACCATCCGAGTGCTCGGCGCACTGCAAGACCTTGTCGCTGCGGTGGCGACCGCGCTTCGCGGTGAGCCTGCCGGGTTGCGCGGCCGAATACCGGAAGTCGCCCGTGCAGCCACCGAACTGAGGTTGGTTGCGGAACCACTCCCCGGTTCACTCGTGTTGAAACTTGCGGCCGGGCCAACTGACACTGCGAGCGACCCCCGACCGGCGTTGTGGCCCGAGGCGACACTGGCCGACCGCAGCATGCATCGGCTCATCGACCTGATTCGCGAAGCCGATCCGCTCGACCGCGAGCAACTGTTGAGTGAACTGCGCCCGCTAGGGCCGCGTGTCGCACGCCAACTGGTGAAACTTGCGGAGGCCGTGATTGATGACCACGTCCTACTCGACCTCTCGTGGCATGAGGCCGGCCGGGCAACCGATCGCGCCGCCGTACGCCGCTCAACCGCAGTGGCGTTGCGAGACGCAATCACCGAAGCAAGGGTGGACGTCGATCGTACGACCCTCGTTGGTGTGTTGCAGACCGTAAGTCAGGTGCGAGCGCTCGACCTCCTACTGAACAACGGCGACAGGATTACCCTGGAAGCGAGTGACGACGTGCGTGCCGATCTTGGCCCCATGTACAACCACCGGGTTGAGGTGCTTGCCGAAGTTCGCGTACGAACGTCCGGGACCGGTCAGGACCGCGCGCGGTACCAGCTGATCTCGGTGCGCTCACTTGAAGAAGACGGCTAGCGCGTTGGTATCGTCGCGACCTGTGAGCGCTCGTTTTCGTGTCGATCTCCTGTAAAGCCCTAAGCGGATCGGTGCGTCGCATCTGCCGCTAGTTCGCCCCGGCGTCCGGTCAACCGGTACACAAGCGCAAGGAAGCAGCGCTTTACCTCGACGCGGTCGCCTACCTGACGCCGAGGGTCAGGCCACGCTCGAGACACGCCCCGAGCATCTCGTCGTCTAGGTCATCACCTGCGAGCTGATCCCACTGTCCTGCCTCCCACGACCGGAACAAGCCACCGCGTAGCCTCAGCGCGTGGCCGACCGACACCTCATCGACGTACACGTACTCCTCGTCGACAACGGCAACCTCCTGCTCACCCGCCGCCGCGACACCAACCCCGCCTTTGACGGCAAGTGGCACCTGCCCTCCGGCAAACTCGACGCCGGCGAATCCGTCCTGCACGCCGCAGCACGAGAAGCCGAAGAAGAGGTCGGCGTCCTCATCGACCCCGAGGACCTGCAGCACGTCCACACGCTTCACGTCAACGGATCAGGTGTGGAGCCTCGCCTCGGGCTGTTCTTCCTCGCCACCCGCTGGACCGGTGAAACGGTCAACCGGGAACCCGACAAGTGCTCTGCCATCGACTGGTTCCCGCTCGACAACCTACCCACTGACCTGATCAGCTACCCCGCTGCCGGGATCCACGCCTACCTCACCGGACAACCCTTCGCCATCCTCGGCTGGCCTGCGACCGAGGCTCCTGCCGCCATGCTCAGCTGACACCGCAGCCGTCAGGTGAGTTGGCCCTCGAACCAGGCGCGTAGATCATCGAGAGTGGGGCCGACCTTCTGTCCTGCGAGGTGGTCGACGTACGCCTGGCGAAGCTGGAGCTGCCCCGATCGCTCCTCGTCCACGGCTGGAAGGTGTACCTCGTGAAGCCATCGCACGCCTCCAAAGTGGTCGAACGCCAGCGGGAAGGACATCGGGAACCTCATCGCGCCCTTCGGTTCCATGAGTGCGAGTAGCTGGTGGACCTCGCGGTTGGTGGCGTACCGGGCGCCGTCGACAAGGCCCTCGACCGATGACCGTGCTGCTTCGTATCCTGCGAGGTACGGCTGGGTCGGGGTCAGTTTGCCGTTTCTCCTCTCCGGCATACCGCGGCAGAAGTCGTCCAGCCCCCGCGCCCACATGAGGAATTCCACTGCGGGCCCGCGGATGATGTGCGCGACCTCCTCGCGCCCGTTGAGGTCGTCGAACTTCATGCCGTCCAACTGACTGAACACGTCCCGCCACCGGTCGTGCGCCAACTGCAGCACCCGCAGGGTGCCGCGCGCCTTCGCGTAGTCGAACGCGTTGCTCATCCTCAGCGGCCGGCCGTCAGCTGATGTTGTTGCGGCGTTCGAGGAGGACGGTGTCGTGCCAGGTGCCGTCGCGCTGGGCGATGCGTTCGCGGATGCCGATGGTGCGGTAGCCGGCGGAGTGGTGCAGGGCGAGGCTGGCGCGGTTTTCGGTGAAGATGGAGGTTTGCAGGGTCCAGTAGCCGGCCTCGTCGAGGGCGATGACTTGCTGGCGGATGAGGGCTTTGCCGATACCGCGGCCGCGGTAGCCGTCGGCGACGTAGATCGAGGTTTCGGCGACGCCGGAGTAGCACTCGCGTGTGGAGACCGGCGTGGCGGCGGCCCAGCCGACGACGGTGCCGTCGATCTCGGCGACCCAGCGCTGTCCGGCGATCCATTTCGCGTCGAGGGTGGCGCGGCTGGGGACGGTGGTTTCGAAGGTGGCGATGCCGGTGTTCATGCCTTCGCCGTAGATGCGGCGGACCGCGGGCCAGTCCTCGTCGCGCAGGGCCCGGACGGTGACGTCTGCGGGCACGTCTTCCGGGCAGCACGGACGCGGCGCGAGCAGCCCCATGACCGCGTCGGCGGCGTGCGGGAGGCCGGCGCAGCAGGCCGCGTTGACCGTGACGATGGTGGCGGTGCCCTCCTTGCGGACCTGCACGAACCCGACGTCGGCGAGCTTGCGCACGTGGTGCGAGCACGTGGACTGGCTGATCCCGAGCAGCTCGGTCAGGGCGCCGACGGTGATCCCGCGGGGCGCGGTGGCCACCGCGTGCAGCAGCCGCACCCGGGTCGGTTCGGCCAGGCAGGCGAACCAGTCGGCGTAGGTGGCGGCTTCCCCGTCCGGCAGAACCTGGGCCTGGGGCGCGACAGTCGTGGTCATGCCCCCGAGTGTATCGACCCGAATCGATGGTTGCATCAATCGACACCGGTCGATAGAGTCTGCCGCAACGGTGCTCAATCGAGCTGGATCGATGAAAGGGGTCGGGATGAGCGAGCTGCCCGTCGTGGTGGTGGGGGCCGGGCCGATCGGGCTCGCGGCCGCTGCCGAGTTGCTGGAGCGGGGTCTGGAGCCGCTGGTGCTGGAGCGTGGTCCGCAGGCGGGGGCGTCGGTGGCGCAGTGGAACCACGTGCGCTTGTTCTCGCAGTGGTCGGAGCTGGTGGACCCGGCGGCCGGCCGGCTACTGGAAGCCGCCGGCTGGGAACGCCCCGCCGCCGACGAGTATCCGACCGGGCAGGACTGGGTCGCGCGCTACCTCGCCCCGCTGGCCGCCGCGCTGGGCGAGCGTGTCCGGTTCGGCGCCGAGGTGGTGGGGGTGGCCCGCCGTGGCCGGGACCGCGTGGTCGACCACGGGCGCGACACTGAGCCGCTGACGGTGCACGTCTGCCACACCGACGGGCGCGAGGAACTGATCACCGCGCGGGCGGTGGTCGACGCCTCCGGGACGTGGACCAACCCGAACCCGCTGGGCGGCGACGGTCTGCCGGCCCTGGGCGAGCGGGCTGCTACCGACCGCATCACCTACCAGGTGCCGGATCTGCAGGACCCGGCCGTGCGCGTCCGGTTCGCCGGCAAGCACGTCGCTGTCGCGGGCAGCGGACACTCCGCGCTCACGGCGCTGGTCGCGCTCACCGGTGTGGAGGGGACGCGGATCAGCTGGATCCTGCGCCGCCGCTCGGTGGGCAACACCTTCGGCGGCGGCGAGGCCGACCAGCTCCCGGCACGCGGCGCGCTCGGGCTGCGCGCGAAGGAGGCCGTGGACGCCGGGCTGGTGCAGGTGGTCGCCGGGTTCCGCACCGAGGCGGTGGAGCGCGACGAGCAGGGGCTGCTGGTGTTGCGCGCACCGGACGGCCGCACGGTCCGGGCTGTAGACGAGGTCGTCGTGGTGACCGGGTTCCGGCCGGACCTGTCCTGGCTGTCGGAGCTGCGGCTGGAGCTGGATGCCACGCTGCAGGCGCCGGTCGCGCTCGCGCCGTTGATCGACCCGAACGTGCACTCCTGCGGCACCGTCTACCCGCACGGCGCGAAGGAACTCGCGCACCCCGAGCCGAACGTCTACCTGGCCGGGATGAAGAGCTACGGCCGCGCCCCGACGTTCCTCGCCATGACCGGCTACGAGCAGGTCCGCTCGATCGCCGCCGCACTGGCCGGGGACCACGAGGCGGTCGGCCGCGTGGAGCTGGTGCTCGCCGAGACCGGGGTGTGCGGCGGGGCGGGCCTGTTCGACGAGCCCGCTGCCGACGCCTCTTCGGGCGGGTGCTGCGGCGCCCCGGCCGAGCCGGAGCTGATTTCGCTGTCCGCCCCCTCGACGGACCGGTGACGGTCGATGCGTCCGCGCAGCCCGGTTTCCTGTCGAGGGCCGGGCTGCGCCGGGTCCTGGTGACCTTGTGCGTCACCGAGATCACCAGCTGGGGCGTGCTCTACTACGCCTTCCCCGTGCTGGCCACCGACATCGCGAGGGCCACCGGGTGGTCGCCGAGCTGGATCACCGCGGGTTTCTCGGGTGGTCAGCTGGTCGCCGCGCTCGCCGGCATTCCGGTGGGTCGGTGGCTGGACCGGCACGGGCCGCGGTGGCTGATGACCGGCGGCTCGGTCCTCGCGGTGCCCGCGGTGGTGGCGATCGCGACCGCGCAGAACCTCGCCTGGTTCGTCGCGGCGTGGCTGCTGGCCGGGGTGGCGATGGGCGCGACGCTGTACCCGCCGGCGTTCGCCGCACTGACCCGCTGGTACGGGCCTCGCCGGGTGGGCGCGTTGACCATCGTGACCCTGGTGGCGGGGCTGGCGTCGACGGTGTTCGCCCCGTTGACCGCCGCGCTGGCCTCCCATCTGGACTGGCGGCAGACCTACCTCGTGCTCGCCGTCGTCCTGGCGGTGATCACGATCCCGGGCCACGTGTGGGGGTTGCGGGGGCACTGGCCGGATCCCGAACCGCACGAGCACCCCGAGCACGCGGAGCACACCGATCCTGGACGCATCGCGCGCAGCCGCGCGTTTGTGGCGCTGGTGCTGGCGTTGAGTCTGTCGGCGTTCGCCGCGTTCGCGGTGGTGATCAACCTGGTGCCGTTGCTCACCGAGCGCGGGCTCAGCCCGGGTGCCGCCGCGGTCGCGCTTGGCCTCGGCGGGGCTGGGCAGGTGCTGGGCCGCCTCGGTTACACGACCTTCACCCGCCACACCAGCGTCCGTGTCCGCACCGCGATCATTCTCGCCGCGGTGGCGGCCACCACGGCGGTGCTGGGCCTGCTGACCACGGCAGCCGCGCTCGTCATCGCGGCCGTGGTCGCCGGGATGGCCCGCGGCGTGTTCACACTGTTGCAGGCCACCGCGATCACCGACCGGTGGGGAGCGGTCCACTATGGACGGCTCACGGGGCTGCTGTCCGCGCCGCTGACGATCACGATGTCGCTCGCCCCGTGGGCGGGCGCCGCGATCGCCACCGGGCTGGGCGGCTACGCGCCCACGTTCCTCGTGCTGGCCCTCATCGCGGCGGCGGCCGTGGTGTTCTCCCTCGCGAGCATCCCCCGCCGGTCTGCCCGGTAGCTGCTTTTCTCAACTCGTTGTAGTGAAAGGGTTTCTTTGTCATGCCTGATGCCATTGTGATCGGCGGCGGCCAAGCCGGTCTCGCCTCGGTCCACGCCCTCAAGGCGCGCGGGCTCAAGCCCGTCCTGCTGGAGGCCGGTGACGAACCGGTCGGCTCGTGGCCGCACTACTACGACAGCCTCCACCTGTTCTCCCCGGCCCGCTACAGCTCACTACCGGGCCTGGCCTTCCCCGGCGACCCCCGCCGCTACCCGCACCGCGACGAGGTGATCGACTACCTTCGCCGCTACGCCGCCGCGCTGGACGCCGACATGCGTACCGGCCAGCGGGTCACCGCCGTGACCCGGCCCGACGGGGAGTTCCTGGTGTCGACCGAGGCCGGCGCCGAGTTCTCCGCGCCGATCGTCATCGCCGCCACCGGGGCGTTCACCTCCCCGCACCGGCCGGCGCTGCCCGGGCTTGACGAGTTCGCCGGAACGGTCCTGCACTCCAGCGAGTACCGCGAACCCAGCCCGTTCGCCGGGCAGCGCGTGGTCGTGGTCGGCGCGGCCAACTCCGCCGTGCAGATCGCCGTCGACCTCGCGCCGCACGCCCACGTCACGCTCGCCACGCGCAAGCCGATCCGCTACGCCACGCAGAAACCGCTGGGCCGGGATGTGCACTTCTGGTTCACCGTCACCGGGTTCGACGTCCTGCCCATCGGGCCGTGGCTGCGCACCAAGCCGAGCATGCTCGTCCTCGACGCCGGCGGCTACCAGGCCGCGATCGACGCCGGCAAGCCCGACCAGCGGCGCATGTTCACCGCCATCAACGGCGACACACTGACCTGGCGCGACGGCACCCATGAGCGGGTGGACACCATCATCCTGGCCACCGGGTTCCGCCCTGGACTGACCTACCTGGACAAGCTCGGCGCCCTCGACCCGACCGGAGCGGCGAAGCAGCACCGTGGCCTGTCCACCAGCCATCCCGGGCTCGGGTTCGTCGGGCTGGAATGGCAGCGCAGCTTCTCCTCGGCCACCATCCGCGGCGTCGGCCGGGACGCCGCCTACCTGGCCCGGCGGCTGCTCAAGCAGTGAAAGTGAGCTGCCGCTGGTGGAAGGCGAAATGCCGGGCCGGGTACCGGTAGACGTCGGCCAGGGTCATCCGAGGCGCGAAGAACGGATCCCAGCGCGTGGGATAGTGCATGCCCCGCCCGAGGTCGGCTTCGGACGCGCGGTCGAGGCTGCGGTGCAGGGACGCGATGATGCGGTCGAACCACCAGGTCATCCACCGCGGTCCGAGCAGGCCGCCGCCGCAGGAGCCCAGGTAGTTCACGACGTCGAACGGCACCGCGGCGGCATCCAGCGCCCGGGCGAACCCACGGCTCACCGGATCCGGCAGGCGCCCGAACACGCGCACCAGCAACCGCAGAGCCCGCACCACCTGGTAGCCGAACAGCATGTGGAACAACAGTTGCCGGTTGGTCCACCGGGTGCCGCGCGACGGCTGGCGCAAGTCGTCGGCCGTCGCGGCGGCCAGCAGCGCGTGGAAGGTGGCACGGTCGCGTTCCCACTGCTCGTGCACGGCCCGCCGATCCATGACCCGTCCCTTCCAGCTCAGCGTGACACCGCCGGGCTGAGGCCGGTCTCAGCCGCAGCACTCACCCGAAGTGGAATTGGTGACCAGCGGCAGCGCCCGGCTCGCGACCGCCTCGTGGGGCTTGGTCGCGCGGACGATCGCGGAGTGCATGTTCTCGGCGGCCTCGTGTGTCGGCGTGATCTCGATCCCGGTGAATCCGGCCTCGGCCAGCCCCGCCCGGTACTCCGCGAACAACAGCGCCCCGGCGATGCAGGCGGTGTATTCGCCGCGCTCGGCCCGCTCGGCGGCGGTCAGCTGGTCCTCTGCGACGACGTCGGAGATGCCGAGCCGCCCGCCGGGCTTGAGCACGCGGAACATCTCGGCGAACACCGCGGGCTTGTCGACCGACAGATTGATCACGCAGTTGGAGATGATCACATCAACCCGGTCCGCCGGGAGCGGGATCGCCTCAATGTGGCCCTTGAGGAAGTCGACGTTGGTCGCCCCGGCCTTGTCGGCGTTGGCCTGCGCGAGCGCGAGCATCTCCTCGGTCATGTCCAGCCCGTACACCTTGCCCGCCGGGCCGACCCGCCGCGCCGACAGCAGCACGTCGATGCCGCCGCCGGAGCCCAGATCGAGCACCGTCTCACCCTCGCGCAGCTCAGCCACGGCCAGTGGATTGCCACAGCCGAGACTGGCCAGCACCGCCTCCTCCGGCAGAGACGACCGCTCCACCTCGTCGTACCAGCCGCCCGTCAGGTCGGGCACCTCGCCGGAACATCCGCCGCCGCAGCACGACGCCGCCGCTCGCGTGCTCGCTCGCACCGCGGCCGCCGCATAGCGCTCCCGCACCTGTTCCCGCACGTCCTGCGCCTGCTCGCCCATGCTGACACCTCCGGTTCCACGACGATCGATGTCTGTCGATGAAAAGCCTGCACCTTGGGTAGATGGACGTCAAGATAGAAGTTTGTTTAGATAGGGGCATGTCGAAACAGCTGCCGATCGTCGACGCCGAGTGCTGCTCGCCACTGGTACGAGAACCGCTGTCCGAGCCGCAGGCCGCGGACCTGGCGAAGGTGTTCAAGGCGGTCGGCGACCCGGTGCGGCTGCGGCTGCTGTCGCTGATCGCCTCCCACGACGGCGGCGAGGCGTGTGTCTGCGACCTGACGGGCGCGTTCGAGCTGACCGGGCCCACGATCTCCCACCACCTCAAGGTGCTGCGCGAGTCCGGCCTCATCACCGGCGAGCGCCGCGGCACCTGGATCTACTACCGCGTCCAGCCTGAGACCCTGGCCCGGCTGTCCGCCGTCCTCACCCCCGCCGAGGGCTCGGTGGTGACGGCGTGACCACCACCGACACGGCCCCCGCCGGCGTCGTCGGCAAGCTGTCCACGCTGGACCGCTTCCTGCCGATCTGGATCGGCGCGGCGATGGTCCTCGGATTGCTCGCCGGGCGCTGGATCCCCGGCCTGGAGACCGGCCTCAACGCCGTGGCCATCGACGGGATCTCGTTGCCGATCGCTCTTGGGTTGCTGGTGATGATGTACCCGGTGCTGGCCAAGGTCCGCTACGACAAGCTGGACTCAGTCACCCGCGACCGGAAGCTGCTGTGGCCCTCGCTCGTGCTCAACTGGCTCATCGGGCCGGCGCTGATGTTCGCCCTCGCGTGGCTGCTGCTGCCGGACCTGCCCGAGTACCGCACCGGCCTCATCATCGTCGGCCTGGCCCGCTGCATCGCCATGGTCATCATCTGGAACGACCTCGCCTGCGGCGACCGCGAAGCCGCCGCCGTGCTGGTCGCGCTCAACTCGGTCTTCCAGGTGATCATGTTCGGCGCGCTCGGCTGGTTCTACCTGGAGATCCTGCCCGGCTGGCTCGGCCTCGACACCACCAGCCTGTCAGTGTCCGGGTGGCAGATCGCGAAGTCCACGCTGATCTTCCTCGGCATCCCACTCGTCGCCGGCTACCTCACGCGCCGCCTCGGCGAGCGGGGCAAGGGCCGCGACTGGTACGAAACCCGGTTCCTGCCGCGCATCGGGCCGGTCGCCCTGTACGGACTGCTGTTCACCATCGTCGTGTTGTTCGCCCTGCAGGGCGACCAGATCACCAGCCGCCCGCTCGACGTCGCCCGCATCGCACTGCCGCTGCTGGTCTACTTCGGACTCATGTGGGCCGGCTCCTACGCCCTCGGCAAGGCGCTCGGCCTGAACTACGAACGCACCACCACGCTCGCCTTCACCGCGGCGGGCAACAACTTCGAGCTCGCCATCGCCGTCGCCATCGCGACCTTCGGCGCCACCAGCGGCCAGGCCCTCGCCGGGGTCGTCGGCCCCCTGATCGAGGTGCCGGTCCTGGTCGCGCTCGTCTACGTCTCGCTCGCCCTGCGCCGCCGATTCACCCCTGCCACCCGGGAGTAGCCATGGACCACATCGAAGGCGAACCCTGCCAGGACGTCGAAGACTGCCGCCTCACCGACCGCCACGTGCAGACCCTGCTCAACCGCGAAGCCGACGAGATCGCCCGGCACTTCACCGGCACCTTCTCGCCAGAAACCGTCCGCGACTGTGTCGAGGACTCCTACACCCACCTCGCCGCCACCGCTCGCATCCGCACCCACCTGCCCGTCCTGGCCGCCCGCTTCGCCCGGCAGCGACTGGAAGCCACCGCCAAGAACCAAGGAGCCACCGTGTCCGACAAGCCCGAAGTCCTCTTCGTCTGCGTCCACAACGCCGGCCGCTCCCAGATGGCCGCCGCCCTGCTCGACCACCACGCCGCCGGACGCGTCACCGTCCGCTCCGCCGGCTCCGCCCCCGCCGACACCATCAACCCCGCCGTCGTCGAAGCCATGCACGAACTCGGCCTCGACCTGACCAAGGAATTCCCCAAACCGCTAACCACCGAGGCCGTCCAAGCCGCCGACGTCGTCATCACCATGGGCTGCGGCGACGCCTGCCCCATCTTCCCCGGCAAGCGCTACCTCGACGGGCAACTCGACGACCCCGCCGGCAAGGGAATCGACGCGGTACGCCCCATCCGCGACGAAATCGACCGCCGCGTGCGTGCGCTGCTCGACGAACTCGTGCCCGCACGAGCGTGATCCAGCCGAGGGTGGGTGGGCACCTGGTTCACGCCACCCGCTCATCGGCTGGTTTCGTCTCCGGAGATTGCCGCGGACGTCTGATCAGCCGAGCGCGGGCTGGCGCGGACCTCGCGCACGAAGGTCCCCTTCGACGGCACCGTGACCACGAGACCCTCGTCCCGCAGGAGCTGAGTGGCGTGGCGGAGTGTGCCTAGCGCGACGCCGAGTTCCGCCGCCAGGCGCCGTTCGGCCGGGAAGGGTGTGTTCGCAGGGAGTTCGCCGGATTCGATTCGAGCCTTGAACTGCTCGAAAACTGTCCGGTAGAGATATTGCGGAGTTCGTCGTTCTTCCGTCATCGCCTACTCCGGCGAACGCGTCCCCAGCCGTTCTCCTCGTTGAGCGCGACCTTCACACGCTCAGGCATGGCATGGCGAGGACCACTTTGCGATCGACTTCTTCTTGCCAGAGAAGGCACGCTGTCGCAAATATGCGAAATCCATCGCCACATCTTCCCTCCAAAGTTTGGTGCGGAAACTTACGCACCAAACAACGGTGCATTGCGCCATCAAGAGGGGCAATAGCCCATCCGGGTCGTTCCGACAAAGGTCTTTTTCGGTACTCTTGACTCATGCCGAGGCACCCCGATACGGCGAAACAGCTCGACGGCCGGCCGCTCGCGCGTCTTCTGCGCTCGCACTGGCTAGCTCGCTCGCCTCGGCCCACCACGCGAGACGTTGGTCGCCAGCTCGGTGTCTCGCATACCACCGTGAGCCGGTGGCTCGACGGCACACTTGTCCCGACCGCTGAGCAGACGGAAGCACTCGCCGGCGCCCTGGGAATCACGGGAAAGGCACGCGCAGACCTGCTCCAGGTCGCGACGTGGGTCACTCCGAAACGGGCAACTCCGAACCGTGGCACTCACGGCCTTTTCGGCATTTCGCATCAAACTGCCGACGCGATGGAGCTCGAAAAGCAAGCCACCTCGATCACGGAATGGTCACCTCTGCGCATCCCCGACCTTTTGCAGTGTGAGGATTACGCCCGTCAGGTTCCATCGAATATGAGCGACTTGCCCTCCAAATCCGAACGCCAGGCTGCAGTGATCGAGGACAGGCGAACCAAGTATGAAGTTTTCCTCGGCCGACCCGCACTCACCTGGCGAGTCGGCGGAGTGACCGTCATGGCGAAGCAGGTTGGGCAGTTGATAGAAGTACTCGACCAGCGATTGGCCGCGGTGCGTCTCGTGCTCGAGGGTTCGGACTGGCATGACGGCCAGATTGGCCCTTTTGCGCTCTACGACCGTGGCGATGGCGAGAGCTCCGTCGTCGTCCAGCACCTCGGGGCGGTCACCCTCCTGACCGATCGCGAAATTGTCGGACGCTACCGACAGCTTGGTGCCACGCTCGAGCAAATAGCCTTGACACCGGAGGAAACCCGCCGGCACCTCGAAGATATTCTCCGGGATTTGAGAACCACATCGCCTTGAGACTGACCGCGGTCAGTCGTCACGGCGGCGTAGGGCGTAGGCCGGGACGAGTTGGTCGACGACCTCGAGCTTGTTCCGCCGCGGGTCGGCGTACGGGATGTCGAAGTCGACGACGCCGAGCCAGTCCCCCTTCGCGGTGGAGAACCAGCCTGTGAGTCGACCGGGTACCTCGCCCGTCATGTCCAGGCCGGTGACCACGGTGTGCATGGGCGCCCCCGGCACTCGCAGGTAGATGGCGTCGAGCCGAACCCAGACGGGGGTGATGACCGGGACCCGCCCGTGGTCGTCGTCGCCCCGGAACCGGGTGTAGGGGCTGTGCAGCATCCGCAGACCCCCTACTTCCAGCTCGGGAGCGCAGCGTCCGCCCGAGTCCGTCGATCGAGGTACGGCTGGTCATCGAACTCGGCCCGCGCGGCGAGTGGCCCGGCCGTACCGAAGAGCCACGCTGCCGGAGAAACGCCTTCGGCTCGGCACGTCTGGCACTCGACAGCGACGCCAGCACTGTCGGCAACGGCGCGGTATCCCGCCACGACAAGGGAATGTCGGCCCGCCCTGCAGGTCGCGGGCAGGACGACGACCCGCTCACCGCGGGGATCGACGCGGTAGTTGACGAGCCCGTCGTTTTGCTCACCGGTCAGGCCCTCCACGCTCATGTCCCGAGGCTAACACGTCATCGAACTTGTGTTCGAAGGCTGTGTTGTCGTCCAGGTGGTGCGTGGCCCAGGTGCGGGCGGCCGGGACGAGGGTGCGCCACAGGTCGCGGTGCTGCTGCGCGGCCTGGTACTCCCAGATTCCCCAGATCTCGACCGCCAGCGCGGTCCGGACGGCCCGTGGAGTCCGTTGCCACGCCGGAAGCGCCTCGGCCCACTCTTCGGCGGCAGGCGGGGTGTGGCCGGCGGCGATCAGCCGGGCGGTCAGGAACGCCACGTCGACCGCCGCTGATCCGGTGCGCGACCAAGCCCAGTCGATAAGAGTGGCTCGGCGCCCGGAGACCAGAATGTTGAGCGAGTGCAGGTCGGTGTGCACCAGGTCGTGTCCATCGGCGGCCTCGATCGCCCGCGCCTCCCACTGGACGAGCTGCGAGGCTCTCACGGGATCGAGGCCGGGTGGCGGATCCTTGGCGAGCCGCCGCCACGGTGCGAGCCGTGCCCACTGGTCGGCCAGTCGTGGAGCGGTTCCTGGGCAGCCGGCGAGGTCTTGACCCAGCGCTGCCATCGCGTCGGCGACGACGGGCAGGTCGGGTGAGCCGGGTGTGAGGTCGGCGTGGGCGCCGGTGACGCGGTCGAAGCCGAGTAGCAGCCAGCCGTCGGCCTCGATGCGCCAGCGCAGTCGCGGCGCGATGGCCGAGGGCAACCACGGGTTGATGTCCGCCTCGTGGCGGTGCATCGCACCGCGTTTGCCCTCGGCATCGGCGATGCCCTTGCAGAACACGACTCCGCCGGAGCGCAGGTGCAACGTGGCCGAGAAATCCGAGTTGCGTCCCGCCGAGGGGACCTCGGCACGCGCGACGAGCCCGGCCTTGCGTTCGATCGCGGCTCGCACGGTGGCGGGGAGCTCGTCCCAGGTGCTGCGAGGCATCGTGGAGCTCCTTGTCAGTCGCGGGCGGGCGGCGGGTCGTCGTGGCAGCCATTGTGGCAACCGGTGCACCCGGCCGCCTGCGGCCACAGCTCGGAGTCGAGCGTGAAGCCCGCGGCCTCGATCGCCGCCACCGTCCGTGCCGCCGTCTCCCGGGCGGGGTCGCCGCTGGCGGCCGGGTCGTGGTCCGCGGTGGGCACGTGGTGCAGGAATCGTCCGGCGATCCGGTCGCAGAAGGCCGCGTAGTCGTGGGTGTGCAGGACGAAGGTGTGCCAGCCGATGTCCACCAGTTCGCTGGGCGCGAGCGGGTCACCGGTGTTGCGGGCGCACGCGGCCAGGAAGGCCAGCGCCTGGTCCATGATGCGTTCGGCAAGGCCGCGCGCGAGGTCGTGCTCGGCGACGATCCGGTTCACCAACCGCTCGAACAAAGCGGGCTCGACCAGGGACTGGCCAGTCATCGGGGTGCTCAGTACTGCTGTCAACGTCCTCCTTCAGCGTGTGCGATCACTCGCCGTAATCGTTTGGGAACACCTGACGATCGGGGCGGCCGCGGCAGAACGGACTGTCAGTACGGGTTGCGGCCACGGCGAGGCTGGACCTGGGGGGCGAACGCATGGCGAGGGCGTCACGAACACCGACCGGCAGTCAGGGATCACGCTGCCTGGGCGTCGTGGCGGGGTTCGTGCTCAAGCTCGCCCGCCAATCCGCGGGCGCGACGCAAGATCAGTTCGCCGAGGCCGCGGGTGTCGACGTCACAACGGTGCAGGGGTGGGAATCCGGCCGCAGGCCGCTCGCCGCGATGCAGACCCGGGACTTCCTCCGGCTCCGGTCCACCCTGACCCGGCTCGGCGCGCCGGCGTCCGTGGGCCGGCATCTGCACGAGGCCATCGAAGCCGACGTCGTCCTCGCCGCGGCCGTCGACGCCGGTCCGGCCTGGCTGGACCCGGCGCAGCATCCCCTGGCCGCCAACGTGCATCGCCGGTCACTGACGAACTTGATCACGTGGCCGATCACCGGAATTCTGCCCGAGCAACTCCGCCCACTGGCAGTACCCGCTCGCCGACGGGGACCAACGGCGTCGCAACCCGTGCTCTATCCCGACGAGCGAGCACGCTTCTTCGACCACCTGCTCACCCTCGCCGACCGCGCCTCCGGCCCCGACCAAGCCCTGCTCCGCCGCCAAGCGATCTACCTGCTCAGCTTCGACCAGCGGCCCGCCAGCGTCGACTGGCTCCGCACCGAGTGGACACGCGCCAGCCGCCAGACCATCCACACCGACTGAGCTTGTCCCCGTTCGTCGGACACGTGGGGTGTGGTGTCAGCGATCGTGTTGTGGTGACGGTCGCTCGGGGGTGTGGGCTTCGAACTGGACAGGGCTGAGCATTCCCAGGCTGGAGTGCCGCCGTTGCGGATTATACCAGCATTCTATCCGTTCGAAGATCGCGGCGGCAAGCTCGTCGCGTGTTTCCCACGTTTGCGTGTCGAGTACTTCGAGTTGGAGTGTGCCCCAGAAGGATTCCATCATGGAGTTGTTGTAACAATCGCCGACGCTGCCCATGGAGGGCAGGAGTTCGGCGGCGCGGAGTCGTTGCCCGAATGCCCAGGAGGTGAATTGGGATCCGTGGTTAGAATGGAGGATAGTGTTGCCGGGTGCGGGTTTGCGGCGGAGCGTGGCCATGCCGAGTGTGTCGATCACCAGCTCGGTGCGCATGTGGTTGTCGATGGACCATCCGATGATGCGTCGTGAATAGGCGTCCATAACGGCAGCGCAGTACAATTTCCCTTCTTTCGTGGGATGTTCGGTGATGTCAGTCAGCCACAGCCGATTCGGGCCCTTGCTGGTGAACGTGCGGTTGACCAGGTCCTCGGCGGTTTCCTCGGGCGGGGTTGCGGACGGTGCAGCCACGGCGGCGACGTCGGTAGAGACCCTGGATGTCGGCCTCGCGCATGAGCCGGGCCACCCGTTTATGGTTGACGCCGACGCCCATCCCGAGGACAAGTTCGGCATGCACTCGCGGCCAACCATAAGTGCCGCGAGATTCGGCGTGAATGGCCTCGATGTGCTTGAGCAGCAACGTGTTGTCCTGCTCTCGAGATGAGGGCGGCCGGTCACGCCAGTCGTAATAGCCCGACCGTGACACCTTCAATACCCGGCAGGCCACCGCGACGTCGATACCGTCCACGGCGAGTTCACGGACCAGCGGGTAAATTACTTTGGGAGGATGTTCTCCCGTGCGAAGTAGGCAGCCGCGCGTTTGAGAATCTCATTCTCCATCTCAAGCTGGCGGGTTTTCTTCCGCAGCTCGGCAAGTTCTTTCTTCTCCGCGCTCGTCAACCGGCTCGCTGAGCCGTTCTCGTCGGTCTCGGCCTGGGCCATCCAGTTGCGCAAGCATGACTCGCTGATGCCCAACTCTGTGGCCAGCCCAGAGACCGGTTTGGAGCCCTGACGGGCCAACCCGACGGCACGACGACGAAACTCAGGCGGGTGTGGTGCAGGCACCGCAACATCCTTCCTGGTGACCCAAGGCCACCTCAAGACCGGTGTCCGAGCCACGGGGACAAGCTCAGACAACGTCAACCGGCTGCTGGAAACCCGCTCCGCCTCGGTCGCGCTGGCCGGCCGCGGCGACGGCGACGTGCTGCGCCACTTCACCACCGCCAGACCACAGGCTCGACTCCCGACGTGGCAAACCTGAACTACTGGGCCTACTGGATCGGCGAACTGCGCGAGGACCACGTCAACGACGCCTTCATGCTGCACGCCGACCCCCGCTCCTGGGGCGGCGTCCACCTGCTGGAGCACCTCACCCGCCGGGTCGCACCGTCCTCGCCCCACCTACCGCTCAACCTGCACACCCTGTTCACGTTGATAGCCTCACGCCCGTCACGACTGACCGACTGGCCCCACCCGCGCCCGCCGCTCGAGGAGGCCGTCGAGGTGGGCCTGTCCACCGACGAACTCACCCGCGCCGAGCGGGACCAGTTCGCCGGCCTGCACTACGCCCTCCGCATCGCCGACCGATAGGAGCCCCCGCGTGTCCGACCCAAGCGCCATCGCCAGCTTCGGCTACGAGCTCGGCATCCTCAAACGCATCCGGCGCTCGGGCTGGTGGCACGCCGGCGTCCGCGACCCCGAATCCGTGGCCGAGCACTCCCTGCGCGTCGCCCAGCTCGCCGGACTGCTGGCCGCCGAAGAAGGCGCCGACCCCGCCCGCGCCGCCTACCTCGCCCTCTGGCACGACACCCAGGAAACCCGCACCGGCGACCTCCCCCACACCGTCAAGCCCTACCTCACCAAACCCGACCCGCAGCAGATCACCGCCGACCAAACCGCCAGGCTGCCCGACGCCGCCCGCACCTCCGTCCGGGACGCCGTCGACGAGTACGAGACGGCCGAAACCCTGGAATCTCGGTGCGCCCGCGACGCCGACAAGCTGGAGATGCTCCTCCAAGCGGTCGAGTACCGCGAGGTCGGCGTTCAGCGCGTCCAGGGCTGGATCGACAGCGCGCTTAAGGGCCTGTCCACTGCAACCGCCCAACGGGTCGCCGAGGCAGCGACTTCGCTGTCGCCGCTCGCGTGGCGTGACCGGTAAAAGACCGTCCAAACGACACCTTAATCGCGTATGCCCAATGGCGGAGTTAACAGATTACTGCACCTATAGGGCAAGCTAAGTTAAATAGCCGGCCGCGCTGGCCGATTATTCCAGAACGGCTTCAGTCGCCAAGTATTGCCAACAGCGCACCCAGCACGAGGTAGGGCCCCAGGGGCATTGCAGCATCACGGGACACCGACCCCGTAGCCCGCAGCAGAGCACGTGCGATTCCCGCGAGCAGCCAGCCCAGCACTGTGCCGGCCAGGACTGCGCTCCAGCTCTGCCACCCCAGCGCGAGGCCAAGGAGCCCGGCGAGCTTGACGTCCCCCGAGCCGAGACCACCGAGCGCGAGAGCAAGCACGAGGTAGCCGGCGGCAAGAACGACCATCGCGGCCGCAGCTCGGAGCAGGTCGTTGTAACCGGCCGTACGGACCGCCTCAAGGGTGAAAGTGCCCCCCAACACGACGATGCCAGCAAAGGTCAGCACACCGGGAAGCCGTTGTTCGACAAAGTCGATCAACGCCAAGGCCACTGCCACCGCCGTGAACGAGCTGTAGCCGGCCAGGTCGATCCCCCAACCGAACCGCCGACCCAGACCGGCGAACAGCACCGCCGTCACAGCGGCGGACGCGATCGTCTCCCGTCCGCCAAGCCCGCCCGTCCGCAGCAGCAACCGCGTGCCTGTCGCCACCCCCGCGCCGACACCAGCACCGACGGCAGCCCAGCCCGCCAGTGCGAACGGATTCATCGGACACTCCGGCCAATCGATGTGCGCAAAAAGGAACGCGACGCCTAGCTCCCAGCAATACCGGAAGCAAGCCGGGTCTATCCCGTGATCGGTGTTTCTGGCGGTTTGGTTAGTAGGTTTCGGCGTCCGGCCAGCGGTCACCGAAGGTGATGGCGAAGGCGTTGGGTACGGGTTTCCAGCGCATCGTCCATCGGGCGCGGCCTGTGCCGGTGGGGTCCAGGCTGCGGGTCACAAGATACAGACACTTCAGTGCGGCCTGCTCGGTTGGGAAGTGGCCGCGAGCTCGCACCGCGCGCCGGTAGCGGGCGTTGAGTGATTCGATCGCGTTGGTCGAGCAGATCATTTTTCGGATCTCGACGTCGTAATCGAGGAACGGCACGAACTCGGTCCAGGCGTTGCGCCATAGTCGGACCAGCGCCGGATACTGCGTGGACCACCTGTCGTCCAGTTCCTGTAAAGCGGCTTCCGCCGCCGTCGCGTTGGGGGCCTCGTACATGGCTTTGAGATCCCGTTTGAGCGCGTCGGTGTATTTCCGCGAAGTAAGTCGAAACGAATTGCGGATAAGGTGGATGATGCAGGTTTGCACGATCGCGGCCGGCCACACTTGTTCCACCACTTCGGGCAGGCCTTTCAACCCGTCACAGACGAGGAAGAACACGTCCCGCACGCCACGATTTTTCAAATCGACCGGGACGCTCATCCAGAATTTGGCACCCTCGCCACCGCTGCCCGCCCACAGGCCGAGCACGTCCTTGCGGCCGTCCACCGTGACACCGATGGCAAACCGCGGGCTACTCCGAGATGCGCACCACCGCGTCGGCCGAAGTGCGCGAAGACCAGATCCTCCTGGTGCTGGCACCGTGACGGAAAAGACGTTCCCACCAGCATTTCTGTGGTGTGCTTCGACCTCGGCCTACCATGTGGAGGGCGGCTGCGATGCCGACGACAAGGGGCCGTGCGTTCAGGACATCCGGGTCACCTTCCCCTAAGGAACTTCCGACTTCCGCGTAGCCGCCGACCACTACCACCGGTTCAAGGAGGACGTGGCACTCTTCGCCGAGCTGGGCTTGCGGGCCTACCGGTTCTCCATCGCGTGGACCCAGATCGTCCCCGACGGCGACGGCGCCCCGAGTGCGGCCGGCATCACCTTCTACCACCAGCTCATCGACGAACTGCTCGCTCGCGGCATCGAGCCCATCGTCACCCTGTACCACTTCGACCTCCGGCACGCAGGCCCTGGAGGACCGTGGCGGGTGGAACTCCCGGGACACGGTCGAAGCGTTCGTCCGCTACGCCGGAATTCTCTTCCGGGAGTACGGCGGCAAGGTGAACTACTGGCTCACCATCAACGAGCAGAACATGATGGTCCTGCACGGAGCCGCCCTCGGCATGCCCGGACGCGGCACCCTCTCGGAGGCCTACCAGCGCAACCACCACATGCTGGTCGCGCAAGCGCGCGATGGTGCTGTGCCACGAGCGCCTGCCGCACTGGAGGACCTCCTGACGGTCGCCCCACCCGAGCGGCAGCCAGCGCTCCAAAGGCAGCTGGACGTGCTCGTCGCGCCTGGTGAGAAGTCTCCTCAGTCACGCCGACCGTGGCGTCGGGGACACCGGCCGAAACGAAATGCGGGAAAACATCATCGCCCGATGACGTCCCACCAACGCCACTGACCTGCGTAGCCGGGCTCGGGACCGGTCGGCGGCGCACCGTTTTTCGGAACACCATACCGGATTCCCGCACTTTATTGACACCAGTTGCGGCGATGCCGCACGATCATGGGCGTTGACAGCGGAATCCTTCATCAACCGCATCGAGGATGTGTCGCATGCTCGACGAAACCGATCGGCGAATTCTCGCCAGGCTCGCGGTCAACGGCCGGGAAACCTGGGCGAACCTGGCCCGCGCGCTGGGACTGTCCGAAAGCAAGGTCGCGCGCCGGGCACAGCGGTTGTTCGATTCGGGCTGCGCCCGGGTGGTCGCCGTTCCCGATCCGCTGCGCTGCGGTTTCGGCACCCCGGTGCTGGTTCACCTCAAGTGTGTGCCCGGGCATGCCCGGGCGGTCGCCGAATGCCTGGCCGCGCGTCCCGACACCCGGCTGGTCGTCCTGCTCGCCGGCAACTTCGACGTGCTCGCCGAACTGATCAGCACCGACCGGGATCACCTGATGCGGGTGATCCACGAGGATTTCCGGGAGCTGCAGGGCGCGCTCGAGGTCAGTGTCGAATCGGTACTGCGCACCTTCAAGGTCGGCTTCGACTGGGCGCGCGAACTCCTCGGCCACGACGCGGTCACCCCGCGGTCCGCGCCGCCCGCGGCCCACCGCGGGGCCTGCCCGGAACTGTCCGCCGTGGACCTCGACCTCATCGCCGCGCTGTCCACCGACGGCAGGCTTTCCTACGCCACGCTCGCGCAGCGCCTCGGCATCACCGAGTCCCTCGCCACCCGGCGGCTGCGGCACCTCGTCGGCTGCGGCTACCTCACCTTCAGCCCGCTGATCGATCCGGCGTTGCTGGGCTACGAGATCGAGGCGTTCCTCCGGATGCGCGTGGACCTGCGCAAGATCGGCGCGATCGCCCGCAGGCTCTGCCGCGAGACCTCCGTGCGCTACGTCTCGGCGACCACCGGCGCCTCCGATCTGGTCTGCGAAGCCGTCCTCCGCGACCACGCGGCGCTATACGAGTTCGTCACCGGCACCATCGCCGGTCTCGAGGGCGTCCGGAGCGTGGAAACCACCGTCGAACTCGGCTCGGTCAAGCGTGCCTACCGGCCGAGGCCCGTCCGCACGCACGCGGACGACGCACCACGAAAAGGAGAAGAATGAGCAAGGCCACCCAGTACACCGGCTACCGGTCGTATTCCTACCTCACCCCCGGCGTCGACTACGAGACGTTCGAGCTGAGCGACGAACTGGACCGGGTCCCGGAATACGACCAGGGCCTGGACGCCGAGCAGCTGGCCCGAACCCGCCGGCTCGTCGAGGACAACATCGTGGTGAGCCTGCACGACCACCCGCAGGTCTTCCCGCGCGACGTGGGCAAGATCCGCGAGTACATCCGCACCGGCCGCGAGCACACCGGCTACGCGGGCCTGGCCCGCTCGGGCATGACCGCCGTGTTCGACAACCTGATGGACGGCACCGCCTGCGTCACCAGCAAGTGCGGCTGGAAGTGGGACGACGTCCTCTACGACATCGGTATGCGGTTATGCGATCTGGCGCACCAGGACTTCGTGCGGGTCGTGTACGGCCTCGACGACATCCAGGCCGCGCACGAGAACGGTCAGGTGGGGCTCGTGCTGTGCCTGGAGGCCTCCACGCCGATCGAGAACGAGGTCGACCGGATCGACATCCTCTACGGCTTCGGCGTGCGGCAGATGGGTATCGCGTACTCGGAGTCGAACACCCTGGGCAGCGGTCTCAAGGAGAAGCGCGACGGCGGCCTCACCGTGTTCGGCCGGCGCGCGGTGGAGCGGATGAACAAGCTCGGCATGGCGATCGACGTGTCGCACTCCGGGGACCAGACCTGCCTGGACGTCTTCGAGGTGTCCGAGAAACCCGTCCTCATCACCCACGCGGGCGCGCGGGCGATCTGGCCGACCCCGCGGATGATGCCGGACGACGTGCTCAAGGCGTGCGCGCAATCCGGTGGCGTGCTCGGCATCGAAGCGGCTCCGCACACATCACTGTCGAAGGAGCACCCGCGCCACAGCCTCGAGTCGGTGATGGACCACTTCACCTACTGCGTCGACCTGATGGGCATCGAGCACGTCGCGTTCGGACCGGACACCCTCTACGGCGACCACGTGGGGCTGCACAAGCTCTTCGCATCCAACTTGGGGGTGCACGACGCGCACGCCGGCCCGGACTACGAGGAAGTGCCCTACGTCGCGGGGCTCGAGAACCCGACCGAATGCTTCTTCAACATCGTCGGCTGGCTGGTGAAGCACGGCTACTCCGACGAGGAGATCAAACTCGTTATCGGCGGCAACGTGGTCCGCGCGCTCGAACAGATCTGGTGACATGGACGCCGGAAGCGATCTCCTGGTCGCACCGATCGCGACGGTCTCGCGGCTGCTGCACCACGGTGAGCTCTCCCCCGAGGACCTCCTGGAGGCCGTGCTGGCCCGCCAGGAGGTCCTGGAACCCGAGCTCAACGCGTTCACCACGGTGCTCGCGGACCTGGCGAGGCGGCAGGCACGCGAGGCCGCCGCGGCCATCGCAGCCGGCCAGGGCGGTCCCCTGGCCGGCATCCCGGTGTCCGTCAAGGACAACTTCGACATCGCCGGGGTTCCCACGCTCGCGGGTTCGCGCGTTCTCCGCGGCACCGAGGCCGCTGTGGACTCCGCTGTCCACAGCAGACTCCGGGACGCGGGAGCGGTGGTCTTCGGGAAGACGAACATGCTCGAATTCGCCTACGGGTTCGTCCATCCCGACCACGGGCAGTGCAACAACCCGTGGGACACCGGCCGTACCGCTGGCGGGTCCAGCAGTGGATCCGCCAGCGCGGTGGCGGCAGGGATCGGGTACGCCTCGGTGGGCACGGACACCGGCGGCTCGGTCCGCGCGCCCGCGTCCTTCTGCGGGCTCGTGGGCATGAAGCCCACTTGCGACAGCATCGACCGCCGGGGTCTCGTCCCACTGTCCGCCACCCTGGACCACGTCGGACTGCTGACCAGGACGGTGGCCGACAACCGGTTGCTGCTGGCAGTGCTCACCGGGCGGCCGGTGCCTGCCGGGCCGCCGCCCCTGTGCCCGGTGGTCGGCGTGATCACCGAACTCCTCGACGCCACCCCGGACGCGCAGGTCCGCGACGCGTTCGCCAAGGCGGTGGAAGTCCTCGGGTCGACGGGCGCCCGCATCCGGGAGGTGAGCCTGCCCGGCATCACCGAGCTGTGGCGGCGGGGCGTGGAAATCCTGGGACCGGAGGCGGCGCACGCCCACCGCCACTGGCTTCCCGGGCGGGAGGCCGACTACGCCCCGCCGACCTTCGCCAACCTGATGGCCGGCCGGGCCGTACCCGCGGTGGTCTACCTGGACGCGCTGGAGGCCCGGCAGGAGTTCGGCAGGCGGGTCGACTCCGTGCTCGGCGAAGCCGACGTGCTGGCCGCGCCCACGATGCCCGGAGGTGCCACGGTCCAGGATCCCGTGCTGGACCTGGCCGGGCTGGACGCGTGTGTCCGCACCATCCCGTTCAACGTCAGCGGTCACCCCGCCCTCTGCCTGCCTGCGGGCAGCACCCTCGACGGCCTGCCGCTGGGCTGGCAGCTGATCGGGCCGAAGGGCCGTGAAGACGCGGTCTACGCCATCGCCGAACGCTACGAGACCGCCTGCGGCGGTTTCCCCACCCCGTCACTCGACATCGCCGGCCGAGCCTGAGCACCGCATCCCCCAAGGAGTCCCCATGCGATACCGCCTGCTGTTCGGCATCGCCTGCCTCGCGCTGGTCGCCGCGCCCCCGGCCGCGACGGCGACCGCGCAGGGCGCCGGTCCCGTGCTCCGCCGAGCACAGCTCGAAGTCACGCCCGCGCCGCAGGCGCGAAGCGTCACGGTCACCGAGTCGATCACCGTCGACGACATCGCCCCCGGCAGCCCGATCCGGCACCTGGTGGCCAAGTTCCCCGGCGTGGAGATCACCGGCCTGCGGGTCAGTGCCGGGCCGGCGGTCCTGCCCACCGCGACGACCACCGGTGCCGGCGCGGACACCATCAGCTTCCCCGCACCGCACGCCGGGCCGCTGTCCTACGACATCGCCTACACCGTCTCGCAGCACGGCGGTGAGCAGGTTCCGATCCTGGTGCCCGACGCCCCGACCGACGGCAGCCGGGTGGTGCGGCTGCGCTACCAAGTACCCGACGGCTATCACGTGCAGGGCGAGCCGTTCCCCGTGGTGATCGGGTCCAGCGGCATGCAACAACGGGACCTCGCCGGCGTGCCCTCGTTCCTGGCCTACCGGCTCGGCGACCAACCCTCCTCCGGCCGGGGGTTCGCCGGCTGGGCCGGCGTGCTCATCATCCTGCTCGGGGTCGCCTTCTCCGCCATCGTGATGCTCCGCGAAACGCTCGCGAGAAAGGGGTGAACAGCGTGTTCTCCCTCGGTGTGCCGTTCTTCGTCTACGTGCTGTTCTCCGTGCTGTGGGTCGTCCTCTACTTCTGCTGGGCCTACACCCGCCGCGACCGCGAAGGGAAATGACCATGCCGGGACAGTCCGTCTTCTGGGGCGTCACGATCGGCTACTTCGTCCTGCTGATCGTGATCAGCGTGTGGTCCGGGGCGAAGACCCGCACCGTCCGGGACTACCTGACCGCGAGCGGGTCGATCGGCTCCGTGGTCGGTGGCGCCTCGCTCGCCGCGACCCAGATGAGCGCGGGCACGTTCGTCGGCACGCTGGGCATTCACTACCTGACCGGGGCCAGCTTCGGCATGGTGGTGATCGGGCTGTGGGCGGGCTGGATCGTGCAGGTGCTGTTCGTGGCGCCGAAGTTCGCCCGCTTCGGCGGCAAGACGGTGCCCGAGTTCATCCGGGCGCGCTACAACTCCCGCGCGGCGAGCGTGATCTCCGCCGTGCTGATCATCGTCGCCTACACCGTCTACCTCACCGCGCAGTACCAGGCGGGCGGCCAGATCTTCCACGCGATCCTGGGCATGCCCTTCCTGTACGGGGTGCTGATCACCATCGGCGTGACCCTGCTGTTCGTCCTGATCGGCGGGATGCGGGCGACCGCGTACACCGACTACCTGCACGCGCTGCTGATGGCGGGCTGCTTCGTCGCCGCCGTGCCCGCCGTGCTCATGCAGCTCGGGCCGGACGCCATCGGCGGGATCGTGCACCAGGTGCAGCCGAGCATGACCGGCTGGTTCTACTCGTCCAACGCACTGCTCGGGCTGGGGCTGGCGTTCCTGTTCGCTCAGGCGACCACGCCCTACGAGCTCGCCCGCCTCTACACCATGAAGAACATCCGGACCGTGCGCCGGGCGGTGGGGTGGTCGTTCCTGTTCCAGGCCATCGTGTTCCTGTCCGTCTGCGTCCTGGGCATGGCGACCCGGGCGATCTTCCCGTCGCTGCCGACCCCGGACATCGCCTCGACGGTGCTCTCCGCCGACGTGCTGCCCCCGATCGTCGGCGCGCTGCTGATCATCGCGGTGCTCGGCGCGATCGCCTCCAGTGTCTCCGGAATCATGATCGTGTCGGCCTCCGCGCTGACCAACGACCTGCTCCGCGAGGTGTGGCGGCTGTCGGACCGGGCACAGCTGTGGCTCACCCGGGCCGCGGTGCTGGTGCTGGGCATCATCCCGGTCTTCCTGGCGCTGCGCCAGCTCGCGCTGGTGCAGTTCGTGGTGGCGCTCCAGGCCTCGCTGGTCGCCTCGTTCTTCTTCGCGACCGTCGTGGTCGGACTGAACTGGCGGCGTGCCACCGCCGCCGGCTCGATCGCGTCGATGTGCGCCGGCTTCGTGGTCGCGCTGGCCTGGTTCGTCGCGGGGAAGCCGGCTGGGCTCGACCCGGTGATCCCCGGGGTGTCGGTGAGCCTGGTGGTGTTCGTCGTCGTGTCACTGCGCACTCGCGGCCCCGGCGAGCAAGCGCTCACCACGTTCTTTCCCCCGCCCCGCCCGCGGGTCTCCCCCGTTCCGAGTGAGAGGTGAACCATGCGCATCGTGTACGTAGTTCCCGGCCCGATGTCCAGGACGGCACTGGGCGGCGCGGAGGTCCAGCGCCGTCAGAAAATCCTCCGGCGCTGGGCGCCCGAAGGCGCCGAGGTCACCGTGCAGGACGTCCCGTCCGGACCTGCCTCCATCGAATCCGCCTACGAGGAGTACGTGTCGGTCGAGCAGACCGCACGACTGGTCACGCGGCTGGAAGCCGACGGTGCCGACGCGATCATCCTCGGTTGCTACGGCGATCCCGGCCTGGACGCGCTCTGCGAGCTGACCGAGCGCGCGATCCTGGTCGGCCCGGGCGCGGCCTCCGCACATCTGGCCACGATGCTCGGCCACCGGTTCGGGGTGGTCACGGTCGCCGACGGGGTCGTGCACCCCATCCGCCGACTGGTCGCCGACGCCGGGCTCACCGGTTCGCTGGCGGGCATCGCCGTCGTGGACGTCCCGGTCCTCGAGCTCGGCACCGACCGGGAGGCATCCGCTCTGCGGGCGGCCGAAGCCGGCCGGACCCTCGTCGACCGCGACGGTGCCGACGTGCTGGTGCTCGGCTGCATGAGCATGGCCTTCCTGGAACTGGACGCCGATCTCCAGGCGAAGCTCGGGGTGCCGGTGGTGAACCCGGTCAAGGCCGCACTCGCCATCGCCCACGCCCGCGCACAGTTCGGCTGGCGCCACAGCAAAACCGCCTATCCGACGCCGCGGAAGCTCGCGGCCGGCGCCACGCTCGGCGATCTGGTGGTCGGCTGAGATGGGGTTGGTACTGGCGCTGTCCGGCGACACCATGATCACCCGCGGGGCGGTGGTGCGCGCCACCCCCGCCGCGGAGGCGCTGCGGACCCTCCTGCGGGAAGCGGATGTCACGTTCACCAACCTGGAGATGGTCACCGCCGACCACGCCGGGCAGCACACCTCCCACCCGCTCAACCCGACCCTCACCGCGGACGCGCGCGTGCTCGACGAACTGGCCGACATCGGGATCGACGTCGTGTCGTTCGCCAACAACCACGCGCTGAACCTGGGCGTTCCCGGCATGGCGGGCACCATCCGGGAGCTCGCCGCCCGCCGGCTCGCGCACGCGGGCGCCGGGAACTCGCTGGAGGAGGCGACGCTGCCGGCCTACGTCGACCGGCAGGCCGGCAGCGTCGCGGTGATCGCCTGCACGTCCACCTTCGGCACCGGCGACGACGCCAGCGGCCCGGCCGACCTGATGCCGCCCCGGCCGGGGCTCAACCCGTTGCGCTTCCACACCCGGCTGCGCGTACCGCCCGGGCAGCTCACCGCGCTCCGGGCGGCACACCGCGATCTCGGCCTCGACGAACAGCTGAAGTACGTGGTGGACATGGGATTCCTGCCACCGTTGCCGGACGAGCGGGACGAGCGGCTGTTCGGGCAGGTCTTCCGGGCGGCGGATGAACCGGCCGTGGAGACCTGGTGCGATTCCCGGAACCTGGAACGCATCCAGCGGTGGGTGGCCGAGGCCGCCGAGCGGGCCGACGTCGTGGTGGTCAGCGTGCACGGGCACGAGCAGGGCCGGGCGCTGACCGAGCCGGCGGCCTTCCAGCGCGAGTTCGCGCACGCCGTCATCGACAGCGGTGCCGACGTGGTCGCCGGCCACGGGCCGCACCGGTTGCGGGGCATCGAGTTCTACCGCGGGCGCCCGATCTTCTACGGCCTGGGCAACTTCGTGGACCAGATCCACCTGCAGGACCGGCTGACCCCGCACTCCTACGACGTGTTCGGGGCCGCTCCCGGCTCGCCCGGCGCGCGGCGCGCGGTGACCTCCCCCGGTTTCCCGGCGCACCCCGAGTACGCCCGGTCGGTCGTGGCGACCCTGACGTTCGAGGACGGTGACCTCACCGGCGTCGAGCTGTGGCCGATCTCCCTCGGCCGTGACCGGCCCGCGGCCCGCCGGGGCACACCCGAACTCGCGAGCGGCGCGGAATCCGCCGCGATCGGCGCGGAGCTGACGGAACTGTCCAAGCCCTACGGCACCCGTCTGCGGCCCAGGGGCGAGTGGTTCACCGTGCACGCCGCAGCGGATCACGACCTGCGGTAGACCCGGCCGGCCCGGCTCGGGCGGTACCTCCCCTGATCGACGACCGCGGTTCCGTTGACGAGCACGTACTCGAGGCCCCTCGGCGCGGACGTCGTGTCGAGGTAGGTGGTGGTGTCCTCGATCTCGGCGAGGTCGAAGACCACCACGTCGGCGGCGCAGCCGGCGCGCAGCCGCCCAGCATCGGAGAGACCGATGCGGTCGGCGGCCAGCCCGGTCATCTGGTACACCGCCTGTTCGAGGGAGAGCAGGCCCTCGTCGCGAACGAAGTGCCCGAGCATGCGGGGATAGGCACCCATCGCGCCACGGTTGGGCTTGCCCTCACCCGTCACGATCGCGTCGGTTTCCAGCGCCGTGTACGGCAGGCGTAGAACCTCCCGCAGGGGCGCGTCCGAGCGCATGCTGCCGGCCGAGCCGACCACCAGCATCATCGTCTCGCCCCGGTCGGCGACGACGAGGTCCATGGTGGCGTCGAAGGGGTCCTTGCCGATGGCGGCCGCGAACCCGGCCAGAGACATCCCCTCGAAGTCCTTGAACCGGTCCGACCCGATGGTCAGCAGCAGGATGTTGTCGTAGCCGAGGGACGCGATCATGTTGTCGGTCCAGCCGCCCGCGCCGGTCGGCCACTGCGGCCGTTCGTGCTCGATGGCACGCCGGATCTGGCAGCGGGTACCGGTGTCGGCGAGGCGTTCGACGACCGCGTCCATCCCGCCTTCGAGGGCCCACGGCGGCAGGAGCGCGGAGAGGGTGGTGTTGCCGGCGATGTAGGCCTGACAGTCGGTGGCGATGTCGACACCGCGCGACCGGGCCGACTCGAGCGTGTCGATCGCGCGGCCGATCCGCGGCCAGTTCGCTTCGCCGAGCGCACACAGGTGGGAGAACTGGGTCCGCACCTCGCCGTGGGCCGCGACGTCGACCACCTCGGACACCGCGTCCACCAGCGTCTCGGACAAACCCCTGCTGTGGCAGGTGAACAGGCCATCGCGACGGCCGACCGACGTCGCGAGGCGGGTTATCTCCGCCGTGCCGGCGTACATCCCCGGCGCGTATGCCAGCCCGGCCGACATGCCGTACACACCGGCGTCCAGGGCCTCGTCGAGCAGTGCGACCATCCGCCTGAGTTCGGCGGCGTCCGGTTCACGTTTCGCGAAACCCATGGTGGCGATTCGCAGCGCTCCGTGCGCGGCGAGCGGGACGACGTTCAGCGCCACGCCCTGGTCGGTCAGGGTGTCGAGGTAGGCGCCCATCGTGGGCCAGTCGGTGACCGAACGCCGCGACCGCAGGAAGGACGTGTAGTCCCTCATCTCGGCCCCGAACTCCGGGTTCGCCGGGGCGGGCGCGAAACCGCAGTTCCCGGTGACGAGCGTGGTGATGCCCTGGCGCAGGAAGCAGCCGAGGATGTCCTCGTGCGCCGGGTCGGCGAGCACGAAGTCGGAGTGGCTGTGGATGTCGAGGAAACCGGGCGAGACGACCTTGCCCGTGGCGTCGATCTCGCGGCGCGCCGAAACCCCTTCGGGCAGCACGCCGACGTAGGCGACGCGCCCTCCCGCGATGCCGACGTCGGCGGTGAAGGCAGGCGCACCCGTCCCGTCGACGACGAGCCCGTTGCGGATGAGGAGATCTAGTTGCATGTCTGGTACCTATCGACGTGATCTTGGGTGAGGTCCACCGCGCTGAACGTGCCCGCGGCCTCCATCGCCAGGTAGACCGCACCGACGACGGGGGGCGCCTCCGGCCGGTGCCAGGGCGTCAGCAGCGCCGGGTCGGCGCAATGCCGCCGCACCCGCCCGGCGAAGTACTCGTCGCCCGAGACCCCGCCGGCGAGCGAGAACGGAATCTCGCGCTCCTCGTTCCCCCGCACCGTCCGCGCGGCCGCCGCGACCATCCCGGCCAGCGACCGCGCCACCCCATCCACTACCGACACCGCGACCTCGTCGCCCTCCCCGGCTTGCCCCAGCACGAGGGGCGCCAGCGCCGCCACGTGCGAGGGCTGCATGTGGAAATGCACGTGATCGATGATGGATTCGGTCCGGCTCAGCCCGAGGTGGTTCAGGACGGGCTCTCGCAGCGAAGTCGCCGGGCCCATGCCGTCCTGATGCCGCAACAGCGCGAGCAGCGCCCGCCGCCCCATGTCGTAGCCACTTCCTTCGTCACCGAGTGCGGCGCCCCAGCCGCCTGCCCGCGCCTGGCGCCCGTCGTGCCGGGCGAAGGCCACCGCTCCGGTGCCGCAGATCGCGACCACCCCGGACTCCCCCGCCCCGAACGCGCCCTTCCACGCGGCGACCGCGTCGTTCTCCAGCCGCCACACGACTTCCGGCGCGAGGTCGCGCAGCACCGCGGCGAAGGTGCGGGCGGTCTCCTCGGTGTCGAGGCCCGCGGTGCAGACGGCCGCGTGAACCGGGCCGTCCGCGGACCCGGCTCCCGCCAGCGTCCGACGGACGAGGGTGACAGCGCGCTGAGCCGCCTCCGGGATCCCGTGGCGGTGCACGTTGGAGCCGGGGCCGCCGCCACGGGCGAGCACCTTTCCCGCGGTGTCCACTGCGACGCAGCGCGACGAGGTGCCGCCGACATCGATTCCGACGAAGATCACGCGAGCAGCCGCCGGATGTCGTGGGTGATTTCCGCGTGCACTGCGGCGGCCGCCCCGCGAAGGGTTCCGTCCGCTCCCAGCTTCGAGGCGACCACCGCCGGCGGGTGCGGCAGCACCTCGGCGAGCCGCTGGTGCAGTTCGCGAGGCAGGTCCTCGCCGTGCCGCAGGAGCTCCTCCCCCAGGACGATGACCGCGACGTCCAGCACCGCCGCCACCGCGACGCAGGCGAACGACAGCAGTTTCACGATGTCCGGCCCGCCCCCGCCGGCCGCCTGCTCGTCGAGTGAGTCGAACAAGGTGGATTCCAGCGCGCCGAAGTCCCTGGTGCCCCGCGTGCCGGGCATCACCGGCAGGTAGCCGATCTCGCCCGCCGCGAAGTGCACACCCCGGTGCAGCGCGCCGCCCAGAATCACTCCCGCGCCGAGGCCGCCCCGCAGGCCCAGCATCACCAGGTCCGAGACGCGCTCGTCGGCGAAGGCGTGTTCCCCCAGCGAGGCCAGGTTCAGGTCGTTGTCCACCACGATCACCGCGGCGCCCGCCGGCCGGAGATCATCGCGCAGCCGTACGTCGCGCCAGCCGAGACTGGGCGCCCATTCGATGGTGCCGGTGACGGGATCGGTGACACCGGGGACGGCCACCCCGATCCCCACGAGCCCGTCGAGGGACGCCGCGTAACTGGTGACCCAGCGGACGAAGGCCTGCGACGAGCGCAGCGCCGACTTCGGAAGGTCGGCGGCGGATCCGCCGACGATGTCGCCGCGGAGGTCGACGAGCGCGCGCCGCGGTGGGGTCGAGCTCAGGTCCACCGCCAGCACGAGCCGCGCGTCCGCCTTGAGCTCGTACAGGTCACCGCGGCGGCCACCGGTCGCCGGTCCGGAGCCGGCGGTGGTGACCAGGCCCGCTTCGAGCAGCGTGGTCACCATCGCCGACACGGTCGGCGAGCTGAGCCCGGTCTCCCGCGCGATGCGCGCGCGGGTGACGGACCCGTGCCGCCGCAGCGTGTCCACGACAGCCGCCAGGTTGACGTCCCGGATGTCACCTCGGTCCGCCGTGCGAATGTCAGACATAGGTAGGTAGCCGATTTCCCATCTGGTCGAACACACCGAGCAGCCGGGGCTCGCCCGCGGCACCGCCGACGACCGCGATGTTCGCCCGCGTGACGAAGGACTGCATGCGGAATCCCATCACAACCGTCGCGCCCACGGGAACGGTCCGCGGCGTGCCGCTGAGGAAACCGTAGTAGTCGATGCCGCCGAACCCGCCGGTCTCGCCCGCTCCCGCGCCGAAGAACTCCTCGCGGTGCTCGGCGAGCTCGCCCGCGGTGCGACCGACCATCGCCTTGCGGCGGAAGCCCGGATCGAGCCAGACCGGGTCGTCGACGAAGAACCCACCGCCGTAGACGTAGGCGCGGTCGCCCACGTGGTGCGCCACCTCGGTGACATAGCAGGCGGCCGGGATCTCGGGCAGGTCCTGCTTGAGGTGGAACGGTGTGGTACCGAGGAAGCCGTGACCCGGCTCCACGTGGGTGGCGCCGAGCCTCGCCTGGGTGGCGAGCGTGTACGCGGACGTGTTGCCCGGCGCGTTCACCTGGCGCACCTCGACGCCGATGCCGGTCAGGATGTCGCGAGCCGTCAGCAGGGTGTCGAAGTTGCCGGTGGGGCGGGGCTCCGCGGCCTCGGAGTAGGCCAGCGCGGGGAAGGTCGTGACACCGTCGATCCGCACGCCGGGCAGCGCGGCGATGGCGCGGGCGGTCGCCTCCAGCTCGGCGAGCAGGATGCCGCCGTCCATCCCGGGGAGGTAGGTGTCGCGGTCCGGATCGGCGACCCGCAGCAGCAGTCCCTGGACGCGCCCCTGGCGGGCGGCCTCCTCGGCGATCTGAGCCGCCTTGTCGAGGCTGAAGACCGAGATGACCTCCGGTTCCAGTCCGACGATCCGCGGGATGTCGATGCTGGGAACCTGGACCAGGTTGCCGATGTGCCCGAGCCCGAAACCGTTGCCGGTCAGCGCGTTGGCGTCGGCGATGTCGACGGCCACGGTCTCCCGGCCGCCTTCGCCGGTCAGCGCGGCCGTCACCAGCGGGTTGCGGCCGATCTGCTTGGTCATGAAGTACAGGCTCAGGCCGAGGCGCTCCGCCTCGGCGCGGATCGCCGCCCCGTTCGCGGCGATCGCGTCGACGTCGAGGACGAAGGTGTTCGGCGGGATCCGCCGCCGCAGGGCCAGGTCACCGGCGGCGCGCAGCAGGCCGGGGTTGCGTCGTTCGAGCAGCTCAAGGAACACGGGCGATCTCCCCGTCCAGGTCGATGTCGAGTCGGGCGCCGTCGGCGCCGAAGGCCAGGGCTCGCCGCCAGTCGACGGCCACCTCGACCGGCGTGTCGACGGCGAGGGCGTTCTCCTCACCGCTCACCGCGACGATTTCGTCACCGTGCGGGGTGCGCACGGTGTACTTCAGCTGGCCGCCGAAGACCTCCCGGGTGTAGATCCGCAGCTCGGACCCGTCGGCAGGACGCAGCGTCACGTGCTCGGGGGCGATCCCGAGATCGAACTCCTCGGGCAGCCCGGAGCGTGGCGCGGAGAGGACGACATCACCGCCGAAGGCTTCGAGGATGCCGCCGCCGCGGTGCCGCACGCCGACCAGGTTGAACGGCTGCACGCTGACGAAGTCGGCCAGCCACGCGGACGTCGGGCGCCGGTACAGCTCGAGCGGCTCGGAGACCTGGACCAGCCTGCCGTCACGCATCACCGCGACCCGGTCCGCGATCCCCATCGCCTCTTCCTGGTCGTGCGTGATGAACACGGTCGTCGTGCCGAACTCCTTGTGCAGCTTGACGAGTTCGGTGCGCAGCTGGCGGCGCAGCTGGGCGTCCACCGCCGAGAACGGCTCGTCCATGAGCAGCAGCGCCGGCCGGGACACGAGCGCCTTGGCGATCGCGGCGCGCTGGCGTTCGCCGCCGGACACCTCGTGTGGTTTGCGGTCGAGCAGGTGCGCGATCCGCAGCCAGCCCGCGACCTCGTCGATGCGGGCCGTGATCTCGGCCTCCGCGACCTTCTGCAGCCGCAACGCGAAGCCGATGCTCCGCCGCAGGGAGAGGTGCGGGTACAGCATCGAGGACTGGAACACGACGGCGACGTTGCGGCGTTCGGCGGGCACGTCGGTGACGTCGTCCTCGCCGAAGCGCAAGCGCCCCGAATCGGTGGTCTCCAGTCCCGCGAGGACGCTGAGGAGCGTGGTCTTCCCGCTGCCCGAAGGACCGAGAATGGCCAGCATCTCCCCCGCCTCGATGTCGAGGCTGACGTTGTCGAGGGCCTTGCGCGGTGACTTGCCGTACCGCTTGGTGACCGCGTCGACGACGACGCGCACCTGGGGTGTTTCTGTGTGCATGGGAACGTCCATCTCTAAAGACCGACCAGGTTGACCTTGCGGATATACCGCTGGAAGATCGCCGCGACCACGAGCGGCGGGATGAGACCGAGCACGGTGGCGGCCGCGACGTCGGTCGGGACCGACACCTGGAAGAACATGCTCGACAGCGCCGCCGGGAACGTCTGCGCGGGCGTCCCGGTGTTGAAGATCAGCGCGAAGGTGAACTCGTCCCACGAGGTCAGGAACGCGATCACCGCCATCGCGGTCATGGCCGGACGCGAAGCAGGCACCACGATGCGCCAGAACGCCTGCCAGCGGGAGCATCCGTCCACCTGCGCGATCCGCTCGAGCCCCGGCGGCAGTCCACCGAAGAAGCTCGTACCGATCCACACGAGCAGGGGCACCGTGATCGTCAGGTGGGCGACCACCAGCCCGGTTTTCGTGCCGGCGAGGTTCAGCGTCTGGTACAGCGTGAAGAAGGGCACGGTCGTGGCGACCGGCGGGATGGCCCGGGTGGCCACGACGGTGAGCAGGCCTGCCTTGCGGAAGCGCATCTGCACGCGGGACAGCGCATAGGCCGCCGGCACCGCGACGAGCATGCTGAGCACCGTCACCCACACGGCGACCTCGGCGCTGTTGAGCAGGCCCGCGCGGATCAACGGCCCGTAGGCGTTGGGCTCCATGCGCGAACCGTCCCAGTTCGCCGCGGATCCGCCGAGCAGGCGGACGTAGTTCGCGAGCGTCGGCTGGTCGGGCAGGAGGTGGATGTCGGCGGAGCCGAATTCGTGGTGGTACATCAGGGAGATGACGAGGATCCACGCCAGTGGCGCGACCGACCACACGAACGCGATCAGCGCCAGTAGGTGGATGATCACCTTACGGCGGAGCGTCATGTCAGCTCGCCTCCTTCTCGCGCCGCGATGACGACATGGCCACCGCGTAGTAGCCGGCCGTGACCACGGTGAGGACCACCAGCAGCACCCACGAGGTGGCGGCGCCGGTACCGAAGCTCTGGTCCTGGAACGTCTGCTGGTAGATGTCGTAGGTCAGCGTCCGCGACGCCGAGCCCGGCCCGCCCGAGGTGAGGAAGTAGATGAGGTCGAACGCCGTCGCGGCCTGACCGCCCACCAGCACCAGGAAGATCGACAGCGGCAGCCGGATGTAGGGCAGGGTGATCGCGGTGAACCGCCGCAGGATCCCCATGCCGTCGACCTTGCCGAGCTTGTACAGGTCCTCCGGGATCACCTGCAGGCTCGCGAGCAGGAAGTAGGCACCCAGCGGGGCGAACTGCCACGCGTGCACGACCGCGAGCGAGGGGATCACCGAGTTCTGGGACAGGAAGTCCACCGGGGACAGTCCGAACTTCTCGAAGATCCCGGCCAGCAGGCCGTACTGCGGGCTGAAGACGTAGCGCCAGACGACACCGGCCGCGTACGTCGACAACGACCACGGGAGCACGATGACGGCCATCAGCACGGGCCGGCCGATGAACTTCTCCCGCAGCAGCAGTGCCATGCCCAGGGAAATCCCGGCCGCGAGCACCGTCACGCAGACGACGTAGTAGAGCGTCAGCCAGGTCGAGTGCCAGAACGCCGGGTCGGTGAACACGTTGTGGAAGTTCTTCAGGCCGACGAAGGTCTGACTGCCGGTGATCGGGTTCGTGCGCACGAAGCTCAGGTAGAGCGAGTACGCCACCGGGTACACGACGATCGCCAGCACCAGCACCAGTACCGGCGCGACGAGCAGGAAGCCGAAGCGGGTCGGGCTCAGCCGTGAGCTGAACGGGATGCGGGCCGACGCGGCACCACGCGCCTTCGGCGGCCGGGCCGGAGCAGTCGGATCAGTGACCGTAGACATCGATCAGGCTCTCCGCTTTCGTCCGCAGGTTCTTCACGACCGTTTCGGCGTCTTCGTCGCCGTTGACCGCCTTCGGTAGTTCGTGGGAGGCGTAGTTCATCCAGGTCGGCCCCCACGTCGTGTGGAACAGACTCGTCGCGGCCTGCGGCTTGGCGAGGTAGTCCTGCAGCACGGGCCAGTTGGTCTCCGGGTCCGGCAGCCACCGGGCGACCGCCTCCGCGACCTCCGGGCTGTTGTTGACCTCGGCGTAGCCCTGGGTCATGTAGTAGTTCTTCGCCCAGGCCGTCGGCACGTCGAAGCGGCCGGTGCGCCGGTCCCGGTAGCCGAAGTGCTGCGCGAGGTCGTACGTCTGCGCGAGGACGTCGTCGCTCTGGCCGTGATCACCGATCAGGTACGCGCCGACGTGCAGCATGCCCCAGTTCTGCCCCTGCTGCGGAACAGGCACGATCTTGCCCGCCACCCGGGACGTCTTCGGGTCGGCGAAGGTCTTCAGGTCGTACTGCAGCTGGGGCGAGTAGGCGATGCCGCCCTTGGCGAACGTCTCGGTCCAGTCGGATTCCTGGAACGTCAGCACGCCCTTGGGCACCAGGCCTTCGCTGTACAGGCTGCGCCACTGCTTCAGCATGTCGACCACGGCGGAGTGCTCGTCGAACACCGGATGGCCGTCGTCGGCGAAGAGCGGGATGCTCCGGTTGAGCGCTTCCTGGATGAAGCCGAACGGAATTCCGTACCACGGCGCCGACCAGAACGACGGCAGGTACGGCGTGTCGCTCGCGCCGCGCCGCTTGATCAAGCGGACCTGGGCGTACAGCTCGTCGTAGGTCGTCGGGTACTGACCTTCGAGATTCGCCCTGCGCAGCACGTCGGTGTTGGCGAACAGCGCGCCGTTGACGAAGGCGAAGTACGGCAGGCCGATCAGGCTTCCGTTGACGGTCAGCGCGTCGCGCACGGCGGGCAGCATTTCCCGTTTCGCGTCCGCCCTGGCCCAGAACCGCTCGAAGTCGCGGATCCAGCCGGCCTCGTAGTAGGCCTGGGGCATGTGCCACAGGCTGTAGACCATGTCGAGCGGGGTGCTCTGCCTGAGCAGGTTCGTCATCAGGGACGGGTAGTCGCCCGCGATCACCCCGAGGTCGACGGTGGTTCCGTAGGTCCGCTCGAAGTCCTCGACGACGCCGCCGACGAAGTCGGGGTAGGCGCCCCAGATGCGCATGTTCAGGTTCGCACCGCCGGCGGCCGGGGCGGACAGCGGCGGCCCGCCACGCGGTGTGCGCGCCTGGCTCCCCGCGCAGGCGGACAGAGCCGGCCCCGCGCCGAAGGCCAGCGCGGTCAGCCCGGCGGCCCGCAGGAGCCGTCGTCGTGAGAGTGGGGACATGGGGACCTTTCTTCGGAAACTTTCCTAAGGTTTACTCATAGAGCTGATCAGTGTCAACAGGCGCCTCACTTCGGGGTGCCGGGAGAGGACGACGAACGTGACCCAGACCTTCGGCAAGGTCCGGCCGAGCAGCGCCGGGACGACGATGTGGACCGAGATCGCGGAGCAGCCCGAGGTGTGGCGGCGCGGTCTCGCCGAACGCGGCCGCATCGAGCCCGTCACCACGGCCGTGCGCCGGGCGGCACCGCGGTTCGTGCTCTTCGCCGCTCGGGGGACGTCCGACCACGCGGCCCTCTACGCCAAGTACCTGTTCGAGGTGGTCCACCAGCTGCCGGCCGGGCTGATCTCACCCTCGACGGTGACCGCCTACGGCACGAGCCCGGACCTGCGCGATGTCCTGGTGGTCGCGGTCAGCCAGTCCGGCCGGTCGCCGGATCTCGTCCAGACCGTCGAGACGAGCAGGCGCCGCGGCGCGCTGACGCTGGCGGTGACCAACGACACCCAGTCCCCCCTGGCACAGGCCGCGGAGCTGCACATCGACATCCTCGCCGGGCCGGAGCGCGCTGTGGCGGCGACCAAGTCCTACACCGCCCAGCTGCTGAGCCTGTACCTGCTCGTCGACCAGCTGCGCGGCGGTGACGGTGAAGCGGCCGCGGCGTTGCCCGGTGCGGGCGACCGGCTGCTGGCACTGGAGGACGGCGTACGGGAGAGCGCCGAAGGACACCGCGGCACGACGAACTTCGTGGTGACCGGACGGGGTTACTCCAGCGCGACCGCGCACGAGGCGGCGCTGAAGCTCATGGAGACCTCGTACCTGCCGGCCCAGGCGTTCTCCGGCGCCGACCTGCTGCACGGCCCCATCGCGATGGTCGACCGCGGCGCGAAGGTCCTCGTGATCGCCGCCGAAGGCGTCGGCGCCCGGGCGATGCGCGAGGCGATCACGAGGATCCGCAACCTGGGCGCCGAGGCGTGGTACGTCGGCAGCGCCGAGACCGTCCCCGGCTCGAGCGCGGGCATCGTGCTTCCGGGCGGTCTGTCCGAAGAGGTCTCCCCGATCGCCGAAATCCTGCCGTTCCAGCATTTCGCACTGCACCTCGCCCTCGCGCGCGGCAACAACCCCGACTCGCCCCGCGGACTCTCCAAGGTCACCGAAACGCGGTGAGACACAGCCGCGGCGCCGAGCTGCTGCCACCGGGGAGTGCTGCACCGGCATCCGATGGCCGGGCAACCCGGTTTCCACTCCGCGGTCCTCGCCGCGAGACCCGGAACGGCGTCGTCCACATACGACAGTCTTGTAGCCCTGTTGAACAATCCGTAAGCTCCACAAAACGGGGTGGCCGAACGTGTCCTGGGACCCGGCCACCGTCACTGTCCGGGCGCAGTCGCGGGGCTTCCGCGAGATGCTGCGCCCCATTTCGACGAATGACTGAGGAGAGACGATGAGCGATACCGGCGACATGCCCGCGCGCATCGGGTCCGGCAGCGTCGCACGCAACGACTACGCCTTGGGCAAGGTGCCACCCACCTGGCGTTATCGCACGTCCGAGGTCGTGCTTTCACTGCTGGGCGGTGCCACGGCAGCCATCTTCCTTTCGCTGCCCGCGGGGTTGTCGGCGTCGTTCGGCATCGCGAACGTGCTGATCGCCATCGCCTACGCGGTCGTGGTGCAGACCCTGCTCAACGTGCTGTACGTGAAGACAGCCTCGCGCACGGGACTGGGTTCGGCGCTGATGTCGCGGGGTCTCGGCCTCGGCTTCGATGGTGCCGCCTGGACCACCCTGCTCTACTGGGTGAGCTGGCTGACCTACTTCGCGACCGAGGGTCAGATCCTCTCCAGCGCCCTGTCCGCGCAGACGGGAATTCCGCTGAAGATCTCCTACCTGCTGGTGGGCCTGGTGTTCCTGCCGTTGGTGCTGTATGGGTTGCAGTTCGTGGCCAAGTTCCAGAAGTGGACGCTCTACGTCTACGTCGTCGGGCTGGCGGCACTGCTGATCATCGTGCTCGCCCGGTCGGATATGTCCGCCACCGGCGAGTTTCTCGCCGCGCACATGGGTGCCGTGGGCGGAGTCGGCCTGCTCGGTGCGGTGGCGTCGTACAACGGACTGGTCGGCAACGTGGCGTTCGGGCACGCCGACATGGGGCGGTTGCTCGCGAACGACCAGAGCCTCGTCCGCGGCGGCCGGCGCGGCGCGCTCTGGGTGGCGCTGCTCCCGTACGCCTTCGGCGCCTACGTCATCGCCGGCGGGATCGGCCTGTTCCTGTGGGCGTCCTCGGGCGGAGACACCAATCCCGGCCAGTACATGGTCACGATCATGGGCGTCGCCGGCTTCCTGCTCATCGTGGTCACCCAGCTGCGCATCAACCTGATCAACGCCTACAGCGGCTCGCTCTCGCTGGCGAACTTCTTCTCCCGCCTGCGATTCACGCCCGGCAGGTCCTTCTGGGCGGTCGTCATGGTGGTGGCCGGCACCCTGTCGATGTACCTCAACGTCCTCGGTCACCTGGGCACCGTCCTCGCCGTCGAAGGTGTGCTGCTGGCCGCCTGGATCGGTGTCAGCGTCGCCGACCTCCTGCTGGTCCGGGGACGGGGCGGGCACGGGCCGGCCAACGGCCGGTTCATCGAGTATCGCCGCGCCATGCTCAAGCACTGGAACTGGACCGGGGTGATTCCCCTGTTCACGGCTACCGTCGTCGGCTCCTTCCTGGCGGTGAGCGGACTGCTCGGGCTCCTGGGCGGCCAGGTCACGCTCTACCTGTCGAACTGGGTCAGCTTCTTGATCGCCGGCGGACTGACCTGGTGGCTGGGCGTGCGAGCACGCGGCCGCCAGTACGCGATCCGCTCCCGAATCACCTGGCCGCGAGAAGATCTCGTCGTCGCCTGCCCCGTCGACGGCGAGGTCGTCAGCACCGACGACCTCTTCCCGTGCCCGTTCCACAAGCAGTGGATCTGCTCCGAGGACTGCATGCAGACCAAGGAGTGTGGCGACGCCTGCCGCTCGATGCCGGAGCAGGTCCTGGTGCAGATCGCGCCGCTACCGCCGCGCACGCCCGGCCTCGAAGCGGCCAACGCGCGCCTGCGCGGCGAACACCGGGCGTCGGCGGACGACGTCCCGCAATCCTGAATCCACATCGGAGGAGTCATGTGTTTCCTGGCAGGGATGAACGGGCCCCGGCACTGGCTGCTGGCCAGCAACAGCGACAACCCGTACACCACGACGAATCATCTGCTGGCCGCGAGTGGTGAACGCCACTCGTACCTGGCGGTCCGCGTCGTCGTGCCCGACGCCGATGTCTTCGTGCCGTGGGCTGGAATGCTCACTCGCGGCGTCAACGCCGCCGGGCTCGGCTTCACCTACGCGTTCGTGCCGGAGCAGGACATGGCGGACCACCCCGCGCAGGAGTGGTCCGCCCGGATGCTCGCCACCGCGTCGACCGTGGAGGAGGGACTGACCTATCTGACCGGAGACGAGACGTTGCCGGGCAACTACCTCTTCGCCGACAGGTCGGGGGGGATGGCGGTCGTCGAGGTGGGGGGTGGGCGCGTGGAGGTGCGGCCCCCTGCGACCGGCACCGAAGCGCGCGCCAACGGGTGGCGGTTTCTGGCGGAAAAAGCCGCGCCGTCCTGGGACGACTCCACCGCGTCGACCCACCGGCAGGGCCGGGGCAGCGAGCTGCTCGGCGCGCTGGACACCGCCAGCCCGGAAGCGTTGCGGCACGTTCTGCGCGACCACCGGGAAGACGGCGGGCCGGCCGGGAAGCACGGCCGTTCGCTGTGCAACCACGGCACCACCGACGGCACGATCTCCAGCGAGATCATCGATCCGTCCGGGCACCTGTGGTTCGGGTTCGGTTTTCCGTGTGGCAGCCCACGAGGGTACGAGCAGGACAGCCGCACGCCGTGGGGACGGCTCGTCCGCTTCTCGCTGGCGGAGGGTTCCGGAAGTGGGGACCTCACCACCGCTGACGGCACGATCACGCCCCTGGGCGTGCGGCTCATGTCCTGAACGGGGCTCCTACACCGCGTAGGTGTGGTCGGGCACGTCGGTGACGAACATGTGGCCCGGGGCGTGGGTGATCGCGAACGGCGGCCGGGACGCCATGATCGCCGCCTGCGGGGTGACACCACAGGCCCAGAAGACGGGCACTTCGCCCGGCTTGATCTCGACGGCGTCGCCGAAGTCCGGAGTGGACAGGTCGGAGATGCCGAGCGCCGCGGGCTCGCCGATGTGGACCGGGGCGCCGTGCACGGCGGGGAACTGGCCACTGATCCGCACGGCGTCCGCCACCCGGTCGGCGGGGATCGGCCGCATGGACACCACCATCGGGCCGCTCAGCCTCCCCGCGGGCCGGCACGGGCGGTTGGTCCGGTACATCGGCACGTTGCTGCCCGCGCTGATGTGCCGGACCTCGATCCCCGCGGCGACCAACGGCGTCTCGAAGGTGAAACTGCAGCCGATCAGGAAGGTCACCAGATCGTCGGCCCAGTATCCGGTGATGTCGCCCGGCTCGTCGACGAGCTCCCCGTCCCGCCACACCCGGTACGCCGGCAGGTCCGTGCGGATATCGGCATCCGCGGCCAGCGCGGTGTGCGGGCTGCCCGCGTCGGAGACGTCGATGATCGGGCAGGGCTTGGGATTGCGCTGCCCGAACAGGAGCACGTCGTAGGCGTACTCCCGGGGAACGATGATCATGTTCGCCTGGGCGTGACCGGGCGCCCAGCCCGCCGTCGGCACCCGCACCCCGGCCCGGAAGCGACCGCGGGCCTCGGCGGGGCTGGTGACCGATGTGATGTGCATGAACGCTCCTCAGGGGAATCGGATCCGGCGATCGCCGGAGACGGTTTGCAGGGGGTAACGGGCCAGGTGCCCCGCCGGGCTCGTGCGTGCAGGTGGTCACGTGATCCCGCGGGAAGACCAGCGGGTGCCGGTCGCCGCCAGGACAGAAGATGGGAGTCCCCACGGCGCGGCCCGGCCGTCGATGCCGATGGGCATTGCCGACGACTCGGCTGGCCAGGTTCCCTGTCAGCTCGCCCAGCCCGGCGGGACCGGTCAGCCCGTCGACGAGCGCGGTGCGGGCGCCCGGTAGCGGATGGGCACCGGCGAGCATCTTCGTGATGTCCGACTTGTCCCCCCATCCGCTGCGCGCCACCAAATCCGAGATCACCTCGTGGGATTGTTCTACGATACCCACATAACCTGTTGCCGGAGCCCGAGACCCTGGCGGATGCTGGCGGTCGCCGTGACGGTGACCGGACAGGCCCTCACTCCGGCTCGAGCGGCGGCTGGACCGCGCGGTAGTACAGGTCGAGGCAGAGCATCAGCTCGGTGTGAGTGACCCCGGTCAGCGTTCTGATCTCGCCGTCGACGAGACGGGCCATGTCCTGGGTACTACGGCAGACCGCCTCGGCGAAGATGTCGAAGCGGCCCGCGCACGCGGCGACGTAGGTGATCGACGGAATTCTCGTCAGGGTCTCGGCAAGATCCGCCACGCTGTGCCCAGGGGTGCACCGGATCGCCACCCACACCTGGTTCTCGAAACCGAGACTGCGCGGGTTGGCGATGGCCGTGATCCGGATGATCCGCTCAGCGAGCAGGCGCGTGACCCGCTTGCGGACCTGGGATTCGGACATGCCCAGCCGGTCCCCGATGACGGAGAAGGCGAGCCGTCCGTCGCCGGTGAGCTCGGCGACGATCTTCCGGTCCGTCGCGTCGAGCGAGCCGCGTACGTCGCGCACGCCGTTGCGGGCCTTCTCCTGGGCGGCGTCCCACTCCGGTTCCTGGTAGTGCAGCTGCACGTAGGGGAAGATCTCCACGCCGCGCACCCCGGGCAGCGGCGCCAGCGACTCGTGCACCACCGACAGCAGTTCGCTCGTGTCGCGGCACAGCACCTCGACGAGCGCGTCGTACCGGCCGGTGGTGATCACGGCGTAGTCGACGGCGGCGACCCGGGTGACGGACGCGATGACCGCACGGACGTTCCGCCCGCCGTCGAGATGCAGACCGACCAGCGCCGCCACCCGGTAACCGAGGACCGCGGGATCGGTGACCGCGGTGATCTGGATGACCTGGTCCGCGAGCAGCTGGTTCACGCGACGCCGGATCGTCCGCTCCGGAACGCCGATCGCCTTCGACAACGCCACGAAGGACTGCCGGCCGTCGGCCTGCAACGCGCGAATCAGAGCGCGATCGGTATCGCTGAGCCCGCTGCTTCCGTCGTCGCTGGGAAGCGGGAACACCCCTGGCAGGAAACTGGGCACCGGGTCGTCGGGTCCGCACATGGAAGGGAACATAGCTGGCTCCCGGGCCGGGGCCCCGGCCCAACCCCGCTTACGCGGGAGCCGCCGAGCGGGCGTGGACGAGCTCGCCCCCGAAGTACACCTCGTCCACCCGCACGTCGAGCAGTTCGTCGTCCGAGCACGCGAAGGGGTCGCGGTCCAGCACGATCACGTCCGCGCGCTTGCCCCGCTCGAGACTGCCGTAGCGGTCGCCCTCGCCCAGGGTGGCCGCCGCGTTGACGGTGTGCATCCGCAGGGCCTCCACGACGGTGATCCGCTGGTCTCCGTCCAGGATCTCCCCGAAGAACGACTGCCGCCGCAGGGTGCACCAGATGCTGAAGAACGGGTTGGTCGCGCGCTCCTCCGAGCCGATCCACACATCGGAGCTGCCGGTGATCGGCCAGCCCTCGTCGAGCAGGTCGCGGAAGGGAAACCGGCCGCGCTTGCCGTAGTCGCCGAGATAGGTGGGGAAGAAGTCGCCGAAGGTGTAGAGGAACACCGGCTGCGGCACGGGTATGATGCCCGCCCGGCGCCACAACGCGGTCGCTTCCGGCTCTGGCAGCAGGTTGCCGGCGTGCTCGATCCGGGGCGCGGGCGCTCCGGATGGCACACCGCCGGCCGCGATGATCGCCTCGCACATGGCTTCTTGCGCACGGTCACCGTTGGCGTGTATCGCGAGCTGGAGCCCCGCCGCCGCGGTCCGCTCGAGCGCCGCGGCGACCTGCTCGGGACTGAGCGCCACCTGACCGCAGTGGTGGCCGTGGCCGTCGAGGACGTAAGGCCGCTTCATCGCGGCGCTCGCCGCCGAATAGCCGCCGTCGGAGAACATCTTCACGCCGTGGATCCGGATCAGGTCGTCCGCGGCTTCCAGTCCGAGCCAGTCGGCGTGGGTGCACGCCTGCTCCAGGCTGACGGTTCCCGGTGTCCACAGGTAGATCCGCAGCCGGGCGCCCAGTTCACCGTCGCGGTGCAGCCGGTCCATCTCACGCAGACCCTCGACCGTCTCCGAGATCTCCCCGATCGTGGTGACGCCGTGGACGGTGAACAGGTCGTGCACGCCCTGGCGGATGGCGTGGCGCAGGTCCTTGCCCGAGAGGCGGGGCAGCGGCAGGAGGTTGTCCATCTCCTTGACCACACCGGTCGGTTCGCCGTCCTCGTCCCTTTCGACGGTCGGCATACCGGTGATGCTGTAGTCGGCGGCCTGGTAATCGCGGTCGATGCCGGCACGGGCCAGCGCCGGGCTGTTGAGGACACTCACGTGGCCTCCGGCGCGGACCACGATCGCGACCTCGGTGCTCACCGAGTCCAGCTCGGCACGGGTCGGCAGCCGCTTCTCGGCGAGCTTCTGGTCGAAGAACAGATTGGCCTGGCCGACGAGCCAGCCATCGACCGCGTCGCCGAGATGCGCTCGGAGGGTGTCGAGAACGTCGCCGACGTCGGCGCACCGGGGCGCGCGGCAGTCGACCGTCTGGTACAGGGTGCGCGCGGCGACCTCCATGTGCGCGTGCACGTCGACGAAGCCGGGCATGATCGGCCGCGCCGCGAAGTCCTTGACGACGGTCGCCGGCCCGATGTGCTCCCGCCCCTGCTCCCGGGGGCCGGTGGCGACGATGTCGTTACCGCGGATGGCGACGAAACCAGGGGACACCGGATCGTCGTCGGCGAGCCAGACGACCCGGTTCGAGAAGAGAACCAGGTCCGCAGCGTTGCCCATCTCGGCGTTACCTCCCAAGTCGAGGACTGCACCCAGCCCGTCGTGGATGTCTTGATGACGATATGGGCCACTTATCAGGTCGTCAAGAACGAAAAAGCGCTTGACAGACGTCATCAGCGACTGATTACGTTCGTCCCTACTTCACGTCCGACTGTTTCCTTCACAGGGAGGTCCGTCATGTCTGCCGTTCGTCACGCGGAGATCGCCGGGGGTGGCCTCGCGGGGCTGACCGTGGCCACCGCACTCGCCCAGCGCGGCTGGAGCGTCCGGGTCCACGAGCGCGGCCGCGAGCTGCGCGAGATCGGCGCCGGGATCTTCGTGTGGGAGAACGCCTTGCGGGTTCTCGAGGAGATCGGCGCCTACGACGACGCGACGCACCGAGCCGAGCGGGTCTCCAGCTGGCAGCTGTTCGACGAACGCCGCCGGCTCATCCAGGACGACTGGATGAAGGGCGACCACACCCGCCTGTTCACGGTGCTGCGCACCGATCTGCACCGCGCGCTGGCCGACGCGGCGGTCCGGGCCGGTGTCGAGATCGTGACGAATTCCCTGGTCGCCGGAGCCACCCCGGAGGGCGAGCTGCTCCTCGAATCCGGGGAGACCCTCCGCGGGGACCTGGTGGTCGGCGCGGACGGCGTCGGCTCGCCGGTGCGCAACGCGGTCGGACTGAACCTGGCGGTGCGGGACCTGGAGGACGGGTGCAGCCGTCACCTGATCCCGCGCACGCCGCAGGACCCGGTCAACCACGCCCTGGAGTACTGGAACGGTGGCCGGCGCGTCGGTGTCGTCCCCGTCACCCCGGACCAGGTCTACGTCTACACCTGCTGCCCCGCCGAGGATCTCGTCGGCAGGCAGAAGCCGCTCGACAAGGAGTCGTGGGTGCGCTCGTTTCCCGCTCTGCGCGACACCATCGAGCGGATCCCGAACGTGTCGCGGTGGGCCTCGTTCTCCGACGTCCGGTGCCACGGCTGGGTCAAGGGGCGCGTCGCGATCATCGGTGACGCGGCGAGCGCGATGTCGCCGAACCTGGGTCAGGCGGCCTGCCTGGCGATGACGAACGGGTACGCGCTCGCGCTGGTGCTGGAGGGCGCGACGGACGTGCCGTCCGCCTTGCGCGCCTGGGAATCCCGGCAGCGGCCCGTCACCGACGCCACGCAACGGTACTCGCGGCTCTACGGCAAGGTCGGCACCCGCTGGCCGCGGCCGCTGGCCGACGTCCGCTCGGCGCTGGTCTGGTTCGCGGGCCGGTCCAGGGCCTGGCAGGAGCGGGTCAACGTGGCGGCACACCAAGGCGCCCAGCTGGTCCGGCAGGACCAGCGCGGCTGAATCCGCGCACAAGCATCCACAGCACAGGAACAAGGAGGTTCCTCATGGCGGGCAACAACATCGCCAGAGCGGGCGCAACCGGTGGGGTGGTGGAGCGTCGCTCGATCGACTACATCCCCCTCACCGAACGACACGGCAAGGCGTGGCACCAAGGCCCGTTCTGGCTCACCGGCGGGTTCATGCTGCCCTCTCTTCTGATCGGCTTCCTCGGGCCGTCGCTGGGGCTGGGACTGGTGTGGTCCCTGGTCGCGGTTGTCTGCGGCATGGGCTTCGGCACCCTGTTCATGGCGTTGCACGCCAACCAAGGACCACGGCTCGGGTTACCGCAGATGATCCAGTCCCGGGCGCAGTTCGGCTCACGCGGAGCGATTTTCCCGCTCCTGATGGCCGTGTTCATCTACGTCGGGTACAACGTCTTCCAGATGGTTCTCGCCGGAGACGCGGTCGCGATGTTCCTGTCCGGCGGCCGTGTCTGGTACCTGGTGTTCTCGGTTGTCGCGGTCGTCATCGCCGTGGTGGGACACGACCTGCTGCACACCGTGCAGCGGTATTTCAGTTACCTGATCATCGTGATCTTCGCGATCCTCACGGTCGCCGCCGTCGTCCGGTTCCCGCTCAGCGGGGCGACGCCAGTCTCGTCCGGGTTCACGTTCTCGGCGTTCCTGGCGCAGTTCGCGGCCGCCGGCGGGTACCAGATCAGCTACAGCATCTACGTCTCGGACTACACCCGGTACCTACCGCAGGACCTTCCCGAGGGCAAGCTGATCGGTTGGACGTTCCTGGGCGGCTTCACCGGTGCGGCGTGGCTCGCCTGCCTCGGCAGCCTCATCGCCAGCTACGTGCCGGGCCCGAACGCGCTCACCGAGCTCTACCACATCGGTGACGGCATCTTCCCCGGCTTCGGCGTGGTGGCCGTGCTGGCCACCCTCCCTGCGCTCATCGGCACTTCCGGGGTCAACGCCTACGGCGCGATGCTCTCGGGGATGACGATCGTCGACGGGATCAGGCGGGTGAACCCCACCTTGCGCGTACGGATCACGGGAGTCGTGTTCGTCGGCGTCGTCGGCGCGTTGATCAGCGTGACCATGCCCGCCGACTACATGAGCAGCTTCGAGGAGTTCATCATGATCATGGTGAACCTGCTGGTTCCGTGGACGGCCGTGAACCTGGTCGACTTCTACCTCGTCCGCCACGGCCGCTACGCGATCGCCGACATCAGCGACCCCGACGGGGGCGTGTACGGCCGCTGGGCGTGGCGTGGCCTGACCGCCTACTTCGGTGGGTTCCTCGCGATGATCCCGTTCCTGTCGCTCGGCTTCTACACGGGACCGATGACCACGGCGCTCGGGGGCGCCGACATCGCCTTCATCGTGGGCCTGCTGGTGTCGGGCGGTCTGTACCTCCTCCTCAGCGGCAAGATCCGCAACAACCCGCGCACACCCGGCGGGCAACCGAGCGGAGTACCGGCGCTGCACACCCTCGGGTAAGCCGGAGGCGCACCGCCCCAGCCCGGCTGCCACCCCGACCGCCGACAACCGGTCGGGGTGGCAGCCGGGCTACCGGCCCCCCAGCGGGACAGCCGGCCGGGCGCGAAAGCTCGTCGAGGACCATGAAGGCCGCCTCCACGACACCGGCCCGCGCCGAAGGACGAGCCGGTGATCCGAGGGTCGAGCGCGTGCTCCGGGTCAACCTGCACGGGCTGTTCCTGTGCACGCGCCACGTGGCGCGGCACATGATCGAGCGGGGCGAAGGCGGCCGGATCATCAACATCACCTCGATCGACGCGCTGCACCCGTCGGCTCCCGGGCTGGCGCACTACGACGCGTCCAAGCACGGCGCGTGGGGGTTCACCAAGAACGTCGCTCTGGAACTGGCACCGCACGGCATCTGGGTGAACGGCGTCGGGCCCGGCGGCATCGCCACCCCGGGCGTGGCGGCCGCGCAGTCCGCAGCCCCGGCGGGGGTGGACATGGCGGCCGTGCTCGAAGGGTTCCTGGCCAGGATCCCCATGAAACGCCTCGGCGACCCGGACGAGATCGGCCGGGCCGCGTTGTTCCTGGCCTCGGAGCTGTCCTCGTACACGACGGGCACCCAGATCGTCGTCGATGGCGGAGCGCTGTTGTCGTGATCCAGCCGAGCGGCGAGCCGCGACACCACCCCGCGGTGGTCGCCCACCGCGCCCACCGCAGCGGTGACGCGCAGTTGCGGCTCGCCGACTCGATCACCCGGTTCGCGGGCTCGATGTGGTTCGTCTACCTGCACGCGATCGGGATCGCGGCCTGGATGCTGGCCCTTGAGCGCGGTCCCTGGCCCACCCTCACCCTGGTCGTGTCGTTCGAGGCGATCTTCCTGTCCACGTTCGTGATGATCGGGCAGAACCGGCAGGCGGCCTTCCAGCAGATGAAGGCCGACCACGAGTTCGTCCAGCAGGAACTCGAGCTCAAGACCAACACCGAACTGACCCGGCCCATCCACGCCATGACGGCCGAGCTGCACCGCCGGATGCTGGCCGACGACCGGAGCCCGTCGTGACGGACCTGCTGATCGGCACGCCAATGGTGGTCCACGACTCCACCGGGGTGAGCCACGACCCGCGGGCCCAGGTTGACTGGCTCGCGGGCGAAGGGCTCCTCACCGTCGCGCCCGATCTGTACCACTGGGGCAGCCGGCTCGGCTGCCTGCGCACGATCCATACGGGACATCGGCGCCCGGCGGGGGCGGACGTTCGACGACATCGCGGCCGCCCGTGCTCTGCTCGCCGGGGACGACCGGTGCACCGGCGGTCGGCGTCATCGGGTTCTGCATGGGCGGCGGGTACGCCCTCGCGCTGGCGCCGGACCGCGGTTACGCGGCCGCGGCCGTCAACTACGGCGGATGCCCCGCCGACGCCGAAGCGTGGCTGGCCGGAGCCTGCCCGGTCGTCGGCAGCTTCTGCGGCGCGGGCCGGGCCCCTGGGCGCCAAGGCCGGACGCCGCCTCGACGACCTCCTCACCCGCCTCGGCGTGCCCCACAACGTCAAGATCTACCCCGGCGCCGGGCACGGGTTCATGAACGACCATGCCCCGGCCGACCTGACCTTGATGTTGCGGGTGCTGGGGCGCCTGCCCGGCACCCGGTACGACCAGGCCGCGACCGCCGACGCGCGACGGCGGATAGTCACCTTCTTCCGCGACCACCTGCGCTGACGAGGGGCACCGGCCCTGCTCGACATCATCGGTGAGGGGCTGACGAACCGGCAGCGCGCGCAGCGCATGCCGGCCGGCCTAGCACGCGGGGCTCAGCGGACCCGGTGGGCGCGGAGGGCCTTGTGCAGCGCATCCGCTCCCCACACCGCCGGGACCGCCAGCGCCGCGAGTGACCAGCCCAACGGGGTCGGCGGGTCGCTGCCCAGCAGGCCGGGCAACGGCGGAACCAGCAGGAACACCGCGAGCATCCCGGCTTCCAGCGCGGTGGCCCACAGGAGCAGCGGGTTGCCCCGGAAACCGCGGCGGCCGATCCAGCTGCTTTCGCTGCGGCAGGCGAACGCGTTGGCGAGCTGGCCGAGGACGATCTCGGTGAAAGCGGTTCCCGACGCGGTCGCCAGTAGCGCCGCACCCGGCTCCTCCCCGAACCACCAGCCGCCGGCGAGCAGCACTGCCAGGAACGCTGCCATCGCGGTGAGCGCCTCGGCCGGGCCGAGCACCCCGAATGCCCGGCGCACCAGCCGGCCGTCGATGAGGTTGCCGGTGCGCGCCCGGCCCCGCATGGTGCGCGGGTTGGGCGGCTCCGCGCCGAGCGCGAGCGCGGGCACCAGGTCGGTGCCGATGTCCAGCGCCAGCACCTGCAGCACTGTGAGACCCAGCGGGATCGAGCCGCCGGAGAGCGCCCACACCGCGAACGGCGCCAGCTCGGCGACGTTGTCCGTGAGGTGGTAGGTCAGGAACCGGCGGATGTTGGCGAACGTGGCCCGCCCCAGCTCGATCGCCCTGACGATGGTGGTGAAGCGGTCGTCCAGCAACACCAGGTCGGCGGCCTCACGGGCGACGTCGGTGCCGGAGGCACCCATGGCGACGCCGATATCGGCGGTGCGCAACGCCGGGCCGTCGTTCACCCCGTCGCCGGTCATCGCCACGACGTGCCCGCGCGACTGCAACGCCCTCGCGATGCGCAGCTTCTGCTCCGGGCTCACCCGCGCCACCACCGCCCCGTCGGTGTCGAGCAACTCGGCGAGCGCCGTGTCGTCCCCGGGCAGTTCCGTGCCCTCGACCACCACCCGGTCCGCACCCAGCAACCCGATTTCGGCGGCGATCGCGGCCGCGGTGCCGGGTGGTCGCCGGTGATCATCGCGGCGCGCTCAGCTCCTGCACCGCGTCGGCCGCGCCGGCGGGCAGGTCCACGCACAGCGGGAGCACGCTGTCCGGCGCGCCCGTCACATGGAGGCCGTCCACATCGGACACCGATGAGCGGCGCCGGTACGGGTCGAATGGCCGGCGGCCGAGCGGAGGCGGCGGAGCGGGCCGCCCGGCACGGCTCGCGAGCACGTGCAAGGCGACCTCCATCGGGTCGCCGACCGGATGCCACGTCCCGCCGCGCTCCACCGCCCGCGAGTCCGGCGAGCAGCGCGCCGCGGAATCGGCCAGGGCCCCCGCCGCGCTCAGCGCCGCGGAGCTCCCGTACAGCCGTCCCTCGGGCAGGTACCCCTCGCCGTCCACGGTCACGGTCCCGTCCGCGGTCCAGGCGGCCACCACCGACATCTCGTTGCGGGTCAGGGTCCCGGTCTTGTCGGTGCAGATGAACGTAGTGGCGCCCAGCGTCTCCACGGACTCCAGCTGCCGCACGAGCGCGTTGCGCGCGGCCATCTTCTGCACCGCACGGGCCAAGGACAACGTCACGGTCGGCAGGAGACCTTCCGGCACGAGCGCGACGGTTACCCCGATGGCGAACAGGAACCCCTCGCCCGGGGCGAAGCCGAGCAGCAGCGCGATCCCGAAGAACAGCACGCCCACCGACACCGCGATCACCGAGACGATCCGCACCACCCGCTGCAACTGCCCGGTCAGCGGGCTGCGCGGGCGGGTAGCTTGTGCCGTGATCTGGGCGATCCCGGCCAGCCTGGTGTGCGTGCCGGTGGCCGTCACAGAGGCGGCACCGTGCCCCTCCACGACGTAGGTGCCGGCGTGCACGCGGCCACCCTCGTCCGGATGCTCGGGAGCGCTCTCCCCGGTCAGCAACGATTCGTCCACCGACAGCCGGCCGCCGGAGAGCACGGTGGCGTCGGCGCAGACGCGGTCTCCGGCTTCCAGCAACAGCACGTCGCCGACCACCAACTCGGTGGCGTCGACCGTGATCGGTTTGCCGTCCCGCCGCACGGTGGCGCGCACGGGTAGCAGGTCCCGCAACCGTTCCGCCGCGCGGTCGGCGCGGTACTCCTGCACGAACGAGAACACCCCGTTTACCAGGACGACCACGGCGATCGCGATCGCCAGCGCGGGCATCCCCGCCAGCAGCGCCAGCCCCGAGGCGACCCACAACATGAGGGCGAAAAAGTGCACCAACTGTTTGACGAACTCCACGACCGGATTGGCCCGCCGTGCGGCGGGCAGGGCATTGGGCCCGTCGCGGCGCGACCGCTCGGCGGCTTCGGCCGCGGACAACCCGTTGTCGAGCACCGCGCCGGAGGCAGCTCGCATCACGTTCTCCTGGGGATCCGGTCGCGGATCAGGGACGGACGACCATCACGGGACACTCCGCGTGATGGATGAGGGCCTGGCTGGTCGAGCCCAGCAACAGCCCGGTGAACCCGCCGCGGCCACGGCTTCCGACCACGACCAGCTGCGCCTGCCCGCTCCACTCCACCAGCTGGTGGCGCGGCCGGTCGCGCACAACGACCCGCTCGACCTTGACGTCCGGGTACTCCTCCTGCCACCCGGCCAGCCGCTCCGCGAGCAGCCGCTGCTCGTCCCGCTCGATCTCCTCCCAGTCCAGCGCCAGCGGCAGCGAGCCGTAGAAGCCGGTGAACTGGTCGTCGCTCCACACGTGCACCGCCACCAGCGGGGTCTCGCGGCGGCACGCCTCCTCGAACGCCATGGCCAGCGCGCGCTCCCCGGAGGGACTGCCGTCGACCCCGACCACCACCGGACCGGACTCGGCGTCCCGGCCGCGGACGACCACCACCGGGCACGCGGCGTGCGCCGAGACCGCCACCGTGGTCGATCCGATGAGCATGCCGGTGAAGCCGCCCGTGCCGGAGCTGCCTAGGGCGATCATGCGGGCGTTGCGGGACCGTTCGACGAGTAGCGGCGCCGCCGGCTCGTTGGGCATCTCGGAGGTGATCCGCACGTGCTCGCCCGTGATCTCCCTGGCCGCGCCGACTGCCTCCGCCACCACGCGCTCGCCGGCCCGCACGAGGTCGTCGTAGGCGTTCTGCAGAACTGGCATGCCGGCCCCGTAGAAGCCCGACAGGGGCGCGAACCCGTAGACGATGTGCAGTGGCTCGTGACGCAGCCGCGCGGCGGCGGCTGCCCAGCGGACGGCCCGAAGGGACTCCCCGGAGCCGTCGATCCCGACGACGATCGCGTACTTCGCGTTGCTCGTGTTCATGACACCGACGCTAGGAACAGCGGGCCGGGCGCCGCTGCGGGCCATGGTCATCCGCGGCGAGGACTTCCGGCCCTGCTCATCCGCACGTCGCGCGGCCCCGTTGCGGACGCACCGGCAGGCGCAGCGGACTCCCGGGCTCAACCCGCCGCGGGGATCCCGCTCACCCACATCCTGCCCGGACACTCCGCAACGGCTGGCACCCTGGCGCGGCAGTGGGACGTTCCGCTCTTCCTCAGCGCCGCGGAACTGCCCGCCGCCCGCGGCCGGTTCCGGCCCTCCTTCCGCATACCACGAGATGCAGAGTGATAACCGGTGCTGTCCAGGGGTTCACGCAGGATGCCATCCGCCCAGCGATGACGCCCCTTCCCCTACGGTAGCTCAAAACGTTTCCGCTGGTAGAGCGCGTGTGGGGATGGGTTTCAGCCACCACCATCCGTGTTGCACCGTAAGGCAAAACGGCGTTCGGGCGCTGCTGCAATTGCCGTTGCCGACCAGGTCGGTACCCCGAGTGATCGGGGTGGACGACTCTGCTCATCCGCGGTGATCGGAACTCGGCTGATGCTGTTGTGGCGTCCCAGGACGACAGGGTCATGTCAAGTGCCATTGCGGTGGGCGATGCGCTCGCCTGCGCCGATGGTGCGGTGCCGGCGCATTGACACCCACGACGGGCGGCGTGTCCTTCCGGACGTGTCCCGGACGGCACGGACGCGGATTTTGACGGCATTTATACGGCTCGCGGACCGCCCGGCCGATCACGGTCTGCCTACTCTTCGGGCGTGCCCACCGCGACGTCCGTGCTCAAGCGCCTGGTGGTCGGCCGCCCGTTCCGCAGCGACCACCTCGCGCACGAGTTGCTGCCGAAGCGGATCGCACTGCCGATCTTCGCCAGTGACCCGCTGTCGTCGGTCACCTATGCCACCCAGGAGATCCTGCTCATCCTCGCCCTGGGCGGGGTGGCTTTCCTGCACCTGACGTCGTGGATCGCGCTCGCGGTCGTGGCGCTGCTGGTCGTGGTAGTGCTGTCCTACCGGCAAGTGGTGCAGGCATACCCCAGCGGCGGCGGGTCCTACGAGGTCGCCTCGCGCAACCTCGGCCGCGACGCGGGCCTGGTGGTCGCCGGGGCGCTGCTGGTCGATTACGTCCTGACCGTCGCCGTGTCGGTCGCCGCGGGGGTGGACAACATCATCTCGGCAGTCCCCGAGCTCGGCCCCCACCGGATGCTGATCAACTTCGTGTGCGTCCTGCTGCTGACGGCGATGAACCTGCGCGGGGTGCGGGAGTCGGGACGCATCTTCGCCGTCCCCACCTACGCGTTCGTGGCCGGTGTGCTGCTGATGATCGTGGTCGGACTGGTCGAGACCGCTGTCGGTCACCGTCCGGTGGCCGAGAGCGCGCACTACGGCATCCGTGCCGAGCACGTCGGGCTGTCCGGGCTGGCCCTGGTATTCCTGGTGCTGCGGGCGTTCTCCTCCGGCTGCACCGCCCTGACCGGGGCGGAGGCGATCTCCAACGGGGTTCCGGCCTTCCGCAAGCCGAAGGGCCTCAACGCCGCCCGCACCATGACCGCCATGGGCCTCCTGTCGCTCACAATGTTCGGCGGGATCACCCTCCTGGCCCTGGTCTCCCAGGTCAAGATCGCCGAAAACGCCTGCGACCTCATCGGCTACCCCGGCGACTGCGCGAACGGCGACCAGCGCACGGTCATCGCGCAGGTCGCCGCGGCCGTGTTCGGCGGCGACAACAGCGTCGGGTTCTACTATCTCCAGGCCAGCGCCGCGCTGATCCTGATCCTCGCGGCCAACACCGCGTTCAACGGCTTCCCGCTGCTCTGCTCGATCCTGGCCCGGGACCGCTACCTGCCGCGACAGCTGCACACACGAGGTGACCGGTTGACCTTCTCCAACGGGATCATCCTGCTCGCCCTGATCGCCGCGGTACTGATCTATAGCTTCGACGGGTCCACCACCAGGCTGATCCAGCTCTACATCATCGGCGTGTTCACCTCGTTCACCCTCTGCCAGACCGGCATGGTGCGGCATTGGAACCGCGAACTCCGCGCAGCCGGCACGGGCGCAGAACGACGGCGCCTCCACCGCGCCCGGATCATCAACGCATTCGGCGCCTGCTTCACCGGCGTGGTGCTGGCGGTCGTGCTGATCACCAAGTTCTCCCACGGCGCCTACCTCGTGGTCATAGCCATCCCGGCGCTGTTCGTGATGATGCGCGTCATCCAGGGCCACTACCGCCGGGTTCGCGAAGAACTCGCCCCCGACGAAACCGGCGCCCTCCTTCCCAGCCGGGTGCACGCCCTGGTGCTGATCTCCACCCTGCACAAACCGACCCAGCGTGCCCTCGCCTTCGCCAGGGCCGCGAACCCGGACACGCTGACCGCGATCACCATCAACGTCGACGAGGCCGAAACCCGCGAACTCGAACGGACCTGGGAGATCTACGACGTCAAGGTGCCGCTGAAAGTCCTCGAATCCCCCTACCGCGAGATCACCCGGCCCGTGGTGGCCTACATCAAGAACATGCGCCGGGTCAGCCCCCGCGACGTCATCTGCGTCTACATCCCCGAATACGTCGTCGGGCACTGGTGGGAAAACCTCCTGCACAACCAAAGCGCGCTACGACTCAAGGGACACCTGCTCTTCGAACCGGGCGTGATGGTCGTCAGCGTCCCCTGGCAACTGCGCTCCAGCGCCCGCCGCGACCTCGAACGCGCCAACCGCCTCCCCGGCGACGTCCGCCGCGGCATCCTCTGACCGCAAGATCTCGGGTCGGCCGCGCTGGTCGCCGACGGGCTGCACGGCCGCACCGCGGGGTTCACCTCGCTCGCCTTGCTCGGCGCGGCCGGGGTCGGGCTCGGGTTCCCGCTGGCCGGCGCCATCATCGGCCCGTCGATCGCACCACGGTCGAACTGGTCGAGCACGCCGCAGCCGCCGTCGACGGGGAGCAGCGCGCCGGGCAGGTGCGCATCCGCTGGATCGGTCCCTCGCCACACGCCGAACTGACAGTCGGCGTCGACGCCACCCTCACCGTCGCCCAGGCGCACCGGCTCACGCACGGAGTCGAGCACCGGCCCGACAAATCTCAAAGAACTGCGGCGAGTCGCACCATACATGGTCAATCCAACGAGCCGGCTGTTCCTCAGTTGCCGGCGCGCCGCAGCAGCTTCCGGACAGTCACGGCGACGAGGCCGCCCACCAAGCCCCAGGGACCGGCGACGATGATCGGGTCCAGCATCTGGTGTTTCACGTCCGCGCGATTCTTCCCGAGACGGGACGAGACACCGCGCCGGGAGAACTCGCTGAGTACCCCGGTCTGCGTGATCGGGTTGTCGGGGCGCAGGGTCAGCATTGAACGCGCGTGGTGCTCCCACGCGTCCGCCAGGAGCGAGTGGTCCTCGAGTCCCGGCAGCGGGTGGGTGGCGCCGTCGCGGTACAGGACGGCACCCGATGTGACGCTCTGTACCAGGCGCGCGGTACCGAGCAGCGAGCGCATGGGCGACACGCACCGGGCGACCAGTGGCGCGAGCTGCCCGACGCGGTCGCGAAGATCATCGGATGGCGCATTCCGGCCGGAGAAGAGCAGGGCGAGCAGCCCCAGGTACGGGCCGCCAGGCTCGAAGAGCGGCACGCCCAGGCCGTCGCGGAAGCCGGCCGGGATGAGGCACTCCGTCCAGGTGGGCAGCTCATCGGCCGGGACGGGGAGCTCGGCCAGGCTGACCGGTGGCCGGTTCCGGTCGAGTTCGGCCAACCGGATCTCGCGCGAAACCGACGGACGATCGAGGCGGTCGAGGACGGATCGCTGCAGCCCGGTGCTTCCGACCGTCGCGTAGGCGTTCGTCCCCGGGGTGGACAGGGCCAGCCAGCTCACTTCGGCGGGCAACCGCCGCTGCGGCGTCTCCAACAGGGTCTGAGCCGGCTCGGACAAGGGGACGCCGGTGGCGGCGATTTCGATCATTTGGCAACGATCGGATCGTCCGGCATGACAGCTCCCTTCAGCGGCGCGCGAGCAGGGGCGTACCGAGCGCCGGCGATCGGATGCTGTTGACCCGCTGAGGCCGTCGCGACTGGATTTGGCCTTGCGGTACCCGCTACGACGACACCCAACCGGCCCGGTGAAGGTGAGCGCGCTGCGTTCGAACGGCACCCCGGAGCATGTGGAGGGACCTCAGGCCGGTATGGGCATGTCTGCCGATACCGCCCCGGGCGTCCGCTCCGTGTATGGAAACTGCCGCCCGGCCGCGGGCGGCTGGAATCCGGCACGAGGGAGCAGGCAGATGAAGGCAGTGGTGTACGAAGGGCCGCGGCAGGTGAGCGTCAAGGACGTGCCGGACGCGAGGATCGAACGGCCCACCGACGTCCTGGTTCGTATCACGTCGACGAACATTTGTGGCTCCGATCTCCACATGTACGAGGGCCGGACCGACTTCGAGCCCGGCCGCTGGTTCGGGCACGAGAACCTGGGGCAGGTGGTCGAAGTCGGCGACGGGGTCGACAAGGTGCAGGTGGGGGACTATGTCGTCCTGCCGTTCAACATCTCCTGTGGACACTGCAAGAACTGCGAGCGTCAGCTCACGAACTACTGCCTGACCGCCCAGCCTGAGCCGAAGTTGGCCGGCGCCGCGTACGGCTTCGCGGACATGGGGCCGTGGGCCGGAGGACACGCCGAGCTGCTGCGCGTGCCGTGGGGTGACTTCAACTGCCTGCGGCTCGGCGAGGATGCGGAGGAGCGCCAGAGCGACCACGTGATGCTCGCCGACATCTTCCCGACCGGCTATCACGCGACCGAAATGGCCGGCGTGCAGCCCGGCGACGAGACCGTCATCTACGGCGCCGGCCCGGTCGGGTTGATGGCTGCCCTGTCGGCGACCCTGCGCGGGGCGAGCAAGGTGATGATCGTCGACCGGCACCCCGACCGGCTCCGGTTGGCCGAATCCATCGGCGCGATCGCCATCGACGACTCGAAGGTCGACCCGGTGCAGGCCGTCCTCGAGGAGACCACGGGTCTGGGAGCGGACAACGGCTGCGAATGCGTCGGTTACCAGGCGCACGAGCCGGACGGTCAGGAGCAGGCGAACCTGACCATGAACCGGCTGGTCGGCTCGGTCCGCTTCACCGGGAGGATCGGCAACGTCGGTGTCTTCGTGCCGCAGGATCCCGGCGCCGGCGACGAATTGGCCAAGCAGGGCCAGCTCGCCTTCGACTACGGCCTGTGCTGGTTCAAGGCCAGCACATCGGCAGCGGCCAAGCGCCGGTCAAGAAGTACAACCGGCAATTGCGCGACCTGATCGCCGGGCGCAAGGCCGAGCCGTCGTTCATCGTGGGTCACGAGCTTCCGACAACCGCGACGACGGCTGGACAAAGGTCGTCCTGCACCCGGCGATGGCGGGTGCCTGAACTGGCCGGAACTCTGGACGGGCGCCGGGTGGCCATCCTCGCGGCCGACGCGGTGGAGCGGGCCGAACTGGAGCAGCCGCGGCGGGCGCTGGAGGACACCGGCGCGCGAACCGACGTGGTTTCCCTCGGCAACTGGGGAGATCCAGGCACGCGACCACGACCTCGAGGATGCCGGCACCTTCCCCGTCGACCGCGTGGTCCGCGAGGTCTACCCCGGCGACTACGACGCGCCGCTCCTGCCCGGCGGGACGGTGAACCCGGACAAGCTGCGGATGGAACCCGCCGCCGTCCGGTTCGTCCGCGACTTCGTGCACTCGCGCAAGGTGTCCGCGCCGTCCAGCTCGCGTCACGTCGCGGTCCGCGGGCTGGACGGCGCGGCCGCGCCCTCACTCGGCAGGGAGCAATGGCGACTCGCTCCGGGACGCGGCTCCCGGCCGGTCGGCCAGGTTCGATCCCTTGGTCTCACGCAGGGCGAACGTGCACACCAGCGAGAGCACCGCGGTGCCGACCATGTACCAGGCGACCGCCGTGATGCCTCCCGTGCGGTCGAGCAGCCAGGTGGCGATGACCGGCGCCAGCGCGCTGCTGGCCAGCGTGCCGAGGGTGTAGCCGAACGAGATGCCCGAGTACCGGATCCTGGTCTCGAAGGCCTCGGCGAAGAACGCGGCGAGTGGGCCGAACGCGGCGGAGAAACCAGTGCAGATCAACAGGTAACCGAGCACGGCGAGCAGGAACGAGCCGGAGCCGAGCAGCCAGAACCAGGGAAACGCCAGCACCCCCATCGCCACCGTTCCCGCGGCGAAGACCGGCTTGCGGCCGAAACGGTCGGAGAGCGCGCCGAAGAGCGGCAGGGTGACGAAGGTGAGCGCCATCGCCGCCAGCACGATCCACAGCATCGAGTTCCGGCTGAAGCCGATCTGCTGGGCGCCGTAGCTCAGGCCGAACACCGTGGTCAGGTAGAACGTGACGCCGATCGAGAGGTAGGCACCGCCGGTCAGCAGGACCTGTTTCGGGTAGTGTCGCAGCACGAGGGCGATCGGCAGCTTGACCACGTTCTCCTTGTCCTTCAGGCGGTCGAAGCTGGGGCTTTCACCGATCTTCAGCCGCACGACGAGTCCGACGAGCACGAACACGCCGCCGATCAGGAACGGCACTCGCCAGCCCCAGGACAGGAAGCTCTCGGGCGACATCGCGCCGAAGGCGAGGAAGACCGCGTTGCCGAGCATGAGGCCCGCCGGCACGCCCATCTGCACCCAGCTGCCGTAGTAGCCGCGGCGGTGGGCCGGCGCGTGCTCGACCGTCATCAGCACCGCACCACCGTACTCACCGCCGAGCGAGAGGCCCTGGATGAACCGCAGCGTGACGAGGATGATCGGGGCGGCCACCCCGATGGTCCCGTAGCTGGGCAGCACACCCACGGCGAAGGTCGTGGTCCCCATGATGCTCAGGGTCAGCACCAGCATGGACTTGCGGCCGATCCGGTCGCCGAAGTGCCCGAACAGGACACCGCCGATCGGCCGCGCGACGAAGGCGGCGGAAAACGTCGCGAACGACAACAACGTGCCGATCACGGCGTCGAACTGCGGGAAGAACTGGGTGTTGAAGACGAGTCCGGCCGCGGTGCCGTAGATGAAGAAATCGTACCATTCCACGGTCGTGCCGACGGCGCTGGCGAATCCTGCTTTTCCGCTGCGCGAGATCAGGGACATCGGTGTTCCTTTTCGTCGGGAAGTTTTCCGAAAGCTTCTTCGTGGCGGGCACCCCGTGGTACCTCCACCTGGAGAGGTCAGAAAGCGCCGGGAAAAGTCGCGCAAGTAGTCGGCGCCTCGACGGGCGCGGGACCGGGGTGTATCCACAGACCCTTCTCCCGGAACCAGGCACGGGCGGCGTCGGCGTCCGGTTGCGCACCGGTGGCGAGCACGCGGCGCAACGACGAGTTCCGCAGACCACGCAGACCGGTTCGATCGAGGTCCACATAGGACGAACCGGGCGCGGAGAAGGTGGTCACCGGGAATCGTTCCAGCAGGCCGCGGATCCGGGTGGGGTCACCATCGGTTTCATCGACCAGGATCGCCGCCCCCGCCGACCACGGCTCGATCATGCCGAGCAAGACGCCGGCGGCGGTGTGCCGCGGGGTGAGACTCAGGTGCAGGTCGTCGCGGTGCCGATCCAGCCACGCCAGGCCGAGTTCGTCCGCCAGTCGCCGAAGGTCGGCGTGGCTGTACCTCTCGTCCTCGGCCAGCAGAACCGGGCTGTCCGGTGGCGCCGGTGCGGGTTCGGTCCCGGCCAGGAACATCATGGCCCGGTAGTTCATCGCCTCGGCGTGCGGCAGGCCCCCGACGCAGACCACGTACCGCACCACACCCGCCCGCCGCAGGGCCAGCGCGGGTTCGAGGTGCGCATCGTCGACCACCACGACGGCCGCTCCGGCGGCTCGCAACCGGTCGCCGTCCGGCGCCCCGCCGGGCATCGGCGCGAACGGGACCCCGGCCCGCATCGCCCCGGCGGCGACCTCCCACCATTCGGGCACCGGCCGCAGCAGCACCGCGACCGACTCCCCCGTCGCCAGCCCGAGGCCGTTCAGGAGGCCGGCGAACCGCGCGGCACGGTCGGCGAAATGCGAATACGGGAGCAGCCGATGGCGACCGCATCGGTCCACCCAGATCAACGCCGGCCGGGCGGCGTGTTTTCCCCAGTAATCCAGGAACGCACTCATGACGAAACACCTCACCGATTTCAGGGCAGCGCGAGAATCACGGAAATCGCCGGGAAAGGGAATTTACTAGAGCAGCCGGAGTTCGTGGGCCTTGGCGATGGCCTCGACCCTGTTCCGCGCATTCAGTTTCTGCATCGCGGTCTGCAGGTACGTCTTCACGGTGTTGCGGGCGAGCGCGAGCCGGTCGGCGATCTCCGGATTGCTGTGCCCCATCGCGGCGAGCCGCAGCACCTCGTACTCACGCCTGGTGAGACCGACCCGGAACAGCAGTTCCGGGGTCGCGGACGCGTGCCGGCCGGTCAGCCGGGGATCGACGACCCGGACACCGCGGGCCACCCGGCGCACCGCGGTGGCGAAGTCACCGCCGGTGATGTCCTTGACCAGGCAGCCGTCCGCACCCGCCTCGATCAGCACGTCGATCGCGCCGTGATCGGCGAAGGCCGTGAACAGCAGGATCTTCACGCGCGGTGCGACCCGCCGCAGCTGGGTGACGAGTTCGGGTGCCGGTATGTCCGGAAGGCGCAGGTCCAGCAGGATGACGTCGGTGGCCACCTCCTGCGCGACCTTGATCGCCTCGTGCCCCGTGCTCGCGCCGCCCACCACGGTGATCGCCGGGTCTTCGGCGGCGAGCAGCTCGACCCCGCCGCGGATCACCGGATGGTCGTCCACCACGAGCACCCGGACGCCGGCGTGGTCAGACATCGTCGGCGCCCTCGGCCACGCAGGGCACCCAGGCCCGCACGGTCGTGCCACCGTCCTCGTTGCCGATGATCGACATGCCGCCGCCCACCCGTTCCATCCGGCGCAGGGACAGCGGCAGGCCGAGGTGGCCTGCCTTGTCCAGGTCGCCGCTGGCCCAGCCGTTCCCGTCGTCGGCGACCGCGACGGTGAGCCGCCCGCCCGCCACCACGAGGCTCACGACCACGGTGGACGCCTGGGCGTGCTTCTCGACGTTGACCAGCGCTTCGCGCACGACGCTGGTCAGCGCCTCCGTCCGGCCCGGCCCCAGCTCGGGGATGTCCGCGAGCGCCACGAAGGAGGCCGGCAGACCGGTCCGCTCCTCGAAGGCCTCGCAGTCCTCCTGGATGACCACCGCCAGCCGGCGCTCCGGGGGTTGTTCGTTGAGGTGGGCCAGGGAGTTGCGCAGCAGCGCGCTCACCGAGGCCACCTGCCGCTGCACCTCGTCGAGCCGGTCCCGGATCCGGTCGAGGTCGTCCATCGACCGCAGGCTGCGGAGCTCGGCGCCGATGCGGAAGAGGACCGGGCTGACCGAATCGTGCAGGTCGGCTGCCATCCGCCGCCGCTCGGCGTCCAGCGCCACCCCGGTCTGCAGCTTCGCCCGCTCCGAGCTGACCAACGTCACCGACGCGACGGCCGCCGCCTCCTCCAGCCGCGCGATGACCTGGTCGCCGAAGGAGGCCTCGGCGCGGATGCCGACGTACACGGCGCCGAGCACTTCCCCGTCGTAGATCATGGGGACGGCCAGCATCGCACCGAGCCCCTCCCGCGCGACCAGCTCGTCGAAGTCGTGCGTGATCGCGTCCGACGTGCAGTAGTCGCGGACCCACACCGGCCGCCGCTGGGCGATGCTCTTGCCGCCCAGGCCGACGCCCTCGGGCACGACAAGCCGGTGCAACGCCGTGCTCGTGGTGCCCTGCCAGCTCCGGTGCACCAGCCGGCGCCCCGACTCGAGCCGGCCCACCAGGGACATGTCGAACTCGCCCAGCTCCCGGATCCGGCGGGCCACCGTCTTCATCGCGAGCGAACTGTCCGACAGGACGAGCAGCTCCGAATGCCGCGAGGCGAGCTGCTCCAGCAGCGCTTCCGCGGGGGTCTCCGGCGCACGCGTCATCACGTTCTCTCTTCGTCGAGGTACGGCCATGGTAACCCGGGTGATCTACAGGTCCGCCGGATCGAGCACGCCCCGCAGCGCCAGCAGGCTCTCCAGCAGGAAATAGTCACCCCACACGAGCTCCGCGTCGGTGGCCACCCCGCGCCGCGGGTCGAAACAGCCTCCGGTGAGCATGCCCGGCCGCCGGTGGTCCCCCGCTCCGGTCGGCGTGACGAACGTGGTCAGCGTGTCCACCATCGCGGCGGCGTGCTCCCGGTACCGCGGCCGGCCCGGAACCAACGCGGCCAGCTTGAGCAATGCGGCCGCGGCGATGGCGGTCGCGGAGGTGTCCCGCGGCTCGTCCGGTCCGGCGCTGAAGTCCCACGGCGCGACGCGGTCGGGGGGCAGCTGCTCGATCCACCAGTCCGCGACCGTCTTCGCCGGTCCGGCGAACTCGGGATCCACCCAGCGGGTGGCCTGGGCGAAACCGAGCATCGCCCAGGCCTGGGCGCGGGCCCACGTGCTGTCGTCAGAGCGTCCCTTGTGGGTGTAGCGCCGCAACAGGGTCCCGTCCCACTCGTCGAAGGCGGCGGACTGGCACACGGAACCGTCCTCGCGCACGCAGTACTCGACATGGCGCTGCGCGTGCGCGCGTGCCATGTCCGCCAGCTCCGGCCGGTCCGTCTCCCGTGCGGCCCACGCGAGCAGTGCCACGGTGCCGGGCACGGCGTCGATGTTGGCGGCGCCGGCGCCGACCGCGTCGGATTCCTCGGCCTGGCTGCCGAGCGGGATCAGTCCCGCGTCGTGGTTGAAGCTCGCCGCGAGCCCCTGTGCACCGGCGAGTGCCGCGGCACGTGTGGTGTCGCTCTTCCCGGTCAGATGTGCGACTCCGGCGCCGTAGAAGAACAGGAACCCACGGAACGCGGTGTCCGAGCTCGCCCGGACCGTGAGCCGCTCCGCCACGTCGTCGGCAGCCCGCGCGTAGCGCCGGGCACCGGAGTCGGCGGCCGACAGCGCGAGGAGGCCGCCCCAGAAGCCGCCGGTCCAGAACCCGTCCGCACTGCGGGTCCAGAGGCCGGTGTCCGTGTCGGCGTAGTTCGGGAAGCCCGTCGCCACCTCGGCCGCGGTCTCGTCGATCCGCAGACGCATCCTCCGCGACGCTTCGTCCCACCGCCCGCTCACGACCGGTCTCCGCTCACCAGCACCGGCTTGAGAGTCCTGCCGGCACGCATGTCCGCCAGCGCCTCGTTGGCCCGCTCCAGCGGATAGGCGGTGACCAGCCGGTCCAGGTCGAAGCGCGCGGCGAGACTGGGCAGGGCCAGCACGTAGTCCAGGTGGTTCCGCGGCGAGAACGCCCAGCTGCCGAGCACCCGCAACTGCTTGCGGGTGATGTGGTGCGGGTTGATCATCGTCGGCCCGTGGTCGGTGTACTGGCCGACCACCAGGTATTTGCCGCCGCGCCGGGTCATGTCCATACCCTCGGCGACCGCGGCAGGCACCCCGGTCGCCTCGATCACGAGGTCCGCGCCGCGCCCGTCCGGGGTTTCGGCAAGGACCTTCGCCACGCGGGCCTCCTGGTCGGTCTCGGTGAAGATGTCGAGGTGCACGTCGCCGACGCCGATCTCCCGTGCGACTTCGAGCCGGTTGGCCGGCCCGCCGACAATGATCACCTTGCTCGCACCGGCGACGGCGGCGAACATGGCCGCCGCCATGCCGACCGGCCCACTGCCCTGGACCACCACGACATCGCCTGCACGGGGCTTGCCGATGTCCAGCACCGCGTGCACGACGGTCGGGCCGGCACAACCGAGCGCGATCACCTGCCGCGGCCCGATGCCTTCGGGCAGTTTGACGATGGTGGAGCCCGGCTGCAGGTAGATCTGCTCGGACCAGCCGCCGGACAGATGCGGGGGCTGGGCGCAACTCTGGTTGATGCCGTAGACCTTGCGGGTCTCGCACAGCGACGGCTCGCCCTCCGTCGCGCAGTGGAAGCAGGTCCCGCAGGGGATGTTCGACGCCCACGACACCAGGTCGCCCTCCCGCAGAGGTGCACCGGTGGCATCGGCCGACACGCCTTCACCGAGTTCCCGGATGCGGCCGACCGCTTCGTGGCCGAGCACGACCGGAAGGGGAATCGCCATCCGGCCCTGCTGGAGGTGCATGTCGGTGCCACAGACACCGGCGTGGGTGACATCGGCGACCACCGCACCGGGTCCGGGACGCACCCCGGGGAACCGGGTGACCTCCAGGTCGGCGCCGAACTCCGTCAGCACCACGGCGTTGCGCTCGTTCATCGGGATCCTCCTCGCAGCGTGGGGTCGAGCGTCCTCATCGGATGCCCCCGCTCGCGCGCAGTCGCGCGAGGTCGTCGTCGGTGAAGCCGGACTCCCGCAACACCGGTTCGGTGTGCTCGCCCACGCCGGCGACGCCCCGCCTGGTCGTGGCCGGGGTCCGGGAGAGCTTGACCGGGTTGCCGAGAATGCGGGTCGTCCGCCCCCCGCCGACCTCGACCTGGGTGATCGTGCCGTTCTCGAGCACCTGGGGGTGCGCCAGTGCCTCCTCGAGGGTCAGCAGCGGCGCGGAGAGCAGATCGACGGCGTCGAATCGAGCGATCGCCTCGTCCGTGGTGAGGGCGCGGACAGTACCCCGCAGGACCTCGTTGGCCTTGTCCTTGTTGCGGGCCTGCAGCTCCGCCGTGGCGAACTCGGGGCGGCGGCTCAGGTCCTCCACCCCGAGCGCCTTGCACACCAGGTGCAGTGCGTTGTCCCGGAACAACCCGAGCACGGTGACCATGCCGTCGGTGGTTTCGAAGATCCCGCTGTACCAGTCGGTGACCCAGTTCGTCTCACGCCGGTACATCAGCAGTGACGCGCTTTCGAGTGTCTGCAGCGCCAGCGCCGTGTCGAGCAGGTTGACGCTCACCCGCTGCCCCCGGCCGGATCGCTCCCGTTCCAGGAGGGCCGCGAGAATTCCCTGTGCCAGCGCCATTCCCGACGCGTAGTCGACCACGGGAACCGGCAGGATGTGCGCCTTCAGGTTCGGGTCGCCCACGGTGCGGGCCATGCCGCTCAGCGACTGGGCGAGCATGTCCTGTCCCGCCTTGTGCGCGTAAGGCCCGCTTTCCCCGAAGCCGGAGGCCGAAGCGTAGACCAGCTTCGGGTAGCGCTCGGCCAGGTCTTCGTAGGCCAGGCCGAGCCGCCGCACCGCTGCCGGCCGGTAGCTGTGCACCAGCACGTCGGCCTCCGCCAGCAACCGGTGCAACGCCTCCATGCCCTCGCGGGTCTTGAGGTTGAGCGAGACGCTGCGCTTGTTCCGGTTCACCGCGACGTAGTAGGAGCACGGTTCGCCCGTCTCCCCCGCCACGCGGTCCAGTGACCGCATCATGTCGCCGCCGATCCCGCGCTCGACCTTGACCACATCGGCGCCGAAGTCGCCGAGCACCTGCGCCGCGAGCGGGCCCTGCATGATCTCGCCGAGGTCGAGGACGCGGATTCCCTCGAGTGCGCGGGTCATGACCGAGCCTGCCGGGCGTAGACGTCCTTCGCGATGACCAGCCGCTGGATCTGGTTGGTACCCTCGTAGATCTGGGTGATCTTCACGTCACGCATCATGCGTTCCACCGGGTAGTCACGGGTGAATCCGTAGCCGCCGTGCAGTTGCAGGGCGTCCGTGGCCACCGACATCGCGTTGTCGCTGCAGAGCAGCTTCGCCATCGAGACCCGGGATCGCGCCCGCGGGTCGCCCGCGGAGATCAGCGCGACCGCGTCGTAGAGCAGCGCACGGGCGGACTCGATCTTCACCGCCATGTCGGCGACCATTCCCCGGAGCAACTGGAACCGCGACAGTGACTGCCCGAACTGCCGGCGATCGCAGGTGTAGGCGACGGCGGCGTCGAAGGCGCCCTGGGCGATCCCGAGCGCCTGCGCGGCGATCAGGGCGCGACTGGTGTTGAGCTCGCCATTGATGTAGCGGTAGCCCTGCACCGGATCGGCGACGACACGGCCGCCGGGGATCCGGCAGTCCTCCAGGAGGACGTCGGTGGTCGGGCTGCCCCGCATGCCCATCTTCTTCTCGTGCGGGCCGAAGGAGATCCCGGCGTCGTCGTTGCGGACCATGAAGACACCGAAGTCCTGCTCGCCGGTCCGGGCGAGCACGGCGTACCACTCGGCCCACGGGGCGTTGCTGATGAACCGCTTCTGTCCGTTGAGTACCCAGTCGTCACCGTCCCGGGTCGCGGTGGTCCTGATGCCGGACAGATCGGAGCCCACGGTCGGTTCGGTCATGCACCAGGCCGCCCCCGCGTCACCGGCGGCGACCCGCGGCACGACCTCGGCACGCAGCTCGTCCGAACCATGACTGACCACAGTGGACGTGCCAGCCCAGTTGACCAGCATCACCAGCGCGGAGCTGGCACAGGCCGCCGCCACCTCCTCGACGGCGATCACCTGGGACAGCAGGTCGGCGCCGGAGCCGCCGAGCTTTTCGTCGTAGGGCAGGCCCGGCAGGTCCGCCGCGCGCAGTGCGGCCCAGGCCTCCTCTGGGAAACGCTCCTTGTCGTCCACATCCGCGGCGTGGGGCGCGATCTTGTCCGCCGCCAGCCGGCGCACGCTGAACCGGAAGTCCTCGTACTCGGTGTTCACGTCTTCGTGCTCCTCAATGCTTTTTCCAACTACCGCTTCACATCGGCGGCCAGCGCAGGCCCGTGACGGCGCTGGCGTCGCGGGTCCCCGCCGCCTTGCCCGCTTCCTCGGCGGAGAGGCCGAACCGGGCGAGCACCCGCTCGGTCGCGTCGGCGGTGTCGATCCGGCCGGGCGCCGCCGCGGTCCGGGAGTACACCGGCACCGCCGGCACCGACTCCGGGGCGAATCCCTGGTATCGCTCGGCAATCTGCTCGAACTCACCCAGCTCGTGCGGTTCGAGGACCGGTGTGACACACGCGTCGATCCCGGCGAAGAACTTCGTCCACTCCGCCATCGTTCGCTGCCGGAAGGCATCGCCGAGCCGCGCCTCGATCCCGGCGAAGTTGGCCGGGTCGAAGTGGTCGGGCACGGCGCCCAGGTCCAGTGCCTGCCACAGGTTCGCGAAGAACGCCTTCTCCAGTGCGCCGACCGCCACGTAACGACCGTCGGCGCACTCGTAGCAGCGGTAGGCCGGCATCGACCCGGTGAGCACACCCTCACCGCGCCGCGGCAATGCTCCCCTGCCCCAGTCGGTGAAGTTCATGCCCATCATGGACAGCACCCCGTCGACCATGGCCGCGTCGAGGTACTGCCCGCGGCCGGAACGCTCCCGTTCGTAGAGCGCACCCACGATGCCGAACGCCGCGAGCAGACCGCCGCCGGCGAAGTCGGCGACCAGGTTCAGCGGGGGCACCGGTGGACCGCCAGGCGGGCCGAAGGTGCCCAGCGCGCCGCCGATCGCGAGGTAGTTGATGTCGTGTCCGGCGCGCTGCGAGAGCGGGCCGGTCTGGCCGTAACCGGTGACACTGCAGTAGACCAGGCGCGGGTTGAGCGCGCTGAGCTCCGCGTACCCGGCGCCGAGCCGATCGGCCACCCCGGGCCGGAAGCCCTCCATGAGCACGTCGGACTCGGCGACCAGCCGGTGCAGGGCAGCGCGGCCCTGCGTGGTCTTCAGGTCGAGCGTGATGAATTCCTTGCCCCGGGACAGCGCCGGAACCGGCAGGCCGGAGCGGCCGCCACCGATCGCGATCACTTCGGCGCCGAGATCGGCCAGCAGCATACTGCCGTACGGGCCCGGAGCGAGCCTGGTCATGTCGAGCACCCGGATTCCGGCGAGCGGTCCGGCCGCCCGGCGGGTCACCGGGTGCCCCCGGCGGAAGACCGGGAAAGTACTGCGGATTGAAGCAAAACCGTCCTCCTCGGTGAGGTCGCGGATCGCCGCGATGGATCGATGCTCGCCCGGGCCGCCGCAACGCCGGTACCTCCACCTGGAGGTACCGGTTTCCGCGGCCCGGCGGTGATCGTGAGGAGCCACGGATTCCCGTGCAGCCGGGACTTCCGGCCATTCCGGCGAACAGAAGGAGCGACGATGCCTGCCCCCGCGATCGCGGACACCACCTGCCAGAAGTACGAGGAGGTGCTGGCCGCGGCCCTCACGGCCGCGCCGGTGCTCGCGGCGATGCCCTTGACCGAGCGCGCCGGCCTGTTGCGCGCCATCGCCGGCGCTCTGCGCGCGCAGGCGGACTCGCTGGTGCCGCTGGCCGACGCGGACAGCTCGCTCGGCGTGCCGCGGCTCACCGGAGAGGTCGAACGGACCGCCGGGCAGCTCGAGATGTTCGCCGATGCCGTGGAGGAAGGCTCGTGGCTGGAGGCGATCATCGACCGCGCGGGCGCAGGCCCGGATCTGCGGCGGATGCTGATCCCGCTCGGTCCGGTCGCGGTGTTCGGCGCGAGCAACTTCCCGTTCGCCTTCGGGCTGGCCGGGGGCGACACCGCGTCGGCGCTGGCGGCGGGGTGCCCGGTGATCGCGAAAGCACATCCCGCGCAACCCCGGCTGTCCGGCGCCTACGCACGGGTGGTCATCGACGCCTTGCGTGCCGCCGGTGCGCCCGAGGGCACGTTCGCCGTGGTCCACGGGATGGAGACCGGGCGCAAGCTGGTGACCGACGCCCGGATCACCGCCGTCGCCTTCACCGGTTCCACCGCGGGAGGACGGGCCCTGGCAGACCTGGCCGCGGCCCGGCCCTCCCCCATTCCCTTCTACGGGGAACTGGGCAGCCTCAACCCGGTGTTCGTCACCCGCGAAGCGGCCCGGGCGCGCGGCACGGAAATCGTCGACGGCTTCCTGCGGTCGATGTCACTGGGCGGCGGCCAGTTCTGCACCAAACCGGGCGTGTTGTTCGTGCCGGCCGAGTACGGACTGGAAGATCTGATCGCCGCCGGAGCGGCCACGGCTCCGATGAGGTTGCTGCACGAGGACATCGGCGCCGCGTTCCGGGCGGAGGCCGCGCGACTGGCCGCCCATCCGGCGGTCCGCCCGCTGAGCGTCCCCGAGCAGGACGCCGCGGACGAATCGGTCGTCCGGTCCGTTCTGATCAGCACCACCGCCGCGGAATTCGCCCGGTGTTCCAAGCAGTTGCTCGTCGAGTGTTTCGGACCGTTCGCGCTGGTCGTGATCTACGCCGACGACGCGGAACTGGCTGCCGCGGCGGACCTGATGGAGGGCAACCTCACCGCTACGGTACACGGGGAACGGAGCGGTGACGCGGTCGCACCGGCGCTGCTGCACGCCTTGACCCGAACGGCGGGGCGGGTCATCTGGAACGGCTGGCCGACGGGTGTGACGGTCGGCTGGGCGCAGCACCACGGCGGCCCGTACCCGGCGACGACTTCGGTGCACACCTCGGTCGGCGCCACCGCGATGCGCCGGTTCCTGCGCCCGGTCGCCTACCAGTCGGTGCCCGACGCGCTGCTGCCACCCCCGCTGCGCGACGCGAATGAACTTCACATCCCCCGGCGAGTGGACGGTGCGCTCACCGCCGCACCGCTGACCGCCTCGCGGTAGCGCTCCCATCCTGGGCGCCGGCGACCGGGCAGGTCACAGTCCGAGCCACAGCAGGTGCACTGGACGACCGGTCCGCTGAGGACGATCCGCACCGGGTTGCGGAAGTTCACCAGGTCGGCGATCACCCGGCCGACGACGGTGGCCACCTCGCGGACCACGCTGACGGTGTTCGCCTCGCCGCGAAGTCGTTCTCGCTCAGCCCGAGCCGGGGCGTGATGGGCCCGGTCGAGGCGATGGCGTCGAGGCAGCCATGGTTTCCGCAGCGGCACCGTCCGCGCCGTGCAGGAGCCTGCTGTTCTCGCCGACGAGCCCGTCGCCGACACCGGGTCCGATGTGGACGAGCAGCGGCAGGTGTGCCGGCCTCCCCCAGCGCCTTCAGGTTCACGTCGTTGTCGGCGATCACGTCGCATCCCCGCCGTTCGGCCAGGAACCGGCACACGCCGAAACCGTCCCAGCCGGGCATCAGCGGTGGCCGCACGGCCATGCCCAGGTGCGAGCCGGCCGGCCCTGGCAGGCCGACCGAAACAGTCAGGTCCTCCCGCGTGAGCCCGTTCTCCTCCAGCGGGGCGCGGGACTGCTCGGCGAGCGCGGCCGGCAGCGCTACGGGCGACGACACTCCGCGCCGACGTACATGATGATGGAGACCACTGTGTACACCCGCGAGTTCTCCTTTGTCGGGCAGAACAACGCGGCCCACGCGATCAGCCGGCGCTCGCCCTCACCGGGCACCAGGCCGAATACGTGCAGTGCCTGGGCTCGGGTTCGGTGTTCGACCGCTCGTTCAGGGCAGCGGGCACGGCGGCTCCCACCCGCCCTAGCGCGGGTTGCTGATATCCGTGCCCGGGGAGGCCGGGCCCTACCCGAACCGCCTTGGGCGGCGGCCTGAAGCACCGGATTCCTCCTCCCGGTGCGGCGGTTGCCGCACCGGGAGGCTCCTGTGGATCGCACCGGCATCGACGCGATGCCATGAGGACAGTTCCCGTTCCCCCATCGGGGTACCCGGCGGGCGGCGCCGGCACCGCCGGTTCCGGCCGCGGCCGTTAACCTGGCCGGAGTGTTCAAGGCCTCCCGGGCGGTGATCCCGCACATCCGGTCGGGATCACCGGAGTCGACTCCCCCATGTCCAAACAACGAGTTCTTTCCCTGGTGGCTCGACGGCCGCCCAACGAGCCTCGGCGGCCGGCCCTCAGGCGGGCGTCACGTCGTCGGCGGCGGTTGGCCGCGCTTCGCGCTCGCGGTCGAGCGCGCCCCGGGTTTCCGGGCTCGCGAGGACTGCGAGGACGAACACCACGGTCGCGCCCACCAGGAACATCGCGAGCCGCGAGGGGACGTCAGCCAGCTCCGGGCTGAAGAGGCTCACCAGGGTCGGCATCAGCCCGCCGAGCATGAAGCCCAGGTTCCAGCTCACCGCCGTGCCCCTGGCCCGCAGTCCGGTCGGGTACCGCTCGTTGAGGAAGATCATCAGCGGCGAGTACGCGGCGTTGGACAGCATCACCATGACCACGCACAGCAGCGCGACGACCGCGCCGCGACCGCCTCCCGCGGCGGCGATGCCCCAGGTGAGCACCGGCAGCGCGACGAGGTTGCACAGACCGAACCCGAGCATGGTCCGGCGGCGGCCGAGACGTTCGCTCAGCTCGCCCGCGCCGATCGCCGCCCCGACCACCACGACGCTGCTGACCAGCAGGACGATTCCGCGCTGGGCGGCCGGGACCCCGACCACTTCGCTGAGCAGCGTGGGCAGGTACCCGGAGGTCAGGTAGTACTGCGCGCCACCGCCGGCGGCCACCGCGATGTTCAGCGCGAGGATCTTCTTGCCGCGGCCCCGGAGCAGCTCCCGGAACGGCACCGGCGCCTGCCGCTCGCCCTGGAACTGCGGGGATTCGTCGACCTTGCGCAGCACGAACAGGCTCAGCAGCGCGCTGAGCAGCCCGCAGAAGAACAACACCCGCCAGCCCCACTGGTCGAACGCCGGGCCGGAGAAGAGCGCCGTGACCACGATGTAGGCCAGGCTGGCCAGCGCGGCGCCGAGGCCCGCTCCCCCGGCCCCGATCAGCCCGCTCATCAGCCCACGCCAGCGGGGACCGATGCTCTCCGTGCCGAGCGTGTGCGTGGTCGCGGTGACCCCGCCGACGAACAGTCCCTGCGCGATCCGCAGTGCCAGGAACAGGATCGGGGCGAGCACCCCGACCGTGGCGTGGGGCGGCACCAGGCCCATCGCGGCCGTGGTGAGGCCGACGCCGCCCATCACGAGGACCATGGTCGCCTTGCGCCCCTTGCGGTCGGCCAGCTCGCCGAAGATCGCCGCGCCCGCCGGGCGCATCACGACGGTGACCGCGAACGAACCGAACACCGCGGCGATCCCCAGGGTGGGGCTGGTGCTCGGGAAGATGTTCTTGCTGATCGGTCCGGCCACGTAGAGCAGCAGGAACAGGTCGAACAGGTCGAAGGACCAGCCGGCGACGGAAGCGAATACCGCGGCACGAGGCGACTTTGACCGTGGTGCGATATCGGGTGTCACAGTTTTCCCCTCACGGGACAGGGACCGGGAACCGGATCAGCGGGACTTGCGGCGCAGGGCTGTCCGGATCCGGTCGAACAGCGGGGCGAACAGGAGCTTCAGCGCGCTCGGCGCTGCGACCGGCCCGGTGGGAGCCTGCCCGGAGGTCGCGGTTTCGCGCAGGGCGTCCGCGAACTGCTCGAACATGCGCCGGCTCACGTCACCGGCCAGCGCACGGCCGAACTGCGCGATGCGCCCGGTGAGGTACACCTTGGCCTCGGCCCGCATTACGGTGCCGGTGGCGGTGGCCTCGGTGCGCAGCACGATGTCGGCCTGGGTCTGCGCGCCACCGGTGTCCTGCCCCTGCGCGAGCACGCGCAGGCGCTGACCGGCGCGGTCGTGCTCGACGACGTGCGCGACGCCCTTGAACGCGAGCTTGATCGGGCCCACTGACACGCGCGCGCGGCCGGCGTACTGGTCCTCGCCGAGGTCCTCGGTGAGCTCCGCACCGGGCAGGCAGCGGGCGAGCAGGGACACGTCGTCGAACACGCGCCACACCGCGTCCACTGGCACGCCGATCTCGGTCCCGACGTCGACCGCGATCGTCGGATCGCCGTCCGGAAGCACGATGTCGATCCGGCGCGTGTCCCCGGTTTCCTCGGTGACCTCACGGCCGTCGGTGCTAACCCCCGCCTGGCCGGTGGCCCGGCCCACGAGCGCGCGGTGCGCGCAGTTGCCCGGGGCGGGGATTCCGCCGGGGTGTGCCGACTTGGTTTCCCTGACCGCCGTGAGGATGTTGCGGTACCCGGTGCAGCGGCAGATGACACCGGACAGCTCCGCCGGCAGTTCCTCCTCGGTCACCTCCGGCTGGTTGCTGAGCAGGTCGTAGGAACTCATCAGGAAGCCCGGTGTGCAGAAACCGCACTGCAGCGCGTGGTTGCGGCCGAAGGCCTCCTGCAGCGGGTGCAGGTCGTCCGGCCTGCCGAGGCCCTCCACGGTGACGATGTCGGCCCCGTCGAGCTGGACCGCGAACAGCAGGCAGGCCCGGGCCGCCTCCCCGTCCACGAGCACCGTGCACATCCCGCACACCCCGTGTTCGCAACCCACGTGCGTGCCGGTGAGCCCGAGGTGGTCGCGCAGCGCGTCGGCGAGCGTGACGCGCGCGGGCAGGCTGAGCACGGCGGGGGTGCCGTTCACCGTCATCCTGACTTCGACAAGGTCGTCCGCCGCCGCCTTCACCGCGCGGGGTTTCCCGTTTTCTGCCAACACTTCGGTCACGAGTCCACCTCACCGGCGCTCCTGCGAGCGCGCTCGTATGCCTTGCTCAGTTCCCGGCTCGCCAGCGTCCGGAACAGGCGGCGGCGGTAGTCGCGTGAGGCGTGGGCGTCGCCATCGGTGTCGACCAGCTCCTCCGCGAGTGCGGTGAGCGGATCGGACAGTGCGCCCGGCAGGCGGCTCACCTCACCCCCGCTTTCGCGCAGTGCCGCGGCGAGCTCACCGGCGGCCGAGCGGGTGACCGGCCGGTCGGACACGCCGAATCCGGTCAGTTGCGCGTCGGTCTCCGTGCCGCGCACGCGAACCCGGGCGACGACCCCGGCGAGTGCGAAGTCGCCGTGCCTGCGCGCGATCTCGGCGAACCCGAAACCCTCACCCTTCCCGGCGACGGGGAAGCGCACCGCGGTCAGGATGTCCTCGGGCCCGAGCGCGGTCGTCATCGCGCCGGAGAAGAACTCCCTGGCAGGCACCCGGCGGGCGCCGCCGGTTCCGGTCACGGTCAGCTCGGCGTTCAGGCAGCACGCCACGGCAGGCAGCTCGGCGGCCGGGTCGGCGTGCGCGAGGCTCCCGCACACGGTGCCGCGGCTGCGCAGTTCCCGGTGACCGACCCACGGCAGCGCCATGCCCAGCAAGGGAACCGTGGCGCTCACCGGGTCCCGCTCGACCCGGCGCTGGCGTACCGTGGCGCCGATCTCCAGGTAACCGTCCGCGGTGCCGAACCGGTCGAGCTCCGCGACAGCGTTGATGTCCACCAGGGTTTCGGGGCGGGCGAGCCGCATCGCCAGAACAGGCACCAGCGACTGCCCACCCGCGATGACCTTGCCGCCGCCGCCCGTGCTCGCGAGTTCGGCGATCGCGTCGGACAGACTCGACGGCCGGACGTAGGCGAATGGTGCGGCCTTCATGGCTCAGCTCACCGGCCCTGGAACTTCGGCGCCCGCTTCCCGGTGAACGCGGCGACACCCTCGGCGAAGTCGTTACTGGAGCGCAGCATCGCGTACGCCTTGCGCTCCAGCTCGATGCCGGAGTACAGCGGCGCGTCCACGCCCTTGTCGAGCACCTCCTTGGCGGTGCGGGCGGCCAGCGGGGAGAACCCGAGCAGCACACCCACGATTCGCTCCACCTCCGCGTCCAGCGCGGCGCGGTCCTCGACCACGTTCGCCACCAGGCCCCAGTCCCCGGCCTGCTGCGCGTTGATCCGGGACGCGGTCATCACGTGGTACTTCGCCCGGGAAAGGCCGATCAGCCGGGCGAGGCGCTGCGTGCCGCCGGAGCCGGGAATCATGCCCAGCCGCATTTCCGGCAGCGCGAACTCGGCTCGCTTGGTCGCCACCCGGATGTCGGTGGACAGCGCGAGTTCGAGCCCGACGCCGAAGCAGTAGCCGTCGACCGCGGTGATCACCGGTTTCGGGCTGCGCGCCGGTGCGGTGACGTTGTGCCCCAGGTCGGTGAAGTCGATCGGGTCGACCTCCATGAACCCGGCGATGTCGCCGCCGGAGGAGAAGTGCTCCCCCGTGGCCTGGATCACCACGACCTTGATGTCGTCGTCGGCGTCGATCTCGGCGAACCGGTCGGCCATCACCTGACGGGTCTCCCAGGTGATGATGTTGTACTTGCCGTGATCGAGGGTCAGGTACGCGACCCGGCCGTCGTGACCGCGGTCGAACCTGATCTCGCCTCCGGTGAGTGCCATGGTCAGTGGTTCCTTCCGTTTTCCGATGTGCTGCCGCTCAGCAGCTCGTGGAGCACGTTTCCGTGCAGGGGCAGGCTCGTGATGTCCACGCCGGCCGGGGCGAGCGCGTCCGCGACCGCGTTGGCGATCGCGACCGGCAGGCTCATGCAGCTGCCTTCACCGCAGCCCTTCGCGCCGAGCCTGGTCAGCGGGGACGGCGTTTCCAGGTGGTCACTGTCGAGCTCGAAGGTGGTCTCGGCGCTGGTCGGGCACAGGTAGTCCATGAAGGTGGCGGTGGGCTGCCCGGCCTCGGTGTAGTGCATCTCCTCGAACAGCGCGCCGCCCAGGGCGTGTGCGAGCGCGCCGTGCACCTGGCCTTCGAGCAGGGCCGGGTTGAGGATGGTCCCGGCGTCGTGCACGGTGACCACCTGCTCGAGCTTGACCTCGCGGGTCTCCGGGTCGATCCGGACGACGGCCAGTTCGGCGACGAAGCCGTAGCACAGGCTGGAGTTGATCTGGTCGGTGCGGCTCGCCGCCGTGGACTGCGGAGGGGTGAACGCGGCCTCCTCGTACAGCCGCGCGGAGGTGCCCGCCGGCAGCGCACCGGGGTCCCAGTGCACCAGGCCGGCCGCGTGCTTGAACGGGACCGCCCTGCCCGGTTCTGCGCGCAGCCGGACCTGGCCGTCGGCGAGTTCCACCTCCTCGGCCGCGACGCCGAGCTGGGCCGCGCCGGCGATCTTGATCGTCTCCGCGATCTTCTCCGCGGCCTCCACGAGCGCACTGGTCAGCAGCGGCGCGAAGCGCGAGGAGTAGCTGCCCGAGCTGATCGTCCACGGCGTGGTGGCGGTGTCCATCTCGACGATCGGGCGCACCTGGTCCAGCGGAAGCCCGAGCTGGTCGGCGACCACCTGCTGCGCGACGGTGGCGTGGCCCTGCCCCTGCGGCACGGAGCCCAGCAGGACCGAGACCAGTCCACTGGGGTCCACGCTGATCCGGACGTGTTCGGTGGAACCCGACTTGCCGCGCCCGGACGCCCGCTGCTCGGCCGGGGTGGCCAGGCCGACGTAGCCGATGTTGGTCGCGGACGGATCGACGATGGTGGCCACGCCGAGTCCGAAGTACTCGCCCCGCGCCCGCGCTTCCCGTTGTTTCTCGCGCAGGGCCTGGTAGTCCGCGTTCTTCACGACCATGTCCAGCGCGCGGTGGTAGTCGCCGGAATCGTAGATGCCGCCGCTCGGTGTGGCGTACGGGAAGTCCTCGTGCCGCACGAAGTTGCGCCTGCGCAGCTCGATCGGGTCCAGGCCGCAGGTCGCGGCGACCTTGTCCATCAGCCGCTCCAGGCCGAAGTACAGCTGCTGGCCGCCGAAGCCGCGGTTGAGTCCGGTGGGCGTCTTGTTCGTGACGACCGCACGCGACCGGATCTGGACGGCGTCGATCTTGTAGGCGCCGGTGATGTTGCCGAAGCAGCGGTACAGCGTGCTGGGTTCCGGCGGGCGCAGGTAGGCGCCCACGTTGTCCACCAGGTCGGCCCGCAGCGCCTGCACCGTGCCGTCGGCCGAGACGGCTGCCTCGAACCACATGGCCCGGTCGGATCCGGCGGAGCTGGCCAGCATGTGCTCGATGCGGTCCTCGGTCCAGCGCACCGGCCTGCCCGCGTACTTGCTCGCCAGCGCCATCAGCGCGACGTAGGGGTAGATGCCCGCCTTGATGCCGAAGCTGCCGCCGTTGTCGGCCGGGATCATCAGCCGGATCCGCGACGCGGGCAGGCCGAAGGCGCCGGCCAGCACCGCCACCATCGAGAACGGTCCGTGGAAGTTGGCCCAGGCCTGGATGGCCGGTCCGTCCACTTCGTCCTGCCACTCGGCGACGACCGCGTAGCACTCCATCGGGGTGGAGGAGTAGCGCGGGAAGTCGTACTTGCCCGTCACCACGTGATCCGCCGTGGCGAACGCCCCGTCCACGTCGCCGAAGGTGAAGGTCCGGTCGGTCGCGACGTTGCCGTCCGCGTCCTCGTGCAACCGCGGCGCGTCCGGCAGGAGCGCCTTCTCCACGTCGACCACCGGCGGCAGCGGCTCGTAGTCGATCTCGACGAGTTCCGCGGCGTCCTCGGCCAGATAGCGGTCGGCGGCGACCACGACCGCGACCGGTTCGCCCACGAAACGCACCTTGTCCGTGGCCGTCGGGTAGTACGGCATGGGCGCTTTGAGCGCCAGCGGGAACGGGCGCAGGTTCGCCTTGACCTCCTCGGGGCCGATCACCGCGGCGACCCCGGGGTGCCGTCGCGCGCGCTCGAGGTCGACCCGGCGGATCCGGGCGTGCGGGTGCGGGCTGCGCACCACCGCCGCGGTCAGCGTGCCCGGCAGCGGGTCCATGTCGTCGAGGAACCTGCCGCGGCCGGTGAGCAGCGCGGGGTCCTCGACCCGCGCCGTCCTCCTGCCCGGCGTGCCGGCGACTGCGGTCATTCGGCTCACCTGCCTGCTTCTGCGATGCTGTCGGACAACGCGCGGTAGTTACCGGAGCTCAGTTCGCGGCGGAGGACTTTGCCCACCGCCGATTTGGGGATGGTCGCCACGGCGACGAACCGCTTGGGGCGCTTCAGCGACGGCAGTCCGGATTGCTCGCGGGCGAAGGCTTCCAGCACCTCCGTCGCATGCTCGGGGGTCATGTCCTCACCCGGGACGAAGAACGCGGTGGCGGCCTGACCCCACCTGTCGTCGGCCATGCCGACCACGACCAGTTCGCGCACCGCCGCGCAGCGGATCAGCGCGTCCTCGATCTCGTCCGGGTAGATGTTCTCGCCGCCGGAGTTGATCATGTCGTCGACGCGGCCCGCCACCCAGAGGTCCCCGTCCTCGTCGGCGATCGCCAGGTCGCCCGGGAAGTACCAGCCGTCCCGGATGGACCTGGCGTCGGCGTCGGGGCGGTGCCAGTACCCGGCGAACGCCTCGGGGCTGGACATCGAGATGGCGACCTGGCCCTGCTCCCCCGGCGCGACCTGCGCGTCCGGCGGCGCGGCGGGATCCGGGTCCACCAGCCGGACCCGGGAGAACACGCCCGCGCGGCCCGCCGACCCCGGCTTCGCGATCACGTCCGGACCGACGGTGAAGGTGTAGATCTCGGTGCTGCCGAAGTGGTTGACGAAGGACTCCGGTTCCAGCGCATCGGTGAGTTGCTCGGCCAGTGCCGGGGTCATCGACGAACCCGCGTACGCCAGTCTGCGCACGGTCCGCGCCTCGGACAGCCGGCCGGTGCGCACCAGCGACCAGTAGATCGTCGGCACCAGGTACAGGGAACCGATCTGCTCGGCGGTGATGAGCTCGAGCGCCTCGTCCGCGTCGAACCTCACCTGCGGCACCCAGGTTCCCGCGCCGACCAGGGTGGCCAGCAGGGTCCGCAGCCCCATGGTGTGGAACAGCGGCATCACGCCCAGCGTCGCGTCGAAACGGGACTGTCCACTCTGGATCAAGTGAGCGAGCGCGGCGTAGTGCTCCGCGGAGTGCGTGCGCGGTACGCCCTTCGGCTTCCCGGTGGTGCCCGAGGTGTAGAGCATCACGCTGATGTCCTGGCCGGACACCCGGACGTCCGGGGCGCCGCCCGGCTGCCGCAGGGCGAGGCGCTCGACGGTGTCCTCGTCCGGCGGGCCGGAGGCGATCCGGGGCACCGGGGGCAGCTCGGCCAGCGCCTCGTCCGCGAGAGCGGCAGTCGAGGCGTCGGTGATCACGAGGGCGGGCTCGGCGTCGGCGACGCAGTAGGCAAATTCGGGCGGCGCGAGCCGGAAGGACAGCGGCACCGAGACGACGCCGAGTTTCTGCGCGGCCAGGTGCAGGCTGGCCAGCGGTTCGCCGCCGGCCAGCGCGAGCACCACGCGCTCACCGGGCCGGACGCCGAGCGCGACCAGTGCCCGTGCCAGGCGGTCGGTGTGCGCGTCCCAGTCCGCGTAGGTCATGGGGGTGCTGCCACCCACCGCGCGGCGCCCGGGATAACGCTCCGCCGTCCAGCGCAGAACCGTGCCCAGATCCATGACCGTCCCTCCATCGCGACAGTGATCGTGCCGAGCAGAGCTAACCGTCCGTAACAAACGATACGAGAAGGACCATCTGTTTCGGACGGTTGAGAACCTACGGTATGGTTCGGAGCATGTCAACGGTTCGGCTGTCGACGACGTCGTACGTGGTGCTCGGCATGATCGCGCTGCGCGGTCCGTCCACGTCCTACGACCTCAAGCGCGCGATCGGCCGGTCAGTGGGGTACTTCTGGAACTTCCCGCACGCGCAGCTGTACTCGGAGCCCAAGCGCCTCGAGGAGGCCGGCCTGCTGGAACTCGACGAGGAGGACTCGGGGCGCCGGCGCAAGACGTTCTCGATCACCGAGGCCGGCCGCAAGGCGCTGCGCGAGTGGATGGCCGAGCCGGTCAACGAGCATTTCGAGCTGCGCGACGTCGCGGAGATCAAGCTCTTCTTCAGCGAGCTGGCCGGCCCCGATGACGTGGCTCGGCTCGCGAAGGAGCAGGTCGAGCAGCACGAGCGCAGAATCGCCGAGTACGAGGAGATGCAGCGCCGCTTCGGCCACATCGAAGAGGTCGCCGGCCGGATGATCACCCTGGAACTCGGGCTGGGCATGGAATACGCCGCCCTCGAGTTCTGGCGCCGCGTGCGCGAGCGCGCGGCCCGCGGCGAGTTCACGACCGAAAAGCGTTCAACGCAGGACTAGCGACACCGGATCTCTCCCCGCAACCGGGCGTCCTGCCGGCCGTTTGCCTGGGGACACATCGGGAACCCTGGCGGCCTCACTCCCAGAGATCGAGGAGAGGCCCTCGCATGACTGCCCAGCGCGAGCCGGAGGCCCTCTCGGTGGGTCTCCTGACCGATGACGGACTGCCCCGGCAGCTCGCCGGACGAATCGCGGAGGGCCGGCCCGCCCGCCTGGCCCAGGATCTCGACGACGGGACGACCTGGCACGTCGAGCACGAGACGCGATCGTTGCCACTTGACGAGGAAGGCAACATCCCGATGCTCGCCCTCGCGGAGGAGCACCGGGCCGAGCACGAGTGGGACCTGGTCGTGCTGATCACGGACCTCCCGCGGCGGGCCGGCACGGTCCCGATCGCGTCGGACTACAACGTCGCTCACGGCGTCGCGATGGTATCCCTGCCCGCGCTTGGCGCCCTGCGTCTCCGTGACCGGGCCTGCCGGCTGATCATCCGCCTGATCCACCACCTGATGACATACCGCTCGGCGAAGGCGGCCGCTCCGCCACGGCGGATCCTCGACCGGCTCCGGAAGCTGGTGGCGCCGACGCGGCACATCCGCGACCGCAGCGCCGCCGACCATCACCTGACCGCTCGGTCGTTGACCAGCACCGCGCGCCGGCCGCGATGCAGCAACCTGACGAAGCGCCTGCTCAGTTAGTGAGGGCTTGGGCGAGGGCGAGGCCGGTGTAGGCGGCGCCGAGCCCGGCGACGATGCTGGCGGTCACGTTGGCCACCGCGTAGAAGCGGGCCCGTTCCTGGGCCAGGCGCAGCGTTTCGTAGCTGAAGGTGGAATAGGTGGTCAGCGCGCCGCAGAACCCGCTGCCGATCAGTGCGGTCAGCGCCGGGTTGGTGGGCAGGCCGGTGAGGAACCCGAGGATCGCGGAGCCGGCGACGTTGACGGTGAAGGTGCCCCAGGGGAACACGGTGTCGTGGCGGGCCTGGATCGCGCGGTCGGTCAGGTAGCGCAGCGGCGCGCCGACCGCGGCGCCGAGGGCGACCAGCAGAACGGTCATCGGCCGGCCGCCCGGTCCCGGCCGACGTAGCGGATGACCTCGACCGGTTCGACGATCACCAGGCCCTCCCCGATCAGCTCGTCGAGGGTGGGCAGGAAGTCACGGATGCGGGTTTCGTCGTCGACGATGAGGATCACCACCGGCAGGTCGTCGGACAGGGACAGGATCCGGGTGGTGTGCACGTGGTTGGAGGCGCCGTAGCCCTCGATGCCGCGCAGCACGGTGGCACCGGCCAGCCCTGCGGTGTGGGCGCGGTGCACGATCTCGGTGAACAGCGGCTTGTGGTGCCACTTGTCGGTCTCGCCGACGAAGATCGTCAGCCGCAGCGCGGGACCCTGGAGTTTCATCGGTTCCCACCCGCTTCCCGGGAGACCGGGCGCATGCGCAGCGCCCACATGCTGAGTGTGACGCCGGTCCAGACCGCGAGCAGCGCGGCCAGGGCGGTGGCGGCGAGGTAGGCCAGGGCGGTACGGGCCGCCCCGGCGGCCAGTGCCTGCTGGATGTCCACGATGTAGGTGGAGAAGGTGGTGAACCCGCCCAGCACACCCACGCCGAGGAAGGGGCGCACCAGTCGCCGTCCGGGCCACACCTCGTTGAGCAGGGCCATCAGCACGCCGATCAGCAGGCAACCGGACACGTTGATCGCAAAGGTGGCCCACGCGAATTGCCCGGCGCGGTGGGGGAAGGCCTGCTGCAGCCCGTAGCGGGCCAGCGCGCCGAGCACACCGCCGGCGGAGATCACCGCGAGCACCGGCCGCGGACTCGGCCGCACCTCCCGCCGCTCGGCGGGCACGTGCGGATCCACATCCGGATCGACGGGGTTGGTCGCGGGTTCCACGCAGTCCTCCTACCAGCGTAAACGACACTCACTGGCAGGGACCGTTGGCAGACGCTCCGCGGTTCACCCCGGTCGCCGGGGTCGGCGGGCCCCACCGCCGGGCGCCGGGCCGTGACCCGGAACCGGCACCAGCATACCCAACCCGGCTGCCGTCCCGGCATAGCCTGTGTTGACAGGTGTCAAATTAGAAGTCTGCTTAGATAGGCCTATGTCGAACCAGTTGCCGGTCGTGGACGCCGAGTGCTGCTCGCCGCTCGTGCGCGAGCCCCTGTCCGAGCCGCAGGCCGCGGAGCTGGCCAGGGTGTTCAAGGCGGTCGGCGACCCGGTGCGGTTGCGGCTGCTGTCGCTGATCGCCTCGCGTGACGGCGGCGAGGCGTGCGTGTGCGACCTGACCGGCGCGTTCGAGCTGACCGGCCCGACGATCTCGCACCACCTCAAGGTGCTGCGCGGGTCCGGGCTGATCACCGGCGAGCGGCGGGGCACCTGGATCTACTACCGGGTCCGGCCGGAGACGCTGGCCCGCCTGTCCGCCGTCCTCACGCCGGCGGCGGTGACTGCGTGACCACCACTCGCCGGCGAACTGTCCACACCGGACCGCTTCCTGCCGGTGCGGATCGGCGCCGCGATGGTCCCCGGGTTGCCGGGCGCTGGATCCCCGGCCTGGAGACCGGGCTCAACGCCGTGGCCGTCGACGGGATATCGCCGCCGATCGCGCTTGCACGCCGGCCGCGACTGGCACGGTCCCGGTTCCTGCGCCGCCGGTTCACCACAACGGAGATCGCCCGATGACCACACCCGAAGTCCTCTTCGTCTGCGTCCACAACGCCGGCCGCTCCCAGATGGCCGCCGCCCTGCTCGGCCACCACGCCGCCGGGCGGGTCACCGTGCGCTCCGCCGGCTCCGCTCCCGCCGACACCATCAACCCGGCCGTCGTCGAAGCCATGCGCGAAATCGGCCTCGACCTGTCGAAGGAATTCCCCAAGCCGCTGACCACCGAAGCCGTGCGGGCCGCCGACGTCGTGATCACCATGGGCTGCGGCGACGCCTGCCCCGTGTTCCCCGGCAAGCGCTACCTCGACTGGCGACTCGAAGACCCGGCAGGCAAGGACGTCGACGCGGTGCGGCCCATCCGCGACGACATCGACCGTCGCGTGCGCGCACTGCTGGCGGAATTGGTGAGCAGCTGATCAGACCCCTACCCGCGGGTACAACCCGCTCCCCCAGCGACGCGACCCCGCCCTAGACGAGTAATGCGTAAGTCGGGGTGATGCCCGGAGTGAGGTGAAGGGTGTCCAAGATCAGTTTGTGACGACCGACCTGAACACCCTTCTCACCGCACTCTACGTCAAGATCGACGACCATCTCGCGGGCAGGCGGCGGATGGGCAGACCGCCGAAGCTGACCGACGCTGAGCTGGTCACGCTGGCCGTCGCCCAGGCGTTGCTGGGGTTCACCTCCGAGGCCCGCTGGCTGCGGTTCCTGCCCGCCCGGATGCCCGGCGCGTTCCGCTACCTGCCCGGCCAGTCCGGCTACAACCGTCGCCTGCGCGCTGCGCTGCCACTGATCAAGCACGTGATGCGCTGGCTGGCGGCCGATACCGACCTGTGGACCGACACCACCTGGATCGTCGACTCCACCCCGGTGGAGTGCGGCCGGTCCCGACCGACGGTCAAGCGCTCAGAGCTGGCCGGCTGGGCCAAGTACGGCTTCTGCCGCTCACACTCCCGCTGGTTCTGGGGACTGCGGCTGCATCTGGTCTGCACCCCTGCCGGACTCCCGGTGGCCTGGGCGCTGGCGGACCCGAAGATCGACGAGCGGCAGGTACTCATGGCGATCTGCGACCACGAACCCCACCTGCTCACCGACCGCCCCGGCCTGCTGATCATCGCCGACAAGGGCTACGTCTCCCGCGAACTCGACCACTACCTCACCGAGCGCGGGGTCCGGCTGATCCGACCGTCCTACCGCAACCGCCGGCCCCATCCCGGCGAGCCGCTGCTCAAGTCCATCCGCCAGCTCATCGAGTCAGTCAACGACACCCTCAAAGGCCAACTCGACCTCGAACAGCACGGCGGACGCACCATCGAAGGCGTCGGAACCCGCGTCGCCCAACGCCTCCTGGCCCTCACCGCCGCCATCTGGCACAACCGCGCCACCGGCCAACCCATCACCCGATCACTGACCGCCTACGACCACTAACCGAGATACGCATTACTCGTCTAGCGCTGGCCGGGCCTGTCGTTCGCACTGCTCGGCGGCCGGGAACGACTCGAACCCGGCAGCGGTCGATGGTGCTCAGTCCGCGCGGAGGCCGCGCCACACGAGGTCCACCAGGTCCGCCGTCTGGCACCGCCAGTCGTCCTCGGGGTCGAGGTGGAGCAGGCCCAGCAGGCTGCGCATCACGGTCTCGACGTCGACCCCGGGCCGCACCAGGCCCGCCTCGACGCCGGCCGTCAGCAGCGCTTCCATCGCCTCGCGGATCGACTGGACGGCGCTGGCCGGCAGCGTCCCGCGCTGCGCCGTCGCCTCGGCCAGCGCCCTCGCCAGGCCGCGCTTGGTCATCATGTACGGCGCGAGGTGGTCCGTCACCCAGGTCCGGAACGCCCCGGCCGGGCCGGCGTGCTCCAGCAGCTCCGGCACGACCTCCAGCAGGTGCCGGACCTCCCGCTCGTAGACGGCCAGGATGAGGTCCGCCGGGGGGAAAGTGGCGGTACACCGTGCCGACGCCGACCCCGGCGCGCTTGGCGATCGCGTTGAACGACACCTCCCCCGACTCGGCGAGGGTCTGCGCCGCGACGGCGAGGATGCGCTCGTGGTTGCGGCGGGTGTCGGCACGCCGTGGGCTGACCGAACCCGTCGTCATTGGTCCCTCCCTCGCCGTTCCGGTGCCGCTTCACGGTAACCCGCCCACCTGGAGCCGCTCCGGGCGTACTCTTCATTGGGAAGCGGATTGTAATCCGATACCGTCGAGAGAAATCGGATAAGTATCCGCTCCGCTTCCGGACCTCCACGCCGTCAGGGAAGCGATCCAGTGGACATCTCACTCGAAGTGAACGGCCATCCCGAACACCTGAGCGTCGACCCGGGCGTCACGCTGCTCGACGCGCTGCGTGAACGGCTCGGGATCACCGGCCCCAAGAAGGGCTGCGACCGCGGCCAGTGCGGCGCCAGCACCATGCACGTCGGCGGACGGCCCGTGCTGTCCTTCCTCACCCTCGCCGCCGCCGTGACCAAGCCGGTCACCACCGTCGAAGGTCTGTCCACAGGGGACGAACTGCATCCCGTGCAGCAGGCCTTCGCCGACCAGGACGCCCTGCAGTGCGGCTTCTGCACGCCGGGGCAAGGCATGTCCCGCACGTCGAGCGCGACCGCGGCCGAGCAGAGCGCGAACTCGTAGGACTGCCGGTCTCGCACCTTGACGTAGGTCGTGTGCGTGGCCCAGTCCAGCCGCGGCACGACGACCTCGGTGATCAGCTCGCCGGGACGCAGGTCGTGCTCGACGTGCGGGGTGTCGCCCGGCGTGCGGTAGAAGTCGGTCAGTTTGACGGTGCGCTCGCCGTCCGGCCCGGCGAGCCGGACCTCGGCGTCGAACGCGACGAGGGCGACCGCCACGTCACTGGGGTGGGGGGGCGACGCACCTGTCGCTCGTGCCGAGCACCGCGTGCATCCGGTTCGCGCCGTCGATGGCGGGGCAGCCGCTGCCCGGCTCGCGCCGGTTGCACGGCGTGGTCACGTCGCGGAAGTACGTGCACCGCGTGCGCTGCGTCAGGTTGCCGCCGATGCTCGCCATGTTGCGCAGCTGCTGGGACGCGCTGAGCTGGACGGGGTCGTCGCCGACGCGCGGGTCGCGGCCGGTGGCGTGGCCACCGTGCCGTGGCGGCTCACCGCCGTCGAGGCGGCCCTGCGCGGGAAGCCGGCGACCGAGGAGTCGTTCACGGCCGCCGCCGCGCTCGCCACCGATGGCGCTCGGCCACTGTCGGAAAGCGCTTTCAAGCTGTCCCTGCTGCCGCGGACGATCGTCCGCGCCCTGCTCGAAGTCACCGAGGGGAGCCGCTGATGCCGACACGGCTGGACGCGCCGCTGAAGGTCACCGGCGGCGCGAAGTACGGGGTGGACCACAACTTCCCGGGCATGGTCTACGGCTACATCGTGGTCAGCACGATCGCGCACGGCGAGATCGAGAGCATGGACGTCACCGCCGCGAAGAGCGCGCCGGGTGTGCTCGGCGTGTACTCCCCCTTCGACCCGCGGGCGCTGAACCAGGCCACGACGCCGATGTTCGGCGAGACGTGGGTTCCGCTGCGCGACCGGCAGGTCACCTACGTCGGCCAGCCCATCGGGTTCGTCGTGGCGGAGACGTTCGAGCAGGCGCGGGCCGCCTACCGGGAACTGCCCCCGCTGACCTCGCTGGAGGACGGGCTGGCCACGGCCATCGAGGCCTCGCCCGGGCACGTGGACGCGCCGCCGACGCTCAGCGTGCTCGAAGACGCCGTCGAGTCCATCAAGGACGCGATCGCCGCCGGCCCGGTGGTCGTCGACGCGACCTACCGCACCGCGTCGCAGAACCACACCCCGATGGAGCCGCACTCGGCCGTCGCGGTGTGGGCCGACGACACGCTCACCGTCTACAGTGGAAACCAGGGCGCCCACCTGCAGGCCATGGCGCTGGCGATGGCGCTGGGGCTGGACCCGGCAGCGGTGCGGGCGGTGAACCGTTCGTGGGTGGCGCGTTCGGCGGCAAGGGCCGCACCACGGCGCCCGCGTTCCTCGCGGCCGCCGCGTCCCGCGCGCTGGGCAGGCCGGTGAAGGCGTCGCTGCCCCGCGAGCAGGTGTTCACGGTGACGGCGGGCCGCGCGGCGACCGTGCAGCGGATCACCTGGGCGCGGAACGGGACGGCACGCTGGTCGCGCTGCGGCACGACTCGTGGTGCAGCACACGGACACCGCGCGCTCGTTCATCGAGCCGACCTCGCACGGCACCTCCCGCGAATGGTACTCGACGCGCAACCTGCAGATCAGCCAGCGGATCGTCCCGCTGAACCTGCCGCCGATCACATTCATGCGCGCGCCAGGCGAGGCGCCCGGCTCGTTCGCGCTGGAGAGCGCGATCGACGAGCTGGCCGACGCGCTCGGCATGGACCCGATCGAGCTACGGCAGCGGAACAACTCGCTCGCCCCGCCCGGCAAGGACCTGCAGTGGTCGAGCAAGCACCTCGACGAGTGCTTCCGCATCGGCGCGCAGCGGTTCGGGTGGGCCGACCGCAGGCCGGGCGGCCGCACCGACGGGGACTGGCTGGTCGGCATGGGCATGGCCGTGCGATGTTCCCCGCGCTCCGGTTCCCCGCGTCGGTCGGGATCACGCTCAACGCGGACGACACCGCGGACATCGCGACCAGCGGCGCGGACCCGGGCACCGGAATGCTGACCGTGCTGTCCCTGGTGGACGCCGAATCGCTGGACATCCCGGCCGGCCGGATCACCCCGCGCTTCTCGGCGACTCGGCCCTGCCGCCCGGCGGGATGTCCGGCGGGTCCACCGCCACGGCGAGCGCGGGCACGGCGATCATGGCGGGCGCCGCGCAGGTGATCGACGAACTGCTCGCGCTGGCCTCGGCTCCCGGGGCGCCGTTCGCCGGTGAGGAGGTCACCTACGCCGACGGCCGCGTCCACGGCGGCGGCCGGTCGATGACCTTCGGCGAGGTGCTGCGCGCGGTGGGCAGGCCGAACCTCACCGCGGTCGGGTTGTCGGCGCCGGGCGAGGAGCTGACGGCAGCACTGCCGCGGCCCTGTACCGGCACTTCCCGAACAAGTACGCGTTGTTCGCCGAGTGCGCGGACGTCATGGTCGACGGTCTCCTCGCCGCGCTGGACGAGGTGCCGGACGGCGCGCCCCTGGCCGACGTGCTCGCAGCGGCGACCCGCGTCACCGTCGCCCACCGCGCGTCCGGCGGCCTCTACCGGTGGGAGTCCCGCTACCTCGACCGCGCGGACCGGCGGGTGCTGCGGGGCAAGTTCGCGCGCGTCGTCGAGCGGGTGGCGGAGGCGGTGCGGCGCGAGCACCCGCGGCCCGGCGAGCACCTGCGGGCCGTGGCGGCGCTCGGCGCGATCGGGTCCATCACGATGCACCACACGTCGATCGCCCAGCGGCGGCTGGAGGACGAGCTGCAGAGCTGCGCGCTGCGCGTGGCGGCGGCCGACCCGGAGGCGAGCACCGCGCACGCGGTCGAACTCCCCGCGCAGCCCGTGGCGCGGACCCGGCGTTCGGAGATCCTCGCGGCCGCCGTGCCGCTGTTCGAACGGGACGGGTTCGCTGCCGTCACCAACGGCCGGATCGCCGAGGCCGTCGGACTGGTTCCGTCCGCGCTGTACCGCTACTTCACCGGCAAGGCCGACATCCTGGCGGCGGCGTGCCTGCAGGCGGCGGCGCTCCTGACCCAGGCGGTGGACCACAACCTGCGCGGGGTGACGGACCCGCGTGACGCGCTCGCCGCGCTGACGGCCACCTACGTGGCATACAGCTTCGAGTACAACGCGCTCACCACCGTCGCGAACGCCGAGATCGTCGGGCTGCCGGACAACCTGCGGCGGCCGCTGGTCGCCGCGCAGCGCGATCACATCGCGGTGTGGGAGCAGCACCTGCGGGCGGTGCGGCCGGACCTGGACTCGCGTCTGGCGCGGGTGCTGGTGCACGCCGGTTTCGGCGTGGTGGTCGAGTTCGGGCGCCGCTTGCGGTGGGAGGACAGCCCCGCGCACCGCTCCACCGTGTCGGCGCTGGTGCTGAGCGCGCTGGGCGGCTGATCCTGGGCGCCTGGACGGTCTCTGAGCACCGGCGCGACCGGGCGGGGCGTGTGCAGGACGACCGGGAGCTGCGCAACCGAACGCGCGGCCCTGACCTGGCCCGGGGTGGCGCCGAACGCCCTGGCCACAGCCAGCGACCGCCGCGCTTCGAGGGACCAGGCGATGATCAGCGTGCTCACGAACGCCAGCACGACCAGCGCGACGTTGACGGCCACGACCGTGGGGCGGGCCCGCCGCGCGGTCCTCGGCGCCGCAGGCATTGCCACGGTCGGCATCGCGCTCGGCCCTGGCGTTGCGGGCGCAGCCGCCAAAGGTCCACGACCTGGGCGGCACGACTTTGGCCAACGTCCGCGCAGGCTGTTCGAATGCCCGCCGCGGGCGTCCGTCAGGCCGTCGAAGAACTCCCCGGTCCGGCTCTCACGGAGAACTGCCCGTCGTGCACGTGCAGCTCACCCTCGGACAACAGCCTCACCGCGGCAGTCTGCCAGCAGCCGGGCACGTGCTGACCAAGGTCCTCGCCGCGAGTGCCTTACGTCCGTTTCCCGCGGCGGCACCGCCCGCACACCCTGGGACCGGAGAGCCGACGAGGAGGAACCCCATGCGACACACCCACCGGCACTGGCACGAACTGAGCCGGACCGAACAGGGAGCCATCGTGGCGGCGGCGGCCCTGCAGGTGGCCATGGCAGCCGACGCGTGGTGGGACCTGTCCCGCCGCCCGGCCGACTCGGTGCGCGGCCCCAAAGGCGCCTGGGCGCTGGCGATCGCCGTGAACTTCCTCGGCCCGCTGGCCTACCGGCGCTTCGGCCGCAAGCCGGTCGTCGAGCCGGAACCGGCGCACCCGTGAAGCGCCGCGCCCGGATCGCCGGGCTGGTCCTGGTCACCGCTCTGCTCGTCGCCTCGTGCGCGGCCGGGCCGAACGACGCCGCGGCGGGCACGCCCGACCCGGCCGGGTTCTGGCTCGGCCTGTGGCACGGGATCATCTGCCCGATCGCGTTCATCGTCTCGCTGTTCGACGACGGCGTCGGCATCTACGAGGTGCACAACAACGGCAACTGGTACAACTTCGGCTTCGTCCTCGGCATCGCCCTGATGAGCTCGATCTTCAGCCGCCCCGCCGTCACCGCGCCCGCCCGGCGGCGACGGCGGAAGTCCTGACCGTTGTGGGATCTCTCGTGCCCCCACGGGATTCTCGTCCAGCGGTCGTCGCCGGGAGAGACGACCATCACCGGGCACTGGGCGTGGTGGAGGAGCGCCTGGCTGGTCGGACCGAGCAACAGCCCGCCGAACCCGCCGCGCCCACGGCTGCCGACCACGACCAGCTGGGCATTGGCGCTCCAGTCGAGCAGCTGGTGCCGGGGCCGGTCCCGCGCCACGACCCGCTCGACCTTCACGTCCGGGTGCCGCTCCTGCCCCGCCGCTCAGCTGCTCGGCCAGCAGCCGCTGCTCGTCCTGCTCGATCTCGTCCCAGTCCACCGCCAGCGGCAGGGTCCCGTAGTAGCCGGTGAACCGGTCGTCGCTCCACGCGTGCACCGCGATCAGCGGCGCGCCCCGCCAGGACGCCTCCTCGAACGCCGTGTCCAGCGCCCACGCGCTGTTGGCGCTGCCGTCCACGCCGACGACCACCGGTCCGTCCTCGGTATCCCGGCCGCGGACGACCACGACGGAGCAGTGGGCGTGGGCCGAGACTCCGAGCGTCGTCGAACCGGCGAGCATACCGGTGAAGCCTCCGGCGCCGGAGCTGCCGAGGACGATCATCCGGGCGCCGCGGGACCGGGACACCAGCAGGGGCGCGGCCGGCTCGTCCGGCATCTCCGAGGTGATCGTGACTTCGTCGCCGGCGACCTCACGGGCGGTCCGCACCGCCTCCGCCAGCGTTCTCTCGACTGCCCGCACCAGCTCGTCGTAGGCGTTCTGCAGCACCGGCATCCCGGCCCCGTAGAACCCGGCGAGCGGGGCGAACGCGTACACGACGTGCAAGGGCGCGTGGCGGCGCCGCGCGTTCGCGGCGGCCCACCGCAATGCCCGGAGGGAATGATCGGAACCGTCGATCCCGGCGACGATCGCGTCCTGCGCGCTGCTCATGGTCATGCCGACGAACCGAGGGAGACGAGCCGCCCGCGGGCAGCAGGCCATGGTCACCGGCCGGAGGGACTTCCGGCCCTGCGGTTGGGCCGCGCGCTCGTCCAATGTGTACTTCTTCGCCACCGCAGGCTTCTGGAGCCCCCTTCGCTAGCGGCGCAACGACCTTGGTCCGCGCACTGTGGACGTCAACGCGCCGTCGAGCATGAATCTCCGGATGCGCCGAGTGTGGTGGTCCCGGTCTCGGGCGATGCGCGGACTCCCGGGACGGCGGGGCTTTCGTTGGGCGTGGGCGCGCTTCCCTCGTTTCCAGACGGGCTGCACGGCAGGAGTTCGCCGTCGAGGGCGAAGCCGGTGACGAGTTCCGGCTCGATCCGGATCACCTCGGTCATCTCGCCCGCCACCCACGGGCTCGGCAACGTCCGGAACTGGGTCAGCTCTCGATCGCCGACGCGGCGCGCGTACCCGACCGCGATCACACTCCACCCGATCCGGTCACCTTCGTGGATGAGGTCGGCCTCGTAGGCGACCACGGTGCCGATCGCGGACAGCAGCGCCGCGCCGGGGTGGGTCCGGACGATGACGCAGCCGTCGTGGAGCACGTGGTTCACCGGCCGGACGGTGGGCAGCGCCCGATGGGTGAACACGACACGGCCGACACTCACACTGCCCAGCAGGTTCAACGACTCGGCGCGGCCCAGTTCACGCCCAGCCCTCGGCGGAGTCGGATCCATCACCTCGTCATCGTCGCCCCGGCTCCGCGCGCCGGACAGGGTCGAAGGTCCCCAGATCGATCATCAGAGCGACAAGTGACCAAGGTCCCTGCCGGAGGTCGGGGGTCCCCGGCCGGCGAGCCCGCCGCGCCGCTGGCCACGCGTTGTCGCAAGTGGACCACCGCCCTGGCCCCCTGGTCCGAGCGGGCAGGCACAAGGGCCTGCGGTCCGACAGCAGGATCGCACAAGGGCACCGGGGCGGCAGGAAGGGCCGTTGGTCGCCGCCGCGCGTGGCATCCCGGCCCTGCCCCGCCACGCCGCGCCGCCCGCTGGCGCACGTCGTCACGCCACCCAGCACCCGGTCCGCCACCTGAGGAACCAACCATCGAGCAGGCCGCGCGCGCGGCACCCTTTCCGTTGCGGGTGGGGAAATACCCGCTCCTACTGCCTTGTCGTGCCGTCCCCGGTGGAATCGGCGGCCAGCGAGAAGTACGCCTCCTCCTCTTGAGCGAAGTGGAGGGTGAGCACGGCGTCCAGACCGTAGAGGGTGGCGCGCAGGTCGTCGATCTGGTCGGGGCGCAGCCCGTCCGGCGCCTCGGCGAGGTGGCGTCCCAGGCGGCGGGTCAGGCGGGTGATCTCGGCGTGTCCCCGGCTCATCGGCACGGTGCTCTCGGCGCCGAGCATCCCGGCCAGCGCCGGGTAGAGCTGTGTCTCCTCGGCGAGTTCGTGCGGCAGCAGCCGGTCCACGAGCATCCGGTGGGCGCGCCGCACCGCGGCTTCGGTCTCGGGGCCGGTCCCCCGCGTCAGCGCGTCCGCGGCCTGCCGGACCGCGGCGCGCGCCGGAAGCAGTTCCTCGTGCTCGTGCGCGAATCGGTGCAGCAGGACGTCGGTGGCAGGCTCCGGCTTGGGCCGCTGCCACCACACGACCCGCAGCGCGTTCAGGATCACCACGACGTCGATGGCCTCCTGCACCACGGCCCCGGCGACCGGGACCAGCAACCCGAACCCGGCGGCGACCATCGCGAGCGCCGACAGCACGGTGCCGGCCGCCGCGCTCTGGACGGCCAGCCGGCGCGCCCGGCGCGCGATCTCCACCGACTCCGCCAGCCGGTCGATACGGTCGTCCAGGATCACCGCGTCGGCGGCCTGCGCCGCCGCGGTGGAACCCCGCGAGCCGAGCGCGATGCCGACGTCGGCCGCGGCGAGGGCCGGTGCGTCGTTGAGGCCGTCGCCGACCATCACGGTCACCCCGGGGCCACGCCGCACGCGGGCGATCTTGTCCGCCGGGCCGGCCCCGGCGACGACCTCGTCCAGGCCCAGCTGCTCACCCACCTCACGCGCGTTGTCGACGCGATCGCCGGTCAGCAGCACCACGTAGCCGAGCCCGATGCCGCGCAGCCGGCGCAGCGTCCGCGGCGCGTCCGGCCGGATCCGGTCGCGGACCAGCAGCGCCGCCAGCAGCCGGTCGTCCCGCACCACCCAGATCACGGTGGCCAGGTCGAGCCTGCCGCGGCGGGCGGCGGCCATCGCCCACTCCGGCAGCGAGTCGTCCGGTGGCTTGCCCACGCGGACGATGTTGTCGCCGACCCGGCCGGAGGCACCGCGGCCGGGCTCTTCCGTGACCTGTTCGGCGTGGGCGGGCTCGACACCGGCGGCCCGCGCGGCCCGGAGCACCGCGCCGGCCAGCACGTGCGGCGAGTCCTGCTCCACGCCGGCCGCCAGCGCCAGCGCCCCGGCGGGGGTGCTGCCCGGCGCGCACACGATGTCCAGGACCTGCGGGGCGCCCTCGGTGATGGTGCCGGTCTTGTCCAGCAACAGCGTCCGGGCGCGGCCGAGCAGTTCCAGGGCCGCGCCGCCCTTGACGACGACGCCGGCGCGGGACGCGCTGGACATCCCGCCGGTGATCGCGATCGGGACCGCGAGGAGCAGCGGGCAGGGCGTCGCGGTGACCAGCACGGCCACGGCGCGGTCCGGATCGCCCGAGGCGATCCACGCGACGGCGGCGATGAGCAGCGCCGCGGGCAGGAACCAGACGGCGATGCGGTCGGCGAGCCGGGCGACCGGCGCGGACGACGCCGCGGCCTGCCTGGCCAGCCGGACGACGCCGGCGTAGGTGCTCTGCTCGGCGCTCGACCGCGCCGTCAGGTCGGTCGCCGCGCCCGCGTTCACCACGCCGCTGCGCACGGCCTCCCCGGCGGGCCGCGCGACCGGGACCGCTTCCCCGGTGAGCGCCGATTCGTCGAAGACACCCGGTTCGCGCAGTTCCCCGTCCACCGGAACGATCTCCCCCGGCCGCACCACCACGCGGTCGCCGGGGCGGACCTCGTCCACGGCAACGGTGCTGAGCCGCCCGTCGCGGCGCAGGCGCGCCAGTCGCGGACTGCGCCGCAGCAGCGCCGACAGGTCGCGCCCGGCGCGGGCCCGCGCTGCCGACTCCAGGACCCGGCCGGTGGCGACCATGACGGCGATGACGGCCCCGGCCAGGTACTCGCCGACCGCGAGCGTGCCGGCCAGCGCGAGAACGGCGAGCACGTCGGCGCCCCAGCGGCGGGCCCGCAGGTCCGCCGCTACCCAGGCCAGCGTGGGCACCAGGGCGACCGCAGTGGCGCCGCCCCACAGCCCGTCCCCGACGCGCGGAGCGTCCAGCAGCCAGGCCAGTCCGCCGCCGGCCAGCAGCGCGGCGACCGCGCCGAGCAGCAGCGGTTCGCGCCGCGTCACGGGTACCGGTGGGTCGTCGGGGCGGTGCCGCGGACGATCGCCGCCCCCGCGACGCCGCTCAGGGTCACCGTGATCGACAACCCGATGGCCAGGTTGAGGATCGCGGTGGCGAGGCGGGCGCCCAGCGCCGCCGACAGCCCGAGCGGGATCACCACCGCGATGGCGGTCAGCAGGACCATGATCCACCCGAATAACGCGCGGGCCCGCGGGGTGGTGAGGAGCAGCAGGTGCAGCAGCGCGGTCGCGGCCAGGGCGGCCGCGGCGGAGGCCAGGGCGGCCACGCAGGCGCTCGCCACGCCTCCGGCCCACAGCCGTCCCCCGAGCACCCGTGACCTGGCTCCGGTTCCGGGTTCGTCCATGTCCGCCTCCGAGGGGATTCACATGCCGGTGCCCGGCGCCTCCCAGCGAACCGCGTGCGCCCGGCCCCGCGACGCGGCCGAGCGTCACCGATCGACTGGACCAAAGTCCCTGCCGCGGGAGCCCGCGAGCGCGTCCAGCGCGTGCGCGGCGCCGCGGGCGAACACCTCGACGTCCGGGCAGGCGTCCGCGTCGCCCACGACCGTGATCGCCAGCTGCCCCGCGTAGGACAGCGCGCCGAGGCCGAGGGTGACGTTGCCGATCAGCGGCACGATCGGGAACAACTCCAGCACGCGCGCACCCGCGAAGTGGAGGGGCTCCGGCGGGCCCGGCACGTTCGCGGCGTAGACGTTCGCCCACCGTTGCCGGTCCATCCGGCGCATGACCGCCCGCTGCAACGCGCTGACGCGGAAGAGCGCGCCACCGCCCGCGGAACGCTTGTGCTTCTTGCGCTTCGCCGTCTCGGCGGCGATCATCTCGAGCCGCCGCACCGGATCGGCCACCCCGACCGGAAACGGCACCAGCATCATGCCGTCGAAGTTGCCGCGGAGCCGGTCCCGCGGCTCCCGGTGCAGGGACACCGGCACGTAGGCGCGAAGCACCAGTGCGTCCACCGGCTCGCCCCGGGCGCACAGGAGTTCACGCAGCGCGCCGGACATCGCCGCCATCAGCACGTCGTTGACCTTCGCGCCGTGCGCGGCCGCGATCCGCTTCGCGAGCGGCAGGTCGCCGCGGACGAGCGCGAACCGCCGCCCCGGCCCGATCGGCGTGTTCAGGCTCGTCCGCGGCGCCCGTCCCTCCGCGGCGAACTCCCGGAACGCCGGCCATGCTTGGCGCACCGCGGAGACCGATTCCGGCAGGCGGGCCAGCGCGGACACGCCCCGGCGCACCTCCCGCCACCGGCGCCGCGCGTTGTCCGCCAGCAATTGCGGCACCGTCGGTTCCGGCTCAGCCTCCGGCCAGGGCGGAGCGAGGGCGCGCACCTCGGGCCCGGGGTCGAAGAACGCACCGAGCAGCGCGACCGCGGCGACCCCGTCGGCGATCGTGTGGTGGAGCCGGACGAACAGCCCGGTGCGGCCGCCCGCCAGCCCGGTCAGCACCCACATCTCCCACAGCGGACGGGACCGGTCCAGCCGGCGCCGCCGGATCCGCTCGACCACGCCCAGGAGCTGCTCGTCGTCACCCGGAGCGGGCACCTCGGCCGCCCGCACGTGGTCATCGACGTCCACTGTGGACGCATCCGTCCAGTACGGCGCGCCCAGCCCGAACCGCGGCACCCGCAGGACCTGCCGCATCCGGCGGACCAGCGGGAGACGCGTCCCGACGACCTCGCGTGCCAGGTCGAGGGAGAAGTGCCCCGCCGTCCGGTTCCCGTCCAGGACCGCCAGCACACCGATGTCCTCCGGCCAGCCGAAGTCGTCCGGCCACAGCATGCCGAGATCGAGCGGGGACAGTCGCTCCATGTCGCGTCAGGACTCCGGCTGCGCGCCGACGGGACGCTGCGCGGCCCGGTGCACCGGCACCGCGATCAGGGCCACACCGCCGGCCAGCAGCACCAGGCCGACCCCGATCACGATCCAGGCGATCTCGTCGAGGGCGGGCACCGTCGCGCCGATCTCGGTCACCACGTTCACCCCGGGTGAGCCGTCGGCGTTCATCACCACGACCGTCCAGTCGCCGCTGCGCATCGGCCACACCACCGTCTGGGTTCCGCCGCCGCTCGCCTGCGCCGTCCAGATGCCCGCGGTTTCCGGCGCCGGCAGGGTGCGGTTGCCCTGGTGCACGACGTACCGGTCGCTGGACCAGTCGGTCACCGTGGCGTACTGGGCGCCCGCGAGGAACCCCGCCGCGGCGGCGGACGGCGCGACGCCGATGAACACCGGGGTCGCCGGATCGGCCGCGGTCGCCCGCACCCGCACGTCACCGACGAGGCGCTGGATGCCGCTCCAGTCGGTGGCCGTGCCGGCCAGCTCGATGTCCTTCGTCGCGATGGCGTAGCCGGTGGCGCTGAGGCTGTTCGACGCCGACAGGTAGCCGTCGGCGTCCCGCTCCGCGCGGTCCGCCCACAGCAGCGTGCTGCCGCCGGTGAGCAGGCCCATGGCGGTGAGCGCGAGCACCGCGCCCGCGACCACGGACGTGATCTTGCCGCCGGTCCAGCGGTGGTTCGCCGGCTGCCAGTGCTCGGGCGAGGACGGCTCGGTGACCGGCCCCGCCGGGTCGTGCGCGCCCACGTCGAGGCGGAACGGCGGGTAGGCGTCGGTCATGAGCGCGGCGTACGCGGCGACCCGCAGCACCCAGCGGTCCATCCCGAGCACGAAGTCGAAGACCGGCTTCGGGTAGCGGCCGGTGAACAGCAGCACGATCGCGGCCACCAGCACCAGGATGCCGACCAGGCCGCCCGCCGCCCAGGTGAACCCGCGGTCGTCGGTGTACCCGAGCAGCCAGGTGCCGCCGCCGACGAACAACCCGACGATGATGTAGTGCGGGATGGCCAGCAGCCACCACTTCACCAGCACGAGCCCACGGGACAGCCGCTCCGGGTAGTCGATCTCCAGCCGCGCCGGGTAGGCGGGCACGTCGGCGAGCGTGAACGGCGGGTAGGCGTCCGTGCCGAGCGCGCTGTAGGAGTAGAACTGCACCCGCCACGACCAGCGCAGCACGCCGACGTTGAAGTCGAAGATCGCGCGGGGGTAGCGGCCGGTCACCAGGATCGCGAAGAACGCGGCCACGGTGAGCACGAAGAATCCGAGCCACAGGAACGAAAGCACCACCAGGTGCGGGATGACCAGCAGCCACTTCACCAGCCACAGCCACCGGGACAGCCCGGTGGCGAGGTTCCCCTCGACCCGGACCGGGTAGGTCATGCGGACGTCCATCGGACACCTCCGGCAGAAGAATCGGTCGAAAGCCCACGCTGCGCGCGAGGGTGGCGTGGTCACCAGGCACGAAGGTCCCGGGTCCGGGGGCATTCCGGCCCCGCCGGGCGGCGGTCAGGACCAGGCGCGACGCAGCAGGACCCGCCGCTCGGCGCAGGCGATCGCGCTCCCGGTCGCCGGTGCCCCGGTCGGCCGTGAACGCAATGCCAGCCCCGCTCGGTAGGCGACCCGCGGGAACAGCGAGGCCCAGCGGTCGGTGAGCCGCAGTCCTCCTCGGTCGCCGCCGCGGGGACGGCGGGGAGGGGCCGGAAGTCCCCGCCGGCCGGTCCGTTCTGCCCTGCCGGAGCGCCGCCCCCACACGCGACGCTGGCCGCAGCCTGACAGGGAGGAAGTCCGATGAGCGAATCCCGCACGATCGTGGTCGGCGTGGACGGTTCGGCGCAGAGCCGCGCCGCCCTGCGGTGGGCGCTGGCGGAGGCGCGGCCGGGGGACCGGGTGCGCGCGATGCTGGTGCGCGTCCGCGACGAACTGCTGCCGGGCACGTCCTACGCCATCCAGCCGCACGGGCGGATCCCCGTCGGCGACGACAGCGCCTACACCGGCCTGCTGCACTCGACGGTCCAGGAGACCCGTGAACCGGGGGCGCCGGAGGTGGAGGAGGTCGTCCTCAGCGGCGACCCGGCCACCGAGCTGAACAAGGCCTCCGCCGACGCCGACCTGCTCGTGGTCGGCTCGCACGGCGCGCGGCCGCTGACCGAACTGCTGGTGGGCAGCGTCGCGACCCAGGTGGTCCGGCACGCCCACTGCCCGGTCGTCGTCATGACGGCCCACGCCGCGCAGTAGCGGGCGCTCACAGCGTGCTCGCGTGGTCCGGGACGTAGCTGCCCGGGTTCGACGGCGGCCGCACGTAGTTCGACGGCGGCCGCGGCGGGACCTCCAGCGCGGGCGGCGGCACCTCCATGTACGGGATGCTGGTGACGAGGTGATGGATCATGTTGATCCGGGCCGCGCGCTTGTCGTCGCTGTCCACCAGGTGCCACGGCGCTTCCGCGATGTCGGTGTGGACGAGCATGTCGTCCTTGGCGCGCGAGTAGTCGTCCCACCGGGTCAGCGAGTCCAGGTCAACCGGGGACAGCTTCCACCGGCGCATCGGGTCGTCCAGCCGGGCGCGGATGCGGCGCTCCTGTTCGTCCTGGCTCACCGAGAACCAGTACTTGCGCAGCAGCATGCCGTCCTCGGAGAGCATCCGCTCGAAGATCGGGCACTGCCGCAGGAACAGCTGGTACTGGGAGGTCGTGCAGAACCCCATGACCCGTTCCACGCCCGCGCGGTTGTACCAGCTGCGGTCCATCAGCACGATCTCCCCGGCCGCGGGCAGCTGCGCGACGTAGCGCTGGAAGTACCACTCGCCGCGCTCCCGCTCGTCCGGCCGGGGCAGGGCGACGATGCGCGCCACCCGCGGGTTGAGGTACTCGGTGACCCGCTTGACGGTGCTGCCCTTGCCCGCGCCGTCCCGGCCCTCGAAGATCACCACGAGCCGCCTGCGCTCGGCGCGGACCCACTCCTGGATCTTCACCAGCTCGCCCTGCAGCCGCACCAGCTCGCGCCGGTAGGCGTCCCTGCGCAGGCTCACCGGACGACCGCCACCGGGCACGGGCCGTGGTGCAGCAGCGCCTGGCTCGTCGAACCCAGCCCCACACCGCCGAAATCGGCGCGCCCGCGCGAGCCCACCACGATGAGCTGGGCGTCCGGGCCTGCCGTGAGCAGCCCGCGCACCGGACGGTCGCGCACCACCACCGGGCGCAGGTCCACGTCCGGGTACTTCTCCCGCCACCCGGCGAGCCGCTCGGCCAGCAGGCGGCGCTCGTCCTCGGCGACGGCGCCGTAGTCGGCGTCGATCGGCAGCACCGACCAGGTCTCCCCCATCGTCATGTCGGTCCAGGTGTGCACCGCGAGCAGCGGCACGCGGCGCAGGTTCGCTTCGTCGAGCGCGAACGCCAGTGCCGCGTCACCGCCCGGCGAGGCGTCGATCCCGGCGGCCACGGGAGCGTCCTCCGGTGGGGCGCCGCGCACCACGACGACCGGACAGTGCGCGTACGCCGCGAGCGCGCCCGCCACGGACCCGAGCAGCATGCCGGGGAACCCGCCGAGCCCGTGCGAGCCCAGCACCACCACCGACGCGGTGGCCGATTCCTCGATCAGGCGTTCCGCGGGGTGGCCGGTTCGCGTCCCGCTCCGGATCTCCACGCCCGGAACCGCCGCCGCGTCCTCGGCCGCGGCGAGGCAGTCCGCGTTCTCCCCGACGTGGATCAGCCGCAACGGCCGCTTCCGCAACGCGGCGTCCCGCGCCGCCCAGCGCACCGCGTCCAGCGCCCGTGCCGATCCGTCGACACAGGCGAGCACCGCCTTCTGTTCACGCGCCATGCTCCGACTCTCGCGTCCCGGGCCCGGTGCCGGCCAGGGCCGGGCGGCCTCACCCGGGGAGCCCTTCGGCCCTTCCGGACTCGCCGACCACTGTGGTCACCTCATCCGCGGGCCGCCGCGGCGCGCCCGGCGTGGTGAAGCCGAAACCCAGGCGCAGCAACGTGTGCGGCTCGCCCTCGGGCCGGAACAGCGCGGCCAGCTCGGCGCGCGGACCGGGCACGTCGAACGGCTGGGACAGGAACGAGGCGCTCAGCCCGTGCACCGTCGCCGTGAGCAGGACCCGCTCGACCGCGAACCCGGCCCTGGTGTCCTGCCCCGGGTGGCGGGTGGTCACGACCCCGAGCAGGGGCTGCTGCTCGTATTCACGCGCCGGTAGGTCCCGGCTGCCCTCGAACTCGCGCAACGCCAGCGCGGGCACCGGGCTGGCCGGCGGTCCCGCCGCGGTCGCCGGAACCCCGGAGGTCTCCCCGCGGGGACGCCCGGTCCACCGGCGGGCTTCGCCGAGGTAGCGCTCGTCGGTCTCCTGCAGGCGTTCCGCGCGCCGCACCAGCGCGGCGACGGCGTCGTACCGGGCGCCGCGGTCGAGCAGGTGCAGCTCCGCCCCGCCGCCCCGGGCCGCGGCGATGAGAGCCGAGCGAGCGCGCTCGGGCACCGGCCGGTCCTGGAACGGCCTGCGGTTGGTGTGACGCGCGTGCACGGCGGCCGCCAGGCGGCGTTCCGCCTCGGTGGGCTCGCGCCTGCCCAGCACCTCCACGGTGACCAGCCGCCGCGGCCCGGGCAGGAACCGCACCGACACCCGGCGTCCCTCGCCCCGCAGGGCGGCCACCAGGTTGAACGCGGCCGCGCCGCAGGCGAGCCTGGCCTGCCGCGCGCCGGGATCGCTCACCGGGAGCACCCGCTCGGGATCGAGCAGGACGTCGACGCGGGACCCGCGGACCTCGAACCGCCACGGCTGCGTGTTGTGCAGCGAAGGCGCTTTCACCGCGGCGGCCAGCGCGCGGGCGAACCCGTCAGCCATCGGCGCGGTCACCGAGGGACTCCCCCCACGAACGGGCGCGCTCGAGCTCGCCAGGGTGCAGGTCACCGGCCTCCTTGCCGGTCACGAAGAAGCTCTCCGGGGCCGCGCTCACCCGGTAACCCTTGCGACGCAGGCGCTTCGCCGCCGCACGGGCGGCGGATCCGGTCAGCCACGCCGGTTTGTCGATCCGCGTGTCGAAGGTGACGGCCCGCGTCCCCGGCGACGCGGTGGCCAGTCCCTCCAGCCACTCCCGCAGCCCGCGCTTGCGCGAGTGCAGGGGCCGCTCCCCCGCCTGCTGCGCGGCCGCGTCGCGGGTCCGCTTGCCGGTGAGCCCGTGCACGTGGGTCGGGCCGCCCGCCACGACCAGGTCGACACCCGCCAGATCGTCGGGCGCGTCGTCGACGTTGAGCACGTCCACGTGCATCCGGCCGGACAGTCCTTTCGCGACCGACCGCGCGACCTCCTCGGTGCTGCCGAACATCGACTCGTAGACGACCAGTGCTCGCATGGCCTCCTCCTTCCCGTTCCCCCAACCCTGCGACCGGACCGGTGCGTCCGGACAGGTGCGAAGGTCCTCGAAAGCGGGGACCTCAGGACCCGCCCGGCGGCACGACCACGACCGGGCAGCCCGCCCGCTGCGCCAGCACTCGCCCGGTCGAACCCAGCACCAGACCGCCCACCCCGCCGCGGCCACGGCTGCCGACCACCACCAGCTGCGCCCGCCGGCTGAGCTCCAGGAGGTGGTGCCGCGGGCGGTCCCGCCGCACGATCCGGTGCAAGACCACGTCGGGGTACCGCTCCTGCCAGCCGGCCAGCCGCTCGGCGATCGTGCGGTGCTCGTCGCCCGCGGCGCGCTCCCACTCCAGGCGAAGCCGGTCACCCGGGGCGGTCACGTACTCCGCGTCGCTGCGAGTGTGCAGCGCGATGAGCGGCACGCCCCGGTACGCGGCCTCCTGGAACGCCACGGCGATCGCCCGGCCGGCCGCCCCGGAACCGTCGATCCCGGCGACTACCGGTCCCGAGGGCGCCGCACGGCCCCGCACCACGACCACCGGGCAGGCGCTGCGGGCGGCGAGTGCCAGCGCCGGCGACCGCAGGTACCGGTCGGCCGTGCGCGCCCGCGCCGAGGGGCCGAACACCAGGAACGCGGCGGTCGCCGACAACGCGAGCAGCGTGTCGGCCGGTGGTCCGGGCAGCCGCTCCACCCGGAACGCGGTGCCGTCGGCCAGGCGCACGTCCAGGTCCGCGTCACCGGCGTGCACGAGGCGAAGCGGAAGGTGGCGGCTCGCCGCCAGATCCGCGGCCCACTGCGCGCCGCACCACGACCCGGGCGAGGCGCTGACGCCGGCGACGACCTCACCGGTCACGCCCGCGCCCGAAGTCCCGCAGCCCGGCCACCAGCAACACCAGCCCGGCCAGCACGCACACCGGCTGCAGGACGTTGAACGTCCGGACGATGCCGACCTCGACGGCGATCCACCCGATCAGCACCGTACCCGCGACGACGGCGGCCGGGCTCGTGCGCGGGTCCCGCCGCGCGGCGAACCAGGTGACCACGGTCATCGGCACGGCGATCAGCACCCCGAGGCTGATGCCGGCGAACACCGTACTGTGGAAGGGAAGCCGCGCGGTCACCGTGGCGTCGAGATCGACCGCGCCGATCACGAGGCCCACCGCGCCTGCCCACGCGGTGACGGCGATCAGCGCGGTCAGCGACGCCAGCCACGGCCTGCGCCGCGCCAGGCGCTCGTCGCGGCGCCACCCCAGCCGGTCCCCGAGCCTGTCCATGCCTCCCCTTCCTCAGAACGGCGTGTGCCTGCTGTCGAACCGGTCCCACGCGCCCGACCAGTCGTCCCGCCTGCGCCGGTCGAGCACCCGGCGGTAGAGCCAGAAACCCAGACCGCACAGGGCCATCACGGCCGCCCAGCTCAGCGCGCCGGTCGTCACCCCGTTCACGACCGCGGTCTCCGCGGTCACCGGGGGCGCCGCGGGTTCACCGTTCTCGTCGATCCAGATGGGCGCCGCGTCGCCGGCGACCGCGCCACGCGGGGCGGTGACCTCGCCGGTCGCGGTACCGCCGGCGGGAAGCGGCCATTCCGCCTCGACGCGGGCGGTGCCACTCTCCGGGTAGCCCGCGGGCGGGGGCGCGTCGGCGAGCAGCGTCGCGGTCACCGCGGTGCGGGTGTCCTGCTCGCTTACCGCCAGCCGCTCCTGCCACTGGTGCACGCGATCGCCCAGCAGGGCCGCGAACGGCGCCGTGAGCACCACGACCGTGACGGCCACGAGCAGCGCCAGCCGTTCGCGGCGATCGGAATCCCGCGTCAGCGGGTTGCCGCGCAGGCGCGGCGGTCGCCAAGTCTCCACCGGATCCTCCTCGTGTCGCCTGACCACCAGGGTCGTCACCGGCGGGCGCGCGGCGAAGGGCCGTTGGTCTCCGCTGTCGCGGCCCTACGTCCCTTCCCGCGCCGCCGCGGCCGGCCGAGGATCGGGGCATGCGGATACCGGAACTGATGAGCTCGCCGGTCGTCGGCGTCACCGCCGGGGCGACCCTGGAGGAGGCGGCCGCGCTGATGCTCGAGCGCGGCTACACCACGCTGCCGGTGCTGACCACGGCCGGCGAACTCGTCGGCCTGGTCACCGAGGGCGACCTCGCGGCCGCCCGGTACGCCCCGGCGCTGCGGGGCCGGACCGGACCGGACGGCGGTGCGATGCTCGGCGTCGACGCGATCACGGTCCGGTCGGTGATGCGGGTCGCGGCGCTGGCCGTGCCTGCCGACGCGGACGTCGCGGAGGTGGCGACCCGTCTGGTCGATGCGCACCAGCGCTGCCTGCCGGTGGTCGACCACGGCAAGGTGGTCGGCATCGTCAGCTGGCGCGACCTGCTGACGCACCTGCTGAACGCACGGGCCGTGCGGTGAAAACCGGCGCCGGCGCACTGGTGCTGCCCGCACGCCGTTTGCCAGGCTGGTGCGGTGATGGCTGAGCAAGGTGCTCCCCGGGGCGGGCCGGGGCGCGACCAGCTGCGCGTCGGCGTTGACGTCCTGGACCGCGAGCTCGTGGTGCGCGTCGCGGGCGATGTCGACCTGGACAGCGCCACGCACCTGGAGCAGGCCCTGACCGAGTCGGCCGAGCGGCTGCCGCCGCTGCTGGTCGTCGACCTGACCGGCGTGGCGTACTTCGGCTCCGCCGGGATGCGGGTGCTGGTCCGGTTGGAGCAGCGCTGCGGCGCCACGCGCGTCCGGGTGGTCGCCTCCGACCAGCGGGTGCTGCGGCCGATGGAGATCACCGGGCTCACCGAGGTGCTCGACGTCCGGCCCACCCTGGCCGACGCGCTGCGCTGCTGACGGTCCTGCTCGCGCCCTTCGTCCACTGAGGACGCTCGTCAGGGCACGACGGCCCCGCGGTGCAAGGGACTTCGAGCCGCTCGGCTTGGGACTTCCTGCCCTTCCCGCCGCCGATCACCGGCGGCGAGCCTGGAGGCATGCCGGAGACCGGGATCGACGTCCGCGAGACCCACATCGGGGCGGTGTTCCTCGTGGGCGACCGCGCCTACAAGCTCAAGAAGCCGGTGGACCTCGGGTTCGTCGACTTCACCGACCGCGCCACGCGGGAACGGGTGTGCCACCGGGAGGTCGAGCTCAACCGGCGCCTGTCGCCGGACGTGTACCTCGGCGTGGCCGACCTGCACGGCCCGGACCACCGGGTGTGCGAGCACCTGGTGGTGATGCGTCGCATGCCTGAGGACCGCAGGCTGTCGACCCTGGTCCGGGCGGGGGCGCCGCTGGCACACACGGTTCGCGTGCTCGCCCGGACCGTGGCGCGCTTCCACGCCGCCGCCGAACGCGGGCCGCGCATCAGCGAGCAGGGCTCGCGGGCGGCGATCCGGCGCCGCTGGGAGGACAGCTTCGCGCAGGTCCGCCCGTTCCACGGCGTCGCGCTGCACCCGGAGACCGCCGACGAGATCGAGCGGCTGACCCGCGAGTTCCTCGACGGGCGGGACGCGTTGTTCGAGCGGCGGCTGGGCGACGGGCGCGTCGTGGACGGTCACGGCGACCTGCTCGCCGACGACATCTTCTGCCTCGACGACGGACCGCGCGTGCTGGACTGCCTGGAGTTCGACGACCGGCTGCGCTGGGTCGACGGCCTCGACGACGTCGCCTTCCTCGCCATGGACCTCGAACGACTCGGCGCGGCCGGGCTCGCCAGGCAGCTCCTCGACGACTACGCCGAGTTCTCCGGCGACCCCGCTCCCCCGGCGCTGCGCCACCACTACACCGCCTACCGCGCGTTCGTGCGCGTCAAGGTCGCCTGCCTCCGGTTCGCTCAGGGCGACGACAGCGCAGCCGTACTCGCCCGGGCCTACGCCGAGATCGCGCTGCGCCACCTGCGGCTCGGCAGGCCGCGGATGATCCTCGTCGGCGGGCTGCCCGCGTCCGGCAAGTCCACCCTGGCCGGAGCGGTCGCCGACCGGCTGGGCGCCACGGTCCTGCGTAGCGACCGCATCCGCAAGGAACTGGCCGGCGTCACCCCGGAGGACAGCGCGGCCGCGGGGTACCGCGAAGGCCTCTACGGCCCGGAGACGACGAAACGGACCTACGACGAGATGCTGCACCGCGCCGGCGAACTGCTCGCGCTCGGCGAGAGCGTGGTGCTGGACGCCTCCTGGTCCGAGGCGCACCACCGCCTCGCCGCGGCGAAGGCCGCCGAGCGCGCGGGCAGCCCGCTGACGCAGCTCCGCTGCTGGGCGCCGGAAACGGTCACCGCCCACCGGCTGGCCACCCGGACCGGCTCGATCTCGGACGCGACGCCGGCAATCCTGCAGCACATGGCGACGGACGTGCACCCCTGGCCGGAGGCGCACACGGTGCTGACGGCGGGCACCACCGAGGATTCGCTCGCGCAGGCGCTGGCCTACCTGGCCTGAACACCCACCTCGGCCGGCGCGGCGCAGGTGGCCGGACGGGCCGGCAGCCCGCGATTTCAGCTTCACTCCCGGGCACCCAGGACCGGCTGGCCACCTCCGCAATGGCCTACCCGGACCGAACACCCACCAGGGCCAGCGCGCCCCGGCGCAGCTCGAGGTCCTCGCGCGCCGTCACCACCAGCACCGCCGGGCCGTCGCCGGTCCTCACCACCCGGTCGCCGCTCCCGCCGGGCAGGGCGGCACGCAGGCCGAGGACCCCGCACCCGGCGAGGATTTCCCCGACCACGCCGGGCTGGTGTTCGGCCACGCCGCCGGTGAACACGACCGCGTCGAGCCGGTCCAGGCTCATCGCCGCCGCGCCGATCTCCCGCCGCAGCCGGTGCACGTACACCGCCAGCGCCTCGCGGGCATCGTGGTCCCCCTGATCCCGCGCCGCGAGCACGTCCCGCAGGTCGCCCGATGTGCCCGTCATCCCGGCCAGCCCGGACTCGCGGTGGAGCACGTGCGCCAGCCGCGGCACGGTGACCTCGCCGGCTTCCAGCACGTGCAGCAGCAACCCGGGATCCACCGATCCGGACCGGGTCGCCATCGCCGCGCCCTCCAGTGCCGTGAACCCCATCGAGGTGTCGACGCTCGCGCCGCCGCGGATCGCGGTGACCGACACGCCGGCCCCGATGTGCGCGACCACCAGCCTCAGCTCGTCTTCGGCGCGGCCGAGCAGTTCCGCGGCCCGGCGCAGCGCGTGACGGCACGACAGCCCGTGGAAACCGTAGCGGCGCAACCGGTTCTGGCTCGTCCACGCCCGCGGCAGCGGGTAACGCGCGGCGGCCGCCGGCAGTCCGGTGTGGAAGGACGTGTCGAAGCAGCCCACCACCGGCGTGCCCGGCAGCAGCCCGCGCACCACCCGGGCGACGTCGACCGACAACGGCTGGTGCAACGGCGCCAGCGGGCTCAGCCGTTCCAGTTCGCGCAACACCGCGTCGTCGAGCACGACCGGCCCCGGCCGGGACCCGCCGTGCACGAACCGGACCGCCACGCAGCCGGGCGGCCCCCACTCCGCCAGCGCCTCGGACACGGCCCGCTCGTCGGCGCGAGCGTCCGCCGCCTGCCACGTGCGCGTGTCCACCAGGTCGCCGTCGTGCAGGGCAGCCTTCAGCGACGACGACCCGGGGTTGAGGGTCAGCACCCGCATCGCGCTCACCGGGTCCAGCGCCACTCGCGGACCTCCGGCAGGTCCTCGCCGTGCTCGCGGATCCACCGGCGGTGCCGGGCGCGCGCGTCGGCCATCGCCTGCCGGGTCGTGCCCGCCGTCCGCAACAGCCCGGGCACCCGGTCGATCACGTCGATCACCAGCTGGAACCGGTCCATGTCGTTGAGCACCAGCATGTCGAACGGCGTCGTGGTGGTGCCGCGCTCCGTGTAGCCCCGCACGTGCAGCCCCGCGTGGTTGGCGCGGCGGTAGGCCAGCCGGTGGATCAGCCACGGGTAGCCGTGGTAGGCGAAGATCACCGGCCGGTCCCGGGTGAACAACGCGTCGAACTCGCGGTCGGTCATGCCGTGCGGGTGTTCGGTGTCCGGTTGCAGCCGCATCAGGTCGACCACGTTCACCACCCGCACCGCCAGCTCCGGCAGGTGCTCCCGCAGCAGGGTGACCGCGGCCAGCACCTCCAGCGTCGGGGCGTCTCCCGCGCAGGCCAGCACCACGTCGGGCTCGTGGCCGGGGTGGGTGCCCGCCCACTCCCAGATCCCGGCGCCGCGGGCGCAGTGCAGCGCCGCCTGCTCGGCGTCGAGCCAGTCCGGGCTGTCGTTCTTGCCGGCCACGATGACGTTGACGTAGTCCCGGCTGCGCAGGCAGTGGTCGGCGACGGTCAGCAGCGTGTTCGTGTCCGGCGGCACGTACACCCGCACGACCTCGCTGCTCTTGTTGGCCACGTGGTCGATGAAGCCGGGGTCCTGGTGCGAGAAGCCGTTGTGGTCCTGCCGCCACACGTGGGAGGTGAGCAGGTAGTTCAGTGAGGCCACCGGTCGCCGCCACGGGATGTCCCGCGAGCTGCGCAGCCACTTGATGTGCTGGTTGACCATCGAGTCGACGATGTGCACGAACGCCTCGTAGCAGGAGAACAGCCCGTGCCGCCCACTGAGCAGGTAGCCCTCCAGCCAACCCTGGCACAGGTGCTCCGACAGCACCTCCAGCACCCGGCCGTCGCGGGACAGGTGCTCGTCGACCGGCTCGATCGCCGCCTGCCAGCCCTTGCCGGTGGCCTGGTACACCGCATCGAGCCGGTTGGAGGCCGTCTCGTCCGGGCCGAACAGCCGGAAGTTGCGCCTGCCCGCGCTGCGCTCGGCCACTTCCCGTAGGTAGCGGCCCAGCACGCGGGTCGGTTCATGCACGGTCGTGCCCGGTTCGGCGACCCGTGGCGCGTGGTCACGTGGATCGGGCAGGTCGAGCGGCCGCAGCAGCGCGCCGCCGTTGGCGTGCGGGTTGGCGCCCATGCGACGGCCGCCGGACGGGATCAGCGCGGTCACCTCCGGTGCGGGGCGCCCGTCGGCGTCGAACAGCTCCTCCGGCCGGTAGGACCGCAGCCAGCGCTCCAGCGCCACCAGGTGGTCCGGGTTCTCCCGCACCGCGGGCAGCGGCACCTGGTGCGCGCGCCACGTGCCTTCGACCGGCACACCGTCCACTTCGGCCGGACCGGTCCAGCCTTTCGGGCTGCGCAGCAGGATCACCGGCCACCGCGGCCGCCCCGTCGCGGCGCCGGACCGCGCCGCGGCCTGGATGTCCCGGATCCCGGCGACGACGTCGTCGAGCGTCGCGGCCATCGCCTGGTGCATGGCCTCGGGGTCGGAGCCTTCGACGTGGTAGGGCCGGTAGCCGTAACCCCGCAGCAGTTCGTCCAGCTCCTCGCGCGGGATCCGGGACAGGACCGTCGGGTTGGCGATCTTGTAGCCGTTGAGGTGCAGGACCGGCAGCACCGCGCCGTCGTGCACCGGGTCGAGGAACTTGTTGGCGTGCCAGCTCGCGGCCAGTGGCCCCGTCTCGGCCTCGCCGTCGCCGATCACGCACGCGACCAGCAGGTCCGGGTTGTCGAACGCGGCGCCGAACGCGTGCGCCAGCGAGTAGCCCAGTTCGCCGCCCTCGTGGATCGAGCCGGGCACCACCGGGGCGACGTGGCTGGGCACCCCGCCGGGGAACGAGAACTCGCGGAACAGCGTCCGCATGCCCACCGCGTCCCGCGTGACGTCCGGCGTCAGCTCGGGGTAGCTGCCCTCCAGCCAGGTGTGCGCCAGCAGCGCAGGCCCGCCGTGGCCCGGCCCGGTAACGAAGATCGCGTCCAGGTCGTGCGCCACGATGGCCCGGTTGAGGTGGGCGTAGACGAAGGTCAGGCCGGGCGAGGTGCCCCAGTGGCCGAGCAGCCGCGGCTTGACGTGCCCCGGCACCAGCGGCTCGCGCAGCAGCGGGTTGTCCATCAGGTAGATCTGGCCAGCCGCGAGGTAGTTCGCGGCGCGCCACTGGCAGTCCACCTGGGACAGTTCCCGGCCGGTCAGTGCGGTGCGCGCCGGCGCCTCGGCGGTGCTCATGAGCCGGCCTGCGGGCGGACGACCATCACCGGGCACTGCGCGTGGTGGATCAGCGCCTGGCTGGTCGAGCCCAGCAGCAGGCCGCTGAACCCGCCCCGGCCGCGGCTGCCCACGACGACCAGCTGGGCCTGCGCGCTCCAGCTCAGCAGCTGGTGCCGCGGCCGGTCCCGCGCGACGACCCGCTCCACGACCACGTCCGGGTACTTCTCCTGCCACCCGGCGAGACGCTCGGCCAGCAGCCGCCGCTCGTCGGCGGCGATCTCCTCCCAGTCCAGCGCGACCGGCACCATCGACGGGTGGCCGCCGGAGTCCACATCGGACCACACGTGCACCGCCACCAGCCCGGCGCCTCGCCAGGACGCCTCCTCGAACGCGGCCGCGAGCGCGCGCTCGCCGACCGGGCTGCCGTCGACGCCGACGACCACCGGGCCGTCCGCGTTCTCGCGCCCGCGGACGACCACCACGGGGCACCACGCGTGCGCGGCTACCTCGACGGTCGTCGAGCCGACCAGCATCCCGGTGAACCCCCCGGTCCCGGAACAGCCGAGGACGACGGTCCTGGCGGCGCGGGAGGCTTCGATCAGGGCCGGCGCTCCGGCCTCGGTCGGCCGGTCGGTGGTGATCGTCAGGTCCGGGCCGCCCGCCTCGCGGGCGGTCCGGACGGCGTCGGCGACCAGGTCGTCAGCCGTCTTGACCAGCTCGTCGTGGGCCTGCTGCAGGACCGCGAGCCCGGCGCCGTCGAAGCCGGTGATCGGCGCGAAACCGTGGACGATGTGCAGGGATTCCTGGCGCTGCCGGGCCGCCTGCGCGGCCCAGCGCAGGGCACGCGTGGCCTCCTCGGAGCCGTCCACGCCCACGACGACCGCGTTGCCGTGCATCAGATCCCTCCCCGGTGCGCGGCCACCGCGCGGGCGCTGACGACACCGGGCACAGCCTCGGCCAGCACGGTCGCCACGTGGCGGTCGGTTTCGTCGTCTAACTCGTCGGCGATGTGCACGACGCCGTCGCGCACCTCCACGTGCCAGCGGCCGGGGCCGCCGTAGATGCTCAGGTGCCTGCGCACGTCGCCGGCGATCTCGCTGTCGCTGCGGGCGAAGACCCGCACGATGTCGCCACGCGTGACGATGCCGACGACCTGGGCGCCCTCGGCGATGGGCATGGCGCGGATCCGGGCGTCCAGCAGGGCGCGGCTGAGCGTGGCCAGGTCGGTGCCAGGGGACATCGCGGTGGCCGGGCTGGTCATCACCTCGCCCACGGTGGCGCCCAGCGCGCGGTCCGTCCGCTCCTCGCGGGTCCGCGGGTCCCGTGGCAGCCGGCCTGCGACCAGGTCGGCCTCGGTGACGATGCCGATCAGCCGTTCGTCGTCGTCCACGACCGGCAGGGCGGTGAACCCGTGGGACGACAGGATCCGCGCCGCCTCCTTCACCGAGGTCCGCGGCGTCACGGTGGTGACGGGCCGGCTCATGATGTCGTGTGCTCGCATGTGTCCGACGCTAGGGAGCCGCGTCCGGCCGCACAGCGGGCCATGGTCGTCAGGAGGAGGGACTTCCGGCCCTCTCGTGCACGGCGAGCAGCGGTAAACGGGCCAGGCCGATCGTGCCGGCCACGACCACCGCGCCCGCGGCCAGCTCGAGGAACACCCAGGCGCCGCCGCGCACGTTCTCCCCGAACACGGTCACGCCCCACAGCAGCGCCACGAGCGGGTTGACCAGGGTCAGACCCGGCTGCGACGCGGTCAGGCTCCCCGCGCGCAAGGTGTTCTGCAGCAGGAAGAACCCCAGTGGCGCCGCCACCACCGCCGGGTAGAACTGCCAGGTCGACAGCACGGTAACGGACGGGTCACGCGCCGCGGCCATGACCGCCGACACCAGGACAGCGGCGAACCCGAACCACGCCCCGGCCGCGCTGCCGAGCAGCAGCGCGCGGCGGCCACCAGCGGCCACGGTGGCCCCGCGGTGCACCACGACGGCGACCAACGTGGTGGTCGCCAGGCACCCCACCACCCAGCCGGCGGCGGACACCGTGAGCGGATCACCGCCCGTCGGCCGCAGGGCGGTGAGCAGGACCGCGACACCGCAGCCCACGCCCGCGACGGGCAGCCACTCGCCGAAACCGAGGCGATGGCGCCGGAAGACTGCGGTCAGGACCAGGACGAACGCCAGCTCGCCGATCAGGATCGGCTGGACGAGCACGATCGGGCCGGCCGCCAGCGCCAGTGCCTGGAGCACGGACCCGGCCACCATCGAGGTGACGCCGAACCCCCACGCCGGCTGTTTCGCCAGGTCCCACAACAGGCCGATGGTCAGGCGCCCGCCCGCGGGCTCGTTCCGGGCGGCGTGCCGCTGCAGGACCGACCCGGCGGCGTTGGCCGCCGCGGCCAGCACCGCCAGCACCACGCACACCCACACAACAGTTCCTCCCGGCCGGCTGGGCCGAGCATGCGCGACGCCCCGGCCGCCCGGCCAGTGTCCTTCGTCCCCGTCCGGGTGCCGTTGGTCAGCGCCCCGCCGCTTCGCTCACCAAGCCCCGGTCCGACGGGCGCGCCGGAGCGGTCCATGATTTGATCACCGCGTCTCCAGCCCGGACCGCAGGGGGAACCTCATGGACTACGTGGACCCGGCCCGCAACCTCATCTCGTTCACCACCGGCGGCGGCGCGGTGTTCGCGGAGTCCGCGCCCGCGCAGGCCGTCGACGCCTTCCGCCAGGTGTGGGAGCGGGTCTCGGCGGACCACGGCGTCGAGGCTGGCGACGTGACCCGCATCGAGGCCTACTGGCAGCCCGCGCGCTGGGACGAGCGCTACCTCACGCGCACCTTCGGCGACGTCGAGCTGGAGTACGTCTTCCCACGGCCCGATCCGGGCGGCTGGCACACCGCGCTGGACCGGGCACGCGAAGTCCTCGACGAGGTGGCCGCGGGCTGACGCTCAGCGGGCCGGGCGCTTCACCGGCTCGCAGCACCCCACCGCGCACGGCGCGCCGTTCACGGTGCACCCGGCGAGCGGGAACTCCGACAGCGTCCGCACCGGCCCGTCGGTCAGGTGCTCGCGCACCAGCTCCACCACCAGCTCCGCGAACCGCGGGTCGCCGTTCGGCGTCGCCGCGCGGGCGAAGCCCATGCCGTGCTCCGCGGCGCGCTCGGCGGCCTCGTTGTCCAGGTCCCAGATCACTTCGAGGTGGTCGGAGACGAACCCGACCGGGCAGACCACGACCCCCTGGACACCGGCGGCGTGCAGCGCGTCGATGTGGTCGACGATGTCCGGCTCCAGCCACGGCACCTGCGGCGGCCCGGACCGCGACTGCCACACCACGTCGTACTCGGCGACCCCGGCCTGCGCGGCCACCAGGCGCGCGGCCTCGTGGACCTGCCGCGAGTAGCGCCGCCCGCCCTCCTCCGGCGGCCCGGCGGCCTTGTCCGCGCTCTCCGGCACCGAGTGCGCGGTGAACACGACCCGCGCGCCGGGCACCTGCTCCAGCCCGGCGCGCACCGCGTCGGCGAAGGCGCCGACGAACAGCGGGTGGTCGAAGAAGTGCCTCAGCTTCACCAGTTCCGGCGCGCCGTCACCGACCGCGGCGCGCGCCCGCTCGATGTCCTCGTCGTACTGGCGGCACGCCGAGTAGCCGCCGTAGGCGCTGGTCGGGAACACCAGCGCGCGGCGCACCCCGTCGGCCTTCATCCGGGCGACGGTGTCCTCCACCATCGGTTCCCAGTTGCGGTTGCCGAAGTACACCGGCAGGTCGACGCCCTGCGCCGCCAGCTCCTTCTCCACCGCGGTGATCGCCTCGCGGTTGAGCCGGTTGATCGGCGACACGCCACCGAAGTGCTGGTAGTGCTCGGCGACCTCGAGGAGGCGTTCGCGCGGCACCCCCCGGCCCCGCGTCACGTTCTCCAGGAACGGCATGACGTCGTCCGGTCCCTCCGGACCGCCGAAGGACAGCCACAGCAGCGCGTCGTAACTCACGGTAGACGATTCTGCCGCTGTGGCCGCCCCCACGCCCGCTCAGGGGTCAGAGTCCGAGCGCGTGCACCCCGCCGTCGGCCCAGATCATCGAACCCGTCGTGGCGGGCAGCCAGTCCGACAGCACGGCGCAGATGGTCTTCGCGACCGGCGTCGGGTCCTCGGCGTCCCAGCCCAGCGGGGCACGGTCGCCCCAGCCGCCCTCCAGCTCGCCGAAGCCAGGGATGGACTTGGCGGCCATGGTCTTGACCGGGCCCGCCGCGACGAGGTTCACCCGGATGCCCTGCGGGCCGAGGTCACGCGCCAGGTACCGGTTGACCGACTCCAGCGCCGCCTTCGCCACGCCCATCCAGTTGTAGGCGGGCCACGCCACGCGCGCGTCGAAGTCCATGCCGACCACCGAGGAGCCCCGCGACAGCAACGGCAGCAGCGCCTTGGTCAGCGACATGAACGAGTACGCCGAGACCTCGACCGCGACCGAGACGTCCTCCTTCGGGGCGTCCAGGAACGGCGCGCCGAGGCAGGACTGCGGCGCGAAGCCGATCGAGTGCAGCACCCCGTCCAGGCCGTCGACGTGCTCCCGCACGCGGTCGGCCAGCGTGTCCAGGTGCTCGGTGTTCTGCACGTCCAGCTCGATCACCGGCGCCTCCTCCGGCAGGCGCTTGGCGATGCGCTCCACCAGCGAAAGCCGGCCGAAACCGGTGAGCACGACCTTCGCGCCCTGCTCCTGCGCGGCCTTCGCCGCGTGGAACGCGATCGAGCCGTCGGTGATCACGCCGGTGATCAGCAGTCGCTTACCTTCCAGAAGTCCGGCCACGCCAGTCCTTTCGGTGTCGGTTCGGGAGAAGAGGGTCAGTGGCCCATGCCGAGGCCGCCGTCGACCGGCAGCACGGCGCCGTTGATGTAGCCCGCCTCGTCGGAGGCCAGGAAGCGCACCGCGGCGGCGATGTCGGCGGTGTCGCCGTAGCGCCCCGCCGGGATCTGGTTCAGCGCCGCGTTGCGCTGGTCGTCGGTCAGCGCGTTCGTCATGTCGGTGACGATGAACCCGGGCGCCACCACGTTCGCGGTGATGTTGCGCGAGCCCAGCTCGCGGGCCAGTGACCGCGCCATGCCGACCAGGCCCGCCTTGCTCGCGGCGTAGTTGACCTGCCCGGCGCCGCCGGAGAGGCCCACCACGGACGAGATGAAGATGAACCGGCCCCACTTGCCGCGCAGCATGCCGCGCGAGGCCCGCTTCGCGACCCGGTAGGCGCCGGTGAGGTTGGCGTCGACGACCCGGGCGAACTGGTCCTCGCTCATCCGCATCAGCAGCGTGTCGTCAGTGATGCCGGCGTTGGACACGACCACCTCGACCGGGCCCTGGTGCTCCTCGACCTGCTTGAACGCCGCGTCGATCTGCTCGCTGTCGGTGACGTCGGCCTGCACGCCGAACAGGCCCTCCGGCGCGCCGGACCCGCGGTGCGTCACCGCCACCTGGTGCCCGGCCTCGGCGAGGCCCCGGGCGATGGCCAGGCCGATGCCGCGGTTGCCGCCGGTGACCAGTACGGACCGTCCCACGTGACACTCCTCGTTCGATTTCCCTCAGTTGCCCGGTGAGGTTATCCGGCGGCCCGGAGGCGGGGCAGCACCGCCCGGCCCACTACCTGGAAGTAACCCGGTGAGTCCGGTCACGAGGCGTGCCGGCTTAAGGGACTGTTAGGTCTGCGCGCACTCCCTTGTCCGGGACGGCCTCCGCCACCGAACGTGGTCCGCGGTCATGAGACAAGGGAGTTCCTGATGACGACTGGCATCGACGCCGGGGCGGACCGGCGCGCGGGGCGCCGCGTGGTGAGCAACATCCTCCGCGGCTCGGTCGGCAACCTGATCGAGTGGTACGACTGGTACGCCTACACCGCGTTCAGCGTGTACTTCGCCGCCACCTTCTTCCCGAAGGGCGACTCGACCGCGCAGCTGCTCAACACCGCGGGCGTGTTCGCGGTCGGGTTCCTGATGCGGCCGCTCGGCGGCTGGCTGCTCGGCCGCTACGCCGACCGGTTCGGGCGGCGTGCGGCGCTGACGCTGTCGGTCAGCTTGATGGCCGCGGGCTCGCTGCTGATCGCGCTGACGCCCGGCTACTCCTCGATCGGCATCGCCGCGCCGCTGCTGCTCGTGCTGGCGCGGCTGCTGCAGGGCATCTCGGTCGGCGGCGAGTACTCCACGTCAGCGACCTACATGTCGGAGGTCGCCACGCGCGGCAAGCGCGGCTACTACTCCAGCTACCAGTACGTCACGCTGATCGCGGGCCAGCTGGTCGCGCTCGCGGTGCAGATCCTGCTGCAGCAGGTGCTGACCACCGAGCAGCTGGACAGCTGGGGCTGGCGGATCGCGTTCGGCATCGGCGCGGTCGGCGCGCTCATCGTGTTCTGGCTGCGCCGCGGCATGGACGAGTCGGCCGACTTCGAGGCCGCCAAGGCCGACCGCGACCGCGCCGCGCACGGCACGCTGAAGGCGCTCGCCAAGCACCCCAAGGAGGTCGCCCTCGTGGTCGGCCTGACCATGGGCGGGACGCTGTTCTTCTACACGTACACGACCTACCTGCAGAAGTTCATGGTCAACACCAGCGGCATCAGCAAGCCGAACGCGGCGTGGATCAACTTCCTAGCGCTGGTGGTGTTCGTGCTGCTGCAGCCGCTCTACGGCGCACTGTCCGACCGGGTGGGCCGCAGGCCGCTGCTGATCGGGTTCGGGGTGCTGGGCGCGCTGGTTACCGTGCCGTCGCTGACGCTGCTGTCGCACACGAAGAACCCAGTGTTCGCGTTCGTGCTGATGGTGGTGCCGCTGGCGATCAGCGCTCTCTACACCTCGATCAGCGCGGTGGTGAAGGCGGAGCTGTTCCCGACCAACATCCGCGCCCTGGGCGTCGGGCTGCCCTACTCGGTCGCGGTCGCCGTGTTCGGCGGCACCGCCGAGTACATCGCGCTGTGGTTCAAGCAGGCCGGGCACGAGTCGCTGTTCTTCTGGTACGTCACGGCCGTCGTGTTCGTCTCGCTGGTCATCTACGTGCGGATGCGGGACACCAGCAAGGACTCGGCGATGGACCGGTCCTAGGCCAGCCGCTTCCCCACCCCCACCCTCAACGGTGCCGCTGCGCGGCGCGGCTACATTCAAGGCCGTGCGCGTGCTGCTGGTCGAGGACGACGACGGTGTCGCCGGCGCCCTCGTCGACTCGCTCGGCGCGCACGGCCACCAGACCACCCGGGTGCGGCGCGGCGAGGACGCGTTGCTCGCCCACCGCGACGCCGACCTGGCCCTGCTCGACCTCGGCCTGCCCGACCTGGACGGCCTGGAAGTGCTGCGCAAGCTGCGGGCGGTGAGCACACTGCCGGTCATCGTGCTCACCGCGCGCGGCGACGAACGGTCGGTGGTGCGCGGGTTGCGGCTCGGGGCGGACGACTACCTGGTCAAGCCGGTGCGGCTGAGCGAGCTGCTGGCCCGGATCGAGGCGGTGACCCGGCGGGCCGCGGCCGCCCGGCCGGAACCGCAGGTGGTGGTCGTGGGCGACATCGAGGTGAACCTCGGCGCGCGACGGGTCGTGGTGGGCGGCGCGGAGGTCGAGCTGACCGCGAAGGAGTTCGCCGTGCTGGCGGCGCTGGCGCGGCGGGCGGGCACCGCGGTGAGCAGGCAGCAGCTGATGGACGAGGTGTGGGGCGACGCGTACGTGGCGGTGTCGCGGTCGCTGGACGTGCACCTGACGCAGTTGCGGGCGAAGCTGCGGCGGCCGGAGCTGCTGACCACGATCCGCGGGTTCGGCTACCGGCTGGGCGCGTAGGTGCGCACCCGGGTACTGGCCGTGCTGCTGGCCTTCGTCGTGCTCGCGACCGCGGGGTTCGCGCTGCCGCTGCTGACCGTGACCGCCACCGAGCGCACCCAGCAGCTGCTTCTCGCCAGGACCGCCGACCTGGACCGGTTCGCGGCGCTGGCCGACCAGGCGGTCGCCGCGGGTGACGCGTCGGCGTTGCGGGCCGAGGTGACGCGGTACACCGAGCTGTACGGCGAGGGGATCGTGGTGGTCACCACCCGGCGCGCGCCGGTCGCCGAGACCGGTGGCCTGAGCGCGTCGGATCCGGCGGTCGCGCAGCTGATCGACGCGGCGTTGCGGAACCAGCCGAGCCAGCCGGCGGCGACCGTGCGGCCGTGGTCGCGCATGCCGGTGCTCCTGGCGCGCCCCGCCGGCACGGGCACGAAGGTCTCCGGCGCGGTGGTGCTGCGGGCGTCGGTGGCGGCGGCCGCCGACGACGTGCGGCGCAGCTGGTTCGCGGTGCTGGCCGGGGCGGCGCTGGTGACGCTGGCCGGCGCCGGGCTCGCGCTCGGGGCGACGCGGTGGGTGCTGGGCCCGATGCGGCGTCTGGACCGCGCGGTGGGCGACCTGACCGCGGGGCTGCGGCCGGTGCACGCGGACCTGGCCGGGCCGCCCGAGCTGCGGCAGCTGACCGCCGGGTTCAACCGAATGTCGGACACGGTCACGGCGGCGCTGGACCAGCAGCGGCGGCTGGTCGCGGACACCTCGCACCAGATGCGCAACCCGATGACGGCGCTGCGGTTGCGGGTCGACGCACTCGGCTCGTCGCTGCCCGCGTCTGCCGCGCGCACGTACGAGGGCGCGGTCGGGGAGCTGGACCGCCTGGAAGCCCTGCTGGACGACCTCCTGACCCTGGCGACGGCCGAGCACCGGGCCGGCGAGCTGGCCGTGTCCGGCGAGGGCGCCTCCTGTGACGCGGCGGCCGTGGCGGAGGCTCAGGTGCACCTGTGGCAACCCGCCGCGGAACGGGCCGGGGTGACGTTGCGCTTCGCCGGGGAGGCGGCCCAGGCGGCGGCGACGGAGGCCGAGCTGGCGCAGGTGCTGGACGTCCTGCTGGACAACGCGCTGAAGTACGCGCCGGGCACGGAGGTCCAGGTTTCATGCGGGGCCGAGGGCGCGTGGGTGGTCGTGTCGGTGGCGGATGCCGGGCCCGGGCTGTCCGCGGACGAACTGGCGCAGGCGCAGACGCGTTTCTGGCGCGCTGAACGGCACCGGAACCTGCCCGGAACGGGCCTGGGCCTGGCGATCGCCGAGCGCTTGACGGCGGGCCGGGGCGGCCGGATCGAACTGCGGGCCGCGGAGCCGCACGGCCTGGTGGTGCGGGTGCTGCTTCCTCGTGTGGAGGTGCGTGCCCTGTGAGCGCTCTGCCCGCCGCGACCCGCCACCGGTGCGGAGATGGGTGTGGTGGTTGGTCATGGTTTGCCCCCGCTGGGAAGGCGGCGGGTGATGGAGCGGGTGGTCATGGCACTGCCGCGCGCGAAAGCAAGAGCGCGGGCTGGCCGCAGCGCGATTCCGGCCTAGCCGGCAAGCGCCCGCCCCGCGGGGCCACCCCATGACCAGCCGCCGCAGTCTGCTCCGCGCCGGGATCGCCGTCGCGGCCGGCGGGGCGCTCCTCGGGGCCGGCGCCCCGGCCCGTCCCGGCGGGCCCGCGGGGCGATTGCGCATCGCCACCGGGGAGGAAGCCGGGTTCTACCTCGCCTTCGGCCAGCTCCTCGCCACGGAGCTGAATACCGCCCACCCCCGCCTGCGCACCGTCGCGCTGCCGACCGAGGCCAGCGTCGCCAACCTGGAGATGCTCGACGCCGGCGCGGCCGAGCTCGCCCTCAGCCTCGCCGACATCGCGGGCGCCGCCACCGACGGCACGGCCCCGTTCGGCCGCCGCATCGAGCTGTGCGCGCTCGGCCGCGTCTACGAGAACTACCTCCAGCTCGCCGTCCGCGCCGACTCCCCCATCACCTCGGTCACCGATCTCGCCGGGCGCACCGTCTCCCTCAGCGCGCCCCGCTCCGGCGCGGCCGTCCTGGGTGCCCGGCTCTTCGCCGCGGCCGGGGTCGCCATCGTCGACCGGCACCTGCCGATGCTCGAGGCAGGCGAAGCCCTCCGCCACGGCCGGATCGACGCGATGCTCGTCTCCGGCGGGGTGCCGCTGCCGGTTCTGTCCACCTTGGACAACGAGATCGGCATCCGCCTGCTGCCGCTGGCCCCCTACCTCCCGGCGTTGCGCGGCCCCGGCCAGGAAGCCGTGCGCGTGCCCGCGGGCGCCTACCGCTCCCCCGAGGTCGACACCATCGGCGTGGCGAGCCTGCTCGTCTGCCGCCCGGACCTGCCCGCCGACGTGGCCGCCGCGGTCACCCGCGTGCTCGTGCAGCGGGCGGCCCACCTGGTGCCCGCGCAGGCCGTGGCCACCCAGTTTCTCGATGTACGTTCGCTGATCGGAACCGGTACCGTGCCCCTGCACCCCGGAGCCGTGGCGACCTACCGCGCGTTGCACGGCTGAGCGAGGAAGGAGCACCGGTGACCCAGTCCCGCCCGCCGGTCGTGGCCATGCCGCTGCGCGTCCGCTTCCACGAGTGCGATCCGCAGGGCATCGTCTTCAACGCCCACTACCTGGCCTACTTCGACATGGCCTCGTTCGAGTTCTTCAAGGCGATCTTCGGCTCCTACGACGCCCTGCGCGAACGGCACGTGGACTGCGTGGTGGCCGAGTCGAACCTGCGGTACCGCGCACCAAGCCGGTTCGACGACGAACTGGTCGTCGAGGTTGCGATCGCCCACCTCGGCACGACCTCGATGATCCTGGCGTTCACCGTACGCCGCGGCGACGACCTGATCGCGACCGGCACGAACCGCTACGTGTTCGTCGACGCCCGGACCCTGGCCAAGGCCGCGCCGCCGGAGGACGTGCGCGCCAAGCTGCTGGCCCACACGTGAGCGAACCGCGCTACCTCAACGAAACCCGCGCGGCCTACGACGCCATCGCAGGCGAGTTCGCCGAGTGGATCCGTGACGAGCTGGCGGTCAAACCGCTCGACCGCGCCGTGCTGGCCGCGTTCGCCGAACTGGCGGACGGGCCGGTCGCCGACGTCGGCTGCGGCTCCGGCCGCATCGCGGCGCACCTGCGGGGCCTCGGCGTGGACGCGTTCGGCATCGACCTCTCCCCCGAGATGGTCGCCGTGGCCCGGCGCACCCACCCGGGCGTCCGCTTCGAGGTCGGGTCGATGACCGCGCTCGACCTCCCCGACGGCAGCCTGGGCGGGCTGGTGGCCTGGTACTCGATCATCCACGTCCCGCCGGGCACCCTGCCCGCGGTGCTCGCCGGGTTCCGCCGGGTCCTCGCGCCCGGCGGCTGGCTGCAGCTGGCCTTCGACGTCGGCGACAAGCCCGTGCACCGCGACGAGATCGGCGGGCACCCGGTGAGCCTGGACTTCCACCAGCGCCCCGTGGACGAGGTGGCGGCCCTGCTCACCGCGGCCGGGTTCGAGGTGCGCGCCCGGCTGGAGCGCGCACCTGACGAAGCGGGGCCGTTCCCCGAAACGGCCCCGCAGGCGTTCGTCCTGGCCCGGCGGCACGCTCAGGCCTCCTGAACGCCGGCCCGCCGGTCCTCCACGACGTAGCTGGCGCGCGTGCTGATCGGCGCGCCCGGCTTCGTCACGTACGGCACGACCCGGAAGTCGCTGCGCCAGCGCTGCTGGTTCACGTTGACCCGCACGTAGCCCCGCTGGGCGTTGAAGAACTTCATGTGCGGGTTGGCCGCCAGGAAGTTCGTGCCGTCGGTGTTCATGTCCGCGCCGTCGCCGCCGCTGGTGATCGAGGTGCCGACGAACTCGCTACCGACGGTGGCCGAGCCCGGATCGGCGTAGTCGCGCTTGAGGTCCCAGGCGTAGTTCTGGTGCCGGTCGCCGGTGATCACGACCAGGTTGCGCACGTCCCGGTCCTGGGCGGCGGCGAGCACCTTGTTGCGCTCGGCGACGTAGCCGTCCCACGGGTCCAGCCACACGTCCACCGGCGCACCCGGGTCGCGGTCGGTCTGGCCCATCGGCGCCTGGTTGCCCAGCACCTGCCAGCGCGCCTTCGACTGCGAGAACCCGTCGATGAGCCACTCCCGCTGCTGCGGGCCGAGCAGCGTGCGCTCCGGGTCGAGCCGCTCGGTGCAGGTGGCCGAGTTGCCGTCGCCGCAGGGCTGGTCGTCGCGGTACTGGCGGGTGTCCAGCATGGTGATCTCGGCCAGCTGCCCGTAGGACAGGCGGCGGTGCAACCGCACGTTCGGCCCGGCGGGCATCTGCATGTGCCGGTAGGGCAGGTTCTCGTAGTTGGCCTGGAACGCCTGGGCCCGGCGCTGCCGGAACACGGCCGGGTCCTGGTCGGGCTCGGTGTCGGCCTGCGAGATGTCGCCGGCCCAGTTGTTCTCGACCTCGTGGTCGTCGATGGTGTGGATCCAGGGGAAGCGGGCGTGCGCGGCCTGCAGCGGCGCCTCCGCCTTGTAGAGCGCGTACTGCAGGCGGTAGCGGGCGAGGTCGAAGGTCTCGGTCTTGAACTTGTCCTCGACGGTCACGCCGCGCTTGTTGGTGCCCACGCCGGACTCGTACAGGTAGTCGCCGAGGTGCACGACGAAGTCCAGGTCCTCGGCGGCCATGTGCTCGTAGGCGGTGAAGTAACCGTCCTGCCAGGCCTGGCACGAGGCGAACGCGAAGTTCAGCTCCCGCGGCGACGACCACAGCGCCGGGGCGGTGCGGGTGCGGCCGACCATCGAGATCTCGCCGCCGACGCGGAAGCGGTAGAAGTACTCGTGGTCGGGCGCCAGGCCGGAGATCTCCGGGTGCACCGAGTGGCCCAGCTCGGGGGTGGCGATCGCGCTGCCCCGCCGCACCACGGCGCGGAACCGCTCGTCCTGGGCCACCTCGTACTCGACCCGCACCGGGACCGCGGGCATGCCGCCCGCGCCGTCGGCGGCGAACGGCTCCGGGGCGAGCCGCGTCCACAGCACGACTCCGTCGGGGGCCGGGTCGCCGGAGGCGACGCCGAGCGTGAACGGGTTGGTCCCCTTGACGGGGCTGGCGTAGGCATTCGCCGCCGTCCACGCGCCGGTGCCGAGCAGCACCGCCGCGGCGCCCGCCCCGCTGAAGCCGAGGAACCGGCGGCGGGACAGGTGGTTCGGGCGCACGACCATGTGAGGTCCTCCTGTGGTGGGATGGGAGCACCAGGATGCTCACGGCCCGACATGACCGCCAGCGTCCGGACGGGCGAACCACAGGTGAACGGAAACGATCAACTCGAATGTTCCGGATTCTCTTCTACCAGCCGGAGATACCGCCCAACACGGGCAACGCGATCCGGCTCGCGGCCAATTCGGGCTGCCAGCTGCACCTCGTCGAGCCGCTGGGCTTCCAGTTCGAGGACAAGCACCTGCGCCGCGCCGGGCTGGACTACCACGACCTGGCCGACGTGCACGTGCACGCGGACCTGGACAGCGCGTGGAAGGCGTTGCTGCCGGCGAACGTGTACGCGTTCAGCGCCGGCGCCGCCCGGTGGTACACCGAGGTGGCGTACCAGCCGGGCGACGTGCTGCTGTTCGGGCCCGAATCGTCCGGGCTGCCCGCCGCCGTGCAGGACGCCCCGCAGGTCACCGACCGCGTGCGCGTGCCGATGAAGCCGGGGGTCCGCTCCCTCAACCTGGCCAACACGGCCGCCATCGCGGTGTTCGAGGCCTGGCGGCAGCAGGGTTTCCCCGGCGGCGTCTAGCGGTGCTCGTTCACCGGCGCCGTGGACAGCAGGTCGTCGCGGTAGTCGCCGGGCAGCTGCTGGACCAGGTCGTCGAACTCGCCCTTGCGCACGCCCGCCTTCAGCGCGGCGACGACCGCCCGGGCGGCTCGCGGGCGCCGTCCTGCGTGCAGCCGTGGCCTTCGCCGTCCATGACGCGCCGGTAGAACTCCTCGACGCCGAAGGACGCGCCTTCGCCGGTGGCGGACAGCGCCTCCTTGATGCCGGCGGGCAGCTGTCCGGCCAGGTCACCAGGCTCACCGCCGGCGAGCCGCTGCCCCAGCACGGTCAGGGTGGCGCGGGTGGCGTCGGCCGCGTGCCCGGCGTCTTCGAGGCCCGCGGTCTTCCGCACGGCAGCGACGATTTCCTGTTCCCTCATCACACCTCCCCTGGATCGCTTCCGGGAGGCGCATACCCGGCGGGGCCGGGCACGACACGTCATCCGGCCTCCGGGGGCGCCACCGCGTCCAGCCCCCACGCCTCGCGGAACGCGCTGACCGTCAGCCACGCCAGCCGGGCGTTCACCGCGAACAGCTGGCGCACCGAGGTGAGCGTGTCGAAGGAGCCGTCACCTTCGCTGTCGCGGCCGCGCGCCAGCTCGGCCTCGCCGAAGACCTCGCCGAAGACCTCCCGGATCGTGCCCAGGTAGTAGAGGTAGCCGAGGGTTTCGAGCTGGACCCGGCGCAGGCCTTCGTCGTCGCCGGGCGAGACGGGCGGGCGCGCCGCCGCCGTCAGCAGGGCCGGCGCGTCCGGAACGGCGTGCGCCTCGACGTGCCGGACCAGCTCGCTGGCCCGGGCGTGGTCGTAGGCCTCGCGCGCGACGACCGTGCGCAGCCCGGCGAGCTTGCCCTTCAGGTCCTCGTCGACCACGCGGCGGCACACCGCGTCGAGTGACCCGGGCTCGGCGGTCACGAGCCGCGCGACGCGGATCAGCTCCCGCGGCAACCCGCCGGCCAGGCAGTGGCAGAGACAGACGAACGGCTCGGGCAGGCCCAGCACGCGGGCGCCGAGCACGGCACTGGCGTCCGGCAGGCGCAGGTGGTCCAGCCGGAAGATCATGTCGAAGGCGCTGTCGAACGCGTCCCGCACCGGCAGCCCGCGCCGTTCGAACGACGCGAGCGCGTCCTCCGACACCGACACCAGGAACAGGAAGCCGGGCACGTCCAGGTTGAACAGGGCCTTGACCTCGTTGACGAAGTCCTGCGCCTCCTCCGGCGAGAGGATCTTGTCCAGCTCGTCGAGCACGATCACCACCGAGGGCGTGGCGATGTCCGGCAGGCGGGAGACGCAGTCGATCGTGGTGCGGAGGAACTCGCCGAACTCGTGCACGATCTGCGGGTAGCTGCGTGGCTGGCGCGTCAGCTCGCGGGAGTCGCTGAGCCCGGTCTCCGCCCCGAACAGCAGGCCGACCTTGCCCGACCACCCCGAGGTGTGCTTCTGCTGGAATTCGATGCCGTCCAGGGTTTCCCTGGCCAGGTCCCGCAGTCCGGGCAGGTCCCGCGGCCTGCGGGTGAGGGCGGGCGCGGGCCCCGGCGCGAACCGGCGACGCCGCGCCAGGTACAGCACGGTCGCCCCGGCCAGCACGACGACGAGCGGCCACCACATGGCCGACAGCCAGCTGCCGAAGTCCTGGCGCGGCCCGCTGACCGCGGCCGCGCCGACGAACCCGACCACGACCCACAGGACGACGGCGGCCAGCAACGGCGCGGCGGGCCGCAGCAGCGCGAGCCGCTCGGTCCATCGCGGGGGCCGGTCCTTGATCCGCGCGGCGCAGAACCCGAGCACCTCGGCGCAGGTGCGCGCGAAGAGGTGGAGGACGAACTCGCGGGCGTCGTAGCGCACCGGGACGCTTTCCAGGACCACGATGTGCTGCCTGCCCGCCTCGAGGAACCGGCCCGCCTGGTAGGCCTCGAGCAGGGTGGACTTGCCCGCGCCGCGCGGCCCGGCCACGCCGATGGCCCCGCCGCTGATCCCGCTGGTGAGCCGGCGCAGCCGGGTGAACGCGGCGGTGTCGACGATGCGGTCGCCCGCGCGCATCAGGCCGAGCCCGGCGCGGTTGAGCTCCGGCAGCACGGTGCTGAACGACGGGTTCACCGCCTCGTTCAGGTGCCGCGTGACCGCCGGGAGCACCGCGCGCATCGCCGCGGACCGCCAGTCCCGCTCGGCCTGGACGGCGCGGACCCGCAACGCGTCCCGGGTGGCGGTCCACTTCGCGCTGCCGCGCCGCTCCGGGTCCTGCGACAGCCGGGCGGGCACCAGCCCGGGGCTCAGCGACAGCGGGCCGCCCAGCACGAGGACCAGCAGGGTGACGCCGTCGGCGAGCGACCACACCTGCCAGTCCGGCCACGGCAACGGGATCACGTGCGACAACAGCAGGTAGGCCGCCACCGCGGCCACCGCGGCGGCGAGCGTGGTCCGCGCGACGACCGGCGGCGGGATGCGGCGTCCGGGCTCCTCGTCCTTCTCGGGGCTGAAGGTCGCCAGGCACGCCGTCAGTAACACGAACCCGGCGGCCAGCCCGGCCAGCACCCACACCACAGTGGCCCAGAACGGCCCCATCGTCGCCTTCGACGACGGCCACAACCGCCACAGCACCAGCAGGAACGTCGTCGCGATGGCGGTCGTCACCGGCCAGCCGGCGCCGGCCCGGGCGGGCTTGCCGGTGAACCTCGTGCCGGCCCGGGCGATCAGCCGGTGGGCCCACCGCAGCGCGAACCCGCCCACCACCGCCCCGGCGACGAGAATCCAGAACCGCGCGCCGCCGCTCAGCGACGTCTGGCCGAGCTGCCAGATCGCGAGCGGGAACACCAGGCCCGGCCACATCGCGGCGCCGGTCAGCGCGTGGCCCTTCCGGTCCCGGGCCGACGGCGTTCGGACGGCCGGCGTGGCGTCGCGTTGCTCGTGGTCGGCCAGCGCTTGCCGGGCCAGCCGCAGCCCCGCGATCTCCGGGTTGGTGTGCCGCAGGATGCCCTGGCTGCCGCGCAGCACCGCCGACCGCACGTGCGCCCGCACGCCCGCCCGGTCGGCCTCCGCCACGCGACGGCCGAACTCGGTTTCGACGGAGGGGTCGGCCAGCGCTTCGTCGACGAGGTCCGGCAGGCGGTCGCGCAGTTCCGCGACCAGCGGGTCCGGCGGGGCGCCCGCCGTGTCGCCCGGTGTTCCGGCGGACGCCTCGTGCAGTGCGGTCATGATCGAGCACTGTATCGGCGCGCGCCCCGGGCAGCCCGCGTTTCGGCGGATCCAGGTGCGCTGTCCGGGGACCTTGGTGACGAGCTGACAAACCTGCCGCTTCGACGACCCCGCCTGGCGCCACGCGCCTGGTTCGCCGAACCCGGCTTCACCCGCCCCTGGCGACCCCGAACCAACGACAAGGCCGAACGCTTCCGCGGCACCAACCTCAGCGCACAACAAACCTACGGCAGGCGCTGCCCCACGAACAGCGACGTACCGGCGGCGGCGACGAGGGCCAGCGTGCCGAGCAGGACCCACGGCCTGCTGGCGTCGGCTTCCTTCATCTCGTAGCCGATCTGCTCGCCGAGGTCGGCGTAGACCTCCTTGAGCTGCTCGGCAGAGCCGGCCTGGTAGAACTGCCCGTCGGAGAGGCGGGCGACCTCCTGCAGCGAGCCGTCGTCGACGTCCACGGGCACCTCGCGGCCGTCGATCTCGACGGTGCCGTGGCTGGTGCCGAAGGAGATCGTGGAGATCGGCACCTGCTGTTTGCGCGCCTCCTGCGCGGCGGTGAACGCGCCGCGCGGCGCGTACAGGTCGTCGGGCACGGTCTGCTTGCCGTCGCTCATCAGCACGATCCGCGCCGGCGGCGGCCCGTCGGCGCCGCCGACCACCGCCGAGAAACCCTGGATCGACTGCAGCGCCGCGTAGATGCCTTCACCGGTCGCGGTCGACTGGGCCAGCTTGAGGTTGTCGATCGCGCTGACCACGCTCTGCCGCTGGGTCGTCGGCGCCACCAGGACGGTCGCGGTGCCCGCGAACGACACCAGGCCCAGGTTGATGCCGGGCGTGAGGCCCTGCGCGAACTGGGTCGCCGCGTCCTGGGCCGCCTTGATCCGGGAGGGCTTGACGTCGGTGGCGTCCATGGACAGCGACACGTCCACCACCAGCATGACGGTGGCGCGGTTGCGCGGCACCTTCTGCTCCGCGGTGGGCCCGGCCAGCCCGACGGTCAGCAGCAGCAGTGACACGATGATCAGCGCGGCAGGCACGTGCCGCGGCCAGCCCTGCGAGCGGGGCGCAATGCGGTCGAGCAGTTCCAGGTTGGTGAACCGCATGGTGCGGCGCCGACGGGCGCGCTGCGCCAGCACGTAGCCGACCGCGACCGCGGCGACCACGAACAGCAGCAGGAACCACCAGGGCGCGCTGAAACCGGAGAGGCTCATGCGACGCCTCCGCTCCACCGCCGCTTGCGCGCCACCACGAACCGCACGGTGTCGGCGATCCAGTCGGAGTCCGTGCGCAGCACCAGGTGCGCCGCCCCGGCCTGCCGCAGCGCCCGCGCCACCTGGTCGCGGTGGGCCTTCGCGGCGGCGGCGAACTCGCGCCGCAGCAACGCCGAGGCCCGCACCTCGCGTTGTTTGCCGGTCTCCGGATCGGCCAGCACGACCGTGCCCACCTCCGGCAGGTCGACGTCGCGGGGGTCGATCACCTCGATGCCGATGAGGTCGTGCCGCGCGGACAACGCGCGCAGCGGGCGCTGCCATCCGGTGCCGCCGAGGAAGTCGGACACCACGACGACGAGGCCGCGGCGGCGCGGCGGGCGGCGCAGCTGCTCGACCATGGCGGCGAGGTCGCCTCGGGTACCCTCGGCCGCGCGTGGCATCTCGGCGATCTTGCGCAGCAGATTGCGGGCGTGCGCGCGGCCACCGCGGGCCGGGACGCGTTCGGTCTGGTCCCCGTTGGAGAAGACCGCGCCGAGCCGGTTGCCACCGCCGCCGGTCAGGTGCGCGATCGCGGCGACCGCGCACACCACCAGGTCACGCTTCTCGGACAGTGCGGTGCCGAAGTCGAGGCTCGCGGACAGGTCGGCGGCGACCCAGGTCTCCAGCTCGCGGTCGGCGACCGTCTCGCGGATGTGCGGCTCGGTGGTGCGGGCGGTGACGGCCCAGTCCATGCGGCGCACGTCGTCGCCCGGCTGGTAGGGCCGCGCCTCGCCCGGCTCGGATCCGGGGCCGGGCACGAGGCCGAGGTGGTTGCCCTGCAGCAGGCCGTCGAGCCGGCGGCGCACCTCGAGTTCGAGCATGCGCAGGCCGGCGTCGAGCCGTTCACCGCGGAGCACGGGCGGCGCCCACGCGGGCCGGGCGCTGCCGTCGCCGGTGTTTCCCCTGGCCACTACCGCCCCGGGGTCCCGTTCGGCAGCGGCTGGGCCGGGCCGCCCTGTGGCCGGGCGGAGACCTGCGGCAGCGGCACGGTCTGCAGCACGCGGGTGATGATGTGGTCCAGGGGCACGGCGTCGGCGAGCGCGTCGTAGGACAGCACGAGCCGGTGGCGCAGCACGTCCGGCACGACATCGACGACGTCCTGGGGCAGCACGTAATCGCGGCCGCGGACGAGCGCGAGCGCGCGGGCGGCGGCGATGATGCCGAGGCTGGCGCGCGGCGAGGCGCCGTAGGACACCCAGCCCGCGACGTCGGTGAGACCGTGCTCGGCCGGGGTGCGGGTGGCCAGTACCAGGCGCACCACGTAGTCGACGAGCGAGTGGTGCACGAACACCTTCGCGGCAGCGTCCTGCAGCCGGACCAGCTCGGCCGGGCTGAGGACCTCGTGCGGCTCCGGCGGCGTGACGCCCATCCGGTAGATGATCTCGCGCTCCTCCTCGGCAGAGGGGTAGTCGACGATGATCTTGAAGAGGAACCGGTCGCGCTGCGCCTCCGGCAGCGGGTAGACGCCCTCGTTCTCGATCGGGTTCTGGGTCGCGAGCACCAGGAACGGGTCGGGCATCGGGAAGGTCTTGCCGCCGATGGAGACGTGCCGTTCGGCCATCACCTCGAGCATCGCGGACTGCACCTTGGCCGGCGCGCGGTTGATCTCGTCGGCGAGGACGAAGTTCGCGACGACCGGGCCGAGCTCGACGTCGAACTTCTCGCTGCCCTGCCGGTAGATGCGGGTGCCGAGGATGTCGGCCGGCACCAGGTCGGGTGTGAACTGGACGCGGGAGAACGAGCCGCCGACGACGCGGGCGAGGGTCTCCACCGCGAGGGTCTTGGCCACGCCCGGCACACCCTCCAGGAGCAGGTGCCCCTTGGCCAGCAGGCCCACCAGGAGCCGCTCGACGAGCCGGTCCTGCCCGACGATCACCCGCTTGACCTCGAACACGGTGCGCTCGAGCAGCTGCGCGTCCCGCGCGGGGGTCGCGGACTGCTGTTGCCCGTTCGCGCCCTCCGGGTAGCGGGGCTCGGTCACGGTTCCCTCCTCGCTCACGTTCACCTCTGCGCTGCGACCGTACTAGCCGGCCGGGCACGGGAGGTGGCCACGGTAGTCAACTCGCTCAGCGGTGTGACGACTGTGAACTGCCGACGGGGCTCAGACGAGGCGGTCGAGGTCCTGCGGCGTGTCGACGTCGGCGCACTCCCCCGGCGCGGCAGGCACCTCCACGATCTCCAGGTGGCCGAGCACGCGCCGCAGGGCCGCGCCGTGCGGTTCGGCGGGCAGGGCGGCGCGCAGGCTCGCGGTGCGCCACACGCCGATGAGCCACTGGCGGCGGCCGGTGTCGTCGGTGAGCAGCGCGCCGTCGGTGTCGCCGAGCGCGACGGCGAGTCGCTCCACTGTGGACGGTGTGACGCCGGCCAGATCCCCGGCGAGCAACACGACCCGGCTCGCGGAGACGTGCCGGAGACCCGCGGCGACGGCGGCGACCGGCCCGCCGCCCGGCGGGTCCTCGCGCGCCCAGTGCACCCCCGTGATCCCGTCCCGCACCGGCCCCACCACGACGACCGGATCGGCGCCGGCCACCGCGGCCAGCGCGCGGTGCAGCAAGGGCCGCCCGCCGACCGGCAGCATGGGTTTGTCCACACCGGACATCCGGCGAGCGGAGCCTCCCGCGAGCACGACGGCGGCCAGGTCGGTCACGCCGCCCAGGCTAGCCCCGCCGGCGCCGGGGTGTCTGACAGAGGTTCCGGCAGGTAGCTCGTGCGCCACCATTCCGCACCAGCCACCGCGAACTCCGCAGCCGCCGGGACGGGCGACCCCGCCGCCGGGCACCGCCCCGCCGCCGGTAGCGACCGCCACCAACGCGCGCCTGACAGAAGCTCCGACGGGTAACCGCTGCGCCGCCGTTCCGCGTCAGCCGCCGCGACCACCGCTAGCCGACCAGGCGCGTCGCGAACGGCAGGATGTCGCCGTAGCGCACCCGGGTCACGCGCACGGTCAGGCCGGACTGCGGGGCCTCGATCATCATCCCGTTGCCGAGGTACAGCGCCACGTGGTGGATGCCGCCGCGGCCCCAGAACAGCATGTCCCCCCGCCGCATCTGCGCCAGCGGCACCCGCCGCCCGGAGGTGTACTGGTAGCCGCTGTAGTGCGGCAGCGCCTTCACGCCGGCGAAGGCGTAGATCATCAGCCCGGAGCAGTCGAACCCGACCTTGCGGTAATCGCCGTAGGCGTCGGCCACACCACCGTCGCGGATGCCGCGCGTGGGGCCGTAGGCGTTGCCTCCGCCCCACGCGTATGGCACGCCGAGCTGCGACATCGCCCGCGCGACGACCCGCTCGATCGTCGCCGACGATGAACCCGACGCGACCGGCGGCGGCGACGGCCTGCTGTTGTTCCCGCCGCCGCTGGGCTGCGAGTTCGAGGCCTGCGCCGCGGCCAGCGCCGCCTGCCGCGCCTGTTCCTCGTCCTCGCGTTGCTTCTGCGCGAGCCAGTCGTCGTAGCGCTGCCGCTGCCCCTGCAGCCCGCTGACCCGCTGCTGAGCCTCGAACAGCTGCTGCTCGACCGTGGTCTTCTGCGCCACCAGCTGCGCGTTCTGCGCCGCCTGGTTCTGCTGGGCCTGCACGGCGGCGGCCTGCGCGGAATCGGCGGTAATCTTCGCCTGCGCGGCCTGGTCCTGCGCCTGCTGGGCGAGCTGCAGCGCCTGGCGCGCGGCGGCGTCCTTGTTGGACTTGTCCGTCTGCGCCTGCTGCATCATCTCCAGCGCGTTGAGCTGGCTGCCGCTGACAGCTTCCAGCAGCTGGGCGCGGGCCAGCAGGTCCTTCGGGCTGGTCGCGCCCAGGTAGGCCGAGATCGACCCCATGGTGCTGCCCTGCTGGTAGCTGCTGGAGATGAACGCGTCGAGGTTCGCGCGGGCCGCGTCGATCTGGGCCTGCGCGGCGTCGGCCTCGCGTTTGGCCGCGTCCGCGTCGCGCTGCGCCTGGTCGGCCGCGTCCTGCGCGGTCTGCAGGTCGACCAGCGCCTTGTTGGCCTCTTCCATGCGCAGCTCGACGGTGCTCTGCAGCTCGTCGAGCCGCGACTCGGCCTCGGCGAGCTGGTTGGTCAGCTGCCCGACCTCGCCGGCCTTGGCGTTGGCATCCCGCTGGCTCGCGCTGATCTCGGAGTCGCTCGGGTTCGGCGGCGGTGGCGGCACCGCGGCGGCCGGCCCGGTCGCGATCGACACCACCACGAGCGCCAGCGCTGCGGCCCCCAGCCAGCGGCGCGCTCTCCGGCCCTGGTCAACCACGCCCTCGACTCCCTCCCGCGGACAGACTTCCCCACTACATCGCGAACTGTGCCACCCGAGTCACTCGCAGACCAGGTGTCACACGCGGCACAGCTGCAACTTTCACCCCAACCGGGGATCCTCCGGGCGTTCCGGCGCGTCGGAGGGGCGTGCAGAGATCGCGAGTCGGCCCAGCCGTCGCCACGCTGGGCCTGGCCCTGGTGGTGGCGGGCACGTTCCTGCCCTGGTTCCGGTCGGGGTCGGTGAGCCGGAGCAGCTACGCGGCGGCCGGGCTGGCCGACCGGCTGGCGCTGCTCGACGACCCGCTCGCCGGCACGGCGCTGCGGGCCTGGGTGGCGGTCCCGGCGCTGGCGGCGGCGTGCCTGGTGCTGCTGGTCTGCGGTCTGGCGCGCACCGGCGCAACGTTGACGGCCCTGCTGGCGATTACCGGGGGAACCGTCGCGCTGATCGCCACCGTCCAAGGGGGCGGAACCGCGGGGGTGGTCTCCGTCGCCCTGGCCGGGCCGATGACCACGCTCTGCGGATCCGCCCTCGCGCTGGCCGGCGCGGTCGGCACCTTCATCACGGCGAGAGCAGGTAGGACACGGTGAGCACGCCTCCCCACGATGGTCAATGGCCGTACCAGCAGAACCAGTACCCCGGGCAGCAGTACCCGCAACAGCCGTACGGGCAGCAGCAGTACGGACAGCCCTACACGCAGCCGTTCCAGCAGCTGCCGCCGCAGCAGCCGCCGAAGCGGGGACGCCGCGGCCTGATCATCGGGCTGGTGGTCGCGCTGATGGTGCTGCTCGGCGGCGGCGGCACGTGGTTCGCGCTGTCGCAGCGTGATTCGATCGCCTCCGGCGCGGCCACCCCGACCGAGGCGGCGCGGAACCTGGCGACCGCGCTGAGCGGCAACGACGTGGTCGGCATGGTCGGCGCGCTCGCGCCCGCCGAGTCGAAGCTGCTCACCGAACCCATCGGGCAGACCACCGACGAGCTCAAGCGTCTGGGCATCCTCAAGGCGGACGCCGCCCCGGAGGCGCTGACCGGGATGCAGGTCAAGGCCGAGAACCTGACGTTCGACGAGGCCGGTGCCGAGCAGGTCAACGACCACCTGACGATCACCAAGCTCACCGGCGGGACGATCACCGTGACCGCCGACCCGTCGAAGCTGCCGCTGTCGGACAAGCTGATTGAGCAGATGCCCGCCGGCGAGGGCCCGCAGACCGAGACGATCGACATCGCCGAAGAGGTCGCCGACTCCGGCGAGCCGGTCCGCATCGCCACGGTCAAGGTCGACGGCGAGTGGTACCCGAGCCTGCTCTACACGATGGCCGACTACGCCCTGCGGGACGCGAACGAGCAGTGGCCGTCCACCTCGATCCCGGCGCGTGGCGCGAGCAGCCCGAACGAGGCGGTCAAGCAGCTCGTGCAGGCCGCGCTCGACGCCGACGTCACGCGCGTCATCGAGCTGCTGCCGCCGGACGAGATGGCGGTGCTGCACGACGCCGGTCCCGCGCTGGTCGCCGCCGCGGCGGAGGACGCGGAGCCCAGCGGCGCGAAGCTGCTCGACCTGCGGACCGAGACGTCCGAGGTGCCCGGCGGCACCCGCGCCACCGTCACCCACGTGCAGATCGAGAGCCCGGACGGCGAGACCTACACCGTGACGAAGAAGGGCGACTGCTACGAGGCGACCGGCGAGGGCCGCACCGAGGAGCTGTGCGCCGACTACCTGACGGACACCATCGAGAACGAGGTCGGCTCGTCGGTGCCCGAGGAGGTCACCCAGGTCCTGCAGCACCTGTCGAGCGGCATCCTCGGCCAGGGCCTCGGCGTGATCACCACCGAGGTCGCCGGGCAGCACTACGTCAGCCCGCTGCGCACGTTCAACGAACTGGGCCTGACCGTGCTGCGCAGCCTGCAGCCGGAGGACATCACCGCGCTGCTGCGCCTGGCGGAGTAGCGCGAAGCAGATCACACCGCTGCCTGGGCGGGTCGCGTTGAAGTCAAAAAAGGACAAGCGTACTGTTTGCCGTGTGGGAGCCTGCGCCGTCCCCGCGTCTGCGGACGCGAGCCGCGTGCGCCAGACTCGCGACAGACAGACCCGAACCGAACTGACGGCGACGACCCTGCCCAGGGAGTTAGACGTGACCGCACCAGCCAGCAAGGACAGCTTCGGCGCCCGCGACACCTTGAAGGTGGGTGACGCCTCGTACGAGGTGTTCCGCCTGGACAAGGTGTCCGGGTCCGAGAAGCTGCCCTACAGCCTGAAGATCCTGCTCGAAAACCTCCTGCGCACCGAGGACGGCGCGAACATCACCGCCGACCACATCCGCGCGCTGGGCAACTGGGACCCGACCGCCGATCCGTCGATCGAGATCCAGTTCACCCCGGCCCGCGTGATCATGCAGGACTTCACCGGTGTCCCCTGCGTGGTCGACCTGGCCACCATGCGCGAGGCCGTCACCGACCTCGGCGGCGACCCGGACAAGGTGAACCCGCTCGCCCCGGCCGAGCTGGTCATCGACCACTCGGTGATCATCGACGTGTTCGGCCGCGCGGACGCCTTCGAGCGCAACGTCGAGATCGAGTACGAGCGCAACCGCGAGCGCTACCAGTTCCTGCGCTGGGGCCAGGGCGCCTTCGACGAGTTCAAGGTCGTCCCGCCGGGCACCGGCATCGTGCACCAGGTCAACATCGAGCACCTGGCGCGCACGGTGATGGCCCGCAACGGCCAGGCCTACCCCGACTCGTGCGTCGGCACCGACTCGCACACCACGATGGTCAACGGCCTCGGCGTGCTGGGCTGGGGCGTCGGCGGCATCGAGGCCGAGGCCGCGATGCTGGGCCAGCCGGTGTCGATGCTGATCCCGCGCGTCGTCGGCTTCAAGCTGACCGGCGAGATCCCGGCCGGCGTGACCGCGACCGACGTGGTGCTGACGATCACCGAGATGCTGCGCCGCCACGGCGTGGTCGGCAAGTTCGTCGAGTTCTACGGCGAGTCCGTCGCCCAGGTGCCGCTGGCCAACCGCGCCACCATCGGCAACATGAGCCCGGAGTTCGGCTCGACCGCGGCGATCTTCCCGATCGACGACGAGACGATCCGCTACCTCAAGCTGACCGGCCGCTCGGCCGAGCAGGTCGCGCTGGTCGAGGCCTACGCCAAGGAGCAGGGCCTGTGGCACGACCCGAGCCGCGAGGCGTCCTACTCCGAGTACCTGGAGCTGGACCTGTCGACGGTGGTGCCGTCGATCGCAGGCCCGAAGCGCCCGCAGGACCGCATCGAGCTGACCGACGCGAAGTCGGCGTTCCGCAAGTCGGTGCACGACTACGTCGAGGAGCAGCACCCGACGCCGCACACCAAGGTCGACGAGAAGGTCGAGGAGTCCTTCCCGGCCAGTGACGCGCCGAGCCTGTCCTTCGCGGACGAAGATGTTGCTGTCGCGGTTCCTACTGCAGCGAACGGCGCGTCCGGCCGCCCGTCGAAGCCGGTCACGGTCCGCTCCGGGGACCGCGGCGAGTTCGTGCTCGACCACGGCGCCGTGGTGATCGCCTCGATCACCTCCTGCACCAACACCTCCAACCCGTCGGTCATGCTGGGCGCCGCCCTGCTCGCCCGCAACGCGGTGGAGAAGGGCCTGTCGGTCAAGCCGTGGGTCAAGACGTCGATGGCGCCGGGCTCGCAGGTCGTCACCGACTACTACGAGAAGGCCGGCCTGTGGCCGTACCTGGAGAAGCTGGGCTACCACCTGGTCGGCTACGGCTGCACCACCTGCATCGGCAACTCCGGCCCGCTGCCCGAGGAGATCTCGGCCGCGGTGCAGGAGAACGACCTGACCGTCGTGTCGGTGCTGTCCGGCAACCGGAACTTCGAGGGCCGGATCAACCCGGACGTCAAGATGAACTACCTGGCGTCCCCGCCGCTGGTCATCGCCTACGCGCTGGCCGGCACGATGGACTTCGACTTCGAGGAGCAGCCGCTCGGGCAGGACACCGACGGCAACGACGTCTTCCTGCGCGACATCTGGCCGTCGCCGCAGGAGATCCAGGAGACCATCGACTCGGCGATCACGCAGGAGATGTTCTCCAAGGACTACGCCGACGTGTTCGACGGTGGTGAGCGCTGGAAGTCGCTGCCCACCCCGGAGGGCAAGACCTTCCAGTGGGACCCGGAGTCGACCTACGTGCGCAAGCCCCCGTACTTCGAGGGCATGCAGGCCGACCCGGAGCCGGTCACGGACATCAAGGGCGCCCGCGTGCTGGCGAAGCTGGGCGACTCGGTGACTACCGACCACATCTCCCCCGCCGGCGCGATCAAGGCGGACTCGCCTGCCGGCCGCTACCTGGCCGAGCACGGCGTGGACCGCAAGGACTTCAACTCCTACGGCTCCCGGCGCGGGAACCACGAGGTGATGATCCGCGGCACCTTCGCCAACATCCGGCTGCGCAACCAGCTGCTGGACGACGTGCAGGGCGGCTACACCCGCGACTTCACGCAGGAGGGCGCGCCGCAGGCGTTCATCTACGACGCCGCGCAGAACTACGCCAAGGCCGGCATCCCGCTGGTCGTGCTGGGCGGCAAGGAGTACGGCTCGGGTTCGTCGCGGGACTGGGCCGCCAAGGGCACCCGGCTGCTCGGCGTGCGCGCCGTGATCGCCGAGTCGTTCGAGCGGATCCACCGGTCCAACCTGATCGGCATGGGCGTCATCCCGCTGCAGTTCCCGGAGGGCGAGTCGGCCTCGTCGCTGGGCCTGGACGGCACCGAGACGTTCGACTTCGAGGGCATCACGAAGCTCAACGAGGGCGAGACGCCGCGGACGGTCAAGGTCACCGCGACCAAGGAGGACGGCACCAAGGTGGAGTTCGACGCCGTGGTGCGGATCGACACCCCCGGTGAGGCGGACTACTACCGCAACGGCGGCATCCTGCAGTACGTGCTGCGCAAGATGACCCGCGCCTGACGGTTTTCGCTGTAGAAGCGCCCGCGAGCCCCGCTCGCGGGCGCTTCGTTTCGTCGCGCCGTCCGCGACTCCCCCGGCAAGCGCGTAGTCGCCAGGAGCCGCGCCGTATAGGTCGTTATACGACGCTCACGGGATGACGGGCTCCAGGTACCGCCGCAAAGCGTGCTTGAGCTCGCGGATCCAGATCTCCCGCTCCTCCTCCGCGGCGCTCACCACCGGCCGCTCGGGTTCACCCCGGCGGGCACGCTGGAGACGAGCATCCCGATCCTGATGTTCTGCGTCGCCTACGGCCTGTCCATGGACTACGAGGTGTTCGTGACCTCGCGCATCCGGGAGGAGTACCTGCGCACCGGCGACACGAACGGCTCCGTCGCCGCCGGGGCGCAGCGCAGCGCTCCGCTGGTCACCACCGCGGCCGCGATCCTCGCGCTGTCGTCGCGACCTACACGACCGGCGGCGTGGTGTACCTGAAGATGCTGGGGCTGGGCATGTTCGTCACGGTCCCGGTCGACGCCACCCTCCTGCGCGGCGCGCTGCTCCCGGCGTTCATGCGGCTGGCCGGCCGGGCGAACTGGTGGACCCCGGCGTTCTACCGGCGGCGCCTCGCCCGCACCGCGCCCGAGCCCGCTTCCGGCGCTACCGCAGCTGGTCGCGGCGGCGCGTGAGGTAGGCGAACTCGGCGGTGTTGCCTGCCAGCTCGATCGCCTTGTCGTAGGCCGCGCGCGACTCCTGACCGCGGCCGAGCCTGCGCAGCAGGTCGGCGCGGGTGGCGTGGAAGGCGTGGTAGCCGGCCAGCCTGGGTTCGAGGCGGTCGGCGGCGGCGAGCGCCACCTCCGGGCCGTCGAGTTCGGCGACCGCGACGGCCCGGTTGAGCGCGATGATCGGCGAGGGGTCGAGCCGGACGAGCTGGTCGTAGAGGGCGAGGATCTGTGACCAGTCGGTGTCGCGGATGTCGCGGGCGGAGGTGTGCACGGCGTTGATCGCGGCCAGGATCTGGTAGCGGCCCGGCGCCACCCCGGCCGCGGCGGCGGCGAGGCGCTCGCGCACCAGCCGGTGGCCCTGGGCGATGAGCGCCGCGTCCCAGGCCCCGCGGTCCTGCTCGTGGAGGGGTACCAGCTCGCCGCCCGCCGACACCCGCGCCGGTCGGCGCGCCTCGATGAGCAGCATCAGCGCCAGCAGCCCGGCCACCTCGCCGTCGTCCGGCAGGAGGGCGCGGATCAGGCGGGTGAGCCGGATCGCCTCGGCGGTCAGGTCGTCGCGCACCGGGTCGGCGCCGGAGCCGGTGGCCAGGTAGCCCTCGTTGAACACCAGGAACAGCACCGCGAGCACGCCGGACACGCGGGCCGGGAGGTCCTCCGCCGCCGGTACCCGGTACGGGATGCGGGCAGCCTTGATCTTGGCCTTCGCGCGGGTGATCCGCCGCTCCATCGCGGTCTCGGCCACCAGGAACGCGCGGGCGATCTCGCGCACGGTCAGACCGCCGACCATGCGCAGCGTCAGCGCGACGCGGGCCTCCACCGCGAGCGCGGGGTGGCAGCAGGTGAAGATCAGCCGGAGCCGGTCGTCGTCGATGACGCCGAGGGTCCCGGGTGGTTCGTCGTCGTGCACCATCCGGGCCTCCTTCTGCTTGTCGTCGCGTTTGTTCTCGCGCCGGATGCGGTCGATGGCCTTGCGGGTGGCGGTGGTGGTCAGCCAGGCGCCGGGGTTGGGCGGCACCCTGTCGGCAGGCCACCGCTCGACCGCGGTCGCGAACGCCTCGGCGGCCGCCTCCTCGGCGATGTCGAGGTCGCCGAAGCGCCGGGTCAGTGCGGCCACCACCCGGGCCCACTCCTCGTGGTGGGCCCGGGTGACCGCCTCGCGCGCGTCCGTCACCGGAACGGCCGCACCTCGATCTTGCGGTCGCAGACCTTCGAGGCCTCGGTGGCGAGTTTCAGCGCGACGTCGAGATCGGGGACCTCCCAGATCCAGACCCCGGCGAGGTACTCCTTCGATTCGACGAAGGGCCCGTCGCTGAACACCGCCTGCTCGCCCCGGTTGTCGACGACCGTGGCCGACTCGGTGTCCGCGAGCCCGCCCGCGAAGACCCAGTGGCCCTCGGCGATCAGGCGTTCGTTGAACTCGCTGATGGCCGGCTGCCGGTCCGTCCGGCCAGGGTTTTCCTTGTCGTCGATGACGGAAACCAGGTACTGCATCCGGGGATCAACTCCTGTGGTGTCGGTGGGCGGGTTTCAGGCGGCCGGGTACTGCGGGCGCCCGGCGGGCCGGTAGACCTGGATGGTCACGCCCTTCGAGTCCGTTCGCGAATCGGCCAGGTCGAGCGCGAGATCGGGGCCGGCGTCCGGGAACAGCCGCGCGCCCTGGCCGAGAACCACCGGGATCACGATCAGGGTCATCTCGTCGACCAGGTCGTTGGCCAGCAGCCACCGGGTCAGGGCGCCGCTTCCGTGCACCTGCAGCTCGCCACCCGGCTTGGCCTTCAGGTCCGCGACGGCCGCGGCCAGGTCGCCGCCCAGGACGGTGGTGCCCGGCCACGCCGGGTCGGTCAGAGTCGTCGAGGCGACGTACTTGGGCCGGGCGTTCAGGGCGCGCCGGACGGGCTCCCAGCCGGGGACGTCCGCGTCCGTACCGGACCCCCACGAGGCGGCGAACAGCTGGTAGGTCCGCCTGCCGAACAGGAACGCGTCGGCGCGCTGGTAGGTCTGCTTGATCAGCGCGTGGGTGCCGGCGTCGCCCTTGCCCAGCGCCCAGCCGCCGCGGTCGAACCCGGCGCGGCGGTCCTCCTCCGACGCGCCGCCGTTGCCCTGCATCACGCCGTCGACGGTGATCTGGGTCATGGTCGTCAGTTTCATGGTCGCGGTTCCTCCACCTCGGCGCCGCCCCGTTCGCGGGCAGCCTCGCCCTGACCACGAACACGACCACCCGGATCCGACACCGCCCCCGGGATTTTTTTCGCTACCGGCGGGTGAGCAGGAAGATCGGCAGCTCGCGGCCGGCGGCCAGGCGTTCCATCTCGTAGCCGGGCCAGAAGTCGAGGAGGCGCTGCCACATCCGGTCGTAGTCCTCGCCCTTCACCGGCTGCGCGGTGACCGGGATTTCCTTCCCCCGGATGGCCACCGTCGCCTCGGCGTGCTCGCGCAAGTTGAAGGTCCAGCCGGGGTCGCGCGGGCGGCCCCAGTTGGAGCCGACGAGCACGAAACCGTCCTCGTGCGGGAAGTACAGCAGGTTCGTGCTGCGCGGCAGTCCGCTCTTGCGCCCCAGGGTGGTCAGCCGCAGCGACGGCAGGCCCGCGATGCCGACCAGGGTCACCCGGCCGTCGAACCAGCGGTGCAGCCGCTTGTCCGCCCAGATGATGACCTTCGCGAGCCGCAGCAGCCACGGGCGGGTGCCCAGCCTGCGGGCCAGGAACGGGAGCGGGTTCTTCACGACCCCTATTGGACCACCCACCCGCACCCGCCACCGGGCACCCCACGCTGCGGCACCGGTCACGATCGAGCAAAGCCCCTAGCTCATCGCGCGGGCCAGGGACACCCCGAACCGTCCCCCGGCGTCGGTCCACCAGTGCTCGACCTCGAAGCCGGCGTCGGCCAGTTCCGCGGTCACGCCTTCGCGGCGGAACTTCGCCGAGATCTCCGTCCGGATGTGCTCGCCGGCCTCGAACGAGACCTCCAGGCCCGCTCCCGGGATCGACACCCGCATCGCCTCCGGGGCGCGCAGCCGCATCTCGATCCACTCGTTCCCGGCGTCCCAATGGGCCACGTGCTCGAAGGCGTCCGGGTCGAAGTCCGCGCCCAGCACCTCGTTGACCACCCGCAGCACGTTACGGTTGAACTCCGCCGTCACCCCGGCCGCGTCGTCGTAGGCGCGGACCAGCGTCTCCGGGTCCTTGACCAGGTCGGTGCCCAGCAGGAACCACTCGCCCGCGCCCAGCACGTCCCGCACCGACCGCAGGAACTTCCCCCGGTCGGCGGGCAGGAAGTTGCCGATCGTGCCACCGAGGAACGCGACCAGCCGCGGCGGCTCGCCGGGCAGCAGGCCGAGGTGCTCAGTGAAGTCGCCGACCACCCCGCGCACGTCGAGCCCCGGGTAGTCGGCCTGGATCGCCTCCACCGCCTCGGCCAGCGCGGCCTCCGACACGTCCAGCGGCACGAACGTGCGGAGGCTGCCGTGCTCGCGCAGCCCGTCGAGCAGCAGCCGGGTCTTCTCGCTCGATCCCGAGCCGAGTTCGACCAGCGTGTGCGCGCCGGTGATCTTCGCGATGCCGGCGGCCTCCCGCGCCAGCACCTCGCGTTCGGCCCGGGTCGGGTAGTACTCGGGCAGCGCGGTGATGTCCTCGAACAACCGGCTGCCCGCCGCGTCGTAGAACCACTTGGAGGGCAGCCACTTCTGCTCGGCCGACAGCCCCTCCCGCACATCCGCGCACAGCGCCTCGGCGATCTCGGTGGCGCCGCGGTGGATGTCCAGTTCGGACTCGGTCATCAGGGAACACTCCGATCGGCGTTGAGGGGAATGACTTCGACGGCGCCGTGCCGGGCCGCCACGAGGTGCCGGTCGGGCACCTCCGACCAGCCGGGCGCGTCGTCGAGCGGTTCGGACGCGAAGAGGACGGCCTCGCCCTCGACCCGCACCGACAGGGCGTGGGTCCAGGCGGTGCCGACGAGGACGGTGCCGTCGGTGAGCAGGAAGTTCAGCCGCGACCCCGGCGCGGCGCGCTCGACCTTGGCGATCAGGTCGGCCACCGCGCCCACGGGGTCCTCCCCCGCCTCGAGCCGCTCCCGCAGCAGCGCCCACAGCACCGCCGAGTCGGTGGGCGCCTCCAGGGTCATCAGGTCGGTGACCGGCAGCTTCCCGGCCAGCGTGGCGAGGCTGTCCGGCCAGCCGCGCACCGTCCCGTTGTGGCTGAACAGCCACCGGCCGCCGGTGAACGGCGCGCACGCGCCCTCCCCGGACGGCATCCCGGTGGTGCCGTTGCGCACCGCGGCGACGAACGCTCCACTGTGGACCGACCGGGCCAGCCGGGGCAGGTCCTGGTCGCTCCACAGTGGAACCGGGCGCCGGTACCGCACCGGCTCCGGACCGTCGCCGAACCAGCCCAGCCCGAACCCGTCGGCGTTGACCACACCGCCGCCGCGCATGTCCCGCGGCACGTAGGTCTGCCGCAGCAGCGAGTGCGGCGCGTCGAACACCGGCTCGGCCGGCGAGCGCGGCGGGCCAAGGTAACCCAGGTGGCGGCACACCGTCAGGCCCGCTCGCCCGGCGCGGCGTCCCGCGCGCAGCGGAACCCGGCGAAGATCTGCCGCCGGATCGGGTAGTCCCAGTTGCGGAACGTGCCGCGGACCGCCGCCGCGTCGGTGCCGAACGAACCGCCGCGCAGCACCTTGTACTCGGGCCCGAAGAACACCTCCGAGTACTCCCGGTACGGGAAGGCGCGGAAGCCCGGGTAGCCGGCGAAGTCGGTGCTCGTCCACTCCCACACGTCGCCGATCAGCTGGTGCACGCCCAGCGCCGAGGCGCCCTTCGGGTACGCGCCGGCCGGTGCGGGCGAGAGGTGCCGCTGGCCCAGGTTCGCGTGCTCGGGCGTGGGATCGTCGTTGCCCCACGGGTACCGCCGGGACTCCCGCGTCGCCGGGTCGAACCGGGCGGCCTTCTCCCACTCCGCCTCGGTGGGCAGCCGCTTGCCCGCCCAGGCGGCGTAGGCCTCGGCCTCGTAGTAGGACACGTGCACCACCGGCTGGTCTGCAGGCACCGGCTCGTGCACGCCGAAGCGGACCCGCCACCAGCCGTCCGGCTCGCGGCGCCAGAACCGAGGCGCGGTAATGTCGTGCTCGGTGCGGTACGCCCAGCCCGCCGCGCTCCACAGCTCACGCCGGTCGTAGCCGCCGTCTTCGAGGAACTCCACGTACGCCCCGTTGGTCACCGGCACCGTGTCCAGGTGGAAGGCGTCCACCTCGACCTCGTGGGCCGGGCGCTCGTTGTCCAGCGCCCACGGCTCCAGCGAGGTGCCCATGACGAACGGCCCGGCCGGAACGAAGACCTCGCCGGGCAGTGGCCCCGATCGCGCCGCCGGCGGCGCGGGCGCGTGCAGCACCGGATCGCCCTTGCGCAGCTGGTGGGTGGCCAGCATGGTCTCGTCGTGCTGCTGCTCGTGCTGGGTGATCATGCCGAAGGCGAACCCGGCCTCGGTGAGCGGGCGGCCGGTCATCGGCGCGCGCTCCAGCACGTCGAACGCCTTGGCCCGCACCTCGGCGACGTAGGCGCGCGCCTCGGCCGGCCCCAGCAGCGGCAGCGAGGGCCGGGAAGCACGCGGGTGCTGGAAGGCGTCGTAGAGGTCGTCGATGTCGGGCCGCAGCGGCTCCCGGCCGCCCACGTCCCGCACCAGCCACAGCTCTTCCTGGCTGCCGATGTGCGCGAGGTCCCACACCAGCGGCGACATCAGCTTCGAATGCTGGCGGACGAGGTCGTCGTCGTCCACCGCCGCGGTCAGCGCGGTGCTGCGGGCGCGCGCCCGCTCCAGCGCGCCGGCCGCACGGGAACGCAGCGCCTCGTCGGACAGTTCACGCACCGGATTCGGCGCTTCGGTCAACGGCGACACGTCGGTCATCTCGTCCCCTCCCCGGCGTGCGCGAGCCGCTGCACGCCTTCGCTGATCCGGTTGACGGTCTCCTCGGGCAGGTCGGTGCGGGCCAGCTCGGCGCACCCGAGGTCGGCGACCTCGCGCGCCACCGCCGCCATCCGCGGGTCGGCCATCCCGGCGCGCGCGGCGCGCTCCCACTCGCCGTCGACGGGCGCGCACACCTCGCGCACCCGGTCCACTGTGGAGGGACGGTCGAGCAGGGCGGTCAGCAACGCGACCGGGTGCAGCCAACGCTGCCGCGGCTGGGCGTCGAGGTAGCGGACCTCCAGGTAGCCGTGCGGCCGCACCGGGGTGAACATCGTGGTCAGGTGGTAGTCCAGATCGGCCGTGGTCGGCCGCCGCAGGACCCGCCCGGCGCCGCGGCCCGCGGCCCAGTCGGCGAAGGTGAGGCCCTCCGGCGCGTCCCACGGCCCGTCGCCGCGCCGCACCACCAGCAGGGGGGTGTCCATGATGCGGCGCGACCAGCTCGCCGCCGGGTCCGGGCCGCACGCGGCCGCGGAGGTCCGGCACGCTTCGGTGGCCATCACCGCGAGCCAGCGGGCCGATGCCGCACCGGTGTCCCGCCCCGCGTGCCGCCGTGAGTTGGCGAACAACGCGAGCAGTGGCGGGCCGAGGGCGTGGACGGCGGCCCACCGGGCGGCGAACGTGTCCGCCTCCCCGGCGTCGACGCAGATCTGCAGGCCAGCGGTGCTGCACATCATCGTCACGCCGCCGTCGCCCCTCGGGGCGAACCGGCGTTCCATCGCGGCGTAACGGGGGGTGTCGAGCAGCCGGGCGGGGGCGCGGTGGGCGTCGGTGCCGTCGTCGCGCAGGACGAACCCGTGGCGGGCGAGCAGTTCGGTGAGGTGAGCCAGATCGGCGGCCACCACGTCGGCGAGCTCGCGGAGCGAGGCCTGTGGCAGGGCGGAGATCTCCACCTGGCCGCCGGGTTCGAGAGTCAGGGGCGAGCCGGCCGGCAAGGGCCTGGCCGGACTCTCGGGACTGAGGGTGCGCGGGGCGTGCGGGCCGAGCGCACGGGCGAGATCAGCACGATCGAGTGGTCTTCGCAGGTCGTCCGCGTAGTGCACGGTGTACTCGAGCTCCACGCCGAGCAGGCGGGGTGGCCCGTGCTTGAAGCACACGGACGCCACGTACGCCTCACCCTCGGCGCGGTCGGAGACCACCTTCGCCGCCACCGCCCCGCCGGGAGCGGGTGACGTGGGCCGGACCGCTGTCATATCGTGTCCAATCGCCGGGATCACTCGCTTTCGGACGCTACACGCGGGTGCCGACAATTTTCAGGGTTGACCGGGGGCCGTTCGCGACTACCGGCAAGACATCCGTAAGAATTGCAGTAAGTACGTACGGTTTGCGAAAGCCGGGCCCACGGTGTCAGGATCTAGCCATGCCCCGGGTCAGCCAGGACCACCTCGAAGCGCGCAGGCGCCAGATCCTCGACGGATCCCGCGTCTGCTTCGCCCGGTACGGCTACGAGGGTGCCACGGTGCGCAGGCTGGAGGAAGCGACCGGGCTCTCCCGCGGCGCGATCTTCCACCACTTCCGCGACAAGGAGTCGCTCTTCCTCGCCCTCGCGGAGGAGGACGCGGCCCGGATGGCCGACGTGGTCGCGCAGCAGGGCCTGGTGCAGGTGATGCGCGAACTGCTCGCCGAGGGCAGCGACCACCCCGCGGACTGGCTGGGTACGCGGCTGGAGGTCTCCCGGCGGCTGCGCACCGACCCGGAGTTCCGCGGCCGCTGGGCCGAGCGCTCGCACCAGCTGACCGCCGCCACCCGGCAGCGCCTGCTGTGGCAGCGCCAGGCGGGCAACCTCCGCGACGACGTCGACGTGGACGTGCTCACCGCCTACCTGGAGCTGGTCCTGGAGGGCCTGGTGTCACACCTGGCGATGGGCCTGCCCGCCGACGACCTCGGCCCCGTGCTCGACCTCGTGGAGGAGAGCGTGCGGCGGCACCGGGTGCGCGCCTCGGCCGACTCCTGACACGCTCACCAGCGCCGACGCCCTCGTACGCGCGCACGGACAGGTATCATGGCGTACACATTCACAGCCAACTCCCAAGGAGTGACTTCTTTCGTGCGCGACGCGCAGTCACCTGGTGACAGTACGAAGCCGGGTGATCGACCCGGCTTGCCAGAGCACCTCCCCGGCCCGGTTCAGGACCGTGACGGCCGATGACGGAAGTGCTCCTCTCCGTTCTCGGAGTCCTCTTCTTCGTACTGCTCACCGTCGGCACCGGTCTCGCGGTGGCCGCCGAGTTCTCCCTCACCGCGCTCGAGCGCAGCACCGTCGAGGCGCACGTCCGCCAGGTCGGTGACAAGCGGGCGCGCACCGTCCGCAAGGCGCATTCGACGCTGTCGTTCCAGCTCTCCGGCGCGCAGGTCGCGATCACGCTGACCACCCTGGTCACCGGGTACGTCGCGGAGCCGCTGATCGGCAACCTGGTCCGCCCGCTGCTCACCGCCGCCGGCATGTCCGAGGGCTTCGCGGGCGGCGCCTCGCTCGTCCTCGCCCTGCTGCTGGCGACCATCCTGTCGATGGTGCTGGGCGAGATGGCGCCCAAGAACCTCGCGGTGGCCAAGCCACTGGAGACCGCGCGGGCCGTGATGGGCTACCACTCGCGGTTCTCGGCGCTGTTCCGCTGGCTGATCACGCTCATGAACAACAGCGCGAACTGGCTGGTCCGCAAGTTCGGCATCGAGCCGCAGGAGGAGCTGCGCTCGGCGCGCTCCCCGCAGGAGCTCGGCTCGATCGTGCGCACCAGCGCGGAAAGCGGCACCCTCGACACCTCGACCGCGCAGCTGCTGGACAAGTCGCTACGGTTCGGCGACCGCACCGCGGAGGAGCTGATGACCCCGCGCGTGCAGGTCGAGTCGCTCACGGTCGGCGACACGATCAACGACCTCGTCGAGCTGTCCCGGCGCACCGGCCACTCCCGTTTCCCGGTCTACACCGAGGACCTGGACGACGTGCAGGGCGCGGTGCACGTGAAGCAGGCGTTCACCGTGCCCGCCGCCGAGCGGGGCACCACGCGGATCGCGTCGATCATGCGGCCGGTGCCCACCGTGCCGGAGTCGCTGCCCGGTGACGCGCTGCTGTCCCGGCTGCGGGACTCGCGCTTCCAGGTGGCGATGGTCGTCGACGAGTACGGCGGCACGGCGGGCCTGGTGACGCTGGAGGATGTGGTCGAGGAGATCATCGGCGACGTCCGCGACGAGCACGACACCGGCGAGGCGCCGTCCTCGCAGCAGGTCGGCTCCGACACCTGGCTGGTCTCCGGCCAGCTGCGCGCCGACGAGGTCACCGAGGTCACCGGTTTCCGGATGCCCGACGGCGACTACGAAACCATCGCCGGCCTGATGCTGGAGCGGCTCGGCCGCATCCCCGAACCCGGTGACTCCACCGAGGTGGACGGCTGGTGCCTGACCGTGTCCGAAATGGACCGGCTGCGCATCGCCGAGGTGAGCCTGCGGCCGCTGGCCGGGCGGACGGAGGTGGCGCGGTGAACGACTGGCTCGCGATCTTCCTGATCGTCGTCCTGCTGCTGCTGAACGCGTTCTTCGTGGGCGCGGAGTTCACCCTGATCTCCTCGCGCCGCGACCGGCTGGAGGCCCTGCTGGAACAGGGCAAGACCCGGGCGCGAATCGTCATCAACGCGAGCAAACACGTGTCGCAGATGCTCGCCGGCGCCCAGCTGGGCATCACGATCTGCTCGCTGATCCTCGGCCGCCTCGGCGAACCCGCGGTGGCGCACCAGCTCGAGGGGTTGTTCGGGCTGCTCGGGCTCCCGGACGTCGTGCTGCACACGGTGTCCTTCGCGATCGCACTGGCGTTCATCACCATCCTGCACGTGCTGATCGGCGAGATGGTGCCGAAGAACCTCGCCATCGCCGAGCCGGAGCGGCTGGCGCTGTGGCTGGTGCCGATCCACGTGGCGTGGGTCAAGCTCGCCAACCCGTTCATCTGGCTGCTCAACGCCATGGCCAACGCGCTGCTGCGGCTGGTCCGGGTGGAGCCGAAGGACGAGCTGGAGACCGCCTACACCTCCGACGAGCTGGCCGAGCTGCTGTCCGAATCGCGCCGGGAGGGCCTGCTGGAGCAGTCCGAGCACGAGCGGCTGAGCCAGACGCTGTCGTCGGTAGAGAAGACCGTCGCCGATGTCCTGGTGCCCACCGCCGAGCTGACCACGCTGCCGAGCACGCCGACGGTGGGCGACGTCGAGGAAGCGGTCTCGTCGACGGGCTTCTCGCGGTACCCGCTGCGGTCGGCGAGCGGTGAGCTGATCGGGTACCTGCACGTCAAGGACGTGCTCGACCAGATCGGCGAGGCCCCGGGGAGCCGGGTGCCCGCGGACAAGACGCGGCCGCTGACCGACCTGCCCGCGCACGCCCGCCTCGACGAGGCCCTCTCCGCGATGCGCCGCGAGGGCAGCCACCTGGCTCGTGCCCGCGGCGCGGACGGCACGATCATCGGCGTGGTCGCCCTGGAGGACCTGGTCGAGGAGTACGTGGGCACGGTGCGCGACGGGACGCACGTGACGGCGTGATGCGGGTTCTGGCCGAGGACGAGTGGCGGGCCTGGCAACGCGACCACGTCGCGCGGGTCCGCCGCTGGACCGGCCCCTACCAGGAGCGCCGGTCGCGGGGCGAGAAGCACCCGGTGCACGACTTCCTGTTCCAGTACTACCCGCACCGCCCGGCGCACCTGGAACGGTGGAGCCCGGGGCCCGGTGTGGTGCTGATGGGGGCGCGCGAGTTCCTGGCGCGGCCGGACTTCCGGGAGACCGGCGGCGGCGTGGCGCTCGGTGACCTGCCCGCCAAGCGGGTGCCGACGGTGCGGGCGTTGCTCGTGCTGCTGGAGGCCACCGCGTCCCGCCCGCCGCGGCTGAGCTGTTTCGGGCTGCACGAGTGGGCGATGGTGTACCGGCAGGCGCCCGGGCAGGTGCGCCACAACCAGCTGCCGCTGCGGCTGGGCGCGGCCGGCACCGACACGGTCGTCGAGTCGCTGGAGCTGCGCTGCGGGCACTACGACGCGTTCCGGTTCTTCACCCCGCCAGCCCGGCCGCGCAACGCGCTGGAGCCGTCCCGGAAGCGGCAGGTGGAGCTGGAGCAGCCGGGGTGCCTGCACGCGAACATGGACCTGTACCGGGCGGCGTTCAAACTCGACCCGTTCGTGCCGTCCGAGCTGGTCGCGGACTGCTTCGAGCTGGCAGTGGAGATCCGCGAACTGGACATGCGGGCGAGCCCGTACGATTTATCGGGACTGGGCTACTCCCCCGTGCGGATCGAGACCGCACGGGGGCGGGCGGAGTACGCGCGTGCCCAGGCGGCGTTCGCCGCCCGGGCGGAGCCGCTGCGCGCTCGGCTGATCGAGCACTGCCGGACGCTCCTCGCACAAGGGCAGTAACGCTCAGTCCTGCGATTTTCGTGGGTTCATCACGTTTCGCTAACGACGAACCCCTGTTAGGGTGAACGTCGTTTGTCGGAGCACACGGAGAGTTGAGGAAGAGCACGCATGGGGCGACACAGCAGGGGCGACGACCCCGCTCACGGCCGTCCTGAGGCTGGGGAGCCGACGGGGTACCGGCAGGCGGCGCCGCGGCCGGGCGAGGCCGTGGGTGCCTTTCCAGTGGATCCCGGCTCAGCGAGCGGGTACCAGCGCATGCCCGGGGGTGCTCCTGGCGATGGTCCCTACGGGGCGACCGCTGGTGTTTCCCACGGCGTGGCCCCCGGTTTTTCCCACGGCGTGGCCCCTGGTGTTCCCGCGGGCGGCCGGACTCCTCCCGTCGAGGCGGGCAGTCGCCGCGTCGGCGGTTTCGCCGCGCCCGGTGAGACGACCGGCGGCCGCCGCGCCGTCGGCACCATCGAATCCACCGGCAGCCGCCGCGCCGTGGGTGCCTCCGAGTCCACCGGCAGCCGCCGGGCGGTAGGTGAGTCCAGTGGCTACCGGCGTGGCCGCGCGGGCGAGAGCACCGGCACCCAGCGCATCCTGGCCGTGGACGGCCGCCCGCAACTGGGCCGCCGCCGGGCCGGGGCGGGCGAAACGACCGGCTCCCACCGGATCGCGGCGCCCGGGGAGGCCACCGGCTCGCACCGCGTCGTCGGCGAGGCCAAGCGCGGCATCGCGAAGTGGCCGATCGTCGCCGGGGTGTTCGTCGTGCTCCTCGTGCTCGGGATCCTCGGCTGGGGCTGGGCGGACAGCATCGTCGCCAACCGGGCCGAGGCCCAGGCCAGCGCGTGCGCCGAAGGCGACTCCAACCTGAACGTCGTCGCCGCCCCGTCGGTGGCCCCCGCGGTGACCGCCGCCGCCGAGCGGTGGAACCAGGCGAGGACCGTCGTGCACGCGCACTGCGTCCACGTCCAGGTCCAGGCCATCGACGATCAGCGCGTCCTGCTGGCGCTCACCGGCCGCGGCAACCTCGACTCGATCGGCGGCCAGCCCGCGGTGTGGATCCCGGAGACCACGGCGACGATCACCGAGCTGACCACCGCCCGGCCGACCCTGCTGACCTCCCCGGCCGAGCCGCTCGCGGCCAACGCCCCCGCCGACTACCCGTGCGCGGTGCTCACCGCCGAAAACGTCGACGAGGTCCAGCAGCGCGCCTCCCAGAGGTTCCGCAACTACCTCCAGGAACCGGCGCAGCAGGCCGACTTCACCCGCCTGCGCAACCCCGGCGCGTAGGGCGAACCGCTGCGAACCACCGCCCGCAACGGGCGGCTTCGCCGATCCTGGTTCACAGTCGCGGCACAGCTCACGCACCGGTGACCGCACAGGTCACCCCGGTTGACTCGACGCCGTCCGGACCTCAGCGGAGCCGAGGGAGTTCCTGGGTGGCAGGCGCGTCGTGCTGGTGGTGCTCGCGATCGTCGTCGTGGTGGACCAGTCGGCCAAGTGGTGGGCGTGGCGGCACGTGCCCGGCACGCTGATCAACAGCGGCGGCAGCTACCTGGTCGGCGAAGCGATCGGCGGCTGGTACCGCGACCCGCTCGCCGGCGCGCTCCTCGACCTCCTCGGTGCCGCGGGGCTGGGCCTCGCCACGGCTGCGCTCGTCCGGCGTCCCCGGCCTACCTCGGTCCTCGTCCCGGCCGCGCTGGTCCTCGCCGGGTGGGCGAGCGACCTGCTCGACCGCCTCGGCCTGCACTTCCTGACCGCGCCGGGCAGCGTCCGCAGCGCGGTGGACTTCATCCCGGTCGGCGACTCGGTGTTCAACCTCGCCGACGTCGCCATCACGGCGGGGACCGCGCTGCTCGCGGTGGCCGCCGGGCGCAGGCTCGTCCGGCTGCCCCTGCGCCCGGTGGCCCGGCTCGGGCTGCTCGCGGGCGCGGTGGGCCTGGTCGCCATGGTGGGCCTGGGCGCGGCGCAGGACACCGGGGTGACCAGCGCCGCGCTCACGCCGGCCGGTGAGTACCTCGCGGGTGGCCGCGTCGGCCGGGTAGAACGACTCGATCACCAGCTCGGCCAGCGTGACGTCCAGCGCGGTGCCGAAGGTGGCCACCACGGACAGCAGGGTCAGCTCGGCGTCGCCGCGACGCAGCCGCACCGGCACGAACACCGAGCCGGCCGGGGCCTCGTCCACCGGGTCGTCGCACGGGTACCCGCTCACCTCGGCCAGCAGCTCCGCCAGTCCGGGGTCGCCGGTGATCTCCACCTGCCGCCGCAGCCGCCCGAGCAGCTCGGCCCGCCATTGCCCCAGGTTGATCACGTGCGGGGCGAGGCCGCGGGGGTGCAGCGCGATCCGCAGCACGTTGGCGGGCGGTTCCAGCAGCGCGGGGTCGACGATGTCGGTCAGCAGGGTGATGCCGCTGTTGCTCTCGACGAGGTCCCAGTTGCGGTCCACGACGACGGCCGGGTACGGCTCGTGCCCGGCGAGCAGGTGCCGGACGGCGTCGAGCGCGGCGCCCAGATCGGGCAGCGGGGTCTCCGGAAAGACCGGCGCGTAGCCGGCGGCCAGCAGCAGCCGGTTGCGCTCCCGCAGCGGCACCTCCAGCCGCTCCCCCAGGCGCAGCACCATCTCGCGGCTCGGCCGGGACCGGCCGTTCTCCAGGAAGCTGAGGTGGCGCGTGGAGATCTCGGCGGACAGGGCGAGGTCGAGCTGGCTGAGCCTGCGGCGTTCCCGCCACTGCCGCAACTGCTCGCCCACGGGGCGCTGCACGGTCGTCACTCGTGCGAAGTTACGGGGCGCGCACGGCGCCGCCATTACCTCCCGCGTAATCGACGGGCCGCGCGATCCGGGCGATGGTGATCAGGTCACACCGAGTGCAACCAGGAGGAATCCGATGACCGACTACACCGCTCTCGCCCAGGGCTACATCGACGTCTGGAACGAGACGGACGCGGACAAGCGCCGGGCGCTGGTGGAGGAGCTGTTCACCCCGGAGGCGCTGTTCACCGACCCGATCGGCTCGGTGCGCGGCACTGCCGCGATCGACGAGTTCATCGGCGCGGCGCAGGCGCAGTTCGCGGGGCTGGAGTTCAGCCTCGGCGGCGCCGTGGACGGCCACCACGACCAGGCCCGGTTCATGTGGCACCTGAGCGCGCCGGGTGCCACGGAGCCGCTCGCGATCGGCTTCGACGTCGTGGTGGTCGAGGACGGCCGGATCGAGCGGCTGCTGGGCTTCCTCGACAAGGTGCCCAGCTGACGCGGATCCGCCAGCCGGCCCGGAACCCCCAGTTCCGGGCCCTCCCCACTCTGTCGTGCCCCGTGAGGGCGCCTGAGAGGTTCACCCGAGTGTTGAGCCGGGCTTGCACCTTCGGCGGGGCCGGACGTAGTTGTGCCCGTCGGCCCGCTTTCCAGAGGCGTCTCGTCCGCGCGGTCCAGGGTGCCTGAGAGGTTCCGGGGAGGCTTTGCTCCTTCGGCGCCGGGCGCGCTGGTGGTGGCCCGGTCTCTCCCGCGCGGCTTCAGCGACCGCGTTCAGTACCCTACTCCCCGGTTCAGGGAGACGATCATCCGGTCCGGCGTGCGTTGCGGCGCTGCGTGAGCTCGTCCGGAACTACCGGTTCGATCGCGCCGCCGTCGGCGCGCTCGGCCGGGAACTCGTGGATCGTGCCGCTGATCTCCTGCATCGGGACCTTCACCGCGATGCCGAACACACCCTGGCCGCCCTGGAGCAGATCCACGATCTCCTCCGGCGAGGTGCACTCGTAGACGGTGGTGCCGTCCGAGACCAGGGTGACTTTCGCCAGGTCGCGTGCCCCGCGCTTGCGCAGGTGCTCGACGGCGACACGGATGTTCTGCAGCGAGACGCCCGTGTCGAGTAAACGCTTCACGATCTTGAGGGCGAGGATGTCCTTGAACGAGTACAGCCGTTGCGAACCCGAACCGTGCGCCGTGCGGATGCTCGGCGCGACCAGCCCGGTGCGCGCCCAGTAGTCCAGCTGCCGGTAGGTGATGCCGGCGATCTGACAGGCCGCGGGACCCCGGTATCCGACCAGCTCGTCAGGCAGGGACGAGTCCGGGAAGAGCTCACCCTGCTCCCCGGGCACGACCTGAACCGGCCCTTCGTCGACCACGCATGCCTCCCCTCGCCCGGCCGTGCGGCCGGTCGAAACAAGCACCCGGGGCCCTGGAGTAGGACCCGCGGCAGTGGCAAACCGCTCCGGCGCCCCAGTGACCGCGCCGCGGCCGAATCACACCGAAGCGATTTACCGCCATCGACGGTATGCGCGGGCGCGCGCCCGGTCAACGCGACGCGCGGCCCCGCCTTCACACAGTCTTGAGAGTTGATCGGTGAAGACGCTCCGACCACGGTTTACCCGGCCGGGTAATTTTCGCCGCGAAGGCGGCGGAGGGCCCCGGAACGCGCCGAAGGGGCCCTCCCGGCCGGTGCTCGAGCCGGGAAGGCCCCTTCGGCGCCGCCGGAGGCGGGGCGGTCAGGTGTCCGCGCCGCGGAAGTCCTCCGGCGAGACGGATTCGAGAAATTCGCGGAACTTCTCGACCTCGTCCTCCTGCTCGTCCGGGATGATCAGCCCGGCCTCGTCGAGAACCGCGTCCACCGCGTGGATCGGCACCCCGACGCGCAGGGCCAGCGCCACCGAGTCGCTCGGCCGCGCGGACACCCGCACGTTGCCGTCGAAGACCAGTTCGGCGAAGAACGTGCCTTCGCGCAGGTCCGTGATCACGACCTGTTCGAGCTCGCGGCCCAGCGCGCCGATGACCTCCTTGAGGAGGTCGTGGGTCAGCGGGCGCGCGGGGCGGACGCCCTGCTGCTCGAGTGCGATCGCGGTGGCTTCCACGGACCCGATCCAGATGGGGAGGTACCGCTCACCCTGCGCCTCCCGGAGCAACAAGATCGGCTGGTTCGCGGGCAACTCGACCCGCACGCCGACGACGCGCATTTCGCTCATCGGGCTTCGCCTCCCTCTCGTGTGCGCGGGCCGCGGCGCTGGTCCGAGGACCCCGCATCGACATCTCCGACGCTACCCGCCATCCCGGCACCGTGCTCGTTCGCGGGGACTGTGTGGCAGTCGCGTGGACCGTTCCGGCAAATCCATCACCAACGGTACGGCATCGGCGGCTCGCTGCGGAGTCCTGAAACCATGTCATTACCGTCGCGACCCACGACCAGCGGAGATCCAGAACCGCACCGGCGGGCTCACCCGCCGGTCACGTCCCGGATGCCCGCTTTGACCAGCAGCGTGTGCAACGTCACCGACAGTGCCGCCAGCTGCCGCGCCAGCTCGTCCGCCCGCGCCTTGGCGTCCGGGTCACGCTGCCGCGACACGGGCGCGACGATCTGCTCGAGCAGACCGACCTCGCGGTCCGCCGACGCGCGGAAGGCACGCAGGTGCCGCGGCTCGATGCCGTACTCCGTCATGGCGCGGACCGTGCGGGCCACCAGCACCGCGTCCGGGTCGTAGAACCCGGCCGCGCCGGGGCGGATCAGGCCGTACTGCTCCAGCTCGGCGAGCAGAGGGCTGTCCACGCCCGCCTCGGCGAGCAGGTCCTCCCTGGTCAGCCGGACGTCGCGGCCCGGCGCGAAGTCGTCGGGCCCGGGCAGTCCGTCCCCGGGGCCGGGCGCCGCCGGGATGGGGACCAGCTTGCGCGGCAGCCTGCCGCCGGGGCCCTGGCCGTCGGACAGGCCGCGGTCGGCGGCGTCGAGCTGCTCCTTGATGACCTTGAGCGGGAGGTAGTGGTCCCGCTGCGCGGCCAGCACGAACCGCAGCCGCTCGACGTCCGCCGCGGAGAACTGCCGGTATCCGGACGCGGTCCGGCCCGGGCGGACCAGTCCCTCGGACTCGAGGAACCTGATCTTGGAGATGGTGACATCGGGGAAGTCCGGGCGTAGCTGCGCCAGCACCGCCCCGATGCTCAGTCCATCACGCTGTGGCCGCCCGGCAGCCGTCACCGCGCCCCCTGGCCCCCGTGCCCCGGGCCGGTCAGGAAGACCAGGCGGAACTTGCCGATCTGCACCTCGTCACCGCCCGCGAGCACCGCCTGGTCGACCGGCTCGCGGTTGACGTAGGTGCCGTTCAGGCTGCCCACGTCGATGACGACGAACTCCCCGCCCTCGCGGCGGAACTCCGCGTGGCGGCGGGACACTGTGACGTCGTCGAGGAAGATGTCGCTGTCCGGGTGGCGCCCGGCGCTCGTGGTGTCCCGGTCGAGCAGGAAGCGCGAACCGGCGTTCGGGCCCCGCTTGACCACCAGCAACGCCGTGCCTGCCGGCAGCGCGTCGACACCGGCGACCGAAGGCTCCGGCGTCGGCGCCTCCTGACCCTCCACGTCCGCCAGGAAGTCGGCCCGGAAGACCGAGGTCCGCTCCGGAGACTGCTCCGGGGGAACGCCGGGCCCGTCGTTGGTGCTCACCTGAGCTCTCCTCACCACTGATGTGTCGCTGGCTGAAAACCTGTGGCTGCCAACGTACCGTGCCTGATCGATTCGGCCCCCGCGGCTCCCCCCAAAACGCGGTCCTAGCCTGCGGTCAGCCGGTTGTAGGCGTCGGCGTCGAGCAGCCCCGCCACGGCGTCGGCGTCGCTCACCCGGATCTCGACGAGCCACCCCTCGCCGTAGGGGTCGCTGTTGATCAGCTCCGGCGAGTCGCCCACCGCGTCGTTGACCGCGACGACCTCGCCGTCGACCGGGGCGAACAGCTCGGACACGCTCTTGGTCGACTCGACCTCGCCGAACGGCTCCCCCGCGGTCACCGCCTTGCCGGCCTCCGGCAGGTCGACAAACACCACGTCACCCAGCTGGTCCTGCGCGTAGTCGGTGATCCCGACCCGGACCACGTCCCCGTCACGGGTGGCGACCCACTCGTGCTCCTCGGTGTAGCGCAACTCTTCTGGCGCGGACACTCCACGTCCCCTTTCCTGCCCCGGCTCGCGGGTCTGTCGCGATGCTCGCGCGAAGTCTTACATCCGGGCGCCCGCTCTGGCACGGCGGACCGCCCAGAAGGTCTGCAGCAGGTACAGCGCGCCGGACCACACGTACAGCACGGTGCCCCACGCGGTGAAGGAGTAGGCGATCGGCCGGGCGATCGCGGCCGCGGTTGAGCCGCCCTGGGTGAGCAGCAGGAACGGGAAGGCGTACATCAGCACGAAGGTCGCGGCCTTGCCGATGTAGGTGACCTCGGGCGGCGCGTAGTCGTGGCGGCGCAGCACCAGCAGGGCCGCGCCGACCAGCAGCTCACGCCCGACGAGCACCGCGACGAGCCACCAGGGCACGATGCCGCGGACCAGGAAGGCGATCAACGTGGCGACGATGTAGAGCCGGTCGGCGGCCGGATCGAGCAACTGCCCGAGGCGGCTCGTCTGGTCCAGCCAGCGCGCGAGCTTGCCGTCCAGCCAGTCGGACAGGCCGCTGAACACCAGCAGCGCCAGGGCCCAGCCGTCGGCGCGCGGGCCGAGCAGGAGCCACAGGAACACCGGGACGCCCGCGAGCCGCAGCAGGGACAGCAGGTTCGGCACGGTCCACGCCTGGCGCAGCAGGCTGGGCTCGGCCGTCTCGGCGCGGGGTTCGATCACGAGGTAACCCTAATCGGTGGGGCGGCGGCGGGTTCACCCTCGGACCGGCGATGTCCGGTGTCCGCGCCCGGGATGGGAGCGAGCCAGATGGACGGTGTCGGGTGGTGGGCGTTTGGGGGGGCGCAACGCGCGATGCCGATGCTGCGCGGCCCGCGCCTGGCGGCTTGACGCGCGGGCGCAGGTGGGCGCGATGGGCCCGACGCGGCGCGGGTGCGCCGTCGCCTTCGGTGCGAGCCCTCGGCAGGGTGCGCCGTCGGGCGCGGGCACCGCCCGACCTCGGGTCCAGCCCGCGCATCCGGAATCGACAGGGGGCAGGGCTGCCAGCGCCTCCCCCATCCCGGGAGCCAGCAGCCGAGAGTGCGCCCCAGCCGCCTCAGGCCGCCCGCGGCGGCGCCGGAGGCGACCCGGCTTGCCACTGCTGCCGCCAGCCCGCTCGGCAAGCAGCTGAGCGCCGCAGGCAGCTCGGCGCCGCAGGCAGCTCGGCGCCGCAGGCGGCCCCTGGCGCGCCGCGGCCGTCCCCGGCCGGACGTCGCGCGCCGCCGTGGCCGTCCTGGCCCGCCGCGGACGCGGCGCGCCGCGTGTGTGCGTCAGCCCGCGCGGCGGTGCGTCCAGCCGCGGCGGCGGAGTTCGTCGCCGGTGAGGCTGAGTGGGCGGCCCAGGTGGTCGGTGCCCACCCAGCGCAGGGTACCGGCCCCGGGCTCGAGGACGTAGGGGCGGCCCTGGCTCCACACGACGGAGCAGGGGGCGGTCGGAAGCGGATCCGTCTCGGTCGCGGTCTCGGTGCTCAACACAACTGTGGTGTCGCGCGAAGCGGGAGAAGTGTTAGCCGCCTGCCAACTATTCACCCGGCCGGTGGATCATTGTCCACAGTGGAGCGCCGGCGGGCGCGTCCTGCCTGCGATTTCGCCGGTGTCGCGGTACTTTCCCGCCGAGGAGGCAACCACTGATGACCGCACCCCGCCGCGTCCTGCCCCTGCTGCTCCTGTCCGCCGGCGTGCTGGCCGGCTGCTCCGCCACGCCCGGCGTCGCACCCCAGACGACTGCACTCCAGACGACTGCACCACAGACGAGTGCGCCCGCGAGCACAGCCGCCCCCGCGCCCAGCACGTCGGCCACCACGACCGAGGCACGCGCGTACGGCTGCGGCACCGTGCCGGCCGCGAGCGGCCTGACCCTGCAGGTCATGGAGACCACGACGAGCACCCTCAGCTGCGGTCAGGCCACCGACCTGGTGACCCGGTTCCAGCGGGCGATCGCCGGGCGGCAGCCTGCCGGGTCGGGCCGCCCGGTGAGTGAGACCGTGGACGGCTGGCTGTGCGTCTCCGGCCCGCCCGCGTCGCAGGGCGGCACCACGTGCAGCCGCGGCGACGACACCGTCTTCGCCCGCGTCACCGAAGCGGAGTAGCCGCCCCCGGCCGCGACCGGAGGCGGCCCGCGCTCAACCCTTCAGTCCCGGGAAGTCGTCCTCGCGGAACTCGCCCGCCGGCCGGGAGTCCGGCGAGGCCTGCTCCTTGCCGCGCAGCTCGACGCGGCGGATCTTGCCCGAGATCGTCTTCGGCAGCTCGGCGAACTCCAGCCGCCGGATCCGCTTGTACGGCGCCAGGTGGTCGCGACAGAAGGCGAGGATGCTCTCCGCCGTGGCCGCGTCCGGCTCGTATCCGGCCGCGAGCACCACGTAGGCCTTGGGCACCGCGAGCCGGATCGGGTCCGGCGCGGGCACCACCGCGGCCTCGGCGACCGCCTCGTGTTCGAGCAGCACGCTTTCCAGCTCGAACGGCGAGATGCGGTAGTCCGACGCCTTGAACACGTCGTCGGTGCGGCCGACGTAGGTGATGTAGCCGCGCTCGTCGACCGAGCCGACGTCGCCGGTGTGGTAGTAGCCGCCGCGGAACGCCTCCGCGGTGCGCTCCTCGTCGTCGGCGTAGCCGACCATCAGCCCCACCGGCCGCTCGCGCAGGTCGAGGCAGATCTCGCCCTCCTCGGCGGGCTGCCCGCTCACCGGGTCGACCAGCACCACCTTGAACCCGGGCACCGGCCGGCCCATCGACCCGGACTTGACCTCCTGGCCGGGCGTGTTGGCGATCTGCACGCTGGTCTCGGTCTGGCCGAACCCGTCCCGGATCGTGACGCCCCACGCCTTGCGGACCTGGTCGATCACCTCCGGGTTGAGCGGCTCGCCCGCGCCGACCACCTTGACCGGCGGCGTCTCCAGCGCGCCGATGTCGGCCTGGATCAGCATCCGCCACACCGTCGGCGGCGCGCAGAAGCTGGTGATCCCGCACCGCTGCATCTGCGTCATCAGCGCGCCGGCGTCGAAGCGGGAGTAGTTGAACAGGAACACCGTCGCCTCGGCGTTCCACGGCGCGAACACGTTGCTCCACGCGTGCTTCGCCCAGCCGGGCGAGGAGATGTTCAGGTGCACGTCGCCGGGTTCGAGCCCGACCCAGTACATCGTGGACAGATGTCCGACCGGGTAGGACACGTGCGTGTGCTGCACGAGCTTCGGCTTGGCGGTGGTGCCGGAGGTGAAGTACAGCAGCAGCGGGTCGGTGGCGGCGGTCGGACCGTCCGGAGTGAACGATTCTTCCGCGGTATAGGCGTCGGTGAAGGAGTGCCAGCCCTCGGCCCGCTCCCCCACCGCGATGCGCGTGTAGTCGCCGGCGACGTCGGCGAACTTCTCGACGTCCGCCGACCGGACCACGACGTGCCGCGCGTTGCCGCGGTCCACGCGGTCGCGCAGGTCGGCCGCACCGAGCAGGGTCGACGCCGGGATGATCACCGCGCCGAGCTTGATCGCGGCGAGGATCGTCTCCCACAGCTCGACCTGGTTGCCGAGCATGAGGATCAGGCGGTCGCCGCGGCGGACGCCGAGCCCGCGCAGCCAGTTCGCGACCTGGCTGGAGCGGCGCGCCATCTCGGGGTAGGTCCAGCGGCCCTCGCCGCCGTCCTCTTCGACGATCCACAGCGCGTACTTCTCCGCGTTCGCCGGATCGGCGGCGACCACGTCGAACCAGTCCAGCGCCCAGTTGAACTCGTCCAGTTCCGGCCAGGCGAAGTCGCGGTAGGCGGTGTCGTAGTCCTCGCGGTGCGCCAGCAGGAAGTCGCGGGCCTCGCGGAACCGGTCGTGAGCGGCTGAATGGACACTGCTCATAGCGTTTCTCCTCACTCGCCGGTGAACTCGGGCGCCCGGCGCTCCATGAACGCCCGCACCGCTTCCTGGATGTCCTTGCTGGGCAGGAAGGCCGCGTTCCAGGTGGAGACGTAACGCAGCCCCTCGCTGACCTGCCGCTCGGTGTTGAGCGAGAGCACCTCCTTGACGCCCTGCACGACCAGCGGCGGGTTGGCGGCGATCTCGCGAGCCAGCTCGTCGGCCGCGGCCAGCACCGCCTCCTGGTCGGCGTACACGTCGTTGACCAGGCCGATCCGCTCCGCGCGGGCCGCGTCGATGTCCTTGCCGGTCAGGGCGAGCTCGCGCAGGTGGCCCTCGCCGATGATCCCGGCCAGCCGCTGCAGGCTGCCCAGGTCCGCCACGATCGCGACCTTCGCCTCGCGCACGCTGAACTTCGCGTCCGCGCTGGCCAGCCGCACGTCGGCGGCCGCGATCACGTCGACGCCGCCGCCGATGCACCAGCCGGACACGGCGGCGATCACCGGGGTGCGGCACTCCGCCACGGCGGTGACGCTGTCCTGCAGGACCCGGATCTCGCGAAGGAACTCGGTGCGCGGCCCGGCCAGGGCGTCGCCGGCCAGCAGCGGCGCCCAGCCACCCATCATCGCGGGCAGGTCGAGGCCGTACGAGAAGTTCTTCCCGCTGCCGGTCAGCACGATCGCCCGGACCGCGGGATCGGCGTCCAGGGTGCGGAACACGATCGGCAGCTCGCGCCAGAAGTCCGGGCCCATCGCGTTGCCCTTGCCCGGCCCGAGCAGGGTCACGCGGGCGACCGGGCCGGTCCGCTCGACGGCGAGCGAGACCAGGTCCGGGAGCTTGTCGGCGGTGTCAGTCATGCGGCCATCTTGACGCATCCGGGCACGATCCCGCGCACAAGCCTGTGCGGGGACGCCCGGTGGGTGGTTTCCTGATCGTCATGCTGACCCGTCCCCTGGAGACCACCGGACTGGCCGCCGCGTTCACCTTCGAGGGCCACCGGCTCTGCTACACCGAGTTCGGCACCGGCGACCGCGTGGTCGTGCTGGCCCACGGCCTGATGTTCACCCGGCGGATGCACGCGCCGCTGGCGCGCGGGCTCGCCGCCGAGGGATTCCGGGTCGTCACGCTGGACCTGCTCGGGCACGGCGACTCCGACCGGCCGCGCGAGTCGTGGCACTACTCGATCCCGGCGTTCGGCGACCAGGTGCTGGCGCTGCTGGACCACCTGGACGTGGACCGGGCCGTGGTCGGCGGGACGTCGCTCGGCGCGAACGTGGCGCTGGAGGCGGCGGTCAAGGCGCCGGAGCGGCTGCGCGGGATCGTGGTGGAGATGCCGGTGCTGGACAACGCGATCGTCGCCGGCCTGCTGGCGTTCACGCCCCTGCTGTTCGCGGCGCGGTTCGTGCCGTTCGGGGTGCAGGCGGTGGCGAAGGTGGCCGGCCTGGTCCCGCAGGGCAGCCAGTGGGTGGACGTCGTCACCGACACGCTCGACCAGCGCCCGGCGTCGATGGCGGCGCTGCTGCACGGCGTGTTCTTCGGCCGGATCGCGCCGCCGCGGTCGGTGCGCAAGCGGATCGAGGTGCCCGCGCTGGTGATCGGGCACCAGCGCGACCCGGTTCACCCGTTCGGGGACGCCGACACTCTGGCCGCCGACCTGCCCGCGGCCGAGTTCGTGCAGGCACGCAGCCCGGTCGAGCTGCGGTTCGACCCGCAGCGCCTGACCGCGGCGATCCTGGACTTCGTGCGGCGCTGTTACGCCGCCTGACGGCGCCCGGCTGCGAGCGTGGGACTCGCGGTCAGCGGAGGTCGTCCGGCAGCAGGCCGGCGACCGGGCCGATCACGATCACCGCGGGCGGGCGCACCCCGGCGGCCTTCGCGTCTTCGGCCGCGGTGGCCAGGGTGAAGCGGTGCACGCGCTGGGTGGGCATGGTGCCGTTCTCCACGACCGCGACCGGCGTGTCGCCCGGGCGGCCGCCGTCGAGCAGCGCGGCGGCGAACTGGCCGAGCCGTTCCACACCCATCATCAGCACGATCGTGCCGCGCAGCTTCGCCAGCGCCGGCCAGTCGGTCAGGGAGCTCTCGTTGTCCGGCGCGACGTGCCCGGACACGACGACGACCTCGTGGGCGACCCCGCGGTGGGTGACCGGCACCCCGGCCGCCGCGGGGCCGGCGATCGAGCTGGTGATGCCCGGCACCACGGTCACCGGCACGCCCGCCTCGGCGCACGCGAGCAGCTCCTCGAAACCGCGGCCGAACACGTACGGGTCGCCGCCCTTGAGGCGGACCACGAACTTGCCCGCCTTGGCGTGCTCGATCAGGGTGGCGTTGATGAAGTCCTGGCTGGCGGCGCGGCCGTAGGGGATCTTGGCGGCGTCCACGACCTCGACGTCCGGGTGCAGCTCGTCGAGCAGCTCGCGGGGGGCCAGCCGGTCGGCCACCACGACGTCGGCGCGGGCCAGCAGCCTGCGGCCCTTGACGGTGATCAGCTCCGGATCGCCAGGGCCGCCGCCGACCAGCGCGACACCGGGCAGCTCGGCGGCATCGGGCGGGGTGATGTCGTCGGCGACCGCGCCGGTGTGCAGGGCCTCGACGATGTTGTCCCGCACCGCGGCCGAGCGCAGCGGCTGGCCGCCGGAGAGAACGCCCACGACCAGACCTTCGTGGCGGCCGACCGCGGCGGTCACGGCGGTGCCCTCGATGCCCGCGTCGGCGCGCACGCAGAAGATGCGGCGCCGCTCGGCCTCCGCGCAGATCGCGGCGTTGACCTCGGGGTCGTCGGTGCAGGCCAGGGCGTACCACGCGCCGTCGAGGTCGCCGTCGGCGTAGCGGCGCTGGTGCCACACCACCTCGCCGGCGTCGATCATGCCGCCGACGGCCGGGGTGGTGGACGGCGAGATCAGCTCGACCGCGGCGCCGGCGCTGATCAGGCGGGGCAATCTGCGCTGGGCGACGGTCCCGCCGCCGACGAGCACCACGCGCCGCCCGGCGAGGTCGAGGCCGACGAGGTAGTGCTGGTCTTCAGGCATGCGGACAAGCATGCCTGCTCGGTGGCGCGAAAACACCTCAGGGCTGCAGGAGTGTGAGCAACTCCGTATTGCCGAACATGCGCGCGGTGTCCACGGCCGACGGGGTGCCCGCCGCCGGGTCGGCTCCTCCCGCCAGTAGCGCCTTGACCACCTCGGGGTCGCTTTTGAACACCGCGCCCGCCAGCGGGCTCTGGCCCCGGTCGTTGAGCCGGTTCGGGTCGGCGCCTCGGTCGAGCAGCGCCTTGACCGTCTCGGCGTGACCGTAGTAGGCGGCCAGCATCACGAGCGTGTCACCGCGGTCGTTGGTCAGGTTGACGGCGATGCCGGCGTCGACGTAGGCGGCCAGCGTCTCCATCTGCCCCTCCCGGGCCATCTGGAAGACCCGGCTCCACAGCTCGATCATCTCGTCGGACGGCTCGCTCATGACGTCGACCCTAGTGCGGGCCGTCCGGCCGGACGGCCCGCACCGGGTCAGCGCGCCGACGAGGGATACGGCAGCAGAGCCATCTCGCGCGCGTTCTTGATGGCCTGGGCCACCTGCTTCTGCTGCGTCGGCGACAAGCCCGTCACCCGCCGGGCGCGGATCTTGCCCCGGTCGGAGATGAACTTGCGCAGCAGGTCCACGTCCTTCCAGTCCACAACGGACACGTCCGCCTCGGCGAGCAGGTTGCGGCGTCGGCGGCCGGGCCGGTCCTTGACGTACTTGGGCACGGCGCTCACCAGCTCGACTTCGACACGCCGGGCAGCTCGCCGCGGTGGGCCATCTCGCGCAGTCGCACCCGGGACAGCCCGAACTTGCGGAAGTAGCCGCGCGGGCGGCCGTCGGCGGTGTCGCGGTTGCGCAGCCGCGTGGGGCTGGCGTCGCGGGGCAGCTTCTGCAACGCCACCACCGCGGCCGCCCGCTCGTCCGAAGTGGACTGCGGCGAGGACACCACCGCCTTCAGCTCGGCCCGGCGCTCGGCGTAGCGGGCCACGACGGCGCGCCGCTGCTCGTTGCGGGCGATCTTCGACTTCTTCGCCATCAGCGCTCCTCCCGGAACTCGACGTGGCGGCGCACCACCGGGTCGAACTTGCGCAGCACCATCCGATCCGGGTCGTTGCGCCGGTTCTTCCTGGTCACGTACGTGTAGCCGGTCCCCGCGGTCGAGCGGAGCTTGATGATCGGCCGGACGTCGTTGCGGGCCACTACAGCTTCACCCCCTTCGCGCGCAGTTCGGCCACGACGGCGTCGATCCCGCGCTTGTCGATCGTCTTGATCCCCTTCGCCGAGACCCGCAGCGTGACCCAGCGCCCCTCGGACGGCACCCAGTAGCGCCGCCGCTGGACGTTCGGATCCCACCGCCGCGACGTCCGCCGGTGCGAATGGGACACCTGCTTGCCGAAGCCCGGCTTGCGGCCGGTGACCTGGCAGACCGACGACATCCACCCTCCCTAGTTGGTATCGATTTTCATTATCACCTACTCTACAACGCGTGGATCCCGAAACGACCGGCACCACCCGGGTGCCCCTCACCCTGATCAGCGGCCTCGTCCCCGCGGCGACCGCGGACCTCGCCGAAGAGGTCCGCGCGGCCCGGCCCGGCACCGCGGTCGTGCACCACGACCTGCGCGAGATCCGCGGCGGCGTCGTGCGGCGGCGGCTCCAGCTGGACGACCGCGACGAGACGACCGTCCTGGAACTCGCGCACGGCTGCGTGTCCTGCACGCTGCGGGAGGACCTGCTCCCCCTGCTGCGCCGCCTCGCCGGCACGCCCGGCGTGCGGCACATCGTGGTGCGGCTGGACGAGGCGATGGAGCCGGAACCGGTCTGCTGGGCGATCAGGCACGTCCTCGTCGGCGACCGGCCGGTGATCGACTTCGTGGCGATCGACGGCGTGCACACGGTGCTGGACCGCGGCTCCTGGCTGGCCGACGCGACCGGCGACGACACCCTGGCGGAGCGCGGGCTGCAGGCCAGTCAGGACGACGAGCGGACGGTCGCGCAGGTCGCGTTGTCCCAGGCCGAGTTCGCCGACGTGCTCGTGCTGACCGGCACGGCCGACGCCTGGACCGACGCGAAGACCGCGGCCGTCCTCGACCGGGTCGCCCCCGCGGCCTTGCGCACCACGCGCCTGGCCGACGTGCCGCCGGACGCGCGGCGCGGCGAGGTGACCGACATGCACGGCCCGCTGCTGCACGGCGAGCCGCCGCTGGGTGCCGACTGCGGGGTGGCGACGCTGCTGTTCACCGCGCAGCGCCCCTTCCACCCGGAACGCCTGCACGACGCGCTCGACGTGCTGCTCGACGGGGTGGTGCGGACCCGCGGCCGGGTGTGGGTGGCCAGCCAGCCGGACATGGCGCTGTGGCTGGAGTCGGCGGGCGGCGGCCTCGGTGTCGGGCACGCCGGGCCGTGGCTGGACGCGCCGGACGGTCCGGCGTGGACGGACGTGTCGCCTGAGCGGCGGACGCTGGCGTCGCTGCGCTGGCACCCGGTGTTCGGCGACCGAGCCTCGGAGATCTTCGTCGTCACCGATCAGGCCACGCCGGCCGAGATCGACGAAGCCCTGTCCGGGGCGCTGCTCACCGACGCCGAGCTCGCGGCCGGGCAGCGGGAGTGGCTGACCTACGAGGACCCGTTCGGCGCCTGGCACGAGGAACCGTGCGAAGACACCGACGAGACGCAGGACGTGAACGTCACGTCCGGAACGGAGAAGCAGTGAAACCGGGCATCCATCCCGACTACCACCCCGTGGTGTTCCAGGACACCGCGACCGGCGACGCGTTCCTGACGCGCTCGACGATCACCTCGGACAAGACGATCGAGTGGAGCGACGGCAACACCTACCCGCTCGTGCTCGTCGACGTCAGCGCGTGGTCGCACCCGTTCTGGACGGGCGCGCGCCGGATCATGGACACCGCGGGCCAGGTGGAGAAGTTCCACCGCCGCTACGGAAGGCGGAAGTGATGGCCGTTCCCAAGCGCAAGACCTCGCGCAGCAACACCCGCCACCGCCGCGCCCAGTGGAAGGCCGTGAAGCCCGACCTGGTGCCGGTGGTGATCGACGGCAAGGAGCAGCTCGTGCCGCGCAGGCTGCTCGGCCACTTCCACCGGCTGGCGCGGTGACGCTCCCGGTCACGGTCCTGTCCGGGTTCCTCGGCGCGGGCAAGACGACGCTGCTCAACCACGTGCTGGGCGACACCGGCGGCGCGCGGGTCGCGGTGATCGTCAACGACATGAGCGAGGTCAACATCGACGCCGCGCTCGTCCGCACGCGAGAGCGGCTGGTCGAGATGACCAACGGGTGCATCTGCTGCACCCTGCGGGACGACCTGCTGGAGGAGGTGGGCCGGCTCTGCGACGAGGGCCGGTTCGACCACGTGCTGATCGAGTCGAGCGGGATCTCCGAGCCGATGCCGGTCGCCGCGACCTTCACCGTCCTGCCGCGGGCGCGGCTGGACACCATGGTGACCGTGGTGGACGCGGTGAACTTCACCCGCGAGCTGGACCGCGGCGACGAACTGGCCGCGCGGGCGCTGGACCAGTACGAGGGTGACGAGCGGACGGTCAGCGACCTGCTGATCGACCAGGTCGAGTTCGCCGACGTACTGCTGCTGAACAAGACCGACCTCGTCGGCGAGGACGAGCTGGTCCGGCTGGAGGCGCTGCTGCGGCGGCTGAACCCGGCGGCGGAGGTGATCCGCGCCAGCTTCGGGAAGGTGCCGGTGCGGGAGGTGCTCGGGACCGGCCGTTACGACCTGGAGCGGGCCCAGCAGGCGCCCGGCTGGGTGGCGGAGCTGAACGGCGACCACGTGCCGGAGACCGAGGAGTACGGCATCTCCAGCGTCGTGTTCCGGGCCTCGCGGCCGTTCGCGCCGGAGCGGCTGTGGTCGTTCGTGACGCGGGACCTGGACTCCGGCCGGTTCGGGAAGGTGCTGCGCTCCAAGGGGTTCTTCGCGCTGGCGTCCCGCCCGGGTGTGGTGGGCCTGTGGTCGCAGGCCGGTTCGGTGGCGCGGTTCGAACCGCAGGGCAGCGGGCCGGCGCGGCAGGAGCTGGTGTTCATCGGGACGGGCCTGGACCACGCGGCGCTGACGGCCGCACTGGAGAGCTGCCTGGGCGAGGAGACCGGCCCGGACCCGTTCCCGGCGTGGGAGCTGCACGACCACGCGGCGCACTAGTCCGGCCGGTAGAGCATCCCGAGGAACTCGCGCAGCAGCCGTTCCCGCAGGGCCGGGGTGGCGGCGCCGAGCAGGGCGTTGATCCCGGCCATCCGGTCCGGCAGTCCCGCGCCGCCGCCCAGGCCGGCGGCGGTGAGCAGGCCTTCGAACCGCTCGCCGGTCAGCGCGTCCGGGTCGAGGGCGGCGACGAACGCGGCCACGTTCTCGTCCACCGTCACCGGCCCGGTCTCCCGGGCGGCGGCGACCGAGGCGGCGAGGTCGGCGAGGAACCCCTCCTCGCCGCCCCGGTTCGCGGGGGTGACGGTGAGGTGCAGGTTCACCGGCGAGGACCCGTGGGCGAACTGCGGCTGCACGTACCAGCCGCGGACCCGCATCTCGTCGGCGACGGTGAACAGGTCGAAGCTGTCGTCGTCGGCGGTGAGCGCGATCAGGGTCGAGTCCGGTTCGGCGAGCAGCCGCAGGCCGTCGATGCTCCGGATGCCGTCGGCGACGGCCGTCACCGCGGCCAGCGTCTGCCGGGCGAGTTCCAGGTATCCGTCGTCGCCGAGGTGCTGCACCACAGCCCACGCGGCGGCGAGCGGGCCGCCGGAACGGGTGGACTGGATGGTGCTGTTGAGCATCGTGTAGCCGGGCCAGTCCGCGCTGGCGAAGTAGTGCCCGCGCCGCAGCCCGGCGTCGGCGTGCAACAGCACCGACACGCCCTTCGGGCAGTACGCGTATTTGTGCAGGTCGACCGAGACGCTCGTGACGCCCTCGACGCCGAACCCGAACTCGGGCACCGGCGTGCCGAGGCGGCGGAAGTACGGCAGGACCCAGCCGCCGATGCAGGCGTCCACGTGCATGCGCACGCCCCGCGCCGCGGCCGCGGCGGCGACCGGCGCGACCGGGTCGATCACGCCGTGCGCGTAGGACGGAGCGCTGGCGACGACGAGCACCGTCGTGTCGTCGATCGCGGCGGCCATGGCGTCCGGGTCGGCGCGGAAGGTCACCGGGTCGACCGGCACCACGACCGGCCGCACCCGGAACAGGCGCGCGGCCTTGTGGAACGCGGCGTGCACGGTCGAGGGCAGCACCATGCTCGGCTCGGCGACATCGGGGCGACCCTCGCGCGCCGCGAGCACCGCGAGCAGGCACGACTCGGTGCCGCCGGAGGTCACCGCGCCGACCGTGGACGGGGCGCCGCTGACCAGGCGCGCGGTGGCGGCGACCAGGTCGTTCTCCAGGCGGCGCAGGCTGGGGAACGCGGTCGGGTCGAGGCCGTTGGCGGAGGAGGCGAGCGCGTGCGCCTGCGCGGCCAGTTCGTCCACACCGGACAGTCCGCTGTCGTAGACGTAGGCCAGGGTGCGGCCGCCGTGCGTGGGCAGGTCGCCGGCGCGCAGCTCCCGCAGCTGGCGAGCACCTCGCGGGCGGGCCTCATCGCGGCTCCAGGATCGAGCGGCGCAGCAACGGCAGGCCGGCCAGCACGAGGATCCCGGGCAGCAACGCGAACCCGAGCAGGATCGCGGTGACCGCGCTGTCCGGCTGGGCCGCGGAGGCGTCCACACTGGACACGTATCCACCCGCGGTCAGCACCAGCCCGAACAGGCCCGGTCCCAGCGCCAGGCCGAGCGTCTCCGACGCGGTCCACACCCCGGCGGTGATGCCCGCGCGGGTGGCGCCGGTGCGCTCCTCCTCGGCGCTGATCAGGTCGGGCAGGATCGCCAGCGGGAACACCTGGATCCCGGCGTAGCCGACGCCGGCGAGCGCGACGAACACGAACGACACGCCGACCGGCAGCACCAGCGCCGCGCACAGGCCCGCGCACGCGACGCCGAAGGCGATGCAGGCGAACCGGAAGCCGGCCAGCTTGCCCCAGCGCGCGCCGATGCGTGGCCACAGCGGCATGGTGACCAGCGCGGGCAGCACGAACCCGACGAAGAGGTAGGTCTGCAGGTCCGCGTCGCCGAACACGTACCGGGACGCGTAGTTGACCCCGGCGAGCAGGGTGGCCAGGCCGAGCGACTGGACGAAGTAGACGCCCAGTAGCCAGCGGAAGGCGCGCCACTGGCGCATCGTGGCGAGCAGCTCACGCCAGCCCGGCGTCGGCGGGCGCAGGTTGCCGACCGGCGCCCCCCGGGTGCCGAGGAACACCGCGATGGTGCCGAGCACCATGATCGCGCCCATCACGATGCCCATGACCCGGTAGCCGCTGACCCCGCCGATCTGGTTGGTGATCTCGGGGGCGCCGCCGCCGGAGACCAGGATCGCGATCGCGAGCAGGCCGATGCGCCAGCTGGTCAGGCGGGTGCGCTCGTCGTAGTTGCCGGTCAGCTCGGCGGGCAGCGCGTTGTAGGGCACCTGAAAGAAGGCGAACGCGGTGGCGCACAGGAAGAACGCGAGCACCACGTACCCAGCGTCCAGCGGGGTGCTGCCGAACCCGGGGTGGGCGAAGATCGCGGCGAACAGCACCGCGACCCCGAGCCCGCCGGACAGCAGGAACGGCCGCCTGCTCCCCCGGCGGTTCAGGCTCGTGTCGGACAGCCGCCCGGCGACCGGGTTGAACACGACGTCCCACGCCTTCGGCACGAGCACGATGGCCCCGGCGACCGCGCCCGGCACCGCCATCGTGTCGGTGAGGTAGGGCAACAGCAGCAGGCCGGGCACCGTGCCGAACGCGCCGGTGACGAACGACCCGGCGGAGTATCCGAGCCTGGTCTTGGCCGGTAGGGCGACCATGGTCCTCCGATCTGCACCCGGTGATCGCCCGCATCGTGTCATCGATCACGGCCCGGGGAGCGCCCGGGGCGCGAATTCGTTATGAGACGACGAACGCGCGGGAGGCGCCGGTGAAGGGCGTGATCGTGCCGTCCAGGGACTTCGCGTCGCCGGAGTGGACCACCCGGTACTTGCCAACCGGGGTGTCCGCCGGTATGTCCCAGGTGATCGTCGCCGTGGACTCGGCCAGGAAGGTACGCCGCCACCGGTACTTGGTGGCCCAGTCGCCGTCGTCGGCGTGCCGGACCCAGGTGCCGCCGTCCAGGCGCTGGACCTCCAGGAACGTCCCGTTCCGGTGCAGGTCGTTCTTCGGGTGGCCGGTCACGAACTCGACCAGCACCTGCTCGCCCCGGCGGTAGCTGCTACGCGCCTCGGTGAGCACGTCGCCGAACCTCTTCAGCACTGGTGGCGAGTCCACCACCACGCCGGGCTGGAAGTTGAGCTGGTCGCCGGACAGGTCGCGCGGCTGCGGGCCGCGCGCGACGCTCGTGCCTGCCCGCATCGCGGCCGCGAGCCGGGCGAACTCCTGCTGGTAGGCGGGCAGCGTGTGGCGGCCGAAGAGCGTGGACGCGCCCTCGTACTGCTGCGAGTCGTACTCCTCGGGCGTGGTCACGTACTGGCTGTAGGCGTTGGCGTAGCCCTGCATGATCACGTTCTCCAGCGGCACGCCCAGCTCGGCGGCGACGGTGCGGCGGATGCGCAGCCCGGCGACGATCGTGTACTCGGCGGGCCCGGCGACGAGGTGGAGCTGCCCGAGCCGCAGGATCTGCAGCGGCAGCACCTCAGGCGCCCACGGGTAGGGCTTCATGGCGCCGAACGGCACCGCGATCACCTTCGGCGCGTGCGCGTCGGCCAGCGCCTGCGGGATCGGCGCGTCCATGCCGCCGAGCGCGTCGATGAAGGGGTTGCGGACACCCTCGGGCAGCGGGAGCCCGGGGCCGTCCTCGGTGCTGCCGGCGAGCATCGACACGCCGATCGCGGCGGTGGCCGTGGTGCGCTGCCGTCCGTCCGGGGTGTACCGGCCGTCCACGGTCACGCGGGACATGTCCACGTAGCAGAAGCGGAAGTCGAGCGGTCCCGTGACGGCTGTGGTGGCGTTGTCGAAGGCGGCCTTCGCGGCGGTGAACTGGCGTTCGCCGATGATGCGGGTGTTCTCGAACTCGTCCTCGGTGGGGCCGGAGCCGGGCTTGAGGTTGAGGTTCGGGGACATGTCGCCGGAGTTGGTCTGCGGGAAGCAGGCGACGAACTCCGGTGCGCCGTCGAGGTAGCGGGTGCCGCGGCCGTGTTCCCACGCGTAGGCGGCGTAGCCCTTGTTGTCGCCGCTGATCAGCTTGTTCGCGTTGGTCATCGAGGTGCCGTGGGTGGCGAACCAGGCGATGGCGCCGATGTCGCGGCCGCCCTGCCGGAACCGCAGCACGGTGACGGCCGGGTCGATGGCGAGCGGGAAGTGGTCCTTGTCGGCCTGCGGGTTGAGCTCGAAGGCGGTGCGGGAGCGGTTGACGCTGGCGTCGGTGAGCTCGGTCCGGCCGAGGCTGATCGTGCCCGGCGCGAGGTTGTCGTGCGCTTGCTGGATGGCCTCGGTGATGCCGTCGACCTGGGCGTCGTAGGCCTGCCGCTGGAAGCCCAGGATGGACAGGTTGTACGCGGCGTACCAGGACGATCCGCCGCAGCCCGCGTGCGTGTGCGTGGCGTTGAGCAGCACGTTCTGCTCGGTGTAGAGGTCGCCGTACCGCTGGGCGAGCCGGGCGAGCACGCCCTGGTGCACGGACTGGAACAACGCGCCGACGTCGGCGTTGACGAACACGATCCGGCGGCCACCGGATTCCGCGACGATATAGGCGCGGGCGCGGGTGCGCTGGTGGATGCCGGCGGTCTGCTGCTGCGGCATGGAGTAGCCCATCATGCCGCACTCGGCCGCGGGCCCGGTGACGTCGGAGATGCCGACGCCGACGAGATAGCCCTGGTCCGCCGCGGCGCGGGTGGACACCAGACCCGCGGCGAGCGGCGCGGCGGCCACCCCGGCGAGAACACTCCTGCGACTCACCGGCATTCGGCGGCCCTCCCTCCAAACATGAAGCCCTTTCATGTTTGCCGAAGACTAAAGGAGGTCACCCAGCCCTGCCAACCCTCCATCGGGCGGTTCCCCCACCGTCACCCGGCAACGAACCGCAACCAATCCCCCGAACCACCCCTCTCCCGCAACCCGATCCCCAGCCAAACACTCAAAGATCCGGTTCGGAAGGGCTTCTTTTCATCCGGGCGTAGCGAAGCGAAGCCGGCGCAGTAGAAACCCGCGTAGCGAAAACCTAAGACAACACCTCGGCAACCCGCCGCAATGTCCCCGCATCCCCACGCAGCAGCAGCGTCGTCACCACGGTCTCCTCCCAAGCCCCGAGCTCCGCGCGGATCTTCTCCGGCGGCCCGATCAGCGAGGTGTCCTCGACCAGCGACGTGGGGATCGCCGCGGTGGCTTCGTCCTTGCGCCCGGCGAGGTAGAGCTCCTGCACCTTCTCCGCGACGTCGGCGTACCCGAGCCGGGCGAACACGTCCTTGTGGAAGTTGACCTGCTTGGCGCCCATGCCGCCGATGTAGAGCGCCAGCGACGGCTTGATGAACCCGGCCGCGGTCTCCACGTCGTCGTGCACGATGACCGGCACCGAGGCGGCCACCTCGAAGTCGGCCTGCGTGTGCCGGGCGCCCGGGCGCGCGAAGCCCTCGGCGAGCGCTTCCCGGTAGAACGCGTCGCTCTTCGGGGAGAAGAACAGCGGCAGCCAGCCGTCGCAGATCTCGGCCGCCAGCGCGACGTTCTTCGGCCCCTCCGCCGCCAGGTAGATGGGGATTTCCGGGCGCAGCGGGTGCACTGTGGACTTCAGCGGCTTGCCCAGCCCGGTGCCGTCCTTCAGCGGCAGCTGGTACTGCTCGCCGTCGAAGGTCACCGGCTCCCGCCGGGCCACCACCCGCCGCACGATCTCCACGTACTCCCGCGTCCGGACCAGCGGCCGCGGGTAGGGCTGCCCGTACCAGCCCTCCACCACCTGCGGCCCGGACGCGCCGAGACCGAGGATGAACCGGCCGCCGGAGAGGTGGTCCAGGGTCATCGCGGCCATCGCGGTGGCGGTCGGGGTGCGCGCCGACATCTGGATGATGTTGGTGCCGAGCTTGACCCGCGAGGTCGCCGCGCCCCACCAGGCCAGCGGGGTCAGCGCGTCCGAGCCGTACCCCTCGGCCGTCCACACCGAATCGAACCCCAGCTCCTCCGCCGCGCGGATCGCGTCGAGCGCACCCTCCGGTGGACCGGAGGACCAGTAACCGATGTGATAGCCGAGCTTCACGACACCTCCCGGGGAACGTAATGGGTGGGACTGTCCCGTTCGGACAGCGGCGGCAGGTTGCGGGCCGGCGTCTCCACCAGCGGGGCGTCCGCCGGGACCTCGCCGCGTACCCGCCGCCACGCCGCCCTGGCGCGCGGGTGGTAGCGGCGGTCGTGCGGCACGAACCGGAACGCGAGCCCGATCGCTCGGCCGGCCAGCCGGTGCAGCACCTCGTTCCGGCGCGACCAGGAGTAGCCCAGCCGCTCGCGCACCGCCGGGTGGTACAGACCGACGGTCCACCACACGAACGACTTCGCGATCACCACGCGCAGCACGCGCCAGACCGGGTCCGGCATCCACGACACGAACGGCGGCTTGGCGATGCCGGCGATGTCCAGCACATCCCTGGTGGCCTTGTTGTCCTCCAGGACCCCGGTGCACATGTGGTCCCAGTAGGCCTGGAACTCCTCCCACGATCCCGGCACCGGCCGCATGCTCAGCCCGTAGAGCCGGTACCACTGGACGTGCTCGTCGAACAGCCGCCGCTTGTCCGCCTCGCCCAGCCCACCCATCATCCGCTCCGCGGCGACCACGGTGAGCATGAAGAACGTCGAGTGCGCCCAGTAGAACGTGCCCGGGTTCAGCGCGTGGTAGCGCCGGCCGCGGGAGTCCACGCCGTGGATCGTCTCGTGGTAGCCGCGCACCGCGCGGGCGGTCTCGGCCGCGCGCGGACCGTCGTAGACCACGCCGCCGATCGGGTAGAGCGAGCGGAACAACCGCTCCCACCGTTCGGCGAAGAACCGCGAGTGCTCCTCCACCCCCGCGCCGAGTTCCGGGTGCATGTTCTGCAGCGAGCCCGCCCACAGTGCCATGAGCAGGGTCCGCCAGTCGCCGAAGTACTTCCACGTCAGGGAATCGGGGCCCAGGGGCTGCGGTGCCATGATCCGAACGCTACAATTGACAACATCTGTAGTCAATTGTGAGGGCGGATGGCGGAGAAGACCTGGGCGGGGACCACCCTGAGCGACCGCCGGGCGGCCCGGCGCGCCCAGCTGCTCGACGCCGGGCTCGACCTGCTCGGCACCGAGGGCAGCGCGGCGGTCACCGTGCGCGCGGTGTGCCGGCACGCGAAGCTCACCGAGCGGTACTTCTACGAGAGCTTCGCCGACCGCGAGGAGCTGGTGGTCGCGGTCTACGAGCAGGTCGCCGCCGAGGCCCACCGCGCCATCGCCGGCGCGGTGCCGGACACCCGCCGCGACCCGGCCCAGCGCGCCGAGGCGGCGGTCACCGCGTTCGTCGAGCTGATGCTGGACGATCCGCGCAAGGGCCGGGTCCTGCTGCTGGCGCCGATCACCGACCCGGCCCTGTCCGCGCGCGGGATGGCGCTGCTGCCCGCCTTCGCCGGGCTGATCCGCGAGCAGCTGCCCGCGCGCATGGACGCGCTGGAGAAGCAGCTGACCGCGATCGGCCTCGTCGGCGCGCTGACCCACCTGTTCACCGCCTACCTGTCCGGCACGCCCGAGATGCCCCGGGAACGCCTGGTCGAGCACTGCGTGCGCCTGCTGGTGCGGTCGTCCTAAGCGGACTCGCGCTCCGCCACCAGCTGCAACGCGATGTCGATGATCATGTCTTCCTGACCGCCGACGTAGCGCTTCTCCCCGACGCGGTAAAGGATTTCGTGCGCCGGCACCTGGTAGCGCTCCGCGGCGCGCTCGGCGTGCAGCAGGAAGCTGGAGTACACCCCGGCGAAGCCCTGCACGATCGACGACCGGTCCATCACCGGCAGCCGCGTGATGAACGGCTTCACCACGTTCTCCGCGGCGTCCATCAGCACGTCCTTGTCCACACCGGTCTCGACGCCGAGCCGTTCGAACACCGCGGCCAGCACCTCGGTCGGCGAGTTGCCCGCGCCCGCACCGAGCGCGACGAGCGAACCGTCGATCTGCTTCGCACCGGCCCGGTGGGCGAGCACCGAGTTCGCGACGCCGAAGCTGAGGTTCTGGTGGCCGTGGTAGCCCACCTGCGCCGCGTCGCCGAACTCCGCCACCAGCGCGGCCACCCGTTCGGCGGCCTCCTCCAGGATCAGCGCCCCGGCCGAGTCGACGACGTACACGCACTGGCAACCCGCGTCGACCATGATCCGGCCCTGCTTCGCCAGCGTCTCCGGCGTGGCCATGTGCGACAGCATGAGGAACCCGACGGTCTCCAGTCCGAGCCTGCGCGCCTCGGTGAAGTGCTGGATGGACACGTCCGCTTCGGTGCAGTGCGTGGCGATCCGCACCGCGCCGGCGCCGAGGTCGGCGGCGGCCTCCAGGTCGGCGACCGTGCCGAGGCCGGGCAGCAGCAGCACCGCGATCTTGGCCTGCTTGGCCTCCTCGACGGCCGTGGCGATCAGCTTCCGCTCGTCCACCAGTGAGAAGCCGTAGTTGAAGGTCGACCCGCCGAGCCCGTCGCCGTGGGTCACCTCGATCAGCGAGATCCCGGCTGTGTCGAGCGCGCGCACGGTGTCCCGCACGTTCTCCTCGGTGAACTGGTGCGCCATGGCGTGGCTGCCGTCGCGCAGGCTCGTGTCGACGAGCCGCACCTCCCGCTCGGTCATGCCGGCACCTCCTGAGTCCGGTTCGCGGCCAGCAGCTCGCCGACGCGGGCGGCAGCGGCGGTCATGATGTCCAGATTCCCGGCGTAGGGCGGCAGGTAGTCGCCGTTGCCGGCGACCTCGAGGAACACCGCCACCCTGGCGCGGCCCTGCCAGCCCGGCCGCGGGTCGTCGAACTGCGGCGCCGCCTTGAGCGTGTAGCCGGGCACGTACTCCTGCACGTCGGCGACCATCCGCTCGATCGAGGCGGTGATCGCGTCGCGGTCGGCGTCCGGCCGGATCGCGCAGAACACCGTGTCGCGCATGATGAGCGGCGGTTCGACCGGGTTGATGATGATGATCGCCTTGCCCTTCGCGGCGCCGCCGACGATCTCCAGCCCGCGCGCGGTGGTCTGGGTGAACTCGTCGATGTTGGCGCGCGTGCCCGGCCCAGCCGACCGCGACGACACCGACGCGACGATCTCGGCGTAGGGCACCTCGGTGACGCGGGCGACGGCGTGCACGATCGGGATCGTGGCCTGGCCACCGCAGGTGATCATGTTGAAGTTCGCGGCGCCCAGCTGCTCCGGCAGGTCCACCGCGGGGCAGGTGAACGGGCCGACGGCGGCCGGGGTCAGGTCGACGGCCTGGATGCCGGCCTCGGCGTAGCGCGGCGCGTTGGCCAGGTGGGCCTTGGCGGACGTGGCCTCGAAGACGATGTCCGGCAGCTCGTCGCGGGACAGCAGCCAGTCCACGCCCTCGGCCGAGGTCTCCACGCCCAGCGCGGCCGCGCGCTTCAGGCCGTCCGATGCCGGGTCCACCCCGACCATGTACGCGACCTCGATGTGCTCGCTGCGCCGCAGCTTGACGAGCAGATCGGTGCCGATGTTGCCGGGTCCGACGATCGCGGCCCGTGCCTTCCGGGTGCTCATGCGCCCTCCTTCCGGGGTCGGCTCCACGGTGCGCCCCGGAGTGCGGCACACTCAACGCATGTGTGCCGCTGAGCGGGACGACGGGATGACCGCCGCCAGGATCGCCGCGCTGCTCGGCGCGTTCCGGCCGGGCGATCAGGCGCTGGGCGCGTCCGAACTCGCCCGCCGCACCGGCCTGCCGAAGTCGTCGGTGCACCGGCTGACCGGGCACCTGGTCACGCAGGGACTGCTGGAGCGGGACGGCACCGCGGTGCGGCTCGGGCTGCGGCTGTTCGAGATCGGGCAGCTCGCCGGCCGCGAGCGCGGGCTCGTCGACGCCGCCCGCCCCTACCTGGCCGATCTGCGGGAAGCCACCCGCAACACGGTGCACCTCGCGGTGCTGGAGGGCACTGAGGTGGTGTACCTCGACATCGTGCGCGGTCCGGACGCGCCGGCCCTGCCCTCGCGCATCGGCGGCCGCTTCCCCGCGCACGCCACCGCGGTGGGCAAGGCGATCCTGGCGCACTCCCCCGCGTCCGTGCTGGACACCGTGCTGGCGGCCGGCCTGACCAGGGTCGGCCCGCGCACGATCACCGCGCCCGGGCTGCTGCGGCGGCAGCTGACCAGGATCCGCGACGAGGGGGTCGCCTACGAGCGGGAGGAGTCCGGGGTGGGCGTAACCTGTGCAGCCAGTCCAGTGCTCGGCGCGACCGGCCGGGCACGGGCGGCGATTTCGATCTCGGGCTGGAGCAACCGGGTCCGGGTCGAGCGCGTCTCTCCAGCGGTGCGCACGGCGGCTCTCGCTTTGTCGCGAGCCTTGCCGTAGGGTCTCGCGCACCAGCGGGGAAGATCGACATGTACGGTCCCGTAGCGCTCGCCGGGCCACGGGGATGTTAGGGAGGATTGGCGTGACCACCGCGACCACCCAGGTAGACGACCTTCGGCTCGTGGCTGCACCGACCGCCGTCAGCTGCGCCGAGATGTTCGTCCGTTTCGCCCTCCTGGAGTGGAAACTGCGGCCACTGGCCGACGACGCGGCGGCCGTCATCCGGCACCTGGTGCGGTCCTCGGTGGAAGGGGCGGACCGGCGATCGCCCCGCTTCCTGACCGTCCGGTTGCGCCTGCACCGCGACGTCGTGGTCGTCGAACTCGACGACGACCGCCCCGGCGAACCCCCCGAGCTCCCCGGCTGGACCATCAACACCGTCGCCCTGCCCGGCGGGCACCGCACGGCGTGGTGCGAGCTGCCGCTGCCGCCCGGCCTGACCGGGGCCCTCCCGACGCGCTCCCCGCACCGCATGCCCAGCCCGGCGACCGAATACCCGGCCGAGGAGCCGTTGCCGGAGCCGGACTTCCTGGACTCGCAGATCCTGCAGCGCGTGCTGCACGGGCTCAACGGCTCCTCGCGATAGCGCTTTCCCAAAGCTGGCGGAGGCGCCGTCCGGCTCAGGCCAGGCCGCGCACCGCCTGGGCCGGTGGCCGGTCCCCGGCGATCGTCGCCACCATCTCCAGCACGCGGCGCGTCTGCTGGACCTCGTGCACCCGGAACACCTGCGCGCCGTCCCTGGCCGCGAGCGCGGTGGCGGCCAGGGTGCCGTCCAGCCGTTCCGTGACGCCCGCGCCGAGGGTCTCGCCCACGAAGTCCTTGTTGGACAGTGCCATGAGGACCGGCCAGCCGGTCGCGGTCAGCTCGCTCGCGTGCCGCAGCAGGGCGAGGCTGTGCCAGGTGTTCTTGCCGAAGTCGTGCGTCGGGTCGATCAGGACCCCGCCGCGGGGCACGCCGAGCGCCACGACCTCCTCGGCCCGGCGGGTGATCTCCTCGATCACCTGGCCGACGACGTCCTCGTAGCGGACGCGGAACGGGCGCGTGCGCGGCACCGCTCCCCCGGTGTGCGAGCACACGTACCCGGCGCCGAACTCGGCCGCGACCTCCGCCAGCCGCGGGTCGGCGCCCGCCCAGGTGTCGTTGAGCAGGTCCGCCCCGGCCTCGCAGGCCAGCCGTCCGACCTCGTGCCGCCAGGTGTCCACGCTGATCACCAGGTCCGGGTGCCGCCGGCGGATCTCCGCGACGAACGGCACCACCCGGCGGGTCTCCTCGTCGACCCCGACGTCGCTGCCGGGGCCGGCCTTGACCCCGCCGATGTCCACGATGTCCGCGCCCTCCGCGACGGCGCGGTCGACCGCCGCCAGCGCGTCCGGGTCCGCGAAGGACGCGCCCCGGTCGTAGAACGAGTCGGGCGTGCGGTTCACGATCGCCATCACGAGCGCGCGGTCGGCGACGACGCGCCGCCCGCGGAAGACCAAGTCGACTGCCACGAGTTCATCATGCCTGCCGTGGCGGGGGCACGATAACACGCGTTATGCCCTAAGTTGCTTCCAGGAGAGCGAAGGGGGTGCGCGGCGGATGGCCACCCGACACGGCCACGGCGACAACCACAGCAGGGAACGCTTCCTGCAGGCCGCGCTGACGGTTCTCCTCAAGCAGGGTGTTTCCGGGCTGACGGTGCGCAGCGTCGCCGAGGCGGCCGGCACGTCGACGATCGGGGTCTACACGCGCTTCGGCGGCCGCAACGGGGTTCTGGACGCGTTGTACGAGCGCACTTTCGAGATGCTGCACGAGAAGATCCGGGCGGTGCCGCCGGTTTCCGGCGATCCGGCCACGGGGATCCTCGCGCTGGCCCACGCCTACCGCCGGTTCGCGCTGGACAGCCCGGCGCGGTACGCGTTCATGTTCGAGCAGTCGGTGCCCGGGTTCGACCCGGACCCGGACCTGCGGGCGTTCGCGCAGCGCAGCAGCTTCGACCTGCTCGTGGACCGGGTGGCGCCGGTGACGCCGTCCGGCCGGGACCCGAACGTCACCGGGTACCTGATCTGGACCACGATGCACGGGCTGGTGAGCGTCGAGCTGACCCACCGCGCACGCAACCCGCCGCCGAAGTGGTTCATCGAGACCACCGACGACGCCTACGACGAGGTGTTCGGCGCCGGCATCCGCGCGATGATCAACGGGCTGGACCTCGAACTCGCCTGAACCACTCCCGCCCCCTCCCCCGCCGCGGTCCCGCGACGCGGCATTCACCCCCGCACGAAGGCACAGCGCGCCGCCGCACGCATCGGAGCGCCGATCCGGGCCGCCCCGCAGCGCCCGCCCTCGGCCACGGCCCCCCGATCCGGCTTCGCCGTCCTGCAGCGCCGGCCCCGCCGGTCGCCCCCGGCAACGACCGTGGCCCCCGGTCCAAGCAGGACCGGGGGCCACGGATCAGTCACTCAGCCGGGAGGGCTCACGCACCGCCCGAGAGCTTTTCGCGCAGAGCCGCGAGCTGCTCGTCGCTGGCGAGGGTGCCGCCGCTCCGCTGCTCCGAGCCACCGCCGGTCGAGCTGTAGTTCTGCTCGCCGCCGCCGACCGGACCACCGGTGGCCTCCTCGGCCGCCGCCTGGGCGCTGGCCTCGGCAGCCTTGGCGATCTGCCGCATGTGGGCCTCGTAGCGGGCGTGCGCCTCGGCGTACTGGCGCTCCCACTCCTCACGCTGCTTGTCGTAGCCTTCCTGCCACTCCTGCGTGTCGGGGTCGAAGCCCTCGGGGTAGATGTAGTTGCCCTGGTCGTCGTACTCGGCGGCCATGCCGTACTGCGTCGGGTCGAACTCGGTGTCGGTGGTGAAGCCCTCGTTCGCCTGCTTCAGCGACAGCGAGATCCGGCGGCGCTCCAGGTCGATGTCGATGACCTTGACCATGACCTCGGTGCCGACCTGCACGACCTGCTCCGGGATCTCCACGTGGCGCTCGGCCAGCTCGGAGATGTGCACCAGGCCCTCGATGCCCTCCTCGACGCGGACGAACGCGCCGAACGGGACGAGCTTGGTGACCTTGCCCGGCACGATCTGGCCGATCGCGTGGGTGCGGGCGAACTGGCGCCACGGGTCTTCCTGGGTCGCCTTCAGCGACAGGGACACGCGCTCGCGGTCCATGTCGACGTCCAGCACCTCGACGGTGACCTCCTGGCCGACCTCGACGACCTCGGACGGGTGGTCGATGTGCTTCCAGGACAGCTCCGAGACGTGCACCAGACCGTCGACGCCGCCGAGGTCGACGAACGCGCCGAAGTTGACGATCGAGGACACGACGCCCTTGCGGACCTGGCCCTTGGCGAGCGCGTTGAGGAACTCGCTGCGGACCTCGGACTGGGTCTGCTCGAGGTAGGCCCGGCGGGACAGGACCACGTTGTTGCGGTTCTTGTCCAGCTCGATGATCTTCGCCTCGAGCTCGCGGCCGACGTAGGGCTGCAGGTCGCGCACGCGGCGCATCTCCACCAGGGAGGCGGGCAGGAAGCCCCGCAGGCCGATGTCGAGGATCAGGCCGCCCTTGACGACCTCGATGACGGTGCCCTTGACGGGCTCGTCCTTCTCCTTGAGCTCCTCGATCGTGCCCCAGGCGCGCTCGTACTGGGCGCGCTTCTTGGACAGGATCAGCCGGCCTTCCTTGTCCTCCTTCTGGAGAACGAGGGCCTCGACCTCGTCACCGACGCTGACGACCTCGCCGGGATCGACATCGTGCTTGATGGACAGCTCACGCGAGGGGATGACGCCCTCGGTCTTGTAACCGATGTCGAGCAGCACCTCGTCGCGGTCGACCTTGACGATGGTGCCCTCAACGATATCGCCGTCGTTGAAGTACTTGATCGTCTTGTCGATCGCGGCGAGGAAGTCTTCCTCCGACCCGATGTCGTTGACGGCGACCTGGGCGGCGCCGGACGTCGGGGCGGTGGTGGTGTCGGTGGTCATTAGGTGGGTTGCTCCGGTTGGTTTACGGCTCGAGTAGGTTTGCAGTTTGCGCGCGCGGTGAGCGTGCGACGGCAACCATGAGCAAACGTTCACAACGGAACGGCCGCGGAGCATCACCGCCGACGGTGCGCGACCCGGAACCCGGCTCAGCTCTGCCGAGTGGAAGGTAGCGCGAACCCACTGCGCTAGAGATATCGTACGCGGCCGCCCGCGCGCGGCACAAACAGGGTCGCCCGCACGGACGCGGCGGGGCTGACCGGTGAGAATACCGGTGTGACGACGGCGGCAGACGACAACGGCGGCGAGCTCGACCCGGACCGGCACGCCCGCGCCGAACACCGGCTCGGCACGGTCGGCGTGGCGCACCGGCAGGTGACCGCGGACGAGGCGACGGCGGCCAACCTGGCCTGGTGGGACGCGGACGCCGACGACTACCAGGCGGCCCACGGCGGCTTCCTCGGCGACGCGGACTTCGTGTGGTGCCCGGAGGGCGTGCGGGAGGCCGACGCCCGGCTGCTCGGCGACGTGCGCGGCCGCCGCGTGGCCGAGATCGGGTGCGGCCAGGCGGCGTGCTCGCGCTGGCTGGCCACGGCGGGCGCGCACCCGGTCGGCCTCGACCTGTCGCCCGGGATGCTCCGGCACGCCCGCGCGGGCGCGGCGCGCACCGGGATCGAGGTGCCGCTGGTCCAGGCGACGGCCGAGCGGCTGCCGCTGGCGGACGGCAGCGTCGACGTGGCCTGCTCGGCCTTCGGCGCACTGCCCTTCGTGGCCTCGATCGAGACCGTGTTCGCCGAGGTGCGCCGAGTGTTGCGGCCGGGCGGGCCGTGGGTGTTCGCGGTGACCCACCCGATCCGGTGGATCTTCCCGGACGACCCGGGGCCGGCCGGGCTGACCGCGAGCCAGCCGTACTTCGACCGCACCCCCTACGTGGAGGTCGACGGGGACGGGCACGCGACCTACGTCGAGTACCACCGCACGGTGGGCGACTACGTGCGGGCGCTGGCGGCCACCGGGTTCGCACTGGAGGACCTGGTCGAGCCGGAGTGGCCGGCCGGGCACACCCGGGTGTGGGGCCAGTGGAGCCCGTTGCGGGGCAAGCTCTTCCCGGGCACGGCGATCTTCCGGGCGCGCGCGTGCCCGTGAGCGCGGCGCTGCTGTCCGCGCAGCGGGCCCGGTTCAGCGCGCTGGACCCGCTGCTGCCGCCCGCCGCGCCGCAGCCGGAGGGCGAGGTGCTGGTCGCGGCGACCGCGGACGGCACCCGCGTCACCGGGGTGGTCCAGGTGCAGCGGCACCAGCCGGGCGCGTTCGACCTGCTGTGGTCGGCCGAGCAGGTGTGGCAGCTGTTCCCGTGCGTCGGGGACACCGGGACCGCGGGCATGGACGCGCTGCTGCGGGCCTGGCGGCGCCGGATGGACCAGGAGTCGCCCGGCGCGGACTCGTCGTGCACGGTGACCTGGCCGAGCCGGGACGCCGAGGCGGTGCGCGCGTTTCTCGACCACGGCCTGGTCCCGCTGTCCGTGCTCGCCGTGCGCACCGGCCGGCCGGCGGAGCACCCGCCCCCGCCGGGGGTGACGATCCGCCGCGCGCGGCCGGAGGACCTCGAGGAGGTCGTGGCGCTGTCGCTGGTCACGTTCCGCTACTCCAGCCTGGTCGCCGGGCCGTGGCGGCCGGGCACCGCGGAGCTGATCACCCCGCGGCTGGAGCGCAACCTCGCCGCGGGCGCGCCGGTCTGGCTCGCCGAACGGGACGGCGTCGCCGTCGCGCTGGCCGACTGCGGCTGGGTCGAGTCGGCGCCCGGGTCGTGGGCCGCCGAGTTGCTGCCCGCCGGACAGTGGGGTTACGTCAACAACGTGGCGACCAGCGAGCACGCGCGCGGCGAAGGCATCGGCAGGGCGCTGCTGAGCCGGGTGCACCGCGAGTTCGCCGACCTCGGCGCCCGCGCGACCTACCTCTACTACAACCCGGCCAACCCGCTGTCCTCGGTGTTCTGGCCGCGCCAGGGGTACCGGCCGCTGTGGTCGTACTGGGAGGTCCGGCCGGCGTCCGCACTGCGGTGACCCCCGAGTTGCGGGCTCCCGGGGACGGGCGTAGGTTTTGAACTGACCAGTCAGTTCAAAAGAAGGGGATCCTGTGCGGGTGCACGCCGACCGGGTCACCGTCGAAGGTCCGCACGGCACGGTGCTGCCGCCGACCTCGCTCACCGTCGCCGAGGGCGAACTCGTCTTCGCGCACGGCGAGCCGGGCGCCGGGGTGACCGCGTTCGGTCTCGCCCTGACCGGGCGGATGCGGCCGACGACCGGGCTCGTGACGATCGACGGCAAGACGGACGCGGCGAAACTGCGCCGCGTCAGCGCCGTGGTGGACGCGCCGGAGATCACCGCGCCGGAGGGCTCGCTGCCGGTGCGGATGGTCGTCGCCGAGGAGCTGTCGATCGGGAAGCTGCCCGCGGGCAAGGACGCCGTCGCGCGGTGGCTGTCCGAGCACGACCTCGCCGGGCGCGCGGACGTCCGGTTCGAGCACCTGTCCCCCGCCGAGCGCACCCGGCTGCTCACCGCGCTGGCCGCCGCGCGGCCCGGTGTGCGGCTGCTCGTGCTCGACGCCCCGGACCGGCATACCAGCGACGTCGGGAGCTGGGCCGGCCTCGCCCGCGAACACGCCGAGCGCGGCTTCGCCGTCGTCGTGCTGACCGCCACCGCCCCACCCGGGGTGCTGCCCGCTCCTCCGGCGCTGCTCGGCCGCACCGAACAGCCCGAACCCGAACTCGTGCAAGGAGATCCGCAGTGACCGGCCTCCGGCTCGCCGCCGGGGAACTGCGCCGCCTGACCTCCGGCAAGCTGCCCAAGCTCGCCGTGGCCGCGCTGGTGCTCGTCCCCCTGCTGTACGCGTCGTTCTACCTCTACGCCAACTTCGACCCCTACGGCCGCCTCGGCAAGCTGCCCGCGGCGATCGTCAACGAGGACGCGGGCACCGCCGACCGCAACGTCGGCGACGAGGTCACGTCCACGGTGGTCGGGTCGGGCACGTTCCAGTGGCACGAGGTCTCCGCGGCCGAGGCCGACGCCGGGGTGCGCGACGACCGCTACGCGTTCGCGATCACCGTCCCGCGCGACTTCTCCGCCGCGCTGCTCTCCAGCGGCAACTTCACCCCGCAGCGCGCCACGATCCAGCTGACCACGAACGACGCGAACAACTACCTCTCGCACACCATCGCCAACCAGGTCGCCGAGCAGATCCGCGACACGATCGCGGAGAAGGTGAGCAGCGAGGCCGCGAACCGGTTCCTGATGGGCTTTTCGACCATCTACCAGCAGACCCAGCAGGCCGCGACCGGCGCGACCCAGCTCGCCGACGGCGCGAACCGCCTGCTCACCGGCCAGCAGCAGCTCGCGGACGGGGCGCAGCAGCTGGCCACCGGCAGCGCCCAGCTGTCGTCCGGGCTGTCCACGCTCCGGTCGAGCACCGCGACCCTGCCGCAGAGCACGCGGCAGCTGGCCGACGGCGCGCAGCAGGTCGCCGACGGCAACAGCCAGGTCGCCGCGGCCGGGTCCACCGTCGCGAGCGGTTCCGCCCAGCTCGTGCGCAACCTCGACAACGTGAACAACCAGCTCACCGACCGGCTGCGCGCGGCCGGGCTGTCCGAGACCGACATCGAGCGGGTGCAGGGCGTGCTGGGCGACCTGCGGGCCCCGGTCGACCAGGCCAACGCGAAGGTCCAGCAGACGTCGGCCCAGCTGAACCAGCTCGCCGACGGGGCACGGCAGGTCGCGGCCGGCGCCGCCACGCTCGCGAACTCGGCGCCCGCACTGTCCGGCGGGATCGCGCAGGCCGCCGACGGCGCGAGCACGCTCTCGGCCGGGGCGAACCAGCTCAACGACGGTGAAAAGACCGCCCTGTCCGGCACGCAGGAACTGGCGACCGGCGCCGGGCAGCTGCGGGACGGTCTCAACAACGGGCTGCAGCAGATCCCCAACCCCAGCGACCCGACGCGGACCGCGACGGCGGACACGATCGCCGACCCGGTCGAGGTCAACTCGGTCGGCGTCGCCTCCGCGGGCACCTACGGCGCCGGGCTGGCCCCGTTCTTCCTCGCCCTGGCCACCTGGATCGGCGCGTTCGTGCTGTTCCTGCTGATCCGGCCGCTGTCGTCGCGGGCGATCGCGGCGGGCACCGCGCCGCTGCGGGTCGCGCTCGGCGGGTGGCTGCCCGCGGCTCTGCTGGGCATCGCGCAGGTCGTCGTGTTGTTCGCCGCGGTGACCTGGTTCGTCGGCATCCACATCGCGAACCCGGTGGGCGCGCTGGCGTTCGCGATCCTGGCGTCGCTGACGTTCACCGCGATCGTGCACGCGCTCAACGCGTTCTTCGGCGCCGTCGGCAAGTTCCTCGGGCTGGTGCTGCTGGTGCTCCAGTTGGTCAGCGCGGGCGGCACGTTCCCGTGGCAGACCCTGCCGGACGCGCTGTACCCGCTGCATGTCGTGCTGCCGATGGGGTACGTGGTCGACGGGCTGCGGCACCTGCTCTACACCGGCGCGTCGCTGCGGAACCTGCTGGACATCGGGGTGCTGGTCGCCTATCTGGCAGGCGCGCTCGCGGTGTCGGCGCTGGCGGCGCGCAGGCAACGGGTGTGGACGGTGTCGAAGCTGCAGCCGGAGCTGTCGCTGTGAGCCCGCGCGGCGAGAACACCAAGCAGAAGCTGTTCGAGGCGACGCTGCGGCTGGCCACCGAGAAGGGGCTGGCCGGGCTGACGGTGGACGAGATCGCGGCGGCGGCCGGGGTCGCGAAGGGCACGGTGTACTACAACTTCGGCAGCAAGGACGGGCTGATCGACGCGCTGCTGCGCTACGGCGTCGGTCAGCTCGCCGAGCGGCTGCGGGCGCACGCGGCCGAGCCGGACCCGGTGGCCGCGCTGGAGTCCCTGGTGGACACCGGGCTGGAGTTCATCGCGGGGCACCGCGGGTTCTCGCAGATCCTGGTGAGCGAGCTGTGGCGAACGCCGGGCCAGTGGCAGGAGACGCTGTCGCTGCTGCGCGAGGACATCGTCTCCATCGTGAAGGAACAGCTGCAGCGGGTGGCCGACGCCGGGCGTCTGCCGCCGGGCATCGAGGTGCCGACCGCGGCGGCCGGGCTGTTCGGCACACTGCTGGTCGTCGCGCTGGACTGGCAGGTGTTCCAGCCGCAGCGCTCCCGTGCGGAGGTGCGTGAAGGCATCATGCTCCTCGTCCGGGGTGTGGCCCGCGCAGATTAGTTCCCGCTGGTTGTCGATTCCGGGGCCGCTCGTTCGCTGTCAGGGCGCGGGCGTCACCAGGGCGCCCCCGAGGAGAGGGCCGACGGCGTGATGCAGGCGCCGGGCGGCCCGGACGAGGACCGCGACGGCGGTTTCGCGCACGGCGGCTGGGCGGTGCCGTTCACCGGCGAGCGGGTGCTGGAGCTGACGCTCGAGTTCGACCGCGGGGCAGGCGCGCTGCTGCTCGGCCGGAAGACCTATGAGGAGTTCGCCGCGGCGTGGCCGCTGGCCGACGACCCGTTCGTCGACGTGGTGAACGGCCTGCCGAAGTTCGTCGCCTCGCGGACGCTGACCGGGGTGGGCTGGCGCAACTGCACATTGGTGCGCGGACGCCGCCGCGGCGGTGGCTGAGCTCAAGCGCGGCTGTTCGGCGCCGGCGCCGGGCCGGGCTCGCTGGAGCTGACCCACTCGGAGCGGCTGCCGCGGGGCGGGCTGCTCCACCGTTACCGGCGCGCGGGCGGGCTCGATTGTGGCGATGGGCCCGGAAACGGGGAACTGGTGAGCGGGGACGAGACGATGCCGCAGTACGCGATCCTGATCTACGAGAAGGAACTCCCCGGCGGCGCGGCCGACATTGCGCCCGAGGTCATGGAGGCCAACCTGGCCGTCGGGCCGAAGATCGAGGCCATGGGGGCGCGGGTGGTGCACGAGCAGGGACTGCAGCCGGTGGCGCGGGCCCGCACGATCCACAAGGGCGGCGCGGTGACCGACGGCCCGTTCCTGGAGAGCAAGGAGGTCATCGCCGGGTTCCTCGTGGTCGAGGCGGCCGACCTCGACCAGGCGGTGGCGATCGGGAAGCTGCTGCCGATCATGGACGGGGCGGTCGAGGTGCGGCCGCTGATCGAGGTGTGACCGGGGTCCGGGACGCCGTCGCCGTCGCGCACCGCCGCGAGTGGGCCAGGTGCTCGCCGCGACGGTGCGCGTCACGCGTGATCTCGACCTGGCGGAGGAGTGCGTCCAGGACGCCTACGCCGCCGCGCTCACCGAGTGGGCACGCGACGGCGTCCCGGACCGACCGGCCGCCTGGCTGACCACGGCGGCGCGGCACAACGCGCTGGACGTTCTGCGGCGCGCGGCGACGCTGCGCGCGAAGCCGCCGTTGCTGGTCGAGCCCGCGCCGGACGGCCGGTGGCCGACGACCCGCTGCGGCTTGTGTTCCTGTGCTGCCACCCCGCGCTGTCGCCCGAGGCGCAGGTGGCGCTGACCTTGCGGCTGGTGTGCGGCGTGCCGACGCCGGACGTCGCGGCCGCGCGGATCTCGTTCCGGATGCCGGCGCCGGCCGAGCTGCCGGAGCAGCTGGACGCGGTGCGGACCACGATCCACCTGCTGTTCACGACCGGGCACACGGCGCCGTCGGGCGAGTCGCTGACGCGGGTGTCGTGCGCCGAGCGGGCGCTGGAACTGGCGCGGCTGCTGCGGGAGCTGGTGCCCGACTCGCGGGAGGTGCGCGGGTTGCTGGCGTTGCTGCCGATGGGGCACGCGCGCCAGGCCACGCGCACGGACGGGACGGGGCGGCTCCTGCTGCTGTCCGAACAGGACCGTTCCCGCTGGGACCGCGCCGCGCTGGCGGAGGCGGACGAGCTGGTGGTATCGGCCCTGCGGGGCGGCCCGCCAGGACGGTTCGCGCTGCAGGTGGCGATCGCGATGCCGCACGCGAGCGCGCCGTCGTACGAGGAGACGGACTGGCCGCAGATCCTGGTGCTGTACGACGAACTGGCGAAGGTGTGGCCGTCGCCGGTGGTGGCGCTGAACCGGACGGTGGCGGTGGCGATGGTGGACGGCCCGGCGCAGGCCCTGGCCGAGGTGACGGAGCTGGAAGCCGACCCGAGGCTGTCCGGGTACCACTACCTGCCCGCGATCAAGGCCGATCTGTTGCGGCGCTCAGGCCGGTTCGCCGAGGCGGCCGGATGTTACGAGGAAGCACTGCGCCTGACGGACAACGAGGTCGAACTCGCATTCCTGGCCGAACGCCTCGCGGAGATGCGGGAAACGGGCTCGGTGGGTTGACGCGCCGCGCGCGGCGCCCGCCGCCAGGGCGCTCCCCGGGGCATGCTGTCCCGGCTGTCAGGGCGCGCGCCGAGTGGACGGTCCAGCGCAGCAGCGGCCACGCCCGCCCGCCAACAAAGCGGCCCCGCCCGGCACCGGCAAACCACCGCGAACTCCGCCGGCACACAGTCCCGTGCCGGGGCGCGCGCCGAGCGCACCAGCGGCCGCGCCGCCATCGAGGCCGATCCCCCGCCCGGCGGCGGCAAACCTCCGCCAATCCCGGCGGCACATGATTCCCGCTGCCAGGCGGGCGCCGAGCGAGCGGTCCAGCGCAGCGGCGGCCGACCACCATCAAGGCAGATCCCGCCAGCCCGCTATCAAGGCGGCTCCCCGCCCGGCATCGTCACGCCATCAAGGCAGGTCCCATCCGGCATCGGCGATGCCTCCGGGCCGTCGGCCGGAGGCACCTGCCGCGGGGCTAGCGCACCATGGGCCGCAGCTGGCCGATCTGGTGGGTGGACGTCGCGTGGCCGTTCAGGGCCCGGCGCACCGCTTCGAGGACTCCCTCCCCGATCTCGGCCTGCGCCAGTGACCGGTGGGCGTCGTAGGCGGAGACCGTGCCCAGTTGCACCACCTGGGTCGGGTGCAGGGGCAGCAGCGGGTCGGGCGGCTCGACCGCCCCGGTGCCGCTGAGGCCGCCCCGCACCTCCACCACCGGCGCGCCGTCGGCGAGCAGGGACTCCACCGCGCCCATCACCGACCGCCGGTACTGCTCGTGGATCCACGCGACCAGCAGGTCCGCCTGCCCGCGCAGCGCCAGCTCCGCCTTCGCCCCGAGCTCCCGCGGCCGGTCCCAGTGCGCCTCGACCCAGATCGCCTTCCCACCGCCCCACGGACGGATCGTGCCGTCGCGGAAGGGCCGGTGCCCCGGCGGCCGCATCGACCGCCGCGCCGCCTCCCCCGGCCGCACCTCGCAGTCGAGCGGGTGGTATCGCCGGGACGGCAGCACCACGTGCCAGCCCTCCCGGGTCAGGACTTCGGCGAGCCCGGCCAGCATCCCCGTACCCGCCAGGATCAGCGCTTTCCGGCCAGCCATGACCCCACGCTACCTGCTGCTCCCGGCACGGGCAGCCTCTCGACGTGGCGTTCTCCCGCCAGCAACGCGCCGGAAACTTCCCACGCCGAAACGCCCGGTCCGGCCGGAAACCGGCGAAGATCAGCCCCAGTCCTTGCCCGGGTCGAACGCGTGCGGCTGGGTGAGGCTGAACCAATTGCCGGAGTCGTCGCGGAACACGGCCTCGATCCCGTACGGCCGTTCGGCAGGCTCCTGCAGGAACGTGACGCCGCGGGCGGCCAGTTCGGCGTGCGTCCCGCGGCAGTCGGCGGTCTTCCACACACCCCCGCCGAGCGCGCCCTTGGCCACCAGTTCCCGGATCTGCTTCTCGGTCTCCGCGTCGTGCTGCGGCGGCCCCGGCTTCATGAGGATGAAGTCGAGGTCCGGCTGGTCGGCCGGGCCGACCGTGAGCCAGCGGAACTCGCCGATCCGCAGATCCTGCCGCACCTCGAAACCCAGCTTCTCGGTGTAGAACGCCTTCGCCGAGTCCTGGTCCAGCACGTAGACGCTGGAGTGGGACAGCCCCTTGATCATCGCGAACCTCCTGTGGTCGATGGGAGGAACGCTACTGACCTGGGGCGTCCCCGGGCTTCTCCGAATGTGCTGTTCCCGCCGTGGGCCGGGTCCACATCATCAGGTAACACCCGGGCACCGGCGGCGGGGCGTCCGAGCGCACCCGCGCCCGGTACTCGCTCGGCGAGGAGCCGGTGATCTCGGCGAAGCGCCGGCTGAACGTGCCGAGGCTGGTGAACCCGACCGCCAGGCACACCTCGGTGACCGTCAGGTTCACCGACCGCAACAGGTCCTGCGCCCGCTCGATGCGCCGCCGCGTCAGGTAGGCCTTCGGGCTTTCCCCGTACGCGGCGGCGAACGAGCGCATGAAGTGGTAGCGCGAACAGCAGGCGACGGCGGCGAGCGCGTCCACGTCAAGGGGTTCGGCGTAGTGCGCGTCCATCCAGTCCTTGGCGCGGCGCACCTGCGCCACCACCGCCGCCCGGTCTGTCATGCCGTCAGTGCGCCGCCTCGTTCCAGGATCGGCCGAACCCGACCGACACCTCCAGCGGGACGGCCAGCTCGTAAGCCGCGCCCATCTCGCGCCGCACCAGCTCCTCGACCTGGTCGCGCTCGCCCTCGCTGACCTCGACGATCAGTTCGTCGTGCACCTGCAGCAGCACCCGCGACCGCAGGCCGGCCTCGGCGATCGCGCGGTGCACGCCGATCATCGCGACCTTGATGATGTCGGCGGCGCTGCCCTGGATCGGCGCGTTGAGCGCCATCCGCTCGGCCATCTCGCGCCGCTGCCGGTTGTCGCTGTTGAGGTCGGGCAGGTAGCGGCGGCGGCCGAAGATCGTCTCGGTGTAGCCGACCTTGCCCGCCTCGACCACGACGCTGTGCAGGTAGTCGCGCACCCCGCCGAACCGGGCGAAGTACTCGTCCATCAGCCCGCGGGCCTCCTCGGTGGAGATCCGCAGCTGCTGCGACAGCCCGTAGGCCGACAGCCCGTAGGCCAGGCCGTAGTTCATCGCCTTGATTTTCGCCCGCTGCGGCCCGGTGACCTCGGCCGGGTCGACGCCGAACACGCGCGCCGCGGTGGCGGCGTGGAAGTCGAACCCGGACTGGAACGCCTCGATCAGGGCCGCGTCCTCGGACAGGTGCGCCATGATCCGCATCTCGATCTGGCTGTAGTCCGCGGTGAGCAGCTCCGCGTACCCGTCGCCGACGACGAAGGCGTCGCGGATGCGGCGGCCCTCCTCGGTGCGGATCGGGATGTTCTGCAGGTTCGGGTCCACAGAGGACAGCCGTCCGGTGGCCGCGATGGTCTGGTGCAGCGTGGTGTGGATCCGGCCGTCGTCGGCGACCGACTTGAGCAGGCCCTCGACGGTGCTCTTGAGCCGGGTGGCGTCACGGTGCTCCAGCAGGTGCTGCAGGAACGGGTGCTCGGTCTTCTCGTACAGCGTCTGCAGCGCCTCGGCGTCGGTGGTGTAGCCGGTCTTGGTGCGCTTGGTCTTCGGCATGCCCAGCTCGTCGAACAGCACCACCTGCAGCTGCTTGGGCGAGCCCAGGTTGACCTGCTTGCCGATCACGCCGTAGGCGGCCTCGGCGGCCTGCTTCACGCGGGCACCGTAGTGCGCCTCCAGCGCGGTCAGCTGCTCGATGTCGACGGCCACGCCCGCGGCCTCGACCTCGGCGATGACCTGCAGCAACGGCAGCTCGATGTCGCCGAGCAGCCTGGTGCCGCTGATCTTCTCCAGCTCGCTGGAGAGCGCGCCGGCCAGCTCAGCGACGGCGCTGGCGCGGACCAGCTCGCCCTGCACCAGCTTCTTGTCGCCGTCGTCGCCGTCGAGCAGGGACAGCTGGCCGTCGCCGGAGTCGCTGTCGTTGCGCAGCTCGCGCTGCAGGTACCGCAGCACCAGGTCGTCCAGCTCGAACGACCGTTGCCCCGGCCGGACCAGGTACGCGGCCAGCTCGGTGTCCATCGCCAGGCCCGCGAGCTTCCAGCCGCGCGCTCGCAACGCGTGCAGCGGCACCTTCAGCGCGTGCCCGGCCTTGGCGATCGCCGGGTCGGCCAGCCACGCGGCCAGCGCCTGCTCGTCGGCCTCGTCCAGGGCGGTGACGTCGACGTACCCGGCCTCCCCGCCCGGCGCGGCCAGGCTGATCGACTGGATGTCGGACCGCACCGACGAACCGGTGGTGCGGAAGGACAGGCCCACGGTCTGGCCTGCCTTGGTGTGCTTCGACAGCCACGCCGCGAGACCGCCGGAGGGCACCGCGGCGCCCTCCACCTCGAACCCGGACTCGGCCTCCGGCTCGGCGCTGGACAGCGTCTGGAACAGCCGGTCGCGCAGCACCCGGAACTCGAGCTCGTCGAACAGCCGGTGGACCGCGTCCCGGTCCCACGGCCTGAGCGCGAGGTCGCCGGGCGTGGCGTCCAGCGGCACGTCCCGCACCAGCTCGGTGAGCTGGCGGTTGAGCGTCACCGAGCTCAGGTGTGCGCGCAGCGCGTCCCCGACCTTGCCCTTGACCTCGTCGACCCGGTCGATCAGCGCGTCCAGCGACCCGAACTGCTGGATCCACTTGGTGGCGGTCTTCTCCCCCACGCCCGGGATGCCCGGCAGGTTGTCCGACGGGTCGCCGCGCAGCGCCGCGAAGTCCGGGTACTGCGACGGCGTGAGCCCGTACTTCTCGGCGACCCCGGCCGGGTCGTAGCGGACCAGGTCGGACACGCCCTTGCGCGGGTACAGCACCGTCGTCGAGTCGTCCACCAGCTGCAGCGCGTCACGGTCGCCGGTGCAGATCAGGACCTGGTAGCCCTCGGCCGTCGCCTGCGTGGTGAGCGTGGCGATGATGTCGTCGGCCTCGTAGTTCTCCTTGGTCAGCGCCGGGATGCCGAGCACCCCGAGCACGTCCTTGACCAGGTCGACCTGCCCCTTGAACTCGTCCGGCGTCGACGTCCGGGTCGCCTTGTAGTCGGCGAACGTCGCCGAGCGGAACGTCTGCCGCGACACGTCGAACGCCACCGCGAGGTGCGTGGGCTGCTCGTCGCGCAGCAGGTTGATGAGCATCGAGGTGAACCCGAACACCGCGTTGGTGACCTGGCCGGTGGAGGTCTTGAACCGGTCGGCAGGCACGGCGAAGAAGGCGCGGTAGGCCATCGAGTGGCCGTCGATCAGCAACAGCCGCGGCCGTCCTTCCGCGGGCGCCGTCGCTGTGGTGTTGGCTACTGGCTGGTTCTGGCTGGGGCTCACGGGTGCGAGTCTAGGGTGGGGCACCGACAGAACCGCGCGAGCGGTCGTTCCGCCCTGCCGTCGTCTCACCGAGGAGTCACCCGCGTTGTCCGAGAACCTCTCCGAAGCCATCCGCGAGCAGCTCGCGGGCATCGATCCGCGCGTCGCGGAGCAGCAGCTCAACGACAAGCTCGGCATCGAGTTCGTCGAGCTCACGGCGGAGCGGGTGGTCGGCACGATGCCCGTTGAGGGCAACCTGCAGCCCTACGGCCTCCTGCACGGCGGCGCGAACGCCGTGCTCGCGGAGGCGCTGGGCTCGACCGTGGCAGCGCTCAACGCGGGGGCGGACAAGGCCACGCTCGGGTTCGAGCTCTCCTGCACCCACCACCGCGCGGCGCGGGAAGGCCTGGTCACCGGTGTGGCGACGCCACTGCACGTCGGGCGGGGCACCATCACCGCAGAGATCGTGCTGACCGACGACCAGGGCCGCCGCACCTGCACCGCGCGGCTGTCCTGCCTGGTGCGGGACGCCGCCCCCGGCAGCCGCTGACCCGGACGAAGAAGGGCCCCGGCGCACGAGCGCCGGGGCCCTTGTCGTTCCAGATCCACCCGATCAGGCGACGCCCAGGTAGGCCTCCTTGATCGCGGAGTCCGCCAGCAGCTCGGTGCCGGTGCCGGTCTTGGTGATCCGGCCGGTCTCCAGCACGTACGCCCGGTGGGCGCGGGACAGCGCCTGCTGCGCGTTCTGCTCCACCAGCAGCACGGTGGTGCCCTGCTTGTTGATCTCCGTGACGATCCGGAAGATCTGCTGGATGAACTGCGGCGCGAGCCCCATCGAGGGCTCGTCGAGCAGCAACAGCCGCGGCTTGGCCATCAGCGCCCGGCCCATGGCCAGCATCTGCTGCTCACCGCCGGACAGGGTGCCGCCGGCCTGGTTGCGCCGCTCCGCCAGCCGCGGGAACAGGTCGAACACGCGGTCCAGGTCGGGCTGCAGGTTCTTCCGGTCCTTGCGCGCGTAGGCGCCCATGTCCAGGTTCTCCGCGACCGTCATCCCCGGGAACACCCCGCGCCCCTCGGGCACCTGCGAGATGCCACGGACGACCCGCAGGTCGGCGCGCAGCTTCGTGATGTCCTCGCCGGCGAAGGTGATCCGGCCCGCCGACAGCGGGCGGATGCCGGAGATGGCGCGCATCGTGGTGCTCTTGCCGGCGCCGTTCGCGCCGATGAGAGCGACGACCTCGCCCTCGTCGACCCGCAGCGTCAGCTCCGAGACCGCCTGGATCCGTCCGTAGTGGACGGAGACCCCGTCAAGCTCAAGCAGCGTCATCGTCAGGCACTCCCAGGTAGGCGGCGATCACAGCGGGGTTCTCCCTGATCTCGGCCGGCAGTCCTTCGGCGATCTTCTTGCCGAACTCCAGTACGACGATCCGGTCGGTCACGCCCATGACCAGCTTCATGTCGTGCTCGATCAGCAGGACGGTGAAGCCGTCGTCGCGGATCTTCCGGATCAGCCCCATGAGCTCTTCCTTCTCCGCCGGGTTGAACCCGGCGGCAGGCTCGTCGAGGCACAGCAGCTTCGGCTCGGTGGCCATCGCCCGCGCGATCTCCAGGCGGCGCTGGTAGCCGTACGGGAGGTTCTTGGCCTTGTCCGCGGCCCGGTCGGCGATGCCGACGAACTCCAGCAGCGCCATCGCCCGCTCGACCGCCGTCTTCTCCTCGCGGTGGTGCCGCGGGAGCCGCAGCAGCGCGCCGAGGACACTGGTCTTGTGGCGGGCGTCGGTGCCGACCACCACGTTCTCCAGCGCGGTCATCTCGCCGAAGAGCCGGATGTTCTGGAAGGTGCGGGCGATGCCGCGCTGGGTGATCTGATGCCGGGTGGCCTTGCCCAGCGGCTTGCCCTCCAGCAGCACCTGCCCCGACGTGGGCCGGTAGACCCCGGTCATCGCGTTGAAGCAGGTGGTCTTGCCCGCACCGTTGGGCCCGATCAGGCCCAGGATCTCGCCGCGGCGGATGCCGAACGACACCGAATCCAGAGCGGTGAGGCCGCCGAACTTCAGCGTGACGTCGCGGAGCTCGAGCAGGGTCTCGCCGACCTCGACCTGGATGTCCCGGTCGACGGCGACCGCCTCGGCGACCTCGGCGTCGTGCTCGGCACGCTGCTCCGGGGTCATCCGGGCGACCTCGGCGACCAGGCCGCCCTCGACCGGGGCGTCCTCGGTGGGGTGGCTCATCGGGGACCTCCCGTCGTGTCGGCGGCCAGTGCGCTCTCCCCGCTGATCTGCTCACCGCGGCCGAGCAGCCGCTGGTAGGCCTGGCGGCCCCGGGCCAGCAGCCGCTGCCGGGCGCCGAGCAGGCCCTGCGGGCGGAAGATCATCAGGATGATCAGCGCGATGCCGAAGATGAGGTAGTTGTACTCGGCCAGCTGCACGAACCGCAGCGGCAGGTAGGCCACCACGGCGGCGCCGAGCAGCACGCCCACCTTGTTGCCCGCGCCGCCGAGCACCACCGCGGCCAGGAACAGCATCGAGGTGATGACGTCGAACGACTGGTTGTTCACGAACCCGAGCTTGCCCGCGTAGAGCGCGCCGGACAGGCCGCCGATCGCGGCGCCGATGACGAACGCCCAGATCTTGAACTTGAACACCGGGACGCCCATGATCTCGGCGACGTCCTCGTCCTCGCGGATCGACACCCAGGCGCGGCCGACCCGGCTGCGTTCCAGGTTCCCGACCAGCAGCAGGACCGCGATGATGATCGTGACCGTCAGCCAGTACCAGGCGGTGGCGTTGGCGAAGAACGGCGTGCCGTTCGCGTCGGTGCCGACCCGCTCGAAACCGGACTGGCCGCGCAGCGGGTCGACGTTGTCCGCCACCAGGCGGATGATCTCGCCGAACCCGAGCGTGACGATCGCCAGGTAGTCACCGCGCAGCCGCAGGGTCGGGGTGCCCAGGATGATCCCGAAGATCATCGTGACCACCATCGCCAGCGGCAGCGTCCACAGGTAGGGCAGGTGGTGCAGGCTGGAGTTCGGGCTGGTGAACAGCGCCGCGACGTAGGCGCCGACGGCGAAGAAGCCGACGTAGCCCAGGTCCAGCAGGCCCGCCTGGCCGACGACCACGTTGAGCCCGATCGCGACCAGCGCGTAGCGGGCCACGTCGAACATCGCGGTCGGGAAGTCGGTGCCGGTCGTCGCGATCAGCGGCGGGTTGAGCACCGGCAGGAAGTAGATCAGCACCACGACCGGGATGAGGAACGCCCACTGGGCCGGCCGGGACAGGTTGTTCCACTGCTCGCGGATGGAGCGGCGCTTCGGCGGCGCGCTCACCGTCTGGGTCGTCATACGCGTGCCTTCCCGAGGGACTCGCCGAGGATGCCGGTGGGACGGAACATCAGGACGACGATCAGCACGACGAACGCCACGATGTCCTTCCACTCGCCGCCGAACAGCGACTGCCCGTAGTTCTCCACGAGACCGAGCAGGAACCCGCCGAGCAGCGCGCCGCGCAGGTTGCCGATCCCGCCGAGCACGGCCGCGGTGAACGCCTTGATGCCGAGCAGGAAGCCGCCGTTGTAGATGGCGCCCTGCGGGATCCGCATCATGTAGAACAGCGCGGCGGCGCCGGCGAGCAGCCCGCCGACGAGGAACGTGATGACGATGACCCGTTCCTTGTTGACGCCCATCAGCGTGGCGGTGTCCGGGTCCTGGGCGACCGCGCGGATGCCGCGCCCGAGTCGGGTCCGGTTGACGAAGTAGTCGGCCACGAACCACAACAGGACAGCGGCCACGAACAGGATGATATGGATGTTCGTCACCGTCGCGCCGAAGAGCCGGAACAACGGTTCCGGCTGCAGCAGGCGGATCTGGGGCTGCTGGTTGAGACCGAAGATCAGCCGCAGGGTCTGCTGGATGGCGAACGAGGCGCCGATCGCGGTGATCAGGAAGACCAGGCGCGGCGCGTTGCGCTTTCTCAGCGGCCGGTAGGCCACGCGTTCCAGCAGCACCGCGGTGCCGCCGGAGACCGCCATCGCGGCGAGGCAGGCGATGGCGAGGAAGAGAATGATCTCGAAGACCGACAGCGCCGGAGTGGCGCCGGAGCGGAACCCGAGGCCGTAGAACGTCAGCCAGGTGGCGAACGCGCCGACGACGAAGACCTCGGAGTGCGCGAAGTTGATGAGTTTGAGCACGCCGTAGACGAGCGTGTAGCCCAGTGCCACGAGGGCGTAGATGCCGCCGAGCGCGAGGCCGTCGACGGTGTTGTTCCAGAACTGCTCCGCCAGGCCGGCCACGTCGAAGGAGATCCATGGCTCGGACTGCGCGAGAAATGGGGTCATCGCGGGGTACAAGGGTTCACTCTATTCCCGGGTACGGATCGGGCATGCACGCGACGGTCGGCCGCGTGCATGCCCGATAGGCCAGGTCGTTAGCTGATCTGGCCGTTGTTGACGATCCTGCCGTTCTCGACGCGGTAGCTCCACACCGGAGTGTCGGAGAGCTCGCCCTTGTCGTTCCACTTGAACTTCTTCGTCAGTCCCTGACCGTCGTAGTTCTTGACGTAGTTCAGCATCGCCGCGCGGTCCTTGATGCCGCTGTCGATGCCCTTGAGGAAGATGGTCGTGACGTCGTAGCCCTCGGGCGAGTACGTGCCCGGGTCGGCGCCCTCGACCGACTTGAACGCCGCCGTGAAGTCCTTGAAGTTGTCCTCCGGGACGCACGGGCAGGTGAAGTAGGCGTTGGTCGCGCCGCCGCCGGCGCCCTTGAGGAACTCGTTGTCCTTCACGCCGTCCGGCCCGACGAACTTGGCGGTGACGCCCTTGTCGTTGAGCTGCTGCGCGAACGGGCCCGCTTCGGGGTAGTAGCCGGAGTAGAAGATGGCGTCCGGGCTCTCGGTGGAGATCTTGTTGACCACCGCGGAGAAGTCGGTCTGGCCGGTCTTCACCTTGTCGCTGCACGAAGCCTTCGAGCCCAGCGCCTGCTTCACGGCGTTGGCCAGGCCGATGCCGTACTCGGAGTCGTCCTCGATGACGCAGACCTTGTTGGCCTTGAGCGTGTCGGTGAGGAACTTGGCCGCGGCCGGGCCCTGAACCGAGTCGTTGCCCATGCCGCGGAAGAAGGTCTTCCAGCCGTTGGTGGCCAGCGCCGGGTTGGTCGCCGAGGGGGTGATGGTCACCAGGCCGGCCTGGTTGAACAGGTTGCCCGCCGCCTTGGACTCACCGGAGAAGGGCAGGCCCACGACGCCGATGATGTCGGGTTCGCTGATGACCTGGGTGACGATGCCCGGGGCCCTGTCCGGCTTGCCCTCGGTGTCGAACTGCTTCAGCGTGACCTGGCAGTTCGGGTTCGCCTCGTTGTGCTGCTTCACCGCGAGGTCGGCGCCGCGCAGGATGTTCTGGCCGAGCGCCGCGCTGGCGCCGTTGATGGTGCCCGCGTACGCGATCGAGACTCCCGAGCACACCGCCTTGCCGTCGCCGCGCGGGTTGGCCGCGTCAGCCGCCTGCGAAGGCGCCGCCGCCGAGCCAGTGGTGTTGCCCGACGTACTCCCCTCGTCACGCGCCGCGCACGCACCAAGCGCCAGCGTCGCCGCCGCTGCCAGCACGAGAACTCGCGTGAGTCGTGCTCCTGACACTCGTTCCTCCAATATCCACCCGGCCGCGGACTGCGGCCGTCCCGGGATGGGACCTATCGGGCGCTGAACGTAGCCGCCCGGTGAGGTCAAGCACAGCGGTACGCGCTGTCTTGTTTCCACATCGTGACGGGGGTCACTATAGTTCACCCATGATTTACACCCGGTTGCTGCATTGCAACAACCGGGTGATAACAACCAGTGACCTTTGCTCAGATGAGCAGCGCCGTCACGCCCTCATTGGAGTGATGTCGGAGCTTTTGACCTCCCACGCGATCGCGGGGGGTTACTTCTGACCGATGCTCTCGACGACCGCCTGGGCAACGGCCTTCATGGTCGTGCGCCGGTCCATGGCGGTGCGCTGGATCCACCGGAACGCGTCCGGCTCGGTCAGCCCCTGGTGGGTCATCAGCAGGCCCTTGGCCCGGTCGATGACCTTGCGGGTCTCCAGCCGGTCGGACAGGCTGGCGACCTCGGCCTCCAGTGCCTGCATCTCCGAGAACCGGCTGACGGCCAGCTCGATCGCGGGAACGAGGTCCCGCTTGTTGAACGGCTTGACCAGGTACGCCATCGTGCCCGCGTCACGGGCGCGCTCCACCAGCTCGCGCTGGCTGAACGCGGTCAGGATGACCACGGGGGCGATGCGATCGGTGGTGATCTGGGACGCCGCCTCGATGCCGTCCAGCTTGGGCATCTTGACGTCCAGGATCACCAGGTCGGGCTTGAGCTCGGCTGCCAGCTTGATGGCCTCTTCGCCGTCGCCCGCCTCGCCGACCACCTGGTATCCCTCTTCGCGCAACATCTCGACGAGGTCAAGCCGGATCAGTGCTTCGTCTTCGGCGACGAGCACCCGACGCTGCGGAGCGGTGGCCACACCGCTGGCCTCGGTAGCCTCTTCGGTCACCGGGGTCCTCCTGCGTGCTCGACGGAATGTGGAATGCGGCTAACCGCAGGACGAGCCTACCCGGAACGATCCAGTCGGTGGATGACGCGGACCACGTGGCGGGCATGGTGTTCACCACGTCGTGGCACGGCGTGTCGCGTTGATCGGCCCGCCTGTGACCAGTCGTCACGCAGGGCTACCCCCACTGCCGCGGCGGCAGGCGGGGCGCGTAAAGTCTGGCTGCGCCGCCCCCGTAGCCCAACTGGCAGAGGCAACGGATTCAAAACCCGTCCAGTGTGAGTTCGAATCTCACCGGGGGCACTCACCAGATGCACACAGCCCCTGACCTGGGGCTTCACGGCATTCATCGCCAGCCTGCCGCGACACATCGCTCGTTGCCGCGCCAAGGTGCCCTATCGCGGTCACGTTCTCGGCGGGCAGAACCACCTTCAGCGTTGCCTCGTCGGCCGCGTAGTGCACCTGGATAGTTAGTTGAGTGAGGTCGAACAGCCGGTCGAGCAGCTCGGCCGGCGCCCGGTGGAGGTTGAGGGCCAGGTGCGGCAGCGCGTCGAGGAGATCGGCCTGACTGGCGTGCGGCCGGTCCGGCTGGTCGCGCTCGATCTCGTCCAGGCCGTCAAGCGTGCCGACGAGCGCTAGCCGTTCGGTCTCCAGTGCGTTGTAACGCTGCCTGAGCCCCTGCACAAACGGGTCAGTGGGATCAGCCGACTCGGCCTGCCCGAGAACGTTGTCCTGCTTACTGGCGATATCGGCGAGCCTGCGACGCAGCCGCTGACGCTGCTCCTCGCGGTCCCGGCTGGCGGCGTCGTCCGCAGTGTCGAGCGCGGCCAGGAACAACTCCCGACGGTTCGGCCCGAAGACCCGCTCGGCGAAGAACCGGCTGACTTCGGCCATGATCAAGTCTTCCCGCATGTACACGGTCGGCGGGTGGCCCTCGTGCTTGTCCGGACGGCCACGGTTGTTGCCCGCCGGGTAGCAGCGGTAGTAGACGCCGCCTGGGCGGGTGTGGCCCATCATCCGGCGGCCGCAATCGCACAGCACGCGGCGGCGGAACCGGTAGGTCCGCTTCGCCCGCGGATCGTTCTTGAGGCCGACCCCGTCGCGCGACCGTTCACGCAGACCGGGCTTCTCGTTGATCGCTTCCCACATCCACCTCGGGATCAGCGGCTCATGCACCGGTTCGGCCGACCACACCCACAACTCCGGCGGGTTGTGCCGGTTGCGCCCTCCCCGGCTGCGCCGCGCCCGGCGGTTGTAGACCTGATACCCGGTGTACTTCGGATTGCGGAGGATGTCACGGACGCTCGACTTCGACCAGGCGTTGCGCGCCCGCAAGCCACCCGGCGGCTCCGGCGGCGGATGCCGATCGAGATCCTGGTTCAGCCGCTCCGCGATCGTGTCCGTGCCCAGCTGTTCGTAGTAGCGCCACTTGGCGATCAACGTGACCGTCTCACCACGAACACCGTCCGGTTCGAGCCGAGATCTGGTCAGACCTTTCTCCGCTTTCGCCGCGTTCGGGTGGCGCAGTATTTTCGCGACATACCCGTGTGGCGGCTTGCCGATGTTGTAACCCTCCCGGATGTGGGTGCAGGTTCCACCCCAGGACAGTTCGAGCATGTTGAGCACTTCATACTCAGCGACCGACTGATTGATCCGCCGCTGCAGAATCTGCTGAGCCCGGCCCCCGGTGAGCATGATCGGCTCGTTCGACGCGAACACCGGGACATCCGCGCGCTCGAGCTCCCGCTCCACCGACAACGTCTCATACATCTTCCGCGCGATCCGCGACATCGACTCACAGATCACGACATCGAACCGGCGACTGTCCTTCGGTGCTTCCCCCAGTAGGTCGGCGATGCCACCGTCCCGGGCGATAGGGATGTCGAACCGGTCGTACCCGGTGCCCCTCCCCCGCCGCTCCAGCTCCATCCGCCCCGACTCGACGTCGTAGAAGTGGCAGACGATGACCCACGACTCGGGCAGCACCACCTTGCAACGCTCCAGCTGACGCAACAACGACTGCCGCGGATCCTGATGCTCCTCGGTGGACGTCCGGCCCACCCAAGCAACCCGAACCTCCTTCGCATGCAACGACAACGGCAACCCGAACGGCGACACAGCCAGATCGCTCAACCGGTTAGCCGCAGGCGACGGAGGGTTCGTACCGGAGACACTCACAGCGCACGCTCCTCGTCCGCCGACGTGCGCACGACCTCCCAAGTGGACCGATCCTGCAAGGCCCACAACAAAAGATCACGCACGACCATCCCGATCTCACCCTTCAGCCAGTCACCCTCCACGCCCTCGATCAACCGCACGTCGAGCCGGAACCGCTTTGCGTCGGACACGAACGGCTGCCGACGATGGGAATCACCAGCACCACGGGTCGTTGGCCGCCGCGCGTCGGTCCGCCCTTTAGGACGATTCACAGGAGGCACGACGACACCTTTCCCGATCCTTTTCCCACAACGCACAGACGTGATCGACGCCAACCGAATCCGGATCGAGGCACGCCTAGTGGAAACACGCGATTCGAATATCGTTCCGACACGATCGGATTTACGCTCCGCCACTACACCGACGTCAAGGACAATCGCCAGGCAGCGCCGGCCTTCCACGGTGTGGACCGATAGCCCGACGTGACCATCGCGCCGACAAGACCTGACGCCCTAAAATCCGAGCCAGGAACGCTGCGGGGACAGCCGGGCAGGCAAAATCCTCTCAGCGGGTGACACCCTAGAGCGGCGCGAACCGAACCGGCCGAACCCGATCGTGACCCCCCAGTCGCGGGACGACTGAGCGGCATGCTCCGGCCTGTTCTTCCAGGTCAGCTCCCAGCATAACCAGTCCGAGTAAAGGAGTCTTCGGATCCAGCCCCTTCGCCCCCCGTCGTGGCTGAGCAGGTGTGGAACTGAGGAGAACCTGGTCGGACGGGGCGAACCGGCGCTCCGGGTCAACGGCGACTGGCTTGCAGTCGTCGACTTCGAAGCCCCCTACGCCGACGGACACGAAACAGCTCGCCATACGCGCCCGGTCGCCGCTCCCGGGACTGGGTCAAGACGCCTCTGAGGCAGACGCAGGAGGTGATCATCTGCGGATGGATACCGGGCGAGGGGCGGCGAGCTGGAACGCTCGGCGCATTGCTGCTCAGCGTCCAGAACGAGCACGGTCAGCTCATCTACGCAGGCCACGTCGGCACGGGCTTCACCGACCAGGCGCTCGACGAGACGCGAGACCGGCTGGTGTCACTCGTTCGACAGGCGAGCCCGTTCGTTGTTCTGGTGCCGCGCGAGTTCGCGCGACACGCCGCTGGGTCAAACCCGTGCTCGTCGGCGAGGTCGAGCACCGGCAGTGGACCGGCGACAACCGGCTCCGGCATCCATCTTGGCGTGGTCTCCGCCCGGACCCCGACCCGGAACAGGTTCGACGCGCCGGCTGATACGCCGAGATTGAGGGGCCATCACCTGTCGAGCCGGCGCCTCGTTACACGGTTCTCGAACAGACGTTCTACGTCACTGGCCGCGCATGGAATACGAGTATCCGCAGGTTGACGGTTAGATCTTGTCCGACCGGCGCGAGCGGACTTCAGATGGCCCGACCAAGTGCTGGACGCCGCCGAAGATGAATCCGGCCGAGATGTTCCGCAGCGACGGGAACTCCTCCGGAATAGCCTCGGCCTTGGGGAGGAACACGTCATCGCGGCGCCGCGCCAGTACCTCGGCCGCCGTCGGTTCGCGATCCTCGCTCCCCTCATCCTCCGCCGTTCGCTGCTCCGTGCGCTCACCTGTCCGCTCGTCGATCTGGGTCATGCCTACATCACGACAGTCTCCGTCGAATCGTTCCGAGCGCCGCACAGTCACCGAACGTCACGACCTCCTCACCCACCGACGTTCCTCTGTGAGCTGCAACTGTCACCAAGAGTTCGTGACGTTACCGCGGTCGGTCGGTGCAGGCAGGTCCGCAGTTGCGCCTGGCGGGGACATGTTGCGTGCGACCCACCGGCCGCACTGCGGGGCGGGCGCGGTTGTGTGCGTCTGCGATCCGCCCGTGGGTCAGCAACGGCGATGTGCATGCTGCGGCGCGGACGGCCCTTCTCAACATGTCGGGTTGCCGGGCCGAACGCGCTGATCCTTACCAGCAAGCGCGGTCGCATGGGTAGCTGCCGAAGGCGCTCCAGGCGGAGGGCTCACTCCTCTCGGTTGCTGATGTTTGGGTGAGTCTATTGTGCTTGGTTTGGCGGCCGGAGCCGACGCGGGAGGCAGCGAAGGATGACGATGATCGCGTTCGCGGATGAGGCGGGTGGCCGGGACCGCACCGAAGCGCTCCTGTGGTCTGCCCCTACAGGAGCGCTGCCGGCACCACCGATCGACACCAGGGCTCGGCTGCTGCCTATCGGCGAACTGGAATGGCCCGACGCCGAGCGTCTGTTCCTGAGGCTGCTGCACACCGTCCGGCCTGTCCAGTACGCAAAGCTTTTCGGTGTTCCAGGTCAAGCCCAAGCCGGGATCGACGCCTACGCTCGGCTCCCGCTCGATCTGATGCACGGCGAGTCCGGCGGGCGGGACTACATCACCTTGCAATCTCGGCGGATCGAAACGCTGACCGCAACCAAGATCAAGAAGTCCGTCGACGACCTGCTGAAGGGCGAATGGGCGGACAAGACGTCGGCGTTCCACTTCGACGGGCCGCAGATCATCTCGAACGAGATCTACCGGCCGGGTCCGGACCGGCGCGCTCGCCCTGTTGCCGGCGCCCTGCGCAGCGACACGCTCGACGACCTGGTCGACGCTGGGTTCGACCCCGGCGTGCTCGAGAACCCCGAGGGCTGGTGGGCACCATGAGCGTCACGCTCGGCCTTACCGCCCTGCAGCGCCGATTTCAGGACCCGCTCGGCCGAGCGCAACGTGCGCCGCCACTTACGCGGGCGCAAGGTCGTCAACCACCCGGCCGTGGGAACCACGGACCTCGCGTACGACGACTTCGCCCTGCCCGGCGACCCGCACGTCTCCATCACCACCTACACCGCAGAGCCCGGCACACCCAGCGCCGACGCACTCACCCTGCTGGCGACCTGGGCCGAAGCGCAGAAGCAACCGCAGACCATCACCAGCAACGACGGACGCCGCACTCGCCCCCGTCACCCTTAGATGTGCGACCCGCCCGGGCGGCCCAGCTCCCGCCCGTCGTGATCCACCGCGACGACACGGCTCGACAAGCACGTGATCACGTCGCTACTTTGCGACTGTTGTCCGAGCTAGGACACCGGGGCCGCGTCGTGCTGGGTGCGTAGTGATCGCTTGAGGATTTTGCCGCTCTGGTTGCGTGGGAGTTCGTCGATGAAGACGACACGTTTGGGCACCTTGAACGGGGCGAGCCTGGCTTTGACGTGGTCGATGATGTCCCGGTCGGTCACGTCGCCGTGGCCGGGTTTGGTGACCACGTATGCGGTGACGGCTTCGATCCATTTGTCGTCGGGGGCGCCGACGACGGCGACCTCGGCGACGGCGTGGTGGGTGTAGATGGCGTCTTCGACTTCACGGGAGGCGACAAGCACGCCGCCGGTGTTGATGACGTCTTTGATTCTGTCAACGACCGTGATGTAGCCCTGCTCGTCCGCGGTGACGAGATCGCCGGAGTGGAACCAGTCCCCGTCGAACGCTTCGGCGGTCGCGTCGGGGTTGTTCCAGTACCCCAGGCACAACTGCGGAGATCGGTAGAGGATTTCGCCGGGCGTACCGGGCGGCACGTCGTCGCCGTTCTCGTCGACGACCCGGGTCTGCACGAACAGCACTGCACGCCCACACGAGGAGGGCCGCTCGGCGTGTTCGTCCGGCCCGAGCACCGTGGCGAGCGGGCCGATTTCGGATTGGCCGAAGCAGTTGTAGAACTCCAGGTCCGGGTAGCGTTCGCGCAACCGGTTGAGCACGGTCACCGGCATGATCGACGCTCCGTACTGGGCCTTCCGCAACGAGGACAGATCCCGCGTTTCCAGATCGGGATGGTTCGACAGCGGCACCCACACGGTCGGTGCCAGGAACAGCGACCCGATCCGCTCCTCCTCGATCCGCCGCAGGATCTCGGGCACGTCCGGTGCTTCCATCAAGGTGATGGTGGCGCCCACCGCGAGGTAGGGCATGAAGAACACGTACATGCCTGCCGAGTGGTAGAGCGGCATGCAGATCAGCGGGTTGTCGGTGTCGGTGAGCCGCAGCGCGACGATGCACGAGACGTATTCGTGCAGCAGCGCGCGATGGGTCATCATCGCGCCTTTCGGCTTGGACGTCGTCCCGGAGGTGTAGAGCAGCTGCACCAGATCGGTGTCGGAGGCCGCCGATTCGCTCGCCGGGCCCGGGTCGACGGACGCGATGGTGAGCAATGATCGGTCATTTCCGCGCAACGTGACGAGGTGCTCGATCTGCAGCTGGTCCTGCACCTTGTCAACCTCGGATGCCAGCGCCGGGTCGATGAGCACAACCCGGCTGCCGGACTGACCAATCAGGTACACCAGCTCTTCTCCGGTGAGTGCGTAGTTCACCGGGACGTGCACGAAGCCGGCGCGCGCGCAGGCCAGGAACGCGATGGCGTAGGCGTCGGAATTGCGGCCGTAGGCGGCGACCCGGTCGCCGTGCTGCAGGCCGAGCTGTTGCAGATGCGTCGCGGCCCGGCTTACCGCGTCGTCGAGTTCGCGATAGGTCCACGTTCGATCGGCGAAGGCGAGCGCACGGCGATCAGGGAACCGAGCTGCGCTTCGGCGCAGCACTCCATCCACGGTACTCGAGCGCGGATCAACGGTCATGGCGGGTTTCTCCTTCAGCGTGAGCGGCGAGCCGGTGGAACGTTGTGCAGCGGTGGGCCGGCGACCACGGTGTTGTGGATGGTGCCGATCCCTTGCACCGTCATGCGCACGGTGTCGCCGATGCGCAGTGGCGGTGGTTGCCGGTCACCGTGCCATCCCCACAGTTCGGCGAGGCAGCCACTGCCGCACGTTCCGGACCCGAGCACGTCACCGGGCCGCACCCAGGTGCCGCGGCTGGCGTAGGCGATCAGCTCGGCGAAGGTCCAGGCCATGTGCGCGAGCGTGTCGCCGCCGATGCGGGTGTCGTTCACGAACACCTCCATGGCGAGGTCGTAGCGGCCGTCGCTCTCGTAGTCGGCGAGTTCGTCCGGGGTGACCAGCACGGGGCCGAGTGTGGTGGCGGTGTCCTTGCCCTTGGCCGGTCCGAGCCCGACGCGCATTTCCCGGCTCTGCAGGTCGCGGGCCGACCAGTCGTTGAGGATGGTGAACCCGGCGATGTGGTCCACGGCCTCGGCCACGGACAGGTTGAAGCCCGCCGTGCCGATCACGACCGCGACTTCCAGTTCGAAGTCCAGCACCTCGCACCCGGGCGGGATCGGGACCGGTGTGCCGGAGCCGATCGCCGCGTGCGGGTTGGTGAAGTAGAAGGCGGGTGCTTCGTACCAGGCGTCCGGGACCTCGCTGCTCCCGGTGATCGCGCGGAGCGAGCCGGCCGTGTGCTGTTCGAAGGTGATGAAGTCGCGGATGCTGGCGATCGGCACCGGGACGGCGATCGACGCGGTCTCGTCCCAAGGCAACCGCTGACCAGCCGCCGCGGGATCCCCAGTCGCGAGCACCTCGAAGACGTCGGCGGTCTCGTCGAGCAGAGCGATGCGATCACCGTCGACGACGCCATAGCGCCGCACACCATCGACGAGCAGGGAACCGAGTTTCATGCCACGTCCTCGTCGAAGATCGCCACGGCGCGGGTCCAGCCGGCGGAGGCTCGATGGATCTTGACCGGGAAGCAGGCGACCTGAAAGCCGTGTGCCGGGAGGTTCTCCAGGTTGTGCAGCTTCTCGATGTGGCAATAGCCGATCTCACGTCCCGCCCGGTGGCCCTCCCAGATGATGGAGGCGTCGTGGTCCCGGGCGTAGCGTTCGGCGGTGAACACGAACGGGGCGTCCCAGCTCCAGGCGTCGGTGCCGGTCACCCGAACCCCTTGTTCGAGCAGGTGCAGGGTGGCGGCGCGGCCGACCCCGCAGCCGGAGGTGACGTAGTCGTCCTGGCCGTACCGGGTGCCGGCGCGGGTGTTGATCAGCACGATGTCGAGCGGGCGCAGCTGGTGGCCGATCCGGTCGAGCTCGGCGTCGATGTCGGCGGGGGTGACGACGTGGCCGTCGGGGAGGTGGCGGAAGTCCAGCTTGACCCCGGGCTGGAAGCACCAGTGCAGGGGGACCTCGTCGATCGTGATGGCCCGGCTTCCTCCGTCCATGGTGGACGCGTAGTGGTAGGGGGCGTCGAGGTGGGTGCCGGTGTGGGTGGTGGCCTCGATCCGCTCGATCGCCCAGCCGTCGCCGTCGGGCAGGTCCTCGGCCGTCGCGTCCGGGAAGAAGCGGAGCATGTCCGGGACTGACTGCTGGTGGTCGATGTAGGTGATCGAGGGCCGGTGGCCGGGTGGGTCGGAGGCGATCCCGCTCTGCAGCGGGACCGAGATGTCCACGAGTTGTCGCATGGCGAATCCCTTTCCGGGGCTCACGGGCGCAGGACCCGGGCGTGGCTGGCCCTATCGCGGGATGACGGGAACGAGCAGGTGGGAGGCGTGGTCACCGCCGAGGTGGATGGTGGCGGTGGTCGCCGGGCGGCGCAGATCGGGGTGGTCGTGGGTCATGAAGCCGAGGTCGCTGTCCCCGGTGACCAGTTCGAGGCGCAGCCGCTCGCCTGGTGCGAGTGTGATGCTGGTGGGCCAGATCTCGACTTCGAGCAGGGTCGGCTCGCCGTGCACGAGGGGGATCTCGCGGGCGTGGGTGTGCCACGGCCGGTAGGGCAGTGACCGCTCCGGGTCGGTCTCGCGGTGTGACGCCCTGAGCCAGCCCATGGCCATCGGGATCGGGTCGCCCTGCGGGCCGACAGCCGGGATCGGCTCGCCGTCGACGCCGATGTGCTGCACCCGCGCGAAGATGTCGAGGTCGTCCTGCTCGGCGCTGAGCCACAGGCGCAGCGCGACGGGACCGGTCAGCTCGAGTGGTTCGGACACCGGTGCGGTGTCGAAGCTGGCGGGGTAGGCCACCGTCGTGGCGTCTGCGGGCGGGTCCCAGTCGAGGACGCCGTCGCCGAGGTGGAGTTCGCGCCACTGCGTCTGCGGGAGCGGGAAATCCGTGGCGTCCCGCCAGCCCACCTCGCGTCCGCGCCGGATCGCCAATCGCACCGGGGCCACGCCGTCCATGCGGTCGGGCTGGTCTTTGAGGAAGCGGTCGAGGAAGCGCAACTGCAGATCCAGTGCCCACTCGGAGTAGTAGGGGTCGATGTGGGTGCCGGTGTGCACCACGAGCCACTTGTCCTGCGACGCCGCGCGGGCCCAGCCTTCGATGTTGCCGCGCAGGTGCACATGCAGGGCGCCCCAGTTGGCGGCCGACAGCACCGGAACCGTGACCCGGTCGAGATCGACGATGCGCGCTTGGTGGTACTCGTCGAGCACGGGATGCTGCGGGAGCACCTCGCGCCAGTCGTCGCCGTCGCTGCCGTTGCGCTGCGGTGTGATCTGGCGGTTCCACCAGAACTCGACGAACCCGTGGGCGTACAGGCCGCCCTGGTAGATGAAGTCGCGGTAGAAGTCGGACGCGCCTTCCCAGATCACGATCGCGGCGAGGTGCGGCGGCTGCAGCTCCGCCACCCTCCAGCCCATGATCGCGAGCCAGGAGATGCCGCTGGAAGCCACCTTGCCGTTGGACCACGTCTGTTCGGCCGCCCACTCGACGACGTCGTAGAAGTCCTCGGAATCAGCCGGGCTCAGCAGGTCCATCCGGCCGGGTGCCTTCCCGGTGCCCCGGGTGTCGGCGCGCAGTACCGCGTAGCCACGGGCCGTCCACCACTCGGGATCCGGGGTCTCCCAGACCATGTGCTCGTTCTGCGGAACGAGTTCGTAGAGCGGGTAGCGGTCCGGCCAGTGCACGTCCTTGCCGTACGGGCTGATCGACGCCAGCACGGGAAAGGCGCCGTCGCCATCGGGCAGGAACACGTCAGCCAGGATCGGCGAGCCCGTGCGGGTGGGGACCTCGATGTCCCGTTCGATGCGCATTTCAGTACTCCTGTGAGTGGGGCAGGCGGGCCGGGTCCGAGCGCCGCCGCGGCGACCCGGCAGCCGACGCTCGCCGTTAAGGCCAGTCGGCTTGCGTCAGGAGTATGTCGGGTCGCCAGCACTAAAGCAAGAGGACTTGTATTAGGATGTTGTCCTGTGAGTGACGTGGACGTCCGGCGACGGCCGGGTGGACGGTCGGCGCGCGTGCGCGCCGCTGTCATCGAGGCCACCAACCAGCTGCTGCTGGAGCAGGGCCTGGCGGGCCTGACGGTGTGCGAGGTCGCCCGGCGCGCGCAGGTGAACGAGACGTCGATCTACCGGCGGTGGGGCACCCGCGAGAACCTCATCATCGACGCCCTGCTCGCCGATGCCGCCGAACAGCTCCCGGTGCCCGACACCGGGAGCCTGCGTGACGATCTGATCGCCTACGCCACCGCGCTCGCCAGGTACCTGACCTCGCCCGGGGGTAACGCCCTCGATCGGGCGCTGGCCTCGGCCGGCGACGACCCGGCCACCCGGCGACTGCGCGACCAGTACTGGGACGCCCGCTACGCCCAGTCCGGACAGATCGCCGAGCGGGCGATCAAGCGCGGCGAGCTGCCCGGCACCACCGAACCCCGCTTCGTGCTCGAGATGCTCGTCGCGCCGTTGCACTTCAGGATCGTGCTCACCCGCGAGCCGCTCGAACCGGACCTGCCCACCCGCATCGTCGACGCCCTCCTCCACGGGCTCGTCACGCCCGTCGAGCCAGATCGTGAGGAGAGTTCGGTCAGCGGCGTGGCCGCTGGGTGAGGATGACGATCGATGATCACGTGCAGCAGCATCGCTGCTGAGAGGCAAGCAGCTGGCCGCGTCGTGCCGTTCGGCTCCGTCGCGCTGCTTCACAGCCCTCAGCAGCGCCACCTGAGGACCCGCAGACCCGCGTGCACTACTCCCAGATTCAAGTGCGGCTCACCACGCGCACGCCCGCGGCGACCCCTGGCCGACGGGAACGCGGAGTGCGGTGGGCGCGGCGGACCAGGGCGATCACGCGATGGGCGGGATCTGCGGTGATGAGGAACCTGCTCAGGTGACCGCGGGGGTCGAGCCAGGAGTCGAGGGCGATCAGGTCGGCGCGGACCTTGTCGGCCAGCTGCAGCGCGCTGTGCGGATCGAGGGCGTGCCCGGCCAAGAACATGCCTGCACCAGCCCGCGCAGGCCCTCGCGGTGAACCGGAACCGGATCCACCATCGCGACCGTGATGCCGCCGGTGTGCCTAGGCTCGAGGTGCGGTGCGGCCGCCACGATGGCACTCCGTTCGAGGTGGCCAGCCGTGGAAGCCCGCAGCCCCGTGCGGGTGGGCCGCCCCCTAGGGCCTGTTTCATAAGCGAGGTAGCCACTCGTTGATCGCGGCGATGTGGATTGTGGCTTCGTAGCGGACGGCGAGCTTGTCGTATCGGGTGGCGAGGGCTCGGTGACGTTTGAGGCGGTTGATCCCGCACTCGACCGCGTGTCTGAGCTTGTCCCCGTTCGTCGGACACGTGGGGTGTGGTGTCAGCGATCGTGTTGTGGTGACGGTCGCTCGGGGGTGTGGGCTTCGAACTGGACGGGGCTGAGCATTCCCAGGCTGGAGTGCCGCCGTTGCGGATTATACCAGCATTCTATCCATTCGAAGATCGCGGCGGCAAGCTCGTCGCGTGTTTCCCACGTTTGCGTGTCGAGTACTTCGAGTTGGAGTGTGCCCCAGAAGGATTCCATCATGGAGTTGTCGTAACAATCGCCGACGCTGCCCATGGAGGGCAGGAGTTCGGCGGCGCGGAGTCGTTGCCCGAATGCCCAGGAGGTGAATTGGGATCCGTGGTCAGAATGGAGGATAGTGTTGCCAGGTTCGGGTTTGCGGCGGAGCGTGGCCATGCCGAGTGCGTCGATCACCAGCTCGGTGCGCATGTGGTTGTCGATGGACCATCCGATGATGCGTCGTGAATAGGCGTCCATAACGGCAGCGCAGTACAATTTCCCTTCTTTCGTGGGATGTTCGGTGATGTCAGTCAGCCACAGCCGATTCGGGCCCTTGCTGGTGAACGTGCGGTTGACCAGGTCCTCGGCGGTTTCCTCGGCGGGGTTGCGGACGGTGCAGCCACGGCGGCGACGTCGGTAGAGACCCTGGATGCCGGCCTCGCGCATGAGCCGGGCCACCCGTTTATGGTTGACGCCGACGCCCATCCCGAGGACAAGTTCGGCATGCACTCGCGGCCAACCATAAGTGCCGCGAGATTCGGCGTGAATGGCCTCGATGTGCTTGAGCAGCAACGTGTTGTCCTGCTCTCGAGATGAGGGCGGCCGGTCACGCCAGTCGTAATAGCCCGACCGTGACACCTTCAATACCCGGCAGGCCACCGCGACGTCGATACCGTCCACGGCGAGTTCACGGACCAGCGGGTAAATTACTTTGGGAGGATGTTCTCCCGTGCGAAGTAGGCAGCCGCGCGTTTGAGAATCTCATTCTCCATCTCAAGCTGGCGGGTTTTCTTCTTTTCTTCCGCAGCTCGGCAAGTTCTTTCTTCTCCGCGCTCGTCAACCGGCTCGCTGAGCCGTTCTCGTCGGTCTCGGCCTGGGCCATCCAGTTGCGCAAGCATGACTCGCTGATGCCCAACTCTGTGGCCAGCCCAGAGACCGGTTTGGAGCCCTGACGGGCCAACCCGACGGCACGACGACGAAACTCAGGCGGGTGTGGTGCAGGCACCGCAACATCCTTCCTGGTGACCCAAGGCCACCTCAAGACCGGTGTCCGAGCCACGGGGACAAGCTCAGTCATGCCCCACCCGTGCAGCAGCTGCACACCGTACTTGTCCGCGAACGTCCGCATGACCGACGGCGGCAGCGCCGCGCCACCCACGACACAGGTGCGCAGGTGCGAGATGTCCTGCGGATTCTTCTCCAATGTGGACAGCAGACCGCTCCAGATCGTGGGCACGGCGGCGGCGAAGGTCGGCCGGACAGCGGCCATCATCCGCGGCAGGGGCTCCGGCTGCAGGAACCGGTCCGGCAACAGCAGATCGCTGCCCGCCATGAGCACCGCGTACCGAAGCCCCCAGGCGTTGGCGTGGAACAGCGGCACGATCGCCAGCACCATGTCCTCGGGCCCGAAGCCGAAGCCGCCCGGCGCGATCACTACCTCGGCCTGCTCCGCGTCGGGGGCGCGATGGTCAACGTCAGCGCGCCCGGCGAGCCGCTGTCCTACAACGCGTTCTCCCTGCTCGGCGGCAACAAGGTGCTGGCCGGGTCGATGATCGGCGGGATCGCCGAGCCCCAGGAGATGCTCGACTTCTGCGCCGAGCACGGCATCGGCGCCGAGATCGAGACGATCTCCGCCGACCAGGTCAACGAGGCCTACGAGCGCGTCGAGAACAGCGACGTGCGGTACCGTTTCGTCATCGACACCGCCACGATCGGCGCGTGAGCTCGGTGGGGCTGTCCGCGGCCGCGGGCAGCCCCACCGGCTAGTCCGAAGGGCCGCGCAGGGTCAGCACCACGCGGATCACGTGCTCGACGGCCGCCGCGAACATGGCGCCCCGCAGCTCGCCCCGCTCGGCGAGGTTGCGCGAGGCGAACTCGAGCACGGCGTCCGGCCCCGCCTTGCGCACCAGGAGTTCGGCGATCTCCTCCAGGTCGAGGTCCGGGTGGTCCAGCCGCGTCAGGGCGACCTCCACCAGCAGTTCCTCGTCCGTCACGCCGACCCGCCGCACGCTTCGCACACTACTTGCGCACCGACGTGGTGTCACTCGTCAGCGGACGCCCGCCCGCATCGGCGGGCACGATCGGCGGGACGACCTCGCCGCGGTCGTCGACCAGCACCGAATGCCGTTCACCGCTCGCGTAGGCATGGCGCTCGCCCCACTGCCGGAGCGTGACGATCACCGGGAACAGGTCCTTGCCCGCCGGGGTGAGCGCGTACACCTTCCGCCTGCCCGACGGCGCCTCGACCTGGGTGATCAGGCCGTGCGCGGCGAGCTTGCGGAGCCGGTCGGCGAGGATGTTGCGGGCGATGCCGGTGCGCTGCTGGAAGTCGGTGAACGAGCGGGCGCCGTCCATCGCGTCCCGGATGATCAGCAGGCTCCACCGGTCCCCGACCACGTCCGCCGCCCGCGCGACCGGGCACTCCGGGTCCGTCCACACGCCGTCCTCCACTGAGTTGCGTAATGAAACCATTCTGCCCTAACCTCCAAAGAGTTGCAATTTGAAACCAAATGGGAGGCCACGGGTGGGGCGCGGGACGAGGCTGCTGCTGGCGGCGGTGTGCGGGGTGGCGGTCGCGGGGGTGTACGCCGGGCAGCCGGTGCTCGTCCAGATGGGGCAGGATCTCGGCGTCGCCCGCGATTCGGCCGGCTGGCTGGTTGCCGCCGCGCAGCTGGGGTACCTAGCCGGGCTGGTGCTGCTGGTGCCGCTCGGCGGCATGCTCGACCGCAGGCTGCTGATCGCCACTGGTGGCCGCAGGGGTGGCGGTCACCGCGACCGCGCCAGTCGCGTGGCTGGCGTTCGCGGGTCTCCTCCTGGCGGGCGCGTTCGCGGTGGTCGTGCAGACCGCGGTCGCGTTCGCCGCGTCGATCTCTCCGCCCGGCGAGCGCGGCCGGAACCTCGGCGTCGTCACCTCCGGCGTGGTCGCCGGCATCCTCGGCGCGCGGGGGGTCACCGGGAGCCTGGCGGAACTGTGGGGCTGGCGGAGCAGCTACCTCGCCCTCGCGGCCCTCGCGGCCGCCCTGTGCGTGCTCAGCCTGGTCGCACTCCCCGCGGACGTCCGGGCCGGCGCGGAACCGTACGGACAGGTGCTCCGCTCGCTGGGTGGACTGTTCACGCGGCCGGTGTTCCTCGGGCGCGGGCTGATCGCGTTCTTCCTGTTCGCCTCGTTCGGCACGCTGTGGAGCGGGCTGGCGCTGCCGCTGGCCGGTGAGCCGTGGCGGCTGAGCGAGGCGCAGATCGGGCTGTTCGGGGTCGCCGGGCTGTGCGCCGCGCGATCCGGCCGCTGCGCCGACGCCGGGCACGGCGCCCGGGGCAGCGGCGTCGCGCTCGTCCTCCTGCTCGGCTCGTGGGCCGCCATCGGGCAGCTCGGCTGGTCGCTGGTGCGGCTGATCGCGGGGGTGGTCGTGCTCGACTTCGCCGTCCAGGCCGTGCACGTCGGCAACCAGCACGTCCTCACGAGCGCCTTCCATCGGCGGCTACATGGTCTTCTACTCGCTCGGCTCCGCACTCGGCGCCACCGCGACGACCGCCCTGTTCGAGGCCGTCGGCTGGACGGGCTGCGCCCTCCTGGGCGCGGCGTTCGCCCTGGCCGCGCTCGGCGCCTGGGCGGTCAGCGAACGCGGACGCGCGCGTTCGCCCTGACGTTGTCGTGCGCACCGCCCGCCGGTGACGATTCACGGGCCGCCGCTTCAAGCCGGGCCGGCGACGTCTTCGACGTGGACGACGTGGAGTTCCGTGGCGTCGCGGTGGCGTTTCGACCGTCCGAAGAGTCCGATCGTGACGTCGGACTCCGCGGGCGGCTCGCCGGGGGCCACGTGCGTCAGGACGTCCGGGCGGTACGAAGTGACCAGCCAGCCGCCACCCTCGTCGAGGGTGATCACCCCGAAGTCCCCGGCGGCGCCACCGCCGCGGACCGGGCCGAACGTCCGCAGGAGCTCCGTCGCCTGGTGGGCGAGGTCGCCCTCGGGCTCGGTCAGAACCACGCACGTTCCGTGTTCGAACAGGACCCACGGGCGCGCGCCGGTCAGAATGGCGCGCCAGACGCCGGCTTCGCTCATCGGGCCGCGGGCTGGAACAGCTCGACCAGGTTGCCGGCCGGGTCGGTGAGCAGGATCTGCCGTCCGCCCGGTCCGGTGACCGGCTCGCCGACGAAGGACACCCCTTCGGCGCGCAGGCGCTCGATCTCCGCGTCCAGTTCCGGGACCACCAGGTGGATCCGGTTGCCGCCACCGTCCAATCCGGACGGGGTGGCTCGCGCGCCGGAGCTCGCCGGACCGGACAGCAGCAGCCGCAGGGGTCCGCGGACCACGTCGGCGAACGCGGGGGCCGCACTGGTGTTCACCGTGAACCCCAGGTGCCCGGTGTAGAAGTCGACCGCCGCCTGGACGTCGTCGACCAGGTAGCGGACCGAGGCGTGTTCGGTCATCACACCGCTCCTCCGGTCAGGGCCGGCACCAGGTGCCGGACACGGACATCGATCTCCGCGGCCGTCGCGCGGAAACCCTCGTACCCCTCGGGCTCGGGAATGCTCCAGTGCGCCCGCCGCGCCCCCAGGTCCGGGCAGACCTCCCGCGCCTTGTCGCACAACGTGATCACGTGGTCGAACCGGCGCCGCGTCATCGTGCGGACGTCGCGGGTCCTCCCCGAAACCGCCACGCCCAGCTCGCGCAACACGCGCACGGCGGACGGGTGCAGGCGCTCCGCCGGCCGCACCCCGGCGCTCGCCGCCCGCACGCGCCCCTCGGTGTGGTGCCGCAGCAGCGCCTCGGCAATCGGCGACCGCACGCTGTTCCCGGTGCACACGAACAACACGGCGATCCCCCGCCGCACCGGCACCGCGCCCGGGCCCAGCGACGGGTGCAGCGCGGCGCCCGCCGCCGCGAGTCCCTCCCCGCACCGGCGCAGGTCGAGATGGTAGTAGCTGTCCCGGCCGTCGAAGGTGCTGCGCGCCGCGGTCACCAGACCCGCCTCGCGCAGCAGCCGCAAGTGGTAGGACACCAGGTTCTGCGGCTCACCGGTCAGCGCGACCAGTTCGCGGACGCGCAGGTCCCCGCCCGCGAGCAGGCCGAGCAGCTGCCACCGCAGCGGGTGGGCGGCGAGCCGGACGAAATCCGGGACCATCTCCCCATGGTGCATCAAACCGCCTTGATACATCAAGCCGATTTGACGAGTACCGCCCGCTCGATCTCCGCCGCCAGCAACGAGGGCGCCTCCAGGTCCACGAAGTGCCCGATGCCCTCCAGCGGCCGCCACTCCACGTCGCAGCCCGCGTCGCGGAAGCTGTCCCGCGCCACGGCCGACGGCAGCGCCTCGTCCTCCAGCCCCCACACCAGCGTCACCGGCACCGGGATCGGGCGGTCGTAGGTGGCGTACAGCCGCGCGCGGGACAGCGGGAACACCAGCGTCGCGAGGATCGCACGGTAGTAGTCGATCGGCGGGCCCAGATCGGCCGCCGACCGGAACCGGCCGACCAGCTCGTCCACCAGCGCCCGGTCCATCCGGCCCCGGGAGCCCTCCCGCAGCGTGAACGACAGCCGCAGCCCGGCACGGCCCAACCGGGTCGTCAGCAGGAACTCCGGCGCGAACGGCACCTGGAACGGCAGCACCCAGGGGATCCGCAGCGGCTGCAGCTCCCGGAACGTCAGCGCGGCCCGCACCAGCGTGCGCGGGTGGGTGCAGTTCACCACGACCAGTTTGCTGATCACCGGGCCGAACCGGTGGGCGAAGATCCACCCCAGCGCGCCACCCCAGTCGTGCGCCACCAGCGCGGGCCGGTCCAGCCCGAGCGCCTCGATGAGCAGCCGGACGTCGTCGGTGAGCGTGAACACGTCGTAGCCCCGCCGCGGCCGGTCGCTGCACGGGTAGCCGCGCAGGTCGGGCGCGTACACCCGCAGGCCGTCCAGCGCGGCCATCGTCGGCCGCCACCCGGCCGCGCCCTCCGGGAATCCGTGCAGCAGCAGGACCGGCGGGGCGTCGCGCGGGCCGTCGGCCAGCACGTGGAAGTCCAGCCCGTTCGCGGTGACCCGCAGGTGCTCAACCACGGCCGTCCTCCGGGAAGAACCGCTCGGCGCCCGGTTCAACGTGCTTGACCGCGTTCATGTCCTGCCGCAGCCGGGACAGCTGCTGGTAGACCTCCCGCCGCGCCCGGTTCTGGCTGCCCAGCGGCCGGTGCTCGGCGATGGTGTGCCACGGGTTGATCGACAGGCTGTCCGCCCGGGCGCGCTGCTCTGCCGGGTCAAGCTCCTGCCGGTCCAGGACCAGCGTGGCGACCCGCACCGGCGGCGACAGCCGCTCCGGCCACACGATCGAGGCGTCCTCGACCGGCATCCGCCGCGGCTCGGTCTGCACCTGCAGGCACAGGTCGAACCCGGCCTGGCGCTGCGCGAGCGTGGCCCGCAGCGCCTCGGACAGGTAATCGTCGGACGGGTTCCACGGCGCCCGCCCGCGCGCGCCCCGCGGCACGAACCGGTACTGCATCGCCCGGCCCCCGCCGAGCAGGTACGCCGCGCAGCTCCAGTACGGCGTGTCCAGCGGGCTGCTGTGCGTGCGGGCGTAGAGGCCCTGCATCACGAGGTCGGCGAGGTGGCTGTCCCGCGGGTTCACGAAGTACCACAGCGGCGAGTCGTGCCCGATCTGCCGCTGCAGCTTCGCGTTCTCCACCACGTCCGGCGTGGTGAACGTCGGCGCGCTGATGCCGGTGAGGTCCAGCGTGTGCCGCTCGTCGTCGAGAAGCTTCGGCCCTGGCACCCCGACGAGCTTGACGCCGATGCTGAGCACCCCGTTGTCCTTCAAATCCGGCGGGGCGAACGGCCCGGGGCCGGCGAACCGCACCCAGGCCGGGTAAGTCGCCGGGCGCGCGAACAGCCCGTGCCGCACCGGGAACGGCAGGCCGTCGTGGATCCGCAGCGAACCGCGCACCACGCCGTAGGTCTTCGTGTTGCCCGCCCGCAGCGCGTGCCCGTGCGGGTAGTGCCGGTGCAGGAACCGGCTCATCAGGTCGACGATCTCGTCGGTGGCGGCGGCCTCACCGGGCAGCGGCGTCTCCTCGGCGGGCACCGGCGAGCCGGGCACCCGGCTGCGGACGAGCGCGGCCTGCACGAGCGCCTGGACCGGCGGCCGGACCAGGGCGTCGAAGGCGGGCCGGACCCACGGGTCGACCCGCCGTTCCGCCGCGACCAGCCCGAGCACCGCGTCGTTGAGCAGTTTCAGCCAGTTCATCACGCCGCCAGGTACCGCAGTGCCGCCACGCCGGGCAGGAAGCAGTACGCGCCGCCGCGGACCCGCACGAAGGACGGCAACCCGCCGTGCCGCCGCCGCACCGGCGTGGCCTGTTCGGTGAACAGCGCGCCCCGCCCGTTCTTCGGCGCGACCAGCGGGTCGGCGTCGTCGTGCAGACCGTCGAACACCGGGCTGTTGACCCAGGTGTGCTGCACGAACTCGTACTGCCGGGCCAGGTTGGCGCTCAGGCACAGGAAGTGCAGCCCGCGTTCGTCCGGGCCGGAACCGTCCGCGCGGGCGATCGTGTAGCTGCGGCCGCGGCGCAGCAGCCGGTGCCGGTTGTTGACCGCCACCGACTTCGCCGAGCCCGGGTCGGGGTCGAGCGAGTCGCGCGGGTTCGCACGGCGCACGTGTGCGCCCAGCGGGCAGGACAGGCCGTGCGGATCTTCGGCCTGGTAGGCGAAGCCCTGTTCGGCGAGCGCGGGCTCGTCCCGCTCCGGGGCGAGGACGAGCGGCGCGCCGCTGGGCCACCGGCCCACCATCTTCGCCGCGAGCCGCCGGGCGGGCTGCTCGCCGCCGGCCCGCTCGCGCAGGTGCGCCCAGAACCCGTCGACGTCCTGGCGGAGCTGGCGGAACACCAGGTAGCTGCCGTTGCGGCCGAGGTCGGCGGCGCCGTCGGGGGTGCGCGGCAGCAGGCCGCGCGGATCGGCGTCGGCGGGCAGCAGCGGCCGTTCGGTGAGCCGCCCGTAGGCGTTGCGGTAGCCGAGGACGAACTCGCCCAGCTCGACGTCGCCGGGCACGGCCTCCTCCCCCAGGCCGGACAGCTTCGGCTGGGACAGGCCGTCGCGGAAGCCGAACGGCTCGGTCGTGGTGAGCTCGTCGGTGGGCAGCGCGACGGTCAGGGACAGTCCCTCGCTCTCCCGCTTGATCTGGGCCTCCCGCCGCCGCAGCTCGGTCACGGTCGCCGCGTACACCAGGACCAGCAGGTGCACCGGCGCGGTGGACGGCCCGCCCCACGCCCACCGTCGCGGGTCGGCGTCGCCGGAGTCGCCGAGCAGGCGGCTGCGGTGCTCGGTGGTCATGCCCTCGGCGAAGGGCGCCGAAAACGAGTCGACGACCGCCGCGGGGACGCCGAGCGCGCGCATCCCGGCGGCGGTGAGGGCCACGTTGACCGCGGTCTCGGCCGGCTTGGCCGCCGCCGTGGACACCTGGCCGGCGAGGTTTCGCAGCGTCGCGCGGGCCGCCCGCTCGTCGGTGACCGCGAACACCAGGAACGTGGCGTGCCGCAGCCCGCCGTAGCCGCGGACGAGCAGGCCCTGGGTGTCGCTGAAGTCGAGGGTCATCGCACCTCACAGCAGAGCCAGCCAGGACCGCGCCGCCTCCGCGTCGAGGTCGCGGGTGAGGCCGTCCCGGAGGGCGGAGTTGTCGTCGATGTTGCGGGCCGACAGGTCGCCGTAGGCGGAGTACCAGACGGCGGGCAGCTGGTGGGCGCGCAGGTAGGACTTGAAGGCCTGCTCGTCCCGCGCCCCGCCCCACAGCAGCCACCGGGTGCGCGGGTAGCCGGCGCCGTTGCTGAACACCGCGTTGAGCCCGGCGGACAACTTGTCGATGAAGTCGTCCATGTAGCTTTCCAGGCTGCCGTCGTAGTTGCTGGCGAAGACCAGCCTGCGGCCGCCGTCGAGGTAGACCCACCGGGCGAAGTGGATGGTCCGCACGCCGGCCAGCCCGCCGGTGGCGTAGACGTGCCGGTTGAACCAGTCCAGTCCGTAGAGGACGGTGCGCAGGGTGAAGTGCCGCACCGGCCCCGGTTTGACGTAACCGGTGGCGGTGAACGGGTTCTGCACCCGGGTGTCCTCCTGCTGCGTCAGCTCCGCGAGCCGCGCCCGGGACACGGTCGCGTGCTCGGGCTCGTCGCGCAGCTCCTTGAGGCGGATCAGCGCGGCCAGCGCCGGGACGGCCGGCAGCAGCAGCGGCGCGACCGCGGGGACCGCGACCAGGTGCGCGGCCTCGCGCAGGCGGTGCCCCACCGCGGTGGGGGCCGCGGGCCGCAGCGCCCACGACAGGTCCGGCTGCTGCGCGACGAAGTCCCGGATCGCACGGTGCACGGCCACCTCGCCGGTGCCCGTCCACTCCGGTTTCTCGTCGAGGAACTGCTCGATGCGTTCCCGCAGCCTCGCCTCGTCCCGGATCCGCGCGAGGCTTCGCCCGGTGCGGTGCACATAGGTCGCGGCGGGCGGGATCTCGTGGTCGCGCAGCCACCGCACCCGGCCGCCCGCGGTGCGGGTTTCCGGGTACTCCTCGCACAATCCGAGCAACGCGGACAGCGCGTCGCCGCGGGCGGCGGCGAGGTCGTGCAGGTGGGCCAGCACGGGCGTGTCCAGCTCGGCCATGTAGATCAGCGACTCGCGGCCGTCACCGTCGGGCGGGAGGACGAACACCCGCGCGAAGTGCACTCCGGCCATGTCGCGGAACGGGCCGCCGTCGGAGTCGACGCCCTTGCGCAGCTCGTCGAGCAGCCCGGGCACGTCGCCCTCGTGGCCCTGCCGCAGCGGCGCCCGGATCGTGAGCGGGATCTGGTGCGGCGACGGGCTGGCCGCGGCGCCGGTGCCGGGCCTGCGCAGCAGGAACCAGCCGACCCGGCGCCGCCACAGCCACACGACGCCGAGGTAGAGGTCCTTGGCCACCAGCCGGATCTCGTCCCGCACCCCGTGGGCCACCAGCGAGGTCTTGGAGTAGTCGATGACGACGCACTCCCGGCCGTCCACCCAGCTGTGCCCGGGCGCGACGACCGCCTTGATCGCGGTCACGCCGACCGGGCCGATGCGGTTCGCCAGGGTCCGGCCCGCGGGGTCGAAGACCTTGCCGCGCCAGGCCACCGACCGGGCGAGCGAGGCGACCAGCCGGTTCACCGGCGTGCCCGGCGCGAGCACCGCGGTGCCGTCCATCGGGCCGTGCGGCACCTCCCCGGGCGGGCTGGCCCGGAACAGCCGGTCCAGCTCGTCGTGGGTCGCGCGCAGCAGCGCGGCCTCGTCCACGACGGTCATGCCCGCACCTCCCAGGCGGCGAACGCGTTGTCCACCGTCGCGAGCACCGGCCGCAGGCCCGGGTAGTGCCGGGTGAGGACGGTCGCCATCGAGTTGTCCCGGATCCACGCCAGCCCGGCGTCGGAGTAGACCCGCGGTGTGTAGTACTCGGTGAAGAACCGGTCGCTGTTGAGCCGCCGAGACGCCATCAGGACGAAGATGCGGAACGCCGTGTCGCTGAACGCGAAGCCCTCCGGGCGGCGCTCGGCGAACATGCCGACCGTGAGGTCGACCTGCTCGATGTCCCCGTCGTAGGCGCGGCGGATCTCCTCGGCCCACTCCGGGTCGGCGGTCAGGTCGCGGAAGTCCCCCGCCGGCGGCAGGTGCAGCAGGCGGCGGAACTCGTTGTACCGCGGCACGCCGAGCTCCCGCGAGCGCAGGATGTCGGTGGCCGCCAGGTCCTGCAGGTGCCCGTCCGGGCGCTGGAACTGCTGCAGGTGCTTCGGGAAATTGTGCAGCGTGACCAGGCCCGGCGGCAGGGTGCCGAAGGAGTACAGCAGGTCGGTCATCGCGATGCTGTTGAGGACCTTGAGCGCGTTGGCGCCGGAGATGTCGGGGAATTCGCAGTCGAGGATCGTGCCGTCGTCCCCGGCGGAGCGCAGGCTCCAGGTGTCGCGCACCAGCGGGTGCATCCGGTACACCGCGACGAACTCCTCGGTCAGCCCGAAGGGCACCCCATAGTGGTCGGTCGCGCCGCCCGGGATCCCGCTGACCACCTCGCTGCCGCTGATGCGGCCGAACAGCCGGTGCACCCGCTCCCCCGCCAGGCCGAACCAGTTGGCCCGCAGCGCGGCCTTCGTAGTCGGGTGACTGATCACCGCGGGCGTCCACTCCACGGTGTGGATCTTCGCCAGCAGCGCCGAGGTGACCAGGCGGGCGCGCTGGAACAGCTCCTCGTCCGGCCACGACGGGTACTCGGCGTGCAGCCGGTCGCAGATCGCGTTGTGCTCCAACGTGAACAGGGTGCGCAGCATCTCGGTGCCGAGCCAGAAGCCGGGGACCAGCGCGGGGTCGCGGGATGGGTCGTCGGGGATCGGCAGCAGGCCGTTGTCGAGCACCCGCAGCTTGCCCTGCTCGCCGCTGCGCAGCCAGCCCTGATCCTCGCCGGTGACGCCGTAGATCTGCGAACCGTCCCACCAGTGGGTGAGCACGTTGACGCGGGTCTGGGGCATCGACGCGCCCGGCGGGCGGGTCGGGTCGTCCGGCGTGCGCATGATGCGCATGGGCTTGTCCGGCCACGTGTCGTCGTCGGCCAGCGGCACCACCCACGGGTTCTCCTGCGGGCTGGTGCCGTGGCTGAACCAGTCGCGGATCATGAACTGCAGCCACGCGGCCACCAGCGAGTTCACCGAGGTGGCCGGCACGAACGTGGTCCGGGTCAGCAGTTTCCGGCTGATCTCGCGCGGGCTCGGCTTCAGGACCGCGTCCTCGGTGGCCGGGGTGATCTTGTCGAGCGGGATGTTGCGGCCAAACCGCGAGCCCGCCATGCCCATCGCGGGCTCGGTCAGGTCGTTGTGGCTGCCGTCCACGGACCGGCTCACCAGCCGGTCCGGCGTGAGCGGCGGCACCGGCGGCGTGCCCGTCGCCGGCAGGTGGCTCATGTCGTGCAGGTTCTCCTGGCGCAGCCTGGTGCGCAGCCCGATCAGGTCGAGCAGGCCGAGCGGGACCGGCAGCCGGTCCCAGCCCACCACCCGGTCGACGATTCCGGTGATCATGGTGAACGCCCGCCAGGGCAGGCTGGTGCGATATGTCCGGGTGGTGTTTTCTTGATCGGCCATCGCGGGTTCCCCCGTATTCGTCGGTTGCGCGAATGGACGTGCGAAGATCGGCGCCTTGCCTGCCAGCGTGCGTCGCGAAATGCCCAGCGTGGCACCGGATCACGCGCCCTGTCCAGTACCCGGATGGCCCAAGTGCGCGGCGCCGCTGCGAGAATTTCACCAACACCGGCAGCCGGGCGATCGCGCATTTCCCGGGTAGCCTGGAAAAGGCCGGAATCGAATCTCCGCGGAATTGTCCTCGCCGGAGGTGGAAATGATGTCCACGACCACTCTCCCCGCCCGCACCGTGGTTCCCCGTGCGGCCCTGCCCGACGCGCTGGCGGTCGGCGCGCTGGTGCTGGCGCCGAACCTGGCGCAGGGGCTGTTCGCCCGCAGGCCCGCCATGGTCCGGGTCGCGGCGGCCGCCGGGGTGGACGTCGCGGCGGTGCGGCACCTGTCGGCGATGGCGCGCCGGAACCCCCGGCCGGTGCGCGTCGGCGGGACGGTGCTCCTGCTCGACCCGCGCGACGCCGACCGGGTGCTCGAGGGGCCGGTCGACGTCTACGCCGGTGACCCGGACCCGAAACGCCGGGGCATGGCGCACTTCCAGCCCGGCGCGGTGACGATTTCGCGGGGCGAGGCGTGGCGGGAGCGGCGCCGGTTCACCGACGCGGTGCTCGCGTCGGTACCCGCCATCGTGCCGCGGGTGGCGGAGTGCGTGGCGCAGGAGGTCGCCCGGCTGCCCGCGGTGACCGGGTGGCGGCCGTGGAACCGGGCGTTCCAGCGGATCGCGCGCCGGGTCGTGCTGGGCGACGAAGCCGCCGGCGACGACGCGCTGTCGGTGACGCTGGGCCGGATGATGGCCGAGGCGAACCGGTTGCCGCGCCGGCCGTCCCGGCGTCTGCCCGCCTTCCGCGCGAGCGTCGAGGGCCACCTGGAACGGGCCGAGCCGGTCAGCCTGGCCGCGGCGATCGCGGACACGCCGGCTGGTCCGGACACCGAGCCGGGCGCGCAGGTCACGCACTGGCTGTTCGCGCTCGGCGACACCCTGGCGGCCAACGCGCTGCGGGCGCTCGCGGTGCTCGGCCAGCGCCCGGGGGACGCCGAACGCGCCCTGGCGGACGCGGACCATGCGGCGGCGTGCCTGCAGGAGACGATGCGGCTGTGGCCGACCACGCCGATGCTGTCCAAGCAGACCCGCGCCGAGGTGGTGCGGGACGACGGGACGGTCCTGCCGGCCGGGACGCGGATCCTGGTGGTGAACACGTTCTTCCACCGCGACCCGCCGCGCGTGCCGGACGCGGACGCGTTCGTGCCGGGGCGCTGGCTGGACGGCCCGCCGCCCGGGGTGAACCACTTCAGCCGCGGCCCGCAGCGCTGCGCCGGGGTGGACCTGGCGCTGCTCACCGGCCGCGAAGCGCTGCGCGCGGCGTTGATGCGCACGCTGACCATCCGCACCCCGCGACTGCCCGCCCAGCCGCCGATGCCCCACGCGCTCGACTACTTCCGCATCGAAGCCGTACTCGCCTGACGCCGGGTGACCGTCGGCCGGCCCGCCGGCGGCACCACCGGCCGCGCGCGGGCCGCCGGCCACCGCAACCGGCTCGCCGCTCGGGCAACAAGACCTGGAGCCGGCTGATCGTCAGGCGGACCACCGCGACCCGGCGCACGTGCCGGGGCGGTGGCTGGACGGCCCGCCACCGGGGGTGAACCACCTCAGCCGCGGCCCCCGGTGCTGTGCCCGAGCCGCCGCGGGTAGCGGCCCCACCCAACAGCCACCAACGGCCCCGCGCCGGCCGGCGGCGCACCGCAACGGGCTCGCCGCTCGGGCAGCACGGCCTACAGCCGCGTCACCGTCAGGCGGACCGCGCCGGAGTTACGGCCGTAGAAACCCCACGCGTCGTTGGCGAAGGCGTAGAAATACCCGGGCTCGGTGACCTCGTGGGCGGTGCCCGTGCCGATCGCGATCCGTTCGTGTTCGGGGTCCGCGCTGGTGCGGTCGCTGTCGTTGGCGACGTAGCCGACGAGGAACAGCCACGGCAGGTCCAGCTCGCGCGGCGCGAGCGGGGCGTGCGCGCCGCGTGCGCGCCGCACGAGCCGGTACAGTCCGACCGCCTCGCCGACCACCGTGCCTGCCAGGCGCCGCGGGCTCAGCCCGCGCAGCAGCGGGATTCCGCCTGGCCCGCACCAGTCCACCCCATCCGACCACTGCCCGGCCGCGGTGAAGGTGTACCGGCCGGGTTCCAGGTAGAGCCCGGTGCCGGTCCACAGCTCCTCCGCCGGAACCTCGATCGTCGCCTGCTGGCCGCTGCCCAGGATGCGCGTCCGCCGGTACGGGCCGCCGGTGATCGGCTGCGCCTGCTGCCGTTCCAGCGCCGACGGGTCCAGCACACCGCCCTGGCCGCCGGGCACGACGGCGGGCACCGCCCGCGGCCGGTAGTGCAGACCGGCCTCCAGCAGCGGCTGCAGCAGCGGGTCCACCAGCGGCGGCGCGACCCCGAACACGCCGCGGTCGTCGTCGTGCAGCAGGCCGGCCGGGTCCGGCGCGAGGCCGGCCAGCGCGGGCGGGTGGAACGCGATGCCCGCGCACTTCGCCGCCTCGTCGGTCATCCACTGCAGCGAGATGTCGCTCAGCCCGGTCTCCCGGTGGCCGCCGCCGACGTCCATGTGGCTGCCGGGGAACCAGCGTTCCGCCATGTCGGTGCTGCCGTTGGGCGTCCACCGCGCCGGGGTGAAGGGCCGTCGCCACTCGTCCAGCGCCAGCGCGTGCCGGGCGTACGGGATGTGCGGGTTCAGCTCGACGTCGTGGAACCGGTAACGCGAGCCCGGGGTCAGTTCGCTCAGCCCGGCGAAGTAGCCCGGCACGCCGAGCGCGCCCACGGTGTCCCACACGCCGATGAAGTCGATCGGGATGTCCGCGGCCCGCTCCGGGTCGAAGTGGAACCGCAGGCCGGCGCGCCACGTGTCGCCGGGTGAGCGGGTGCGGTAGTGGCGGTAGGCGCGGGCGGCCAGCAGCCCGCTGGTGCGCGAGTCGATCTCGCGCAGGTCGAGCAGGCCGGATTCCTTCACCAGCCCGGCGAGGCTTCGGGCGGTGAACGCGCCGCGGCTGAACCCGAACAACGCGATCTGGTCGCCGGGCCGGTAGGTGGTGCACAGCCACAGGTAGGCGGCCACGATGTCCTTCGGCAGCCCGGCGCCGATCGCGCCCGCGGCGAGCCTGCTCAGCAGCCCGCCCCGCGTGCCGACGCCGCGCCGGTAGCTCGACACCTGCTCGCGGCCGCTGCTGTCGGCCGCGGCGAGCGCGTTGTGCAGGCGGCGCACGTTGGTGACCGCGTCCAGTTCGGGGTCGCACCAGGTGCCGTCGCAGCACACGATCAGCCTTCTGGACATTTGGCCGTCCTCCCCGTCGAGGGCCTCCGCAGCGGTATAGCGAACCCCGGCCGCGGCCGCCTAGAGCCGAAGGTCCCCTGCGCGCGGGCCCCTGGAGCAGGAATTTAAGACTTGACTTATATAACCTGCGACTGACACACTGGGCACGTGCACGCGTTCGATGTGCTCGGCGACCCGGTTCGCCGGCGGATCCTGGAGCTGCTGGCCGACGGGGAACAGTCGTCGGGGGCGATCGCCGCGGTCATCCGGGAGGAGTTCGGCATCTCCCAGCCGGGCGTCTCCCAGCACCTGCGCGTGTTGCGGGAAACCGGTTTCACGACCGTGCGCGTGGCAGGGACCCGCCGGCTCTACGCGGTGAACTCCGCGCCGCTGCGGGAGGCCGGGGAGTGGCTGGAGCGGTTCCGCCACATCTGGGACCAGCCCCTCGACGCGCTCGCCACCGAACTGGCCCGCGGTAAGCGGGAACGACGACTCAGGCAGGAGAAGGACAATGCTCGACATCGCGAACCACCTGAAGGCGATCCACCGTGAGGTCCGCCGCGGCACGACGACCGAGGGCGAGACGGTCACGGTCCTGGTGCGGCGACGCTACGACGCCACCGCCGAGGACGTGTGGGACGCGGTGACCGACCCGGCGCGGGTGCGCCGCTGGTTCCTGCCGCTGACCGGCGACCTGCGCGAGGGCGGCTCGTTCCAGCTGGAGGGCAACGCCGGTGGCGACATCCTCACCTGCGACCCGCCCCGGCTACTGAAGGTGACCTTCGGCGGGCCGACCAGCGTGGTGCAGGTGCGCCTGGCCGGCGACGGCGACAGCACCGAGCTCGAGCTGGAGCACACGGTGCCGATCGAGATCGCGCAGAGCGGCGCGGGCGCGCTGTTCGTGGGCCCCGGCTGGGACAGCGCGCTGATGGCCCTGGCACAGTACTTCGCCGGGGACATCGCCGAGGACCCGGTGGCGGCCGCGAATTCCCGCGAGGTGCAGGAGTTCTGCGCCGGTTCGGTGACCGAGTGGAGCACTGTGGTCGAGGACTCCGGCACGGCCACCGCGGAGGAAATCGCCGGCGCCGCGCAGATCTCGATGGCGCAGTTCGCACCCGACCTGACCGGAGACACCGAGTAGCGGCGCCGGTGCGCACCTGGCCGCCTCGGCGACGCTCGCCGGGAGCTGGCAGGGCCGCCAGGCCCGGCACCGCCGGCAGTGCCGGGCCTCGCCGCCGCACCACCGAGTTCCCGCCCGCTCCCGATCGTCACGTGGATCCGGTTGGACAGGTCGGTCAGTGCGAGCGCCCGGAACTGTGGCCGTACCGGCTCAAACCCGCGTCGGCGATCATTCACCCGAAGTCGTGGAAACCCGCCGGATTCGGGCGACCGGACCGGTTCAGCACCGCTAGGGTGCGGCCGTGGCACCGCACCGCTCCACTTCCTCCGGTCTTCATCGCCAGGCCTGCTGGACCACCCTCGCCGCGCTCACCCTGGTCGCCGGGTGGGCCGTTCTGGAGGCCGCGCCCGCCGAGACGGCCGCCGCGCCCGCGCCCCGCCCGGTTCCGCCGCCGATGCCGTTGTCCATCGCCGCCGCGCCCGCCCCGCGCACCGAACTCTGCCCGGACACCGCCCGCGCCTGCGTCGCCGAGGAACGGCGCGTGAGCTGGCTCCAGCACGACGGTGAGATCACCCACGGCCCCGTCCCGATCATGCCCGGTGCCACGGACACCCCGGACTCCGTCGCCACCCCGCGCGGCGTCTTCCGCGTGGAGTGGAAGGACGCCGAGCACACCAGCGCCCAGTTCGGCGACCCGATGAACCACTCGGTGTTCCTCGCCCCGCGCGGGATCGCTCTGCACGAGGGCAGCCTCGACGCCCCGTCGCACGGGTGCGTCCACTGGTCGGCCAGGGATGCCGCCCTCTTCTACGACGCCCTGCCGGTCGGCGCCGAGACCGCCGTGGTCTGAAACGACCGGATCGATTTCCCGGTGCGGCCGTGTCATCATGAAGGCGATGCAGTCCAGCGGCGGCCCCCAGCCCGGCCCCGGCGCTCCCTTCGCCGTCACGGTGCAGGAGCGGGAGGCCGCCGTCGTCGTGCACACCTCCGGCGAGCTCGACGCCTCCACCGTGCCGCGGCTGCGCGCGATCATGCGTGGCGTCCTGAGCGGCGCGCCCGCGGTGCTGGTCGTCGACCTGTCCGGCGTGACCTTCCTCGGCTCGGCGGGGATGCACGTGCTGCTGGAGATCCAGGACCTCGCCGGGAACACCGAACTGCGCGTCGTCGCGGAGGCGCACGGCACCGTGAAACCGTTGTGCCTCACCAGGCTCGTTGACGTGCTCGACGTCTACCCCACCCTCGCGCAGGCGCTGCGCCCGGCATGACGATCACAGCCAGTCGCGCCGTTTGAACATCGTGTACAGCGCGCCCGACAACGCCACGATCACCGCGGTGGACAGCCAGAACCCCCACGGCCGCTCGAATCCCGGGTAGGGCACGTTCTGCCCGTAGAAGCCGGTGATCGCCGTCGGCACCGCGATGATCGCCGCCCAGCTGGTCACCTTCTTCATGATCAGGTTGAGCCGGTTGGCCTGCAGGCTCAGCTGGGTCTCGCGGATCGTGGTGACGAGGTCCCGCAACGACTCCGTCCACTCCGACGCGCGCAGCACGTGGTCGTAGACGTCCTGGAAGTACGGCATCAGCGTCTCGTCGACCAGGTGGTGGTCGCGGCGCATCAGCGAGTTCACCACCTCACGCATCGGCAGCACGACCCGGCGCAGCGCCACCAGGCTCTTGCGCAGCCGCAGCGACCGGCGCTGCATGTCGGTGTGGTCGACGTGATCGGCGAACACCCCGTCCTCGAGGGACTCGATCTGGTCGTCCATCGCCTGCACCGCGTCGAAGTGGGTGTCCACGATGTAGTCGAGCAGGCCGTGCACGAGGTAGCCGGTCCCGCCCTTGGCGAGGTCGGCGGAGGCGTCCCAGCGCTGCACCACCGCCTCGATGTCGAAGTGCTCGTCCTTGCGGACCGTCACCAGCGCGCGGTCGGTGAGGAACGCCGCCAGCTCGCTGTCGGACAGCACGCCGGTCGCGGTGTCCAGCCGCACGGCGTAGGCGGTGAGGAACGCGTGGCTGTCGTACCGGTCGACCTTGGGCCGCTGGTGCTCATGCACCGCGTCCTCGACGGCCAGGCGGTGCAGGCCGAGCTCCTCGCTGATCGTGGCGAGGTCGGCTTCGGTGGGCTTGACGAAGTCGAGCCACACCACCGCCGCCGGGTCCTGGAGGTGGTCGGACAGTTCGGCCGCCGGGAAGTTCTCGGCTTCGAGAACTCCGTGGCGGTACACGCGGGTACGGGCCATGCCCCAACGCTAGGCTGTGCGACGGACGACGGCGCAGCAGAGGATCTGGAAGCACGTGCTGAGCGAGAAACCGTTCGCCGCCAACGCCGAGTAGGCCCGCGAGGTGGCCGCCGCGGCAGAGGCGGCCGGGGTGCGGGTCATGGAGGCCTTCCACTACCTCTACCACCCGGTCCTGCTGCGGCTGCACGAAATCCTGGACTCCGGCAAGCTGGGCGAACTGCGCGCCGCCGAGGCCGAACTGCGCATCCCCGCGCCCGCGGACAGCGCTCCGCGGTGGTCGTTCGAGCTGGCGGGCGGGGCGCTGATGGACGTGGGCTGCTACGGGTTGCACGCGCCGCGTGGTCTCGCGCCGTGGGCGGGCGGCGCGCCGGTGCTGGAGTCGGCGACCGGGACAGCGCGGCGGCCCGGCGTGGATCAGGCGGTGGACGCGCGGCTGGCGTTCCCCGGCGGCGCGGCCGGCATCGTGCGGTGCGACATGGCCGCCGCGGAGGTCCGCTTCTGCCTGCGGCTGACCGGCACGCGCGGCGAGGCGACCGCGGTGAACTTCGTGCGTCCGGACATCGACGACCGGGCCCTGGTCGGCGACCGGGTCGAGCACCTCGGCCGCCGCCCGTCGTACTCCTACCAGCTGGAGGCCTTCGCGTCGCACGTCCGCGAGGGCGCGCTGCTGCGCAACGACCTCGCCGACGCGGTCGACACGATGGCGTTGATCGACGAGTGCTACCGCGCCGCCGGCTTCCCGGTGCGTCCCCGCTCACGTGTGGAACCGGTGACGGGCGCCTGACCGGTAACGTCGGGTCGTGAGTTCTGTTCTGGACAACCCGGCCTTCGCGTCGCTGACCGGTCCGCACGCCCGGTTCGCCGAAACGCACGGGACAGCCGTGCGGTACGACCCGGAAGTCTCGCCGTGGGCGGGCATGCCGGACGACGCGGACGAAACGGCCTGGAAGGACCTGGCCGAGCTGGCCGGGCCGGGCGGCGTGCTGGCGCTGCCGGGGCCGCCGCTGCCACCGCCCGCGGACTGGGCCGTGGAGTTCGGCGTGCCGGGCGTGCAGATGGTCGCCGACTCGGCCGACACCGCACCGGATCCGGAGGCGGTGCGGCTGACCGCGGCCGACGTGCCCGAAATGCTCGCGCTGGCGGAGCGGACCCGGCCGGGCCCGTTCCTGCCGCGCACCGTCGAACTGGGCACCTACCTCGGCTTCCGCCACGAGGGGCGGCTGGTCGCGATGGCCGGGGAGCGCATGCACCCGCCCGGCTACACCGAGATCAGCGCGGTCTGCACGGATGCGGAGTTCCGCGGGCAGGGGCTGGGCACGCGGCTGGTGCTCGCGGTGGCGCACGGGATCCGCGAGCGCGGCGAAACGCCGTTCCTGCACGCGGCGGCGGACAACACCAGCGCCATCCGGCTCTACACCGCACTGGGCTTCCGGCTGCGCCGCGAGATCGACTTCGTCGGGGTGCGGGTGCCGGCCTGACCTCAGGCGGGCGCCGGCCACGCCATGCGGGACCACGGCAGCGCCAGGCCCGCCCGGGTCGCCGGCTCGACCGGCGCCAGTGACGTCACCGGGACCGCTTCGGCGTGGCGCGCGAACACCGTGTCCACGTACCGGTGCCCGGTGTCCGCGCCGATGAACAGCACCGTGCGGTCGCACCGGTCGCGTTCCCAGCGCGCGGCGAGGTAGGCGGCTCCGGTGGAGAGCCCGGCGAAGATCGCGTGCCTGCGCAGCAGGTCGACGCTCCCGGACAGCGCCGCGCCGAACCCGACCCAGTGGATCGTGTCGTACAGCTCGTGCGCGACGTTGCCGAACGGGATGGAACTGCCGATCCCGGCGATGATGATGTCCGGATCGGCGACGTGCTCGCTGCCGAAGGTGACGCTGCCGAACGGCTGCACCCCGACCAACCCGACCCCGGGCGCGGCGGTCCGCAGCCACGTCGCGAGCGCCCCGGTGGAGGCGCCCGATCCGACGCCGCCCACCACGATCAGCCGGGACGGATCCAGCTCCCGCGCGATCTGCCGGGCCACCGCCCGGTACCCGAGGTAGTGGACGCGGTCGTGGTACTGCCGCATCCAGTGCCAGTCCGGGTGCGCGTGCAGGATCTCCCCGATCCGCCGCACCCGCCGGTTCTGGTCGAGCTTGAGGTCGGCCTCCGGCGGCATCTGCTCGAGCGTCGCGCCCAGCACCGCCAGCTGCGTGCGCAGCGTGTGGTCCACTGTGGTCGAACCGACGATGTGGCAGCGCAGGCCGAACCGGTGGCACGCCAGCGCGAGCGCGTAGGCGTAGATCCCGCTGGAGCTGTCCACCAGGGTGTCGCCGGGGGCGATCACGCCGGTGCGCAGCAGGTGCCGCACGGCCTCCAGCGCGGAGACCACCTTCATCGTCTCAAACCGCAGGCAGACCAGCCGCTCGCCGGTCCGGACCAGGTCCGGCCGCGCGATCGCCTCCGCGATGTGGTTGTGCATCCGTCCCTTCCGTGGTGAACAGGCGGGTCGCGGGCAGTCCGGCGGCCCGCAGCGCGCGGAAGCACCGGCGCACGCGATCGGGGTCGCCGCCGGGGTCGAACAGCAGGCCGGCCACGTTGCCGCTGTGCGCGACCTGCACCCCGGCCGCGCCGGTGACGGCCGCGATCCGTTCCAGTTCCGGCAGTTCGTCCTTGACGAGCACGCGCTGGTTCAGCCGGGCGCTTTCGGTGCTCACGCGGCCGAGCAGCGCGACGTCACCGGTCACGATCGCCAGCCGCAGCATCCGCCGCAGCCGCTCGAAGGCGGCCACGTCGGCGACGGCGCCCAGCGCGAGCGTGTCCACCGGCGCCCCGCCGCCGGTCACGCACCCGATCACGACGACGGGCGGGAGCCGCGGGCCGAGCCGTTCCAGCACCCGGCCTTCCCGCTGCGCGAACAGCACCGCGCCGCCGCCGAGCATGATGGGGTCGCAGGCGCGCTCGGCCCGCACCGCGATCCGCGCGACGGCCTCCGGCGCGAGCACCACGCCGAACGCGGCCGACACGGCGCGCACGGTCGCCAGGATGTCGCTGGTGGACGATCCGAGCCCGAGCCCGACCGGCAGACCGCTGTCCAGCCGGAGGGATCCGCCCGCCGGGCGGCCGCACGCGGCGGCGGCCAGTTCGGCGGCGCGCCGCGCCTTCGCGCGGTCCGGCGGGGTCACCGTCACCGGACCCGGCCCCGGCACGAACTCGGCACGCGTCACCGCGCCGGGCACCGGCAGCGTGACCAGCCCGCGGCAGCGGCGGCCGCGGTCGCGGAAGACGCCCTGCAGGATCTCGCCGTGGTGCCCGGGCGCGTGCCCCACACCGGTCACACCGCCGCCCGGTACCGGTACAGCGTGGTGGGCGCCGCGCTGAACTGCGAGAACGGGAACGGCTCGGCGGACAGCGCGCTGACCCCGTGGCCGAGGAACGCGCGGGCCACCGCGCTGCCGGTCTGCGCGTAGACGACCAGCGGCACGGACCGCTCCCGGCACCGGCGGACGATCTCGTCGAAGGTCCCGTTGCCCAGGGTCATCCCGGTCGCCACGACCGCGTCCGCCACACCGAGCACCTCCCCCATCTCCGGCGTCACCGGATCGCCCCACTGGGTGCGGCGCAGGTTGAGGTCGCACGGCAGGCAGGTCCCGCCGCGGTCGCGGATCGCCGCGACGAGCGGGTTCACCACGCCGATGAGGGCGACCCGCGCGCCGGGGGCGATGTCCAGCAGCCGGGCGATCGCCGCGTCCCTGGCGTGTGCCCGGACCTCGGGGGTGCCGGCGGGCAGGACGACCGGCTCCGCCGCGGGCTGCGCCTCGTGTGGCGCGGCCGCCGACAGGTAGGCGTCCAGCGCGGCGATCCGCAACGGCACGGAGTGCTGGCGCAGCAACACATCCAGTGGCGCCCCGGAGAACTCGGCGCACACCTCCGGCGGCAGCTGCCCGGTCTCGAAGGCACACGCGCCGAACGCGGCGCCCAGCCGCACCAGGACGTAGGAGTTGCGGTAGGTCACGTCCCCGCCCGCCAACCGGGTGCCGTGGTGCAGCCAGAAGACGCTGGTGGCGGTCAGCTCGGCCGGGTCCGGGCCGTGCTTCCCGGCGAGGACCTCGGTGGTCAGCGCGGCGACGGTGGTCACGCCGCCTCCAGCCGGAACAGGTAGGTGAGCACGCCGTCCCCCCAGTCGTGGCGACTTGCGACCTCGGCGGCGAACCCGTGCCCGGCGGCGTCCCGCACGATCGTGCGGAGGTCCGCGGTGTTGGACGCGATGAGGAACACCTCGCCGCCGGGAGCGAGCAGGTTCCGTCCGGCCAGCTGCGCGAAGAACCGCTCCAGCAGCGGGGCGCCCACGCACACGTTGCGCACGACGTCCGGGTCGTCGCTCACCGGCTGGCTCACCGCGGGCGGGTTGAAGGTGATCACGTCCAGCCGCACGCCGTCCGGGAACCCGTCGAAGAGGTCGGCGACCACCGGGACGAACCGGGTGCCCGGCCGCGCGCCCACGATGCGTTCGTAGTGCCGCCGCGTGGTTTCGACGCTGTCCGGGTGCACGTCGATCGCGTGGATCTCGCGTGCCCCGCGCAGGCCGGCGGCGACGGCTTCGACGCCGAGCCCGCTGCCCATCGCGGCGTAGACGCGGCCGCGCACCTCGATGGTCCCGTCCAGGACCCGTTCGTGGATCATCCGGCTGGTCGCGCCGGGCAGGAACACGCCGGGCGGCGCGGTGAACTCCCACCCGCGCCAGGTGTACGGGCGGGTGGTGCGCAGGTCGCCCTTCGGCTGGTTGAGCGCGATGATCCGCTCGGCGGGCAGGGGCGGCGGGAGCCGGTCGATCAGGGCGGTGTCCACAGTGTCCATTTCTGTCTCCGTCAGCGTCCGAGCGATCGCAGGTAGCCGGCCAGTTTTTCGGCGGCGTCGAGGTTGCGCGGGCCGCTCACGGCCTCGCCGTAGTCGAGCACGTGGAAGCGGTTCTCCCGCACCGCGGGGCTGTCCGCGAGCGGCGGGAAGGACTTCAGGAACGCGATCTTGTCGGCTACCGGCCGGTCGCCGTAGTCGACGACGGCGATCACCTCGGGCTGGGACCGCACGACCGGTTCCCAGCCGATCGTGGTCCAGCGGGCATCCAGGTTGCCTGCGATGTTGCGGCCGCCCGCCAGCGACACGATGGTGTCCGGCGCGGCCTGGTTGCCGGAGGTGAACGGCTGATCGGTGCCGGAGTCGTAGACGAACACCCGCGCGGGCTCCCCCGCCGGCGCGTTCGCACGCAGCGCCGCGGCGCGGGCCTGCAGGTCCGCGACGAGCGCTTCGGCGCGGTCGGGGACGTGGAAGATCTGCCCGATCTGCCGCAGGTCGGTGTAGAGCGCCTCCAGCGGCGGCACCTTGACCGGCCGGTCGCCGTAGTTGAAGCAGCTCTCGGTGTGCTGGTAGCTGCGGATGCCGACGCCGTCCAGTTTGGCCGGTGTGATGCCGCGAGCCTCGCTGAAGCCGGAGTTCCAGCCCGCCAGGACCCAGTCGGCCTGCGCGCCGACGACGGTTTCGAAGCTGAGCACATCGGTGCTCAGCGTCTCTACCGAGCGGTAGTCGGCGCCGTACGGCGAACGCGCCACGGCGGGTTCGGCCGTGCGTGGCATGACGATGCCGCGCATCCGGCCGGCCAGCCCGAGCGCGAACATCTTCTCGGTGCTGCTCATGTCGTAGGCGACCGCGCGCCGCGGCAGCGGGTAGGTGATCGCGTGCCCGCAGTTCTCGACGGTCACCGGCGCCGGGCCGGTGTCACCGCCGGGCCGCACCTCGGCGCCGCACGCGGTGAGACCCAGCGCGACCGTCACGAGCACGGCTGTCCAACGCCCTCTCACGGGCTTCCTCCTCGATCAGTGAAGGTCCAGAGCAGTTGCGGGGCCCCGGTGACCGGGTGGGTCACCACGACCGGGGTCACGCCGAAGACCCGGCGGACGAGGTCCGGGGTGAGCACCTCGGCGGGCGGGCCCGCGGCCGCGAGCCGACCGTCGTGCAGCACCGCCACGCGGTCGCAGGTGGCCGCGGCGAGGTTGAGGTCGTGCAGGGCGACCAGCACGGTCAGCCCGCAGGAACGCAGGAACGACAGCAGTTCGACCTGGTGCCGCACGTCGAGGTGGTTGGTCGGCTCATCGAGGACCAGGATCCGCGGTTCCTGCGCGAGGGCGCGGGCGATGAGCACGCGCTGCCGTTCGCCGCCGGACAGCGACAGGATGCCGCGCCCGGCCAGCTGCGCGACGCCGGTCCGCTCCAGGCAGCGGTGGACGAGGTCGCGTTCGCGCTCGCTCAGCGCCCGGTTGCCGGGGTGGTGCGGGAACCGGCCCATCGCGACCACGTCGGCGACGGTGAAGTCCAGATCGGCGCCCGCCTCCTGGGTGACCGCGGCGACCAGCCGGGCGCTGTCCCGGTTGGACAGTCCACTCAGGTCGGTCCCGCCGGCGAGGACGGCCCCGGCGCTGGGGGTCAACACTCGGTACACGCAGCGCAGCGCGGTGGACTTGCCGCTGCCGTTCGGGCCGACCAGCCCGACGACCTCGCCGTCGCCCGCCTTGAGGCTGAGCGCGTCGACCAGCTTGCGTCCGGCGGCCTCGACCGTGACCGCATCGAGAGCGAGGTCCATCAGCGGCCCCCGAACAGGTAGCCGCGGCCGCGCAGCAGGCCGACGAACACCGGCACCCCGATCAGCGCGGTGATCACCCCGAGCGGCAGCTCGCGCGGCGCGAACAGGGTGCGGGAGGCGAGGTCGACCCAGATCAGGAAGATCGCCCCGGCCAGCGGCGCGAGCACGAGCACCCGGCGGTGCCCCGGTCCGGCCACCATCCGCACCAGGTGCGGCAGGACCAGGCCGACGAAGCCGACCGCGCCGCTGACCGCGACCAGCGCGCCAGTCACCACAGCGGTGAGCAGGAACAGCTCCCGCCGCAGGGCGTCGGCGTCGAGCCCGAGGCTCGCGGCGGACTCGTCGCCCAGCGCCAGCACGTCGAGCGCCCGGCTGCGCCGCAGCAGCACCACCACGGCCAGCGCGACCGCGGCCACCGCGACCGGCAGCGCGCCCCAGGTGGCCCCGCCGAGGCTGCCGAGCAGCCAGAACAGCACCGAGCGGGCGGCCTCGCCGAACGGCGCGAAGAACACGATCACGCTCATCACCGCCTGGAACCCGTAGGCGAGCGCGACACCGGTGAGCACCAGCCGCAGCGGAGTGAGCCCGGCGCGGCCGCGGGCGGCCACGTACACCAGGACCGACGCGGCGAGCGCGCCGAGGAACGCGGCCGCCGACAACGCGTACACGCCGAGCGCCCCGAACAACCCGAAGGACACCACCGCGCTGGCGCCGACCGACGCGCCCGAGGAGACGCCCAGCACGAACGGATCGGCGAGCGCGTTGCGGACCATCGCCTGCACCGCGACCCCGATCACGGACAGCCCGGCACCGACGACGGCGGCCAGCAGCACCCGCGGCGTGCGCACCTGCCACACGATCGAGTAGCCGGTCACCTCGTCCGGGCCGATCTGGCCGCCGGCCAGCGCCGCCGCGAGGTACCGCAGGGTGTCCGGCAGCGGCACCACGGTCGGTCCGAACGCGACTCCGGCCACGGCGGACACCCCGAGCACGGCGACGAGCACGGGCACCGCGAGCGCACCCGTCCCAGCTCGGGCCGGCGGCGAACCGGTCACGGCGACCGTCACGAGTACCCCCCTTTGTCGTTACCACGGGCGAAGGACGGAGGCCCGGCCGGCTGACTCTCCGTGAACCGGACCCGATAGTACAAACGATAATCATTTTCGTCTAGAGTCCGATGTCGGACATCCCTGCCGACCGAGGAGGACCTCCCCCGCCGTGACCACTCCCGTCCTGCGTGACCCCGCGTTCCTGCGCCTGTGGTGCGGCACCACGGCCTCCGGGCTGGCGACCTGGGCACTGCCGTTCGTCCTGGGCCTGGCCGTCCTGAACTCCTCCCTCACCCCGGCCGGACTGGGCGTGCTCCTCGCCGCGCGCACGATCGGGTTCCTCGCGGCCGTGCCGGTCGGCGGCGTGCTGGCGGACCGGTTCCCGCGACGCCGGGTGGTCGCCGTCGCCGGTGCCGCGGCCGCCGTGGCGAGCCCGGTCATCGGGGCCGGGCTGCACGGCTCCCTCGCCGTGGCCGTCGTGGCGGCCGCCGTCGCGGGGGCCGGGCAGGGCGCGTGCCGTCCGGCCTTCCAGGCGCTCACCGCCGAAGTGGTCGCCGAGACGGGGCGGCAGCGCGCCAACGCCGCGATCACGCTGTCGGTGCGCGTGACGACCCTGGTCGCGCCGGGCCTGGCCGCGCTGCTGGCGACCGTGCTGCCCGTTCCGGCCCTGCTGTGGGGCACCGGGCTGCTGTGGCTGGCCGCCGCGCTCGTCCCGCCGGCCGGGCGCCCGCTCGCCGCGGTCCCCACCGCGCGTGCCTCGTTCGTCGCCGAGTTCGCCGACGGGACCCGCGAAGCCCGCCGGCACCCGTGGTTCATCGCCGGGCTGTTCGCGCTCACCGCGGTGATCGCGACCGGCTATTCGGCCACCGGGGTCGCGCTGCCGCTGGTCAGCCGCGACCGGTACGGCTCGGAAGCCGTGCTCGCCGCCGCCACAACGGCCTACACCCTCGGCGCGCTGGCCGGCGCGCTGCTGCTCGCGCGGTGGACGCCCCGGGCGGCGGGCCGGACGGCGCTGGCGGGACTGGCCGCCTACGCCGTCGCCCCGCTGAGCCTGCTGCTGCCCGTGCACCCGGCGGTGGTCGTCGCCGCCTACGCGGTCGCCGGCGCGGGCATCGAACTGTTCAACGTCCCATGGTTCACCGCGATCCAGCGCGAGGTCGACCCGGCCAAGCTCGCGCGGGTGTCCGCTTTGGACTTCCTGCTGTCCTACGGCCTGGCGCCGGCCGGGCTCGCCCTCATCGCGCCGGCGATGGCGGAATTCGGCGCCGGACCGGTGCTCGGCGCGTGCGCGCTGGTGTGCCTGTTCGCGCCCGCGGCGGCCGCGCTGGCACCCGGGACGCGACATTTCGCCCAGCCGCGTGACCGTCTCTGAACTGGTGCTCGTCGCGCGGACGTGATTACGCTACGAGGAGAAGCCAGGCCAGACAGGGCTGACGGGGAGGAGAGTCATGAGCCACTCGGCGCGCAACTCCACCGGTGCCGTGAGCACGGCCGTTCGCCGCGGGGCCCGCGTCCCCGCGCAACGGGCCGCGCCCGCAGCCCTGCGGCTGCAGGTGTTCTGGCCCCTGCCCGGGATCGCCGTGCTGAAGGTCGCCGGCGACATCGACGTGGCCACCGCCGCCCCGCTCCACCGCGCGCTGGACGAACTGACCGCGCACCGGCCCCGCGTCGTGGTAGTCGACCTCAGCGCAGTGGACTTCCTCGGCTCCGCCGGCCTGGCCGCGCTCGCCCAGGCGAGTGAACAGGCCGAAATCCGCGTGGTCGCCCCGACGCGGCAGACGGCGCGGCCGCTGGCGATCACCGGTCTGGACCAGCGGCTGCCGGTCTACACCACTCGCGACGAGGCGCTCACCGGCGGCTGAACCGAGTGCGGGCCCGCAGCTCACGCTCGGCCCACAGCACCCCGCGCGGCCCGGTGCCCCACCGGGTGCTGATCGCGTCGAGCACCCCGGTGCCGAGGCCCGGCTCCGGCACCCCGCCCACGCCGTCGACCTCCACTCGCAGCACGTCCCCGGCTCGGCTCAGCCGGACCTCGAACGGCGGGAACCCGGTGGCGCACGCCGACGCGGCCAGCTCGTCGACGAGGAGCACCACGTCGATCACGACCGGCGACGGGCAGTCCGCGAGCATCGCGCGCACCCGCCTGCGCAACGGCGCCAGCCCCTCCGGGCCGTCGAGGCGCACGGCCGTGACCGGCGTGCGCTCGTCCAGTGAGTCGGTCAAGGACCCGGACACCTCCGCTGTCTCGTCAACGGCCGCCGTCGCTACCCACGCGCGGATTCATCAAACCTTGGACGAATGAAATCACGCGGCAGGGCGGCGCGCACCACACGGTCGGGCGCACTCGGCCACCCGGTCGGCGGATCGCGGCTCTACGAACGGTGGGTGTCAGGCGGGCGCGGGCGGCTCCGGGGCGGGCGGTCCGAGGGCGTCGTCGATGGCCTGTTCCACGATCGTGTCCATGGTGCCGAGGTAGGTCGCGCCGACGTGGTTGTCATCGAGGTAGACCAGCACGTTGCCGATCACCGGCGGGCAGACGGCCTCGTCGCAGTAGTAGTCGCTGAAGTCCAGGAACGACACGTTCGGGGGAACGTCGTCGAGGAACAGCCAGGGCGGTTCATCGGCGTAGAAGTCGGCGCGCGGCGGGTTGCACTCGGGGGCGTCCGCGCCGCGCAGCTCCACGCACTCCGACGGCGCGTAGTCGTAGCGCGGGTTGTCCCGCACCGCGAGCACCGGGATCCCGGCGGCCTCGATCTTCCGCCACTGCGCGACGAACCCGGGCGGCGTCCACTCGGTCAGGCCGGCCCGCACGTCCCGGGTGGCGGTGGTGAACACCGCGTCCGGCCGCAGGTCCAGGATCTCGTCGGCGGCCGCGGCGTTCCAGTCCCGGCAGGCCTGGTCGTCCGGGTCGATCTCGGACTCGGTGGAGAACGGGCACCCGCCCCGCGACATCACCACCAGCTGCCAGTTCCGCCGCTGCGCCACCGGCTCCAGCGCCGCGATGAACTGGGTGGGGTGCGAGTCGCCGACGATGGCCAGGGTCTTCTCCGGCGGGCCGTCCGGCGTCGTGGTGCACACCAGCAGTTCACTGCCGCGCGGCGATTCGGCGCAGTCGTCGATCCAGGCCCAGTCGTCGGGCAGCTCGACCGGCGACGGCACCGGCGCCACGTCGGCGGCGCCGCGGTAGACGAACCCGGGCGTGCGGGCCAGCGCGCCGGGGTGGTCGGCACCACCGGCGGCGGGCGTCCCGGACCGGGCGAGGCCGGCGATCTGCCAGGCGCCCGCGGCGGCCAGCACGGGGATCATCGCCAGCACCGCGAACCGGTAGGCGCCGCGCACGGCCAGCTGGGACCGGCGCACCGGCGTCTCGACCAGGTGGTGGGTCGCCACCGCGAGCGCGAGCGACAGGCCGATGACGAACGCGCCGCCGAGTAGGCCGACCTCGGTCCGCCCGCGGTACACCAGGTAGAGCACCAGCACCGGCCAGTGCCACAGGTAGAGCGGGAAGCTGAGCCTGCCGAGCCAGGTCAGTGGCCGGGCCGTCAGCAACCGGTCCGCGCCGGCGGGGCTGCCGGTGGCGCCGGCCAGCAGCACGAACGCCGCCGAGGCGACCGGCCACAGCGCGGCGAAGCCCGGGAACACGGTGCCGACCTGCAGCACGAGCCCGCAGGCGACGAGCCCGGCGACACCGAGCCAGCCGAGCGCGATCCGCAGCGCGCGGGGCAGGGTGACCGCGTTGATCACCAGCGCGAGCAGTCCGCCGATCGCGAACTCCCAGATCCTGGTGAGCGCGGAGAAGTAGGCCAGCGGCTGGTTCGCCGCGGTCAGCCACACCGAGTACGCCAGCGACGCGGCGGTCAGGACCAGCAGCGTGCCGGTCAGGGCGGCACGCAGGCGTCCCCGCGCGGCGTAGGCGAGCGCGGCCACCAGCAGCGGCCACACCAGGTAGAACTGGCCCTGGATGGACAGCGACCAGAAGTGCTGCACCACGCTGGCGTCGCTGTGCCGGGCGAAGTAGTCGGCCGAGTTCGCGGCGAGCTGCCAGTTCTCCAGGTACAACGTGGCCGCGACGACCTCGCGGACGGTGGCGAACCAGCGGGCCTGCGGCAGCACCAGCGCGGCGGCGGCGATCACCACGAGCAGCACGGTGAGCGCGGCCGGGAACAGCCGCGTGATCGTGCGGCCCCACAGCGCGCGGAGGTCGATGCGGCCGCGCTGCCCGGCGCGGAACAGCTGGCCGGTGATCAGGAAGCCGGTCAGGAAGAAGAACACGTCGACGCCGCCGGAGATCCGGCCCAGCCACACGTGGTAGACGACCACCAGGACGCAGGCGAGCGCGCGCAGGCCTTCGATCTCGGGGCGATACCGGGTGCGCGGGTGGGGCGGGGTCATCGGCACCTTTCCTCACTCGGCGTCCCGGGCGAGACCGAGGTTACCCATGGCCGTTCCCGGCTCCGGCTAGGGTCGGCAGGATGCGGACCGACGTGATGGAGACCTTCCCGCGGGTGGCCGTGCCGCTGGACGGGCGGCGCGCGGCCGCGGTCGCGATCGTCGTCTCGGGCGAGGAACCGGTGATCTGGCTGACGCGGCGCGCGACCGGGATGCGCGCCCACCCCGGGCAGTTCGCGCTGCCGGGCGGCCGGGTCGACCCCGGCGAGGACGCGATCGGCGCGGCGCTGCGGGAACTGGAGGAGGAACTCGGCGTCACCGCCACCCGCGCGGACTGCGTCGGCCTGCTCGACGACTATCCGACCCGCTCGGGTTACGTGATCACGCCGGTGGTCGTGCGGCTGCCCGGCGAGGTGCCGCTCCGGCCGAACCCGGACGAGGTGGCGCACGTGCACGTGATCCCCGTGCCGGACCTCGGGGTCGAGCCGCGGTTCCTGACGATCCCCGAGTCGGACCGGCCGGTGATCCAGCTGCCGCTGGCCGGGCACCTCGTGCACGCCCCGACGGCCGCGGTGCTCTACCAGTTCCGGGAGGCGGCGCTGCACGGCCGCACCACACGCGTCGCCCACTTCGAGCAACCCGTGTTCGCCTGGCGGTGACGTCCCGTTTCCGCGCGCCGCGGCCGGGTACGCCGCGGGGGACGAAGGGAGAGCGACGTGCGGATCGGGTACAACCTGGCCGCCGAGGCGTTCGGGCGGAAGGAGCTGGTCCGGCAGGCGGTGGCCGCGGAGCAGGCGGGCTTCGACTTCGTGGAGATCAGCGACCACTTCCACCCGTGGCTGGACAACCAGTGACACTCGCCGTTCGCGTGGACCGTGCTGGGCACGATCGCGGCGAAGACCGAGCGGATCGGGCTGGCGACCGGGGTGACCTGCCCGACGGTGCGCTACCACCCGGCGATCATCGCGCAGGCCGCGGCGACGCTCGCGCTGGTTTCCGACGGCCGGTTCACGCTCGGGGTCGGCGCGGGCGAGCGGCTCAACGAGCACGTGGTGGGACCGGGTTTCCCGGAGACGGTGCCCGGGCGTCACGAGCGGCTGCGGGAGGCGCTGGAGATCATCCGGCTGCTGTGGCGCGGCGGCTACCGGTCCTACGTGGGCAAGCACCTCACGCTGGCCGACGCGCGGGTGTCCGACCTGCCGGACGAGCTGCCGCCGATCGCGGTCGCCGCGAGCGGCAAGGCGTCGGCCGAGCTGGGTGACGGGCTGTTCGCGACCGAGCCGAAGGCGCACGTCGTCTCGCACTACACCGCGGCGGGCGGGGACGGCCCGCGGTACGCGGAGGTGCCGATGGCGTGGGCGGAGGACCCGCACACGGCCGCGAGCGGCGCTGGACACGTCGCGGTGGGCGCTGACCGGGTGGAAGGTGATGAGCGAGCTGCCGAACCCGGTGAACTTCGAAGCGCCTCGGCGACGGTGCGCGAGGTGGACGTGCTGGGCAAGTTCGCGTGCGGTTCCGACGTGGACCGGTACGTGGAGGTGGCGCAGCCGTTCGCCGACGCCGGGTTCGACCACCTGGTGATGCAGAACGCGGGGCCCGATCCGGACGGGTTCCTGGAGTTCTTCCAGCGTGAGCTGGGAAAGCGGATCCGGTCGCTGACGCCGGGCTGACCCGGTGGGGGCGGGCGTGCCCACCCCCACGCCGGGCGCGGTCTCAGCCCCGGTTCGCGGGCTCCGCGATGCTCACCGCGCCCGGCGTCTCGGCGCCGGCCTCGCGGACCTGCCACTTGTCCAGCCCGCCGCCGAGCCGGTCGGCGTAGTGCTCCGCCGCCGCCTGGGTCGGGAACCGGATCTCCTGTGCGCGTGACACGTGCGTGATCTTGTAGGCCATCGCTACTCCCCTGCCCCTGTCGTCCTGGTGCGGCCCGTCACTCCCCGACCGGCCGCGTCGAACGCTAGAACACCTGTTCGAGTGCGCGCAAGCCGACACGCCGGGGAACGGTCCGGAAAATTCGATCGTCCATTAAGGACTTTCGACTCAGCGGAATAGTGGCTGGCCAACGGCATCACGCCCGGCGAACTCCCGGAGAGACTCACCCGTGGGGCTCATCACCCTGGCGGTGAGGGCGTCCCGGTAGTGCCGCTCGAGGGCCAGCTCCCTGCGCGCCGCCGCGAAGCCGCACAGCCGGAGCGGCCGGTCGCCGACCTCGGTGGCGGTCTCCGCCCCGGCGAGCCTCGCCTGCGCCGCGCGCACCCGCGCGTCCGCCCGGCCCCCGGCGACCGCCGCGACGGTGTCGTCGCAGAACACGCGCAGCAGGTCCGCCCTGGCCCGCAGCGGGGCGAACTCCCGGCGCTCCCCACGCGCCCGGCGGCGTCGGCGAGCATCGCCTCGGTCAGGCCCAGCGAGAACACGGCACCGAGCACGAGGCTCGTCAGGGCGCACCGGTCGCCCGGCTCGCCGAGCGCGAGGGTCGCCAGGTGCTCGCCGCGGGCGATGGCGCCCCGCACCGACAGCGGGCCGAGCGCCTCCACGACGGCCGTGGCCGCGTAGTGCGTCAGCAGGACCATCGCGGTCGAACCGCACACGCCGGCCAGCCGCTCGACCACACGCGCGGTCTCCGCGAGACCGGCTCCCCCGCCGCCGACCGCGGTCGCACTGGCCAGTCCCAGCAGCCCGATCTCGCCGAGCGCGGCCACCCCGGACCGCGGGAACCGCCCCGCGCGGTCCACCTGGTCGGCCTGCGGGGCCGTCAGCCGCCGTCGACCGTCACCGGCGTCAGGTGACTGCGGAACCAGTCCGTGGCCAGGGTGGCGGCCCCCTCCAGGGCGCCGGGCTCCTCGAACAGGTGCGTGGCGCCGGGCACGACCGCGAGGTGCGCCTCGCCGCGGAGCTGGGCGCGCGCCTTCCGGTTCAGCTCCAGCGCACCGGTGTCGAAGGCACCCGCGATGAGCATGGTCGGGGTCCGGACCCAGCCGAGGCGCTTCGCGGCGAGGTCGGGCCGCCCGCCGCGCGCGACGACCGCCGCCACCTCGACCCGGTAGTCGGTGGCCGCCAGCAGCGCCGCCGCGGCCCCGGTGCCCGTGCCGAAGTAGCCGACCGGCAGCCCGGTCCGCGCGCGCACCCACCGCGTCACCTCCACCAGCCGGCTGGCCAGCAGTTCGACGGCGAACACCCGCGCGCGGTCCGACTCCTCGCTCGGGGTCAGCAGGTCGACCAGCAGCGTCGCGATCCCCGCGCGGTGCAGGCGTTCCGCGGCCGTGCGCGCCCGCGGGCTGTACCGGCCGCTGCCGCTGCCGTGCGCGAACACGACGATCCCGGCCGCGCGCTCCAGCACCGTCAGCCGCCCGCCGAGCGGCACCGCCCCGACGAAGACCGTGACCTCCTCGTCGCCCGTCACCAGGTCCTGGTCCCCGCTTTCGCCTGCCAGCAGCCGCGCGACCTCGTCGTCCGGGGTCTGCGTGAAGTCCTCGTACCACTGCCCCACCGCGGTGAACGCCGCCGGGCACTCCAGGCACACCACGTCGTCGGCGTCCTCGCGCAGGGCTTCCACCGCCTGCCGGGCGCCGACCGGCACCGCGACCACGACCCACGCCGCGCCCGCCGCCCGCGCGGCGGCCACCGCGACCCGCGCGCTCGAGCCGGTGGCCACCCCGTCGTCGACGACGATCGCGGTCCGGCCCGCCAGCGGCGTCCGCGTCCGCCCGGACCGGAAGCGGGCGGCGCGGCGGTCCAGTTCGGACCGTTCCGCGGCCTCCACCGCGGCCAGTTCCGCCTCGCTGATCCCGAACCGCCCCACCAGCACGGGATTCACCAGGCGCAGCCCGCCCTCGCCGATCGCGCCCAGCGCGAGCTCCGGCTGGAACGGCAGGCCGAGCTTGCGGACCAGGAGCACGTCGAGCGGCGCGCCGAGCGCGCGCGCCACCTCCGCCGCGACCGGCACACCCCCGCGCGGGAGCCCCAGCACCACCACGTCGCTGCCTCGCCACCGGACCAGTCGCGCCCCGAGGCGGCGACCGGCGTCCCTCCGGTCGGTGAACGGCATCGGAGCACCTCCTCCGCGAAGTTCTCCGGCGACCGTAGCGGCGGCGCCGCCCCACGGCGAGAGTCCTAGGGCCTCACTGAGCCGAACGGCGGCGCGGGGAGCGGCCGGGCGCGTTCCGTGGTGAGGGGTGGATCCGCGCCGGGCGCCAGGTGCAGCGGACCAGGTTCCGGGCGCTTGGACGGAGAAGGGTTGCGGATGTGCTCCACGACGTCGTCCGAGCGCTCATCCGGCACGATCGCGCCACGGCGGACGCCCGGATGGGTGCCATCTCCGAACGGCTACGGCCACGCGTCCCCAGTCGAACGCCCTCGGTCGGCGTGCTGGCGGAGATCTTCGAGCGCGATCGCTACCAGTGCCGCTACTGCGGCGTCCCGACCGTCCTCACCCCGGTCATGCGTCTCCTGTCCACCGCGTACCCAGAGGACTTCCCCTGCCACCGGAACTGGAAGGCCGGCGAGGTCCACCCGGCCGTGGCCACGATCTCGGCCACCCGACCACATCGAACCGGTGACGCGGGGCGGCGATCCGCTCGCCCCGGACAACATCGTCACCGCCTGCTGGGTGTGCAACAGCGCGAAGGGGAACCTCACGCTGGACGTGCTGGCGTGGACGCTGCGTGACCCGGCGGACGACGGCTGGCACGGTCTGGCCGACCACTACGCCGACCTGTGGGCGGCCCTCGGCCGCCCGGTGCTGAGACCGGGCGAGCGGGCCTGGCTGGCGGCAGAGCGGCTCTACCCGCGCCCGTCCTGAGGCGCTCGCGGCGAAATCCGTTCCGCGATCATCCGCCGGGGGCCGCGGTTACAGTTGTGGCGTGGACACGGTGGTGGCCGCCGGTGGCGGCAAGCTTCGCGGGTTCGTCACGGCCGGCGGCCTTGCCGAGTTCCGCGGCATCCCGTTCGCGCGCGCGGCCCGGTTCGCCCCGCCGGAGCCCATCGAGCCGTGGACCGGCATCCGCGACGCCACCCGCCACGGCCCGGTCAGCCCGCAGCCGCCGGTGCGGCCGGACGGCGTCATGGGCGTCCCGGCGGACGTGCCGGCGCAGGACGAGGACTGCCTCAACCTGACGGTCCTCACGCCCGCCGCCGACGACCGCAAGCGGCCGGTGATGGTGTGGCTGCACGGCGGCGCCTACGTGACCGGGTCGAACTCGTTCGGGTTCTACGGTGGACACCGGCTCGTCGCCGAGGGCGACGTCGTGTTCGTGGCGCCCAACTACCGGCTCGGCGCGCTCGGCTACCTGCGGCTGCCCGGGGTCTCGCCGGGCAACCTCGGCCTGCTGGACCAGCTCGCCGCGCTGCGGTGGGTGCGGGAGAACGCGGTGGCCTTCGGCGGGAACCCGGACGACGTCACCGTGTTCGGGCAGTCCGCGGGCGCGCACTCGATCGCGTGCCTGATGGCGCTGCCGGAGTCCCGCGGCCTGTTCCGGCGGGCGATCCTGCAGAGCGCGCCGCTGGGCCTGCGGCTGGCCGGCGCTCGCACCGCGGCCCGCACCGCGCGGTTGTTCACCGCGGCGCTGGGCGCCGACCCGCGGACGGCCCCGGTGACGGAGGTCCTGCGCGCGCAGAACGAGACGATCGTGAAGGCCGCCGGCCCCGGCGGGCTGTACTCGGTGCCGCCGTTCTGCCCGGTCGCCGACGCGCCGCCGCTGCCGAGCGTCGCGCACTGGATGTCGCAGCGGGCGCGGTTCGCCCCCGACGTCGACGTGCTGATCGGCACCACCGCGGCGGAGATGAACTCGTTCCTCACCGGCAAGCCGGGAATCGCGCAGCTGGAACGGTTCCCGGTCACCGCGCGCGGGGTGGCCGCGCTGAAGGCCGGTGTGACTCGGTGGATGTTCGCGGCGCCGTCGCTGGCTTTCGCCGACCAGCTCGCCGCGCGCGGCGGGCGGGTGTACAGCTACGTGTTCGACTGGGGCGCGCCGGAGTCGCCGTACGGCGCCGGGCACTGCGTGGACCTGCCGTTCCTGCTGGGCGACGAGCCGGCGTGGCGGAACGCGCCCATGCTGGCCGGCGCCGAGTGGAGCGAGCTGACCGAGCTGGGCCGCGAACTGCGGGCGGCGTGGCTGTCGTTCGCCAAGACCGGCACGCCGTCCCCGGGATGGGCGCGGCACACGCCGAAGCAGGCGCCGCACCGCCTCCCCTGAGGACACGGCACGCGCGGCCGGGCGCGGAACTCGCGGCCACGAACGTGGAAGTCGCGCCGCCGAGCGTGGGACTCGCGGTCCGGAGCGTGGGACTCGCGCTTTCGCGCGTGCTGCGGCGGCGGGCAGTCCGGAGCCCGGCCGGATTCCGGAGCCGGGTGCGGCCGGATCCCGAATTCCGGAGTCGGAGCCAGGTGCCGGTGCCGGAGCCCGGCGCAGGGGCCTGCGGCCGGAGGCCGGGGCGCGAGGCCGGGGCCGGGCGGGGGCGGACGCCGGCTGCGGGATCCGGGGGCGGAGTCCGGGCCGGGTCAGTCCCGGCGGTCCTGTTCGGCCAGGAAGCGTTCGAACTCCGCGCCCAGCTCCTCCGCGGTCGGCATCGCGGTCTCGTCGGCCAGCAGCGTCTTCTTCTCGTCCATCGCCTCGACGAACAGGTCGTACTGCCGCTCCAGCGCGTGCACCACGTCGGCGACCTCGTCGGATTCGGCCACCTGCCGGGCGATCTCCGCGTCGGTGCGGCGGGAGGCCGCCCGCAGTGCCTCGTCCGGCAGGGACAGTCCCGCGAGCCGCGTGATCGAGCCGAGCACCGTCAGCGCCGCCGCCGGGTAGCGGGACTGCGCGAGGTAGTGCGGCACGTGGGCGGCGAACCCGACGGCGTCGTGCCCGGCCTCGCCGAGCCGGAACTCCGTCAGGTTCAGCGCGCTGCCCGGCACCTCCAGCCGGTTGAGCACCGGGTCGTAGTCGCCGATCAGCTCGCGCCGCGTCGCGTGCGCGGTCACCCCGAGCGGGCGCGTGTGCGGCGCGCCCATCGGGATCCCGTGGAACGACACGGTCATCCGCACGTCCCACCGCTCCACGAGCGTCCGCACCGCCGCCGCGTAGCGCTCCCACAGCCCATCCGGTTCCGGCCCGCTGAGCAGCAGGAACGGCGTGCCGACCTCGTCGTGGAACAGCCGCACCGCCAGCTCGGGTGTGTCGTAGCTCTCCCAGTGGTCGGTGTCGAACGTCATCACCGGCCGCCGCGCGCGGTAGTCGATCAGCCGGTCCACATCGAACCGGGCCACCACCCGGTTGTCCCAGTTCGCCTTGAGGTGCTCGCTCACCAGCGCGCCGGCCTGGCCGGCGTCCATGAAGCCGTCGAGCTGGTGCAACAGCACCGCCCCGCTCAACTCCGGGAGCTCCGAGTCCACCTCGTAGAGATCCGTCGGATCGAACACCACAGCCTCCAGCCTGTTCCGGGCACCTCTCTCCTCGACACTCAACGTAGCGAGGGCCGCGATCCATCCCGTCGAAGGGCTTACTTCCACCGGGCTACTGCGCCACTCGGGCGAACCGGGTTAAGAACACTGTTCAGGAGTGCTAGGTTGGATCTCTCCGTCACGTCCTGCACACCGAGCGTGATCAACCTCTCCGCTGGACCACGAGGACCGCCCATGACCACCGACCTGGCCGAGCACGCGCACCACCTGCTGCGCGCCATGGTCACCGACCCCTACGGGGACTTCTCCCCGTCGGTCTACGAAACCGCCCGCGTCGTCGCGCTCCTGCCCGATCTGGCCGGGCACGCCAACCGGATCGCGTTCCTGCTGGACCAGCAGGCGCCGGACGGCGGCTGGGGCGGGCCGGACGGCTACGGCCTGCTCCCGACGCTGAGCGCCACCGAGGCGCTGCTGACGGAGTTCCGCCGCACCGGCGCGCCGTCGATCGCGGCCGCGGCGGAACACGGGCTGCAGGCGCTGACCACACGGTGGGGCCGGGATCTGCGGGTCGGGCTGCCGGACACGGTCGCGGTGGAGATCCTGGTGCCGTCGCTGGTGTCGGCGCTCAACGCGCACCTGGACGCGCTCGAGGCCGAGGACATGGTGCTGGCCCGCGCCCGCCTGCCGCACCCCGAAGGCACCCATCCGGCGCTGCTGCACGGGATGCGCCGCCTGGTCGAAGACGGCCGGGCGCTGCCGGACAAGGTCCTGCACTCGCTGGAGGCGCTGGGCCCGGCCGCGCGCGGGGTCGGCTTCGCCCGTCCCGGCGACGACGGGCTCGGCTGCTCCCCCGCCGCCACCGCCGCCTGGTTCGGCGCGGACGGCGCCCGCGGCCACCCCGGCGTGCGGTATTTGGAGAACGTCCAGGCGCGCCACGGCGGAGCGGTGCCGGTGGCCGCGCCGCTCACGGTGTTCGAACGGTCCTGGGTGGTGTCCACGTTCGCCGACGCCGGCCTCGCCGTCGACGTCCCGGGCGAGGTGCTGGACGGGCTGGCCGCGGAGCTCGGCCCGCACGGCGCGTCCGGCGGCGCCGGGCTGCCGCCGGACGCCGACGACACCTCCACCGCGCTCTACGCGCTGGCCGCGCAGGGCCGCCCGCACCCGCTGGACTGCCTGCGGGAGTACCAAGTGGACGGTCACTTCTGCACGTACCCGGACGAGCGTACACCGTCGGTCACCACCAACGCCCACGTGCTGCAGGCGCTTCGCGCGCACGGACAGTCCGAAGTGGCCGGACGGGTGGCCGCGTGGATCGCGGCCCAGCAGCACCCGGACGGCAGCTGGACCGACAAGTGGCACGCCTCCCCGTACTACGCGACGGCGCGGTGCTTCCTGGCGCTGGCCGGCAGCGGGCACGGCGCCGCCGCCCGCGCGCGGGCGCTGCGGTGGATCGCGCGGACGCAGAACCCGGACGGTTCGTGGGGCCGGTGGCAGGGCACGTTCGAGGAAACCGCCTACGCCGTGCAGGTCCTGGCGCGCGCCGGGGGACCTGGGGCGGACGAGGCCGCCGCCCGCGGCTGCGCGTTCCTGCTGTCCTGGGCGGACGCCGGGCACCCCCCGCTGTGGCACGACAAGGACCTCTACACACCGGGCCGGATCGTGCGCGCAGAGGGGATCGCCGCGTTGCACCTGGCCGGCGCCCGGCCACGGGTCGCGGCACTGCTGACGCGGCTGGAGCCGGCGCCCGCGGAGCGGACGGGCTGAATGAACCGGGTCGAACTGGCGCTCGCCGTCGCCCCGCTGCCCTTCCTCGACGCGCACGCGGACGACCCGGGCGCGATGCTGGACGTGCGGGGCGGGCCGGCGCCGAAGGTCCTGGTGTGGCACCACGAAACGCTCGCTTCGCTGTTCCGGCGGGATTCGTGGCTGCGGCACCCGGCCAGCCGCTCGCTCGGCCCGCTGCTCGGGCCGAAGTCGATGCTGTGGGCCGACGGCGCGCGCCACGCGTCGTACCGGAAGCTGCTCGGCCCACCGCTGCGCGGACGGCGGCTGGCGGCCTACCACGGCCTCATCGCGCGGGCGGCCGCGTCGGCGATCGACGCGCTGGGCCCGGGCGCGGTGTTCGGGCTGGCGGCGTGGACGCGGCGGCTGGCACTGGACATCGTCGCGCGGATCGTCCTCGGCGACGCGGATCCGGTGCTGCTGAGGGACGTCACGGCGTGGCTGGACCGCGCGCTGGGGTCGCGCCACCGCACGCTCGCCTACCGGTTCCTGCGCGGCGGGCTGCCCGCGTCGGGCGCGGAGCTGGACGCGCGGCTGGTCGCCGCCGCGAAGTCGGGCCGGGAACCGCGGAGCCTGGTTTCGCCCCTGCTGACCGGGAACGGCCCGCTCGGCCCGGTGCCGGACGACGAGCTGCGCGACCAGGTGGTGTCGCTGCTGTTCGCCGGACACGAGACCACCGCGGCGGCCACCGCGTGGACGTTGTACTGGCTGACCAGGCGCGCCGACCTGCGCGACGCCGTGCTGTCCGAACTGGACGCCACCACCGACGACGGCTCCGATCCGGCGGAGGTCCCGGTGCTGCAGGCGGTGATCGCCGAGGCGCTGCGGCTGCACCCGCCGGTCGAGTTCGCGGGCAACCGGGCGCTGCCGGAGGCGGTGGACGTGCACGGCCGCACGCTGCCCGCCGGGACGGTGCTCACCCCCGCGATCTACCTGGCGCACCACCGGTCCGAGTACTTCCCGTCCCCGCTGACCTTCGACCCCGGCCGGTTCCTGGGCCGCCGTGGCGTGCCCGAGGGGTACCTGCCCTTCGGCGGCGGCTCCCGGTTCTGCCTGGGCAGCCAGCTCGGGCAGCTGGAGATCCGCATGATCACCACGGCCCTGCTGCGCCGCCGTGCCCTGCGGTGCGTCAACCCGCGGGCCGGGGTGCCGAAGCTGCGCGGGCACGCGATGGCGCCGTCGGTCCGGCTGCGCCTGGAAGTCGTGGCGTGCCGGGATTGACCGGGTGGCGCGACGTCGTCGTCGTGCACCGCCTGCGCTTCCCGCTGCCGTTGAGCTACCTGGCCTACGCGTGGTGGGGCGCGGCGTTCGCGGATCCGCGGCACCTGCTCAGCGGGCCGGTGCTGGTGACCGTGGCGGCCACGTTGCTGGTGCTGCTGGCCGCGCTGGCGCTGAACACCGCGGCCGATCTGCGCACCGACGAGCAGGACCCGGACAAGGCGGACCTGGCGGGCGCGGCGCGACGCCTGGGCAGCAGGCGGATCTTCGGCTGGGCGGTCGCCGAGGCGGCCGGGGCGCTCGCGCTGGCCGCGGTGGTGGCGGTGCGGCTGGGCCGCTGGGCGGCGCTGCTGGTGATCGCGTCGGCGTTGTGCGCGCACCTGCTGTACAACCTGGAGCCGGTGCGGCTGAAGCGGCGCGGGTTCGCCGGCCCGGCCGTGTTCGGCGCCAGTTTCCTCGCCGTGCCGGGACTGGCGTCCTACTTCGCGGTGCGCCCGGCGCTGGAGCGGTCGATGGTGCCGGTGCTGGCGGGGCTGTGCGTGCTCGCGTTCGGCCGCACGGCCTGGTTCTCCGCGCCGGACCACGCCGCGGACGCCCGGTCGGGCGTCCGCACCCCGGGTGCGCGGTACGGTCCACGACGGACGCTGGCCGTCTCGTGCGGCGTCGTCGCGGCCGGGCTCACGCTGCTGGGCGCCGGGTTGTGGTGGCGGTACGGACCGGGCTGGGCCGTCGCCGGGGTGCTCGCGGAAGGCGCTTTCCTCACCGGGATGATCGCCCTGATCGGCCCTGGCGGATCGTTGTCGCGCATGCGGAAACTCGCCACCCCGGTCGTGCTGGCAGGCGACCTCACCCTCGTGGCGATCCCGCTCCTGGCCTGACCGCCGCGGCGAGCGCGGCGATGTCGTCCGGGCTCACCCGGCAGCACCCGCCCACGTACGCGACGCCGGCGGCGAGCCAGTCCCGGACCAGGTCCGGCGAGAACCGCGACTCGCCGGTCCAGCCGCGCGCCCGCGTGTCCCAGGTCTCGCCGCTGTTGGGGTAGGCGATCACCGGCTTCCCGCTCGCCTCGCGGGCGATCTCCGCCGCGGCCGCCACGTCGCGGGGGTCGCAACAGTTCACGCCCACCGCCACGATCTGGTCGTTGCCCCGCGCGACGGCGAAGGCTTCGGTCAGGGGCTGCCCGGCGCGCGTGCTCTCGCCTTCCACCGTGTAGGACAGCCACGCCGGCACGTCCAGTCCTTCGATGGCGAGCAGCATCGCTTCAGCTTCGTCCACATCGGGCACCGTCTCACAGGCGAGCAGGTCCGGCCCGGCCGCGGCGAGGATCTCCGCGCGGGGCCGGTGAAAAGTGGCCAGTTCCGCGACGGTGAGCCCGTAGTGGCCGCGGTACTCCGACCCGTCGGCGAGGGTGGCGCCGTACGGCCCGATCGAGGCGGCGACCAGTTCGTCACCGGTCACGCGCGCCTCGCGGGCGAGCTCGACGCTCAGCTCCAGCAACCGCACGGCCTCGTCCCGGTCGAGGCCCAGTTCGGCGAACCCGCCCAGGCTCGCCTGGTAGCTCGCGGTGGTAGCGACCGTCGCCCCGGCGCGGAAGAACGCCCGGTGCGCGGCGACGATCGCGGCCGGGTCGTCGGCGAGCAGCCGCGCCGACCACAGCTCGCCGGACAGGTCGTGCCCGCGCGCCTCCAGTTCGGTGGCCAGGCCACCGTCGAGCACGACGGTCACGGGCCGGCGCGCAGGAAGGTCAGCTCGCGCCACCACACGTCGGCGAGCACGTCCAGCGCCAGCTCGCGGTCGTGCCCGACGCCGCGGATCAGCCAGTGGTAGCAGGCCTGTTCCAGTTGCAGCACCAGCAACAGCGCGCGGGTCAGCCCGGCCTGCTCGTGCTCGCCGGTCCACTGTGCCAGGTACGGCGACAGCTCGCGGGCGGCGTCCACACCCCACTGGTAGTGCCGCGCCGCGACGCGCGGGTCGTCGGCGACCGCCTGCGTCAGGACGTCGATCTCCACCGCGTAGCGCGCCCAGAACGCCAGCACGTGCTCGTCCAGCCAGGCGCGCACGCGGTCGCGCGTCAGCTCCGGGAACCGGGCGAGCATGCGATAGAGCGCGGCGGTGTCCGGCAGGATCCGCTCGAACAACGCCGCCGCGATGTCTGCCTTGTCGCGGAAGTGCGCGTAGAAGGTGGCCCGGCTGCCGTTGGCGGACGCCACGATGTCGGCGACCGTGGCGGCGTGGTAGCCGAGACGGGCGAAGACCTCGCGGGCGCACTCGAGGTAACGGTCGTGCGCTTCCCGCCACTGCTGCTCGCGGAACGTGTTCCGGGCAGGCGTGGAGATGCCGGTCATCACCCCATCGTAGTGCGCCCGCCGGGGGACGCCACCTCCGCGCGTGCGGTTTCCCCTGCCGCAGCGCGGGATCCGCCTCGGGAGGCCGGGGCGGGCGCGCGTCCCGCGGGCACGTGGAGCGCGCCTGCCCCGGCGGGCGGGGCGGGTTGGAGCGGCACCCGGCGCCGCGGATCGGCCCGGGACAAAGGAGTCATCCCGGCGACGAGTGCCTCGCTCTAGACTGAACGAGCGAACTCGTGACGGAAACGAACCACCGTTGCACTTTCGGTGTACTTGCCGGGCCACGATGTGGTTACCCTGATCGTGTGGCCACCGGGACGAACTCTCCGGGAGCCGCGACCGCCCACCAGTGGACGGGGCGGGAGGCGCGGCTGCTGCGGCACGCCCTCCGGATGTCCGTGCGGGGGTTCGCGGCCTACCTCGGCGTCGCCGCGCGCACCGTCGCCAAGTGGGAGAGCGGCGGGACCTCCACGGTGCCGCGGCCGGACACCCAGGCGATCCTCGACACGGCGCTGGCCAGGGCCGACGACGGCGCCCGCACCCGGTTCGACGTGCTGGTGACCGAAGCGCGTGAAGCCGGCCGCCCGCAGGCACCGGTCCCCCGCTACGACTACGAGGCCTGGACCGACGACCTGGACCGCACCGTGGCGTGCCTGGGGCGCCAGGAGTTCCGGCTCGCGGGCACGCTGCTGGACCGGTGGCTGGGCCGCTTCGAGCCGAACAGCTCGGACCGGCAGGGCATGTACCTCTACGGCCGGTCGCTGCGGCTGCTCGGCGAGGTGCGGCAGGACCAGGGCGCGCTGCGCGGGCCGCTGTCGGCCGAGCACGTCTACCGGCAGGCGCTGCGGGTGTTCACCGAGCTGGAGTCGCCGCGCCGGGTGGCCCAGCTGGAACTGCAGCTGGTCGTGATCGACGAGATGTCCGGCCGGCTCGACGCGGCCGCGGCCCGGTACCGGAGCCTGGCCGACGACGAGCGGCTCAGCCCGCGCGACCGCACGCGCGCGCGGCTGTGGGTGGGCACGGCACTGAGCAAGCGCGGCCTGCACGAGACGGCGACCGGCCACATCGTGCCCGCGATCCGCGAGTTCGAAGCGCTGGAGGAGCCCGCGGACTGGTCGATCGCGCACCAGAAACTGGCGCTGGCCCACCGCGGCGCAGGCGATCTCACCGCCGCCGGCCGGGCCATCGATGTGGCACTGTCCAACCGCGTCGACGACACGCCGCTGCAGCAGGTGCGGCTGGACACCGCGCACGCGCACATCCTGCTCTCCGACACGGCCACCGCGGATTCCGGGCTCGCCATTCTGGAGCGGACGGCGCGCATTTCCACCCGCTACGGGCTCATGCACCAATTGCGCAGCATCGACGGCATTCGCCGCGGTTTCGAGTCCCGGTAAGAAGCCGATGCGGAAAGTGCTGCTCGACCGGGTGTGGGCGGACGCCGAACTGGTCTGGGAGTTCCACCGGCTGCACCACCGCCCGAAGCCCTGTTCGGCCGCCGTCGCACTGGGCTGCAACGACCTCGGCGTCGCCGCGCACGCGGCCGAACTGTACCACCGCGGCCTGTTCCCGGTCGTGGTGTTCACCGGGGGCAACAGCCGCGAGACCGCGCGGACCTTCCCGCGCGGCGAAGCCGTGCACTACCGGGAGCGGGCACTGGAACTCGGGGTGCCCGACGACGCGATCCTCGTGGAGCCGAACGCCACCAACACCGGGGAGAACATCGCGCTGTCGCGGGAGGTCCTCGCCGCCGCCGGGGTCGAGGTGTCGTCGTTGATGCTGGTCTCGATGCCATACATGGAGCGGCGGGCGTTCGCGACGACGCGGAAGGTGTGGCCGGAGGTGGAACCGGTGTGCGCCTCGGCCCCGGTGTCGCTCACCGAGTACGCGCTGCGGACCAAGCACGGCACCGAACTCATCGACATGATCGTGGGCGATTTCCAGCGCCTGATCGAGTATCCCCGAAAGGGTTTCGCGATTCCGCAGAAAATTCCTCCGATCGTGTATTCGGCGTATCGGCGACTGGTGGCCGCCGGATTCCGCAGCCGCATGCTGTGATTCCATACGGGCCGTGCCCGAGACGCTTTCCTGCGCCGTCCATCAACCGAATCTCTTCCCCCGACTGTCCACACTGGCCAAACTGGCGCGCGCCGACGTGTGGGTCGTGCTCGACGACGTCCAGTTCAACGCCCGCGACTACCAGCACCGCGCGCGCCTCGCCGCGGCCGCCGACCCGGAAGCCCAGCGCTGGCTGACCGTGCCGGTGCACCGGCCGCGCGGCCGGGACAGCCGCATCGGCGAGCTGCGCCTCGCCGACCCGGCCGCGACGCACCGCACGATGTCCCGCCTGGTGCGGCAGTACTACGGCCGCTGCGCGCACTGGGCGGAGACCGGCGAGATCGTCGAGGAAGTGCTCGCCGCGCTGGCGCTGAACGAGCACCTGGCGGTCGTGGCCGAGGTGTCGGTGCGCGCCATGCTGCACCGCCTCGGCTGGCGGGGCGACGTGCTGCGCAGCAGCGAGCTGCCCGCGCGCGACGGGCGGTCCGAACGGCTGGCCGACCTGACCGCCGCGGTCGGCGCGAGCACCTACCTGTGCGGGCCGGGCGGCGCGAAGTACCTGTCGGAGCGCCCGTTCCTGGACCGCGGGCTGCAGGTGCGCTACCCGCCGCCGCCCCCGCTGAGCCGCGAACCTGGGATGCGCACCGCGAGCGCGCTGTGGGCGTTCGCCGCGCGCGGCGCCGCCGGTGTCCGGGACGCGCTCGCGGCGGACTGCGTGCCCGCGCGCTGACCCAAGAACCCTTCTACACGAGGTAAAGACCATTCCGGTAACCGGGCCTTCACGGCGGCCCGGTTACCCTCGCCTCCCGTGCGCCCGTCTCGTGCCCTCCCCCGGTTCCTCGCCTTCTGCGCCGTCGCGGGGATTCTCGTCGCCGGCGTCGTCGCGCCCGTCGCACTGGGCGCGGGTGTGCTGTCCAACCAGGTCGCCGACGCGGTGGACGGGATTTCCGCGACGCTGGCCAACAGCGAGCAGCCGCTGGTGACCACGGTGACCGACCGCGACGGCACGCCGATCGCGACGCTGTTCGACCAGTACCGCCTCCCGGTCACCGCGGACGAGATCGCACCGGCGATGAAGGCCGCGATCGTGTCGATCGAGGACCGCCGCTTCTACGACGAGGGCGGTGTCGACGTGAAGGGCATGGTGCGCGCGGTGCTGCACGACTCCTCCGGCGGCAGCACGCAGGGCGGGTCGACGATCACCCAGCAGTACGTCAAGAACTACCTCATCAACGTGGTCGACCGGAACGACAGGGCGGCGCAGCTGGCCGACCAGGCCGACACGATCGCCCGCAAGCTGCGGGAAGCCAAGATCGCCGTCCAGCTCGGACAGACGGTGTCCAAGGAGGACATCCTCACCGGCTACCTCGACGTCGTGGAGTTCACCGGCAACGTCTACGGGGTGGGGGCCGCCGCGCACGCCTACTTCGGCACCACGCCGGACAAGCTGACCGTGCCGCAGGCCGCGCTGCTCGCCGGGATGGTGAACAACCCCAACCTCTTCAACCCCTACACCCACCCGGACCAGGCCCGGCAGCGGCGCAACCTGGTGATCGACGCGATGGTCAGCACGAAGACTCTCAGCGCGGCCGACGGCGCCACGGCGAAGGCCGCGCCGCTCGGCGTGTTGCCGGACGGCCCGGACATCCCGTCCAGCACCTGCTTCGGCGCGGCGCCGGACGCCGGGTTCTTCTGCCAGTACGCGGAGAGCTACCTCGTCCAGGCCGGGTTCACCGCCGACCAGCTGGAGACCGGCGGATACACGATCCGCACGACGCTGGACCCGGTGGTGAGCCGGATCGCGAAGAACGCCGTGGACGCCAACGTGCCGACCACGCAGGACGGTGTGGCGAACACGTTCGCGGTCGTCCGGCCGGGCCAGGCAGGCCACGAGGTGCTCGCGATGGTCGCCAACCGCGACTACGGCACCGATCCGGCGCGGGGCGAGACGTCGACCAACATCGTGGCGGGCGCGAGCAACGTGTTCGGCGCAGGCTCGTCGTTCAAGATCTTCACCTCGGCCGCGGCGCTGGAGAGCGGGAAGGCGGGCCTGGACACCCCGCTGCCCAACCAGGCCGGCCAGTGCTTCACCCAGCCCGGCGCGAACCGGTACACGCGGCCCTATTGCGTGCAGAACGACGGGGTGGGCTACCCGGACCCGATCTCGCTGCGGGACGGGCTGGCCACCTCGCCGAACGTCGCCTTCGTCAACCTGGAGCAGCAGGTCGGCATGCCTGCTGTGCTGGACATGGCGCGGCGGCTGGGCCTGCGTAACACGCTGGCGACGAACGACGCGGGCGCGAAGCCCGATCCGTCGTCGTCGAACCCGCAGTACAGCCTGCCGCAGTCGCAGTACTTCCAGGACAAGCTGTCGTTCACGCTCGGCAACAGCCCGGTGAGCCCGCTGGAGATGGCGAACGTGTCGGCGACGCTGATGAGCGGCGGTACGTGGTGCCCGCCGAACCCGGTCCTGTCGGTCACCGACCGGTACGGGCACGACGTGCCGGTGCGGCAGCAGGCGTGCGAGCAGGTGGTGCCGCCGGGGCTGGCGGACTCACTGCTGAACGGGCTGAGCCAGGACACGGTGTCGGGCACCTCCGCGGCCGCGGCCGCCGCGGCCGGCTGGCACCACGCCGACTTCGGCAAGACCGGCACGACACAGCAGAGCGAGTCGGTGGCGTTCGTCGGCGGGGTCGACGACTACGCCGTGTCGTCCATGGTCTTCGCCGACGGCCCGCACCCGGCCGAGATCTGCCCCGGCACGCCGGTGCACCTGGGCTCGTGCGGACACGGCGCGTTCGGTGGCACGGTGGCGGCGCCGCCGTACTTCCACGCGATGAGCCAGATCCTGGGCAACCGCCCGGACATCCCGATCCCACCCGCCGATCCGGCTTACCTGCAGGCCCGCTCCTAGCTGTAGTGCCCACTGAGGTTGTGGACGCGGGTGATGGGTGGTTGGCCGCTGAGGATGGTGTGGGCGCGGTGGTGGTTGCCGATGGCTGGCCCCGATGTCGGCCAGCGCGGTGCGGAAGGCGTGCGAGCGCCGGTAAGCCAGGGCGTGGTCAGTCATGACCCGCTCAATGGCTGGGACGCCGTGGGCGGCGAAGGCCTGTGCGGCGCGGCGGAGGAAGGCAGCGCAGGTGGTGACGTTTCGTCGGGGTGTATTCCGGCGTAGGCCGGCCGGTGGTGATCACCGAAGGCGCAGTGCACGAACTCAAACCCGACCCGTGGTGCGCGGCGGGCGGCCTTGTGCTGATCACTGCCGCGACCGTGCGCCCGCCCGCCGCCACTCACATCGACATGCACCAGCTCGCCCGGCCGGTCCCGCTCATTCAGCTGGACCGCATCCGGCTGGGCGTGCCGCCGCAGGAGTGGCTGTCCGTCCCGTGTGGACGATGAAGGCAACCACGAACCCGGCGGCCGGGGCGTTCGCCGGTGTGCACGCTACCTCGCCGCCGCACTGGCACTGGTGGTGGGCGTCGTGCCGCGCCGGCTAACGCACGAACACGCCGATCCCGTTGGCGACCGCGCGTTCGGCGCCGTCCGAGGGGGTGTTGCGCACCGTCGCGGGGCGCCGCGGCCGGCCGTCACCAGGGTCGTCGACCCGCCGCCGTCGAGGTTCACGGCCTCGCTCGCGCCCAGCGACGCCAGCAACGCGGCGACCTCGCCGACCCCCATCCCGGTGCTGGCTGCGCTGCGGCCGTCGACCGCGAGCAGGTACAGCGTCCGCCCGTCCGCGCTCGCCCCGGCCGCCGTGCGCGGTGCGAGCGAGGCGTCCAGCCCGGGCAGCGCGGCCCCGTCGTCGAGGATGGGGAACCCGCCGACCGCGAACTCGAACGGCGGCACGCCGCGGGCGACGAGCCGGTCGGTCACCAGCACCCGGTCGCCCACCCGGAGCCCGGCCAGCTCGGCCGCCCCGCGCTCGCGGCCGAGCAGCACGACGCTGCCGGGCTCGTCGGCCCCGCGCCCGCGCCCGCGGACTCGGCGACCACGACCCCGTGCCGCACGACGACCTCTTCGACCTGCGGGGTGCACGGCGCCGAGCGGCTGGTGCCGGTGCCGCAGGCCGCGCGGGCCCGGGACATCGCGCCCCAGTTGGGGGTGTAGACGCCGATGCCGTCCACCGGCAGCGCGTACTGGTTGAGCCCTTCCAGGTCGAACTCGCCCGCCCGGGAGCGCAGCGTGCCCGCGAACTCCAGCCGCGCGGTGCGCAACCGGTGGTCGGCGCCGAAGCCGAACACGTCGCTGGTGGTGACCCCGGACGGCATCGCGGGCCCGAACCGCTGCCAGAAGTCGCCGTTGATCCCCGCGACCGCGTGCTGCGCGGTGACCAGGGCGGAGACGGTGGCCCGCTCGGCGACCGACGCGGGGTGCAGCAGGTCGACGTCCACGCGCGGATCGGTCAGGTCGGCCGTGACGAGGTGCGCGACGACCAGTCCGTGCGCGCTGGACAACGTCAGCGTCCGGTAGGTGGCGCCGCGGGCCAGCGCGGTGTCGGCGCCGCCGCGGGAGCCGTGACGAGGAGGAGCAGGAGGGCGGCGATCGCCGCCGTGGCGCGCGTGAGCAGGCTCATCCGCGGAGTTGATCACGGCGTGGTGAACGCCGTTCGCCGCCGCGGGGAACGGGGCTCAGACCTTGGTGACCTCCGCGATGAACCCGTCCACGTCGACCAGGTCGCCCTCCGCGCCGAGCGGCACGAGCGCGTGGGTGGAGGCGATGAAGCGGGCCGCGCCCTCGCGGCTGAACTCGACGATCGCGTACCCGTCCGGCGACTCCAGCTCCATCATCAGCTGGTCCGGGCCGGCCGTCATGTCGGGCCGGATCCGCACGTCGCCCTCGCCCGCCGGCGCGTTCAGGCCTTCGACGAGCAGGTCGCGCGCGAAGCACCACTCGACCCACCGGCCGCGGTCGGCGCGGAAGGACAGCGTGACGGCGTAGGGATCGGCGGTGGTGTAGCTCCACCGCGAAAAGACCGGGATGTCGTAGCCGTCCAGGCTGACGAACTGGTGTTCTTCGACCGTTTCGGCGTGCACGATGGGCCTCCTGTCCTCCCGCTGCTCTACGCCAGTAGGACGGAACTGCGCCGCCGTCGTTACGCCGTTTCGCGGAGGAATTTCACGACCCACCCGCTGGAGTGACACGGGAGGGCGGGACGATGGACCGGTGCAGCACGACGACGACCCCGCGGCGGAGACCGGGCCGATCCGCCGCGTCCCCGGGCCGCCTGCTGCCGACCCGGGACAACGCCGCGCGCGACGAGCCCGCGGCTACGCCGAGAGCGACGCGCCGTCCGCGCCCACCGGCCCGCGCCACGCCCCCGCCGACGCTCGCCGGTCCGGGCGCCTGGACGGCTCCGATGGAGCCGTCCGCGGGACCGGGAGCGCTGCCCGCCGAAGCCACCACGCCACCGGCCCTGCCGAGGAGAGCCACCTCCGCGGCCGCCACCACCCCGCCGCGACCCGGCGCGGGCACGCCCCCGGCGCCGGAACCCACCACACCAGCACCGAGCCAGACGCCGACCGCCCCGGCGCAGCACACCGCCCCGGCGCCCGCCACCCCCGGAGCGCGGACACCACCGGACAACACCCCACCACCGAACCCACACCCGACCCCGCCACCACACCCCGCGCGAACAGCACCATCCGACGCGGAACCACCCCCAGCGCCGACGGCACCCACCACACCAGCACCGATCCAGACCCCGACCTCCCCGGCGCAGCACACCGCGCCAAAGGCACCCGCCGCGCCCTGGAGGCGGACGGGCACCAGCCCACCGCCGAGCCGGCACCAGACCACGCCGAACGCCCCCGCACCGCGCGCCGCACCAGGGCCGACGGCAGCACCGCCGCCCCCAGCCGCCGCCGGGCTGCCGCGCCGCCCGTCACCCCACCTGCCGGGCACGGCCACGGTCACGGCCACTCCCCCGCGCCCCCGGCCTCCCGGCGCGTCAAGCTCCTCCTCATCTGGCTGCTCGCGCCCATCGCGGCCCTCACCGTCGCCGGGCTGCTCCTGCTCTACCCCTGGGGCCAGGACAAGCCCACCTCGGCGATCTCCCAGGGCAGCCCGATCCACGGCACCATCACCACCGCCACCTCCGGCCCGTGCCTGGCCGACGGTCAGGTGCAGGTCGGCGACCAGCCGGACGCCAAGCCCTGCCTCGCCGCCACGATCGCCCTCACCGACGGCCCGGGCAGCGGGCGCAGCGTCGAGCTGACCGTCCCCATCGAGCCGAGCACACCACGCTTCACCGCCGGGGACGACGTCGTACTGGCCTACAACGGCGGGGACGCCACCGATCCCGCTTCCTACCAGCTGGTCGACTTCCAGCGCGGCTTCCCGCTCGCGGTGCTCGCCGCGCTGTTCGCGATCGCCGTGGTCGTCCTCGGGCGCTGGCATGGCGTGGCCGCGCTCGGCGCGCTGGTCCTCAGCTTCGTCGTGCTCGTGGCGTTCGTGCTGCCCGCGATCCTGGCCGGGGAGAACCCGCTGCTGGTCGCGATCGTGGGCGCCGGGCTGATCATGTTCATCGCCCTGTACCTGACCCACGGCGTGTCCGCCCGCACGTCGGTCGCGGTGCTGGGCACGCTGGTGAGCCTCGCGCTGATCGGCACGCTGTCGGCGATCTTCTCCGCGGCCGCGTCCCTGACCGGCCTGGACGACAGCACCTCCACGCTCATCGCCGCGCTCGGTCACGGCATCGACGCGCGCGGCCTGCTGCTGGCCGGCATCGTCATCGGCGCGCTCGGCGTGCTCGACGACGTCACTGTCACCCAGACCAGCGCGGTGTGGGAGCTGCGGCGCGCCAACCCGTCGCTGAGCTGGCGCGAGCTGTACTCCGCCGGGCTGCGCATCGGCCGCGACCACGTCGGCTCGGCGGTGAACACGCTGGTCATGGCCTACGCGGGCGCGGCGCTGCCGGTGATGCTGTACTCGTCGATCTCCGGCGTCGGGCTCGGCGCGATCCTCGGCTCGCAGGACATCGCGCAGGAGATCGTCCGGACACTGGCAGGCAGCGTCGGCATTGTCGCGGCCGTGCCGGTGACCACCGTCCTGGCCGCGGTGATCGCCAGCCGGGAGCCCATGAGTCACATCAGCCACACCAGCGCCCACTAGCCACAGCCGGGCACCCCGGCCTGGTCGCGGCCCCCGCGATGCGGTACGAAGGCCGGGCACAGTTCCCGTCCGGCGGGGAGGGGTCATGGTCGTTCACGCACTGCCGCGGCGCCTGACGAAAGCCGTGGCCGGCACGTTCACGAGCCTGCCGCGGATCGCCACCGCCCTCACCGAGCTGCGCGACGCGGCCAAGCACCTGGAGCGGCTCGCCACCTTCGCGGCGGAGGAGCTGCCGGAGATCGTCTACCAGCTGGAAGGCATCCGCGAGCAGCTGGCCCGGATCGAGGACCGGCTCGGCGGCCGCAACGGCGAAGTCAGCCCAGCTGCGCGACGAACCGGCTCACAGCCTCCATCGTGAACCGCTGCGCGATCTTGCCCGACGGCGCCGCGGACGCCAGCTGGTAGAGCGGCCGGTCCGGCACGCCGGCGCCGCGCGCTTCGGCCCGCAGCTGCGCGACCAGCAGCTCGGAAAAGACCAGCCCGTTGGCCTCGATGTTGTTCGCCACCGCGTCGGCCAGCTTCCGCAGCGTGAGGATGGGCAGCTCGCGCCCGCCGGTGCCGGCGTAGACCGCCAGGTCGATCTTGACGACCTGCCCGCGCTGCCCGGAGTTGAACAGCAGGCTGACCGTGCGCGCGCCGCGCACGTCGGTCACCAGCAGGTCGATGCGCCGCGCCTGCGCCAGATCCACCCGGCTGGTGCGCCACGTGCGCACCAGCACGGCGCTGCCCTCCAGCCACAGCTTGCGCCGCACGTTCCACAGCACGACGTACAGCAGCGGCAAGCCGACCACCGCCGCGGCGACCAGGCCCGCGACCTGCCCGCCGATCAGGCCCGCGATCCCGCCGAACGCGGCGGCCATGATCAGCACGCCCGCCAGTCCGGAGATCAGCCTGCGGCGCGTCAGCCCCGGGTCCTCCTGGTGCAGCGGCAGCCGCTGCGGTTCCACCGGCTTCTTCGGCTCGGTCACTTCTCCCCCATCACCGCGCCGGGACGACGCTGCGCGCCCCGCTCAGGAACGGATTGCCGGCCCGTTCACGGCCGATCGTCGTGGCCGGGCCGTGCCCGGGCAGCACCACCGTGTCGTCGGGCAGCGGCAGCAGCGCGTCGCGCAGGGACTCCCCGAGCCGCCGCTGGTCGCCACGGCCGACCGAGCCTGCGAAGAGCGTGTCGCCGGTCAGGGCCAGCCTGCCGCCCTCCGGTGTGGTCACGCGGAACACCACCGAGCCGTCGGTGTGGCCGGGCACCAGGTCGACGTCGATCGCCAGGCCGGCCAGCTCCAGCGGCGCGCCGGTCAGGTCGCGCACGTCGGCGGGCTCGCCGCCCTCGTGCAGGCCGCGGTCGGCGGGGTGGATCCACATCGGAACGTCGTGCGCCGCAGTCAACACCGGAGCGCCTCCGACATGGTCGGAGTGGCCGTGGGTGGCCAGCACGGCCGCCGGGGTCAGGCGGTGCTCGGCGAGGGCCTCGGCGACGCGGGCCGCGGAGTCCTCGCCCGGGTCGACCACCACGCAGGCGGTGTCCGGGCCGGGCGCGAGCAGGTAGCAGTTGGCCCGCAGCGCGCCTGCCGGAAACCCGACGACGAGCACGAAAACCCACCTCCGCGTCGACCCGTCCACCCGTGCCCGGGATGCCCGGCACCCACCCTAACCGGGGCTGTACAGGGTCCTCACAGGCTGTGCCCATAGACTGCCGCCACCCGATCGGTGACGTCGAGTGGATTCTGGAGGGCAGGTGGCGACCAACCAGCAGCGCCGTGAGGCCGCGAAGCGCAAGCTCGAGCGGCAGATGGCCCGCCGGGCGGAGCAGGCGCGACGGCGCAAGATCGTCGGCGTCGGCGCGACCGTCGGCGCGGTGGTCGTGGTCGCCGGGCTGGTGGTGTTCTTCGCTACCCGCGGCGGCGACGGCGGCGACGCGGCGGCCTCCCCGACGACCTCGCCCTCGGCGACCGAGCTGAACATCCCGACGCAGCGCGCCGCGGTGCCGCACCGGCCGACGCCGCTGGCGAACCCCGTGCAGTGCGAGTACCCGGCCACGCCGAACGAGCCGGCCGCGAAGCCGAACAACCCGCCGCAGACCAAGGACATCCCATCGACCGGGACGGTGAACGTCACGCTGAAGACCACCGCCGGCGACATCCCGCTGACGCTGGACCGCGCACTCGCGCCGTGCACCGTGAACAGCTTCCTGAGCCTGGCGCAGCAGGGGTACTACACCGACACCTCGTGCGCGCGGCTGGGCACCGACGCGAGCCTGATGATGCTGCAGTGCGGCGACCCGAGCGGCACCGGCAGCGGCGGTCCCGGCTACTCGTTCGCCGACGAGACGTTCCCCGAGCTGACCTACGGCCGCGGCCTTCTGGCGATGGCCAACGCGGGCCCGAACACCAACGGCAGCCAGTTCTTCATGGTGTACGGCCCGGCGGAGCTGAGCCCGGACTACACGGTGTTCGGCTCGATCGGCGACGCGGGCCTGGAGGTGCTCGACAAGGTGGCGCGCGCCGGCCACGACGGCAGCTTCGACCCGAGCCCGGGTGGCGGCAAGCCGAACATGGAGGTCAAGTTCACCGCGGTGACGATCGGCTGAGTTCTTGTCGCGGGAGCGGCCTCCGTCCGGTTCGGACGGAGGCCGCTTCGTCGTCAGGAGGCGGTGAACTTCGGCGGGCGGCGGTCGAGGAAGGCAGCCACGCCCTCGGCGTAGTCCTCGCCGTGGATGGCCGCCGAGCGGATCCCCTCGACCTCGCTGTCGCTTTCGGACTGTCCGTCGAGGATCTTGCCGATGATCCGGTTCATACCGCGGACCGAGGTCTGCGACCGGGAGCAGAGGGTGGCCGCGAAGTCCGACACGCCGGCGTCGAGGTCGGTGAACACGTCGTTGAGGAGGCCGATCTCGCGGGCGCGGGCGGCGTCGATGAGCTGGCCGGAGAGCAGGAAGTACCGCGCGTGGGCGGGCCCGATGAGGGACACCAGCTGGCGGGTGGAGCGGAAGTCGTAGACGATGCCGAGTTTCGCCGGAGTGATCCCGAAGCGCGCGGTGGTGTCGGCGAAGCGGAAGTCGCAGGCGACGGAGATCTGGCAGCCGCCGCCGATGCAGTTGCCGCGGATCTTCGCCACGGTCGGCTTCGTCATCCCGGCCAGGGCGGTGACCGCGCCCTCGACGACCTGGTCGTAGGCGGCGGCGCCGTCGGCGGTGGAGCGCAGGCTGCCGAACTCGGAGATGTCCGCCCCGGCCGAGAAGTCCGGGCCGGCACCGGTCAGGACGAGCACCTTGAGCCCCGGATCGCCCTCCACCTCGGCGACGACGTCCGGAATGGCCGCCCACATGTCGTGGGAAATCGCGTTCTTCTTCTCCGGCCGCGCGAAGGTGAGGGTGGCCACATCCCCGTCGCGCGCGAACTCCAGCCCAGCTGTCATGAGCCGACACTAGAGGGCACGCCCGGGCGAGCGCCGTGAGCCACACCACCGCGGGCCGACAGTGGCTCTCACCCCGGCGGGGCAGCCCCGCCGGGCATCGCTAACAATGTTCAAACTCCACGCGAGTCGCCTCCCGATCCGAGATCGGGGTAGGCAGGGCCTTCACTCACAACGGCGCAGCCTCGGGCGCGTCCACCCGCGGGCGGCGGCGCATCCACAGTGGAGCCCGCGTCCTCGCCACCGGCCACCGCGTCGAGTCGGCGCAACCACCCAGCGCAGGCTGCGGCGACTACGCGTTCTCTGGGCGACCGAGGACGAAGCGTCGACGCTCGGCTTCGTGCTCACCCTCGGTTGACCGCCCGGATGCCCTAGGAAGCCGACGTCACGCGGTACACGTCGTAGACGCCCTCCACGCCGCGCACCACCTTGAGCACGTGGCCCAGGTGCTTGGGGTCGCCCATTTCGAAGGTGAACCGGCTGACCGCCACCCGGTCGCGCGACGTCTGCACCGAGGCGGACAGGATGTTCACCTTCTCATCGGCCAGCACCTTCGTCACGTCGGACAGCAGGCGGTGCCTGTCCAGCGCCTCGACCTGGATGGACACCAGGAAGACCGAGTTCGCGGACGGCGCCCACTCCACTTCGACCAGCCGCTCGGGCTGTGCGCGCAGGTCCTCGGCGTTCGTGCAGTCCGTGCGGTGCACGCTGACGCCGCCGCCGCGGGTGACGAAACCGAGGATCTCGTCGCCGGGCACCGGGGTGCAGCAGCGCGCCAGCTTGGTCCACACGTCGGTGGCGTCCTTGACCACGACACCCACGTCGTTGGCCGCGCGGCGCCGGGTGACCGTGGACGGCGTGGACCGGGCCGCGAGCTCGTCCTCGGCCTCCTCGACGCCACCGATCAGCGCCACCAGCCGCTGCACGACGTGCTTCGCGCTGACGTGGCTCTCGCCCACCGCCGCGTACAGCGAGCTGATGTCCGGGTGGTGCAGCTCGGCCGCCAGCGCGCCCATCGCCTCCGCGGACACCAGGCGCTGCAACGGGAGGCCGACCTTGCGGACCTCCTTGGTGATCGCGTCCTTGCCGGCGTCGATCGCCTCGTCGCGGCGTTCCTTGGCGAACCACTGGCGGATCTTGGCGCGCGCCTTGGGCGACTTGGCGAACGTCAGCCAGTCGCGGCTCGGCCCGGAGTTCTCCGCCTTGGAGGTGAAGATCTCGACGACGTCGCCGTTCTCCAGTTTGCGTTCCAGCGCCACCAGGCGGCCGTTGACGCGCGCGCCGATGCACCGGTGCCCGACTTCGGTGTGCACGGCGTAGGCGAAGTCCACCGGCGTGCCGCCGACGGGCAGCGTCACCACGTCGCCCTTGGGCGTGAACACGAAGATCTCGCGGGCGGCCAGTTCGTAGCGCAGCGAGTCGAGGAACTCGCCGGGGTCCGCGGCCTCCCGCTGCCAGTCGAGCAGCTGCCGCATCCACGCCATCTCGTCGATGTCGACCGCGGTGCCGTGGTGGGTGCCCTTGGTTTCCTTGTACCGCCAGTGCGCCGCGATGCCGTACTCGGCCGTGTGGTGCATCTCGTAGGTGCGGATCTGCACCTCGAGGGGCTTGCCGTCGGGGCCGATCACCGTGGTGTGCAGCGACTGGTACACGCCGAACCGCGGCTGGGCGATGTAGTCCTTGAACCGGCCCGGCATCGGCTGCCACAGCGCGTGCACGACACCCATGGCGGCGTAGCAGTCGCGCACGTCCTCGACGAGGATCCGCACGCCCACCAGGTCGTGGATGTCGTCGAGGTCCCGGCCGCGGACGATCATCTTCTGGTGGATCGAGTAGTAGTGCTTGGGCCGCCCCTCGACCTTCGCGGTGATGCGGGAGCCGCCGAGCGCGCCGGTCAGCTCGTCGATCACCTTGCGCAGGTAGATGTCCCGCGACGGGGCCCGGTCGGCGACCAGGCGGACGATCTCGTCGTACTTCTTGGGCTGCAGGATCGCGAACGCGAGGTCCTCCAGCTCCCACTTGACGGTGGCCATGCCCAGCCGGTGCGCCAGCGGGGCCAGCACCTCCAGGGTCTCCTTGGCCTTGCGGACCTGCTTCTCCGGCGGCAGGAACCGCATGGTGCGCATGTTGTGCAGCCGGTCGGCGAGCTTGATGACCAGCACGCGCGGATCGCGGGCCATCGCGATGACCATCTTGCGGATGGTCTCGGCCTCGGCCGCCGTGCCGAGCTTCACCTTGTCCAGCTTGGTCACGCCGTCGACGAGCTGGGCGACCTTGTCGCCGAAGTCGGCGGTCAGCTGCTCCACCGAGTAGCCGGTGTCCTCGACCGTGTCGTGCAGCAGCGCGGCGACCAGCGTGGTGGTGTCCATGCCCAGCTCGGCGAGGATGGTCGCCACCGCGAGCGGGTGCGTGATGTACGGGTCGCCGGACTTGCGCCGCTGGTGGCGGTGCAGCTCCTCGGCGACGTCGTAGGCGCGCTGCAGGAGGCTCAGGTCGGCGTTCGGGTGCAGGTCGCGGTGGATCGCGGCGAGCGGCTCCAGCACCTGCTTCACCGGCGCGGCGCGCTGAGCGGTGATCCGCCGCGCGAGCCGGGCGCGGACCCGCCGCGTGGCGGACGGTGCCCTGGTGACGCCCTGCGGCTGCGTGCCGCGGTTGTCGGCGGTCTCCCGGGCGGGCGCCGGGCTTTCGAGCTCCTGGCTCAAGCCCACCTCCTGCTGATCGCGCGGCCTTCAGAGCACCAAGCGTAACCCCGGCGGGCCACCTCGTTGTTCCCAGCCGCGCCGACCGCCGCGCTCGCGCGCCGAACGGTCAGGTGACCAGGAGCGAGCTGACCTTCCGGCCACTCAGCGCCGACCGCCCGTCGAGGGCGGCCAGCTCCATCACCACGGACACGCCGGTGACCGTAGCGCCGGCCTTCTCCAGCAGCTCACAGGCCGCGGCGACGGTGCCGCCGGTGGCGAGCACGTCGTCGAGCACCACGGCCCGCTGCCCCGGCCGCACCACGCCGGACGGCAGCTCCAGGGTCGCCGAGCCGTACTCCAGGGCGTAGTCCACCCGCCCGGCCACGTTGGGCAGCTTCCCGGGCTTGCGCACCAGGACGACACCCATCCCGCGGGCGTAGCCGACGGCCGCGGCGAGCAGGAACCCGCGCGCCTCGACCGCGGCCAGCACGTCAGTGCCCGGGTCGACCGTCGCCGCCAGCGCGTCGATCACCGCCGCGAACCCGTCCGCGTCGGCGAACAGCGGCGACAGGTCCCGGAACAGCACACCGGGCTCCGGGAAGTCCGGCACCTCGGCGATCAGGCCGAGCGCACGCTCCAGGTCCACGTCAGCGCTTCCGCTTGCCCGACGGCCGCCCGCGCCGCGGCTGCGACTTCGGGGTGCGGGCCGGGATGCTCGCGGCCGCCGCGTAGGCCTTCTCCTTGCGCAGCTCGGCGTCCAGCGCCTCGTCGTCGCTCGCGTCGAAGTCGGCCTCGCGCTCGGCGGCCTTGCGGGCCTGGTTGGCGCGGCGCGCGCGGACCCGCTCGGCCTGCTGCTTGTACCTCGGGTCGCGCATCTTGAAGTCCACCAGCAGCGGGGTCGCCAGGAACAGCGACGACAGCACGCCGGCGAGCATGCCGCTCAGCTGCACCAGCGCGAGGTCCTGCAGCGTGCCGGACCCGAGCAGGATGTAGCCGACGACCAGCAGGCCCAGCACCGGCAGCAGCGCGATGACCGAGGTGTTGATCGAGCGCATCAGCGTCTGGTTCAGCGCCAGGTTCGCGGTCTCGGCGTAGGTGCGGCGCGTCAGGCCGAGGATGCCGCGGGTGTTCTCCTTGACCTTGTCGAACACCACCACGGTGTCGTAGAGGGAGAACCCGAGGATGGTCAGCAGGCCGATCACCGTCGCCGGCGTGACCTCGAACCCGACGAGCGAGTAGATGCCCGCGGTGACGACGATGTCGTGCACCAGCGCGATGAGCGCGGTGACCGCCATCCAGCGCTCGAAGTAGACCGCCAGGAACACGGTCACCAGGACCATGAACACGGCGAGCGCGATCAGCGCCTGCTGCGAGATCTCCTGGCCCCAGGACGCGCTGACCGCGCTGTCGCTGATGGCCTGCACGCTCGGCTGGCCGTTGCCGCCGATCGGCTGGAGCTGGTCGAACAGGGTCTGCTTGACCTTGGCGACCTGGTCGGCGTCGAGGGTGTCCGACCGCAGCTCGACGGTGGCCGCGTCGCCGACGCCGACCGTCTGCGCCGAGTCGGCCTGCTGGCCGAGCGCGTCGGCGAACGCCTGCTTGGCCTCGTCGGCGGTGATCGGGCCGTTCGCGCCGCGCGCCGGCATCTGGATCTGGGTGCCGCCCTCGAACTCGATGCCGAGGTTGAAGCCCTTGATGCCGATCGAGGCGATGCACACCAGGACCAGGACCGCGAAGAAGATGTACCAGCGCTTGCGCTTGCCGACGATGTCGAAGGCGCCGGTGCCGACGTAGAGGCGGTGGAAGACGCTCTCCCGCCCGGCCTTCTTCGTGGCCGGCGCGGCGTCCGTGCTCTCGGTGTTCAGCTCGTCTGCCACGTCAGGACTCCTTCGCGCCCGCGCCGGCGGGCACCTTGCGCGCGGACCGGCGCTCCGCGGCCAGCGTCTGCACGCCGCCGAGGCCGGTGAGCTTCGGCTGGGACAGGAACTTCGACCTCGACGCCAGCGCGACCAGCGGGTGCGTCACGAGGAACACCACGATCAGGTCGAGCACGGTCGACATGCCGAGGGTGAACGCGAAGCCCTGGACGTCGCCCACCGCGATGGCGTAGAGCACCGCGGAGGCGAGGAACATGACCGCGTCCGAGGCCAGGATCGTGCGGCGGGCGCGCACCCAGCCGCGCGGCACCGCGGAGCGGAAGCTGCGGCCGCCCTCGCGGATCTCGTCCTTGAGCCGTTCGAAGAACACCACGAACGAGTCCGCGGTGACACCGATCGCGATGATGAACCCGGCGACGCCCGCCAGGTCGAGCGTGAAGTTGATCCACCGCCCGAGCAGGACCAGCACCGCGTAGACGATCAGGCCGGACAACGCCAGCGAGACGACCGTGAGCACCCCGAGCAGGCGGTAGTAGACCAGGCAGTAGATGAACACCAGCGCGAGGCCGATGCCGCCGGCGATCAGGCCCGCCTCGAGCGAGGCGAGGCCGAGTGTGGCCGATACGGTGGTGGCGTCGGAGGAGGTGAACGACAGCGGCAGCGAGCCGTACTTCAGGACGTCGGCGAGGTCCTTGGTCTGCGCCTGCGTGAAGTTGCCGCTGATCTGGGTGTTGCCGTCGAGGATCGCGCTCTGGATGGTCGGCGCGGACACGACCTGCGTGTCGAGCACGAACGCGGCGCGCTGGCCGATGTTGGCCGTGGTGAAGTCGGCCCAGACCTGGCGGCCCTCGGACTTGAAGGTGAGGTCGACGGTCCACTGCGGCTTGTTCTGCGCCGGCGACGAGGACACCGCGTTGTCGATCTCGGTGCCCTTCAGGAACACCGGGCCGAGCAGATACTTCTCCGTGCCGGCCTGGTCGCAGGTGAGCAGCGGCAGGTTCGGGTCGTCGTTGCCGCGCAGCGGGTCCTGCGTGGAGCAGGTGAACGCGGCCAGCGCGGCGGACGCGTTCGGCCCCGCGGCGAGCGAGTCGCCGGTGCCGGTGACCAGGTCCGCGGCCTGGCGGGCGGCCTTGGCCTCCTGGATCGCGGCCGGGTCGTCGGCCTGACCGGGCGGCGGCGCGACCGGCGGGGTGGTCACCGGCTGCGCGTCGATCACCTTGCGGAAGCCGAGCTGGGCGGTCTGGCCGAGCTTCTTGGCCTGGTCGCCCTGCTCGCCGGGGACGGTGATCACGATGTTGTTGCCGTCGAGGACCACCTCGGTGCCGCTGACCCCGATCCCGTTCACGCGGGTCTCGATGATCTGGCGCGCCTGGTTGAGCGACTCGCGCGAGGGCGCGGAGCCGTCCGGGGTGCGCGCGCTCAGCGTCACCCGGGTGCCGCCCTGCAGGTCGATGCCCAGCTTCGGCGTGGGCTTCCCGCCGCCGGTGAAGAACACCAGGGCGTAGAGCACGACCACGATCAGGACGAAGAAGCCGAGATAGCGTCCCGGGCGGATCCGCCCGGCCGGTGGTGCCACGGTGGTCGTTCTCCTCGACGGTCAGCTACGCGGGGTTCGTGCCGCCTACGCGGCGGTACGCAGACACTACTCGCCGCGTTGTGAACGCGGCGTTGACCCCGGCGTCACCACCGGACGCCGGGGTGTTGCCCTCCGTTGGGCTACTTCTTCTCGCTCTCCAGCGACGGAGCAACGGCCTTCTCGCCGGCCTCGGCCCTGGGCGCCTCGACCGTCTCGGTGACCTCGGCGGTCTCGGCCGCGTCGTCCTCGTCGGTCTCGACCTCGTCGGCCACCTCGGGCGCGACCTTCTCGCGCACCGCCTGGCGCAGCCACGTCGTCACGACGCCGGGCGCGATCTCGATGTCGATCGTGGTGTCGCTGCTGGTGTCCGCCACCGTGCCGTACAGGCCGGAGGTGGTCATCACCCGGTCGCCCTCGGACAGGCTGCTCTGCAGCTTCTGCTGCTCCTGCACAGCACGCTTCTGCTTCCGGGTGCCCATCACCAGCGGGATCGCCACGACGAGCATGAGCAGCAACGGCAGGAAAAGCTGTTCCATGATTCTCCATTCGGTGTGCGACGCCCGGCCGCTCACCAATTTGTCCGGATGTGCTCTTTCGAGTGTGCCAGGCACCACTGGCCAGGCCAGCACCCGGTTAGTCGAACAGGGTAGGCCCTGCCTGGTCCGGGCGGGGCGGGGGGCGCAGCCCCAGGTGCTCCCAGGCACTCGCCGTCGCCACCCGGCCACGCGGAGTGCGCGCGAGCATACCCGCGCGCACCAGGTAGGGCTCGCAGACTTCCTCGACCGTCGCCGGTTCCTCGCCGACGGCGACGGCGAGGGTGGACACCCCGACCGGACCGCCGCCGAAGGAGTGCACCAGCGCCGACAGCACCGCGCGGTCCAGCCGGTCCAGGCCAAGCTCGTCGACGTCGTAGACGGCCAGCGCGGCGCGGGCGACGGCGAGGGTGACCTTGCCGTCCTCGCGGACCTCGGCGTAGTCGCGGACGCGGCGCAGCAGCCGGTTGGCGATGCGGGGCGTGCCGCGCGAGCGGCGGGCGATCTCCGCGCTGCCCTCGGCGTCGATCTCGATGTCCAGGATCTTCGCCGAGCGGCGGACCACCTGGTCGAGCTCGTGGTCGGCGTAGAACTCCATCTGGCCGGTGAAGCCGAACCGGTCGCGCAGCGGGCCGGTCAGCGCACCGGAGCGGGTGGTGGCGCCGACCAGGGTGAACGGCGCGATCTCCAGCGGGATGCTGGTGGCGCCCGGGCCCTTGCCGACGACCACGTCGACGCGGAAGTCCTCCATCGCCAGGTAGAGCATCTCCTCGGCGGGGCGCGCGATCCGGTGGATCTCGTCGATGAACAGCACGTCGCCCTCGGCGAGGTTGGACAGCATCGCGGCGAGGTCGCCGGCGCGTTCCAGCGCCGGGCCAGAGGTGATGCGGATCGAGGCGTCCAGCTCGGCCGCGACGATCATCGCGAGGCTCGTCTTGCCCAGGCCGGGCGGGCCGGACAGCAGGACGTGGTCCGGCGGCACGCCGCGCCGCCGGGCGCTCTCCAGCACCAGTTCCAGCTGCTCGCGCACGCGCGGCTGGCCGATGAACTCGCTCAGCCTGCTCGGGCGCAGCGTCGTCTCCATCTCGCGCTCGCCCAGCTGGGGCAGCGCGGAGAGGGTCTCGTCCGCCGGGTGCTCGGTCACCTCTTCATCGTGCACGCGTCAGCAGCCTCACTTGCGCCCGAGGGTGCTCAGCGCGGCGCGCAGCACGGCCGGGGTGGTGTCGGCGCCGCCGGCGGCCAGCACCTTCTCCACGGCCTGCTCGGCCTGCTTGGCGGGGAAGCCGAGGCCGGTGAGCGCCTCGACGACCTCGGCGCGCACCGCGCCCGCCGCCGGTGCCGCGGCGGCCTCGGCACTCCCGCCGGCCGCGGTGACCTTGTCCCGCAGTTCCAGGGTGAGCCGCTCGGCACCTTTGCGGCCGATGCCCGGCACCTGGGTGAGCACGGTGATGTTGCCTTCGGCGAGCGCCGTGCGCAGCTTGTCCGGGTCGAGCACGGCCAGCGCCGCCAGCGCCAGCCGCGGCCCGATGCCGGAGACGGTCTGCAGCAGCCCGAACAGCTCGCGGGCCTCGGCGTCGGCGAAGCCGAACAGCGTCAGCGAGTCCTCGCGCACGACGAGCGACGTGTAGAGGCGGACCTCTTCGCCGCGCCGCAGCGTGGCCAGCGTCGACGGCGTGGCCTGCACCGCGAGGCCGACCCCGCCGACCTCCACCACGACGTGGTCGAGCCCGACCGAAAGCACCTCGCCCCGGACCGAGGAGATCATCCCCGCACTCCCTTCCCTGGTGTCCGCGTGTTCGCCCGGCGGGGCGCCACCGCCGCCACGGTGCCTGCCGACTTCGCCGCCGCGGCGAGCCGGGCCTTGTGCGCGCGGGCGAGTTCGGCCGCGCGCGCCTCGGCTTCGGCGAGCCGGTCGCGCATCGGCTGGCGCCACAGGTGGCAGATGGCCAGCGCGAGCGCGTCGGCCGCGTCGGCCGGGCGCGGCGCCTGCGCGAGCCCGAGCAGCCGGGTGACCATGCCGGTGACCTGCGCCTTGTCCGCGCGGCCGCTGCCGGTGACGGCGGCCTTGACCTCGCTCGGGGTGTGGAAGACGACCGGCAGCCCGCGGCGGGCGGCGGCCAGCGCCACGACTCCCCCGGCCTGCGCGGTGCCCATCGCGGTGCGCACGTTGTGCTGGCTGAAGACGCGCTCGACGGCGACCGCCTCCGGACGGTAGGTGTCCAGCCAGTGCTCGACGGCGTCGGAGACCGCGAGCAGGCGCCGTTCCAGCGTGTCGTCGACCGGCGTGCGGACGACGTCCACCGCGACGCAGCTGACGGTGCGGCCGGTCCCCCCGTCCACCACGCCGAGCCCGCACCGGGTCAGTCCGGGGTCCACGCCGAGCACTCGCACCGATCACCCTCCTGCCGCCGAACACGCGTTCGAGGTGAGGCTACCGCGCCACGCGGCGCGCGCCCGGCAGGACGCGCCGGGGCCGATGATCGTCCTTTATGGACCGTCGACGCCCGGGGTCCAGCTCTCCGGCGCGCCGCTCTCGGTCAGCACCGGCTGCCAGTCGGCGAACCCCTCCGGCGCGTCCGCGCTCCACGGCCAGTGCCCGTCCGGCGTGGCGACGATGATCTGCAGCGCGGGGAAGTCGCCGTCCGGGTAGACGAGGAACGCGCTGCCGAGGTACTCGAGGTAGTGGCCCTTGGCGACGCGCTCGAAGGTGACCGGCACGCCCTCGAAGAAGTCGTCGTAGACCTTGCCCGGCACGAACTCCTCGCCGTTGGCGGCGCGGTCCACGTACGCGTCGAGCAGGATCGGCGCCATCTGCTCGGGCAGCCCGACGACGACGGCCTCGGGGACCTCGTGCAGCGCCCACACGCACGCCGTGAACGCGTACCCCGCGCCGGAATCGTCGGCCGCCACGGAGATCACCGCGTTGCCGCGGGTCTCGGCCTGGTTGACGATCCACTCGAGGAGGTCGGATTCTTCGGGCACGAGGGTCTCGGTCACGGGCGGCATTCTGCCGTACGCCGGCGGCGGCGGGACAGCCCCCGGTGGTGGAAAATTCCCGTTGCACGCCAAGGCCCTCCGGTGCGGGCGCACCGGAGGGCCTTGGGAAGTACGGTGTTACGCGCCGACCTCTTCGAACACCTCGTCGGAAACATGGAATTCGACGCAGGGCGTACACGTTCCCGTCACGCGCTGACCTCTTCGAGCACCTCGTCGGAAACGTCGAAGTTGGCGTACACGTTCTGGACGTCGTCGCAGTCCTCCAGCGCGTCGATCAGCCGGAAGACCTTCTTGGCGCCCTCGGCGTCCAGCGGGACGCTGACCGACGGCAGGAACGTCGGATCGGCCGACTCGTAGTCGTATCCGGCGTCCTGCAGCGCCTTGCGGACGTTGACCAGGTCGGTGGCCTCGGAGACGATCTCGAAGTTGTCGCCGAGGTCGTTGACCTCCTCCGCGCCCGCGTCGAGGACGGCCATCAGGACGTCGTCCTCGGACAGGTCGTTCTTGGGCATGATCACCACGCCCTTGCGGTTGAACAGGTACGACACCGAGCCCGGGTCGGCGAGCGAGCCGCCGTTGCGGGTCAGCGCGGTGCGCACCTCGCCTGCCGCGCGGTTGCGGTTGTCGGTCAGGCACTCGATCAGCACGGCGACGCCGTTGGGGCCGTAGCCCTCGTAGTTGATCGTCTGCCAGTCCGCGCCGCCCGCTTCCTCACCGGCGCCGCGCTTGCGGGCGCGCTCGATGTTGTCCTGCGGGACCGAGTTCTTCTTCGCCTTCTGGATGGCGTCGTAGAGGGTCGGGTTGCCCTCGGGATCGCCCCCGCCGGTCCGCGCGGCGACCTCGATGTTCTTGATGAGTCTCGCGAACAGCTTGCCACGCTTGGCGTCGAGGGCGGCCTTCTTGTGCTTCGTGGTGGCCCACTTGGAGTGGCCGCTCATCTCTCCTCCGTCTCGCTCGTCGTCGCCGCGTCCCGCACCATCTCCACGAACAGGCGATGGACCCGATCGTCACCGGTCAGCTCCGGGTGGAAGGCCGTGGCGAGCACCGGCCCCTGCCGGACCGCGACGATCCTAGCGCCGGTGCCGTCGGCGCCGGGCACCGTGGCCAGCACCTCGACCCCGTCGCCTGCTTTTTCCACCCACGGGGCGCGGATGAAGACCGCGTGCAGGGGGCCGCCGGGGAGCGCCGCGAAGGCCAGGTCCTCCTCGAAGGAGTCCACCTGGCGGCCGAAGGCGTTGCGCCGGACGATCACGTCCAGCGCGCCGAGCTGGTGCTGGTCGGGACGGCCGTCCAGGGCCTGCTTCGCGAGCAGGATCATGCCCGCGCACGAGCCGAAGGCGGGCAGTCCCGCGGCCAGCCGCTCGCGGAGCGGGCCGAGCAGCTCGAACGTCTCGAGCAGGCGCGACATGGTGGTGGACTCGCCGCCGGGCAGGACGAGCCCGTCGACGGCGGCCAGCTCGGACTCGCGCCGGACGGCGACGGCGCGCCCGCCCGCGCTCTCGACCATGGCGGCGTGCTCCCGCACGTCCCCCTGCAGCGCGAGAACGCCGATCACCGGTACCGCGGACACCTGACCTCCTGGAACACGTCGAAAACCACTGTACGACCGCGCAACGGGGGCCGGTCGCGCCCACGCGACCGGCCCCCGCGCCGAGAACTACCAGCCGCGCTCGGCGAGCCGGTGCGGCTCCGGCACGTCGTCCACGTTGATGCCGACCATCGCCTCGCCAAGGCCGCGCGACACCTTCGCGATCACGTCCGGGTCGTCATGGAACGTGGTGGCCTTGACGATCGCCTCGGCGCGCTTGGCGGGGTCGCCGGACTTGAAGATGCCGGAGCCGACGAACACGCCCTCGGCGCCGAGCTGCATCATCATCGCGGCGTCGGCCGGGGTCGCGATGCCGCCCGCGGTGAACAGCACGACCGGCAGCTTGCCCTTCTCCGCCACCTCACGAACCAGCTCGTAGGGCGCCTGCAGCTCCTTGGCCGCCACGTACAGCTCGTCCTCCGGCAACGACGTGAGCCGCCGGATCTCGGCGCGGATCTTGCGCATGTGGGTAGTCGCGTTGGACACGTCGCCGGTGCCCGCCTCGCCCTTGGAGCGGATCATGGCCGCGCCCTCGTTGATGCGGCGCAGGGCCTCGCCCAGGTTCGTCGCCCCGCACACGAACGGCACCGTGAAGGCCCACTTGTCGATGTGGTTGGCGTAATCGGCGGGGGTGAGCACCTCGGACTCGTCGATGTAGTCGACACCGAGCGCCTGGAGCACCTGCGCCTCGACGAAGTGGCCGATCCGCGCCTTGGCCATCACCGGGATGGAGACCGTGTCGATGATGCCCTCGATGAGGTCCGGGTCGCTCATCCGCGCCACCCCGCCCTGCGCGCGGATGTCGGCGGGCACGCGCTCGAGCGCCATCACGGCCACCGCGCCGGCATCCTCGGCGATCTTGGCCTGCTCGGGGGTGACGACGTCCATGATCACGCCGCCCTTGAGCATCTCGGCCATGCCGCGCTTGACGCGCGCGGTGCCCGTTTCGGGCGTGGCGGAACTGCTGGACTGAACTTCGGACACGACAGAACGCCTTTCACGAAACACAGAGGGGGTTCGGTGTCCAGTCTAGGTTCCGGTGGACCGCTCCCCCAGGCCAGTTCGCCGCGATTTCAGCAGTCCACTTTCGCCCCGCGGGCACAACCTGTCCGCGCGGGGTTGCCGGACCATGCTCGCCGGGTGTGTGATCGAGGACACACCTTTCGACAGCGTCGTCCCCGGGGAGCCCGTCATGGCCGACAAACAAGCCCGCACCGTCGATGCCGGAGCCGCGGTCGCTGTAGACGACCCGGTCAAGGTTCGCAACGTGGTCCTGGTCGGTCCGTCCGGCTCCGGCAAGACCACCCTCACCGAGGCCCTGCTCACGGTGTCCGGCACCGTGACCAGGGCCGGTTCCGTTGTGGAGGGCACCACGGTCTGCGACCACGACCCGGCGGCCGTGCGCCAGCAGCGCTCGGTCGGGCTCTCCGTCGCGCCGGTGACGCACGACGGGCACAAGATCAACCTGATCGACACCCCCGGCTACGCCGACTTCGTGGGCGAGCTGCGGGCCGGTCTGCGTGCCGCCGACGCCGCGTTGTTCGTGGTGTGCTCGGCCGAGGGCGTCGACCCGGCGACGGTGGCCATCTGGGAGGAGTGCGCCGCGGTGGGCATGCCGCGCGCCGTGATCGTCTCCCGCCTCGACCACCACCGCGCTGACCCCGAGGGTGAGATCGCCGCGTGCCAGGACGCGTTCGGCGCCGGCGTGCTGCCGCTGTACCTGCCCGCGAGCGGCCCGGAGCCGGGCCTGGTCGGGCTGATCACGCGCCGGCTGTACGACTACTCGGACGGCTTCCTGCCGCGCCTCGGCGAACCGTCGCCCGCGGACCTGGAGCGGCTGACCGAGGCGCGCAACGAGCTGATCGAGGGCATCATCGCCGAGAGCGAGGACGAAACCCTGATGGACCGCTACCTCGCGGGCGAGGAGATCAGCGAGGACACGCTGGTCTCGGACCTGGAGACGGCCGTGGCCCGCGGGTCCTTCCACCCGGTGATCCCGGTGTGCGCGGCCACCGGCGTGGGGCTGGCCGAGGTGCTCGACGGCATCGTCCGCGCCTTCCCGTCACCGCTGGAGCACAAGCTGCCGCCGGTCACCACGCCCGAGGGCGCCCCGCACCCCGAGCTGAGCACCGACCCGGACGGGCCGCTGGCCGCCGAGGTGGTGCGCACCGCGGTCGACTCCTACGTCGGGCGGGTGTCGCTCGTCCGGGTGTTCTCCGGAACGCTGCGGCCCGAGCGGCCGGTGCACGTGTCCGGGCACGGCATGGCCGAACGCGGCCACGAGGACCACGACACCGACGAGCGGGTGGCGCACCTGTACTCGCCGCTGGGCGCGAACCTGCGCGAGGTGCCCTACTGCGTCGCCGGTGACCTGTGCGCGCTGACGAAGGTCGGGTCGGCCGAGACCGGCGACACCGTCTCCTCCCCCGAGCACCCGCTGCTGATGCGCCCGTGGCCGATGCCGGAGCCGCTCTTGCCGGTGGCCGTCGTAGCCCGCAACCGCAGCGACGAGGACGCCCTGGCGCGCAACCTGTCCCGCCTGGTGGCCGGCGACCCGACGCTGCGGCTGGAGCGCAATGCCGAGACGGCGCAACTGGTCCTGTGGTGCATGGGCGAGGCGCACGCGGACGTCGTGCTGTCCCGGCTGCGGGCAGGCGGGGCCGAGGTGGACACCGAGCCGGTGAAGACGAGCCTGCGCGAGACCTTCGCCGCGCCGGCGAAGGGGCACGGGCGGCACGTGAAGCAGTCCGGCGGGCACGGCCAGTACGCGGTGTGCGACATCGAGGTCGAGCCGCTGCCGCGGGGCGCCGGGTTCGAGTTCGTGGACCGGATCGTCGGCGGGGCCGTGCCGCACCAGTTCATCCCGAGTGTGGAGAAGGGGGTGCGGGCGCAGCTGCAACGCGGGCTGGTGGCCGGCTACCCGGTGGTCGACGTGCGCGTGACGCTCGTCGACGGCAAGGCGCACAGCGTGGATTCCTCGGACGCGGCGTTCCAGACCGCCGGCGCGCTGGCGCTGAAGGAGGCCGCCGCGAACGGGCGGGTGGTGCTGCTCGAACCGCTGGACGAGGTCGACGTCCGGGTGCCCGACGAGTACCTGGGCGCGGTGCTCGGCGACCTGTCCTCGCGGCGTGGCCGGGTGCTGGGGACGGAGTCGGTGAGCGGCGGGCGGAGCATCGTCCGCGCCGAGGTGCCCGCGACCGAGCTGCTGCGGTACACCACGGAGCTGCGGTCGCTGAGCTCCGGCACGGCGACGTTCACCCGGCGGCACACGCGCTACGACCCGATGCCGGACAACCTGGTGGCGGCGCACGCCTGAAATTCACGGGCGCTGGCCGCGGTGGGTTGCCTATTCTCGCCGCATGACCAGCAAGCGCTACCACGAGGACGCGGCGGTGCTGGCGGCGATCGGCACGGCGATCGGTGCGCACCGGATCACCGTCCGGCTGCCCCGCGCGCTCGCCGAGGCCGCCGTGGCCGCCTGGCAGCGCGACGAGACCGGCCCGGTGGAGCCGGAGACGCCGGAGCAGTGGGTGCTGCGCGACCGCGCGGCCGAGCTGGCGCTGATCGGGCTCGCGGTGTCCGAGCGGGGCCGGCCGGACGGCGATTTCGTGGTGGTGGACCTGGATGTGGCCGCGGCCGGCGCCGCGGTGCGAGCCGCCCGGGAGTGAGCCGGAGGCGGCACCCGCGCCCACCAGCGCCGCGCACGCGGTCTGCGGAGGGAACCGCCGGAGGCCTCAGCGGCCGAAGAAACCACCAGGGCGGCCGTTGCGATCCGCGATCAGCCCGGCCAGCGTCGCGATCGCGATCTCCGCCGGGCGGCGCGAGCCGATGTCCAGGCCGATCGGCCGGTGCACCCGCGCGATGTCGGCCTCGGCCACGCCCAGCGAACGCAACGCCTCGACGTGCGGGCCTTCGTGCCGCGGGTTGCCCATCACCCCAGCCCAGCGCACCGGCCGCGCCAGCACGTCCCGCAGCGCGGCGCCCAGCTCGGGCCGGTGGTGGTCGGTCACCACGACGTCCGTGTCAGCGTCCAGGTCCGGCAACTCGGCCGCCACCTTCACGCCCGGGACCGCGCGGGCGGGGTCCGGTTCGAACAGCAGCGTCCGGTAGCCGAGGTCCTCGCCGTAGCGCAGCAGGAACTCCGCGACCGGCGAGGCGAACACCGCGACCAGCGTCCGCGTGTCCGCCTGCGAATCATCCGCGCCGTGCGCCACCGCGCACGCCGAGTCTTCCGTAGCCATACGCGGATCCTAAGCGCCCGGCACCGGTGGTTCCGCGATCTCGAAGTACTCCGGCTGCCGCGCGGTGCCCGCCAGCTTGAAGTACCGCACCTTCCGCCGCCGTCGCAGCGCCAGCGTGTCCCGCACCGCGTCGTTGTGCACGCGCCGCGCGATCACCACCCGGTGCTCGGCGTCGGCCAGTTCCTCGGCCAGCGACGCGGGCAGCCGGGCGCGGTCGACCGACTCCAGCAGCCGGGTCAGCTCGTTCTCCGCGACCTCCCGCTCGGCGCGCGGGGCCTTCTCCGCGATGTCCGCCGCCTCACGCAGGCCGGGCGCCGCGCCGTCGACGGCCGCCACCGCGCGCGCCACCACCGCCCGCCGCGCCAGCGCCGCGTCCAGCGCCGCCCACCCGGCGTCCAGCCGGACGTGCAGCCGGTCCAGCCGGTTGGCGGTGGCGACCAGGAACAACCCGCCGAGCACGACGATCGCCGCGACGATCGCGACGACCAGCACGAACCAGTTCACAGCGGCGCGTCCTCCGCACTGACCCGCCGCGGGTCGGCGGCGATCGCCGTCTCGTAGACCCGCAGCACCTGCGTCACCACGACCGGCCAGTCGTAGATCGCGACCCGCTCCCCCGCCGCGGCGGCCAGCGACGTCCGCCGCGCCGGGTCGCCGAGCAGATCACGCAGGCAGCCGGCCAGCGCCGCGCTGTCGCCGGTCGTGAACAGCGCCCCGGCGCGCCCGTCGTCGAGCACCCGGCGGAACGAGTCGAGGTTGCTCGCCGCCACCGCCGTCCCGGCCGCCATCGCCTCGGTCAGGATCATCCCGAAGCTCTCGCCGCCGGTGTTGGGCGCGCAGTAGACGTCCACGCTGCGCAGCGCCCGCGCCTTCGTGGCGTCGTCGACCTGCCCGAGCAGCTCCAGGTGCGGCGCCAGCTCCGGGCCCGCCATCCGGCGCAGCGCGTCGGCCTCGCCGCGCCCCACCACGAGCAGCCGCAGCTCCGGGAACTCCGGCAGCAGGCGGCGGGCGGCCTCCAGCAGCACGTCCATGCCCTTGCGCGGCTCGGTGAACCGGCCGACGAACCCGATCGTGCCGCCGGCCCGCGGATACCCCTCCAGCGGCTTGGCCCGGGAGAAGAACTCGACGTCGACGCCGTTCGGGATCTCCACCGCGTCGCCACCGGCGTGCTCGACCTGCACCCGCCGCGCCAGCGCGGACACCGCGATGCGCGCGGTGATCTTCTCCAGCAACGGCCGCAGCACCGGCTGGAACGCCGACAGCGTCCGGGACCGCGGCGTGGAGGTGTGGAACGTCGCGACGATCGGGCCGTCGGCCACCTTCAGCGCCAGCAGCGACAGGCTCGGCGCGGCGGGCTCGTGCAGGTGCAGCACGTCGAACCCGCCCTCACGCAGCCACCGCCGCACCCGCGCGTAGGACACCGGACCGAACTGAAGCCGGGCCACCGAGCCGTTGTACGGGATGCCGAGCGCCTTGCCCGCGGGGTGGACGAAGTCGGGAAGGTCGGCGTCGTCGTCCGCGGGCGCCAGCACCGACACCTCGTGCCCGCGGTCGCGCAACGCGCGCGCCAGGTCCGTGACGTGCCCCTGGACACCGCCGGGGACGTCGAAGGAGTACGGGCAGACGATCCCGACCTTCACGCCGCTTCCTCCGCCGAAAAGGTCGCCTCCTCGAAATCTGCGGCCCACAGCTTCTGCATCATGTGCCAGTCCGCCGGGTGCGCGGCGATGTCGCCGGCGAAGACGTCGGCCAGCGCCTGGGTGGCCGCGGGCACCTCGGTGCGGTGCGCGACGCGGATGCGCGGATGGATGCGGATGCCCCAGCCGTCCTCGGTGAACCAGCTGCCCACCGGCAGCAGCGCGGCGCCCGTGCTGGCGGCCAGCCGGGCCGGGCCGGCCGGCATGCTCGTCTTCTCGCCGAAGAACGACACCGGCACCCCGCTGCCGGACAGGTCGCGGTCGGCGATCAGGCACACCACCCGGTTCTCCCGCAACCGCTGCAGCAGCAACCGGAACGAGCCGGTGCCGCCGTCCGCGGACAGGATCTCGAAGCCCAGCGACTCGCGGTAGGCGACGAACCGCTGGAACAGCGACTCCGGCTTGAGCCGTTCGACGACCGTGGTGAACGGGCCGTACCGGCCGACCGCCCAGATGCCCGGCACGTCCCAGTTCCCGCTGTGCGGCAAGGCGACCACGGCGCCGTTGCCCTCGGTGAGCGCGGCGTCGAGGTTCTCCACGCCGCTGATCGTCGCGTCCACCCGGGCCCGGATGCCGTCCGCGTCCATCGTGGGCAGCCGGAACGCCTCGTGCCAGTAGCGCGCGTAGGACCGCACGGCCTGCCGGGTCAGCTCGTCGAGTTCGGTCTCGTCGGCCTGCGGCACGACGCGGGCCAGGTTGCGGCGCAACTGCCGCACGCCGGCGCCCTTGCGCCAGGCCGCGAAGTCCGCGGCCAGCCCGAAACCGGCCTTCGCCAGCGGCACCGGCAGGCGGCGCACCACGTTCCAGCCGGCCGCGTAGCCGAAGTCGGCCATCCGCTCGCCGAACCGGCCCATCAGCCCGCCTCCCTGGCGGAGGCGGCGACGGCCAGCATCCGCTGGACCGTGGTGACGATCGAGCCGGCGGCGAGCAGCCACAGCGTGCCCTCGACGGCGAACGGCACCCCGAGGCCCTCCAGCCCGGTGCCGACGAGCGCGATGATCAGCCGCTCGGCGCGTTCGACCAGTCCGCCGTCGGCCTTGAGACCCTCCGCCTCGGCGCGGGCCTTGATGTAGGAGATCACCTGCGCCAGCACGAGGCAGATCAGGCAGGCCGCCGCGGCGCGCAGGTTGTGCTCGACCGCGAAGCACCACCACGCGATGCCGGCGAACAGGGCGCCGTCGGCGAGCCGGTCGCAGGTCGCGTCGAGGGTCGCGCCGAACGGGGTGCCGTAGCCGCGGGCGCGGGCCATCGCGCCGTCGAGCAGGTCGAGCATCGCGAAGCCCCACACGGTGAACGTCCCGGCGAGCAGCATCCCGTTCGGGAAGAACACCAGGGCACAGGCGATCGCGCCGGCCGTGCCGATCATGGTCATCGCGTTCGGGGTCAGCCCGGCCCGCACCAGAGCGTGGCCGAGCGGGTCCAGGGCTCGCGAGACGGACGCTCGCGCGAAGATGTTCAGCATCAGATCGTGGGGGTGGCGGTATCGGCGGGCATGTCCATCGCTCTCGGCGTTCCACCTGGGGCTGCGGGGTCGGTTTGCTGACCGCAGCCTATCCACCCGCTACGACGATCCGGTGACGCGGCGCGCCCAAGGCGCCGGGCGCGCTCAGGCGAGGCGGTCCAGCCGGGCTTCCTCGGCCGCGACGGCCTCGGCGCAGCGGGGCGTGAGCTTGTCGCGGATCGCCTCGGAGATCTCCCCCAGCGCCCGCACCTGGTCCGGGGTGAGCGCGTCGAACAGGGCCTCGCGGACGGCCTCGACGTGCCCGGGAGCTGCGGCTTCGAGTGCGGCGAAGCCGCGGTCGGTCAGCTTCGCGAACGAGCCGCGCTTGTCGGTGCCGCAGCTGTCGCGGCGCACCCAGCCGTTGGCCTCCAGGCGGGCGACCGCGTGGGAGAGCCGGCTGCGTGACGAATGGCACTTCTCGGCCAGCTCGCTCATCCGCAGCGTGCGGCCGGGGGCCTCGGACAGCACGACGAGGACCTCGTAGTAGGTGTGCGGCATGCGGGCGTCGCGCTGGAGCTGGGAATCCACGTGGCCGCGCAGCATGGTGACGGCGACCGAGAACGCGCGCCACACACGCTGTTCGTCTTCGCTGAGCCATCGCGGTTCGGACATGTCTCACATAGTAGCCCTAGTTGAGCCCTCAACCATCCCTTCGCTAGGGTGTGGTTGAGGGCTCAACCAAGCTTCGTTGTGAGGAGACAACCACATGACCGCTTCGACGACCGAGATCCCCGGCTACATCGCGGGCACCTGGACCATCGACTCGGTGCACTCCGACGTCGACTTCGTCGTCCGCCACCTGGGTGTGTCCAAGGTCCGCGGCCGCTTCGCCGAGGTCGAGGGCGAGATCGTGACCGGCGCCAACCTCGCGGACTCGAAGGTGACCGCGACCATCAAGGCCGACAGCATCGACACGAAGAACGCCGACCGCGACGCGCACGTGAAGGGCGCCGACTTCCTGGACGTCGAGCAGTTCCCGACGCTGAAGTTCGTGTCGACGGGCGTGCGCGCCGAGGACGGCGAGTACTTCATCGACGGCGAGCTGACCCTGCACGGCGTCACCAGGCCGGTCACCCTGACCGCCGAGGTCGGCGGCTTCGCCGACGGCATGGCCGAAGGCACCAAGGTGTTCGGCATCTCCGCCACCACGGAGATCAAGCGCAGCGACTTCGGCGTCGGCGCCACCATCCCGGCCGCCGTGGTGAGCGACAAGGTGAAGATCGAGCTGAACATCGAAGCCGGCCTGCAGGCCTGAGAACTTCGTCGGGAAAAGGGTCCGGACGGGCACTCCGTCCGGACCCTTTCGCGCTACTGGACCCGTTTCCAGGCGTCCGAGAGCAGCTCGCGCGTCTCGCCGAGCAGCTGGGGCAGCACCTTCGTCTGGCCGATCACCGGCATGAAGTTCGCGTCGCCGCCCCAGCGGGGCACCAGGTGCTGGTGCAGGTGCGCCGCGATGCCTGCGCCCGCGATCACGCCCTGGTTCATCCCGATGTTGAACCCGTGCGCCCCGGACACCGACCGCACCACCTTCATCGCGTGCTGGGTGAACTCCGCCAGCTCCCGCGTCTCCTCCACCGTCAGGTCCGGGTAGTCCGCCACGTGCCGGTACGGCAGCACCATCAGGTGCCCCGGGTTGTACGGGTACAGGTTCAGCACCGCCCACACGTGCTCACCCCGCGCGATGATCAGCGCGTCGGCGTCGTCCATGCCGAGCAGGCGGCAGAACGGGCACCCCTCGGGCTCGTCGCCCTCCGGCTTGTCCTGCCCCTGCACGTAAGCGAGCCGGTGCGGGGTCCACAGGCGCTGCAGCGCGTCCGGCACCCCGACGCCGTCCTGGCCCACCAGCTCCGGCTCGGTCAAGGCAGGACCGCCTTCAGCGCCTCGGCCGTCGGCGAGCTGTTCTCCCTCCGCTCGACCCAGCTCGTGATGGCCTCCACCGCGTCGGCCACCGGCACCCCGTTGATCTGGCTGCCGTCCCGGAACCGGAACGACACCGCGCCCGCCTCCACGTCCTTGGCGCCTGCCAGCACCATGAACGGCACCTTCTGCGTGGTGTGGGTGCGGATCTTCTTCTGCATCCGGTCGTCGCTGGTGTCCACCTCGACGCGGATCCCCTTGGCGCGCAACGCCTTCTCCACACCGCGCAGGTGCTCGGCGTGCTCGTCGGCGATCGGGATGCCGACCACCTGCACCGGCGCCAGCCACGCCGGGAACGCGCCGGCGTAGTGCTCGGTGAGCACGCCGAAGAACCGCTCGATCGAGCCGAACAGCGCGCGGTGGATGACCACCGGCTGCTTGCGGCTGCCGTCGGCGGCGGTGTAGGTCAGCTCGAACCGCTTGGGGTGGTTGAAGTCCAGCTGGATGGTCGACATCTGCCAGGACCGGCCGATGGCGTCCTTGGCCTGCACCGAGATCTTCGGGCCGTAGTAGGCCGCGCCGCCCGGGTCCGGCACCAGCTCCAGGCCGGAGTCGACAGCGGCCTGCCGCAGCGTCTCGGTGGCCTCCTCCCACTCCTCGTCCGAGCCGATGAACTTGTCCGAGTCGCCGCGGGTGGACAGCTCCAGGTAGAAGTCGGACAGGCCGTAGTCGGCCAGCAGGTCGAGCACGAACCGCAGCAGCGACCGCAGCTCGCCCGGCATCTGCTCCTGGGTGCAGTAGATGTGCGAGTCGTCCATCGTCAGCCCGCGCACGCGGGTCAGGCCGTGCACCACACCGGACTTCTCATACCGGTACACCGTGCCGAACTCGAACAGCCGCAGCGGCAGCTCCCGGTAGGACCGCCCGCGCGACTTGAAGATCAGGTGGTGCATCGGGCAGTTCATCGCCTTGAGGTAGTACTCCTCGCCCTCCAGGGGAAGCGGCGGGAACATCGTGTCGGCGTAGTAGGGCAGGTGGCCCGAGGTGTAGAACAGCCCGCTCTTGGTGATGTGCGGGGTGTTGACGAACTCGTAGCCGGACTCCTCGTGGCGGCGGCGCGAGTAGTTCTCCAGCTCGCGGCGGATGATGCCGCCCTTCGGGTGGAACACCGGCAGGCCGGAGCCGATCTCCTCGGGGAAGGAGAACAGGTCCAGCTCCGCGCCGAGGCGGCGGTGGTCGCGGCGCTCCGCCTCGGCCAGCCGCTCCAGGTAGGCGTCCTGCGCCTCGGCCGACTCCCACGCGGTGCCGTAGATGCGCTGCAGCTGCGGGTTCTTCTCGCTGCCGCGCCAGTACGCGGCGGCCACGCGGGTCAGCTTGACTGCCGGGATGAACTTCGTGGTGGGCACGTGCGGGCCGCGGCACAGGTCGCTCCACACGCGCTCCTTGGTGCGCGGGTCGAGGTTGTCGTAGATCGTCAGCTCACCGCCGCCGACCTCCATCACCTCGGAGGTGTCCACATCGGACTTGAGGTCGATGAGCTCGAGCTTGAACGGCTCGTCCGCCAGCTCCGCGCGCGCCTGGTCGACCGAGTCGAAGCGGCGGCGGGAGAACTGCTGCGCCCCCTTGATGATCTGCTTCATGCGCTTCTCCAGCGCCTGCAGGTCCTCCGGGGTGAACGGCTTGTCGACGAGAAAGTCGTAATAGAAGCCGTCCTTCACGGGCGGGCCGATGCCGAGCTTGGCCTCCGGGAACTGCTGCTGCACGGCCTGGGCGAGCACGTGCGCCGCGGAGTGGCGGATGACGCTGCGGCCGTCCTCGGTGTTCGCCGCGACGGGCTCCACGGAGGCGTCCGCTTCGGGCGCCCACGCCAGGTCGCGCAGGCGCCCGTCGGCGTCGCGGACGACGACGATCGCGTCCGGCCCCTTGGTCGGCAGGCCCGCCTCGCGGATCGCGGCTCCGGCCGTGGTCCCGGCCGGCACCACCACGCTGTTGGCGGGTGCGGCTGCGGCGGACGACGGCTGGTTCACGATGGGCTCCTTCGAACGAAGTGATGTCCCACCGATGCTATCCGCCGCCCGCCCGCGGCCTTCCGCGAGGGACTTCAGACGGTCTCGACGACCTCGTCGTAGTCCAGGCGGGGCAGCCGGTCGAACCACGGGTTCTCACCCGGCTTGCCGACGTTCACCACGACCAGCGACTTCCAGTTGCGGTCGGCGAAGAACTCCTTGTCGACCCCGGCGGCGTCGAAGCCGGTCATCGGGCCGGCGGCCAGCCCGGCGGCGCGCACGCCGATGATGAAGTAGCCGACCTGCAGCAGTGAGTTCAGGCGGGCGAAACCCTCGCGGCCGGTCTCGTCGGCGAAGAGGTCCTTCGCGTCCGGCTTGTGCGGGAAGGTCTTGGGCAGGTTCTCGTGGAAGTCGGTGTCGGCGGCCAGCACGACGGTCACCGGGGCGCTCGCGGTCTTGGCGCGGTTGCCCTCGGACATGTGCGGCAGCAGCCGCTGCTTGCCCTCCTCGGTGCGGATCACCAGCGCGCGCAGCGGCTGGGTGTTCATCGACGTCGGCGCCCACTTCACCAGGTCGTAGATCGCCTGGATCTGCTCCTCGCTGACGGGCTCGTCGGAGAACGAGTTCGCGGTGCGCGCCTCGCGGAACAGCAGGTCCTGCACGTCCTGCGGCACGTGGAGGGCGTCGGCGAGACTGGCGGTCGAAGTCATGGGAACTCCCGGGGGACGGATCTTGTGCCTTCGCTCCCTCACAACCTAGTTGAGCGCTTGACTATTTCCCGTGTGCGGATGGTCACTCGTAGATGCGCACCCAGTCGACCTCCGCCGTGCTGCGGATCGGCGGCTCGGCCTTGTGCTTGTTGTGGTTCTGCTGGATGGCCAGGTGCATCGGCACGCTCGGGATGGTGCCGGGCCTGCCGTAGGTCGCCCACGCGACGCCGTCGATGTAGCAGGTGACGTGGTCGGGCTGCCACTCCACGGCGTAGTTGTGCCACTGGGTGATGTCGAGGTCCTTGCGCGTGTGGCCGGCGTCGACGTTGCCCGGGCCGTGGAGCCAGCTCTCCACGTACTGGCGCGCGGGGTCGTAGATTTCGGCGAAATCGATCTCGCCGTCGGTGTTGGTGTCGCTCTCCGGCCACAGCAGCAGCACCGGGTTGAAGTCGTGGTCGGCAGGCGCGGGGAAGCGCGCCCGCACCTCCCACCGGCCGTAGGCCTGGTCCTCGCGCCACGCGATGCCGCAGGTGGCGGCAGTGGCGTCGCCGTCACCGACGAGGGTGAGCGTGCCGCCCTTCACCACGCACTGGCTCTCGCTCAGCGTCTCGCCGGAGACCGGGTTGAACCCGTCGTAGATGTTCCACTTGGTCCGGTCGACCCGGCGGCCGTCGAAGTCGTCCTGCGCGGTCAGCCGCCAGCCGTAGTTGACCGCGGCCTCGTCGGACCGCTCCGGGGTGATCACGGCGGAGCTCGGCGCCTCGGTGACCACGGTCGGCGAGGTCTGCTCGCCCGAGTTGTCGAAGCGCTCGGATGTCACCCGGACGGCGAGGATCGCAACACCCACGAGTACGACGCAGGCGACCAGGATGATTACGCGACGCACCACGGCGACAACTTATCGCCCCCCCGTACGGGTGGTTGATCTAGCCCCGCTCGCCCTGTCGCCTGGCGACCAGGAACAACGCCTGCCGCCGCAGCCGCGCGCCCGGCGCCATCGCCGCGCCGACGAGCCGGTCGACCGGCCGCACGCCCCACACCGGATCGCTGGCCAGCCCCTTGGACAGCGCGCGCTGCTCGGCGTACTCCGCGCGCTGCGCCCGCGCCGACAGGGAGTCCCTCCCGATCCGGAACGCCGCCAGCGACTCCCGCTGGCCGAAGAAGTCGCCGTGGGCCAGCAGCCCGATCCACAGCGCCAGGTCCATCGGGAACTTCCAGCGCGCGTCCCACCCGCCGACCGCGTCGAACTGGGCGCGCCGGAACAGCGCGCCGCCGGGCTCCCCGAGCGGGTTGCCGCCGTGCCGGACGATCTTGCGGATCACCGCGCTCGCCTCGTGGCGGCCGATCAGCCCGCGCAGCCCCCGGTTCGCGGCGAGCACCTCGCCGGTCTCGTTGATCATGTCGCGGCGCGCGCACACCAGCGCGATCGCCGGGTCGGTCGCCAGCACCTCGTACTGGCGGCGCAGGCAGTCGGGGTGCAGCAGGTCGTCAGCGCACACCAGCTTCACGAAGCGGCCGCTAGATTCGGCCACGACGCGGTTCCAGTTCTCCGCCAGCGGCAGCACGCGGTCGTTGCGGAGCACCTTGAGCCGCGGATCGGTGAAGCCCCGCAGGACGTCCGGGGTCTTGTCGGTCGAGGCGTTGTCCAGTACGACGAGCTCGAAGTCGTCGAAGGTCTGGGAAAGGACACTGGAGACGGTGTCGGCGATGTACCGGCCGGACTGGTAGGCCGGGACGCACACGGAGACCGCGGCCGCGCTCACTGCTTTTCCCCCTTCCGGGTGTAGCTCTGAAAAGGCAAAACGGTGATGGGTCACGCATGCTGGCACGCGTGGGGATCTTGGCGATGGTGGCCCTGCTCGTGGCGGGGCTGTTCGGCGGCTGGCCTCCGGCTGATCGGGACGCCCCCCCGGCGCCACCGGCCGTGACGCTGCTGCCCGGCGCCGGGGATGGGCTCGTACTCGGCGTGACGCACGCACAGTACAGCCTCGACTCGTGGCTCACACCCGGGCAGCGCACGAGCGGGGAACAGATCCTCGGCGCCACCCCGATGCTGCAGAACCAGCACATCATGGGCTTCGGCGTGGGCAACCCCGAGCCGGCGCCCGGCAGCTTCGACTGGTCCCGCCTGGACGAGCGGATGGACCTGATCGAGCGCACCGGCGGCACCCCGGTGATCACCCTGTGCTGCGCGCCCGACTGGATGAAGGGCGGCGCGCCCGGCACGACCGACTGGGACGACCTGGCCACCGCCCCGCTGCCCGCGCACTTCGACGACTTCGCGCGCCTGTCCGCGACGGTCGCGAAGCGCTACCCGCAGGTCAGGTACTTCCAGGTGTGGAACGAGCTCAAGGGGTTCTGGGACGCCGAGGCCGGCGCCTGGGACGCGAAGGGCTACACCGACCTGTACAACCAGGTCTACGACGCGGTGAAGGCGGTGCGGCCGGACGCGCTGATCGGCGGCCCGTACGTCGTGCTGAACACCTGGTCCTCGGCTGCGGCCACGGACCACCCGTCCGAGATGCGCGGCCCCTACGGCGTGGTCGACCAGCGGTCGCTGGACGTCGTGGAGTACTGGAACCAGCACAAGCACGGCGCCGACTTCGTCGCGCTGGACGCCTCCACCGGCACCCGCGACAAGGGCCTGATCACCACGCCGGACAAGGCGAGCCAGCTCTACGCCGACGCGACCCGCTGGGCGCACAGCCTCACCGGGCTGCCGGTGTGGTGGTCGGAGTTCTACCCGGAGACCGCTCCCCCGCCCACCGGGACCCGGACCACCGCCGAGAGTGCTGAGAACCCTGTGCCGCTGGACCAGGCGCGGGCGGTGGCCACGCTGGACGCGGTGGCCCGGGCCGCCGAGGCGGGTGCGGCCACGATGCTGCTGTGGCAACCGGAAGCCAGCGACGACCTGCCCTACGCCGCGCTGTGGTCGGCGGCGCGGCCCGGCGCGGAGGTGCTGCGGCCGACGAGCCTGACCGCCGCGTGGACCTGGCTGGCGCCGCGGTTGCGCGAGGGGCTGGTCGACGTGCAGCGGCCCGCGGACGTGCTGCAGTTCAGCGCGCCGGGCGGCGAGGTCGTGGTCAACCCGCGGCCCGAGAGCGGGCTGGTCCGGTCGGGCGGGCTCAGCGTGCGGGTGCCCCCGCTGGCGATCCGGTTGCCGGGCTGAGCCGGTCACAACGTCAGGCCCACCACGATCCGCCAGATCGCGCCGATCGCGGTGAGCACGGTGAGCCCCACCGCCACCAGGTCCAGCGTGCGGATCCGTTCGGTGCGCGCGGAGGCGGTGTCGGTCGACCGGCGGCCGACCGCCATCTCCTTGAGCACCGTCCGCACCACGAGCACGACGAGCAACGCCACCCCGAACAGCGCCGTGACCAGGGTGATGAAGTCGGCCTGGCTCACGCCGGCTCCGCCACGACGGACGTCTGCCGCACCAGGCGGGCGGGCACCCCCGCGTAGACGCCGGGTACCGGGCAGTCGCGCGCCACCACCGCGCCGGCGGCGATCACCGCGTCGTCGGCGATGCGCACGCCGGGCAGGATCTGGGCCCGCGCGCCCACCCACACCCGGTCGCCGATCACGACCGGCCTGGCCTCGGCGACGCGGGACACCGTGCCGTCGGGCAGCGTCGGGTGGTGCGAGGTGATGATCATGACCTGGGGCCCGAACTGGCAGGCCGCGCCGATCGTGATCGGGCCGACCGACTCCAGGTAGCACTCGGCGTTGAGGAACGTGCGGCGGCCGATCTCGACGTTGCGCAGCGCGCCGTGGATCCGCAGCCCCGGGAAGATGTTCCCGGAGTGGATGCGCGCGCCGAACGCGCGGTAGCCCAGCAGCCGGAGCGGCCGCGGCACCAGCGCGCTGCCGAGCAGGCCGTTCACGATCGCCCCGACGGTCATCGACCACAGCTCGATGTGCACCTGGTCCTTCAGCCGCCGTCCCAGGGACCGGGTCTGGTTCACGTGTTCCCTCCGCCACTGCCCTGCACGAACTTGTCGGCGGGCGTCGTCCGGCCGAGCACCAGCGAACCCTGGTCGTCGAACACCAGGCGGTACAGCCCGGTGGCCTCGAGCTCGCGCACGAGGTCGGCGCCGTAGGTGTCGGGCACCTGCTCGAAGATCTTCAGGTACGCCCACTGCGGCTCGGTGAGCACAAGATAATCGGGGCCCTTCAGGCGCAGGCAGGCGACCAGCGCGGGGATGTCGTCCATGACGTTTTCGCAGTAGCCGTCGACCTCGAACTGGGACACCTCGCCCACCCGGGCGAACGACAGCGGCACCGAGTTGACCAGCGAGTCCACCCGCTGCCCCGGCTGCGCCTCGTGCACCGCCCAGCTCGCGGCGGCGATGTCGCTCGCGTGGAAGCTGATGTAGGCGTCGTTGCCGCCGCGCGCGGTGACCGTCGAGGCGAGCAAGCCGGTGAGCACGACCCACGGCACCCCGGCGGCGAGGACCGTGTGCCCGGGCCGGTTGCGCCAGCGCAGCCTGCGGGCGGCGGTCACGGCCTTCTCCAGCGCGAGCGATGCGGGCAGGGCCATCACCGGCAGCGAGAAGAGGAAGCAGCGCATGAACACCTCGCCGCCGTAGGGCTGGGCCACGGCGAGCCCGAACGGCGCGACGCTCAGGGCGGGCAGCAGCCACGACTTCAGCGAGTCGCGGCGCAGCAGCCAGATGCCGTAGGCCGCCATGCCCGCGACGAACAGCGTGATCCCGATGCGCACGGTGAGCACCACGAGCCTGCCCGGGCTGCCCGCGAACCGGGCCACGATGCCCTCGTCCACCGAGGAACCGACGTCGCCGAGCGGGCTGAGGATCATCTGGACCAGCTGGCCGCTCCAGAACTCCGCCGCGCCCAGCGAGAACCACACCACCGCGCCGCCGAGGACCACGAACGGCATCCACGCCGGCCACAGCCGCCCGAACACCAGCAGGAGCAGCAGCAGGACCCCGAGCACGTACGGGGTCAGCTGGTGGGTGGGCGCGAGCGCGAGCCCGATGAGCACCACGGCGCCCTGCGCGACCAGCCGCGCCTTCGGGCTGGACCGCGGCGCGAGCCGGGCCCGCAGCCGCGCCTTGACCGGTTCGGTGAGGCGGGGCCGCACGAGGTGCCGGAAGGTCAGCGTCAGCGCGGCGAGCATCAGGACCATCGCCGTGCCCTGCGGCGAGAAGTAGTCCTGTTCGGTCCAGTTCGCCACGAGATAGAGCCACGGCGCGATCCACGCCGCGCGGCGGTTGCCCAGCGCGGACACGGCCAGCGCACGCACGCCGAGCACCGCGAGCCCGGACAGCAGCACCGGCGCCCAGTTCAGGAACGGGATCGCGTCCGGCAGCCCGGCCGCGCGCGTGATCATCGCGACCAGGGCGAAGAACCCCGCCCAGGAGAACCGCGCGTCGTAGTCGTGCAGGATGTCGCCGTGGGTGGCGATGTAGTCGGCGAACCCGGCGTGCAGCCAGGCCACCGGCAGCCGCGCGACCTCCTCGACCGCGGGCTGCAGCCCGTACACGCCGAGCACGCCGACGAGCGTGTAGAGCGACAGCAGCCAGGTGCGCGGCCGGTACCGCAGCAGTTCCAGCACCACCGCGGCGACCAGCAGCGGGTAGGACAGCAGCGTGGGCACCGACAGTTCGGCCACGAGCCCGAGCCCGCCGATCGACTCGGGCGGGATCGGGTGCAGCCCGATGATCCACAGCACCACCGCGACCCCGGCGAGGCCGGGACCGAAGAACGGGTCGGCGAGGAACGCGGGCCGTCCGGCGCCGGTGCCCAGGCGGGGCCGGGACTCGACCGCGCGCGACGGCGGTTCCGGCTTCGGCTGCGCAGCCAGCCTGCCGGAGGCCGGGATGTAGCGGGTGGGCGTGCCCGGCGGGGGCGGCTGCGTGAACCGCATCGGCTCCCGCGGCCGGGGCGAGGGGCGGCTGGTGCGGTTCGGGCGCACCGGGCGCAGGAACCGGGTGGGCGGTTCGGTCACGGACGCGCCCCGAACACCCGGCGCCGCAGGTCGGCCAGCACCGCGGCGGCGATCACCGCCTGCGCCGCGAGCATGCCGACCCCGAAGCCGAACTCGGTCGGCGCCAGCAGGGCGAGCACGACGGCGGAGGCGGCCGTCACGGCCTGCAGCACCGCGACACCGGCGCCCCGGCCCGCGGCCAGGTGCACGGCCACGCCGAGCACCACGACCAGCCGCGGCACCTGGGCGGCGAGCAGCACCCGCAGCAGGCCGGTGCCCGCGGTGTACTCCGCGCCGAAGATCGCCAGCATGACCCAGGCCAGAGCGGCGCCGATGGCGAGCAGCGGCACGAACACCAGCACCAGCCGCTTGCCGGCGTCGGTGACCAGCGACCGGGCGTGCCCCGGCTCGGCGGACAGGCGCACCACGAGCGGGTTCACGAATGCGGTCGCGGCGACGTCGAGCGCGTTGATCGCGGTCCAGACCACGAAGAAGACGGCGTTGGCCTCGGCGCCGAAACGGTGCAGCACGATCAGCGGCACCAGGTTGTACAGCACGACCACGCACACCATGGCCGGGTAGGACGGCGCGAGCAGCCGCACGATCTCCCGGCGCCCGGGCAGGACTCCGGGCGCGAGCGCGGGCGAGGTGCGGCGCACCGAACGCCGGATCAGGATGGTCACGACCACGACCCCGATCAGTGTGGGCACCGCCCAGGACAGCACCAGCCCGAGCGCGCCCGCCACCGGCCCCAGCCCGGCGAGCAGTCCCAGCCGGGCCACGGAGAACGCGGTGTTCTCCGCAGGCACCCAGCGGGCCAGGCCGAGCCCGGTGAGCACCTCGTCCTGGAACTGGAACAAGGTCCAGCCGATCCCGGCGACGAGGAACCAGGCGACCCCGGCCGGCACCCGGTGCACCACCTCGGCCCCGGCGGGCACGACCACGAACACGACCGAGCCGACCACGCCGCCGGCCAGGACCGCGAGGTAGGTGCGCAGCAGCAGCCGCGGCCGCTGCGCGCCGGCGCGCGGCAGCCAGCGCAGGACCGCGGGCCCCAGGCCGAGTTCGGCGATCCCGGCGACGAGCAGGAACCCGGACACGAACGCCGAGGTGTCGCCGACCGCGGCGGCTGGCAGCAGCCGCGCGGCCAGCACCCAGCCGACCAGCCCGGCGAGCGCGGTGATCGCGGCCGACGCCGACAACGCGAGCCCGTCGGCCACCATGCCCTTGCCCGGGGCCGTTTTCCGGTCCACCGTCATCGGGCCTCACCCGGGCGGCTGCGCAGCACGTGGTGCGCCAGCGGGACGGCGGTGACGAACGCGAGCGCCACGACCGCCGCCTCCGGGTGCCAGAAGCGGGTCAGCACCAGCACCTGCGCCACGATCAGGGTGATCGCCAGCGAGATGCCGACCGCGCTCACCCAGGTCACCGACAGGTGCCGCACGTTGACGTAGGAGATCAGGGCCCAGCCGGGCGCGGTGAGCACGAACACCAGGACCGCCAGCGGCCGCAGGAAGAAGTCCAAACCGGACCAGACGAGCACGATCGTGACGAGGCAGACAGCAAGCAGCCCGTAGGCGGTGTACCGCCGGATCCTCAGCTGCTGCTCGACCACACGCGCCCTTCCTGCCCGTCGCCCTCCATCTTCACCGGCGGCCGGTTCCGGCCTCACCCCGGGCCCGCATCAGGGCCGCCGCGCCGCCGAGCAGCCCGAGGCGCTCGTCGCGGCGCAGCTGCCGCAGCCGCGACCGGGCGGCGCGGTCGGACAGCGGGAGCTCCGGGGTGCGGGACGCGAGCCGGGCCGCCCCGCGGGGCACCCGGCGCAGGATCGAGAACGCCGAAACCGGTCGGCGCCGCACGGACAGCACGAGCATCGCGGCCAGGCCGACGCCGTAGCCGCGCATCCGCTCCCGCAGTTCGAGCCAGTCGGCACGGTGGATGTGCCGGGCCACGGCGTGCGGGGTGTGGACCACCGCGCCGCCGGCGTAGGCCAGCCGCACGAACAGGTCCAGGTCCTCCCCCGCCATCGTCGGGGTGCCCGCGCCGAGCAGCGGGTCGAAACCGCCGAGCTCCTCGAAGACCTCCCGCCGCCAGGTCGCGCAGCTGCCCGGGCCGTAGCGCGCCATGGACAGCGGGTACAGCGGGTCCTCGCGCGCGGTGTCCCGGTCGATCCGCTGCCACCGCACCGAGTTGCTGTAGCCCTTGAGGCGCTCGAACAGGACCTCGGCGTCGGTCTCCAGGCTGGCGGGCAGCACGAGCGAGGTCACGCACCCGACCGCCGGGTCGGCGGCGAACTCCTCGGTGACGGCGTCGAACCAGCCGGGTTCGACGGTGATGTTCTCGTCGACGAACGCGATCAGGCCGTGGCTCGCGACGCGGGCGCCGGTGTTGCGGGCGATGCTGACGCCCTTGCGCGGCTCCACCACGTACCGCGCGCCCAGCGCCTCCACCTCGCCACGCAGCCAGTCGTCGCCCTCGAGCAGCCGCGGCAGGTTGTCGACCACGATCACCTCGAGGTCCGGGTACCCGGCCGCCAGCGCGGCGCGGGCGCTGGCCACCGCCTGCCGCTTGCGGTACGCGGTCGGGATCACGACGCTGACCGGCGGCCGGGTGAACTCCGGCCGTCGCCGCGGAGCGGGCGCGGTGGCCAGCTTCGGCAGCCGCACGACGCCGCATTCCACCGGGAGCAGCAGGACGTCGAGGGTGCGATCGCCGTCGCGGACGAGCACCTGCGCCGCGCGGTAGTGACCGACCGGCCGGTGCGGCACGGGCAGTTCCTCGGGTGCGGTGCGGGCGTCCACGGTGGCGATGTGGATCGGCCCGTGCACCAGCGACGACGGGCGCGGCCGGGCCGGGCGGATCTGCGCCTTGCCACGCAGGTACCCGGCCGCGGTCGAGGACACCACGGTAACCAGCCCGAGCACGCCGGCGGCACCGGACGTGCGGAACAACGCGAGCCACCCGAACTCACGCACCACGGCGGCCGGGATGGTCCGGCTCAGGTAGTCGCGCTCGGTGGACAGCGCCGCCTCGCTGCCGACGAGGCGCGAGACGTAGGCCTTGGACAGCCCTTCGCCCCAGCCGCGGCGGCGCAGGTAGGCCCACGTGGTGCGCTCCGGGGTGACGCGGTGGCGCACCACCGCCTGCGGCCGGAACACGATCCGCGCGCCGGGCGAGGCCTGGCGCAGCCGGATGCACAGCTCGGTCTCCTCGCAGCCGAGCGGCGTGCGCCCGATGCGCCCGAGGTCCTCGGAGAACAGCCCGGCGAGCGTGAACGCCTCGCGGCGGAAGGACATGTTGCAGCCCATCAGGTTGCGCACCGGCGCCTCCGCCGTGGGCTGCCCGGTGTAGGTGCAGCCGACGACCCAGTCCAGTTCGCCGTGCACCGACCCGCGGCCGGCCGGGAGCTTGGCCGGCCGCCGCCCGTCCGGCCAGCGCGGGCGGGCCGAGCCGCCGACGGCCAGCACGTCCCGGTCGCGGTAACCGGCCAGCAGCTGCTCCAGCCAGTCCGGCGCGGCTTCGGCGTCGTCGTCGAGGAAGGCGATCACGTCGCCCTTGGCGAGCCCGACCGCGGTGTTGCGGGCGCCGGACAGGCCGCGCCGCCCGGCGTTGGGCACCACCGTCACGCCGACGAACTCCGCGGCGGCCCGCCGCTCCAGCTCCGGGTTGTGGTCGATGACCACGATGATCTCGCGCGGCGGCGCGGACTGGTCGCGGGCGGAGGCGACCGCCGCGGTCAGGTCGTCCCAGCGCTCTTCGGTGTAGGCGCAGATCACCACGGTGGTGTCGAACGAGGTCATGCTTCGGGGGCTCCCGTGTCCAGCGCGAGCGGCGCCGGGGTGTCCACGACCGGCTCCGGGGTGAACAGGCCGAACCGGCGGCTGCGGCGCTGGCGGCCGACCCGCTGCCATTCGGCGACCAGCGTGCGCAGCACCCGGCCGCCGTCGGAGAAGGTGCGCAGGTTGGTCTCGCCGTGCAGGCGGGCCCGCTCGACGCTGGGAACCTCGGTGATCCACAGTCCCAGCGCGGCCATCCGGCAGTTGATCACGGTCTCGATCTCGAAACCGTCGCCCCACAGCATCTCCTCGCCGGCCGGCGCGAACACCGGCGGCAGGTTCAGCATCGGGACCAGGTCGCGCCAGAACGCGTTGTAGCCGTAGCAGAGATCGGTGAACCCGGCGCTGAACAGCGTGTTGGACAGGCGGTTGAGCCCGGAGTTCCCCGCGGCGCGGAGGTGGGTGATGTCGTGGCTGCCGCCCCCCGGGGCGAACCGGGTGCCCTTGGCGAAGTCCGCGCCGTCGGTGAGCGCTTCCACGAACCGCGGGATCTCCGCCGGATCGGCCGAGCCGTCGGCGTCGAACATCACGATCACGTCGCCGGACGCGGCGAGGAAGCCGCAGGCCAGGGCGTTGCCCTTGCCGCGCCGGGTCTGCTTGATGACCCGCACGCCCGGCCGCGCCGCACGCGCGACCTTCGGCGTGCCGTCCCCGGTGTCGGCGTCGACGACCAGCACCTCGTGCACGGGCGGCAGCTCGGGCAGGATCTCACGCAGGTTCGCCGCCTCGTTCTTCGCCGGCACCACGACGGTGACGCGTGGGTCGGGCCCGCGGCGGGGCGGGTGCGCGGCGGCGAAGGCGAACGCGTCGCCCAGGTTCTCGTAGTCGGTGACGGGACTGGGGGAATCCATGATCGTCAACGCCGTGCTGTCCTTGCTGGCGGGCACACCGGGTCGGCTGGTGCGCGGGTCGGGGAAGTGCGGGGCTGGTGCTCGATCGTGTGACGCGCGGCCCTGCGGTCAGGTTCGGTGTCTTCGCAGATCTTCCGCGAGACGGCCGCCTGCCTGCTCGGACTTCAGCCACGCGAGGCGGGTGTAGCGCTGCGTGAACGCGTCCATGGTCAGGCCGTGGCGGGTGTAGTGCCCGGCCAGCTCGCGCGCGCCGTCCTCGACGGACCAGACGGCCGCGTACCTGGGAAGCGCTTCCCGGATGCGGGAGAAGTCCACCCGGTAGGAGCGGTGATCGGGGCCAGCCTCGCCGGTGATGAGCAGTTCCGAGCCCGGCACGGCGGTAACCACGGACTCGGCGATCTGGCGGACCGTGAGGTTGTTGGCCTCGGTGCCCACGTTGAACGCCCGGTCGTGCACGGCTTCGGTGGGCGCGGTGAGCGCCGCCGCGAAGGCCGTGGCGATGTCGTGCGCGTGCACCAGCGGCCGCCACGGCGTGCCGTCGGAGAGCACCCGCACCTGGCCGGTGAGCACGGCGTGGCCCACCAGGTTGTTCAGCACGATGTCCGCGCGCAGCCGCGGGGAGAACCCGAAGGCGGTCGCGTTGCGCAGGTACACCGGGCTGAACCCGGAGTCGGCGAGGTCGTGCAGGTCGTCCTCGACGCGCACCTTGGACTCCGCGTACGGGGTGACCGGCCGCAGCGGCGCGTCCTCGGTGACCAGGTCGTCCCCCGCCGCGCCGTACACCGAGCAGGTGGAGGCGTAGAGGAAGCGGCGCACGCCGGCGTCCTTGGCGAGCTTGGCCAGCCGCACCGACGCGGCGTGGTTGATCTCGTAGGTCAGCTCCGGTGCGAGCGCGCCGAGCGGGTCGTTGGACAGCGCGGCCAGGTGGATCACGGCGTCCACACCGGACAGCCGCTCGGCGGTGACGTCGCGCAGGTCCACCGGATCGCCCGGCGGGTCGTCCGGGGCGGGCCCGAGCACGCACGCGGCGAACAGGCCGGAGTCCAGGCCCAGCACCTCGTGCCCCGCCTCGCGCAGCACCGGCGCCATCACCGATCCCAGGTAGCCCTGGTGCCCGGTCAGCAGGACCCGCATCAGCGCACCTCCGCCGGGATCGGGGCCGGGCGCTCCCACAGCATCCACGGGCGCGCGCCGCTTTCGTAGGCCGCGTCGAGCGCGGCGCGTTCCTTGAACGTGTCGGCGGGCTGCCAGAAACCGCGGTAGGGGTAGGCGATCAGCCGGTCCTTTTCGGCCAGCGCCGCGCAGCCGTCCTCGACCAGGTCGCCGTTCTCCGGGAGGTGGTCGAAGATCTCCTGCCGCAGCACGAAGTAGCCGGCGTTCTCCCACAGCGGCAGCCGGCTCGCCGAGCTGATCCCGGACACACGGTTGGTGCCGTCCCGGAACTCCACGCAGTGGAACGAGGACTGCGGCGGCACCACCATCATCGACGCACCGGCGTCGGAGGCGGCGAGGTTGTCAACCATGACGTCGAGCGGGGCGTCGGTGAGCACGTCGGCGTAGTTGGCGAGGAACATCTCCTCGCCCTCGACGTGCTTGCGAACCCGGCGCAGCCGCTCCCCGATCGGCGACTCGACTCCGGTGTGCACGAACGTGATCGACCAGTCGCTGATGTCGGTGGACAGCAGCTCGACCTCACCGCCGCGCAGCACGAAGTCGTTGGACGCGGTCTCGGTGTAGGTCAGGAAGAAGTCCGTGATGTGCCGCGCTCCGTAGCCGAGGCACAGGATGAAGTCGGTGTGCCCGAAGTGCGCGTAGTACCGCATCACGTGCCACAGCAGCGGCCGCGGGCCGACCATCTGCATCGGCTTGGGCACGTCGTCCGCGGGGCCGTTGCGCATGCGCATGCCGTAGCCGCCGCAGAAGAGCACCACCTTCATTCAGTTCACCTCGACAGCGTGCAGCACGGGATTCTCTGGGGAGACGATCTCCAGTTCCGGGATCGCGAACACCAGGCGGCCGCCCCAGTCGGCGACGTGGGCCAGCTGCTCGGTCAGCTCGGCGCGCAGGTTCCAGGGCAGCACGAGCACGTAGTCGGGCCGGTCCGCGGCGATCCGCTCCGGGGAGTGGATCGGGATCCGCGTGCCGGGCGTGAACCGGCCGTGCTTGTACGGGTTGCGGTCCACTGTGTACTCGAGCAGGTCGGGCCGGATCCCGCAGTGGTTGAGCAGGGTGTTGCCCTTGCCGGGCGCGCCGTAGCCGACGACCCGCTCGCCGCGGCGCTTCGCGCCGATCAGGAACTCCAGCAGCGACAGCCGGATCTCCTCGACGCGGCGCGCGAAACCGGCGTAGCCGGACAGGTCGTGCAGCCCGGCGGCGCGCTCGGTGTCCAGCACCTCGGCGACCCGCGGGGACGGCTCGCCCGCCGCCTCGGCGGGCCGCGCCCACACGCGGATCGAGCCGCCGTGCGTGTCCAGCAGTTCGACGTCGGTCACGGCCAGGCCGCCGGTCGCGAGCGCCCGCTGCGCCGAGGCGAGCGTGTAGTACTGGAAGTGCTCGTGGTAGATCGTGTCGTACTGGGTCAGCTCGACGAGGCTGAGCAGGTGCTGCACCTCGATCGAGACCCAGCCGTCGTCGGCGACCAGCGCGCGCAGGCCCTTCGTGAAACCGAGGACGTCCGGGATGTGCGCGTAGACGTTGTTGGCCACCACCAGGTCCGCGGGCCCGTGCTCGGCGCGGACCGCGGCGCCGGTCTCCGGCGTCAGGAACGCGGTCAGGGTCGGCACCCCGGCCTCGCGCGCGGCCGCGCCGACGTTGACCGAGGGTTCGATGCCCAGGCAGCGCAGGCCGCGGCCGACGACGTTGCGCAGAAGGTAGCCGTCGTTGCTGGCGACCTCGACGACGAAGGAGTCCGGGCCGAGCCCGAGGCGGCTCACCGCGGAGTCGACGAACTTCTCGGCGTGCGCCAGCCAGGAGTGGGAAAACGACGAAAAGTAAGCGTATTCGGTGAACGTCTCGGCGGGATCGATCAGGGGCGGCAGCTGGGCCAGCAGGCACTCCGGGCAGATCCGCAGATGCAGCGGGTACGCCGGCTCGGGCGCGTCGAGGTCCGCCGCGGCGAGGAACGATTCGCAGGGCGGGCTCGCGCCGAGGTCGACCACGCTGCGCAGACCCGGCGAACCGCACAGGCGGCAGGACAGCGTCTGGGCTGACATGGTGCGGCGTGCTCCCCGGTGATCGATCCTCCCGGCCCGGAAGGGGCCTATGTCAACGTGACTATAGGGATGGCAGTGGTCAGCGTTACGAGCAACCGAGTGATCAGCTCACCCCGATCGGGTGATCACTACCACTCGCCGTAGTGCCCTACCCCACGAGAAGTCACCGGGAAGAGATCATCTTCGCGTTTTGACCGGATTGACCGGCCACGATTCACGCCACGATCCACTCGCAGTGGTCGCCGTCGAGCTGCGGGAAGGCGGCGCGCACCTCGGGCTCGAGATCGGAGACGAACAGGAGGACAGCGCGCGGAATCGGGTGGGTGAGGACTTCCGTTGATACCACTGGGATCCGGGTACCGGGCATGCGCCGGCCGTGCTTCGCGGGCGAGACGTCCGCGATCTCCGGCAACAGATCGCTATCGATTCCGGCGCGGCGCAGCAACACCACAGCCCTGGACGCGGCGCCGTAGCCGACGACGCGCTGCCCCGCGAGCTCCCGCAGCCGCGCGCGGACGCGGTCGCAGCCCGCTTCGACGGCCCGGCCGAGCCCGGCGACGACCGGAATCCGGTCGGCCCCGGCGGCGCGTTCCCCGGCCACCAGGCCGGCGGTCTCCGCCGCCATACTCGCGTCACGGGTGAGTTCGAGGAGCACGGTGCCGCCGTAGAGGTCGAAGGTCCAGCTGCGGCCGGGCCGCAGGCCCGCGGACGCGGCCAGAGTGATCGCGGCCGGGGTGGAGTAGTAGGCGAAGTGCCCGTGGCGCAAGGCGTTCCACTGCCCCAGCCGGACGATCGAGGCCAGCGAGTGGAACTGCATCAGCAAGGCGCCGCCGGGCGCGAGCCGCGCGGCGCGGCGGGCCATGGCCGCGCGCTGGTCCGGTTCGTGCATCAACCCGAAGCAGTCGACGACGACGTCCGCGGGCTCGTCCTCGGCCGCCTCCCGCATGCCCGCGGCGCGCAGCAGCGGCAGCCACGAACCGCCGTGCGGGCTGCCGAACTCCGCCACGGTCGCGCCCGGTCGCACCAGCCCGGCACCCGTGAGGCGCGCGACCGCGGCGGCCGCCTGGTCGGTCAACGCCTTCGGCTCCACCCCGGCGGATTCCTCGGCCGTGCCCGGATCCTCGGCCAGCTGGGCCAGCGCGCACCGCGCGCACATCCACATCCGCAGCGGCCACACCGGATCCGGGCCGGGATCGGCCGCGGGCGGGAACAGGTCGCACGGCGGCTGCTCCCCCAGGTCCAGCACGACCTCGCCGTCGGTGGCGCCGCACGCCCGGCAGGTGATCACCGCGCCCCCTCGCCGAGCGCCAGCGCGAGCTTGTCCACGTAGAAGGCCTCCGCGTAGCGGGTGTGCTGCTGCACCCCGCGCAGCCGGGCCAGGCCGAGGAAGGCGTCACGGGTGTACCAGTCCCGGCCGTGCTGCGAGGGGTAGTGCTTGGCCAGCAGGTCGGCCTTCGCCTCGGCGACCTCCTCGGTGAGCGGCTGGTACACCGTGGGCTGGCCGAGGTCGCCGTCCCACTTGAGGATCTCGTAGCCGAGCACGGGCTGGTCGCGGAACACGGTGGGCACGATCTCGGCGAGCAAGCGGTGGTCCTGGTGGCGGTCGGCGGGCTGCGGCGCGAACACCAGGTCCGGCGTGACGCGGCCGCGCAGCGCGGTGACCGCGTCCTTGACCGCGTTCCAGTGCGCGGGCATCCGCCCGTCGGGCAGGTCCAGCACGGTCAGCTCGACGCGCGCCGGGGCGCAGAACTCGGTGAGCGCGGCCTGTTCCTCGGCGGCGCGCTCGGTGCCGCCGCCGGACAGGACGAGCGCGTGCACCTCGAGGTCCGGGCGGTGCGCGCACAAGGTGAGCAGCGCGCCGCCGGCGCCGATGGCGAGGTCGTCGCAGTGGGCGCCGAGCAGCGCTACCGAGCGGAGACGGGGGAAGGTGAGAGCCTGCACGTCCGGCAAGGGTGCCAGAGACGGGCGTCAGTACGCGCCCCGGCCTCCGGTGACCGCGCGGAACGTCTTCCACAGGATCGCCATGTCCAGCGCCAGCGACCAGTCCTCGACGTAGCGCAGGTCGAGGCGGACGGCCTCCTCCCAGGACAGGTCGCTGCGCCCGCTGACCTGCCACAGCCCGGTCATGCCCGGCTTGACGAGCAGCTTGCGGCGCGCGGCGCGCTCGTAGTTTTCGATCTCGGCGGGCAGCGGCGGGCGCGGGCCGACGAGCGACATGGTGCCGCCGAGGACGTTGAACAGCTGCGGCAGCTCGTCGAGGGAGTACCGGCGCAGCACCGCGCCGATGCGGGTGATGCGCGGGTCGCGGCGGAGCTTGAACAGCGGGCCGGAACCCTCGTTGTCGCCGAGCAGGCCGTGCCGCAGGCGGTCGGCGTCAATGACCATGGTGCGGAACTTGACCATGGTGAAGGTGCGGCCGTCGCGGCCGACACGCAGCTGGCGGTAGAACACCGGGCCGCGGTCGTTGAGCTTGATCAGCGCCGCGATGCCGAGCAGGAGCGGCGCGGCCAGCACGATCAGCGCGGCGGCGCCCATACGGTCGACGATGTCCTTCACGACACGGCGGCCGCCGGTGAACGTGGGCGCCGAAACCCGCAGCAGCGGCATGCCGAGCACACCGGAGACGTTGAGCCGTGGCCCGGCGATCTCCATCAGGACCGGGGCGACGACAAGTTCGGCGCCCGTGCCCTCGAGGTCCCACGCCAGCTGCTGCAGCCGCTCCGGTGTCCAATGCGGATCGGAGGTGACCGCCACGACCCGGTAACCGCCGCGGCGGACCTGGTCGGCGAGCTCGTCGAGGCGGCCGGCCACCGCGATGCCGCCGATCTCGCCGGTGGCGCGCTCGCCCTGCCCGGCCGCGGTGCACACGGCCGACACCTGCCACCCCACGTGCGATTCGGTTCGGGTGCGCTCGATCAGGTCGCGCAGTGTGTCCGCCGACCCTGCCGCGATCACCGAGTGCATGCACTCGCCTGCGCGGCGCTTGCGGTGCAGCACCTGCCGCAGCCCGTACCGCAGCGGGAACGCGATCAGCGCGACGGCCGGGACCGCGTAGAAGACCCACGGCTGCACGTCGAGCGCGCCGAAGAGCAGCCCGGCGAGCGCCACGACCACGGCGGCGATCACGAGGCTACGCCCGAGGCGGCGGAACTCCTCGGTGCCTTCGCCGAGCACGTGCTGGCTCCAGGCGTGGTTGATCGGCAGCGAGCAGAGGATCGCGAGCGCGGTGCCCGACGCGTGCAGGAAGTAGGGCCGTCCGGTGATGTCGAGGATCAGCAGCGCGCCGGTCACGATGACCAGCAGCGTGGCGACCACGTCCGCGATGATCACGTAGGAGCGGTACCGGTTCTCCCAGGGCTGGGCGGCCGCGCGGGGAGTGCTCTTCTCGCCCGGGCCGACGGCGTGCAGCCGGGCGTGGCCCGCGGGGCCTCGCGTTTCGGAACCCACAACCGCCTCCCCCAGCGGCATGGGCTTCCGCACCGGCTCTTCCATCCGACCTCCCGCGACGTCCGGCTGGGTGCCGGCGCGCCCCGATCACGCCGACGATTACGCAAAGTAATCGTGCTCTTTGCTCCGCCGACCCCAGCTGGGGCGGCATCTGCCCTGGAATCGGCGACGTTCAGAGTGGTGTTACAAGCCACTCCAAGGAATTTCGCCAGTGATCCGGCAGCTCTCCGGCCACGGTTCGATCACAGCCAGGTGACGGACCGCGGTCGTTGCTCACCCGCAAACAACTACTCCTGGTAGCCGGTTAATTGACCACTTCCGCATGTGTTTCATCTAGTAAAATGTAGAAGCTGAAATTGCCCCGTTCGGGGCATTGCCGGAGGGCCGCCCGGCGGCGAGGATTGCTCCCGCCGCACGCTTGTTCCCCACCGGCGCGGCGGCCAGCTGTAGTGCCACAGCCATTGACACCCCGGCCGCGGCTGGTTGGCGAGGGAACCTCGGCGCACTTGCGTCTTTCCGTCCTCCCCGGTGCACCGGGGTTCCCTTTCCACCAAAGAATCTCCACGGTGCGCGGCGACCGCGGGCCGGAATCACGGAACGCGCCCTCCGTTGGACCCCTACGCCACCTCACCGGAGGGCCGGGTGGAAATCTGCTCCGCGATGCGCCGCGACGCCCTCGCCGCCCCGGCCACGTCCCGCTGCGGGAACCGCGCCGCCGGGGCGCTCAGCGAAATCGCCGCGGGCAGGTTGGTCCCCAGCAACGGCACGGCGACGCACCGCCCGTCGGCCTCGTTCTCGCCGTCGTCCACCGCGTACCCCTGGGCCCGGACCTTGTCCAGCTCGGCGAAGTAGTCCTCGATCGTGACGATGGTCCGTTCGGTGCGCGCCGGCATCCCGGACCGCTCCAGCAGCTCGCGCACCCGCGCCTCGGGCAGGTCCGCGGCGATCGCCTTGCCCAGGGCCGCGGAGTGCAGCGGGTCGCGGTCGCCGCGGGAGGCGGCCAGCCGCACGCCGCGCCGACTTTCGATGATGTCGATGTAGATGATGTGGTCGCTGTCCCGCAGCCCGAGGTTCGCGGTCTCGCCGAACTCGTCCCGCACGCCCTCCAGCCACGGCCGCACCCGCTCACGGAGCAGTTCGAGGTGCCGGGACTGCATGCCGAGGAAGCCCAGGCCCGGCCGGCACAGGCCGGTCGCCTCGTCCCGCTCGACGTAGCGGTGGGTCTCCGGCGTCCACAGGTAGCGGTAGGCCGAGGACTTCGGCATGCCGGTGGCCTCGACCACCTCGTTGAGGGTGATGCCGTCCACCGACTCCTGCAGCAGGTTGAGGACGGCGCACGCCCGGTCGACGGCGCGCAGGGAGTAGTCGCGATCTTCGGCGGGGGAGGCTCGTCGGAGTTCCGATGCGGCGACAGCGAACTCACCTCGTTTCAGCAGCAGGAGCGAGCGTTTCGTGTTACCGCGGCCACACCGCTTCCCGCAGCCCTCACACGGATCCAGGGGACGAACGGGGTGAGGTGACGGCGGTCTCCCGCGCCAGAGTGACGTGGAACCAGTGCCGGAATGAAACAAAACAGCCCCAGGTTGGAAGCCTTGGGACTGGACGTCAGAGTGGCTTCACCTGGGGCCGGGTTCAGTGGTGGGCGATACTGGGATCGAACCAGTGACCTCTTCGGTGTGAACGAAGCGCTCTCCCGCTGAGCTAATCGCCCCCGTCCGTACGAGAGGGAACTCTAGCGGATAGCCTGCCGGGCACTGCAAACGGGTGGTCTTTGGACCACACGCTGCGGATATGACCCGACACGCTGCGGAGAAGCCCGAGGTGATCGAGGTAGGTCCCGGCCGTTGGGCGATCCAGGTCACGCGCCGGGCGGCGAAGCCACGCTGTCCTGCCCGCGTCAAACCGAGCAGTATGTGGGTAGACGATCAGCGAGGCCGGTCCCGCAGGCCGGTACCGCGCGAGCGTGAGTGCGGGAGACGCCGCGAACCCGTCCGGGTGAAGCCCGGGGATTTCGCGAAGCGAGACGGCGGGTACGTGCGTCTCACACTCGAAGCTCGGCCGAGCGGGCCGTGAAGGGAGACGAAAGGTAAGACGATGCGCAACGACCACGTGACGCTCCGCTCCACAGCGGTGTTCGACCTCCTCGCGCCGCGTGCCCCGGCCGTGCCCGTGAAGGTGGAGCTGCGGTACGACACCCGCGACCCGTACGCGGTCGTCGCGGCGTTCCGCACCGGCCGCGCCGGCTGGGTCGAATGGGTGTACGCCCGCGACCTGCTTGCCGACGGCCTGCTGGCCGAGGCCGGGGACGGCGACGTCCGCATCCGCCCGTCGGTCGAGGACCCCGAGTCCGTGATGATCGAGCTGAACTCGCCGTCCGGGCACGCCGTGTTCGAGGCGTCCGCCCAGGAGCTCGCCGACTTCCTGGACCGCACCTACGACGTGGTACTGCCGGGCAACGAACACCTGTGGATCGACATGGACGACGCGCTCACGCACCTGATCCCAAACGATCTTGGATAGCACCCGCGCGGGGGCGCGGAACACCCACCCCCCTGTTTTCGCGGGTTGCCGGGTCGGATATTGTTCTCTCACACCACGGCGACGGGGACCTTCGGAACCCTGAGTCACGGTAGGCGGACGTAGCGCAGCTGGTAGCGCATCACCTTGCCAAGGTGAGGGTCGCGGGTTCGAATCCCGTCGTCCGCTCGGAGGAGCCCACTCGGGCCCGCACGGTGGAGTGGCCGAGAGGCGAGGCAACGGCCTGCAAAGCCGTGTACACGGGTTCGAATCCCGTCTCCACCTCGCGCGATTAGCTCAGCGGGAGAGCGCTACCTTGACACGGTAGAGGTCACTGGTTCAATCCCAGTATCGCGCACCACCTCTGCAGAAACGCGGCGATCTACTGATCGCCGCGTTTCTGCGTTCCGGGGGCCGGACTGGTCCCATGATCGCGGTCACGACGGCTGTGACGTGCGGCAAAAGTGTGCCGGAACGGCCGCGGCGAGCTGTTAGCGTGCTCGGACCCCCACGTTTTCCGGAAGGTGTTCGGAAGTGTCCGCCGACCTGTCGTCCGTCATCGCGGCCACCGCGCAGTGGCTGTTGCGCGCGTACCCGCCCGAGCGCGGCGCGCTGAGCGCCGCACTGGCGGAGGCTCAGTGCCGCCAGGCCGCGACGGTCGCCGCGTGGCTGCGGTACCCCACGGCGCTGGACGCGGGGCTCCTCGGGGTCGTCGGCCCCGGCGGGTCCGGGCGGCTGGACTGGGTGGCGGGCGTCGACGTGGTGCCGGGCGAGGACACCGCGTGGCGCACGTGGGTGGACGAGGTCGTGGCCAGCTGGGCGGCGTGCCTGCTGGCGGACCGCTCACTTGCGGTGGCCGCGGCCGCCACGGTCAGCGGCTCGGTCCACGCGGCGGGCCTCGCGCCGGACTTCCGGCGCCTCACCGACCCCGACGTGCGCGACCGGCAGGCCGCTGTGCTGCTCCGGCACCCCGACCTGCTGTCCCCGGTGGCCGACCTGCACCGGGACGACCTGCTGGACCGTCTCGGCGAGGGGACGGCCCGCGCCGCCTGACGATTGTTCAGGAGGCGACCGGCGCCGCCGTGACCGACTCCACTAGGCGGAGCCACCAAGGCAACCCGTCCGCCTCTCACGTCCACTGGGAACCTTTCCGGAAAACCGCGTGCGGGCGGTCACCCTGGCGGTATCGTCGGCGGATGACCATGACCCAGCTCGTGGCACTTGGGGGCGTCATCGTTGCTCGCCGCGATGGCTCCGGGGCCGGATTTCCTGATCGTCAGCAAGAACGCGCTGGTGTCCAGGCGGCGGGCCGGCATGACCTGCGCGGCGGGGATCACCACCGGGGTGTTCTGCTGGGCGATCGCCACCGCGCTCGGGGTGGCCGGGCTGCTCGCCGCGTCCGCGGTCGCGTTCACCGTCGTCAAGCTCGCCGGCGCGGCGTACCTGCTGGTGCTGGGCGTGCGGACCCTGCTGACCGCCCGCCGCGGCCGGTACACCGCTCCCGGACCGGCCGCGGGCACCGGCAGCGCGTTCCACCAGGGGCTGGTGTGCAACCTGCTCAACCCCAAGGTGGCGGCGTTCTTCCTGGCGCTCCTGCCGCAGTTCGTGTCCGAGGGCGCCGGGGCCGTCGACCACCTGCTGCTGGTCGTCGTGGCGTCCGGGGTCACCCTCGTCTGGTTCCTGGTGCTCGCGAAGGTGGTCGGCGCGCTGCGGCGGGTGCTGTCGGCGACGCGGGTGCGGCGCGCGATCGACGCGGTGATGGGCACGCTGCTGGTCGGGCTCGGGGTGCGCATCGCGTTGCCCTGACCGAGGACGAAGGGTACCCGCCGCATGCCGGTCTTCCCGGCCACCGACGGCGTCGACATCGCCTACCAGGTGCGGGAGCAGGACTCGGACCTGCCGCTCGTGCTGCTGCACCACGGGTTCACGCGGCGGGCCGCCGGGTGGCGACGATCGACGCACGCGGGCACGGCGAGTCGGGAAAGCCGCACGACCCGGCGTACTACGGCGAAGCGCGGATGGCGCAGGACGTGTCGACGCTCCTCGACGTCCACGCTGGTCCTCGCCGGCCGCGACGATCCGCTCGCCCGGCGGTCCTGGCCCGCGCGATCCCGGGCGCGGCGGTGCGCGTAGTGGCGGGCGATCACCTGAGCGCCCTGCGCGATCCGGACTTCACCGCCGAGCTGATCGCGTTCCTGAAGGACTGAGCGCTCACACCGGTGGGCGCGCTCCCAGCGCCGCAGCCGCCGCTGCTTCCTCAACGACCCCCGCGCGTTCCGCAACGAGCGCTCACCCGTACCGCTCCCCCACGAAATCACTCAAACGCCCGGCGAACGCCTCCAGCGTCGCCGCCGCCTCGTGCCGCGCGTCCCACGCCGCGGTCAGCTTGATCTCCAGCCGGCGCTCCCCCGTGCCCACCCGCAACGGCACCAGCCCGAACCGCGGATCATCCGACACCAGCGCCACGCCGCGGCCCGCCGCGGCGTGCGCCTGCGCCACGGTGCCGTTCGCGGCCTCGATCACCCGCGCGTAGGTCGTGCCCAGCTCCAGCAGCGCCGCGTCCAGCGACTGCCGCGCGGTGAACGCCGGTGGCAGGACGATCACCTGCTCTTCGAGCACCTCCGCGAGCGGCACGCTCCCCCGGCCGCTCCACGGGTGCCGCTCCGGCACGTACGCCCACACCGGCAGCACCGCCAGCCGCCGCGACCGGTAGGGCGCCCGCGGCGCGGCCGTGGCGATCGCGAGGTCGGCGCCGCGGGCCAGGGTCTCCACCGCGGACAGGCCGTCCGCGCCCAGCACGTCGATCGTCGGGTCCTCGGGGGCCAGCGTCGCGATGAACGGGGCCACCACGTCGGTCAGGGTCACCGTCGGCGCGCCGATCGTGAGGCGGTCGATGCGGCCGTGCGCGTGGAACGTCGCCGCCGTCTTCAGCGCCGCGGCCCGCTCCAGCACGTCCCGCGCGTTCGCCAGCAGAGCCCGGCCGACCCGCGACGGCGTCATCCGCCGCCCGGCGCGGTCGAACAGCTCGGCGCCCAGCTCGTCCTCCAGCTGGCGCAGCTGCCGCGACAGGCTCGGCTGGGTGATGTGCAGCAGCTCGGCCGCCCGGCTGACCGTGCCTGCCTCGCAGGTCACCACGAAGTACCGGAGGTGCCGCAACTCCATTATGCCTCCCGGGCATCAAAATTCTGCCGACCAAGTATTGGACAGCATGACGGGTCACTTCCGAAACTGGGACATGACCACGAGCACGGGCACAAAAATCCGCCAGCAGCGGCGGCTGGAGACGGCGATCCCGGGACCGCGATCCCGCGAACTCATGGCACGCAAGGGCGCCGCGGTCGCCGCGGGGGTCGGCACCACGATGCCGGTCTTCGCGGCCGCGGCAGGCGGCGGCATCGTGGTCGACGTCGACGGCAACCACCTGATCGACCTCGGCTCGGGCATCGCGGTCACCACGGTCGGCGCGAGCAACCCGCGGGTCGCGCGCGCGGTGCGGGAACAGGTCGAGGCGTTCACCCACACCTGTTTCATGGTCACCCCGTACGAGGGGTACGTGGCCGTCGCCGAGGCACTCGGCCGGCTGACGCCCGGCGATCACGAGAAGCGCACGGCACTGTTCAACTCGGGCGCGGAGGCCGTCGAGAACGCGGTCAAGATCGCGCGGGCGCACACCGGCCGCGGCGCGGTGGCCGTGTTCGACCACGCCTACCACGGCCGCACCAACCTGACGATGGCGATGACCGCGAAGTCCATGCCCTACAAGCACGGGTTCGGGCCGTTCGCGCCCGAGGTCTACCGCGCGCCGCTGTCCTACCCGTTCCGCGACGGCGGGCTGTCCGGGGCCGAGGCGGCGGGCCGGGCGCTGGACGTGATCGAGAAGCAGGTCGGCGCGGCGAACCTGGCGGCGGTGGTGATCGAGCCGATCCAGGGCGAGGGCGGGTTCGTCGAGCCCGCGCCCGGTTTCCTGCCCGCGCTGGCCTCGTGGTGCCGGGCGAACGGCGTCGTGTTCGTCGCCGACGAGGTCCAGACCGGGTTCGCCCGCACCGGCGACTGGTTCGCGTGCGACCACGAGGGTGTGGTTCCGGACCTGATCGTGACGGCGAAGGGCATCGCGGGCGGGCTGCCGCTGTCGGCGGTGACCGGGCGCGCGGAAATCATGGACGCCGTGCACGCCGGCGGGCTGGGCGGCACCTACGGCGGCAACCCGCTCGCGTGCGCGGCCGCGCTGGCCGCCATCGAGACCATCGAGCAGGACGGACTCGTGGCCCGCGCGCGGGAGATCGGCTCGCTGCTGGAGTCCCGGCTGCGCGGGCTGGACGACCCGCGGATCGGCGACGTGCGCGGCCGGGGCGGGATGATCGCGGTCGAGCTGGTGCGGCCGGACACTCTCGACCCCGACGCGGCGCTGGCGAAGGCGGTCGCGGCGGCGGCGCACGAGCGCGGGGTGATCGTGCTGACCTGCGGCACGCACGGCAACGTCCTGCGGTTCCTGCCACCGCTGACGATCAGCGACGACCTCCTGCACGACGCGATGGACGTGCTCGGGGAGGCGCTGCGCGCGTAGCGCTCCCGAGGTGCCGGTCCGCACGAGTCGTGGGGCAGCGCCGCGCCACGCCGAGGCAAGCGGCGGCGTGGCCGGCAGCGCCAGGCTGCGCACTCAGCGCGCCCAGGGACGCGCCGGGCGTGCCCTGCACCTCCGGGAGGTGCTCCGCACGGCTGGCGGCGAGCAGCGCCACCGTGGCCGGAGCTGCCGCGCCCTGCGCGACCTGTCGCACGCTCAGCGCTCCTGCGGATGCGTGGCCAGCGGCTCCACCGTCACGTCCATCCATGGCCACATCGGCAGGGACGTCAGCGCGTCGTGCAGGGCGGCGGGGTCCTCGGCTTCGTAGAGGCCGATCGTGGCGTTGCGGCCGGGGACCCGCCACAGCCGCTTCAGCACGCCGTCCGCCCGCAGCTCCATCGCCCGCTCGCGCTCCGCCTTGCGCAGCTGGTCGCGGGTCTGGCCGGGCGTGTCGGCGGGCAGCCGGTTCTCGGTGCGGACCAGGAACTCCACGAAGACTCCTCCTCAGACCAGGGACAACAACAGGCCGGCCAGGTCCTTGGGCGCGGTGACCATCGCCTCGTGCCCGGTGGCGATCGTGTGCACCGGCCAGCCCCGCGCGGCGGCCCGTTCCGCGTGCGGCTGGAAGACCCGCATCCAGTCGGTGCACTCGGCGAACGCGGCGGGCACGCGCTCCACCGCGCCGGTCAGGCGCAGCGGTTCGGTGTAGCTCAGCCACGGGTGCGGGGTCAGCCGGGCGCTCAGCCAGTCCACATCGGACTGCTCCGTCACCCCGAGCACCTGCAGCGACCGCACCGGGATCAGCCACCCGAACCCGGCCGTGGCGACCGACTCGCGGTAGTGCCCGGCGATCGTCTCCGGCTGCAGGTCGACCGCGGCCTCGCCGTCGTCGCCGACGAACGCGTCCAGGTACACCCGCCGCGCCACCCGGTCCGGCACCCGGTCGGCCACGCCCGTGATCACCTGCCCGGCGTAGCTGTGTCCGACCAGCACCACGTCGTCCAGGTCCCACGTCCGGATCAGCGCCACGACGTCCTCGACGTGCGTGCCCAGCCCGACCGCCGGGCTCAGCAGGTGCGCCCGGTCGCTCACCCCGGTCAGCGTCGGCGTGTGCACCTCGTGCCCGGCGGCCCGCAGCAGCGGCGCCACCCGCTGCCACACCCAGCCGCCGTGCCACGCGCCGTGCACCAGCACGAAGGTGCTCATGCGCCCAGCTCCTCGAACAGCGCCAGCCCGGCGGCGGTGTTGGACGCCGGCACGTGGTAGGTCTCGTGCACCCGCCGAATGTTGTCGCTCAGCGCACCGCGCATCACCAGCCACATGATCAGCTCGATCCCCTCCGTCCCGGCCAGCCGGATGTAGTCCTCGCGGCTCAGCGCGGCCAGCTTCGCCGGCTCGGTCTCGATCGCCTGCAGGTACATCCGGTCGAACTCGCTGTTGATCAGCCCGGCGCGCGCGCCGGCCAGCTGGTGCGACATCCCGCCGGTGCCGAACACGGCGACCTTCTCCGCGCCGGGGAACGACCGGATCGCCCGTCCCAGCGCCTGCCCGAGCGCGTAGCAGCGGGCCGCGGTGGGCTGCGGGTACTGGATCACGTTGACCAACAACGGGATCACGCGGCACGGCCACGCCTCCCCCGGCTCCGGGCAGTACACCGACAGCGGCACGGTCAGCCCGTGGTCGACGTCGAGGCGGTGGAAGGTGGCCAGGTCGAACCCCTCGTCCACCAGCTCGCACACGAGGTGCTCGCTCAGCTCCGGCGCGCCTCGCACCACGGGCACCGGGCGGCGGCCCCAGCCCTCGTCGGCCACCTGGTAGGACTCCGCGGTGCCGATGCCGAACGTGGGCACCAGGTCCAGGTCCACGGCGTTGGCGTGGTCGTTGTACACCACGATCGCCACGTCCGGCGTGTGCTCGGCCATCCACTCCCGGGCCGGGGCGTAGCCGTCGAACAACGGCTTCCAGTACTCGTCGCCCGTCTTGCCCTGGTCCATCGCCGCGCCGATCGAGGGCACGTGCGAGGTCGCCAGACCCCAGCTCACCTCAGCCAAACTTCCGCCCTCCCGAGCGCAGCGCCGCCGCGAACTCCTCCGCGGTGATCCCGGTGAACACGCCACCGAGGTACTGCATCGACTTCTGGTCCATCATGGCCAGCTTGTAGGTGTAGAAAATGGACGCTCCCAGGTCGAGCATCCCGGTCCAGTCCCGTTCCAGGACCGCCTTCTTCTGCTCCGGCGACAGGCCGTAGGAATCGCAGTAGGCGGCCTCGTCGGCGCTGAAACGCTCGCGGTTGGCCGCGTCCTTCAGCGACAGGCACATCCGGTTCAGGGCGTAGCCCCGCCTGCTGGCCGTCAGATCCAGGACGTAGTCGTCGCGCGCCTGGCCCATGGTCCCTCCTTCAGAAGACGACGGTGGTGTTGCCGTCGCGGATGACGCGGTCGTCGCAGTGCCAGGACACGGCGCGGGACAGCACGAGCCGTTCCACGTCGGCGCCCCGGCGCTGCAGGTCGCGGGCGGACTCGCGGTGCGACACGCGGATGACGTCCTGCTCGATGATCGGCCCCTCGTCGAGGTCCTCGGTGACGTAGTGGGCGGTCGCGCCGACCAGCTTCACGCCGCGTTCCTTCGCCCGCTGGTAAGGACCCGCACCCATGAACGCGGGCAGGAACGAGTGGTGGATGTTGATCACCGGCACGCCCAGCTCGTCCAGGAAACCGCCGGACAGGATCTGCATGTACCGGGCCAGCACCACGAGGTCGACGTTGCCCTTGAGCAGGTTCAGCTGCTCCTTCTCCGCCTCGGCCTTGCGCTCCTTCTCCACCGGCACGTGGAAGAACGGGATGCCGAACTGCCGGACGTCGTCGCCGACGTCGGGGTGGTTGGAGATCACCATCGGCACCGTCATGCGCAGCTCGCCGCGCCGCTGCCGCCACAGCAGGTCCAGCAGGCAGTGGTCCATCTTGGACACCAGGATCGCGACGCGTTTGTGCCGCCGCGCCTCGACCAGCCGGTAGGTCAGGCCGAGCTCGTCCACCAGCTTCGCGTCCAGCGCCTCGCCCAGCGCGGGCAGTTTCGACGGCAGGTCCGGCAGGTGGAAGACGGTGCGCTGGAAGAACCGGCCGCCCGCGGGGTCGCTGGTGGACTGGTCGAGCGCGACCACGTTGGCGCCGTGCCCGGCCAGGATCGCCGACACCGCCGAGACGATGCCCGGCCGGTCGGCGCCCTGCACGATGAGCCGCCCGTAGTCCTCGGCGACGATGCTGCTGGTCACGGCCTGCCCTCCTCGACGCCGAGCGTGGCCAACAGGCCCTGCCGCCACCGTTCGGTGCCCGCGAGCTCGTTGAAGGTGAAGATGTGCAGGCCCCGGATGTTCCCGGCGGGCCGGGACGCGAGCCGCCGCGCCAGTTTGCCGGGCTGGTAGGCGCCGGGCAGCAGGAACCGCCACAGCAGGCTCTGCTGCTTGCGCAGGAACCGCGCGGACTGGCCGAGTCCGAGGCCGGCCGAGATGCGGATCAGCTTCTGCCGGTTGACCGGCCCGGGGATGCCGACGTGGATGGGCAGGTCGATGCCAGACGCGGCGATCCGCTCCGCCCAGGCGTGCGTGGTCGCGGCGGTGAAACAGATCTGCGTGAGGATCCGCGTGGCCAGCGGCGCCTTCTGCTTCAGCGCGAGGTCGACCGCCTCCTGGGGGATGACGCCGTGGCCCTCGGGGTAGCCGCCGATGCCGATCGCGCGGAACGAGTGCCCGGCGCGTTCCAGCGCCTGCAGCAGCGCGTAGGCGTCGGGGTAGGGCCCGGCCGGGGCGGGTGCGTCACCGCCGACGACGAACACCGAGTCGGCGCCGGCCTCCCGCAGGCGGGACGCCACGTCGGCGACGTGCCGGTCGTCCCGGAACAACCGCGCGGCCAGGTGCGGGGTGGCGCGGTAACCGTGGCCGAGCAGCCGTTCGGTGAGGTCGAGGGTGGTGTCGAGGCCCTTCGCCTCGGTGACCGTGACCGTCAGCGGCACGGTCACCGGCACGTGCTCGAGGACCTTCCGTTCGGTGCTCGCGAACGGCATTACCTCGTAGCTCATGGCGCGCACGAGTTCCGCCAGGCGACCGGAGTGGCTCATGCAGCCCAGTAGACCCGAGCCGGCGCGTGGTTTCGCCCGGCATCGAGACAGCCCGGGGCGCGACAAATGACGCACGCCGGAGCCGCCTGGAGGACCTCACGGCGGACCTGTGCGGCTCCTAGTGTCCATCGTGGGTGCCGACGACGACACGAGGAGAAGGCGATGACGTTACTGGTGGTCAGCGCGCACGCGGGGGATTTCGTCTGGCGCGCGGCGGGTGCGATCGCCCTGGCCACCAGCCGGGGCCGGCGGGCGAAGGTGCTGTGCCTGAGCTTCGGCGAGCGCGGCGAGTCCGCGAAGGCCTGGCGCGAGGGCAAGACGCTGGAGGAGATCAAGGAGATCCGCCGCGGAGAAGCGGAAAACGCCGCCGGAGTGCTGGGCGCCGAGATCGAGTTCCTCGACGCCGGCGACTACCCGCTGCGGGAGACCCCGGAGCTGGTCGACCGCATGGTGCGTGTCTACCGGGAGGTCAACCCGTCGGTGGTGCTGACCCACCCGCTGGCCGACCCCTACAACGGCGACCACCCCGCCGCCGCCCACATGGCGTTGCAGGCACGGGTGCTGGCGCAGGCCATCGGCTACGACGCGCCGGGCGAGCCGCTGGGTGCTCCGCCGGTGTTCTTCTTCGAGCCGCACCAGCCCGAGCAGTGCGATTTCAAACCGAACGTGCTGCTGGACATCACCGAGGTGTTCGACACCAAACGCAAGGCCATGGAGTGCCTGCCCGCGCAGCAGCACATGTGGGACTACTACACCGATCTCGCCAAACGTCGTGGCGTCCAGGTCAAGCGCAACGCGGGCCCGAACCTCGGGCTGCCGCACAACACCATGGGCGAGGCCTACATGCGCCTGTACCCGCAGGTGACCGGGGAACTCGCATGAGGACGGTCGTCGTCACCGATCCCCCTCGCGCCCCCATCCAGCAGGTCGACGCACTCGCCGAGTTCGGCGTGGCGACCGTGCACGAGGCCTTGGGGCGCACCGGTTTGCTCGGCCCGGAGCTGCGGCCGATCCAGGACGGCGTCAGGGTCGGCGGCACCGCCGTCACCGTGTTGTGCTGGCCGGGCGACAACCTGATGATCCACGCCGCCGTCGAACAGTGCCGCCCCGGCGACCTCCTCGTCGTCACCACCACCTCCCCCTGCCACGACGGCCTGTTCGGCGAACTGTTCGCCACCGCCCTGCAATACCGCGGCGTCCGTGGGCTGGTCACGACCACCGGCGTCCGCGACGTGGCCGACCTGCGGGCGATGAACTTTCCCGTGTGGTCGGCCGCGGTGTCGGCGCAGGGCACCGTCAAAGCCACCGCGGGCGCGGTCAACGTGCCCATCGTCATCGGTGGACAGCTGATCCACCCCGGCGACGCGGTCCTCGCCGACGACGACGGCGTCATGGTCGTGTCCCGCGCCGACCTCGGTCGCGCCCTCGACCAGTCCCGGGCCCGCGCGGAGAAGGAAGAAGCCACGCGGAAGGCCTTCCGCGACGGCCAACTCGGCCTCGACCGCTACGGCCTGCGCAGCAAGCTCACCGACCTGGGCGTCACCTACGTCCCCTACCAGAACGGATGACCCTCATGACCGCCAAGAACCTGCAGGAAGTGCTCGACCAGGCCGGGAACACGGTCGAGCTGCTGCGCGACTCCCAGCTCGGCGCCTACATCTACCCCGTCGTGCCCAGCGAGTTCACCAACTTCCGCCGCGAGGTCACGGCCTGGCGGGAGACCGCGGTGCTGTTCGACCAGAGCCACCACATGGTCAACCTCTTCATCTCCGGACCGGACGCGCTCAAGCTCATTTCCGACACCGGCATCAACAGCGTCGCCAAGTTCCCGGTCAACACGGCCAAGCAGTTCGTGCCCGTCTCCCCCGAAGGCGGCGTGATCGGCGACGGCATCCTGTTCCACCTCGCCGAGGAGGAGTTCGTCTTCGTCGGCCGCGCCCCCGTCGCGAACTGGCTCACCTACCAGGCCACCCGCGGCTACAACGTGGATGTGCGCCTGGACCAGCGCTCCCCCTCCCGCCCCTACGGCAAGCCCGTCAGCCGCGACCTGTGGCGGTTCCAGATCCAGGGCCCGCGCGCCTGGGACGTCATCGAGAAGGTCAACGGCGGTCCGGTCGAGCGGGTCAAGTTCTTCCGCATGGGTTACCTGACCATCGCCGGGGAACGCGTCCGCACCCTGCGCCACGGCATGGCAGGCGCGCCCGGACTGGAGATCTGGGGCCCTTACGAGACCTACGACAAGATCCGCGACGCCATCCTGGAAGCCGGCCGCGAGTTCGGCCTCGAACCCTGCGGCGCCCGCGCCTACTCGTGCAACACCCTGGAGTCCGGCTGGATCCCCTCACCCCTGCCGGCCGTCTACACCGCCGACGAACTGCGCCCCTACCGGGAATGGCTGCCCGCCGAGAGCTACGAAGCCACCAACGCGCTCGCCGGCAGCTTCGTCTCCGACGACATCCGCGACTACTACCTCAACCCCTGGGAACTCGGCTACGGTTCGTTCGTGAAGTTCGACCACGACTTCATCGGCCGCGACGCCCTCGCCGCCATCGACCCGGAAACCCAGCGCCGCAAGGTGACCCTCGCCTGGCACCCCGAGGACATCGGGAAGCTGCTGGCCAACCCGGTCGCCAAGGACGGGCCCGTCTACCAGTTCTTCGACCTGCCCAACGCCAACTACGGATCGTCCAACTTCGACTCCGTCACCGACGCCGACGGCAACCTCGTGGGCCTGTCCCTGTTCACCGGCTACAGCGCCAACGAACGCACCGCCCTCTCGCTGGCGACCGTCAACCCGGACGTCCCGCTGGGCGCCGAGGTCACCGTCGTCTGGGGCGAGCCCGGCGGCGGCAGCCGCAAGACCACCGTCCAGCCGCACGAACAGGTCGCCGTCCGCGCGATCGTCAGCCCCGCCCCGTACTCGGCGATGGCGCGGGAGTCCTACCAGCCGGGCTGGCGCACCGCCGTGACCGTCTGACCCCGAGCAGGCCGGCCGCCACCCGACGGGGGTGGCGACCGGTCATCCATCACGCGAAGCCGACCGCGGCGACCATCACCGGGATCAGCAGCATGATCAGGATCGCGCCGAGGACGTCGAAGGCCGCGCCGGACCGGATCATCTTGGTGATCGGCACCGCGCCGGAGCCGTAGCCGTAGCCGATCGCGTTCTGGGGCGTGGACACCGGCAGCATGAGCCCGAACGACGCGGCGAAGGTCGCGGCCAGCGCCGACGTGAACGGGTCGACCCCGGCGGCGATCGCGATCGGGATGACGATCGGCACCACCACAGCCGCCGACGCGGTGTTGGAGGTCGTCTCCGACACCAGGATCGCCAGCAGCACCGCGAAGACCGTCAGCGCGATCCCGCTGCCGATGCCGAGCGCCCCGGCCAGCCCGTTGCCCACCCGCTCCGCGAGCCCCGTGTCGGCCAGCAGCGAGCCGAAGATGATGCCGCTGCCGAACAGCAGGATGGTGCCCCAGTCGATGCGGGCGGCCTCGGACCAGGTGAGCGTGAACCGGCGCTCCCGCCAGTTCGTCGGCAGCACGAACAGCAACGCCGCACCGAGGACGGCGACGATGCCCTCGTAGCCGGTCGCGGACCAGTTCGTAGGCGCGGGAGTCGTTGCCCGCCACCAGTGCCACGATGCCCGGCGTCACCCACAGCACCACGGTGATGCTGAAGGCGATCTCCTCGACGCCGGTGAGCTTCTTGATTTCCGGGCGGTTGAGCAGGATCAGCAGCACGATCAGGACGACGAACATCGCCACGGAGGCGGGCAGCGCCATCGTGGTCCACTGCAGGAACGAGATCCGCTCGCCGGTGGCCTCCTCGATCAGGCCGCGCCCGATCAGGTTGGGCGGCGATCCGATCGGCGTGAGCAGCCCGCCGACGCTGGCGCCGTAGGCGAGGACGAGCATCAGCGCGATGCCCACCCGCAGCCGCAGCGGGTCGAACCGCTCCCCCTCCGGCATGCGGCCGCGGATCAGCTCGGTGATGACGGTCAGCAGGCCGACCGCGGTGGGCATCATCATCGCGACGGTCGCGGTGTTGGAGATGAACGCCGGGATCACGCACGTGACGAACCCGAGCGCGGCGATGACGCGCCAGGTGCTGCGGCCGACGCCGGGGACGGAGAGGATGAAGAAGGCGAACCGGCGGGCCAGACCGTGCCGCAGCATCGCCCCGGTTCGCACACCCACAGCACCACCACGCCGAGCAGCACCGCCGCCAGGGTTTGCTGGCTGGAGTCCAGCGCGGTGGGCACGAACAGGAAGACGATGGTCACGAGCGGGGCGAGCACGAAGCCGACGGATCGGATACCAGCCCGGCCCATGATGAGTGGGCAGAAGAGCTATTGTCGCGAGTAGAGCCGTGGCGGCGAGCCCCCACGCGACCTTCGGGCGGGTTTCGCCGACGAGCCACCCTTTTTGATCCACCTGCAGGTCGTGTTGGAGGTGTTACTCCGGCGAGCGCCACGACCTGCCGAGCAGGTCAGCGCGACCGGGGCCCCATGAGGAGCATGACGACCTCGGTCGCCACGTCCACCGTGCCCGCCAGGTTGCCGCCCTCCTCCAGGGTGATCGCGATCAGCTCGCGCAGCCCACCGAACAGCGTGATCGCCAGCTCCCGCGACGGCGGCACCACACCGGCCGCCCGCAGTTCCGGCGTGTCCGCGAGCGTGCGCATCAACGCCACGAACGAGTCCATCGTCTCGCGGGACAGCGCGCGGCCGGCTTCGCCCAGCGAGGGCGCCGCCCGCATCCAGCTGAGGCACAGCGCGGGATCGCTCTCCATCGACGCGATCAGCGCCTCCACCGCCTGGCGCGCCTGCGCCTGCCAGGGCGCGTCCCGCTCGACCGCGGCCGCGATGTCCTGGATCATCCGCGCGTTGGTCTGCCGCAGCAGTTCGACGAAGCACTCCTGCTTGCTCGCGAACTGCTCGTAGAAGGTGCGCTTCGACGTGCGGGCGTGGTTGACCACGTCGGCGATCGTGACGTCGTGGTAGTCCCGTTCGCGCAGGGCGGCGGCCATGCCCTGCAGCAGCCGGTCGCGGAACCCGGTGCCCGCCACGTCGAGGTCCGTCACGCCGCCAACCTAACCCAGCCGCTTGACCGGGCGGCACGTCCGGCTCTACCGTGCCTGGTACCCGGCAGTACCACGGTGGAGGTGGATGTCGTGATGACCCGGCTGCAGGACGGCGTGAAACCGGTGGTGCGCTGGGGCATCGGCCACGCGCTGCCCCGCACGGTCCTGCGCGCCGCGGCCCGGCGCGGCGACCTGCAGGCGCGGCTCGTGGCCGAGGCCGCGGTCTCCCCCACCGCCGCGTTGTCCGGCCTGTTCGACGAGATCCGTGGCCACGGCCCGCTCTACAAAGGCTCGTTCGCGTACGTCACGACCAGCCACGCGGCGGTGCGGGAAGTGCTGACCAGCAACGACTTCCGCGCCGGTGTGGGCGCCGGGTCGGACGGGGTGCTGGCGCGGCTGAGCGAGTGGTCGGCGTCGGACCGGCTGCACCCGATCGCGCCGCCGTCGCTGCTGGCGACCGAGCCGCCGGACCACACCCGCTACCGCAAGCTCGTGACCCGGGTGTTCACCGTCCGCGCGGTGGAGAAGCTGCGGTCCCGCACCGAGGAGATCGCCCGCGAGCTGCTGGACGCGCTCGACCCCGGCCGGCCGGTGGATCTCGTCGAGGCCTACTGCGCGCTGCTTCCGGTGACGGTGATCGCCGAGATCCTCGGGGTGCCGCCGGAGCAGCGGCAGCGGGTGCTGGAGCTGGGCACCGCGGCCGCGCCGAGCCTGGACCTCGGGTTGCCGTGGCGGGAGTTCCGCGCGGTCGAGTCGGCGCTGGCCGACTTCGACGCCTGGCTCGGCGGCCACCTGGACCGCCTGCGTGCCGAGCCCGGCGAAGACCTGCTCAGCCAGCTGGTCGCGGCGCGCGAGGACGGGGTCGGGCTGACCGATCTGGAGCTGCGCGCGACCGCCGGGCTGGTGCTCGCCGCGGGCTTCGAGACGACGGTGAACCTCCTCGGCAACGGGATCACCCTGCTGCACGACCACCCCGACCAGCTCGCGGCGCTGCGCGCGGAGCCGTCGCTGTGGCCGAACGCGGTCGACGAGATCCTGCGCGTCGACCCGCCGGTGCTGCTCACCGGGCGCACCTGCCTGCGCGACACCGAGGTCGCCGGCGTGCGGGTGCGCGGCGGGTCGGTGGTGACGACGATCCTGGCCGGCGCGAACCGCGACCCGGAGGTCTTCGAGGACCCCACGAGGTTCGACGTCCGGCGCGAGAACGCCCGCGAGCACATCTCGTTCTCGGCGGGCAGGCACTACTGCCTGGGCGCCGCACTGGCCCGGATGGAGGGCGAGGTCGGCCTGCGGACGCTGTTCGACCGCTTCCCGGAGCTGCGCCTCACGCCCGGCGCGACCCGCCGGAGCACCCGCATCCTGCGGGGCTTCGAGCACCTGCCGGCACGGCTGCGCTGAGCCGGGTCAGGGGGACACCGCCACGCCGAGGTAGTCCGCGCCGAGGGACTTCGGCGAGCCCTTCTCGTAGAACCGGTCGAGCTCCCGGATCACGAACCCGGCCTCGGTAACCACGTCGGCGATCCGGCGCGTCAGGCGGCAGCCGCCGAACACGCGCCCCTGCAGGGGGTCCAGGCGGTGCTGCCAGCGCTGAACCTTGCCGTCCTCAGCGAGGCCGTGGTCGAGGAAGTGCAACGTGCCACCGGGTTTCAGCACCCGCCGGACCTCCTTGAGCGCCGCCACCACCTCCGGGATCGTGCACAGCGTGTAGGTCGACAGGGCGGTGTCGCAGGTGGCGTCCGGCAGCGGTAAGGACTGCCCGTCCAGGCCGGACCGCTCGACCGGGACGGGTGAGGCGGCGACCCGCTCGGCGGCCAGCTTCCAGGCCACGTCGGAGGGCTCGATCGCGTGCACGGCGGTGACCGCGGCCGGGTAGAACGGGACGTTGTGGCCGGAGCCGAAGCCGATTTCGAGGACCCGCCCGTGCAGGCCGGCGCACACGCGCGCCCGGTAGGGGCCCGCCACTTCCATGCCGCACAGCACGTTGATCAGCCGCGGCAGGACCTGCTGCTGGTAGATGCCCACGCCTGCACGGTGCCCCCACCGGGCGGCAGGCGGTAGTGCCGAAAGACCCGCGCCGGCCAGTTCACCCCGCCACACCGGTGCGCAGCCCGTGCGCACACGAACCGGTCCGAAGTGGACGAGCACGACCGGCGCGGGCCCATGCCGGGCGCGGTTGCCGTGGCGGCGCCCCTTCGGTCGCACCGTCAGCGGAGCACTGCCGAGCCGTTGTAGAGGGCGGCGCCCCGCGCGTCCTGCACCCGCACCCACGCCTCACCGTGTCGGGGTACACCGGCTTCGCGCCGTCGGGCAGCCACACCGCGAACGTCCCGTTCACGACCGGCACCGTGACGGCCTCCCCGGTGCCGAAGTCGGCGACCATGCTCGTGGCCGACCGGGGCGCAAGGCCGACGAACGGCACCTTCCCGGCCTGCGCGGGCACCGACAGCCTGCGGACCGGGATCGACGTGCCGAGGAACGCGTCGAGGTGCCGCGACGACCCGGTGGGACCGGTCACGCACGCGATCATGTGCTCCGCGCTGCCCCAGCACCACTCGGTACGGCCCGTGCTCCAGCAGACTGCCGGGCTGGTAGCCGTCGGCGTCGGTGGGCGGTGCGGGCAGCGCGGCCAGGCATTCGCCGAGCGCCCGGCCGGCGGGCGAGGTCCGGTCACCCGGCCGGTCGATGACGCTGACCAGGGGCGCCGGGGCCGGCGGCAGTTCGACCCGCGGCCCGGGGCGGGTCTGCTGGCCCTGGACGGACATCCCGGCCCAGAGGGTCGTGGTCGCCGGGTCGGTCGCGGTGAAGGCGGTGAGCACGCCGGTCTCCGGCGTGACCGGCTCGACGGTGATGCCGAGGCCGTCGGGCAGGGACAGCTCGATGCGCGGCCACGAAGGATCGGCGACGCCGGCGGCCAGCCCCGTCCCGGTGTAGAGCAACAGACCGGTGCGGCTGCCCGCGGCGTAGGCCGGCTCGGCGGCCGGATCGGACACGGTGACCGTGGTCGCCGTGGTCTCGCAGAACACCGGCCTGCCGCCGGCGAGGTAGGAGGTGACGACGTCGTCGCCGAGGGCGCGGCTGCCCGTGGTGCGCCACTCCTCCCGTGGCGGGACCTGTCCGGTCTTGCCCGCGGATTCGATCGCGGCCCAGCACCGGTCGTCCACGCCTGCGGAGCCGGCGGGAACCGGCGCGGACGAGCGAAAGAACTGGGCGCCGACCAGCACCCCGGCGACGAGCACGATCACGGCGGTGCCGGCCACGAGGGCGCGGCCGCGGCGGGGGGGGATCCCGGCTCGCACGGTCGCGCGCATCCGCCCGCGGACCTCGGGTGGCAGTTCGCGGTGCGGCGGCAGGGTGTGGCTCATGTCTCCTCCAGCAGGGCACGGAGCCGGGCGCGGGCGCGCGACAGGTGCGCGCGCACGGTCACCTCGGCGACCTCGAGCAGGGCGGCGGCGTCGGCGATCGGCAGCTCGCCGAGCAGGCACAGCTCGACGACCTGCCGTTGCGCCGCGGGCAGAGCGCGGACGGCGTCGACGATCCGTTGCGGGCGCGCCTCGCTGTCGATGCGGTCGGCGACGCCGTCGGCATGATCGGACACCGCGGCGGGAGCAGGCATCCGGCGCAGCAGCCGCGCCCGGCCCCGGTGCTCGTCGCGCGCGAGGTTGCCCGCGACGGTGAACAGCCAGGGCAGCGCGCTGTCGCGCACCAGGGTGATGTCGCCGCGTCTGCGCCACGCGGTCAGGAAGGTCCCGGAGGTCAGGTCCTCGGCGCTGGCCCACGAGCCGGTCAGCCGGTAGGCGTGGTTCCACACCGCCTGGGCGTGGCGTTCGACGAGCGCCGTGAAGGCCTCCCGGTCACCCCGCGCGGCCCGCGCCCACAGATCGGCGTCGCCCGGCTCCACCGGTGCCCCCAGTCCGGTCAGTCGCATGGTCACACCGGACAGTGGCCGGCAGCGCGCTTGATGTTGTCACCCCGGCTGATGTTGTCACACGGACCAGAGCGACGCGCCGAGGTCGAGCACCGCCCTGGCCGGGATCTCGCCGCCCGCAGTTCGGCGAGACAGGTGTTGACCTCCTCCGGCTCGCGGGTCTCGGCCACCACGCACGTCCGCCCGGCGGCGTCCACAGCGGACAGTTCATCCGGGCGGTCACGGCGTCCCCTGGCCGGCAGCGCTGTCAGTACCGCAGGTGCGCGGGCTGGTGCGTCACGTCCTCGATGTCGCCCGCGGCCGCGTCGAGCAGCCGGTGCGCCAGATCGCTGAGCGCCCGCGCGGTGGCCAGCTCGTCACCGATCTCGGGCACGTTGGTGTCGGCCGGGTTGAGGCGGGCCGTCCCGATCCCGACCAGGTCGGTCCGGTCGCCGGTGCGCAGCCGCGCCGTGGCGCGGGTTCGCGTCTCGTGCTCGTCGATCACGATGTCGACGCGCCAGTTCTTGTCCGGCATGGCAGCCTCCCGGTGGTCTCCGGCTTCCACGCTGCTCCGACCGGGCGGGGCGCAGGAAGGGCCGGAAGTCACCGCGTGCGTAAGCGGATCCGGCGCACGTCCAGGGGTGTCTCCACCGCGCCGCCGTCCGGGCCGCGCTCCACCCGGAACGCCCCGGCGCGGTCCCGCTCGGCGAGCGCCCCGGCCAGTTCGCCGCCGCGGTAGAGCAGCCCGGCCCCGTCGTCGGTCGCGTAGCCGGGCGGCAGCGTGCCGTCCGCGACCAGCGACTGGAACAGCGGCCGCCGGGCGGGTTCGCTGTCGTGGTGGACGCCGTTGGACCACGCGAGCAGGCCGAGCCCGTTGGTCACCGGCCGCAGCTCGGGGCCGAACGAGTCGGTCGTGCCCCCGGTGTGCCAGCAGATGGAGCCCGCCGAGACGCCGGTCAGGACGACCCCGGCCTGCCACGCGTCGCGCATCACCGCGTCCAGGCCGTGCAGCCGCCACAGCGCCAGCAGCCCGGCGACGCTGCCGCCCCACACCCAGATCACGTCCTGGGACAGCAGGTGCCCGGCGAGGTCGGCGACGTTCGGCATCGGCAGCAGCGCCACGTGACTGCCCGCCCACCCCTCGCGCCACGCGTTCTCGTAGAAGGCCGCGGTCAGGCGGCGGTCGTCGCCGCAGGCGGTGCCCAGGAAACACACCCGCGGCGCGCGGCCGGTGACGCCGGCGAGCTCGACCGCGTAGCGCGTCAGGGGGCCGACCTCCCAGTCCAGTCGCGCCGAGGCCCGGACGCCGCCGGAGGTGGCCAGGATCGTCGGTTCGTCGGCTGTCATGGCGTGATCCTACGGACTGGCCACGCTTGCATGCATTGCATACACTGCATGCCGTGGAGACGACGTACGACCGCGTGCGGGAACTGATCGTCGGCGGAGCCTTCCCGCCCGGGCAGCGCCTCACCGAACTCGACCTGTCGCAGCGGCTCGACGTGAGCCGCACGCCCGTGCGGGAGGCGTTGCGGCGCCTGGAAAGCGACGGCCTGGTCGAAAGCGGGCAGCGGGGCGTCACCGTGATCCGGCTGAGCGATGCGGAACTACGCGAGGCCTATCTCGTCCGCGCCTCCCTGGAAGCGCTTACCGCTGAACTGGCCGCCCAGCGGCAGCGGGCGGGCGAGACCGCGCCCGCCGCGCTGGCCCGGCTGACCGGTCACGCCGACGACGCCGACCGCGCCACCCGGGCCGGCGACCTGATCGCCGGTGTGCGGCACAACCGCGAGTTCCACCGGCACGTCGCGGTCCTCGCCGGGAACTCCCTCGCACTGGGCTTCCTCGACCGCGTGTGGGACCGGATCCTCGTGTCCACACAGGACTCCCTGACGGCCCCCAGCCGCACCGGCCAGGTCGATGACGAGCACCGCCGCCTCGTGGCAGCTATCACCGCGGGGGACGGGCCGGAGGCCGCGGCCCTGGCCCGCGACCACGTCCTGAGCACCCTGTCCGCACTACCGGGAGGAACACCCCGATGAGCAAGGAACACGGCTACGAGGTCACGGTCACCTGGCACGGCTCCACCGCCGGGGGTTACCGCGCATACGACCGCGGCCACGACGTCACCGCCGAGGGCAAGCCGCCCATCGCCGCGACCGCGGACCCGGCCTTCCTGGGCGACCCGGCCCGCTGGAACCCCGAGGAACTGCTGGTGGCGTCGCTGTCGCAGTGCCACTTGCTGACCTACCTGGCGTTGTGCGCCCGGCACGGCATCACCGTCACCGGCTACCGGGACACCGCGACCGGCCGCATGGCCGAAACGCCCGGCGGCGGCGGGCACTTCACCGAGGTGACACTGCACCCCGAGGTCACCATCACCGACGCGAGCGCGGCGGACAAGGCGGCCGAGCTACACCACCGGGCACACGAGCTGTGCTTCATCGCGAACTCGGTGAACTTCCCGGTCCACCACGCCCCGGTGATCCACGTCGCCTGACCGCGGAGACCGCGGAAATCCGAAGTGGACTAACCGAGCGCGGCCACGATCGCCGCGCCGAGGTCGGCCGGCCTGCTGAACTGGGGCCAGTGCCCGGTCGGCAGGTCGACCAGATCCACGTCGCTCATCGCCGCGAGCTCGGCCATGTACGGGTGCTCCGCGGCGATCAGCTCACGCACCTGGGCGGCGGGCATCGACGTGCAGATCACCGTCGCCGGGATGGCACGGCGGCGCTCGTCGGACAGCTCGACCGGTTCACGGGTCACGGCGGCCGGCTGGGGAACCGCCTCGGCGCGCATCCGCTCGCGCAGCTCGCCGGTGAGGCCGGCCAGCTCGGCTTCCTCGAACGCCGCCCAGTCCGGCAGCGGCACGTCGGCGCCCTCGGCGGGCAGGGCGTCGTTGATGGACGCGCCACTGGTCAACGGCCCGGCGTCGACGAACACGATCCGCGCCACGCGGTCCGGCCTGGCATCGGCGGCGGCGTAGACGAGGGGCCCGCCGCCGGAGTGACCGACCAGGACCACCGGCTCGTTCTCCGCGTCGATCGCGGCCACGATGGCGGCGACGTGGTCACGCACGCCGATCCCGGAGCGGTCGGCGTCCGCGTCGAGGCCGGGCAGGGTCAGCGCGCGCACGGTGTGGCCGGCGGCGGTCAGCGGGGGTTCCACGTCGCGCCAGGACGACGCGCCGAGCCAGAAGCCGGGGACGAGGATGACGATCATCGGCAGAGCCTAGAACGCCAGGGGTGTCCCCGATACCGGTTTTACCGGGATCGCCTTTACCGCCACGACACGGAGGCTTCCGATGAAGGCGATCGTCCAGGACCGGTACGGCTCACCCGACGCGCTCTCCCGGCGGGAAACCGCCCAGCCGCGGCCCTCGTCCGGCGAGGTCCTCGTCCGCGTGCGCGCGGCCGCGGTCAACGCCTACGACTGGCACGTCATGCGCGGCGCCCCCTACGTCCTCCGCCTCCCCGCGCGCTCCCTGCGTGGCCCGCGGTTCCGCATCCGGGGCCGGGACGTGGCCGGCGTCGTCGACGCGGTGGGGGACGGCGTCACCGGCCTGTCCCCCGGCGACGAGGTGTACGGCGACACCGGCGAGTCCGACGGCGCCTTCGCCGAGTACGTGTGCGTGCCCGCGGAACGGCTGGCGCCCAAGCAGGCGAAGCTCACCTTCGAGCAGGCCGCCGCGGTGCCGCTCGCCGGCAGCACCGCACTCGTGGGCCTGCGCGCCGCCGGGCGGTTGCAGGCGGGCCAGCACGTCCGGGTCAACGGCGCGTCCGGCGGGGTGGGCACGTTCGCGGTGCAGATCGCGAAGGCGCTGAGCGCGACGGTGACCGCGGTGTGCAGCATGCGCAACGCCGAACTGGTGACCTCGCTTGGCGCCGATCACGTGGTCGACTACACGCGCGAGGACTTCACCAGGGGCCCGAGCCGCTACGAGCTGGTGCTGGACCTCGTCGGCAACCGCTCGCTCGCGGACCTGCGCCGGGTCCTGACGCCGAGGGCACGCTCCTGCTTTCCGGCGGAGGCGTGTCGCGCGGCGGCAGCGTCTTCGGCCCAATGGGCCTGATCATCCGCGGGCGGCTCACGTCCCGGTTCACCCGGCAGCGGATCGCGGATTTCTCCGGCTCGTCGAACCGGCAGCCGCTCGCGTCGCTGACCGAGCTGATCGAGGCGGGCCGGGTGGAGCCGGTGATCGACCGCGACTTCCCGCTGGAGAAGGCGGCGGAGGCGATCCGCTACCTGGAGACCGAACACGCGCGGGCGAAGGTGGTGACCACGAGCGGCGAAATCTACCGCATCGCGAGCGGCCCGAGAGCAGGGCGACTACTCAGCCCTCGATCCAGGCCAGCGGGTCTGCCACCACCCGAGCGATCACGCTGCCCGCCGCGCCGCGGAGGGCCGCGTCTGCCCCCAGCTTCGCCGGGCGCAGCGTCAGCCCCGGCGCCAGCCGCTCCACCACGCGCTGCCGGAAGGGTTCCCCGAAGGCCGCGAGTCGTCCGCCAAGCACGATCGTCTCCGGGGCGAGCAGTGCGCGCACCGCCACCAGCGCGTCGGCCAGGGCCTCGGCTGCTCGGTCCAGCGCGCGCATCGCCGCGGGATCTCGCGTGCGGACCCGCGAGACCAGCGGTTCCTCCGCCCCCGCGTCCGCCACGCCCGCCGACGCCGCCATCCCGGCGCGGCCCGCGTACACCTCCAGGCACCCCCGCCCGCCACAGGCGCACACCTCACCCCGGCGCCGCACCGGGACGTGCCCCAGGTCGCCGGCCAGTTCGACCGCCGGGTTCAGCGGCGCGAGCCCGATCACCTCCTCGCCGCCGAGGTACCACCAGTCCCGCGCCGCCCCGGCCTGGTACTCCGCCAGCGCCGCGCACGCCACCTCGCCGGCCACCAGCACGTCCAGCCCGTGCAGGTCCAGCGCCCGCAACTCCCCCGCCACCAGCGCCCGCACGTCGACCCCGCGCCAGCCCAGCGGCAACGCCGTCACCAGCCCGCGCGACACCAGCCCGCCGACCGCGACCCCCACCCCGGCAACCAGCCGCCCGGCCGTGGTCGCCTCGTCGAACAACCGCCGCAGCACCGGCCGCGCCGCGCGCGCACCCTCCGCCGCACCGGCCCCGGCCACGTCGAACCGCCGCAGCTCCCGCGCCAGCGGCCGCCCCGACAGGTCCAGGATCACCCCGGCGATGTGCCCGGACCCGAACTGCAGCCCCAGCGCCACCGGCCCGTACGGGTCCAGCACCAGCCGCCCCGCCGGACGTCCCGGCGCGCGGCCCGGCTCCGGCCCGAGGTCCCGCACCAGCTCGGCCCCGGTCAGCTCCGCGACCAGGCTGGACACCGTCGCCTTCGTCAGCCCCGTCCGCTGCGCCAGCTCGACCCGCGACACCGGCGCGTCCCTGGCGATCAGCTCCATGACCAGCGCGACGTTGTGCCGCCGCATCGCTTGTGCGCCCATCGCCTCCACATTCGTCAGTTTAGTGAATTGACGAACTCTGGCCAGCACCGCGGCCGCCCGGATAGACAGTCCGGGTACGACGACGTGACGCGAAGGGCGGTCCCCAATGGCTGAGGTCAGCTACCGGCAGGCGTCGCGGCTCTACCCCGGCAACCCGCCGGTCCGGGCCGTGGACAGCCTCGATCTCGACATCGCCGACGGCGAGTTCCTGGTTCTGGTGGGCCCGTCGGGCTCGGGCAAGTCGACCGCCCTGCGCATGCTCGCCGGCCTGGAGGACGTCGACGAGGGCGCCATCCACATCGACGGCAAGGACGTCACCGCCGTCCCGCCGAAGGACCGCGACATCGCGATGGTGTTCCAGTCCTACGCGCTCTACCCGCACATGACGGTCGCCGAGAACATGGGCTTCGCGCTCAAGCTCAAGCGGGTCTCCAAGGCCAAGATCGCCGAGCGGGTGCGCGAGGCAGCCGCCCTGCTCGACCTGACCCCGTACCTGGACCGGAAACCGAAAGCGCTTTCCGGCGGTCAGCGCCAGCGCGTCGCCATGGGCCGCGCGATCGTCCGCGAGCCCGCCGTGTTCCTGATGGACGAGCCGCTGTCCAACCTGGACGCGAAGCTGCGCGTGGAGACCCGCGCGAACATCGCCGCGCTACAGAAGCGCCTGGGCACCACCACCATCTACGTGACGCACGACCAGGTCGAGGCCATGACGATGGGCCACCGGGTCGCGGTGCTCAAGGACGGCAAGCTCCAGCAGTGCGACACCCCGCGCAACCTGTACGAGCGCCCGCGCAACGCCTTCGTAGCCGGCTTCATCGGCTCGCCCGCGATGAACCTCAAGACGGTCGCTCTCACGCCGGACGGCGCACAGCTCGACGGGCTGACCGTGCCGCTCCCCCGCGCGACGCTCGCCGCGGCCCGCTCGGCCGGGGTGGAGTCGGTGACGCTGGGCCTGCGGCCGGAGTCGCTGCGCCTGGCCGGCGCGGGTGAGCAGGCGGCGAAGCTGACCGTCGAACTGGTCGAGGAGCTGGGCGCGGACGCCTACATCCACGGCGGCGTGAAGATCGGCGACCGCGTGGAGCGCTTCGTGGTCCGCGCCGACGGCCGCCGCCCGCCGCAGCTGGGCGAGACCGTCCAGATCGCGGTCGGCGACGCCGAGGAGGTCCACGCCTTCCACCCCGAGACGGGTGAGCGGCTGCCGTCGGCCGACTGACACGACGACACCACGAGGGGCCGGTGGCGCATCCGCCACCGGCCCTTGACTGTCCGCACCACCGGCAAATAAGTTACTCCGAAAAACAAAACTCGGAGGAGCTGCGATGGTGCGCCAACCGACCCCTGAGGACAAGTTCTCGTTCGGCCTGTGGACCGTGGGCTGGACCGGCACGGACCCCTTCGGCGGCCCGAGCCGCCCGGCGCTGGACCCGTGGGAGTACTCCGACAAGCTCGCCGAGCTGGGCGCGTGGGGCATCACCTTCCACGACAACGACGTCTTCCCCTTCGACGCCGACCTGGCCACGAAGCAGCGGCTCACCGGACGGCTCAAGGACGCCGCCGACAAGGCGGGCCTGGTGATCGAGATGGTCACCACCAACACGTTCAGCCACCCGGTGTTCAAGGACGGCGGCCTGACCTCCAACGACCGCGGCGTGCGCCGCTTCGGGCTGCGCAAGGTGCTGCAGGCCGTCGACATCGCCGCCGAGATGGGCGCGAGCACGTTCGTCATGTGGGGCGGCCGCGAGGGCTCCGAGTACGACGGCTCGAAGGACATCCACGCCGCGTTCGAGCGCTACAAGGAGGGCCTGGACACCGTCGCCGGCTACATCAAGTCGCAGGGTTATGACCTGCGGATCGGCCTGGAGCCCAAGCCGAACGAGCCGCGCGGCGACATCTTCCTGCCCACCGTGGGCCACGCGCTGGCGCTGATCGCGCAGCTGGAGCACGGCGACATCGTCGGCCTCAACCCGGAGACCGGGCACGAGCAGATGGCCAACCTCAACTACACGCACGCGCTGGGCCAGGCCATGTGGAGCGGCAAGCTGTTCCACATCGACCTCAACGGCCAGCGCGGCCTCAAGTACGACCAGGACCTGGTGTTCGGCCACGGCGACCTGATCTCCGCGTTCTTCACAGTGGACCTGCTGGAGAACGGCTTCCCCGGCTCCCCGGACGCACCCCGCTACACCGGCCCGCGGCACTTCGACTACAAGCCCTCGCGCACCGAGTACCTGGACGGCATCTGGGACTCGGCGCGGGCGTGCATGTCGACCTACCTGATGCTGGCGGAGAAGGCTAAGGCCTTCCGCGAAGACCCGCGCGTCCGCGAGGCGTGGGACCGGGCTGGGGTCCTCGAACTGGCCGAGCCGACGCTGGGCGCGGGCGAGTCGGTGACGGACTTCCTGGCCGCCGACGACGGCTTCGACCCGGAGAAGGCGGCCCAGCGCGACTACGGGTTCGTCCAGCTGCAGCAGCTCGCGCTCGAGCACCTCATCGGCTGAATTCGTCCATCGACTGGACGAATTCAGCGCCGGTTAGGATCGCCGCCGTGACCGCCCTCGATCAGCAGACGAGCGCCCGCCAGTCCAGCCTGCGGGCGAGCAACCTGGCGCTGGTGGCGCGCACCGTGTGCGCGTCCGCCAGGCCGTTGTCGCGGGCGGACGTGGCGGCGGCGACCTCGATGACCCGCACCACCGCCACGCGGCTGGCCGACGAGCTGGTCGCGGGCGGGGTGCTCGGCGAGATCGAGCCGGACGGCGGCGGCAGGCGCGGCCGTCCGGCCACTCCCCTGGTGCCCGGCTCCCGGCTGGCCGCGGTCGGGCTGCAGGTCAACGCCGGGTTCCTCGCCGTGCGGGTGGTCGACCTGCGGGGCCGTGTCGTCGCCGAGTCGCTGGAGTACGCCGACCTGGTGGAAAGCGATCCGGAAGCGGCCCTGGACCGCCTGGGCGCGCTGTCCGCGCGGGTGCTGGCCGGGCTGCCCGAAGGCCTGCGGCTGGTCGGGGCGGGCCTGGCACTGCCCGGCATCGTCGCGGCCGCCACCGGCACACTGCTGCGCGCGCCGAACCTCGGCTGGTCCGGCGTGCGGCCGGCGGAACTGCTCGACCCGGCCGCGGTGGCCGGGCTGCCGCTGCGGGTGGGCAACGAGGCCAGCCTCGCGGCCCGCACCGTCGCCGAGGTCGCGCCGGGGCGGCCGGGCCCGTTCCCGGACTTCGTGTACCTGTCCGGCGAGATCGGCATCGGCGGCGCGGCCGTCGTCGGCGGCGAGGTGATGGCCGGGCGGCACGGGTGGGCAGGCGAGATCGGCCACGTGTGCGTCGACCCCGCCGGCCCGGCCTGCCGCTGCGGGTCGACGGGCTGCCTGGAGACCTACGCCGGCCGGGACGCGCTGCTCGCCGCCGCCGGCCTGACACCCGCGTCGACCCTGGCGCACCTGGCGGAACTCGCCGCCTCGGGCGACGCGCGGGCGCGGGAGGCGGTGACCGCGGCGGCACGGGCGCTCGGCGTGGCGCTGGCCGGGGTGATCAACGTCCTGGACATCCCGACGGTGGTGCTCGGCGGGCACCTGGCGCAGGTGGCGGACCTGCTGCGGCCGGAGCTGGAGAGCCGCCTGCGGGAACGCGTGCTGTCCGCCCGGTGGACCCCGCCCGCGATCCACGCCGGGAAGAACATCCCCGCCCCCGGCGCGACCGGCGCCGCGTACCGGGAACTGGCCGGGGTCCTCACCGACCCCGCCCGCTGGCTCCCGTGACCAGCGCGGGTACCGGACCGGCCGGCCGCGGTTGATCACCGGCCCCCGGTTTACCCCCGTCCGGCGCGCCGGGGGAAGCTGGTGACGAGGCAGTCCCCGACAACTTCGAAGGGAGCGGGCACGCCGCGCCCCGGTCTTGACTGAATCCGGCCGTCTCGTTTCCGCCTCCCCCGCCGGGATCGACGCGGGCTGGGACGGTGCGCCGTACCCCGCCCAGCTCGCCGCCGGACGGCACCGTCCACGCGGCCAACGGAGCCGCCCGTCTGCTGTTCCCCGCGCTGCGTCCCGGGCGCACGCTCGCCAACTGCGTCTCGGCCTGGCCGTGCGCCCACGCCGCCGGACCTGCTGTCGCGGCGGGCCGGGTCGACGACCGGACCTCCGAGGCGCACCAGGTCCGGCAGCCGGAGGGGCCGGTCATGTGGTGGCTCGAGACCGGCGGGAACCCTCGCAGCGCCTCGGCCAGCCCGGGCAGCTCGTCCGGGTCGATCTCCAGGGTCAGCGGGCGTGGCCGCTCACCGCGCATGCACACGACCGCGGAGTAGCGGCCGCGCGTGCCCGGCGCGACGATCCAGGCCGCGTCGGCGAGGTGGCCCGCGGACAGGCCGGGTGCGTGGCTGGTGGTCCGTCGCTTTCGCGGGGACTTGCCGGGATTCGCCTTCGGCTCGGGGCGTTCGGGCTCCGGCGGTTTCGGCTTGGCCGCCGTCGGCGCGGCGGACTTGGCCTGGCCGGTCGCGCTCTTCGCCGCGCCATTGCCCTTGACCTCGCCATTGCCCTTGGCCCCGGCGCTGCTCCTGGCTCCCGCGCCGCCCCTGACCTCGGCGTTTCCTCTGGCCTCGGCGTTGCCGTTCGCAGCGCCCTTGTCGTTCGCTATGCCGTTGTCGTTCGCGGGGTCGTCCTTCGCCCGGCCCTTCTCCGTGAGCGCGGCGCCGGCCGTCCCGGGGACGCGGACCTGAGGAGCCGCAGCCGACGTCCGGCACGAGCGCACCGGCGCTGCTGCCCGCCGTTGACGGTTTCCAGCACCGCGGCGACCCGGTGGCGCTTGGGGCAGCCGGCCAGGTGCGCCGACACCGCCCGGCCCTGCCGCGCGGTCACCTTCCCGCGGGTCCACGAGCCCAGCCGCCGCCGCAAGCTGCGGCAGTTCTCGGCGCGCGCCGCGGGCACGTGGGCCTGCAGGAACGCCTGCCGCAGCCCCTCACGGGCACGCACCGCCAGCGCGGCGACCCCGTTGGCGGTCATGCCCAACTCCGCGGCCAGCGCAGCGGGCCGGGCGCCCAGCATCTCGGTGTGCCACAGCACGTACCGCCAACGCGGCGGCAGGGTTTCGAACGCCGAGAGCGCCACCTCGCCGGTGAGCCGGTCGCTCACGATCTCCTCGACGCCGGGCGCGCCCTCGTCGCGCCGCGATCGGCGCGACCAGGTGCGCCGACTCGCCTGGCCGATTCGACGTCGTGCAGGGCCACGTCCCGGACCCCGAACTCGGTGTCGCCGCCCTTGTCGGCGTAGTGCGCGACCAGGTCGGTGACGAGGAGCTGCTGCGGATAGACGAAGTGCCCCGCTGGCCTGCCCACTGCTCGTAGGAGAAGGGGTGACGGCCGTTTTCGAACCGGAACTCGAAACGGCCCTGGCTCGGCGCGGTGGACAGCAGCTTGTCGGCCAGGCAGCGCTCGTCGAGCGCGCGCACCGCCCACTCCGCGATGAACCCGGCGCGCGGGCGGGCCTCGATGAAGGCGCGGGTCTGCTCCTCGAGCACCACGCAGTCGATTCCCCTGTCCCGCAACACATTGGCGAGGCCGAGCCCGGCCCCCACGACGACGACCCCAGTACGCGCGACCACAATTCCTCCCCCAGGTGGTGCGATTGCCGCAGTGTGCCGGAAAGCGCCCGGCACTGCAACGGTTTCCGGGGAGGACGCGGATGGTGGTCCCGGCGCGCTCAGGCGCCGGTCGCGGTGGGGGGTGCCGCCTGGATCAGCGGGCCGGGCCGCGGCGCGACCGCTCGACGGGCCGTCCGGGCCGCTGCGCCGGGCGTTCCTGGTACGGGATCGCGTAGGTGGCCAGGTGCTTGCGGACCGCGGCGCCGTCGGTGTTGCCCACGGGTGCCGCGTCGGGGGCGCGGCCCTCGAAGACCTCGGCCACGAACCGGGCGACCTCGGGAGGCGGCGGCAGCAGTTCGGTGCCGTAGTAGCGGACCACACTCAGCTCGTGCCCGGCCGTGGTCTCGATCGCGACCGCCCAGCCGTCGTGTTCGTTCCACACGAGGGCCGTGTCCTGGGCGGGGTGGTCGCGCAGCCGGTCGTCGAGCGCGAGGTAGGCGTACGCCGGCGGCGGGTCCAGGTGGGCGTAGTAGGCCTCGCCGCTGCAGCCCAGCTCCTCGGCGGTGGTGTTGACGTAACGACGCAGCCCGGAGGCCGCCGCGTGCTCGTATTCCAGATGCATCTCACGCCCCGTTGAGTGAGTAGTCGGCCGTGCAGCCGGACTACCACCTGTCCGGGTGACCAAAACCCTCAACCGAACACGCCGAGTCCCGTCGCCGCGTGAACCTCCAGCCGGACGAACTGCGCCTGCGGAACCGCCTCGACGGCGAAGTAGTTTCCGCGATGGGGATCGTCGACCGTGGTCGGCGCGAGCCAGGTGAAGCTCCACAGCGCCCGGGCAGCGGCCTCCACCGCCTCGTACGCCTCCCGCTCGGTGCCGCCCACGAGCGCGGCGACCTCGATCGTGCCGCTCGGCCGCCGCCGCGGCTCGCTGACCTCGATGTCCTCCTCCGACGGGAACGTGTGCCGCCGGATCTCGCCGGCCAGCTCGCGCACCATGTCCCGCGCATCGATCCCGTCCGCGCCGGATATTTCGGCGACGATCACGACCCGCGTGCTGGTGGCAGCGTGCGCCAGCTCCATCAGTTCGCGGATCTCGTCCTCGTCGAACCCGCCCTCCCGGCCGAGCGGTTCGAGCTCTTCGACCTCGATCTCCTCCGGCTCGGTGCCGAACGGGTCCCGCCCCCGCTTGACGAACATCGTCGCGAACGTGCCGTCCGGCAGCTCGGCGCGGTAGACCCGGCCGAAGGGCTGCCCGCCGATCTCGGTGACCTCCAGCAGCGCCGGGTCCAGCCCGATCACGTCCAGGTGCCCGAGCGCCACCCGCCGGATCGCCTGGATCCCGCTCTCGCTGGCCCGGGATCGGGACCGGGTCAGCAGCGTGGCGTCGTACGGTCTCGGCTGATCGCTGTCGGCCGGCCCGATGGAAAACCGCCACGCTCCCAGCGCGCCGATCAAGTGCCGACAGACCGTCACCGCGTCGCCGAGGCTGGGCGCAGTGAACCACAACTAGAGCTCCGCGACACGTCGGTGTCACGGAGCTCCTCGGAGATCATCACTCCGCGGGATCGTAGTCCAGGTTGGGGCGCAACCACTTCTCGATTTCCGGCTGCGGCAGTCCACGACGCCGGGCGTAGTCGGTCACCTGGTCGCGTCCGAGGCGCCCCACGGTGAAGTACCGGGACTCCGGGTGGGCGAAGATCAGCCCGCTCACACTGGCCGCCGGGGTCATCGCGAACGACTCCGTCAGCCCGAGGCCCAGGTCCGGCGCCTGGAGCAGGTCGAACAGCTCCCGCTTCTGGCTGTGGTCCGGGCTCGCCGGGTAGCCGAGCGCGGGCCGGATCCCGCGGAACCGCTCGGCGTGCAGGTCCGCCAGCGACGGCTGCGCGTCCGGCTCGAACCACTCCCGCCGAGCCTCCAGGTGGATGTACTCGGCGAACGCCTCCGCCAGCCGGTCGGCCAGGGCCTTCACCATGATCGCCCGGTAGTCGTCGTTCTGGGACTCGTAGTGGCGCGCCAGCTCCTCGGCCCCGTGCACGGTCACCGCGAACCCGCCGAGGTGGTCCCCCGCCGGGGCCACGTAGTCGGCGAGGCAGCGGTTCGCGCGACCGTCCGGTTTGGACGTCTGCTGGCGCAGCATCGGGAACCGCACGCCGTTTTCCAGCACGATGTCGTCGCCCTCGCTGTGCGCGGGCCAGAAACCGTAGGCGCCGCGGGCCTCCAGGAGCTCCTTCGCGACGATCTCGTCGAGCAGCGTGTTCGCGTCGTCGAACAGCTCGCGCGCCACCGGCTGCTCCAGGATCGCCGGGTACTTGCCCTTCAGCTCCCACGCGAGGAACAGGAACTGCCAGTCGATCATCTCGCGCAGCGCGGGTAGCCCCGGCGACACCGTGCGCACCCCGGTGAACGACGGCACGGGGAGGTCGTCGAAGGACACCCGCTCCGGGTTGGCCCGCGCCTGCTCCAGCGTGAGCATCGGGCGGCGCTGCTTGCCCGCGTGCTGCTCGCGCAGCCGCTCCTGCTCCGCGCGGTTCACCGTGTCCAGCGCGGCCGCGCGGTCGGGGTCGAGCAGGTCCGACACCACCCCGACGACCCGCGACGCGTCCAGCACGTGCACCGTCGTGTGGTCGTACGCCGGCGCGATCCGCACCGCCGTGTGCTGCCGGGACGTGGTCGCACCCCCGATCAGCAGCGGGATCTTCAGCCCGCGCCGCTGCATCTCCGTCGCGACCGACACCATCTCGTCCAGCGACGGGGTGATCAGCCCGGACAGGCCGATCGCGTCGGCGTTCTCGGCGACCGCGGTGTCCAGGATCTTCGCCGCGGGCACCATCACGCCGAGGTCGATCACCTCGTAGTTGTTGCAGCCCAGCACCACGCCGACGATGTTCTTGCCAATGTCGTGCACGTCGCCCTTCACGGTGGCGAGCACGATCTTGCCCTGGCCGCGCTCGGTGCTCACCTGGCCGGACCGGCGCAGCTCCTCCTTCTCCGCCTCCATGAACGGTTCGAGGTAGGCCACCGACCGCTTCATCACGCGCGCGCTCTTGACCACCTGCGGCAGGAACATCTTGCCCGAGCCGAACAGGTCGCCGACGGTCTTCATGCCGTCCATCAGCGGGCCCTCGATGACCTCCAGGGGCCGCGCGAAGTTCTGCCGCGCCTCTTCGGTGTCGTCCTCGATGTAGTCGACGATGCCGTGCACCAGCGCGTGCCGCAGCCGCTCGGCCACCGGCGCCTCGCGCCACGACAGATCCACCACCCGCTTGCGGCCCTGGCCGCGGACCGTCTCGGCGAACTCCACCAGCCGGTCGGTGGCGTCCTCGCGCCGGTCGAACAACACGTCCTCGACCAGTTCCAGCAGGTCGGCGGGGATGTCCTCGTAGACGGCGAGCTGGCCGGCGTTGACGATGCCCATGTCCAGCCCGGCGCGCACCGCGTGGAACAGGAACGCCGAGTGCATCGCCTCGCGCACGACGTCGTTGCCGCGGAAGGAGAACGACAGGTTCGAGATGCCGCCGCTGGTGCGCGCGCCCGGGCAGCGCTGCTTGATCAGCGGCAGCGCCTCGATGAACGCCTTGGCGTAGCCGTTGTGCTCGGCGATGCCGGTGGCGACGGCCAGCACGTTGGGGTCGAACACGATGTCCTCGGGCGGGAACCCGGCCTCGCGCGTGAGCAGGTCGTAGGCGCGGGCGCAGATCTCCACCTTGCGCTCGGTGGTGTCGGCCTGGCCCTTCTCGTCGAAGGCCATCACGACGACACCGGCGCCGTAGTCGCGGATACGGCGGGCCTGGCGCAGGAACTGCTCCTCGCCCTCCTTCAGGCTGATCGAGTTGACCACGCCCTTGCCCTGCACGCACTTGAGCCCGGCCTCCAGCACGCTCCACCGCGAGCTGTCGACCATGATCGGGATGCGGGCCACCTCCGGCTCGGTGGCGATCAGGTTGAGGAACGTCGTCATCGCGTGCTCGGAGTCGAGCAGGTCGGCGTCCATGTTGACGTCGAGCAGGTTGGCGCCGCCGCGGACCTGGTCCAGTGCGACGTCGACGGCGGCCTGGTAGTCGCCGGACTCGATCAGCCGCCGGAACTTGGCCGAGCCGGTGACGTTGGTGCGCTCGCCGATCATCACGAACCCGGTGTCGGCGCCGATCTCGAACGGCTCCAGCCCGCTGAACCGGGTGTGGGTGCGCGGCGGCGGGACCTCGCGCGGAGCCGCTCCGGAGACCGCCTGGGCGATCTTGGCGATGTGCGCGGGGCCGGTGCCGCAGCAGCCGCCGACGATGTTGACCAGGCCGCTGCCCGCGAACTCGCCCAGCATGCGGGCGGTCTCGTCCGGAGTCTGGTCGTAGCCGCCGAACGCGTTGGGCAGGCCGGCGTTGGGGTGGCAGGCGACGTAGGTGCCCGCCAGCCGGGACAGCTGCTCGACGTGCGGGCGCATCTCCTCCGCGCCCAGCGAGCAGTTCACGCCCACGACCAGCGGGCGGGCGTGCTCGATCGCGCTCCAGAACGCCTCGACGGTCTGGCCGGACAGGGTGCGCCCGGACAGGTCGACGATGGTCACCGAGATCCACAGCGGCAGGTGCGGGGCGACGTCACGGGCCGCGGCGATGGCGGCCTTCGCGTTCAGGGTGTCGAAGATCGTCTCGATGAGCAGCAGGTCGACGCCGCCCTCAGCGAGCGCGGCGATCTGCTCGGCGTAGGCGTCGCGGACCTCGTCGAAGGTGACCGCGCGGTAGGCGGGCTCGTCGACCTTCGGCGACAGAGACAGGGTGACGTTGAGCGGCCCGATGGAGCCGGCGACGAACCTGCCGCCTGCTTCGTCGGCGGCCTGGCGGGCCAGCTGGGCGCCGCGCACGTTCATCTCGCGGACGAGGTGCTGCAGGCCGTAGTCGGCCTGGCCGATGCTGGTCGCGGTGAACGTGTTGGTCGTGGTGATGTCCGCGCCCGCGGCGAGGTACTGCCGGTGCACGTCGAGGATCAGATCGGGGCGCGTGAGGTTGAGCAGGTCCGGGTCGCCGGTGACGTCCCGCGGGTGGTCGCCGATCAGGTCGCCGCGGTAGTCGGCCGGGGTGAGGCCCGCGCCCTGCAGCATCGTGCCCCAGGCGCCGTCGAGCACGGCAACCCGGTCGCTCAGGATTTCCCGCAGAGCCTTCGTCGTTTCCACCGGCGCCCTCCCAACTGTCGGGAGGCGCCCTTGTTGCGGTTCACGGGGGCCGAGCGTGGCGGACCTGGGTCCGTTGCAGCGCCTCTCGGCCTGGCGAACACAGTACTGGACGCCCCGCGGCGGCACCAAAACTGTTCCCGCGATGTGGACCCCGGCCGTCAGCGGAGGGCGACGCGCGCCAGGTTCGCGGCCACCGGTTCGGCTTCGCCGGTGTTCTGGCTCGCCGCCGCGGTGAGGACGTCCCGGTGCTGGTACCCGGGGTGGAAGCCGGCCCGATCGAGGACCGACCGGGCACACAGAACGGCGGGCCGGCTTCCCCAAGCCGGCCCGCCGTCGGAGACCGCCTGCCCAGTGGCCCCGACCGGCCGGGCATCGACCTCCCGCGGGCACCATCCCCCGACGGAACCCGCTTCCCCGCCGTGCGGTGCCCCGAGCACCCGCACGTGCTCCTCCAGTATGCGCCCGGGAAGACCGTCCGGGGCAAGGACAAAGTCCTCAAAGTGAGGACTTTGTGCCCATTGCCGTCCACAGTGGATCTTTCCCGCTACGCTCGGGGCCATGCGCGCGTTCGTGGTCACCGCTCCCGGCGAGGGCGCCGTGGTCGAGGTCGAGCCGCCGTTCCCCGCGCCAGGTGAGGTCGTCGTCGCCGTGGCGCGGGCCGGGATCTGCGGCACGGACGCGGAGTTCTTCGACGGCAGCATGCCTTATCTGCACGACGCGCACGCCCGGTATCCCATGCGGCTGGGCCACGAGTGGTGCGGCACGGTCGTGGCATCCGGCGACGGCGTCGACCCGGCCTGGCTCGGCAGGCGGGTCACCGGGGACACGATGCTCGGGTGCCGCACCTGCCGCCGGTGCCGCAGCGGCCGCCAGCACCTGTGCGAGAACCGCACCGAAATCGGGATTCGCGGCGGGCGGCCGGGCGCGCTGGCGGAGCGCCTGGCCGTGCCGGTGACCGCGCTGCACTCGTTGCCGGACGCGGTCGGGGCCGCCGCGGGCGCGATGGTCGAGCCGGGCGGCAACGCGCTGCGGGCGGTGCGCGGCGCGGATCCGCGTCCCGGCGACCGGGTGCTCGTCCTCGGCCCGGGCACGATCGGCCTGCTGTGCGCGATGTTCGCCCGCGCGGCCGGCGCGGAGGTGCACCTGCTGGGCGCCACCGCCGCGTCGCTGGAGTTCGCCCGCTCGCTCGGTTTCCGCCACGCCTGGTCCCCGGACTGCTTGCCGGAGCTGCCGTTCGACGCGGTGATCGACGCTTCCGGGGCGCCGGAACTCCCCGCCAGGGCGGTGGAACTGGTCGAACCGGGCGGCCGGGTCGTCTTCATCGGCCTGGCCGGGCGGCCCAGCCTGCTCGACACGCGCCTGCTGGCGTTGAAGGACGTCACCGCGGTCGGCGTGCTGTCGGCCTCCCCCGGCCTGGCCGGGACGATCGAGCAGTACGCGAGCGGCGCGGTCGACCCGGTGCCGCTGGTCGCCGCCACCGTCGGGCTCGGCGAGGTGGCCGCCGTACTCGCCGGTGACCGGCCCGCGGGCGGCGCGCCGAAGATCCACGTCGACCCCCGGCGCTGACCTCAGGCGTGCGCGCCGACGGTCACCGGGCCGATCGTCAGCCGCGGCTCCCGGCCGAGGACCTCCCCCAACAGGGCTACCTGTTCGTCCAGCTCGCGCCGGTGCGCGGCGTTCAGCGTCGTGAACGGTTCGACGGTGAGGTGGACCGCCCGGCCGGAGCGGCGCTGGTGCCACAGCCCGCCGACCACGCCGTCGACGAGCAGCACCGGGAAGTTGCCCGCCTGCCCGCGGGCGAGGCACCGGTGCGCGGCGACACCGGGGAAGAGCAGTTCCCGCGGGAAGCTGCCGACGACGTGCGCGTCGAACAACGGCAGCAGCCGCAGCGCGGGCGGTGTCCGGCTGCCGGGCAGGGTGTCGTCGGCGTTCAGCCACATGCACTCGCCGTCGAGGTCGACCGGGCGCAGGCCGGCGCGGGCGAACAGCGCCGACGCCCACTCCACCGGAGCGGCCAGCCAGCGCGCGAAGTGCTGGGGCGTGGCCGGCCCGTAGGCGTGCAGGTAGCGGGCGAGCACGCCGGTCAGCGCGGTTTCGGTCTCCTCCGGCCGGAACCCGGGCAGCCACCGGCGCGGGCTGGTGTAGGTGACCTGCCGCCCGCGGTCCCGGCCGAAGCACAGCGCGCCCCGGTGCGCGGCCGTCGCCAGTGCCTGGCGCCAGCGCGGCCAGAACCCCTGGAACGCCGGCATGACGAGGTCGCCGGCCCACGGGCCGACGCGGGCGACGACCGCCTCGGTGAGTTCGTCGGCGGTCAGTTCGGCGTCGGTGAGCGCGTCCGCGACGGCCTCCACGACCTGGTCGGTCTGCTCGTCGGTGAGCCGCACCGCGGACGGCATGGTCGAACGCCGCGGGACCGCGGGAAGCGCACCGGTCCACAGCGCCAGGTCCTGAGCCGGCAGCAGGTGGACAGTGCCGCGCGGGCCGAACGTGCGGATCAGCGTGTGATCGGCGACCGCGTCCCGGACGTCGTCCGCGGTGCCGCCGGTGCGCAGGGCGACCGACAGCTCGGCGGCGGTGCGGACCTGGGCGTGCGCGCCGCACATCGCGGCGACGGTGTCCGCCTGTCCCGCCCCGGGGCGGGACAGGAAGTGCCGGCCGAGCCGGCGGGCTCGGACGGCGGTCCACGAAACGCGGGCGGTCATGATCGGAACGCTAGACCGCAAAGCGGTCAGAAACCGTCCTCGATGGCGTCGACCAGGCCCCAGTCCAGCGCTGTCACCGCGCTCAGGGGCCGCCCCGACAGCGCCGGCCACAGCGTGCGCCACCGGCCGATCCGGCGCGGCACGCTCACCGTGCCGCCCGCGCCGGGGATCAGGCCCATCGCGGCCTCCGGCAGCCGGAACACCGTGTTCGCGTGCGCCACCACACGGCCCGCGAACGCCGCCAGCTCGATGCCCGCGCCGACGCACGCCCCGTGCACGCGCACCTCCGCGCGCCCGGCGATCGCGTGCAGCGCCCGCGCGGCACCGGCCCTGGTTCGCACGAAGTGCGCGGTGACCAGGTCCGGGGTGGTGCCGAACTCGTCGAGGTCGCCGCCCGAGCAGAACGCCGGACCGGCCCCGTCGAGCACCACCCGGCAGTCCTCCGCCGCGGCGGCCCGCAGGGCGTCGGCGAGCGCGTCCCGCACCTCCCGGCCGTAGGCGTTGCGACGGCCGGGCCGGTTGAGCGTCACGCGCAGCACGTCGCCGTCGCGGGCCAGGAGCACCGGCGGTTCGGTCGCGGGCGGGGGCAGCGGCCGGTTCCCGCGTCCGCTCAGCCAGCGCGCGAACTCCGGCCCGCCGAGCAGCGTCGAGTAGGCAAACGACTCGACGTCCAGGGCCGCGGCGACGTCCAGACGGCCGCTCGCCCGCAGCACCTGGCGCAGCACCAGCGCGGCCTGCGGGTTCGCCTCGGCCGCCTGCCGCAGCACCTCGGCGTCGCCCGCCGGGTCGTCGCTCGCCACGAACTGGGGGCCGCTGCCGCAGCCGGCGGCCGCGAACGTCAGGTCGAGGGCGTCGGCCAGTGCCCAGCGCTCGTCGTCGACCGCACGGCAGGCGACGCCGACCAGGATCCGTTCGGACGACCGGGCCGCCCGCGCGGCGGCGTCGACGACGTCGGCGGGCACAGGCTCGTCGAGGTCGACCACGACCAGCGGCCGCCGCGCCTGACCGGCGTCGTCCAGGAGCGGGTCGTGCGCGGCGCCGTCGGCGAGCGCGGCGATCCCCACGGTCATGCGGAGCGGGCCCGCCGACGTGCCCGGGCCGCGGGCCGCTTGCGCACGCCGACGGTCATCAGCGCGATGTCGACGTAGCGCTCGGCCAGCTCGTCCGGCGACAGCGGGCCGCCGTCCGGGTGGTACCAGCGGCCGATCGACTGGAGCATGCCCAGCAGCGCCCGCGCGGTCTCCGCGGGCCGTTTCGCGACGAACAGTCCTTCGGCCACCCCGTCGGAGACGATCCGCGTGACGAGGACCTCGATCTCCTTGCGCCGCGCGGCGTACCGCTTGCGGTTGGCCGGGGACAGGTGCCGCAGCTCGAAGTCCAGCGCGGCGAGCCGGGTGCGGTGCGCCATGTGCAGCACGATCGCCTCGACCGCGTTGACCAGCCGCAGGTCCGGCCGGTCGCCTGCTTCCTCGACGGCCTGCCGCACCCGCCAGTCGAGGTCGCTCGTGGCCTCCTCGACGAGCGCGGTGAACACGCCCTCCTTGTTCTCGTGGTGGTAATACAGCGCCGGCACCGTCTGGCCGACCCGCCGCGCGATGTCCCGCACGGGGGTGCCGTGGAAGCCCTGCTCGTAGAAGGCTTCCAGCGCGGCAGCCAGGATCGGGGTCAGCTCGAGCGGTCCGTACTCCCGCCACGCGCCCGCGGGTCGCGTCATGTCCAGCCCATCGAAGAGGTCACCGGAAAACGATAACGGGGCGCGGCGGCGGGCCGGGGCGCCGCCGCCGCATGCCGGGTCAGCGCGGCCATCCGGATGGCGCCGTCGAGCCGGATGGTCTCGCCGTTGAGCATCGGGTTCTCCACGATGTGCCGGGCCAGCGCCGCGAACTCGGCGGGGTCACCCAGCCGCGAGGGGTGCGGCACCTGCGCGCCGAGGGAGGCGATCGCCTCCTCCGGCAGGGTCGCGAACAGCGGCGTGTGGAACAACCCCGGCGCGATCGTCACCACCCGGATCTGCAGGCTCGCCAGATCCCGCGCGATCGGCAACGTCATCCCAACGATCCCGCCCTTGGACGCCGAATACGCCGCCTGCCCGATCTGCCCGTCGAACGCGGCCACGGACGCGGTGTTGACGATGACGCCGCGTTCCTCGCCTGCCGGCTCGGTCTTGGCGATCCGCTCCGCGGCCAGCCGGATCACGTTGAACGTGCCCACCAGGTTGACGTTGATGACCTTGACGAACCCGTCCAGCGGGAAGGGACCCCGCTTGCCCACGGTCTTGTGCGCGTTGCCGATGCCCGCGCAGTTCACCGCGATCCGCAACGTGCCCAGCGCCTCCGCCGCGTCCAGCGCCGCGGACACCTGCGCCTCGTCGGTCACGTCGGCCGCGGCGAACACCACCCCGTCGCCCAGCTCCTTGGCCACCGCCTCACCCTGCGACGAGGGCAGATCCACGATGACGACCTTCGCGCCCTTGCCGTGCAGCTCCTTGACCGTCGCCAGCCCGAGCCCCGACGCGCCACCAGTCACCAGCGCGACCGCGTTGCCGACCTCCATGTCACAACACCCCTTCCGTTCGCACGTTCCGGCCGCGCCGGAACCTTGCTTAGCGCACGTTAAGGGAGATCGACCGCGCGGGGAAGGCCCGCGGGGCGGATGTCTCAGCCGCGGGACTCCACGGCGAGCGCGATCAGGTCCGGCATCCAGTCCGCGCTCGCGCCGGGCAACGCCTGCGCCTCGGCCACCGCGGCGAGGCGGACCTCCACCACCTGCTCGCCGTCGTCCGGATTGCCCGGTTCGCCGACGATCTCCACCTCGGCCGCGCACCACAGCCACGCCTTCTCCGGGTGCGGCTGGTGCGGACGGTAAGGCTCGGGCCGGTCGCTGACGCAGTGGTGCGCGCCGATCCACCGCAGCTCGCCGGCCAGCCGGGCGCCGGCCTCCTCGGCCGGTTCGCGGGCGACGCACTCGCCGATGCTCTCCCCCGCCTCCCGCGTGCCGCCCGGCAGGAACCAGCCGTACCGCTCGTCCCGGCACACGACGATCCGGTCGCCGACGAAACCGGCGACGTGGACGTTGGTGACCAGCTCGTCGGCAGGCGCCGCGGTGGAGAACACGGCGTCGAGACCGCCCCACGCCCAGCGTTGCGGCGCGAACAGCAGCGGACGGTCGATCTTCACAGACCGGATCGTACCGGCCGTCCGCGGTCGGTCAGGCCAGGTTCTGCCCGGCCCACTGGCTGCGGATGCGCCGCCAGGCCAGCGCGTAGGGCTCGGCCGGATCACCCGGCCGGACGATGCCGTTCGCGACGTCGGAGCGGGAGCGCGCGAGCTCCTGCTCGGCGAGCGAACGCGGTACGTGGAGAACTTCGACGATCTGCCAGAAGAGCTCGCCCGGCCCGGCTTCGGTCCCGTCCGCCATGCTCGCAGAATGGCGGCTCCCGCCTGCCTTCGCCACCGCAACGCCGGATTCCACGCGATCGGAGCCCGGCCGGGTCACGAAACGGCCTCCTCCACGACCCCCTCGGCGGCCGGCGTCACCTCGTCGGCCTGCAGTTCGGACCAGTCGAGTCCGATCGCGGCGACCACGTCGTCGAAAATGGGTGTCCGGTCGCTCATCGCGCGCCCGGAACAGGCTTGGCACACATACGTTCCCCTCCAGCGTCGTGCACAGCCACGGCGAGGTCGGAAATTAACACGCGGCCAGCAGGGGCCGCCACGCGGAATCCCATGAACGGGGGACACCTTTCCGGGGATGGGGACGAAGTTTGCCGTTGGCCCGCAGAGGGAATCCCGGCCGCGTGGACCATGCGCAGGCGCCGGTGATCGAAGCCATCCAGCGGTACCGCGAACGCGGTCACCTGGGGTTCATCCCGCCCGGGCACAAACAGGGGCGCGGCATCGACCCACGCCTGGCCGAGGTCGTGGGCCGGGACGTGTTCGCCTCGGACATCATCCTCATGAACGGCCTCGACGACCGCCGCATGTCCCAGGGCGTGCTGGCCAGGGCAGAGGAGCTGATGGCCGACGCGGTCGACGCCGCGGAGGCGTACTTCTCCACCTGCGGCAGCTCCCTGTCGGTGAAGAGCGCGATGCTCGCCGTCGCCGGACCGGGCGACGCCTTGCTGGTGTCCCGCAACGCGCACAAGTCCGTGGTGGCCGGGCTGATCATCAGCGGCGTGCGCCCGGTGTGGGTGCACCCGCGGTGGGACGGACGGTTCCACCTCGCGCACCCGCCGGGGCTGGAGGACGTCCGGGACGCCTTCGCCACGCACCCCGATGCCAAGGGGATGCTGCTGGTCACGCCGACCGACTACGGCGGGTGCGCCGCGATCCGGGAGACCGCGCGGGTGTGCCACGACCACGACGTGCCGCTCATCGTGGACGAGGCGTGGGGCGCGCACTTCCCGTTCCACCCGGACCTGCCGTCATGGGCGATGGACGCCGACGCCGACATGTGCGTCACCAGCGTGCACAAGATGGGCTGCGGCCTGGAGCAGGGCTCGGTGTTCCACCTGCAGGGCGACCGGATCGAGCCGCAGGCGCTGGCATCGCGGGCGGACCTGCTCGGCACGACGAGCCCGAGCGCGTTGATCTTCGCCGGGCTCGACGGCTGGCGGCGGCAGATGGTGCAGCACGGCGAGGAGCTGCTGGGGCGCACCCTCGAACTGGCCGCGTCGGTGCGCGCGGAACTGGCCGCGATCCCCGGGATCCGCGTGCTGGCGCGGGACGACCTGGTCGGACCGCGGCTGGCCGACGACCACGATCCGCTCAAGATCGTGCTGGACCTCGCGGAGCTGGACCGGTCCGGCTACGACGCGAGCGAATGGCTGCGCGAGCACCACCGGCTCGACATGGGACTGTCCGACCACCGGCGGATGGCCGCGCAGATCACGATCGCCGACGACGAGGAGACCACCGGGCGGCTGCTCACCGCGATCCGCGACCTGGCGGAGCGCGCCGGCGAAATCCGTCCCGCCAAACCGGTCGACCTGCCCGAGCCTGGCGAACTGGAGCTGGAGCAGGCGATGCTGCCGCGCGACGCGTTCTTCGGCCCCACCGAGGACGTGCCGCCGGAGGAGGCGATCGGGCGCGTGTGCGCGGAGGTGATCAGCCCGTACCCGCCGGGGGTTCCCGCGGTGGCGCCGGGCGAGGTGATCACCCGGCCCGTGGTGGACTACCTGCTGAGCGGCCTCGACGCCGGCATGTACCTGCCCGATCCGGGCGACCCGCAGCTGAAGACGTTCCGCGTCGTGCAACGCTGAGGCGCTCAACAGAAACCGGCGTCGTGCGCCATGAGCGCGATCTGCGTCCGGTTGCCCGCGTCCAACTTGGACAGCACCCGGGTGATGTGACGTCAAGAAGCCGACGAGGTCGGTGAACAGGATCGTGATGCCGGCGGTCTCGGTGGCGCGCCGGGAGTCGGTGAACGCCTGCCACACCTGGACCGCGGTCAGGCCCAGCTCGCGGAGCACGCTCGGCTCCGGGGTGCCAGCCAGGGCGCGGGCCAGCCGGTGCGACGGCAGACGGCCCGCGGCGACAGCGGGGCGCCCATCTCGCTGTCGCCGGGAACGAGCCGAGGGACGAACCGCGCGGTGCGGAGCAGGCTCTCCCACCGGTCGACCTCGCGCAACGCCTGGCCGAGCCTGCTGCGGCGGCCGCTGGGGGCCTCGTCGGTCACCGCGCCAGGATAGTGGCCCGCGATCACCCCCACGACGCGTGAGCGATCACGCCCACCGCCTGCCACGGCGACCACCGGCGACCCCACCGCTCACCAAGCGACCACGGCAGCGCCCCCCGACCAACCCCCACGACGCATCACCGACCACCCCCACCGCCCGCCACGGCAGCCACCGCCGGCCTCACCGCTCACCAAGCGACCCGCGATCACTCCCGCGACGCGTCAGCGATCACCCTCACCGCGCGCGGCGAGGGCCTCCCCCAGCTCGTCGGCATGCCGCAACGTCCGGACCAGGAACGGGACGGTCAATGCGACCACCGACCGGTCCGCGCCACGCGCCTTGGCCGCCTCCCGGACCTCGCCCGCGATCCCGGTCAGCGTCGCCACGGCCTGCAGCGTCAACCCGACCAGCAACCCGAGCCGCTCCGGCCGCACCCCGAACCGCCGCAACGGGCCCAGCCCGCGCTCGATCGCGGCCACCAGGTCGTCGACGCGGGTCGTGACCGTCACCAGGTTCGCGGCGGCGAGCGCGGCGACGATCCGCAGGCACACCACGACCGCGGGCTCCAGCCCGAGCAGCCACCACTGCAACGCGAACACCACCGCGACGAGCAGCCCCAGCGACCGCAACAGCCCCCAGCACCGCCGCCAGGACACCCGCGCGACCGCGTAACCGGCCACCGCGGCGGCGCACAGCACCCCGAGCCACACCGGCGACCGCAACACGAAGATCACCACGGCGAGCGCCAGCAGCACCAGGAACTTCACCCCTGCCGGGGTGCGGTGCAGGACGCTCGTGCCCGGCTCGTACCAGGCGTTCACGCGACCAGCTTCCGGTACCGCGCCAGCGCCGGCCCGGGCGCGTCGTCCGCCACCACCCGGCCCGCGTCCAGCACCACGACCCGGTCGAAGCCGCCGAGCAGCTCCAGGTCGTGCGTCACCAGGACCACCTGCTGCGGCAGCCCGTCCAGCGTCTCGGCGAACCGCCGCTTGTTGCGCAGGTCCAGCAGCGTCGTCGGCTCGTCGCAGACCAGGATGTCCGGCTCGAGCACCAGCATCGCGCACAGCGCCAGCAACTGCTTCTGCCCGCCGGACAACTGGTGCGCCGGGTGGTCCGCGTAGTCGCCGAGACCGTAGCGCGCCAGGACCTCCGCGGCCCGCCCGGCGCGCTCCGCTTTGGACAGCCCGCTCCGGCGCAGTGAAAACGCGACGTCCTCACCGGCGGTGGGCATCACGATCTGGCTGTCCGGGTTGGTGAACAGGAACCCGACCCGTTGGCGCACCGCCCGGCCCTCGCGCACCGGGTCCAGGCCGTCGACCAGGACGCGGCCTTCCGTGGGCGCCACCAGCCCGTTGATCATGCGCGCCAGCGTGGACTTCCCGGAACCGTTGGCGCCCACGAACGCCACCCGCCGCTCCGGGATGCGCAAGTCCACATCGGACAGCACGACCCGCGAGCCGTACGCGTGCCCGACGCCCTCGAACTCGATCATCCCGTCTCCCACCAGGTCGCCACACCCACCCCGCCGCCTGCGGACAGCGCGGCCAGCCCGCACGACCCGGCCCGCCGCCGCACCAGTGTGCCGAACAGCCGCACGACCAGCACGGCGCCCGACGCTCCCCACGGGTGCCCCAGCGCGATCGCCCCGCCGTCCGGGCTCACGACCTCCTCGTCGATCCCGGCCGCGTCCAGGCACGCCAGCGCCTGCCCGGCGAACGCCTCGTTGAACTCGACCACGTCCGGCCGCCGGTCCAGCACGCGCCGCATGGCGGGCACCGCGCCCAGCCCGAGCCGGTTCGGGTCCACCGCCGAGGTCGCCGACGCGGCCAGCCGCAGCCCCGGCACCCCGAGCCGCCGCTGCACCCGCTCGCTCACGATCAGCACCGCCGCCGCGCCGTCGTTGATCCCGCACGAGTTCGCTGCCGTCGCGGTGCCGTCCGGGGTGAACGCGGGCCGGAACCGCGCCAGCCGCGCCTCGGTGAAGCCGTCGCGCGGCCGCTCGTCCCGCACCACCCCGGCCACGGGCACGATCTCGGCGTCGAACCGGCCCGCCCGCTGCGCCGCGACCGCGCGGGCGTGGCTGCGTGCGGCGAAGGCGTCCTGCCGCTGCCGCGAGATCCCGGCCTCCGCGGCGACCAGGTCGGCCGCCGGACCCATGTCCGGGTCGCCGATCTCCGCCGGCGCGAACGGCGCCCTGGTGTAGAACTCGCCCGGTTCGCTGCTCCCGTCCACCCGCCAGGCGCGGAACGGCGCGGTCGAGGCGCTCTCCACCCCGCCCGCGAGGAACACCTCGCCCTCACCGGCGCGGATCATCGCCGCCGCCAGCGTGATGGCGGCCAGCCCGCTCGCGCACTGCCGGTCGACGGTCACCCCGGGCACCGCGAGACCCGCCCGCAACGCGGCGACCCGCGCGGGGTTCCCGCCCGGCCCGAACACATTCCCCAGCACCACGTCATCCACTGTGGACAGACCGGCGTCGTCCAGGGCGGCCCGCAGCACAGGCGCGGCCAGCTCGTCGACCGGCACCCCGCGCAGGGCGCCGAACGCGTTGCCGATGGCGGTCCGCCGCGCGGCGATCACAACGGGCGTGGTCATGGCAGCGGCTCCACGTCCAGCGTCCCGAGCTGCGCGGCGACACGGGCCGGCTCGTCAAGCGCGGTGATCACGGCCGCCATGGTCACCGCAACGGCTCCACGGGCAGCGTCCCGTCCGCGAGCCCCGCGGTGACGAGCGCCCGCGCCGGCTTCCCGGACGCCGTGCGGGGCAGCGATTCGACCGCCAGCCAGCGCCGTGGGCGGTTGGCGGGCGACAGCCGGTCCCGGGCGACCGCCCGCAGCTCACCCGGCCGGGGCGAACCTTCCACCACCGCGGTCACCAGCTCGCCCAGGCGGGGGTGCGGGGTGCCGGTGACCAGCACGTCCACCACCCCGGGCACGGTCCGCAGTACGGCCTCGACCTCCTCGGCAGGCACCAGCCGCCCGCCGCTGGAGAGCACGGCACCCGCCCGGCCCCGCACGACCAGCGCGCCGGAGGCGTCGAACTCGACGAGGTCGCCCACCGTCGTCCAGTCCCCGGCCGCGCGCAGGTCACCGTCGCGGAGCTGCCCGGCGCAGGCCAGCGGCGACCGCACCCACAGCACCCCGTCACGCACGTCCAGCTCCACCCCGGGCACCGGCCTCAGTCCTCCAGCGCCACGCCGGATCGCGATCAGCGAATGCTCCGCCGAGCCGTAGTACTCGATCAGCTCGGCTTCCGGCAGCACTCGCGCGAAGCGGTCACGCAGCTCGTCGCCGACGTGCGCCCCGCCGCACACCACCGTCCGCAACGCGCACCGCCCGCCCCGCCGTTCCAGCACCGCGAGCAGCGCGGACAGCATCGCCGGCACCAGGTGCACGGTGGCGGCCTCCGTCCGGGCCGCGGCCTCGGCGTCCCAGCGCGGCAGGGTGACCACGGGACGGGCGCACCACCGCGCGTGCAGCGCGCCGAACAGGAACAACGACGAACTCAGCGGCCCCGGGATCAGAACCGGACCAGGCAGCGGGCCGAGCGCGGCGAAGCTGCGCAGCCACGAGTCGCGCGTGCGCACCAGGACCTTCGGGCTGCCGCTGCTGCCCGAGGTCGTCGGCAAGTAGAAGAACGTCTCCCCGTCACCGGCCCGCTCGACCGGTTCGGCAGGCGGCGGGGCCGCAGCGGTGACCACCAGGTCCGGGCGAGCGTCGGCGAGCACGGCGGCCCGCTCGGCCGGTGTCCAGACCGGCTCGATCACCAGCGACGCGGCACCCAGCAGATCCGTGCCCAGGAACCACGGCAGCACGTCGGGCACGTCGAGCGCGACCCGCGCGCCTTCGCCGATCCCGCGGCCGGCGAGCCACCGGGCCGCGCCGTTCGCCCGGCCGTCCGGGTCCATCACTCGCTCCGCGACGCCGATCCCACGAGCTTGCCGGGCAGCGCGCGGTGCACGACGGCGCCGATCAGGGCGACCGCGACGACCTTGGCCGCGTCGCCGGGCAGGAACACCAGCGACTGCGCGGCGGCAGCGCCCAGGTCACCGGTGTAGATGCCGAGGTAGGTGATGCCGAAGACGTAGTCGGCGACCACGCCGGCGGCGGCGGCGAGCAGCAGCACCGGCACGTTGGGGCGCTTCAGCCGCGCCACGATCAGCCCCACCACCAGCGCCGAGAAGATCCAGCCGATCAGGAACCCGCCGCTGGGCCCGATGAACGGCGCGATCCCGCCGCGTCCGCCGGACAGCAGCGGCAGGCCAATCGCGGTGAGCGCCAGGAACAACACGACCGAGGCCGTGCCGCGGCGCGCCCCCAGCACGCAGCCGGCCAGCAGCGGACCGGCGTTCTGCAGCACGATCGGCACGCCGGAACCACCGACGTAGAGGCCGGGGAAGAGCCCGAGCACGGCGATGAACGCGGCGAAGACGACGGTGCGGGCGAGGTCGCCTGCGGGAAGGACGGGGCGGGACACGCGGGAACGGTAACCCGTGCTCCGCCGCGGAGGGAAAGACGCAGGTCACATTCAGCTGTGATCCATGCGGTGGAACACGATCTCCCGCACGAACAACAGCACCGCGGCGGCCACCGGGATGGCGACCAGCGCGCCGACGATGCCCAGCAGCACCCAGCCCAGCACCACCGCGACGACCGTGACCAGCGCGGGCACGTCGACGAACCGGCCGATGATCTTCGGGGTCAGCAGGTAGTCCTCGACGAACCGGTAGACGACGAAGAACCCGACGGTGGCCAGGCACACCGGCCAGGACACGGTCCGCGCGGCCAGGCTCACGACGACCCCGGCGATGATCGCGCCGATCACCGGGATCAGGTCGAGCACCGCGAGCAGCAGCGCCAGCAGCACCGGGTACGGGATGCCGAAGATCGTGAACCAGATGAACCCCAGCACCCCGGCGATGATCGAGATGACCACGTTGCCCAGCACGTAGGAGCCGCCCTTGGCGAAGATCACGTCGCCGATGAGGATCGCCCGCGGGCGCCGGGTGTGCGGGACGAAGCGGTAGATCGTGGCGTGCAGCCGCGGGAAGTCGGCGAGGAAGTAGATGGTCAGGACCACCACGATCAGGGTGTCGGTGAGCGTGCCCAGCACCGTGCGGCCACTGCCGAGAAGCCCGTTGACCAGGGCGGGGTCGGGGTCGCTGAACGTGCTCTGCAGTCGTCGCTGCAGGTCGAACCGCGCGCTGACCTGGCCGAGCCACGAACTGCGGTCGCCCAGCCGCGCCAGGTACTCCGGCGTCTGGTCGATGAACCGGACGGCCTGGTCGACCAGCGGCGGGATGAGCGCGGCGAAGGACCCTGCGGCCGGCCCCAGCCCGCCGACCACGATCACCGTGACCGCCAGCGGCCGCGGCAGGCCACGCCGGACGAGCCAGGACGCGACCGGTTCCAGGCCGATCGCGGCGAACAGGGCGACGCCGATGAGCACGAGCGTGCCGCTGGCGATGAACAGGAACCAGACGGCGCCCGCGGTGACGGGCCGCCCGGCGGCCGCGGCCATGCCCGTGAAGAACGGCGAGCGTTTGTTCATCGGTTTGCCGGGCGGGCCCAGCGGGCGGTCCTCGCTGCTGATGCGCTCGGCGACGGCTTCGGCGTCGGCGACCGGGCCGCTGATGGCGTCACGGGGCTGGCCGACCAGTTCGTCTGGCCCCCTCCGCATCCGCCGGTGACGCCGCCACGCTGGGCGAGTAACCCGGGAACGGGGTGGTGAAACAGGGCTGGCTTCGACCGTGATTGACATCTAACATGTCAGTTGTGGAACGAGTGCGGCGGACGTTGCTGCGGGAAACCGCGCACCAGGTCATCCGGGATGCGATCGTGCGTGGTGATCTCGCGCCGGGCAGCGTGGTGCGCGACGCCGACCTGGCCGAGGAGCTGGGCCTGTCACGCGCGCCGGTGCGTGACGCGCTGGCCCGGCTGGCCGACGAGGGCCTGATCGAGACCAAGCCGCAGAGCCACACGCGCGTCACGCCGCTGCTGTCGCGGGACGTGCGCGACGCGGCGGCGGTGGTGCGGGCGATGCACGAACTGGCGGCGCGCACCGCGGTTCCGCGGCTGAGCGACGCGGACTGCGACGCGATGGCGGCCGCCAACGACCGCTTCGCCGCCGCGGCCCGCGCCGTGGACGTCGACGGAGCCCTGCGCGCGGACGACGAACTGCACGACGTGCTGGTGCGCGCCTGCGGAAACCGCGCGGTCGCCGCGACGATCGACCGCTACACGCCGCTGATCCGCCGCCTGGAGCGGATCCGGTTCGGCGAGGGGGCCGGGCACCAGTCCGTGGAGCTGCACGAGCGGCTCATCGAGGCCTGCCGCGCCCGCGACGCCGCCACGGCCACCGCGGTGACCACCGAGATCTGGCGGGAGCTGGAGGACCTCACCGACTGACCCGCCGGATCACCCGAGCGCCCCAGGACGCGCCACCGACGCCCGCGAGACCACACCCATCCACGCCCCGGGACGAAGCACATGCCGCGGGCGGGGCCAAGGCCCATCCCCGGCGCAGCGCCACCCGCCGGCCCGGCGCGACTACCAAGTCGACGCCACCCGACGCCCCAACGCCACGCGCCCACCGCCACCGGCACCGGCACCGGCACCGGCAACCCCAGCACCGCCCACCAACCCGACCGCACCGACAACCCAGCACACCGACCAACCCCACAGCACCGCGAACCCAACGCCACCCGCCAACCCGGCACCCGCTGTCACCCGGCCCCTCACCGCACCACCCGCCAACCCGGAAATCAGCCACCGGCGGCCGCGATCCCCTGACCGAACCCGAGCCCCACCCCCACCACGACCCCGGCCGGCCACGCCGCACGAAGCACGCAGCCGTGGCCCTGCCGACCCCAAACCCCTAATTGGAGCCCCCATGTCCCTGGACGACTTCGAGCGGTATCCGCTGCTCTTCGGCCCCTCGCCGGTGCACCGGCTGGACCGGCTGACCGCCCACCTCGGCGGCGCCGCCGTGTGGGCCAAGCGCGAGGACTGCAACTCCGGCATCGCCTTCGGCGGCAACAAGACCCGCAAGCTCGAGTACCTCGTCGCGGACGCGATCGCCCAGGGGTGCGACACCCTGGTGTCCATCGGCGGCGTCCAGTCGAACCACACCCGCCAGGTCGCGGCCGTCGCGGCGCGGGCCGGGCTCAAGTGCGTGCTGGTGCAGGAGAGCTGGGTCGACTGGCCGGACGCCGTCTACGACAAGGTCGGCAACATCCTGATCAGCCGCCTGGCAGGCGCCGAGGTGCGGCTGGTCAAGGCCGGGTTCGGCATCGGGTTCAAGGAGAGCTGGGAGCAGGCCCTCGACGAGATCCGCGAGCGCGGCGGCAAGCCGTACGCGATCCCGGCCGGCGCCTCCGACCACCGGCTCGGCGGGCTCGGCTTCGCCCGGTGGGCCGCCGAGGTCGCCGAGCAGGAGCGCGAGCTGGGCGTCCACTTCGACACCATCATCGTCTGCTCGGTCACCGGCTCCACGCAAGCCGGCATGATCGCCGGGTTCGCCGCGCTGGACGAGGACCGGCCGCGCCGCATCCTGGGCATCGACGGCTCCGCCAAGCCGAAGGTGACCCGCGACCAGATCGCCCGGATCGCGCGGAACACCGCGTCGCTGCTCGGCGTCGAGCCGGAGCTGGACGTCGAGCTGGACGAGCGCTACCACGCCGGCATCTACGGCATCCCCGACGAGCAGACCCTGGACGCGATGAAACTCGCCGCCCGCACCGAGGGCATGGTCACCGACCCCGTGTACGAGGGCAAGTCCATGGCCGGGCTCATCGACCTGGTGTCGCGCAAGGAAATCCCGGCCGGCTCGACCGTGCTGTACGCGCACCTCGGCGGCCAGCCCGCGCTCAACGGCTACAGCGCGCTGTTCAGCTGACGGCGAGGGCGCCCGGCGACGCGGCCGGGCGCCCTCCCCTCACTTCTCGGTGCTGAAGGCGGCGTCGAAGGCCGCCGACGGCTTGTCCCACAGCAGGTTGCGGATGAAGCCGACCGCTTCCTCCGCCCCGCGCAGGCGGTCCATGCCGGCGTCCTCCCACTCCACCGAGATCGGCCCGCGGTAGCCGATCGAGTTGAGGGCGCGGAAGCACTCCTCCCACGGCACGTCGCCGTGGCCGGTGGACACGAAGTCCCAGCCGCGGCGCGCGTCCGCCCACGCCAGGTGCGAGCCAAGCCGCCCGTTGCGGCCGTCGAACCGCTTCTTCGTGTCCTTGCAGTCGACGTGGTAGATCCGGTCGGCGAAGTCCAGGATGAACCCGACCGGGTCCAGGTCCTGCCACACGAAGTGCGACGGGTCCCAGTTCAGCCCGAACGCCGGGCGGTTGCCGACCGCGTCCAGCGCCCGGCGGGTCGTCCAGTAGTCGTAGGCGATCTCCGACGGGTGCACCTCGTGCGCGAACCGCACCCCGACCTCGTCGAACACGTCGAGGATCGGGTTCCAGCGTGCGGCGAAGTCGGCGTACCCGTCGTCGATGACTTCCTGCGACACCGGCGGGAACATCGCCACGTACTTCCAGATCTTCGACCCGGTGAAGCCGATGACGGTGTCCACGCCGAGCTTCGCCGCGGCACGGGCGCTATCGGCCATCTCCGCGGCGGCCCGCTGCCGCACGCCTTCGGGCTCGCCGTCGCCCCAGACGCGGGCGGGCAGGATGTTGCGGTGCCGCTCGTCGATCGGGTCGTCGCACACCGCCTGCCCGACCAGGTGGTTCGAGATCGCCCACACGTTGAGGCCGTAGGACGCCAGGATCTTGTGCCGTCCCGCCACGTAGTCGTCTTCGGCGAGCGCGCGGTCGACCTCGAAGTGGTCGCCGCTGCACGCGATCTCCAGCCCGTCGTAGCCCCACTGCGACGCGAGCCGGCACACCTCCTCGAACGGCAGATCGGCCCACTGGCCGGTGAACAACGTGACCGGACGGCTCATCGCCGGCTCCCTTCGCTCGCCTTCAGTCCTTGCACACTCAGCAGCAGGTCCCGGACGTCGGTGGCGGCCAGCCGCTCCCGCTCCGGCACGCCCGCGTCCCCGCACAGCAGCACCGGCCCGTCGTCCGGCGAGTCGGGCAGCCGTCCGTGCGAGCCGCGCACCGGCGCCGGGTCCAGCGGCGTGGTCTTCATCGCGTACCGCAGGCCGGCCTTCTTGCGCACCAGGTTCAGCCCCGCCTTGGCCTTGACCAGCGGATCGGCCGGGTCGAAGAACAGCTCGGCCGGGTCGTACCCGGGCTTGCGGTGGATCTCGACGCCACGCGCGAAGTCCGGCGCGCGGTGGTCGTCGAGCCAGTAGTAGTAGGTGAACCACGCGTCCGGCTCCGCGGTCACCACGAACTCGCCCGCCCGCGGGTGGTCGATGCCGTACCGCGCCTGGGCTTCCCGGTCCAGCACCTCGTCCACACCGGACAGTTGGGTGAGCAGGTCGCGCACCCGCGGCAGGTCCGCCTCGTCGGCCACGTAGACGTGGGCCACCTGGTGGTCGGCGACGGCGAACACCCGCGAGGTCCACGGGTCGAGGTACTCCATGCCGTCCTGCGTGTAGACCTCCAGCAGGCCCTCGCGGCGCAGCAGCCGGTTGACGTCGACCGGCCGGTGCGCGTTGGTGAGGCCGTACTCGCTCAGCGCCACGACCCCGACGCCGTCCGCCCTGGCCTGGTCGAGCAGCGGCGCGACGGACGCGTCCACCGCGCGGGCGGCCGCGATGGCCTGCGGCGAGTCCGGGCCGAACCGCTGCAGGTCGTAGTCCAGGTGCGGCAGGTAGGCCAGCGTCAGGTCCGGCCGGTCCTCGCGCAGGATCGCCGAGGTCGCCCCGACAATCCAGTCGGTGGAGGCGATCGAGGCGGTCGGGCCCCAGTACTGGAACAGCGGGAACTCGCCCAACCGCGAGGTGAGCCGGTCGTGCAGCTGCGGCGGCCGGGTGTAGCAGTCCGGCGCCTTCTTGCCGTCGGCGTAGTAGATCGGCCGGGGCGTGACGGTGAGGTCGGTGGTCGCACCCATCGCGTACCACCAGCACACGTTGGCGGCGCGGTAGCCGGGGTGCTCGGCCCGCGCGGTCTCCCACAGCTTCTCGCCCTCGACCAGCTTGTTGTGCTGGCGCCACAGGAAGACCTCGCCGAGCTCACGGAAGTACCAGCCGTTGCCGACGATGCCGTGCTCGCTGGGCATGCGCCCGGTCAGGAACGTGGACTGGACGCTGCAGGTGACCGCGGGCAGCACCGTGTCCAGCTGCGCCTGCCAGCCCTGCTGCGCCAGCTTCGCCACGTTCGGCATGTGCCTGAGCAGCCGCGGGGTCATCCCCACGACGTCGAGCACCAGGAGCGGTTTCACTTCGGTGCCACCAATCCCGCGGCGAAGGACAGTTCCGCCGCGATCCCGCCGATGAGGTCCTGCCGGTGCGCCTCGGGCAGCACCGTCCAGGTGTAGGTTTCCACTTCCAGGTGCGCCGGCTCCGGCGGCAGCGCGGCGAGGGCCTGCGACAGCACCCCGGTGGTCGAGGACAGCGGCGCCGCCGGGGTCGCGTGCAGCGGCACGTGGAAGTGCACGCGCCACGGCCCCTCCCCCGGCAGGTCCGCGAACGCCTCGCCCAGGTCGTCGGCCTTGCGGACGTCGCCGCCGGACGATTCCCGGGTCTGGTGCAGGTACCGCGGCTCGTCGAACGCCGCCAGGGCCTCCCGGGCCGCCGGGTCGCGCGGGTCCGGGACGTGCAGGGCGACCGACATCTGGACCTTGACCACGTCCAGCCCGGCCGCGGTGATCTCGGCGACCGCGCCGGCCGGGTCGGCGAAGGACACCGCCAGGTGGCAGGTGTCCAGGCACAGCCCGACGTGCGCCGGATCGACCCGCCCGGCCAGCCAGGTCACCGCGTCGTGCACGGTGTCCAGGATGCAGCCGGGTTCCGGCTCGACGGCGAGCCGGATCGTGCGGTCCTGGGCGCGCAGCCCGGCGGTCACCTCGTCGAGCAGCCGCTGGGCCGCCGTGTCGTCCTCCGGCGTCCACGGCTCGCGCCAGCCCAGCGGCAGCGTGGAGATGCTGCCGAACGCGGCGTCGTCGGGCAGCAGCCCGGACAGCACGGTCGCGCAGTTCAGCGTGTACTCCGCGCGTGCCCGGTCGGTCCACCGTGGACGGTAGACCTTCTGCTTGACCACCGGGTCGTGGAACCCGCCGTACGGGAACGCGTTGAGCGTCACCACTTCCAGCCCGCGGGCGTCCAGCTCGGCGCGCAACCGCTTGCGCTCGGCCGGATCGGCGGCCAGCGCGGACGCCACGTCGGCGGCCAGCCACAGCCCGAGCCCGAGCCGGTCGGCGCCCAGCCGCTCCCGCACCGGCAGCGCGTAGGAGTCGAGCTGACCGAGGACCCCGAGCAGGTCCTCGGCCGGATGGACGTTGGTGCAGTAGGACAGGGGCGTCACGCGACCGCCTCGTCCCGCCCGCCGCGCAGCACGGAGTTGCCCTCGAAGGTCTCCTTGGCCGCGCTGAAGCCGGGCAGCTCGTCGAGCACCAGCCGCCCGCTCTGGCCGTAGAAGGCGACCGGGTTGTCCCACAGCACGGTGTCCACATCGGACTCCGTGAACCCCCCGTGGAGCATCGCCAGCCCGGTCTTGTGCACCTTCAGCGGGTCCGAGCGGCCCCAATCGGCGGCGGAGTTGACCAGCATCTTCTCCGTGCCGTGCTCGCGCAGGATCGCGACCATGCGCTGCTCGTCCATCTTGGTGTCCGGGTAGATGGAGAAGCCCATCCAGCAGCCGGACTCCTTGACCAGGCCGACAGTGACCTCGTTGAGGTGGTCGACCACGACCCGCTCCGGCGCGATGCCGGACTCGGCCACCACGGCGAGCGTGCGCTTGGTGCCTTCCAGCTTGTCCCGGTGCGGGGTGTGCACCAGCACCGGCAGGTCGTGCTCCTTCGCCATCTCCAGCTGGCGGGCGAAGGCGTCGTCCTCGGCCGGGGTCATCGAGTCGTAGCCGACCTCGCCGACCGCGACCACGCCGTCCTTGGCGAGGTAACGCGGCAGCACGTCCAGCACCGGCGTGCAGCGCGGGTCGTTGGCCTCCTTGGGGTTCAGCGCGATGGTGCAGTGGTGGCGGATGCCGAACTGGGCGGCGCGGAAGCGTTCCCAGCCGATCAGGCCGTCGAAGTAGTCGGTGAACGACGACACGCCGGTGCGCGGCTGGCCGAGCCAGAACGCCGGCTCGACCAGTGCCCGCACGCCGGCGGCGTACATGGCCTCGTAGTCGTCGGTGGTGCGGGAGGTCATGTGGATGTGCGGATCGAACAGGCGCATCAGGGTGCCTCTTCCAGGAAGCGGAGTGCGTCGGCGGGGACGGCGCGGCCGGCCGCCCTGCGCTCCCCCGCGTAGTCGGTGATCATGCGGCGCAGCTCGTCGTCGGCCCGCCGGTCCAGCTCGGCGACCGCGGCCAGCGGGATGCCGGTGAACAGGCACTTCAGCACGCCGTGGCGCCAACCGTGCTGGTCGAGGTGGCGGGCGGCGAACGGGCCGAGCGCGGCGGCGATCAGGCCGGTGTCGTTGCTGCGCAGGGCGTCGCGGACCAGTTCGAGGCCGGTGGCGACGGCCTTGTCGCCCACCGCGGACAACGCCCGCAGCACGCCCCGCCGCTCGGCGCCGTCGCCGTAGCGGTAGAGGTCGGCCAGTTCCGCCGCGAACTCCCCGGCGGGCAGTGCCGCGGCGAGCGTGGTCAGCAGCCGGGTCCGGGCCAGGTCGTCCGCGGTGCCGTGGACCAGGCCGTCCGGATCGGAGCCCGGGTGCAGCGGCCCCCGCCCGACGTGCCGTCCGGCCGCCGGGAACAGGGTCCGCACGGCCGTGGGGTCACCGGCGATGCGCCGTTGCGCCTCGCCCAGCCAGGACTGGTCGAGCCGCGCGGCCCGCAACGCGGTCAGCGCGGCGCGGGCGACCTGCGGCGCGGCGTGGCTGTGCCGGGGCAGCTCGACCGCGGCCACCCCGGTGTAGCCGATCTCGTCCAGCGCGGTGAGCGTGGCGGGCAGGTCCAGCTGCCCGTCGCCGAACTCGAGGTGCTCGTGCACCCCCGGCCGCATGTCGTCCAGCTGCACGTTGACCAGCAGGCCCTTGGCCTGCCGGATGCACGCGGCCGCGTCCTGCGGCTCCACGGCGACGCAGTGCCCGACGTCGAGGGTGATCCCGAGCAAGTCCGGATCACCCGTTTCGGCGCGCAGGCGCAGCGCGTCGGACAGCGTCTCGACGAGCATCCCGGGTTCCGGTTCGAGGCCGAGGCGGACACCGCGCCGGTCCGCCTCGGCCAGCACCGCGGGCATCCGCGACCGCAGCCGCTCCCACGCGGTCGCCTCGTCCACAGTGGACACGCCGGACCAGAACGACACGCAGTCGGCGCCCAGGCCTTCCGCGACCCGGATCGCCCGCGCCAGGAAGTCCAGCCTCTTGTCCGCGTTCTCGCTGACCAGGGTCGGTTCGTGCTTGTGCCACGGGTCGAGCAGGAACCGCGCGCCGGTCTCCACGACGCAGCGCAGGCCCAGCTCGTCCAGCCGCGCGGCGACCCGGTCCACGCGTGCGGACAGGTCGTCGGCGTACGGGTCGAGGTGCTGGTGGTCCAGCGTCAGCGCGACCGAGGTGTAGCCGAGGCCGGCGATGATGGCCAGCGCGTCGTCCAGCCGGTGGCCCGCGAAGCCGTTGGTGCCGTAGCCGAGGTGGTAGCCGCTCATGTCGGGCTCACCTTCCGGCCGAGCCGCTTGGCCAGCGGCAGCGCCAGTGCGACCAGGCCCGCGCCAAGCACCCCGCCGCGCCGGGCCGCGAGCGCGGCCTGCAACGGAACCATGCCGTGGATGCCCGCGGCCGTCGCCGTCCGGACCACGGCCGCGGTCGGCTTGCGCACCGCCGCGTACTGCTTCGACCCGACGCTCACGCCGTAGCCGGCGGCCGCGGCCAGCGCCGCCACCCGGTGCCCGGCCGCGCCACCGCGCCCGGACACCGCCGCGGCGGCCGACGCCGAGGTCAGCGCGAGCGCGCCCGCCGCCCGCGCGGGCGACGCGCCGTGCACCTCGCCCGCCGACAACGCGGTGACCCCGAGCGTGTGCCCGCCGAGCACCGCCGCCGGGACCAGCGCCTTCGCCGCGCCCGATCGGCCCGCGCCGAGGAGCACGTCCAGCGAGCGGCACAGCGCCATCGCGGCCGGCGCGAGTGGGGTCTGCTTGAGCACGGTGTCGTAGGCCCACACCGCCGCGGCCAGCGGCGCGGCGACCTTGAGCGCGTCGCGGCCACCGGCGACCGCGGCCAGCCCGAGGCCCGCACCGGTCAGCCCGCCCGCGACGCCGAGCGCCCGCTGCGGGCTGACCCGGCCGGACGGGATCGGCCGCTCCGGGCGCTCGACCGCGTCCAGTTCGCGGTCGGACCAGTCGTTGAGCGCCATGCCGGACCAGTAGATCGCCACCGAGGCCAGCGGCAGCGCGAGCCGCCGTCCCCGCAACGGACGACCGGCCGCGGCGGCGCCCGCGACGGTGTCGCCGAGGACGCTCAGCGCGGCCGGTGCCCGCACGAGCTGCACGTACGGGTTCACTTCTGCCGTCCCAGCGACGATGCCCACTCGGCCAGGACCCGCGCCTGCTCGGCGAAGCGGTGCTCGCCGGTGCCGACCGGGTCCTTGAAGAAGAACGCGAGCTGCCCCAGCGGCCCGGTCTCGCCTGCCCGGTACGCGGCCGCGGTCAGCCGCGCCAGGTCCAGCACCAGCGGCGCGGCCAGGGCCGAGTCGTAGCCGGTCCAGGTGAACTGCAGGGTCATGCGCGCGCCCAGGAAGCCCTCGAAGGACACGTGGTCCCAGGCCGTCTTCTGCTCGCCGAGGTCCGGCACGTGGTCGATGTGCAGCGGGGCCACCACGTCGTCGCCGAGCAGGGCCGCCAGCCCGCGGGCCTTGGACTCCAGCTTGCCCGCCGCCTTCACCGGGTCGGCCAGGGTGGCGCCGTCGCCGCCACCGAGCAGGTTGGTGCCCGACCACGAGCGCACCTTCAGCGCCCGCGCCGCGAACATCGGCGCCAGCACCGACCGGAGCAGCGTCTCACCGGTCTTGCCGTCCGACCCGGCGTAGGGCAGCCCCTGCCGCCGGGCGAATTCGGTGAGCGCGGGCAACCGGATGCCCGTCGACGGCGTGAAGTCCACGAAGGGGCACCCCGCCGACACCGCCGCGAACGCCGCCAGCGAACTGCCGGGCAGCACCTCGCGGCCGGGCTCGTCCATCGCCGCCACGAGCGCGTCGAGGTCGTGGTGCTCCGGCGCGTCCGCGGTTGGGGGTTCCGTGGACGAGACGTTGATCACCACGACGGCCGACAGGCCGTGCCGGGTGCGGAACTCGCGCAGGTCGTCGGCCATCCGCGCGGCGGCCTCGGCCTGCGTGCGCCCGCTGGGCACCGGGCGCAGGTCGGCCTCGACGGCGCGCAGGCCGTCGCGGATCGCCGGCAGCAGGCCGGCGGGGAGCAGCCCGCCCGCGGTGAGCTGCTCCGCCTTCTTCTCCAGCGGCGTGTCCACCAGGTCGTGCCCGCCGACGACGAGCTCGTCCCAGCCCGGCAGCACGCCGGGGGCCACGTCCAGCCGCTCGGTCACACAGCCGTCCGGCCCGGCCAGGCCGGACCGCATCGCGAGCAGCCCGCTGATCGCCGTCGTGGCCACCGAGCCACGCGCACCGACCAGCCACAATCCAGTTCTCTCAGGCATCGATCACCCTTTCGGTCGACATTGATACGCCGACCCAGGACGTTCCGTTGCCCGCGCTCTCCTCCACCGCGTGCAGCACCCGCTGGACCTGCAGGCCGTCGGCGAACCCCGGTTCGGGGTCGCGCTGCTCGCCGATGGCGGTGAGGAAGTCGGCGATCTCGTGGGTGAAGGTGTGCTCGTAACCCAGCAGGTGACCCGGCGGCCACCACGCCCCGACGTAGGGGTGGTCCGGCTCGGTCACCAGGATCCGCCGGAAGCCCGCCTCGGCCGGGTCGTCGTCCCCGTCGTAGAAGGACAGCTCGTTCATCGACTCGAAGTCGAAGGCCAGGCTGCCCCGCGACCCGTTGATCTCCAGCCGCAGCGCGTTCTTGCGGCCCAGCGCGAACCGGGTGGCCTCGAACGTGGCGACCGCGCCGCCGGCGAAGCGTGCCAGGAACACCGCGCAGTCGTCCACGTCGACCTCGCCCAGCGCGCTTCCCGGCTCCCAGGACAGCGGCCGCTCCCGCACGAACGTCTCGGTCATCGCCGAGACGCCGCTGATCCGGTCGCCGAGGACGAACTGGGCGGTGTCCACCGCGTGCGCGGCGATGTCGCCCAGCGCGCCGGACCCGGCCTTGTCCCGCCGCAGCCGCCAGGTCATCGGAGTGGCCGGGTCGGCCAGCCAGTCCTGCAGGTAGGCGGCCCGCACCTGGCGGATGGTGCCCAGCCTGCCCTCGGCGACCATCTTGCGGGCCAGCGCGATCGCGGGCACCCGCCGGTAGTTGAACCCGACCATCGCCCGCTGCCCGTTGGCCGCGGCGCGCTCGGCGGCCGCGGCCATCTCCTCGGCCTCGGCGACCGAGTTGGCCAGCGGTTTCTCGCACAGCACGTGCTTGCCCGCGGCGAGCGCGGCCAGCGCGATCTCGGCGTGCGAGTCGCCCGGCGTGCAGATGTCGACGATGCCGACGTCGTCGCGCGCGACCAGGGTGGCCCAGTCGGTCTCGACGTCCGGCCAGCCCTGCTTGGCGGCGGCGGCCTTCGTGCGCTCCGGGTCGCGGCCGCCGAGGACCGCCAGCCGCGGCACCAGTGGCACGTCGAAGAACCGGTGGACCGAGCGCCACGCGTGGGCGTGGACGGCGCCCATGAAGGCGTGCCCGACCATGCCCACCCCGATCGAGACGCCCGCGGGGTCAGGAGTCGAAGGCGACATCGGCATAGGAATCGACGTTCTCCTTGGTCACCACGGCCGAGTAGGTCGTGACGTTCGCGGGGATCTCGTGCTCGGCGAGGTCGCCGATGCCCTTGTCCTGGCCGAGCAGCCGGGCCAGGGCGATCGCCGAGGACGCCATCGACGGGCTGTAGAGCACGGTCGCCTTGATGACGCTGCTGTCGGCCTTGATCAGGTCCATCATGTTGCGCGAGCCCGCGCCGCCGACCATGAAGAACTCGTTGCGGCGCGCGTTGTCGATCGCCGCGAGCACCCCGATGCCCTGGTCGTCGTCGTGGTTCCACAGCGCGTCCAGCTTCGGCGCCGACTGCAGCAGGTTCGACGTCATCTGCTCGCCGCTCTCCGGTGTGAACTGCGCCGACACGCGCGGGCCGACGGCGAACCCGTGCTTGGCCAGCGCGTCGCGGAAGCCCTGGCTGCGCTCCTGGGTCAGCGGCAGCGAGTCGATGCCGGCGACCTCGCCGATCACCGGGCTGGCCACGCCCTTCTTCTTCAGCTCGCCCGCGATGTAGTTGCCCGCGTTGACGCCCATCCGGTAGTTGTCGCCGCCGATCCAGGTGCGGTAGGCCAGCGGCGTGTCGAACACCCGGTCCACGTTGACCACCGGGATGCCGGCGTCCATGGCCTGCTGGCCGACCTGGGTCAGCGCCTTGCCGTCGAAGGGCAGGATCACCAGGACGCCGACCTTCTGGTTGATCAGCGTCTCGACCTGGGCGATCTGCTGGTTGACGTCGTTGGTGCCCTCGGTGGCGGTGAAGGTGACGTCGGAGAACTGGCCGGCCTGCGCGCGGGCGTTTTTGGTCATCGCCGCCATCCAGCCGTGGTCGGCGGCAGGCGCGGAGAAGCCTATGGTGACGTGCTGGCCGGGCTGGGAGTTCTGGCCCGCGTTGCCCGCGACGGCCTGCGGGGCCGACTGCGGCGACTCGTTGGAGGTGCAGGCGGCCAGCAGGGCGCCTGCACCGACGGCCGCGCCACCGGTGAGGAAGCGGCGGCGGGCGAGGGAGGATGGTCCGGACATGGCGAGCTCCAGTGGTCGTCGTCGGGAGTTTCGGGGTTCGTCTTTCCTAAGTGGACTTGCGGGCGCGGTTGGTGCGGAACTGCAGCAGGACGGCCAGGACGATGATCGCGCCCTTGGCGATGTTCTGGATGTCGGTGTCGAGGTTGTTGAGCGTGAAGATGTTGCCCAGCACCGTGAAGATCAGGACGCCGATGAGCGTGCCGATCAGGGTGCCGCGGCCGCCGGTGAGCAGGGTGCCGCCGATGACGACCGCGGCGATCGCGTCCAGCTCGTAGTAGAGGCCGTTGGTGGAGGCGCCCGAGGTGGTGCGCGCGACCACCATGATCGCCGCGATGCCGCAGCACAACCCGGCCACGCCGTAGACGAGCGCGGTGTGCCGCTTGACGTTGATGCCGGCCAGGCGCGCGGCCTCGGTGTTGCCGCCGACGGCGAACGTGCGGCGGCCGAACGTGGTGCGGTTGAGCAGGACCCAGCCGACCACGAACACCAGCGCGAACATCCAGATCAGCACCGGGATGCCGAGGAAGTCGCCGCGGAAGAAGCTCAGGAAACCGGTCTCCCGCACGACCTGCGTCTGCCGGCCGCTGATCCGCTCGGCGAGCCCGCGTGCCGAGGCGTACATCGCGAGCGTCGCGATGAACGGCACCACTCTGCCGTAGGACACCAGCACGCCGTTGATCAGCCCGCAGCCGAGACCGACCGCGAGCGCGCAGATCACCATCACCACCGGTCCGTAGGCCTGCGTCGCGAGCGTCGTCGCCCACACGCTGGACAGCGCCACGATCGAACCGACGGACAGGTCGATGCCGCCGCTGATGATCACGAACGTCATGCCGACGCTGACCACGCCGATCGCGGCCGCGAGCCGCAGGATGGTGGACAGGTTACCCTCGGTGAAGAACGCGTCCGGCCGGGTCAGCCAGCCCACCAGGCACAGCAGGACGAACACCCCGAACAGCCCGGCAAGCCGGACGTCCACCCGGAAACGGCCGCGCGCGGCCTTCGAGGCCGGCGGCGCGGCCCGGGGTGGCGGGGCCTGCGTGGCCTCGGGCAACACCGACGAGGGGTCCTTCGTCATGCCGCACTTCCCTCCATCACCAGATTCAGCACGTCTGCTTCGGTCAGCTCGCTCGCGGGCGCCTCGCGGACCACGTGACCCTCCCGCATCACGAGCACGCGGTCGGCGAGCCCGAGCACCTCAGGCATCTCGCTGGAGACCAGCACCAGCCCGACGCCGCCGGCGGCCAGCTCGCGGATCAGCCGGTACAGCTCGGCCCGCGCGCCCACGTCGACGCCGCGGGTGGGCTCGTCGAGCAGCAGGATCGAGCAGCCGCGCACGAGCCAGCGCGCCACGACCGCCTTCTGCTGGTTGCCGCCGGAGAGCGTGCCCACGGGGCGGCGCGGGTCGGCCGGGCGCAGGTCCAGTTGCCGCAAGCGTTCGGCCGAGTCCCCGATTTCGCGGGCGCGGTCGGTGAAACCGAAGCGGCTGTAGGCGGGCAGGCTGGCCAGCGTCACGTTGTGCGCCACCGACATCTCCAGCAGCAGCGCCTGACTCTTGCGTTCCTCCGGCGCCAGGCCGATCCCCGCCTTGACCGCGCTGGGCACGTCGCCCGGCTTGAGGCGCTTGCCCTCGACGAAGACCTTGCCCGCATCCGGTTTGCGGCCGCCGAAGATGGTCTCCAGCAGTTCGCTGCGGCCGGCGCCGACTAGTCCGGCCACCCCGAGGATCTCCCCGCGCCGCAAGGTGAAGCTGACGTCCTCGAACTCGCCGCGGCGGGTCAGGTTCTCCACGCGCAGCAGCTCGGTTGAGCTGTCCACTGTGGATTCCAGGCGTTCCGGGTAGACGGTTTCGACGCGGCGGCCGGACATCAGCGACACCAGGTGGTCGGTGGTCACGTCGGCGACCTCCAGCCCGGCGGCGACGGTGGCGCCGTCCTTGAGCACGGTGACGCGGTTGCCGATGCGGCGGATCTCCTCCAGCCGGTGCGAGATGTAGACGACGGCGACCCCCTCGGCGGTCAGCTCGGCGACGATGCGGAACAGGTTGTCCACCTCGTCGGCGGCGAGCGCGGCGGTCGGTTCGTCCATCACGATCAGGCGGGCGTCGTGGGCCAGCGCGCGGGCCATCGACACGAGCTGCTGACCGGCCGCGGACAGGTCGCCGACCTCGCGGTCGGGGTGGATCTCCGGGTGGCCGAGCCGCGCGAGCAGCTCGGCGGCCTTGACGCGGGCCTGCCGGTCGCGGGTGAAGCCGGCCTGCGCCGGCTCGTGGCCGAGGAAGATGTTGTCCGACACCGACAACGCGGGGACGAGGTCGAGCTCCTGGTACATGGTCGCGATGCCGCGGTGCAGCGCCACGACCGGCGAGGACAGCGTGACCGGCCGGCCGAGCCAGCGGATCTCGCCCGCGTCCGGCTGGTGGGCGCCGGCGAGGACCTTGATCAGGGTCGACTTGCCCGCGCCGTTCTGGCCGAGCAGGCAGTGCACCTCCCCCGCCCGCACCGACAGCTCGACACCGTCCAGCGCCCGGACACCCGGGAACGTCTTGACGATGCCGCGCATGGACAGCAGGTCTTCGGTCATCACGCCTCCACGCTCACCGGGGCGCCGGCCGGGGCCAGCGTCGGATCGTCCAGCAGGGGCCGGATCGCGGCCTGCGCCGCGCCGGTGCCGACCGCGGTGAACCCGAGCCGGGACGCCACGATGCGGGGGCCGCCGGTCTCGGCGGTCACCGAGCGGGCGGCGAGTTCGGCGCGGACCGGCTCGGCGAGCCACTCGCACAGCGGCGCGAAGTAGCCGCCGAGGACCACGATCCGCGGGCCGAGCACGTCGGCCAGGACCGCGACGCCGTGGCCGAGGGCGGCGCCGAGCTGCACGAGCGCGTCGAGGACGCGTCGGTCGCCGTCCTGCGCGCGCCGCCGCACGATCGCGGTGCGCTGGGCCAGGTCGAGGGACGGGTCGTGGACCAGGTCGCCGGGGCCGGCCAGCGAGTGCAGGAACGGGTCGATGCCGACGGCGGTCTGCCAGCAGCCGCGGCGGCCGCAGACGCAGGGACGGCCGGTGGGTTCCAGTGACAGGTGCCCGACCTCGCCCGCCGCGCCGCCGATCAGGCCGCCGCCGGTGATCAGCCCGGCGCCGACGCCCATGCCGCCGTGCAGGAACACGACGTCGGAGCAGCCGCGGGCGGCGCCGTCGTCGGCTTCGGCGAGCGCGGCGAGGTTGGCGTCGTTGCCGACGACGATGCGGTCGAGGGGGAATTCGGTGCGGGCGGCGAGCCCGTCGGCGAGGGCGAGGCCGCGCCACCGGAGGCCGGGCGCGAGGCGGACGGCGCCGGTCGCGGCGTCGACCAGGCCGGGCACCGCCACCGCGATACCGGCGACATCGTCCACTTCGGACCGCGCGGCGAGCACGAGCGCAGCGAGTTCGTCGAGGGTGCGCTCCGCACCGAGGGCCCGCACGTCGCACGCGGCGCGGCGGCGGGTGGTGGCGGTGCCGGCGAGATCGCGGACCGTCGCGCCGACGTGGTCCTCGTCCACCTCGAGCCCGATGCCCCAGCGGCCGCGCGGCCGGAGTTCGACGAGCTGGCCGGGCCTGCCCTGGCCGCCCTCGTGGCGGCCGCCCGCCTGGACGAGCTCGCGGATCTCCAGCTCGGCGACGAGGCCGGAGACGGTGGCCTTGCTGAGGCCGCTCAGGGTCGCCAGTTGCGCGCGGGAGAGCCCCCCGTGGCGGCGCAGGAGCCGGACGAGCAGGGCGAGGTTCGCCCTGCGGACACCGGCACGGTCGTTCGGCCGGTCGGAAGGTTGGGGCACCGCGGACGCTCCACTTCGTTGGGAAACTGGCCGGTCTCAGTGCTGCCGTCTCAGTGCTCTGGCGTACGCCGCCTACTCTGACTGGCGGGGTACTTCTGCCACAATCCGGCAAAAGGAGTAACAGTCAGATCGTTACTTTTGAACCGCACTGCCGAAAGTGTGCACGATTGATGTCAGGCTTCCGTTCAGTGAAAGTCGCGAGACCGTGCCTGCGAAGCGTGCCCGCACCGTGACGTACACGCGCAAACCGAACAGAACAGCGGCGCGGGTGCGAGCGATCACCCGTGCTCGATCACCCGGGAACGCGGCCCGCGCGGGCCGAGATGCGCCATCGCGCACGCACGAGCTGCCCCCGCCACGCGAAACGCCCAGCCACCCACGCCACCTCGCGGCCGCCGCCCCGCGCCACCTCCGCCACGTCCCGCGCGGGCAGCACGGACCGGTCCGGCAGCAGCTCGGCCAGATGCGGCGACCGTCCGCTGCGTGCCAGCGTCAGCGCGTCCCGCACCGCCACCGCACCACCCGCGCCCCCTGAACCATCCCGCGGCACCCGCGCTGTCCCGCCACCCGCACGACTTCGCGCTCCCCGAGCCACCCACAGCCCCGCGCGGCCAGTGCCACCACCGCCCCACATCAACCCGCACCATCGCGTCATCCGGCGCACCCGCGGCCCCGCCACCCACACCACTGCGCGCCACGCCGAGCCACCCGCACCGAGTTCAGGCCGGCACGCTGAAGGCGTGGTCGGAGGCCAGCCAGGCGGCCCCGATCACGCCGGCCTGGTCGCCGAGCTCCGAGAGCACGATCGGCAGGTTCCCGGTCGCCAGGGGAAGCGACCGCCGGTAGACCGACGACCGCACCTCGGCCAGCAGCGTATGCCCCAGCCGGGACACGCCGCCGCCGATCACGACCATCCCCGGGTTCAGGAAGCTCACCAGCGACGCGATCACCTGCCCCAGCCGCCGCCCGCCCTCGCGGACCAGCGTCACCGCCGCGAAGTCGCCGGCCTGGGCCGCCTCCGCCACGTCCCGCGCGGTCAACACGGGCCGGTCCGCCAGCAGCTCGGCCAGGTACGGCGACCGCCCGCTGCGTGCCAGCGTCAGCGCGTCCCGCGCCAGCGCCGCCCCGCCGAAGTACGCCTCCAGGCACCCCGCCTCCCCGCAGGCGCACGCCGGACCGTAGTCGTCGAGCTTGATGTGCCCGATGTCGCCCGCCGTGCCCGCCACCCCGCGGTACACGCGCCCGCCGACGACGATCCCGCCGCCGATGCCGGTCCCCACCTTCACGAAGATCAGGTCGTCGAGCGACTTGGCCACCCCCGCGTGCCGCTCCCCCAGCGCCATCACGTTCACGTCGTTGTCGACCGTCACCGCGCAGCCCCAGTGCCCGGCGAGCCGGTCACGCACGGGAAAGCGGTCCCAGCCCGGCATGATCGGCGGCGCCACCGGCATCCCGTCGCGGAAACTCACCGGCCCGGGCAGCCCGATCCCGGCGCCCGCGAGCCGCCCGGGGGCGTCCTGCAGCACCTTCGCCGCCAGCTGCTCGACCCGGTCCAGCACCGGCACCGGCCCGCGGCGCACGTCGCACTCCTCCACCGCGTGCGCCAGCACCTCGCACCGCCCGTCGGTCACCGCGACGCCGACCGAGGTCGCCCCGACGTCGACGCCGAGGAACCGCAAGTCGTCGGCCAGGCGCACGAGCGTCGACCGGCGCCCGCCGCGGCTCGCCGCCGGACCGCCGGATTCCACGAGCCCGCCTTCGGCCAGCCGGGTGATCTCGGCGGCCAGCCGGGCCCGTGGCACGCCGAGCCGTTCACCCAGTTCGACCCGCGCCATTGGGCCCTCGTCCCGCACCAGGGCGAGCAGCCCGGCCTGCTCACGGGTCTCGGCCGACGGGGGAAAACCGCTGGTGGTCATGGGGGCACCAGCCTCCTCGCTGCTCGCGCGTGCACCGACTGTAGACCCGCCGCCGCCCCTTTTGAGCAGACGCGGCCGAACTTTGTTCCGCGAAATCCGAAACTCTGGAAACCTTCGGCGGAAGTTGCCTACGTTGGCCGGCGCACGTGGCAAGGGGTCGGTTCACACTCGGCTGAAGGAGAAATCCGTGTCCCACTCGTCGTTCAACCGCCGCGGTTTCCTGCGCTCCGCGGCGGGGGCGACCGTCGCGGTCAGCGCCGCGGCGCTCGCCGGATCGCTGCCCGCCGTCGCCAGCCAGGGCGGCGGCCGCCTCGTCCCGCAGAACCAGATCGGCATCCAGCTCTACAGCGTCCGTGACAAGGTCTCCCAGCTCGGGTTGCGGGCCGTGTTCGAGGAGCTGTCCCGCATCGGCTACCGCGAGATCGAGTTCGCGGGCTACACCCAGAGCACCTCGATCCTCGGGCGGCAGATCACCGTGCCGGAGATCGCCCAGCTGCTGAAGGACTTCGGGCTCAAGGCGGTCGGCAGCCACGTGGGCCTCAACAACTTCCGCACCAACCTGCAGGGCGAACTCGACAACGCGGAAATCCTCGGGCTCAAGCACATCGGCACCGCCAACGCCCCGAGCAACGTGGACACAGTGGACGGTTACCGGGCGGCGGCCGAGGAGTTCAACACCTTCGGCGCCGCGGCACGCGCCCGCGGCCTGACGTTCTACCAGCACAACCACGCGGGCGAGTTCGCCTTCGCCACCGACCAGCCGGAGGTCCGTCTCTACGACGTCTTCCTGGAGCACACCGACCCGCGCCTGGTCTACCTCGAAATGGACGTGTACTGGGCCTACGTCGGCCAGTACCGCTTCCCCGGCTTCGACCCCGCCGACTACATCACCCGGGCCCCGCACCGCTACCCGTTGCTGCACCTCAAGGACGGCGACGAGAACCCGGAAAACCCGAACGGCTACGACATCGTCGAGTTCGGCGCGGGCGACCTGCCCTACCGCCGGTTCCTCAAGCGGGTCAACGGACGCGGCCGCTACCACGGCATCTGGGAGCAGGACACCGCGCCCAGCACGCTGCCCAACCCGCCCGGCTCGTTCGCCGCGGCGCTACGCAGCTACCAGGCGCTGGAGAACCTGCGCGGCTGACCCCTCCCCTCCCCGTCGAAATCCCACCGGAGTGATCTCGCGATGCATCCTGCCCTCAGACGGTTGATCACCGCCGCCGCGGTGACGGCCCTGCCGGTGCTCGGCCTCGCCGTGCCCGCCGCGGCCCACGACGAAGACGCCACCCTGCACTGGGAGAACTACGAGAAGATCACGCTCACCAAGAACGTGGGCGAGCCCATCGACCTGGCCGTGCTGCCGGACAACCGCGTCCTGCACACCGCGCGCAGCGGCGAGGTGCGGCTGACCGACCCGAAGACCGGCGTGACGAAGGTCGTCAACACCATCCCCGTCTACCAGAACTCGGAAATGGGCCTGCAGACGGTGACCCTGGACCCCGGGTTCGCCGAGAACCACTGGGTCTACCTCTACTACTCGCCCAAGCTGAACACCCCCGCCGGCTCCGCGCCGACACGCTGCCCGCGGGCACGGACGACTCGTACTGGAAGCAGTGGGAGGGCTACGACGTCCTGTCGCGGTTCAAGTGGACCGGCGAGTCGCTGGACCTGAGCACCGAGCAGGAGATCATCCGCATCACGACCAACCGCGGCCAGTGCTGCCACGTCGCCGGTGACGTCGACTTCGACGCACAGGGCAACCTGTACCTGTCGACCGGCGGCAACACGCCCGCCTCGGGCCCGAACGTCAACGGCTACACGCCGATCAACGACGCGCCCGGCTACAACCCCGGCCTCGACGAGCGGCGCGGCTCGGGCAACACCACGACCTGCGCGGCAAGATCCTGCGCATCCACGTCAACGAGGACGGCTCCTACATGAGCCCCGAGGGCAACCTGTTCACCCCCGGCACCCCGCCGACGCGGCCGGAGATCTTCGTGGTGGGCCTGCGCAACCCGTTCCGGATGACGGTCGACAAGGCGACCGGCGCGGTGACGTGGGGCGACTACGGCCCCGACGCCGGCACCGCCGACCCGAACCGCGGCCCGATGGGCTACGTCGAGTGGCAGACCACGACGAAGGCGATGAACTCGGGCTGGCCGTTCTGCACGGCCGACAACTCCCAGCCCTACCGGGACTTCGACTTCGCCACGCTCACCCCGGGCCCCGCCTTCGACTGCGCCGCGCCGGTCAACGACTCGCGCTGGAACACCGGGCTGCGCGAGCTGCCGCCGCCCACCCCGGCCACGCTCTGGTACGGCGACAAGGACGGCGACCAGCCGTCGCCCGAGCTGACCGCGTTCCGCTCCAGCACCGGCCAGGCGCCGATGGGCGGCCCGGTCTACCACTACGACGCGAACAACCCGTCGCCGACAAAGTTCCCGGAGTACTGGGACGGCAAGGCGTTCTTCGGCGAGTTCTCGCAGGACTACGTCGCGGCGTTCACATTGTCGGGCCCGGACGGCCCGGTGACGAAGCTGGAGAACTTCCTGCCCAACGCCGAGTTGTCCACGCTGGGCCAGCCGATCTGGGACAACCCGATGGACCTCGAGTTCGGTCCGGACGGCTCGCTCTACGTCCTGGACTACGGCGACGGCTTCTTCCGGCAGAACCCGGACGCCGGCCTGTACCGGATCGACTTCGCGCCGGGCGACAAGGCCCCAACCGCGCGGATGACGGCGACCCCGTCGTCCGGGCAGGCGCCGCTGACCGTGGCCTTCGACGGCAGCGCGTCCAGCGACCCCGAGGGCGGCGCGCTGACCTACGAGTGGGACTTCGACGGTGACGGCACCTTCGACGCCACCGGACCGCAGGCCACCCACACCTACACCGAGAACGGCCAGGTCGAGGCACGGCTGCGTGTCACCGACCCGGCGGGCAAGCACGGCCTGACGTCGGAGCAGGTCACCACCGGCAACACCGCGCCCACGGTGGGCCTGACCGCCCCGGTGCACGGCGGGTTCTTCGACTGGGGCGACGCGATCCCCTACGCGGTGACGGTCAACGATCCGGAGGACGGCACCACCCCGGTGTGCAGCCGGGTGGCGTGGGCCCTCGGTCTGGGCCACAACCAGCACGGGCACCCGGTCAACAGCGGCACCGGCTGCACCGGCGCTGTGGCCACACCGACCGACGCCGGGCACGGTGAGACCGAGAACGTCTTCGGCGTGCTCAACGTGACCTACACCGACAACGGCGCAGGTGGCGTGCCGCCCGCGACCGGTGAGGCGCAGGCCGTGCTGAACCCGAAGCTCACGCAGGGCGAGCACGCGGACGAGACCAGCGGCGTGACGATCACCGACGACGCGACCGCGTCCGGGCTGCGCTCGGTCACCGGTTTCGACGCCGGGGACTGGCTGGGCTACGCCCCGGTCAACTTCAGCGGCATCACCGGTGTGCAGACCGAGGCGCACGGCGCCGGCCAGTTGCAGCTGCGGTGGAACGCCGCCGACGCGGCGCCGTTCGCCACGGTGGACGTCCCGGCGGGCGACGGCTGGCAGACGGTGACCACGCAGCTGACCGGGCTGCCCTCGGGCGCGGGCAACCTGTTCGTCACCTCCAGCGGCGGGGTCGACGTCGACGCCTTCACCTTCCAGGGCGCCGGGGTCGCGGACAAGACGCCGCCCGTGGTGTCGGCCGCGCTGACGCCGTCGGCCCCGACCGGGGCGAACGGCTGGTACACGGGCAACGTGACGCCGGCCGTGACCGCGACCGACAACGGCACGGTGTCCAGTCGGCAGTACTCCGTGGACAACGGCGTCACCTGGGCGAACGCGGCCAACCCGGTCACGTTGTCGGCCGAGGGCACGACGACCGTGCTGTACCGGGCGACGGACAACGGCGGCAACGTCTCCGCACCGGGCACGCTCACGGTCAAGATCGACAAGACCGCGCCCGCGGTGACGGTCGCCGGGGCGACCGAGGGACAGGCCTTCGGGGACTCCGCGGCGCTGATACCAGTGGTCACCGCCACCGACGCCACGTCCGGGGTCGCCGCGGTCCAGGCCACGGTGGACGGTCAGCCGGTCACGCCGGGCAAGCCGCTGGAGCTGTGGCGGCTGCCGCTCGGGGCGCACCAGCTGTCGGTGACCCTGACCGACCAGGCCGGGCTCACCACGACCAAGGCCGTGAACTTGACGACCGGGACGTCGTTCGGTGACATCCGCGCCCTGATCGACCGGTTCCGCGACGCCGGCTGGGTGACCAAGGCGGGTGCGATGCAGCTGCGCGGCACCCTGGACCTCGCCGAGTCGCACGCGAAGGCCGGCCGGGTCCGGCCGGCGCAGGAGGCACTGCGGCTGTTCGGCGTCCTCGCCGGCCAGCGGTGGAACGTGCCGGACCGGGTCGCGTCGGAGACCCTCCGTCGCGACGCCACCGCCCTGTCGGGGTCGCTGTAGGCCTGACCGGGTGACCTTGGGGCCACTCCCGGCGCCGAGCCGCACCGGGAGTGGGCCTCTGGCAGGATCGGGAACCATGCGCATCCGTCTGGTTCTCGCGGGCTTGACGGCGGGCGCGCTGCTCGCCGCCTGCTTCGCGCCGGACGAAGACGCCCCGCCGCAGCCGGACGCTCCGCCCACGGCGGCGCCGTCCGCAGGCCCGGGGTTCACCGTGGCGGCGACCGGGGACGTGCTGATCCACCCCGCGCTGACCGACCAGGCGGTCGCGGACGGCGGCGGGACCCGCGACTACCGGCCGCTGCTGGCCGGGATCCGGGACGACATCAGCTCCGCGGACCTGGCGGTGTGCCACCTGGAGACGCCGCTCGCCCCCGCGGCGGGCCCGTTCCAGGGCTACCCGGAGTTCAGCGCGCCGCCGGAGATCGCCGACGCGCTGGCCGACACCGGGTACGACGACTGCTCGACGGCGTCCAACCACACGATCGACACCGGCACCGACGGCGTGGATCGGACGCTCGACGAGCTGGACGAGGCCGGCATCCGGCACACCGGCTCCGCCCGGACCGAGCAGGAGGCCCGCACGCCGCTGGTGCTGGACGTGCGCGGCGTGAAGGTCGGGCACGTGTCCTACACGTTCGGGTTCAACGGCAAGAAGCTGCCCGGAGGCAAGCAGTGGGTGTCGAACACCCTCGACGCGGACGCGGTGCTGGCGGAAGCGCGGGCCACGCGGGCGGCCGGGGCGCAGGTGGTGATCGCGAGCCTGCACTGGGGCACGGAGTACCAGCACGAGCCGACCGCCTCGCAGCGGCAGATCGCGCAACGGGTGCTGGCCGACCCGGCGGTGGACCTGATCATCGGGCACCACGCGCACGTCGTGCAGCCGATGGAGAAGATCGGCGGCAAGTGGGTCGCCTACGGGCTGGGCAATTCGATCGCCAGGCACTCGGAGCCGCGCGGCACCACCGAGGAGGGCCTGATCGGCCGGTTCCACTTCACCCGCGCCGGCGACGGCTGGACGGTGGACCGGGCCGAGTACGTCCCCACGGTGATCGACCTCGGCCCGCCGATCCGGTTGCGCACCGTCGACGACCCCGCCCTGGACCGGGCGCGCGCCGCGGAAGCCCTCGCGCGGACCGGCGAAGTGGTCCTCAGCCGCGGCGCCGCCGCGCAAGGCCTGACCCGCGGCTGACAAGGCTGACGCGGCTGACCGGCGAGCGCAGAACTCAAGCTCACGAGCGCAGAACTCTCGCCCGCCAGCGTCGAACTCGCACCCGCGAACGCAGAACTCGCGCCGCGCGCGAATCCCACGCTCAGCCACGCGAGTCCCACGTTCAGGCGCGCGAGTTCCGCGCTCAGGTGTGCGAGTTCTGCGTTCAGGCGGGTTCCGGTTCGGGGCTGGCCGCGGGAAAGCGCTCTCCCTCGTCGCTGCGGACCGGGAGCACCGCGCCGCCCGCCCGGTGAGGCTCCGGCGCAGGGGCGCGCGAGCACGCTGTGGGCGTCGCTGCCGCGCGAGGTGGCCGCGGTGTTCCGCCCGCACGCGGACGCGCTCACGCGGGTCATCCTGGCCGAGATCCAGCGGACGGTGCCGGAGTACGCCCGCCCGCTCGCGGGGCCGTTCGGCGAGGTCATCGTGCGCGGGGTGCGCGAGGCGGTCGGGCAGTGCCTGGACAACCTCGGCAACCACGCGGTGTCCCAGGACAACTGGATCGGCGTGCTCCGGCACCTCGGCCGCATCGAGTACAGCGAGGGGCGTCCGCTGGACCAGATCCAGACCGCCTACCGCGTCAGCGGGCTGGCCGCGTGGCGCTACATCGGCAAGGTCGGCCAGGCGAAGGGCCTGCCCTCCGATCTCCTCTACACCGGCGCCGAAGCGGTGCTGGCCTATGTGGACGAGATCTCCGCGTTGTCGGTGCAGGGCTACCGCGCCGCGCAGGCCCGCGCGGCCGGCACCCGGGCCAGGCAGCGCAGGCAGCTGCTCGGCCTGGTCCTGTCCGAGCCCGCGCCAGCGCCGCAGGCGGTCGAGGGGCTGGCGGCGGCCGCCGGGTGGCACGTACCGGAGAAGGTGGTCGCGATGGCGCTGGAGCCGCGGCGCGACCAGCACCGGCTGCCGCCGCCCGCGCTGCCCGCCGAGGTGCTGTTGGATCTGGAGAGCCCGCAGCCGTGCCTGCTCGCGGCCGCACCGCCGGAGGGCCTGGAGGCCGCGCTGCGCGGCTGGCGCGTCGCGATCGGGCCGCGGGTGCCACTGGCGGAGGCGGCGGTGTCGCTGCGCTGGGCGCGCGGGACGATGGACCTGAGCGTGCGCCGCATCCTCCCGCGGGAGCCGGTGCTGCACGCCGACGACCACCTGGCCACGCTGTGGCTGCTGGCGGACGAGTTCCTGATCGGACAGTTGCGGGACGCGTGCCTCGGGCCGCTGCACGGGCTGGCGGACAAGCAGCGCGCGCGGCTCGGGCAGACGCTGCTGGCTTGGCTGCAGTCCAGCGGAAGCGCGCCGGAGATGGCCGAGCGGCTGGGCGTGCACCCGCAGACGGTGCGCTACCGGATGCGGCGGATCGAAGAACTGTTCGGCGTGCGGCTGAACGACCCGGAACACCGGCTGCGGCTGGAAATCGCGCTGCGGGCGACGGAACTGCTGACGCCCGCCGCCGGGTGAACGACTACGACAGCGTCGCCGAAGCCTACGTCGCCGAGAACGAGAACAGCCTGCTGAACGCGTACTACGAGCGGCCCGCGATGCTGGCCCTCGCCGGGGACGTGGCCGGCCGCCGGATCCTGGACGCGGGCTGCGGCGCGGGGCCCCTCACCGCCGCGCTGCGCGACCGCGGCGCGGAGGTCACCGGCATCGACGCCAGCGCCGGGATGCTCGCACTGGCCAGGCGGCGTCTCGGCGACGACGTGCCGCTCCGCCTGGCGGACCTGTACGATCCCCTGCCGTTCGCCGACGGCGCGTTCGACGACGTGGTCGCCTCCCTGGTGCTGCACTACCTGGAGGACTGGGAACCGGCGCTGGCCGAGCTGCGGCGGGTGCTCCGGCCCCGCGGCCGCCCGATCGCGTCGGTGGACCACCCGTTCGTCGCCTACACGATCCAGGAGCCCCGGCCCGACTACTTCGCGACCACCAGTTATTCCTTCGAGTGGACGTTCGGCGGCCAGACCGTTCCGATGCGGTTCTGGCGGCGCCCGCTGCACGCGATGACCGGCGCCTTCACCGACGCCGGGTTCCGCCTCGCCGCCCTCGTCGAGCCACAACCCGACTCGGCCGCCCGCGAACTCTCCCCGGCGATTCGAATCGCTGTCTACGAAGACCGCGTTCCTGTTCTTCGTCCTCGAGGCCGCGCCCTAGGAAACGGCCGGCGCGCTCGCCAGATACGCGTTCCGGCAGGCGGGGCGCGCCGGTTTGCCCGCGATGGTCCGCGGCAGGCTTCCCGGAAGGCCCACGTGCACGTCGCGCACGCGCAGGCCGTATCCGTCCGCGACGGCTTACTCGACGGCCGCCGCGCAGGTCAGCGGGCCGGGCGCCTCGGCGAGCACGCAGATCACCGAGGCCGCGCAGGCCGCCACCGAGCAGCGGATCCGCTGACCCGACCCCGCGCGGCCCGCGCGCCGGGCCGCGCGGGGTGTGGCGGCCCCGGTGATCGGGTAGCCGACCCGCGTGACACCGCGCAACGAGGAACCACTGGATCTGGGCGCCACCGAGATGTCGCCCGCCGAGGAGAACCGCGTCCGTGCCGAGCACGACCTCGACCGGCCACGGGTGTTCGACGAGCGCAACGCGGTGGACGACCGCGCGGAGACGCGCTCGACCCTGCTGCCCGAAGAAGAACACGCCGGCAGCGCCGACCCGGAGGCGCAGGCGCGCGAGGTGCTGCGGGACTCCGACCTGCGCACCGAGGTGCCGGAGTCGGCCCCGGACACCATGATCGAGCGGCGCCGCCCGGAGGAGACCGCCTGAGCGCCCCTTCCGGACAGCCCCCGCCGCGAGCCGCCCTCAGCAGCGCAGCCGAGCCGGCGTGTGCCCTGGAAGCGGCCGCGCTCCGCTTGGCGGCTCCGTGTGCGCGGCCACCGGACAACGCCGCGCCCGACCGGACTGCCGCGCCCAGCCGCGCGCCACGCTCGGTCGGGCAGCGGCTCTGGTTCAATCCCGGAATGGATCTCCGGCTTGGCGGGAAGAAGGCCATCGTCACCGGCGGCAGCCGGGGCATCGGGTTCGCGGTCGCGCAGGCGCTGACCGCCGAAGGCGCCGACGTGGCGATCGTCGCCCGCGACGCGCGGGCGCTCGCGGAAGCACGCGCCCGGATCGGTGGGCACACGCTTTCCGTCCCCGCGGACGTCACCGACGACGAGGCCGTGCGCGCCGCGGTCGCGCGCACCGTGGACGAGTTCGGCGGGGTGGACATCCTGGTCAACTCCGCGGCCCAACCGGCCGACCCCACCAAACCCACCACGCTCGCCGCTCTCGAGGACGACGACCTGCGGACCGAGATCGAGACGAAGGTCCTCGGCTACCTGCGGTTCGCGCGCGCCGTCGCGCCGCACATGGCCGAGCGCGGCTGGGGACGGATCGTGAACGTCTCCGGCCTCAACGCGCGCCGCACCGGCAGCCCGTTCGGCTCGATCCGTACCGTGAGCGTGGCCGCCCTGACCAAGAACCTCGCCGACGAACTCGGCCCGCACGGGATCAACGTGACGGTCGTGCACCCCGGGCTGACCGTCACCGAACGCACCCCGGCGATGGTCGAGGGCGTCGCGCGCGCCCGGGGCATCACCGCAGCGGAGGCCGAGGCGCTGCTCGGCTGCGGCAGCACGATCGGCCGGATGCTCACCGCCGCCAAGGTCGCCGACGTCGTCACGTTCCTCGCCTCGCCGCGCAGCGCCGCGATCACCGGCGACGCGATCCCGGCCGGCGGCGGCACGCCGGGCCCGATCTTCTACTGAGACGCCCGGCCCAGCACCGCCCACCCGTGCGGCGGCAGCGTGGGCAGCGGCGCCTTCCCGTCCGGTGACGACGAGTCCAGCACCCGCAGCCCGTCGATGTCCACCGGGAACCGGTACGCGTCGTCGCTGGTGTTCAGCAGCGTCAGGATCTCGTCGTCGCCGGAGCGGGAGCGGAACGCCATCGCCCGGTTCGTCAGGTGCTCGACCTCCGTCCGCGCCCGCACCAGCCACGCGTTCCGCCGCCGCAGGCCGATCAGCCGCTGGTGCAGGCGGTACACCGGCCAGCCGCAGGGCGCGAGCTGCCCCGCGTCGGCCGGGAACTCCGGGCGGATCTCGTCGTCGCCGCCCTCCCGGTCCTCCTTGACGCCGCGGAAGGCCTGCTCGTCGCCGTAGTAGACGCTGGGCACGCCGCCGACCGTGAACAGCACCGCCAGCGCGTGCGCCAGGTGCCGCTCGTCGGTCAGGCGGCTCGCCAGCCGCGTGACATCGTGGTTGCCGACGAAGGTCTGCGGCACGAACGACCCCATCAGCTCGTCGTGCCGCTTCAGCGCCCAGGACAGCTCGAAGAAGTTCCCGTCGTGCAGCGAGCTCCAGATCGCCTTCCACAGCTCGTACTGCGTCACCGTGTCCAGCCCGCCGCGTGCCACGTAGGACGCGTAGTCGCCGTGCAGCACTTCACCGGCGAACCACGCGTCCGGGTGCCGCCGCCGCACCCCGGGCAGCACCCGCGCCCAGAACTCCGGCCGCACGGCGTACGCCGCGTCGAGCCGCCACCCGGACACACCGCGGCCGAGCCAGTGGTCCAGGACCCGGCCCACGTAGTCCGCGACCGCCGGCTGGGCGTGGTCCAGCGCCACCAGATGGGCGTGCCCCTCGAACACCGCGTAGTCGGCGCCGTCGCGGCGGAACCACTCCGGATGCCCGAAAGCGCGCGAAACGTGGTTGAAAACACCGTCCAGCACGATCCGCAGTCCGCGCCTGTGCGCGGCGGCGACGAGGCGGTCGACATCGGCGTCGTCGCCCAGCCGCGGGTCGATCCGGAAGTGGTCGACCGTGTCGTAGCCGTGGGTCTCGGACGCGAACACCGGCCCCAGCATCAGACCGGAACAGCCCAGTTCAACGGCGTAGTCGAGCCAGTTCTCCAGCCGCCGGAGCCGGTGCTGCGGCTCGCTGCCGGCCGGGAGCGCCCTGGCAGGCGCGCCGGTGAAACCGAGCGGGTAGACGTGCCACCAGATCGCGTGATCCGCCCAGCGCCCCATGCGTTCTCCTCTTCTCGTCGTGTGGCGGCCCCCGGCCGGGACCGGGATCCTGAACGGGTGGAAGCCGACCTGACCGCCCTCGCGCACGCCTACGGAGTGGCCACCCGGTACGAGAACGCCGAGCAACGCGAGGTCGAGGTCGAGCCGGACGTCGTCATCGCCGTTCTCGCCCAGTTCGGGGTGGACGCCTCCGGGCCGGACGCGATCCGCCGCGAGCTGGCCGCGGTCCGCGAACGCCGGGCGGCCACGGTGCTGCCCCCGACGCTCGTGCTGCGAGAAGGTACCGAACACGACGCGGGCGGGCCCGCTGTCCTGCATTTGGAGGACGGCACCCGCCGGGAGATCGGCCGGATGCTTCCCGCCGATCTGCCGCTGGGCTGGCACCGCGTCGAGACCGCCGGGCAGGACGTGGTGCTCGCCGTCGTGCCGCACCGCCTGCCCGAGGTGCCCCCGGCCTGGGGCTGGATGGTGCAGCTCTACGCGCTGCGGTCGGAGCTGTCGTGGGGCGCCGGGGACTTCGGCGACCTCGCGGAGTTCGCGCGCCGCTCGGCCGGCGAGCTGGACGCGGGCGTGCTGCTGGTCAACCCGGTGCAGGCGATCAGCCCCGTTCACCCGGTCGAACGCTCCCCCTACTCGCCGGCCAGCCGCCGCTACGCCAACCCGCTCTACCTCCGGATCACCGACACGCCCGAGTTCACGCGCGCCGGCGAGGACCTGCGTGCCCGGGTGCTGGCCCTGCGGCCGGACAACGCGGACCTGATCGACTACGACGCGGTCTGGAGCGCCAAGCTCGCCGCGCTGGAACTGCTGTGGCCGCTGCACGAGCCCGCGCCGCTGGACGACGCCGTGCACGACTTCGCGACCTTCTGCGCGCTGGCCGAACGGCACGGCCCGGACTGGCGCGAGTGGCCGGAGCCGCTGCGCGACCCGCACGGCCCGGAGGTCGCCGCCGCCCGCGCCGAGCTGGCCGACCGGATCGCCTTCCACGGCTGGCTGCAGCAGCTGTGCGAGGACCAGCTCGGCCACGCCCGCGAGGCGGCCGCCGCGATGCCGGTGGGCATCGTGCACGACCTGCCGGTCGGCGTGCACCCGGGCGGCGCGGACACCTGGGCGCTGGGCGACGCGTTCGCCGCGCACGTGACAGTGGGCGCGCCGCCGGACGCCTTCAGCCAGCAGGGCCAGGACTGGAACCTGCCGCCGTTCCGCCCGGACCGGCTCGCCGAACTGGGCTACGCGCCGTTCCGCGACGTCATCCGCGGCGTCCTGCGGCACGCCGACGGCATCCGGATCGACCACGTCGCCGGGTTGTGGCGGCTGTGGTGGATCCCGCCGGGCGAGCCACCGTCGCGCGGCACCTACGTGCACTACGACGCCGAGGCGATGCTCGGGATCCTGGCGCTGGAGGCGCACCGCGCGGGCGCGGTCGTCGTGGGCGAGGACCTGGGCACGGTCGAAGCCGCGGTGACCAAGACGCTGCACGAGCGCGGGGTGCTCAGCTCGGCGGTGCTGTGGTTCCAGCGCGACTATGCCTCGCCCGGCCACCCGTTCGTCCCGCCCGCGGAGTGGGACGCCGACGCGATGGCGAGCATCACCACGCACGACCTGCCAACCGTCGCCGGCTGGCTCGCCGGCGAGCACGTGCGCGTGCGGGCCGAACTGGGACTGCTCGACGGGCCGCCCGAGGAGGAACAGGCCGCCGCCGAGACCGAGCGCGCCGACCTGCTCGCGTTCGCGCGGGCGCAGGGCATCCCGGACGACGATCCGGTGGCGGCGTTGCACACCCTGCTCGCGTCCGCCGCGTCGCGGTTGCTGCTGACCGCGCCCGCCGACGTGGTCGGCGAGGTGCGGCAGCCCAACCTGCCCGGCACGACGGACGAGTACCCGAACTGGCGGATTCCCTTGCCCGTCACCGTGGAGGAGTTCTTCGCGGACGCACGACTGCGCCACTTCGTGAAGGAATTGCGCGCCGCGCGCCCGTTCACCGGGCGAAGCGCTTGAAGACCGCTAGATTGGGCACACGTCGGAACACGGCTCGCGAACGCAAAGAGGAGAACCTGTGCCGCCCTGGCCCGGATTGCCCTACCCGCTGGGTGCCACCTACGACGGTGTGGGCACCAACTTCGCCGTCTTCTCGGAGGTCGCCGATCACGTCGAGCTGTGCCTGATCAACGAGGACGGCACCGAGGAGCGGCACCGCCTGACCGAGGTCGACGGGTTCGTCCACCACGGGTACCTGCTCGGCGTCGGCCCCGGCCAGCGCTACGGCTACCGCGTGCACGGCGCGTACGACCCGTCGCGCGGCCTGCGCTGCAACCCGAACAAGCTGCTGATCGACCCGTACGCCAAGGCGATCGCCGGTCACGTCGACTGGAACGAGGCGTTGTTCGCCTACCCGTTCGGCTCACCGGACGAGCGCAACGACGCGGACTCGGCGGCACACGTGCCGCACGCGGTGGTGGTCAACCCGTTCTTCGACTGGGGTGACGACCGGCCGCCGCGCACGCCCTACAACGAGACGGTGATCTACGAGGCGCACGTCCGCGGCCTCACGATGAACCACCCGGAGGTGCCCCCGCGGCTGCGCGGCACCTACGCCGGGCTCGCGCACCCGGCTGTGATCGACCATCTCACCAAGCTCGGCGTCACGGCGATCGAGCTGATGCCGGTGCACCAGTTCATCACCGACCACGGCCTGGCCGAGAAGGGCCTGCGCAACTACTGGGGCTACAACACGATCGGCTTCTTCGCCCCGCACGAGGGCTACGCGGCGCTGCCCGAGCAGGCCGGCCAGGTGCAGGAGTTCAAGGGCATGGTCAAAGCCCTGCACGAAGCAGGCATCGAGGTCATCCTCGACGTCGTCTACAACCACACCGCCGAGGGCAACCACCTCGGCCCGACGCTGTCCATGCGCGGCATCGACAACCAGGCCTACTACCGGCTGGTCGAGGACGAGCCGCAGTACTACATGGACTACACCGGCACCGGCAACTCGCTGAACGTGCGCAACCCGCACACGCTGCAGCTCATCATGGACTCGCTGCGGTACTGGGTCACCGAGATGCACGTCGACGGGTTCCGCTTCGACCTCGCCGCCACGCTGGCCCGCGAGTTCTACGACGTCGACCGGCTGTCCACGTTCTTCGACCTGGTGCAGCAGGACCCGACGGTGAGCCGGGTCAAGCTGATCGCCGAGCCGTGGGACGTCGGGCCGGGCGGCTACCAGGTCGGCAACTTCCCTCCACTGTGGACGGAGTGGAACGGCCAGTTCCGGGACACCGTGCGAGACTTCTGGCGCGGCGAGCCCGCCACGCTCGGCGAGTTCGCCTCCCGGCTCACCGGATCGTCCGACCTGTACCAGGACGACGGCCGCCGCCCGTACGCCTCGATCAACTTCGTCACCGCGCACGACGGCTTCACGTTGCAGGACCTGGTGTCCTACAACAACAAGCACAACGAGGCCAACGGCGAGGACGGCCGGGACGGCGCCGACGACAACCGCTCGTGGAACTGCGGTGTCGAGGGCGAGACCGACGACGAGGGGGTGCTGGCGCTGCGGGCCAAGCAGCGCCGCAACATGCTCGCCACCCTGCTGCTGTCGCAGGGCGTGCCGATGCTGCTGCACGGCGACGAGATGGGCCGCACCCAGCGGGGCAACAACAACGTCTACTGCCAGGACAACGAGATCTCCTGGATGGACTGGTCGCTCGCGAAGGCCAACGCCGACCAGGTCGAGTTCACCGCCGCGCTCGCGGCGTTCCGCAAGAAGCACCCGGTGTTCCGGCGCCGCCGTTTCTTCGCGGGCAAACCGATCGGCAAGGGCGAGGAGCTGCGGGACATCGCCTGGTTCACCCCCTCCGGCGAGGAGATGAAGGAGCAGAACTGGGACGACGGCTTCGGTAAGGCCATCGTCGCGTTCCTCAACGGCGAGGGTATCAACGACCTCGACCCGCGCGGCATGAAGGTCACCGACGACTCGTTCCTGCTGGCGTTCAACGCGCACTACGAGGACATCGAGCTGACCCTGCCGAACGCCGACTACGGCGCGGGCTGGGCGGTGGTGGTGGACACCGAGGCCGGGACCGTCGCGGAGGAGCCGGGTGAGCCCGTGGCCGCGGGCGGCACGATGAACCTGCCTGCCCGTTCCCTCGTGGTGCTGCAGCGGGTGGACGCATGAGACCGTCCGCCACCTACCGGGTGCAGCTGCGCCCGGAGTTCACCTTCGCCGACGCCGCCGAGCGCATCCCGTACCTGCGCAGGCTCGGCGTCGGCGCCCTGTACGTCTCGCCGGTGCTGGACGCGACGCCCGGGTCCACCCACGGCTACGACGTGGTCGACCCCACGCGGGCGCGGCCGGAGCTGGGCGGCGAGGACGCGCGGCGGGATCTGGCGAAGCGGCTGCGGGACGCGGGGCTCGGGTTCGTCGTGGACATCGTGCCCAACCACATGGCGGTCGAGGTCGCGAAGGCGAACCCGTGGTGGTGGGACGTGCTGCGGCACGGCCCCGGCTCCGCGCACGCCGACTACTTCGACATCGACTGGCGGCGCGGCAAGGTTCTGCTGCCCGTCCTCGGCGACGACGCCGACGTGGCGGAGCTGCGGGTCGACGGCGACGAGCTGGTCTACTACGAGCACCGGTTCCCGATCGCGCCGGGCACCGGCGAGGGCAGTCCGCAGGAGGTGCACGCGCGGCAGCACTACGAGCTGGTGGGCTGGCGCCGGGGCAACGCGGAGCTGAACTACCGCCGCTTCTTCGACATCACCACGCTCGCCGCGGTGCGGGTCGAGCTGCCCGACGTCTTCCACGCCACCCACGGCGAGGTGCTGCGCTGGGTCGCCGAGGGCGACGTCACTGGCCTGCGCGTGGACCACCCCGACGGCCTGGCCGACCCCGGCGGCTACATGCGGATGCTGCGTGCCGGCGCGCCGGAGGCGTGGCTGGTGGTGGAGAAGATCCTGCACCCGGGCGAGGACCTGCCGCAGAGCTGGCCGGTCGACGGCACCACCGGCTACGACGCGCTGCGCGAGATCACCGGGCTGTTCGTCGACCCGGCCGGCGAGGCGCCGCTGACCGAGCTGGCGCGGTCGCTGGGCCAGCCGGTGGACTACCACGAGGTCGAGGACAGCGCCCGGCGGCTGGTGACCGACCGGATCCTGGTGGCCGAGGTGCGCCGGATCGCCGCGCTGGTGCGCGGCGTCGAGCCGGAGGCGGCGCAGGGGGCGGTGGCCGAGACGATGGTCGCGTTCCCGGTGTACCGGTCCTACCTGCCGGAGGGCGAGGCGCACTGGGCGGCCGCGATCGCCGCCGCCCGCGCCGCGCGCCCCGATCTCGCCGAGGCCATCGAGGCCCTGGACTTCCAGGTGCGCGAGGACCCGCACGGCGAGCTGGCCACCCGCATCCAGCAGACCTCCGGGATGGTGGTGGCCAAAGGCACCGAGGACACCACCTTCTACCGCTACACGCGGTTCGCCGCGCTCAACGAGGTCGGCGGCTCCCCCAACGACTTCGGCGCCTCCGTGGACGCCTTCCACTCGATGGCCGCCGCTCGTGAGGCGGGCTGGCCCGGCGCGATGACGACGCTGACCACGCACGACACCAAGCGGTCCGAGGACGTGCGGGCCCGGCTGGCGGTGCTGTCTGAGGTGCCCGGCGAGTTCGCCGGCGCGGTCCGGCGGTGGACCGGCCTGCGCGGCATCGACGAGCCGTCGCTGAACCTGCTGGCCTGGCAGACGCTGGTGGGCGCCTGGCCGATCACCCCGGAGCGGCTGCGGGGCTACCTGGACAAGGCGGCCAAGGAGAGCAAGCTCCGCACCACCTGGACCGACCACGACGAGGAGTTCGAGCGGGCGGTCGCGACGTGGCCGGACGAGGTCCTCGGCGACGCGGACCTGGCGGCCGAGGTCGAGGCGTTCGTGGCGCGGGTGCGCGAGCCGGGATGGTCGAACTCGTTGGCGCACAAGCTGATCCAGCTCACCGCGCCCGGCGTGCCGGACGTGTACCAGGGCACCGAGCTGTGGGACTTCTCGCTGGTCGATCCGGACAACCGGCGGCCGGTCGACTACGCGCTGCGGGCCGCGCTGCTGGAGGAGATCGAGGGCGGGTGGCTGCCGCCGGTCGACTCCTCCGGCGCGGCGAAGCTGCTCGTCGTGCACCGGGCGCTGACCCTGCGCCGCGACTCCCCGGAGCTGTTCACCGGCTACCGCCGCCTGCACGCCGAGGGCCCGGCCGCCGCGCACGCGGTCGCCTTCGAGCGCACCGGGCTGGTCACGGTGGCCACCCGGCTGCCGGTGGGGCTGGCCGAGGGCGGCGGCTGGCGCGGCACGGTGCTGCCGCTGCCCGCCGGTGAGTGGACGGACGCGATCACCGGCGCGGCGGTCACCGGTGAGCTGTCGGAGATGCTCGCGCGTTATCCGGTCGCGCTGCTGGTGCGGGGAGAGTCATGACCTTCCGGGTGTGGGCGCCCGCCGTCTCGCGGGTGCGCGTGCGCACCCGCGGCGCCGAGCACGAGATGACGGCCGGTGGCGGCGGCTGGTGGTTCTCCGACGTGCCGGCGCCGCCGGGCGCCGACTACGCGTTCGTGCTCGACGACGACGAGAAGGCGCTTCCCGATCCGCGGTCGTCGTGGCAGCCCCAGGGCGTGCATGGGCCCTCGCGGATCTACGACCACTCCGCGTTCGGCTGGACCGACGGGTCGTGGGCAGGGCGGGCGCTGCCCGGCGGCGTGATCTACGAGCTGCACATCGGCACGTTCACCCCGGAGGGCACCTTCGACGCGGCGATCGGGCGGCTCGACCACCTCGTCGACCTCGGCGTCACGTTCGTCGAGGTGCTCCCGGTCAACTCGTTCGACGGCACCGACGGCTGGGGCTACGACGGGGTGCTGTGGGGCGCGGCGCACGAGCCCTACGGCGGGCCGGACGGGTTCAAGCGGTTCGTCGACGCCTGCCACGCGCGCGGTCTGGCCGTGGTGCTCGACGTCGTCTACAACCACCTCGGGCCGTCGGGGGCGTACCTGGACCGGTTCGGCCCCTACTTCGCGGGCAGCAACGACTGGGGCCCCGGCCTCAATCTGGACGGCGAGGGTTCCGACGAGGTCCGCCGGTACGTGCTGGACAACGCGCTCGGCTGGCTCCGGGACTTCCACGTCGACGCGCTGCGGCTGGACGCGGTGCACGCGCTGAGCGACCGGCGGGCCACGCACCTGCTGGAGGAGCTGGCGGTGGAGGTGGAGGCGCTGTCGGCGGCGGTGCGGCGGCCGCTGACGCTGATCGCCGAGTCGGATCTCAACGATCCGCGGCTGGTCACCGCGCGCGAGGGCGGCGGGTACGGGCTGCACGCCCAATGGTGCGACGACCTGCACCACGCGCTGCACGTGACGCTGTCCGGGGAGACCAGCGGGTACTACGCCGACTTCGGCGCGCCCGGGGCGCTGGCGAAGACGCTGCGGCAGGCGTTCTTCCACGCCGGCACGTGGTCGTCGTTCCGGGAGCGGACGCACGGGCGGCCGGTCGACACGCGGACGGTGCCCGGGCACCGGTTCCTGATCTACCTGCAGAACCACGACCAGATCGGCAACCGGGCGACCGGCGACCGGTTGTCCGCTTCGGTGTCGCCGGGACGCCTGGCCTGCGGCGCGGCGATCGTGTTCTGCTCGCCGTACACGCCGATGGTGTTCATGGGCGAGGAGTGGGCGGCGCGCACGCCGTGGCAGTTCTTCGCGTCGTTCCCGGACCCGGAGCTGGCCGAGGCCGTGCGGACGGGCCGCCGCCGCGAGTTCGCCCGCCACGGCTGGGGCGAGGCCGAGGTGCCGGACCCGATGGACCCGGCGACCGTGGAGCGCTCGCGGCTGGACTGGTCCGAGCCGGGCAAGGAGGGGCATCGCGAGATGCTCGGCCTGTACCGGTCGCTGATCGCGCTGCGCCGGTCCCGGCCGGAGCTGGCGGACCCGTGGCTGGACCGGTTCGAGGTGCGCGCGGACGGCCCGCTCCTGGTCCTCGACCGCGGCGCCCTGCGGTTGGTGTGCAACTTCGGCCCCGAAGCGGCCGACCTGGGCGACCCGGCGGGCAACGTGCTGCTCTCCTGGGGCGGCGCCACGGCCACCCACCTGCCCCCGGACACGTTCGTCCTGATCGATGCCCTCGGCTGATCACGCCAGGACACGGCTGTCCGCGGGCTTGATCGCCATCGCCCCCGCGCGGCGGTGACCAAACCCTCACCACCCCCGCGACCAGCCCCACCTACTCGCCACCCGTCCCTCCGCGCAGACGCCACCGACCAGCGCGAACAACCCCGCATGCCGCCGCCGCGGCCACCCGCCGTCACCACCCGCCCGATACCCCGGCCTGATCAACACCGTTCGGCGGTGACCAAACTGTCGGTGGGTGCTGGGAGAATCGGAGCATGGCCACCCGACCTGCCACCGACAACCTCGTCCTCGCCGGACGCCCCTTCCCCCTGGGCGCGCACCCGGAGGGCGGGGGCGTCCGGTTCGCCGTCACCTCGACCGTCGCCGACGCCGTCGAGGTGTGCCTGATCAGCGAGGACGGCTCCGAACGCCGTGTGGAGCTCACCGAGCGCACCTTCGGCGTGTGGCACGGCCTGGTGCCGGGGGTGACGTCGGGCCAGAAGTACGGCTACCGGGTGCACGGCCCGTACGACCCGTCGCGCGGCCTGCGCTGCAACCCGGACAAGATCCTCGTCGACCCGTACGCCACCCGCATCACCGGCGCCCTGACGGACCTGACCGCCGCGCTCGGCCACGCGGGCGATCCGATGCACCACCGGCGCTCCAAGGTCGACTCGCTTGGCAGCGTGCCGCTGTCGGCGGTCACCTCGCACGGCGGCCCGGACACCGGCGCCAAGCCCGAGGTGCCGTTCGAGGAGTCCGTCATCTACGAGATGCACGTGAAGGGCTTCACGCAGCGCAACCCGGAGATCCCGGCGAACCTGCGCGGCACCTACCTGGGCCTGGCCCACCCGGCGGCGATCGAGCACCTGGTGCGGCTCGGGGTGACGGCGGTGGAGCTGCTGCCGGTGCACTGGTTCACCGAGGAGCCCTACCTGGTGCGCACCGGGCGGAAGAACTACTGGGGGTACTCGCCGCTGGGCTACTTCGCGCCGCACGCCGGGTACGCGAGCGAGCCGGGGCGTGAGGTCGCCGAGTTCCGCACCATGGTCGCCGCCCTGCACGCGGCCAACATCGAGGTCATCCTCGACGTGGTCTTCAACCACACCTGCGAGGGCGGCCTGGACGGCCCGACCCTGTCGTTCCGCGGCCTGGACGCCCCGGCCTATTACCTGCACGCCGGCCGCGGCAACGTCATCGACCTCACCGGATGCGGCAACACGCTGGAGCCGCGCTCACCGACGGTGATCCGGCTGGTCACCGACTCACTGCGGTACTGGGCGACCGAGATGGGTGTCGACGGGTTCCGGTTCGACCTGGCCAGCACGCTCGGCAGGCCCGGCGGCGGCGCGTTCGACCGGGACTCGGCGCTGCTCACCGCGATCACCACCGACCCGGTGCTGTCCGGGTGCAAGCTGATCGCCGAGCCGTGGGACGTGACCGGGCACGGCTACCGGGTCGGCGACTTCGGGGCGCAGTGGGCGGAGTGGAACGGCCGCTACCGCGACACGGTACGTGACTTCTGGCGCGGCGCGGTGGGGGTGGACGACCTGGCGTTCCGGCTGTCCGGGTCGTCGGACCTGTACGACCACAACCTGCGCCGCCCGTGGCAGTCGGTCAACTTCATCACCGCGCACGACGGCTTCACGCTGCGGGACCTGGTGTCCTACAACGAAAAGCACAACGAGGACAACGGCGAGGACAACCGCGACGGCACGAACGACAACCGCTCGTGGAACCACGGCGCCGAGGGCGAGACCGACGATCCGGAGATCCGGGAGCTGCGGGCCAGGCAGGCGCGGAACCTGCTCGCGACGCTGCTGTTGTCGACGGGCACCCCGATGCTCGTCGCGGGTGACGAGCTGTGGCGCACCCAGGGCGGCAACAACAACGCGTACTGCCTGGACGACGAGACGTCGTGGCTGGACTGGTCCGGCGACCCGGACGCGACCGCGATGCTGGCGTTCACGCGCCGGCTGGTGCACCTGCGGGCCGCGAGCCCCGCCCTGAGGCAGCCGGAGTTCTTCGAAGGCCGCACGACGCCCACCGGGCGCCCCGACCTGATCTGGTTCCGCCCCGACGGCGAGGAGATGACGGAGGAGGACTGGTTCGACGGCGGCCGCCGCACGCTGATGATGTGGATCGACGGGTCGAACAGCCAGTCCCGCACCCGGGAGGGTGAACTGATCGCCGACCACTCGTGGCTGCTGATCCTGCACTCCGGGGACGAGCCGGTGAAGGTCACCCTGCCCGGCCCGGAGTTCGGCGAAACCCTGAAGCCGACCCTGGACACCACGACGCCGGACGGCAGCCCCGCCAACCCGGGCGCCCTCACGCCGGGCAGCAGGCTGACCCTGCCCGCGAGGGCACTGCTGCTGCTCCGCGCCCCACGGGACATCACGCCCAGGTAGAGCACACACGGCGGCCGGGCCCGCCCGCGCGCTGCGGAAAACGCCCCCACGCAGCGCCGCGCCCGGCGGCAACCGGGGCGGTGCCGGTGAAGCGGGAGCGCACCGCACAGCGGTAGCGCACTGCCCAGCCGGTATACACCCGCCCAGCGGCAACAGCACGGCACCCGCGAAGCGGGAGCGCACCCAACAGCCGTCGTGCACTGCCCAGCCGGAGCACGCCCACCCGGCGGCAACCGGCGCGGTACCCGCGACGCAGAACCACGCCCACCGAACGGCAGAGCAGTTCCCCTGCGGAAGCACCCCGCCCGGCAATGGGCGCGGCGGCAACGGCGCGGCGTCCGCGAAGCTGGAGCGCACTGCGCAGCGGGAGTGCACTGCGCAGCAGAAGCACCCCGCCGGGCAACACGCCCGGCGGCAACCGGCGCGGCGCCCGCAAAGCGGGAGCAACGCCAACCGAACGGCAGAGCGCTTCCACCGCGGAAGCACCCCCACCCGGCAAGGCGCGCGGCGGCAACGGCGCGGCATCCGCGAAGCGGGAGCGGGACAGAGCGCGGCCACGCGCAGCGCTGCACGAGCAGAACAGGTGGGCGCGGCACTGGCCACAGTGAGAACACCTTCCACCCGAAGGAGCACCGGTCCCAGCGACCACCATCCACCCGAAGCGGAGCGTGACGGCCGCCGGCACCCAGCACCCACCGCCGACCACCCCCATCCAAACCCCTCCCCCGCCAATCGAACACCGCCCGAACCCCGCCACTTCCGCCGCAACAAGCCAGCGCCCCGAGGGTTACCGGCAGGTACGACAGGGCATCCCGATCCCAGGCGCGGCAAGCCCTTCCGAGCTGACGCCCGTTGGTGTTACCCGACTTGCCTGAACGCCGTTGAGGGGTCGACAGCGCGGTGGAAGGCGCCGAAGCGAACCACGCCGTGACGCGTGGGTTACCAGTCGATGACCACACTGGACACACGTGGCCCGCCGACGGAGAGTGATACCCGAGGCGGTAGTTTGCGCGCGTTCGCAACTGGGTATCTCCTTCCGAAGCCCTCTACGTCCCCACTGGGCCGTCGGGTGGGGCTGCATATTCGACAACAACGGTGAGAGGGGCGCTGGCGATGACCGGCCGGCTCGGCATCGACGACGTGACCCCAGCGGTCAGCTGTGGCCACTACCCGGCGAAAGCGGTGGTGGGGGAACACGTTCCGATCTCGGCGACGGTCTGGCGGGAGGGTCACGACGCGGTCGCCGCCACGGTGTCCTGGCGCGGCCCGCACGACCGGATCTCCCGCCGCACCCGGATGACCGAACAGGGCACTGGTCTGGACCGCTTCGGCGCGGTCATCGTCCCGGACGCGGAGGGCCTGTGGACCTTCCGCGTCGACGCGTGGAGCGACCCCTGGTCGACCTGGAAGCACGCCGTCAAGGTCAAGGTGGCCGCCGGGCAGGACGCCACCGAGCTGGCCAACGACCTGGAGACCGGCGCCCGCCTGCTGGACCGCGTCTCGCGCCGCCCGGACCGCCGCCGCGAGCGCGCCCTGCTCGCCAGCGCCGCGCACGCCCTGCGCGACACCGACCGCTACCTCGCCGAGCGCGTCGGCCCCGCGCTGTCGGTCGACGTGGACCGGATCATGCACGAATACCCGGTGCGCGAGCTGGTCACCAAGGGCAAGCCGATGCGCATCTGGGTCGACCGGGAGCGCGCCGCGTTCGGGTCCTGGTACGAGTTCTTCCCCCGTTCCACGGGCGGATGGGACGAGCAGGGCCGCCCGGTGCACGGCACCTTCCAGACCGCGGCCAAGGCCCTGGACCGCATCGCGGGCATGGGTTTCGACGTCGTCTACCTGCCGCCGATCCACCCCATCGGCCGCGTGAACCGCAAGGGGCGCAACAACACTCTCACCCCGGACGAGACCGACGTCGGCTCGCCGTGGGCCATCGGCTCGGACGAGGGCGGCCACGACGCGGTCCACCCGCAGCTGGGCACCATCGACGACTTCGACGACTTCGTCGCCCGCGCCACCGAGCTGGGCCTGGAGGTCGCCCTCGACCTGGCGCTGCAGGCCGCCCCGGACCACCCGTGGGTGCTGAAGAACCCGGAGTTCTTCACCACGCGCCCGGACGGCAGCATCGCCTACGCCGAGAACCCGCCGAAGAAGTACCAGGACATCTACCCGATCAACTTCGACAACGACCCGGAGGGCATCTACGCCGAGGTGCTGCGGGTCGTGCTGCACTGGGTTTCGCACGGGGTCCGTATCTTCCGGGTCGACAACCCGCACACCAAGCCGCCGGACTTCTGGGCCTGGCTGATCAAAACCGTGAAGGACGCGCACCCGGACGTGCTGTTCCTGTCCGAGGCCTTCACGCGCCCGGCCCGCCTGTGGGGCCTGGCCAAGCTCGGCTTCACCCAGTCCTACACCTACTTCACCTGGCGCACGACGAAGGAGGAGCTGATCGAGTTCGGCGTCGACCTGGTCGAGCACTGGGACGTCGGCAGGCCGAACCTGTTCGTGAACACGCCGGACATCCTGCATGAGTCGCTGCAGAAGGGCGGCCCGGCCATGTTCGCGCTGCGCGCCGCGCTCGCCGCGACGCTGTCGCCGACCTGGGGCGTCTACTCCGGTTACGAGCTGTACGAGCACGAGCCGGCGCGCGAGGGCAGCGAGGAGTACCTGAACTCGGAGAAGTACGAGCTGCGCCCGCGAGACTTCGACCAGGCGCTGGCGGAGGGCCGCTCGCTCGAGCCGTGGCTGACCAAGCTCAACGCGGTGCGCCGCGCCCACCCCGCGCTACAGCAGATGCGCACGCTGCGGTTCCACCACGTGGACAACCCGGCGCTGCTGGCGTATTCCAAGCAAGATCCGGCGACGGGCGACACCGTCGTCGTGGTGGTGACCCTGGATCCGCACCAGGCCCAGGAGGGGACCCTCTGGCTCGACCTGGCCGCGCTCGGATTCGACTGGCACGAGCGGCTGATCGCGCACGACGAGGTCACCGGCGAGACCTGGGACTGGGGCCAGGCGAACTACGTGCGGCTTGAACCCTGGCGTTCGGTCGCGCACGTCGTCGGCGTACAGCGCCGCCTGGCCGGCCGCGACTGAGTCCGGCCCCGACACAACACAGTTTTCACGGAGAACCCCGCGCACCGACCGGCGCCGGGGTAGTCGAACGCACCCGGATGAGGTGGGGAGAGGTGGAGTTCATGGACGAAGACGCCCGGCCCGACGCGGCGCTCGGTCTGGAGGGCATCCCGCACACCGGTGAGGCGATGACCCCCGACGGGATGCTCGTCGAGCCGCAGGCCGACGACTTCAGGTCCGCGAAACAGGCGCCGGACAACCCGCAGTGGTACAAGGCCGCGGTCTTCTACGAGGTGCTGGTGCGCGCCTTCGCCGACTCCAACGGCGACGGCACCGGCGACCTGCGCGGGCTCGCGAACCGGCTGGACTACGTCGAGTGGCTCGGCGTCGACTGCCTCTGGCTGCCGCCCTTCTACGCCTCGCCGCTGCGCGACGGCGGGTACGACATCAGCGACTTCCGCGCCGTGCTGCCGGAGTTCGGCACGGTCGAGGACTTCGTCTACCTCCTCGACGAGGCCCACAAGCGCGGCATCCGCGTGATCACCGACCTCGTCCTCAACCACACCTCGGACGTGCACCCGTGGTTCCAGCAGTCGCGGTCCGACCCCGACGGGCCCTACGGCGACTACTACGTCTGGAGCGACGACGACTCGCGCTACGCCGACGCGCGCATCATCTTTGTGGACACCGAAACGTCGAACTGGACGTACGACCCGGTGCGCGGCCAGTTCTACTGGCACCGCTTCTTCTCCCACCAGCCCGACCTCAACTACGAGAACCCGGACGTGCAGGAGGCCATGCTCGACGTCCTGCGGTTCTGGCTGGACCTGGGCATCGACGGCTTCCGCCTGGACGCGGTCCCCTACCTGTTCGAACAGGAGGGCACCAACTGCGAGAACCTGCCGCGCACGCACGAGTTCCTCAAGCGCTGCCGCAAGGTCGTCGACGACGAGTACCCGGGCCGGGTCCTGCTGGCCGAGGCGAACCAGTGGCCCTCCGACGTGGTCGAGTACTTCGGCGACCCGGCCACCGGCGGCGACGAGTGCCACATGGCGTTCCACTTCCCGCTGATGCCGCGCATCTTCATGGCCGTGCGCCGGGAGTCCCGCTTCCCGATCTCGGAGATCCTGGCGCAGACGCCGAAGATCCCGGACGGCGCGCAGTGGGGCATCTTCCTGCGCAACCACGACGAGCTGACGCTGGAGATGGTCAGCGACGAAGAGCGCGACTACATGTACGCGGAGTACGCCAAGGATCCGCGGATGAAGGCGAACATCGGCATCCGCCGCCGACTCGCGCCGTTGCTGGAGAACGACCGCAACCAGCTCGAGTTGTTCACGGCTTTGCTGCTTTCGCTGCCCGGGTCACCCGTTCTGTACTACGGTGACGAGATCGGAATGGGCGACAACATCTGGCTGGGTGACCGCGACGCGGTGCGCACACCCATGCAGTGGACGCCCGATCGCAACGCCGGTTTCTCGGGTTGCGACCCGGGCCGGATCTACCTGCCGGTCATCATGGACCCGGTCTACGGGTACCAGGCGATCAACGTCGAGGCCCAGCGGGACAGCGCGTCGTCGCTGCTCAACTGGACGCGGCGGATGATCGAGATCCGCAAGCAGCACCACGCGTTCGCCGAAGGCGACTTCGTCGAGCTCGGCGGGTCCAACCCGAGCGTGCTGGCCTACAAACGGACCTGGATCCGGCCGGACGGGCGGCTCGACATCGTCCTGTGTGTGAACAATCTGTCGCGATTCCCGCAACCGGTCGAGCTGGACCTGTCGGAGCATCACGGTTACACGCCCCTGGAGCTCACCGGCGGTGTTCAGTTCCCCGACGTCGGGGAACTGCCTTATCTGCTGACGTTGCCTGGGCACGGCTTCTACTGGTTCCAGCTGCTGGACGCGGACGCGAAGGCGAGGCGAGGTGAGTGACTTGACCGATCCCCGTGAGCTGGTCGGCGCGCTGGTGACCGAACTGCCGGAGTGGCTGCCCACGCAGCGGTGGTTCGCCGGGAAGGACCGCCCGATCACCGGGGTGCGCCCGCTCAGCACGACGGTCCTGATGGCGGGCGACCCGCTCCTGCTCCACCTCGTGGTCGAGGTAAAGCAGGACGACCGGCGCGAGCCGTACCAGCTCCTGATCGGGAGCCAGGCCCACCTGCCGGAGTACCTCGGGTCGAACTGGATCGGCACCGAGAAGGGCCTGCCCTGCTACGAGGCCACCGGCGACGCCGACCTGACGAGCAAGCTGCTCGACCTGATCGCCGGGGACGCGCGGATCGGCTCGCTGCGGTTCGAGCGCGAACCGGGCGCCGAGCTGCGCGGCGGTCTGCGGGCCCGGCCGGTGGGCGCGGAGCAGAGCAACACCTCGCTGGTCTTCGGTCACCACTACATCCTGAAGCTGTTCCGCAAGCTCACCCCGGGCGAGAACCCGGACCTGCGCCTGCACCGGGCGCTGCACGACGTGGGAAGCAAGCACATCGCCGACCTGCTCGGCTCGATCACCGGCGAACTCGACGGGGAGCCGGTCACGATCGGGATGCTGCAGAAGTTCGTGTCCGACGCGGTGGACGGCTGGGCCATGGCCACCACCAGCGTCCGCGACCTCATGGCCGATCCCGAGCTGCCCCCCGACGAGGTGGGCGGCGATTTCGCCGGGGAGGCGCAGCGGCTCGGCCAGGCTGTCGCCTCCGTGCACAGCGACCTGCGGCGGGCCCTCGGCGACGAGATCGCCGACGAAGTCGAGTTCGACCGCACGGTCAAGGCGATGCGGGACCGACTGGACACCGTGAGCCGCGCGGTGCCGCAACTGGCCGAGCACGCCCCGGCGCTGCGCGCCGCCTTCGAGAAGCTGCGCGAGGCGCACGGACCGGTGTCCATGCAGTACATCCACGGTGACCTGCACCTGGGACAGGTGCTGCGCTGCGTCACCGGGTGGCTGCTGATCGACTTCGAGGGCGAGCCGGCCGCGCCGGCGGCCGAACGGGTGGCACTGCGCTCGCCGCTGCGGGACGTCGCCGGGATGCTGCGCTCGTTCGACTACGCGGCGCACCAGATGCTAATCGGCCACGACGAGGACGATCCGCGGCTCACCGAACGGGCGCTGGAGTGGGCGCGGCGCAACCGGTCGGCCTTCTGCGACGGCTACGCCAAGGCGGCGCCGGAGACGGTGGGCGACCCGCGGGCGCACGGCGACCTGCTGCGCGCGTTCGAGCTCGACAAGGCCGTCTACGAGGTGGCCTACGAACACGCCAACCGGCCGGAATGGCTGACCGTGCCGCTGGCATCCATCGCACGGATCACCGCAGGAGGCGAACAACCGTGAACGCGGTCCCAGCCGAACTGCCCAAGGCGGCCCCGCCGCCCGGCGACATCGACCGGCTGCTGGCCGGCTCGCACCACGACCCGCACTCGGTCCTCGGTGTGCACACCGTGGGCGACGCGGTAGTGGTGCGGGCGCTGCGGCCTGGTGCGCGCCGGGTGAACGTGGTCGCCGCCGACCACAAGTTCGACCTGGAACGGGTCGTGGACGGCCTGTTCGCCGGAACGGTGCCCGAGCACCCCGGCGACTACCGGCTGGAGGTCGACTACGACGGGCAGGTGTGCACGCTCGACGACCCGTACCGGTGGCTGCCCACGGTGGGCGAGCTGGACCAGCACCTGATCGGCGAGGGCAGGCACGAGCGGCTGTGGGACGTGCTGGGCGCGCACCCGCGGTCCTACGACACGCCGAGCGGGGTCGTCACCGGCACGTCGTTCGCGGTGTGGGCGCCGACCGCGCGGGGGGTGCGGGTGATCGGCGACTTCAACGCGTGGGACGGCCGGTCGCACCCGATGCGCTCGCTCGGCTCGTCCGGGGTGTGGGAGGTGTTCATCCCGGGCGTGGAGATCGGGACGCACTACAAGTTCCGCGTCCTCGGCGCCGACGGGCAGTGGCACGAGAAGGCCGACCCGATGGCGTTCGCGACGGAGAAGCCGCCCGCGACCGCGTCGGTGGTCACCGCGTCGGCCTACGAGTGGTCCGACGAGGAGTGGCTGGCCAAGCGCAACGCCACCAACTGGGCCAACGCGCCGATGAGCGTCTACGAGGTGCACCTCGGTTCGTGGCGGCCCGGGCTGGGCTACCGCGAGCTGGCCGAGGAACTCGCCGACTACGTGCAGGACATGGGTTTCACGCACGTCGAGCTGCTGCCGATCGCCGAGCACCCGTTCGGCGGGTCGTGGGGCTACCAGGTCACCTCCTACTACGCGCCGACCGCGCGGTTCGGCCACCCGGACGACTTCCGGTACTTCGTGGACCGGCTGCACCAGCGCGGCATCGGCGTGATCGTCGACTGGGTGCCCGCCCACTTCCCGAAGGACAACTGGGCGCTGGCGCGCTTCGACGGCACCCCGCTGTACGAGCACGCCGACCCGCGCCGCGGCGAGCAGCTGGACTGGGGCACGTACGTGTTCGACTTCGGCCGCAACGAGGTGCGCAACTTCCTGGTCGCGAACGCGTTGTTCTGGCTGGAGGAGTACCACCTGGACGGTCTGCGGGTGGACGCGGTGGCCTCGATGCTGTACCTGGACTACTCGCGACCGGAAGGCCAGTGGGTGCCCAACCAGTACGGCGGGCGCGAGAACCTGGATGCGGTGCGGTTCCTGCAGGAGCTGAACGCGACCGTCTACAAGCGACACCCCGGCGTGGTGATGATCGCCGAGGAGTCGACGGCGTGGCCGGGCGTGACGCGGCCGACGCACCTGGGCGGGCTCGGGTTCGGGTTCAAGTGGAACATGGGCTGGATGCACGACACGCTGCACTACCTGGCGCACGATCCGGTGCACCGGTCCTACCACCACAACGAGATGACGTTCTCGCTGGTGTACGCGTGGAGCGAGAACTTCGTGCTGCCGCTGTCGCACGACGAGGTCGTGCACGGCAAGGGCTCGCTGTGGGGGCGCATGCCCGGCGACGACTGGAACAAGGCCGCCGGTGTGCGGTCGCTGCTGGCGTTCATGTGGGCGCACCCCGGCAAGCAGCTGCTGTTCATGGGCGGCGAGTTCGGCCAGGAGCAGGAGTGGTCGGAGGAGCGGTCACTGGACTGGCACCTGCTGGAACAGCCGCTGCACGGCGGGATCCAGAAGCTGATGCGGGACCTGAACTCCGCGTACACGTCGTCGCCGGCGTTGTTCAGCGCGGACACCACGCCGGAGGGCTTCGCCTGGATCGACGCGAACGACTCTGGCGGCAACGTGCTGAGCTTCCTGCGCATCGGCGAGGACGGTTCGCGGCTGGCGTGCGTGGCGAACTTCGCCGGGATGCCGCACCACGACTACCGGGTCGGGTTGCCCGCCGCGGGCCGGTGGCGCGAGGTCGTGAACACCGACGCGGAGATCTACGGCGGGTCCGGCGTGGGCAACTTCGGCGCCGTGGAGGCCGAGCTGGAGCCGTGGCACGGCCAGCCGGCGTCGGCGGTGCTGCAACTGCCGCCGTCCGGGGTGCTCTGGCTCGCCCCGGAGGAGTGACCGGCGCAGAACTCGCGCCCAGGAAGGTGGGACTCGCGACGGCGCGAGTCCCACGCTCACGCGCGCGAGTTCTGCGGTTGGGCGGGTGGGGTCTGCGCTCGGCTGGGGCGCGGGGCGCCACCAGGACTAATGGCACGGGGTGCCACTCCTGCGGGAGTGGCACCCCGTGCCGTTTCACCGTGCTGTTTCAGTCGGCGGAGCGCAGCGCCTGGCTGATCTGCCGGACCACCTCGGACAGCGGGGCGGAGGTCTTGAGCACGGCGACCACCGACTCGTCGTCGCGGTCGCCGCGCGGGGCGGCAGTGTCGGCGAAGGCGTCGATCACCAGCGCGAACGCCTCCTTCGCGTGCGCGTGGGCGTCCTCGGCGCCGCCGCTGCGCAGCCACCGGCGCAGGACGTGGTTGTGAGCCGCCGCGACCGCCGCTGCGGCGACCGAGCCGCGTAGGTCCCACAGCGGGTCGCCGGCCGCCTGGAACCGCGCGCGCAGGAAGGTGGCGAGCACGCGCTGGTAGCGGTCGACGCTCGCGACCTCCTTGTCCCGCAACGAAGGCACGGTGCGGGTGAGGGCGAAGCGCTTGACCGAGACGTCCGGGTCGGCGAGGTAGGAGTCGAGCACCAGGCCGACGCCCGCGCACGCCACCTCGAGGGGGTTCTGCCGCTCGTCCGCGGTGGCGAAGAGCTGCTCGATGCGGCCGAGGACCTCCTCGTGGTTCGGGAAGATCGCGTCCTCCTTCGACCGGAAGTACCGGAAGAAGGTGCGCCGGCCGACACCGGCGGCCGAGGCGATCTCGTCGACCGTGGTGGCGTCGTACCCCTGCTCGGAGAACTTTTCGATCGCCGCCACGGTGAGGGCGTGCCGCAGCCGCCTGCGCCCCGCGGTGGTCCTGCCCACCCGCGGTCGCGGCGCGGACCGGGACTCGTCGGACATGAGGACGAAACTAACAGGCCGGGCTTGCTAAGGGCACGCAGTGCCATTAGCATCACAGTCATCCACCGCCGATCCGGGCACTGCCGCTTTGGTGCCCCGCCTCACCGGGAAGGGGGCTCGTCATGAGCGTCGATCACGACCTGGGCACCAAGCGTCCGACCAGCACGCCCGTGGACTACCGCCGCACGTTCGGCTGGCCGGTCCACTGGCGGAACGGCACCCTCAACTTCGTGATCGGGGCGGGCATCGGCGCGGTCGCCGTGCCGCGGGCCCGTGCCGAGCAGGTGCTGGAGAACCTGGCGCGCCAGGGCTGCCGCGGGCCCGCGCTGAGCGTGCCCACCAAGCACGGTTCGGTGGTCATCTTCCTGGTCGAGGCCGACATCCTGGGCAGCGACGCCGAGTTCCTCCCCCGCGACGTGCGGGTGCTGACGGCGGGCACCTCCATCCCGATGCCGGGCACCCACGGCCCCGCCGACCTCGCGCGGTGGATCGTGCCGCCGGACCCGCAGCAGCGCTGGCTGCCGAGCCTGACGGCGGTGCTGGCGGCCATCCGCTCGGCGGGCCGCTACCGCTGACGCTGCGCCTCGGTTCGGCCCCGGGCCGTGGTGCACCAGCCGCTGACGTGGGGCACTGACTCGTGGGCACCGACTCGCTGACGCGCCCGGCCCGGATCGCACCGCCCGCCGCCGGAAGGCGAATCCGTCGCCTCGAGCAATCCGGCTGCCCGCGGCGGCAAACACGGCGCCCGCGGCGGCAAACACAACCCCCGAAACGCAAACGCGGCACCCGGAACAGCAAACACGGTCCCGGGAGCGCCCGGGGTGGGCAGAGACGGTGGCTGCGGTGGCAGGCGCGGTGCCGGGAGTGGTGGACAACCACCCCGGGAGCGGCGAGTGGCGGCGGGAGCCGCGTTTTTCGCTCCAGGCAGGTGGCGGGTCAGGCGCCGGGTGGGAGCCTCAGCTGCAGCGACGCGAACAGCCGCTCCAGCGGGTCCGCCAGGTCGATCCCGGCGACCTCCGCCGCGCGGCGGACGCGGTAGCGCACCGTGTTCGGGTGCACGTTCAGTGCGCGCGCCGCGGAGCGCACGTCGCCCAGCGTGTCCAGGTACGCCAGCAGCGAGGACGCCAGGTCCGGGTGCTCCGCGCGCAACGCCGTCAGCCTCGGGTCGCGCAGGCGCGGCTGCTCGGCCAGCATCGCGAGCGTCTCGCTGACCAGGACCTGCGACCGGACGTCCGCCAGCGTCGCCACCTCCAGGTCCAGGCCACGCGCCATCGCGTCCAGCACCCGGTCCGCCTCCTGCCGCGACACCCCCACGTCCGCCACCGCCACCACCCGGCCGACCGCCGCCCGCACCGGCATCTCCGCCGACGCCACCATTTCCCGCGTCAGGTCCAGCAACGACACCCCCGCGGGCAGGTCGGGCAGGAACGCGTACGTCCGGTCACCGAGCTGGGTCACCATCGCGCTGCGCCGGTACGCCGCGGCGTGCACCGAGATCACCGCGGCCAGCGCGGACCGCCGCAGCTCCAGTTCCGACCGGTCCACCGGCTCGGCCTCCCGCGGCGCGAAGGCGACCACGGCGGCCGGCTTCGCCGGGTCGGCCCCAATCTGCCGGGCCACCGACACCGGATCACTGCGCCCGTCGAGCATCCCGGCCAGCAGGTTCTCCCGGAACCGGGTGCCCGCCGTGCTGCGCCGCCGGACCAGGTGCAGCGCCGCCACCCGCGCCGCGCCGATCAGGGCCTGCTCCGCCCGGGCGGGCAGGGGCGCGGCGCCCTCCTGCACCCAGATCGACCCGAGCGGCCGCCCGCCCGCGTGCACCCCGATCGCCAGCCGCGTGCGGATGCCCAGGTCCGGCCGCTCCTCGATGCGCACGACCTCCTCCGTCGCCCGCAACCGCTGGTAGACGCCCCACTCGTGCAGCATCTTCAGGTACGGCGCCGGCCCCTGCCTGCCCAGGATCGACAGCCGCCGCAGCTCGTCCACCTCGTCGTCGGACCGCGAGTACGCCAGCACCCGGCTCGCGGTGTCCTCGATGCTGACGATCCCGCCTGTCAGCGCCGCGATCGTCTGGGCCAGCGAGAACAGGTCGCCGAGCGTCTCCCCCGCGTCCTCGTCCGCGGCGCCGCGGGCGGCCTCCAGCACCCCGCGCACCAGCGTCGCGAGCTGCTCCCACCGCACGTCGGCCGCGACCGCCAGCAACGCGACCCCGGCGTCGGTCGCCGCGGACCGCAGCAGCGGCAACGCCGAATCGGACTCCACCTTGACCGCCACCGCCGCCGCGCCCCGGCGGCCGGCGGCCCGGATCAACGGCACCGCCGCCCGCCCGCGCGCCCCGATCACCAGCGCCAGGTCGCCGCGCCGCAACTCCGGGTCGTCATCGGGTTCCAGCACCACGACGTCGCCGACCTCGCCGTCCAGGCCGTCCGGCGCGACCTCCACCTCGACGAGCGGATCGCCGAGCGCGATCAGGACCTGCCGCAGTTGTGCCACCGGACAAACAGTAGTCGCGAAACTGGCCGAACTCACAACCTTCCAAAGACCACGGCGTTCCTACCGTTGAGACATCCGACACCGAGGAGGAGCTGCCGTGGATGCCGTGACAACCGTGCCCACCCCGGCCAACGAGCCGGTCCTGCAGTACGCGCCGGGCAGCCCGGAGCGCGCAGAGGTGCAGGCCGCGCTCGCCGAGCTGACGAAGGAGCCGCTCGAGCTGACCGCGACGATCGGCGGCGAGCAGCGGATGGGCGGCGGCCCGCGGATCGACGTCGTCCAGCCGCACAACCACCGCGCCGTGCTGGGCGTCCTCGGTTCCGCGACCCAGCAGGACACCCGTGACGCGCTGGCCGCCGCCCGCGAGGCCGCCGCGGCGTGGCGGAAGCTGTCCTTCGACGACCGAGCCGCGATCCTGCTCCGCGCGGCCGACCTGCTCACCGGTCCCTGGCGCGCGAAGCTGAACGCCGCCACCATGCTCGGCCAGTCCAAGACCGTGCACCAGGCCGAGATCGACGCCGCCTGCGAGCTGGCCGATTTCTGGCGCTTCAACGTGGCCTTCGCCCACCGCCTGCTGGCCGAGCAGCCCGCCAGCTCCCCCGGCGTCTGGAACCGCACCGACCACCGGCCGCTGGAGGGGTTCGTCTACGCGATCACCCCGTTCAACTTCACCGCGATCGCGGGCAACCTGCCGACCGCGCCCGCGCTGATGGGCAACGTCGTGCTGTGGAAGCCCTCCCCCACGCAGAGCTTCGCCGCGCACCTGACGATGCGGCTGCTCGAAGAAGCCGGCCTGCCGCCGGGTGTGATCAACCTGCTGCCCGGTGACGGCCTGGCCGTCTCCGAGGTCGCACTGGCCGCGCCCGACCTGGCCGGCATCCACTTCACCGGTTCCACCCGGACCTTCCGGCACCTGTGGTCGCAGGTCGGCGCGAACATCGCGAACTACCGCACCTACCCGCGGATCGTGGGCGAGACCGGCGGCAAGGACTTCGTGCTCGCCCACCCGTCCGCCGACGCCGACGTGCTGCGCACCGCGCTCGTCCGCGGCGCGTTCGAGTACCAGGGCCAGAAGTGCTCCGCCGCCTCACGGGCCTACGTCCCGCGCTCGCTGTGGACGCGGATGCGGGACGACTTCCTGTCCGAGGTCGAGTCGCTGCCCATGGGCGACGTGACCGACCTGCGCAACTTCCTCGGCGCGGTGATCGACCGGCGCGCCTTCGACCGGCTGTCCGGGGTGCTGGACCGCGCCCGCGCCGACGACCGGCTGGAGGTCCTCGCCGGCGGCACCGCCGACGACAGCGAGGGCTTTTTCGTGCGCCCGACCGTGCTCGCCTCGGATCACCCGGAGCACGAGGTGTTCACCACCGAGTACTTCGGGCCGGTGCTCGCCGTGCACGTCTACGACGACGCCTCCTACGGCACCGTGCTGCGCCAGCTGGAGAGCGTCGCGCCGTACGGGCTGACCGGGTCGATCATCGCGACCGACCGGGCCGCGATCGCCCACGCCACCGAGGAACTGCGGTTCGCCGCGGGCAACTTCTACGTCAACGACAAGCCGACCGGCGCGGTCGTCGGGCAGCAGCCCTTCGGCGGCGGACGGGCGTCAGGCACCAACGACAAGGCCGGGTCGATCCACAACCTGCTCCGCTGGGTGAGCCCGCGCTCCATCAAGGAGACCTTCGTGCCGCCAACCACCGCCGGCTACCCGCACCAGGGCTGAGGAGGACCGCCGTGCTGCGCACCGCTTTGCTCGCCGCGGCCGGGTCGCCGGGCTGCCGTTCCCTTGTCGAGCAAACCCCGCTGACCCGCCCCGTGGTCCGCCGGTTCGTCGCCGGATCCACTGTGGACGACGCGCTGGCCGTGACCGCGAACCTGATCGGCAGCGGCCGGGCGGTCACGCTCGACCACCTCGGCGAGGACACCACCGACCCGTCGATGGCCGCCGCGACGGTGAAGGCCTACGCCGAGCTGCTGACATTGCTGGCCGAGCACGGTCTCGCGGCGGACGCCGAGGTGTCGGTGAAGCTGTCCGCCGTCGGACTGCGCCTGCCCGACGGGGACCGCGTCGCCCTGGACAACGCGCGCCGCATCTGCGCGGCCGCGGCCGCCGCGGGCACCACGGTCACGCTGGACATGGAGGACCACACCACGACCGACGCCACCCTCGGCGTGCTGCGGGAACTGCGCGCGGACTTCCCGTGGGTCGGCGCGGTCCTGCAGGCCTACCTACGGCGCACCGAGCAGGACTGCCGGGACCTGGCGTACGCGGGCTCGCGGGTCCGGTTGTGCAAGGGCGCGTACGCCGAGCCAGCCTCTGTGGCTTACCAGGACAAGTCCGACGTGGACCGGTCCTACGTACGCTGCCTGCGGGTGCTCATGGACGGCGCCGGGCACCCGATGGTCGCCACCCATGACCCGCGGATGATCGCGATCGCCGCGGAACTCGGGAAGGACCGGCCGGACTGGGAGTTCCAGATGCTGTACGGCGTCCGGGACGCCGAGCAGCGGCGGCTCGCGCGCGACCACGCGGTGCGGGTCTACCTGCCCTACGGCGACGAGTGGTACGGCTACTTCGTGCGCCGCCTGGCAGAGCGCCCAGCGAACCTGGCGTTCTTCCTCCGGGCGCTGGTCACGCGGTGAGCTCGGCGATCCGGCGGGCGAGCGGCCACGCGCCGTCGGAGGTGTTGGACAGCACCGTCCAGGTTGTCGTGCCACTGTGGACGGTCCGGAACGACACGCCGGCGTCGTAGCCCTCCAGGCGGACCGCGTCGCCGTCGAGCCAGAACCCGAGCCCGTACCGCATGCCCTCCGCCGGGACGTCGCTGCGGGGCGCGGTCATCTGGCGCATCCGCGACAGCGGCACGATCCGCCCCGTGAACAACGCCGTCCAGAACGCGTGGACGTCGGCGGCGGTGGAGTAGATCCCGCCGTCGCCGCTGCCGAGCACGGGCAGGTGGAACACGTTGGTCCGCCGCTCGCCGACGTAGCCGAGGGCGACCCCGGCCGCGGGCTCGTCGGAGCGGAGGAACGCCGTGTCCGTCATGCCGGCGGGCACGCACACCAGGTCGTGCACCAGGCGGGCGAACGGGCGGCCCGCGGTCCGCTCCGCGAGGAGGGCGAGCACCACGTAACCGCTGTTGCAGTAGGAGAACCGCTCCCCCGGCGGGAACTTCGGCGGATGCCCGTCCAGGACGCGCAGGTAGTCCTCGGTGGCGGCCAGCTCGTGCACCGGCACGGGCAGGATGTGGTCGGTGATGGGCCGGTCGACGTCCTCGTCGCAGTAGTCGCCGATGCCCGAGCGGTGGGCGAGGAGGTGTTCGACGGTGACCTCGTCGCCGATCAACGGCAGGTCGTCGCCGAGCAGCGACCTGGCGGTGGTGTCCAGGCCGAGCACGCCGCGCTCAGCCAGCGCGGCGACGGTCAGCGCCGTCAGCCCCTTGGTGCCGCTGGCCAGGGCGAACCGGGTGCCGACGGTGTTGGGCACCTCAAGCCCGCGGTGCGCGAAGCCGTAGGCGCGGGCGAACGTGCGGCCACCGGAGTCCACCCGGACCACGCCGGAGAACCCGGTCTCGGCCGCGAGCGCGTCGATCCCCTCCACCCGGACCATCCTGCCGGGTGGAGGGACTCGGCTCACCTGGTTTTATTGCGCAGGCCTGCATTCACTGAGCGGCGACGTGCCGCTCCTCGCGCAGTGCGGTTCGCTGGTCGCGCGTGCCGCGCAGCAGACCGCGGTGCGCCAGCTCGGGCAGCACACCCTCGGCGAACCAGTACGCCTCCTCCAGGTGCGGGTACCCGGACAGCACGAACTCCTCGATGCCGAGCGAGTGGTACTCCTCGATGAGGTCGGCGACCTCGCCGTGGCTGCCCACCAGCGCCGTGCCCGCGCCGCCGCGGACCAGGCCGATGCCGGCCCACAGGTTGGGGTGGATCTCCAGCCCACGCACGCCGCGGTCCAGGCCGCCGCCGTGCAGGGCGACCATCCGCCGCTGCCCCTCGGACTCGCTGGCGGCCAGCTGCGCCTGCGCCTTCGCCACCTGCTCCGGGCTCAGCGCGTCGAGCAGCTTCTGCGCCTCCGCCCACGCCTCGGCCGAGGTGTCCCGGGACAGGGTGTGCAGCCGGATGCCGAACCGGATCGTCCGCCCCCGCGCCTCGGCCAGTTCCCGCACGCGCCGGATCTTGTCCGCGACCTGGGCGGGCGGCTCGCCCCAGGTCAGGTAGACGTCGGCGTGCCTGGCCGCGACCGGCAGCGCGGCCGGGGACGAGCCGCCGAAGTACAGCGGCGGCACCGGGTCCGGCGGGGCGAGCACCGTCGCGCCCTCGACCGAGAGGTGCTCACCGGTGAAGTCGAACGGCTCGCCGCTCCACACGCCGCGCGCGATGGTGAGGAACTCGTCGGTGCGGGCGTAGCGCTGGTCGTGGTCGTGGAAGTCGCCGAACCGCTTCTGCTCGATCGAATCGCCGCCGGTGACGATGTTGAGCAGCAGCCGCCCGCCGGAGATCCGCTGGTAGGTGGCGGCCATCTGGGCGGCCAGGGTCGGCGAGATGACGCCGGGGCGGAACGCGACGAGGTACTTGAGCCGCTTGGTCTCGCGGATCAGCGCCGCCGTGGTCAGCCAGGCGTCCTCGCACCAGGTGCCGGTCGGGGTGAGCACGCCCTCGAAGCCGAGCTGCTCGGCGGCGCGGGCGATCTGCGCCAGGTAGTCGATGGTGGGTTCGCGCTGCGCGACCGGCCCGAGGGACCGGTTGGCGTGGAACCGTTCCACGATGGTCCGGCCATCGCCGGTGGTGGGCAGGAACCAGTGCGGTGTGATCGTCATCGTCATCCCCTCGCGGCGGCCAGGTCGGCGGCGAACCGGGTATCGGTGAAGTCCGCGAAATCGATCTTGCCGGGCAGCACCTTGTCGTCGGCGAACGCGTCGGCGAGCTCCTGCTCGGAGGCGATCACCTTGTCGTCGAGCGGCACGGGCAGATCCGGGCCGCTCTGCACGGCCGCGAGCGTGACCTCCGGCTTCAGCCCGGTCTCCGCGGACCAGGCCTGGGCCCACTGCTCGCGGTGGGTGTCGGCCCACTGCTGGGCCTTGGCGATCCGCACGACGTAGTCGCGGATCGCGGCGTTCTTGCCCGCGTCGGACAGCGCGTTGTGCCCGGCGACCTGGAAGGTGTAGCCGTTGGCGACGCCGGTGCCGTCGGCCAGCACGCGGGCGTTGGCCTCCAGCTTGGCCTGCGAAGTGTAGGGGTCCCAGACCGCCCACGCGTCGATCTGGTGCTGGGTGAACGCGCCGTAGGCGTCGGCGGGCTGCAGGAAGGACAGCTTGACGTCCTTCGTGGACAGTCCGTTCTTGGCCAGGGTCAGCAGGATCTGGCCGTGCGCCGAGCTGCCCTTGGCCACGCCGATGGTCTTGCCCTTGAGGTCGGCGACGGTCCGCAGGGGCGAGTCGGGGGTCACCAGCAGTGCGTCGCTGGCGACGTTGCCCTGCGCGGAGCTGACGATCGAGATCTTCGCCTTCGCGGCGGCGGCGAAGATCGGCGGCGTGTTGCCGACCCCGCCGATGTCGATCGCGCCGGCGGAGGCGGCCTCCAGCAGCGGCGGCCCGGAGGTGAAGGTGGACCACTCGATCTTGTACGGCAGGTCGTTCAGCAGGCCGGCGGACTTGAGCAGGGCCTGCGAGCCGCCCTTCTGGTCGCCCACCTTCAACGTCACCTTCGCCAGGTCGGCCGCGCTCACCGGCGGCGGCACGGACGGGCCCGACGACGGCTCGCTCGCCCCGCCGCACGCGGTCAGCGTCAGCGCGAGCGCGGTGACGGCGGCGAGGATCCTAGGCAATCGCATGGTCGGTCACTCCCAGATCGGCCAGCACCCTGGCGCGAACGTCGATGTGGTCGGAAACGGCACGGGGCCGCGGGTGGTCCAGGAGGTGCTCGGCGATGATCCGCCCCTCCCCCAGCACGAGGACGCGGTCGGCGAGCAGCAGCGCCTCGTCCACGTCGTGGGTCACGAGCAGCACGCCCGGCCGGTGCTCGCGCCACAGGTCCTCGACGAGCCGGTGCATCGCCAGCCTGGTCAGCGCGTCCAGCGCGCCGAACGGCTCGTCGAGCAACAGCAGGTCCGGTTCCCGCACCAGTGCCCTGGCGAGCGAGACCCGTTGCGCCTCACCGCCGGAGAGGGTGCGCGGCCAGGCGTCGGCGTGGCCGGCGAGGCGCACCTCGGCCAGCGCGCGCTCGGCCAGCGCCCGGTCGCGGCCGCGGTCGCGCAGGCCGAGGACGACGTTGCGCCACACCCGCCGCCACGGCAGCAGCCGCGGTTGCTGGAACGCCACGGACACCGCGCCCTCGACCCTGGCCTCGCCCTCGATTTCGGTGTCCAGACCGGCGAGGATCCGCAGCAGCGTCGACTTGCCGGACCCGCTGCGGCCAAGCAGGGCGACGAACTCGCCGCGCCCGATTTCGAGGTCCACATCGGACAGCACGGCGCGCTCGCCGAAGCGCTTGGTCAGGCCGTGCACCCTGGCGATCAGTTCCCGCGCCACCGCAGCGCCCTCCGTTCGATCAGGCGGACCAGCGCGTCGGTGATCAGACCGAGCGCCGCGTAGACGATCAGGCCGACCACGATCACGTCGGTGCGCAGGAACTCGCGCGCGTTGTTGATGAGGTAGCCCAGGCCCGCGTCGGCGTTCACGGTCTCACCGACGATCAGCGCGAGCCACGCGACGCCGAGCGCCTGCCGCAGCCCCACCAGCGTCTGCGGCACCGCGGACGGCAGCACCACGTGGACCAGCCGTTCCCAGCGGGTGTAGCCGAGCGCGGTGGTGGCCTCGACGAGGTGGTCGTCGACGTTGCGGATGCCGGAGTAGATGTTGAGGTAGAGCGGAAAAGCGACACCCAGCGCGACCAGGACGATCTTCGGCTCCTCGCCGATGCCGAACCACAGGATGAACAGCGGGATCAGGCCGAGGAACGGCAGGGTGCGCAGCATCTGCACCGGCGGGTCGATGAGCACCCCGCCCCAGCGGGACAGGCCCGCGACCACGCCCAGCACCAGTGCGACGCCCGCGCCGAACGCGAAGCCGAGGCCGACGCGCACGATCGACACGGCGAACGCCTCGCCCAGCTCGCCGGATCGCGCGGTCTCGACACCGGCCTGCAGGACCGTCCACGGTGAACTCAGTTTGTCCGGGGACAGCACGCCCGTCGAGGACGCGAGCTGCCACAGGGCAAGCAGCGCGAGTGGACTGATCCAGCGGCGCAGGTCGGGCAGGCGGCGTCTCCGGGCCGGACGGGGCCGCGTCCCGGTTGCCTCCTCCGGGCACGCGAGAACGTCCGTTGCGGAAAGCGACACGGATCTTCTCCCATTTTTCGGGGGTTTCACCGAAATGCTTCCTCCCACGATCGGGTGGGTCAACGTGCTCCCGGATCGCGGAACCGGTTCCGCTGAGCAGGCCGGAGTTTCTTTCACGACTTCGGGAAACGTTGACAGGACGGGTGATCGCCGGTCAGGCTGCCCCGGTGACCGACTTCCAGCCACTGACCTCCGTCGAGGGTCTCCCGCTCCTCGGCGGTTCCGGCCGCTTCCGCGTCCTGCAGAACACCGAGCGCGGGCTGCTGCTCGAACTGGAGTACCCCGCCGGGGTGGCTTCGCCCGAGCACTCCCACGACCACGACAGCTTCATCTACGTGCTGTCCGGTGAGGTGACCGGCTCGGTGGACGGACAGCCTGCGCGGCTCGGCGCCGGGGACACGCTCGTGCACCCGCGCGGGGCGCGGCACACGGTCGCGGCGGTGACGGACAGCCGGTGGCTGGAGTTCAAGGCGCCGCCGCCGGAGGTGGGGCGCGTCCTCAGGTGATGTCGGCGCGGCCGTCGAACCGGTAGCCGACACCGCGCACGGTGGTGATCGAAAACCGGTCGATCTTGCTGCGCAGCTTGCGGACGTGCACGTCGATCGTGCGGCCGCGGCTCGGTCCGGGCAGTCGCCACACGTGCTCGGTGAGGGCCGCGCGGTCGAAGACCCGGCCGGGGTGGCGCGCCAGGAACAGCAGCAGCTCGTATTCGAGCCGGGTCAGCTCGACCTCGGCGCCGTGCGAGCGGACGCGGCGCGACGTGGTGTCGATGCGCAGTGCCGGTTCCGGCTCGGGTTCCAGCGCGCCGAGCGCTTCGCCGATCGCCGCGCCGACGCGGTCCGGATCGCCGTGGACCACGATGTGCAGCTCGACCGCGCCGTCCGGCCGGTCGACCCGGGTGAGGGACTGCGTCATGATCCCAGCAAGCCACGCCGGCGCGGGCCGGTCAATCGCGTCCCGGCAGGTGGGCCGGGTTGTCCGCGGATCCGTGGCACACTCGGGCCGTGGCCAGGCAGCCGACCGGTGAATCCGTCCTATCCCGCGCGGTGCGGATCTTCGAGGCCTTCACGCCGGAGGAGCCGGTGCTGCAGGTCTCCGAGATCGCCCGCCGGACCGGGCTGCACCTGGCGACCGCGTCCCGCCTGGTCGCCGAGCTCACCGGCCACGGCCTGCTCACCCGCGACGACGACCGCCGGGTGCGGATCGGCGTGCGGATGTGGGAGCTGGCCCTGCGTGCCTCGCCCACGGCCACGCTCCGCGACGCCGCGATGCCGTTCATGGAGGACGTCCACGCGGTCGTCGGGCACCACGTGCAGCTCGGGGTCCGCGACGGCGACGAGGTGATCTTCCTGGAGCGCCTGTCCGCGCCGAAGGCGGTCATCAACTACACCCGCATCGCCGGGCGGCTGCCGATGCACGCGTCCTCCTCCGGGCTCGTCCTGCTCGCCCACGGGCCCGCCGACCTGCGCGATCGCGTGCTCGCCGGGCCGCTACGGGCCTACACCGCGAACACGATCACCACCCCGGACCGCCTGCGGAGCACGCTCGCCGACATCCGCAAGCAGGGTTTCGCCTGGTGCCCGGGCCACATCCACGAGGAAGCGCTCGGCGTCGCGGTGCCGGTCAAGGACGCCCGCGGCGGCATCGTCGCGGCACTGTCGGTCATCGTGCCGAACACGGCCGAGAGCAGGGGCGTCACCGGCATCCTGATGGCTGCCGCGCGGGGCATCACCCGCTCACTGCCGCCCTCGCCTCTCACTCATTGAGAACCCGGTCGCCGCCCGTCACCGCGGAACCGCATCCTGCGTGCCAGCAACCCAGCGCAAGGAGGCGTCCGGTGAGCCAAGTCGTGACCCTGGAGGTCACCGCCCGCGAAGAACGCGCCGAGGGGGTGCTGGCGCTGACCCTGTCCCGTCCGGACGGCGGCCGGCTGCCGGACTGGACCCCCGGCGCGCACATCGACCTCGTGCTGCCGAACGGGCTGACCCGGCAGTACTCGCTGTGCGGCGACCGGTGGGACGCGCACAGCTACCGCATCGGCGTGCTGCGCGAGCCCGCGGGTCGCGGCGGCTCGGCCTACGTGCACGACCGGCTGCGGCCCGGCGACCGCGTCGGCGTCGGCGGGCCGAGCAACAACTTCCCGCTCGTGCCGTCCGGGCGCTACCTGTTCGTCGCGGGCGGCATCGGCATCACCCCGCTGCTGCCGATGATCCACCAGGCCGACCTGCTCGGCGCCGACTGGACCCTGCTCTACGGCGGCCGCCGCCGCGCGTCGATGGCCTTCACCGACGAGCTCGCCGGGTACGGCGACCGCGTCCACCTGGTGCCCGAGGACGAACACGGCCTGCTCGACCTGGCGTCCTGGCTCGGCACCCCGCGCCCGGGCACGAAGGTCTACTGCTGCGGGCCCGCTCCCCTGCTGGCCGCCGTCGAATCCGCCTGCCGCGCGTGGCCGCCGTTTTCGCTGCACGTCGAGCGCTTCACGGCACGTGAGCAGGCGCCGGTGCGGGACGAGCCGTTCGAGGTCGAGCTGCGGCGGACCGGGGCGACCGTCACCGTCACGCCGGGGATCTCGGTGCTGGAAGCGGTGCGCGGCGCAGGCGTGGACGTGCTGTCGTCGTGCCGGCAGGGCACCTGCGGCACCTGCGAAACCGGTGTCCTGGCCGGCGTTCCGGACCACCGCGACTCGATCCTCGCCGACCACGAGCGCGCCGCGGGCGAGGTCATGTTCGTGTGCGTGTCCCGCGCGTGCACCGACCGCCTCGTCCTCGACCTGTGACCTGAGGAGACTCCCGTGATCACCGACGACACCGACCCGTTCGCGCCCGAGGTCCTGGCCGAACCGGAACCCCTGCATGCCAAGCTGCGCGACGCCGGCCCGGTCGTGCACCTGATCCGCTACGACGTCTACGCCCTCGCCCGCTACGAGCACGTGCACGCCGCGCTGGTGAACTGGCAGGACTTCTCCTCCGCCGCCGGGGTCGGGCTGGCCAACTTCCACGTCGAGGAGCCGTGGCGGCCGCCGAGCCTGCTGCTCGAGGCGGACCCGCCCCGCCACGACGCCCCGCGCCGGGTCCTGTCCGGCATCCTCGGGCCGCGCGCGCTGCGGAAACTGCGGGAGGACTGGTTCGCCGCGGCCGAGGACCTCGTCGAGCGTGTGCTGGACACCGAACTCGACGTCGTCCCCGCGCTCGCCGAGGCGTTCCCGCTGCGCGTGTTCCCGGACGCGGTCGGGATCGGCCGCGAGGGACGCGAGAACCTGTTGCCCTACGGCAACTTCGCCTTCAACGCGTTCGGCCCGCTCAACGAGCTGGTCACCTCGCTGGCCGCGGACATGCCGCGGTGGTCGGGGTGGGTGAACGAGCAGTGCGCCCGCGACCGCCTCACCGGCGACGGGTTCGGCGCGGCGATCTGGGCGGCCGCCGACCGCGGCGAGATCACGCACGAGCAGGCGCCGCTGGTGGTCCGGTCGCTGCTCACGGCCGGCGTGGACACCACGGTGCACGGGCTGGCCGCCGTGCTCTACGCCTTCGCCACCCACCCGGGGCAGTGGGACCGGCTGCGCGAGCAGCCCCGGCTCGCCCGGGCGGCCTTCGACGAGGCGGTGCGCTGGCAGTCGCCGGTGCAGACGTTCTTCCGCACGGCCACCCGGGACACCCGCGTCGCGGACGTGACCATCCCGGCCGGGCACAAAATCCTGATGTTCCTCGGCGCGGCGAACCGGGATCCGCGCCGCTGGGCCGATCCGGACGTCTTCGACCTGAGCCGCGACCCGTCCGGCCACGTCGGGTTCGGGATGGGCCTGCACCAGTGCGTGGGCCAGCACGTCGCCCGGCTGGAGGCCGAGGCGCTGCTGACCGCGCTGGCGAAGCGGGTGCGCCGGTTCGAACTGCTCGGCCCGGGCACCCGCCACCTGAACAACACGTTGCGCGCGTGGCAGTCGCTGCCGATGCGGCTGCACCTCACTCGGCCGCGCCGGTGAGCGACACCGGGCTGGGCCGGGTCGCGGACAACGCCGTCCACGCGCTGGTCGCGCCGACCACCGCGAACGCGCCCAGCACCACGACCGTGATCAGCGCCCACGGCACCACCAGGACGCTCTGCCCGGCGATGCGGCCCGCCGCGGCGGAGATCCCGATCAGGGTCGTGGTCGCGGCGAGGCCGCCCAGCACCAGTCCGATGCCGGTGACCGCGCCGGACTCAAGCACCGCGGCCCGCACCACCTGCGCGCGGGTCAGCCCGGTCACCCTGGCCACGGCGAACTCGCGGCGCCGGTCGGCGGCGGCGATGACCACGGCGTTGACCACCGCGATCAGCGCGTACAGCCCGGACAGGCCCATGATCACGGTCATGATGCCGGTGCTGGTGTCCTGCCGGTCCGCGCTGGTGGCGGCGATCCAGTCGTCCACTGTGGTCACTTCACCGCGGCCGGCGAGCGCGCTCGCGCCCGCGCCGGGCGCCACGCGCACGATGGATTCGGTGGGCGTGGCGGCCAGCACCGGGGCGGGCACGATCTCGCGTGGCAGCAGGAAGTCCGCGCCGCCACCGAGCGTCGCCGGCAGCACGGCCACGACCCGCAGGTCCAGCTCGCTGTCGCCGATCCGGGCGGTGACGGTGCTGCCGACCGGCTGGAACCCGTCGGCGACAGCGATGGTCGGCCCGGTCAGGTCGGCGAGCGATCCCTGCTCCGGGACGCGCACGTGGGTCGCGGCGTAGGCGGCGGGGTCGATCGCGGCGGCGTAGCCCTGTTCGGTGTCGGTGTCGGTGTCGTCGTCGCCGTAGGTGACGACCGAGACCGGCACCCGGGTCTGCGGGGACACCGCGACCACGCCGGGAACGTCCAGATCGGACGGTCCCGTGGTGGTGACCACGAGGTCCCCACGAATGTCGGCACGCTGTTCGATTTCGGCGCCCTTGCCGATGGTGGCGAGCGTGCCCGCCTGGGCGACCAGCAGCGCGACGAGCACGATCAGCGGCGCGGCGGTGGAGGCGCTGCGGCGGACGCCGTCGCGCAGGTTCGCCTCGGCCAGCCGTCCCAGTGGCCCGCGCAGGACCAGCCCGGCCAGGCGCCCGGCCGCGGGCACGACCAGCGGGCTCAGCGCGGTCAGGGCGACCGCGGCGGCGAGCGCGGTGTTGATCGACAGCGCGATGGCGCCCTCGGGCGGGGCGAACGCGGACACGCTCGTCATGGCGAGCGCCCCGGCCAGGAACAGCACGCCGAAGAACCAGCGGGCGCCGCTCATGACGCGGGCCGCCGCGCCGGTCTCGCGCAGGGCCTCCAGCGGGCGCACTTTCGCGGCGCGCCGGGACGCGGCGAGCACCCCGGCGATCGCGACACCGAGCCCGATGCCCGCGGACACGCTGAGGATCCAGTCCTGCCAGCGCGGGGTGAACGCGGACGGCACGAAGCCGAGTTCGCGCAGCAGCCAGGTCTGGACCCGCATCACCAGCAGGCCGAGCGGGACGCCGAAGGCGGTGCCGAGCACGCCCAGCAGCAATGCCTCCGACAGCAGCAGGCGGCGCACCTGGCCGCGGCCACCGCCGACGAGCCGCAGCAGCGCCAGGTCCCGTTGGCGCTGGGCGACGGTGAAGGCGAAGGTGGAGCTGACGATGAACACCGCGAGGAACACCGAGATGCCCAGGGTCAGGCCGAGCAGGGTGACCGCCTCGACGACCTCGCCGCCCGCGGTCGCGGCGGAGACCAGGATCAGCAGTGACGACTGGACGAGCGCGACGCCGAGGCAGACGGTCAGGATGGCGCCGAGGAACAGCGGCCAGCGGTCGGTGAAGGTGTTCCAGGACAGTCGCAACACGGTCAGGCCTTCAGCCGGGCGAGGCGGTCCGCGACCTCAGGGGTGGTCGGGGTGACGGCGTGGTCGACGACGCGGCCGTCGCGGAGGAACACCACGGAGTCGGCGCTGGCGGCGGCGGACGGGTCGTGGGTGACCATGACGATGCTCTGGCCCGCGGTGACGAGGTCCCGCAGCAGGCCGAGGACCTTGCGGGCCGCGGTGGAGTCGAGGGCGCCGGTGGGTTCGTCGGCGAAGAGGACGCGCGGGCGGGTGACCATGGCCCTGGCGATCGCGACGCGCTGCTGCTGGCCGCCGGACAGTTCGCGGGGCCGGTGCCGGCGGCGGTCGTCGAGCCCGACGGCGGCGAGCACCGCGCGAACGTCCTTCGTGGACGGCCGGGTGCCGGCGAGCCGGAGTGGGAGCGCGACGTTCTGCTCCGCGGTGAGCGAGCCGATAAGGTTGAAGCTCTGGAAGACGAAGCCGATCTCGCTGCGGCGCAGCGCGGTGAGGTGGGCGTCGTCCGCGGTGGTGATGTCCTCGCCGCCGAGGAGGACCTGCCCGGTGGTGACGCGTTCCAGGCCGGCGGCGCAGTGCAGGAGGGTCGACTTGCCGGAGCCGGAGGGCCCCATGACGGCGGTCCAGGACCCGGCGGGGAAGGCGACGGTGACCCCGTCGAGCGCACGGACCTCGTGCTGGCCGGCGGCGTAGGTGCGGGAAACGGCCCGAAAGTCGACGGCGGGCTGCCCGCGCGGCCGATGCCTGCCGGCGACGGCGGTTTCCAGAGGCGTTGTCATAGGTCAGATCCCATCGCGGATCGGGGCGCCGGTCAGCGGTGCCGGCCACCGAATCCCCGGTGGGGCTGGCCCTACCCCTCGGCGGCCGCGTCCCCCGGGGCGCACTCCCGCGGAGCGGGAAGGTGCGCGCGACCATTCCCGCGCGCAGCCCCGCGCAGCGGGGGCGCACCGGCCGCCCAGCCGCACCACCTCCCGCCGCGCCCACGGCGGGGCGCCACCCGCCATCCAGCCGCACCACCTCGCGGCTGCCGCCCCGGCCCGCGCCCCAGGCTCAGCCCCGCGGAGCGGGCCGCCACCCGCACGCGGGCCCTGCAGCGAGGCACCCCCGCCACCCGCCACCGGGCGCACCCCCGTGCAGCAGGCACCCCATTACCCCAGCCCGCACGAACTCCGCGATCAAGCAGCCTGTGGCCGCACCACCAGCACCGGGCAGTCGGCGTGGTGGATGAGCGCCTGGCTCGTCGACCCGAGCACCAGCCCCCGGAACCCGCCGCGGCCGCGGCTGCCCACCACGACCAGCTGCGCGTCGCGGCTGCGGGCCAGCAGCTCGTCCCGCGGGCGGTCCCGCACCACGACCCGCTCCACGCGCACGTCCGGGTAGCGCTCCTGCCTGCCCGCCAGCCGTTCGGCCAGCAGGCGCTGCTGTTCGCGCTCCACCTCGGCCCAGTCGAGGTCCGCGGTGGGCAAGGGCACGCCGTAGTCGGCGTCGCTCCAGGCGTGGACCGCCACCAGCGGCACCTCCCGCCACGCGGCCTCGTCGATCGCCACCTTCAGCGCTTCCTCGCTGGTCGGGCTGCCGTCGACGCCCACGACCACCGGGCCGGCGGCGTCCGGGCGACCACGCACCACCGCGACCGGGCACGACGCGTGCGCGCTGACCGACACGGCCGTCGACCCGGCCAGCATCCCGGTGAACCCACCCCGCCCGGACGAGCCGAGCACCACCATCCGCGCCGTCCGGGAGCACTCCAGCAGTAGCGGCACCGGCGGCTCCAGCGGCATCTCCGTCGACACGGTCACCTCGCCCGCCACGGCCGCCGCGTCCGCGAGCAGCTGCTGCCCGGCCCGCTGCAGCTCGTCGAAGGAGCTCTGCGGCACCGGCAGCCCGCCGTCGAACCGGCCACCCGTGACGTCGGCCGCGTAGACCAGCCGCAGCGCCAGCTTCCGCGGCGCCGCCTCACCCGCCGCCCACCGGACGGCCTCCAGCGCCGCCGCCGAACCGTCCACCCCGACCACGATCTCGTCCGCCATGCCGCCCACGCTACTCACGCTTGACCTCCAGCGCGGTGGAGGTTGCAGCCTGCCTGCATGCGCGTGATCGAGGCGGTGCGGTTCGGCGGCCCTGGAGTGCTGCGGGTGAAGGCGGCGCCGGACCCGCACCCGGGGCCCGGGCAGGTCGTGGTCGAGGTGAAGGTGGCCGGCGTGCTGTGGATCGACACGGCGATCCGCCGCGGCGAGGCCGGGCACCTGTTCGGTGTGACGCCGCCGTACGTGCCCGGCGCGGGGGCCGCCGGGCAGGTCACGGAGCTCGGCGCGGGGGCGGACCCGTCGTGGTGCGGCGCGTGGGTGCTGGCCGACGTCAACGGCGCGTACGCCGAACAGGTGCTGGCCACGCCCGAACAGCTGATCCGCGTCCCGCCCGGCGTGGGGTTGCGGGAGGCGGTGGCGTTGCTGCACGACGGATCCACCGCGCTGGCGGTGTTCGAGCGGGCCGCGGTGCGGCGAGGTGAGCGGGTGCTGGTGCAGCCGGCCGCTGGCGGGCTGGGCAGCCTGCTGGTGCAGCTCGCGCACGCGGCGGGGGCGCACGTGACCGGCGCGGCGCGGGGCGCGGAGAAGCTGGAGATGGTGCGCGCGCTGGGCGCGGACGCGGTGGCCGACTACAGCGAGCCCGGCTGGACCGACCGGGTGGGGCCGGTGGACGTGGCGTTCGACGGAGTGGGCGGCGACCTGGGCCGGGCCGCGGCCAAGCTGGTCGGCACGGGCGGGCGGTACTCGAACTACGGGTGGGCCGGCGGCCCACCGGTCGCGGTGGACGAGGTGCGGCCGGAGGTGACGGCCTACGGCCTGGAGCAGCTGCGGGAGTACGAGCCCGGCCGCCGCGCCCGCATCGAACGGATGCTGCGCCTGGCCACCCGCGGCGCGGTGCACCCGGTCATCGGGCAGACCTTCCCGCTGGGTCGCGCCGCGAACGCGCACCGCGCGCTGGAGTCCCGCTGCGGCAAGGGGAAGACGCTGCTGGTGATCTAGTCGCCAGCACCGCGCCGGCCAGCACCAGGGCGCAGCCGAGCAGCTGCTGTGGCGACAGCCGTTTCCCCAGCACCACCGCGCCCACCGGCGTGAGCAGGAGCCAGCCGACGCCCTGCCCGGAGACCGCGCCGACCACCAGCCAGCCGATCGCGGCCCACCCCGGCGTCAGGTCCAGCCCGTAGCCGAGTAACCCGGCAGCCAGCGACACGACCGCGGCGGAGGCGGTGACGACCAGGTAGGACCGACGGGTCCGCCCGTCCTGCCCGCCGCGGCGCAGCAGGTGCAGGAAACCTGAGTAGCACAGGGCAGCCAGCGACGCGTGGATCGTCCCGGCCACCGACGCCGGCCCGCCGGTCACGCCCGCGGCGAGCACCACCCCCGGCAACACCAGCGCGACCGCCGCGAAGTAGCGGCGGGACACCGGCTCCCGGTCGGACACCCAGGCGATCACCGGCACGAGCACCACCTGCAGGTTGACCAGCACCGTGGACAGCCCGGCCCCGATCTCACCGATCGCCTGTGTCCACAGCAGACTGTCGCCGGCGAACAACGCGCCCGCCGGGACCGCGCGCACCCGTTCGGTTAGACCGAGCGCGCCGCCGTGTTCGGCGCGGGCGAGCACCGCCAGCGGGGCCGGGCGAACAGGCACCGGTAGAACGAGGCGGTGCCCGGCGCGGTCGGACAGCTCGATCAGCACGGCCGACGCGGTGACGGCGAGCGCCCCTGTCGCGACACCCCAGGCAGGTCGCGTACCCGTCGGCGACCCGTGGACCTAACAGTCAAACATGGTTATGCATCATTAGATGTTCGTCGGCGGTCATGTGGCGCTCAACCTGGTCAACACGGTCGCGTGGCGTCTGGACCCGGCGCGGCGCGAGGAGCGGCTGCCGGACGACGACGCGCTGCGGCGGTGGGCCGAGGCGGCCGGGTTCACCGTGGTCGCGGACGGTGGCGTGACCGAGGTGCGCGAGCTCCGGGAGGTGGCCCACCGGGTGCTGGAGCCGCTGGCGACCGGTGCGGAGCCCGGGGACGTCGAACCGTTGCGCCGGCTGATCGTGGGTGCGCTGGCGCGGGCGGAGGTCGCGTCGGTGGTGCCGCTGGAGTGGCGGATCCCGGTCCACGGCACCCGGGACCTGCGCGACGCGCTGGCGCTGGAGACGTGGCGGCTGCTGCAGTTCGAGGATCTGACCCGGCTGTGCCGCTGCGCCGACGACGGCTGCGGCCGGCTTTTCCTGGACCGCAGCCGCAACGGCTCCCGCCGCTGGTGCAGCTCCGCCGACTGCGGCAACCGCGAGCGGGCCCGCCGCCACTACCAGCGCGCCCGGCGCTGACAAGCCACGCGCGATTCCCGCACTCGCGCACGACCCGGCAGCGCCGGGCGATCCGCCCGCCACATCCGGCGCCGCAGGTGCGACCCCACCCGACCCCACGCGCACTCCCCAAGCCCGGCAGAATCAGACCGGCCACCCCACCGCGGGCCCACGCACTCGTGCGCGGGCCCGCAAGGTCGGACCCGCGCCCCCGCACCCGGCACCACGGCACCCGGCCCCGCGCACTTGCCCCACCCGACAAGGCCAGACCACCCACCCACCACAGCGGCACCTCAGGCACCACGCGCGCCGCACACCCAGCCCGCGCCCTTGCCCGCCGCGCCAGCAGAGTCAGCCGCTCCGCCCACCCCGAAACCACCGACCCCGGGGCGATGCGTCACTCGTCGCGGTTGAACTCGGCTCGTACGCCCAGCAGGCGCACCGGGCGGGTCCACTCGAAACGGTCCAACAGGGACAGTGCGGCGCGCTCGATCTCCGCGCGGTCGCTCGTCGGCGCGGGCAGGGTCAGGCTGCGGGTGTAGGTGAGGAACGGCTTGAACCGCACCTTCACCCCGATCCGCACCGCGGGGCGCCCCTCGGCCAGCACGTCCTCCGCGACCCGCGCCGCCAGCGCCGACACCTGTGCGTCCACCGCAGCGCGGTCGTCCAGATCCGTCTGGAACGTCGTCTCCCGGCTCCGCGACCGGGCCAGGTACGGCGTCGCGGTCACCTCGGTGTCCCCGGCGCCCTGGGCGAGCAGCCGGTACCACGGCCCCATCGTCGGCCCGAACCGCGCGGCCAGCTCGTCCGCGTCGGCCGTGCCGAGGTCCCGCACGGTGGTCAGCCCGGCCTCCGCCAGCTTCTTCGCCGTCTTGCGCCCGATCCCCCACAGCGCGTCGGTCGGGCGGCCGGCCATCACCGCGACCCAGTTCGCCCGCGTCAGCCGGTAGATCCCGCCCGGTTTCGCGAACCCGGTCGCGATCTTGGCCCGCACCTTGTTGTCCCCGATCCCGACCGCGCACGACATCCCGGTCTCCGCGGCCACCCGCGCCCGGATGTCCGCGGCCAGCGCCTCCGGGTCCGTCACCCGGGCGCCGACGAACGCCTCGTCCCACCCGATCACCTCGACGACCACCGGGAAGCTCCGTAGCGTCGCCATCACCCGCTCCGAGACCTCTTCGTAGGCCTCCTTGTCGACCGGCAGGAAGACCGCGTCCGGGCAGCGCTTCGCCGCGGTCCGCAACGGCATGCCCGACTGGATCCCGAACTCGCGCGCCTCGTACGACGCCGTGGCCACGACGGCCCGCTCGGCAGGGTCCCCGTTCCCGCCGACCACCACCGGTTTCCCGCGCAGCTCGGGGTGCCGGGCGACCTCGACCGCCGCGATGAACTGGTCCAGGTCCACGTGCAGGACCCAGTCGTCGGCAGACACGCCACCCAGGCTAGCCGGACAGCTCGATCTCCATCGCCAGCAGACGCGAACTCATCCCCTTGCCGTGGGTGTCCAGCGCGAGCGACGTGGTGACCCCGCCGTCGAGCGCCTGACGACACCGGAACTGCAACGCGCACAGCTTCGGCAGCACGTAGCGCACCACCTCGCCGCGCACCTGACCAGCGAGGTGTTCCCGCACCCGCTCCGTCGTCACCTCGCGCTCCAGGTCCGCGAAATGCCGGTCGTCGAAGGGGAACAGCGACAGGATCGACGTGTCGCCCTTGTCGCCGGCCCGGCAGTGCGCGACCTCGTGCAACATCACCCGCACGCATGCCCCCCGATCACGGTCACCGCCGGCTCGACCCGGTCCCGGTCGATCAGCGTGGACACGATCCCGATCACCTCCGTCACGGCCGTCCGGACGCCACCGCCCCCGGCAGGCCCATTCGTGTAGAGCGCCTCCACCTCGTGGCACACCACCTCGGCCGCCGCCCGGTCCGCCGCCGACGCGGCGATCCGCAACCGGCACTCCGGCGACCCCTCCGCGCCCAGCACATCGGCACGCACCCGCGTGCCCGCCAGTCGCCGCAGGACCACGTCCCCGGCCAGCTCCGCGCGGGCCCGGGCGCCCGGGCCCGCGTAGGAAATCCCGGCTTCGGCCCGCCACCCGGCGCGGTAGCCGACGCTGACCTTGAACTTCTCCGGCCGCGCCCGCCCGACCGCGCCGCGCACCGCCACCCGGTCCGGCCCGGTCTCGGCGACGGTCACCTCACGCAGGTCGAGCGTGACGTCCGGGGTCGGGTAGGCCGCCGGGTCGGTCACCTCGTACAGCAGTTGCTCCCGCACCGTCGCGCGGGAGACCAGACCTCCGGTGCCGGGCAGCTTCGACACCTCAACGTCGCCGTCAGCGGTCACGTCGGCGTACGGGAAACCGAGCTCGGCGAGTCCGGGCACGTCCTTGCGACCGGGGTCGGCGAAGTACCCGCCGGTGAGCTGCCCGGCGCACTCGAGCAGGTGCCCGGCCACGGTCCCGGCGGCCATCGCCGAGGCATCGCGCAGGTCCCACCCGAGCCGCTGGGCCAGTGGCGCGGTGAACAACGAGGGATCGGCGACGCGGCCGGTGAGCACCACGTGCGCACCGGTCTCCAGCGCCGGCATGATCTGCTCCGCCCCGAGGTAGGCGTTGGCGGACACCAGTTCCCCGTGCGCGGCCAGCGGCCGCCCGGTCTCCAGCGCCGGGGCGGACGGGTCGATCCGGTCGAGCACATCGTCCCCGGTCACCACCGCGACGGTCAGCCCGAGGCCGAGGCGCCCGGCCAGGTCCGCCGTCACGCGGCCGGCCGCAAGCGGGTTCGCCGCGCCCATGTTGGTGATCACCCGAATCCCCCGCGCGGCGCAGAGCGGCAGCAGCCGTTCGAACCGGGCGACCAGCCGCGGGTCGTACCCCGCCGACGGGTCGGCCAGCCTGCGCTGCTGACCGAGCGCGATCGTGCGCTCCGCCAGGCACTCCAGCACCAGGTCGTCGAGCTCCCCGTCGCGGGCGAGCGCTTCCGCGGGCTCGAACCGGTCCCCCGCGAAGCCGGCTCCCCCGCCGATCCGTACGCAGTCCATGCTCTCCCCTAGATCGCGCCCACGGCCAGGGCGACGGCGGTCATCACGACGGTGGTCCCGAACGCCCACTTGAAGGCGAACCGCTGGTGCTCGCCCAGGTCCACGCCCGCCATGCCGACGAGGATGAACGTGGACGCGGTCAGCGGGCTGAGCGGGAACCCGGTGGTCATCTGCCCGAGCAGCGCGGCGCGGGCGATCTCGGCCGGGTCGCCGCCGAGCGCGGCGCTGGTCTCGGCGAGCACCGGCATCGCCCCGAAGTAGTAGGCGTCCGGGGTGAACACGAGGCTCAGCGGCATCCCGGTCAACGCGGTCAGCGCGGGCAGCGCGCCGCCTGCCCAGTCCGGCACGACGCTCACCAGGGCCCGCGCCATCGCCTCGATCATCCCGGTGCCGGACAGGATCCCGGTGAACACCCCGGCGGCGAAGATCATGGTGGTCACCAGCACGACGTTGTGCCCGTGCTTCTCGAACAGCTCCTGCTGCTGGCTCCACTTCGGACGGTTGATCAGCAGGGCGAGCACGAACGCGCCAACGAACAGCACCTCCAGCTTCGCCACCTGGGCCAGCAGGGCGGCCACCAGCGCGAGGGTGAGCACGACGTTGGCCCAGTACCGGACGCGCTCGGCACGGGTGCGTTCCACCGCCGCGGCCGGGCCGTCCAGGTCGAGCACCCCGATCCGCTTGCGCTCGGCGCGGCCGATCAGCCACGCGGCGACGAGCACCCACGCGATCCCGGCCAGCATCGCGGGCAGCAGCGGCAGGAAGATGCGGCCGCTGTCGGCGTCCAGCGCGGCCATCGCCCGCGCGGTCGGGCCGCCCCACGGCACCAGGTTCATCACCCCGGCGCCGAGCGCGACGACCCCCGCCAGCACCAGCCGGCGCATCCCCATCCGCTGGTAGAGCGGGAGCAGCGCGGACACCGTGATCAGGAACGTCGAGGCGCCGTCGCCGTCGAGGGCGACCAGCACGGTGAGCGCCGCGGTCCCGACGGTGATCTTCAGCGGATCGCCGCCCGCCCACCGCAGGATCCGCCGCACAGCCGGGTCGAACAGCCCGGCGTCGATCATCAGGCAGAAGTAGAGGACCGCGAAGGTGATCATGATCGCGACCGGGGCGACGGTGGTGAGCCCCTTGCCGATCAGCTCGCCCAGCCGCGGGGCCGCGCCCACGGCGAGCGCGGCGACGACCGGCACGACGGTCAGCGCCAGCAGGACCGAGACGCGGCGCGAGAGCACCCCGGCGAGGAACACGCCGATCGTCAGAAAGCCCGCCAGGGCAAGCATCTCGTGGACCTCCAGTGCGCTGTCGACGGTGACGTCCGCCGACTCTGCGGCATCACAGCTATCGAGGTCAAACAAGAGTTCGGCATAGACTCATGCACCATGCGCATGGATCTGACGGTGCAGCAGCTCCGGGCCGTGGTCGAGGTGGCCGACGCCGGGGGCTTCACCACGGCCGCCCAGCGGTTGCACCTGGCCCAGTCGTCGCTGAGCCGCACGGTCGCCGAGGTGGAGCGCAAGGTGGGCGTCGCCTTGTTCGAGCGGACCACCCGGCGGCTCGTGCCGACCGCGGAGGGTGTGGAGTTCACCCGGATCGCGCGTGAGGTGCTGGCCTCGTTCGACGCCGGCCTGCGGCACTTCACGGGGTTCCTCGCCGGCACCCGCGGGCACGTCCGCGTAGCCACGCTGCCGTCGCTGGCGGCGATCCTGCTGCCCCCGGTCATCGCGCGCTACCGGCGGGAATTACCGGACGTCGAACTGTCCATCGAGGACTGCCTGTCGGAGGAGGTGCTCGCCCGGGTGCGGGCGGGCGCGGTGGACCTCGCGGTCACCGTCGTCGGCGAGCCCCCGGACGACCTGGAGGTGCAGCCGCTGGCCGCCGACGAGTGCTGCTGCGTCTTCCCGCCCGGTCACCCCTTCGCGGATGCGGAAACCCTGTCCTGGCAACAGATCCAGGGGGAGCCGTTCATCGCGTTCTCCCCCGGCAGCAGCATCCGCCCGCTCGTCGACCACGCGCTCGCCGAAGCCGGGGTGGCGCCCGGCCACACGATCGAAGCACGCAACATCGCCGCGGTCGCCGGGCTCGCCGCCGCCGGGCTGGGCGTCTCCGCGATCCCCGGCCTGGTGCTGCCGCTGGTGGCCTTCGCCGGGCTGCGCAGCCTGCCGCTGGACGGACCGCGCGCCGAACGCGCGATCGCGCTGGTCCGCGACCCATCCCGGCCGCGCCCACGGGCCGTCGCCGCGTTCGCCGAGGCCCTCCTCCAGGCCCGGGACCGCGGCGACGGCCTGCCGGCTCACACGCGCTGGCTCACCCGCCGTGACAGTGGCCCTTCGCCGACGGCGGCACGTCCAGCGTCGGGTTCCGGTCGAAGAACCCCACCGGCTTGAGCTTGAACCCGGTGTAGTCCACCGGCATCACCGGCCAGTCCTCCGGGCGCGGGAAATGCGTCAGCCCGAAGGTGTGCCACAGCACGATGTCCTCCCCGTCGATGTCCCGGTCCGCCGCGGTCCACGCGGGCAGCCCGGCGCCGCCGGGGTTCTGGTTCACCAGGTCGCCGGCCGGGTAGCGCTCGGCGTCGGAGTAGCGGGTCACCCACAGGTGCTTCGTCGCGAAGGTCGCCCGCGCGTGCACCGACGAGGACTCGTCCGCCAGCAGCGCCGGCTGGCCCTCCGGGTGGAGCACGTAGGCCGGGTTGCGGCCGAAGCGGTTCCGCCGGCCCGGGTTGACGATGTGCCACACCCGGCCGCGCGAGTTGTCCGCCGCGCGCGCCGCCTCCGACTCGCGGGTCAACCGCGTCCGCGCCTCGCGGAAGGCGTTGCCGTACGGGTTGGCCTCGCTCACCGGCACCCGCACCGCGTCGACCTCGTCCACGGCGTTGCGGTCGCCGTCGACGCTGACGTCCAGCCGCGCGCAGAACAGGTGCTGGTGGTAGGGCGCGCCCAGGCCGGGCGCCATCTCGGTGGCGTACTCGTGCCCCTCCGCGGGGTAGGCCGAGGTGAACGTGATGCCGGTGGCCTTGGCCTCCAGCTCGATCGTGCCGTCGAGGTAGAAGTACCAGTAGAAGCCGTAGTCGTAGTTGCCGATCGTGGTGAAGAACGACACCACCAGCCGCCGCTGCCGCCGCGTCTCGTGCGAGCCGGCGAACATGTCGCTGTGCTTCCACAGCACGCCGAAGTCCTCTTCGTGCATGCAGATCGCGTTGCGGATGGTGCGCGGCTCGCCGAGGTCGTCGGCCACCACCGCGTCGAAGTAGCGGATCTCGCCCAGGCAGTCGCAGCCCAGCTCCAGCGAGTTGGTGTAGCGGGCGAACATGTACTCGCCGCAGTCGAAGTAGTTCTGCCAGAACCGCACCGGCGACGGGTCGGCGTAGGGCACCACCATCTCGGCCACCGACGCCCGGTACAGCACCGGCCGCTCGTGAAACGAGATCTCGTGCAGGGTCAGGCCTTCCCGCTCATTGAAGCCGATGCGCAGGTCCCAGTTCTCCCACCGCACCCGGCTGCCCTCGACCGCGTAGCTCGGGCCCTCCGGCTGGGTGATCTCGATCGGCTTGAGCGTGGTGCGGTGCGGCCCGGTCTGCGCTGGGTCGTCGAAGTTGCCCGGCTCCTGCGGCACCGGCAGCTCCCGGTGGTCGATCACGTTCGTCACCGCGCGGGCGGTGAGGTCGACGTAGGCGACCAGCCCGTCCACCGGGTGCGCCCACGGGTGGTCCTTCTCGTGGAGCTGCTGGAAGCCCAGCGCCCGCACGACGCGGCGGCCGGTCTCCCCGGGGTGGTCGTAGGAACCGGCGGACAGCGGCACCGCGCGCACGGTGGCGGGGTCCAGGCCGCGCTTGCGCAGGGCGCCGGTCCACCGCGGCTCGGCGTTGAGGATGTCCTCGATCAGCTCGAACTCGGTGTCGATGATCGGCGGCTGGCCGTCGGCGACCGGGTCGATCTCCCGCACCTCGTCCACAGTGGACCGGGTGGCCGACACGACGACGTCCTTCGACGAGCCGTCGGCCAGGTCGAGCAGGATCGCCCGGAACCGGCGGTCCACCTCGTCACCCGGCTGGTGCGCGCGCACCACGGCCTTGCCCGGCTCCTCCAGCGCCAGGAAGGCGAACCGGACGGACTCCCCCAGCAGCCCGGCGGCGCTGAGCACCTCCCGGACCGCACGGACCTCGTCCTCGGTCATCGGGTCGAGCGGGTGGGTCGTGGTGGTGCGTTCTTCGGCGAGTGTCATCGACGATCCTTTCAGGCGATGGCGGGTTCGGTGGCGGGCGAGCGCAGAACGGCCGAGAGCACGGCCCCGAGGGCGAACGCTCCGGCGAGCACGGCGAAGATGACGGCGGCCAGGCCGAACGAGCCGCCGATGAGCGTCGGGAAGTTCAGCACGGTCAGCACCAGGCAGCCGGCCAGCCCGGCCAGGCCGAGCACCGGCGCGGCGAACGTGTGCCAGGCGCGCCGGTCCACCCGCGTGCGGCGGAAGAACACCACGACAGCCAAGCAGGTCAGCGTCATGAGCACGAGCACGCCGAGGGTCGCGGTGCCGGCCATCCACGAGAACACCTGGGTGACCGGGTCCATCCCGGCCAGGGCGAACACCGCGATCAACACGACCGCGCTGACCGACTGCGCGAGCGACGACACGTGGGGCGAACCGTGCCGGTGGTGGCTGCGGCCGCACGCGGCGGGCAGCGCGCCGGAGTTGCCGAGCGAGAACGCGTACCGGGCGATGACGTTGTGGAACGACAGCAGCGCGGCGAACAGGCTGGTGATCAGCAGGACCTGCACGACGTCGGCGCCCGCGGTGCCCAGGTAGCGGCCGACCGTGGTGATCAGCATGTTCCCCGGGTCCGCGCCGGCCTGCTCGACGGCCGCGGTGTCGCCCCACGCCGACACGACGGCCCAGCTGGACAGCGTGTAGAACCCGGCGATGAGCAGCAGCGACAGGTAGGTGGCGCGCGGGATCGTGCGGGCCGGGTCGCGGGCCTCGTCGCGGAACACCGCGGTGGCCTCGAACCCGATGAAGCTGGCGATGGCGAACATGATCGCGATGCCCACCGAGCCGGAGCCGATCTGCGGCGGCTGCAGGAACGCCGTCGACAGGCCACCATCCCCGCCGCGCACGGTCACCACCGCGTCGAAAACCAGCACGATCCCGGCCTCGCACAGCAGCAGCACGCCGAGCACCTTGCTGCTCAGCTCGATGTGCCGGTAGCCGAGCAGGCCGACCACGGCGAGCGCGGCCAGCGACCACACCCACCACGGCAGCGCGGGACCGCCGTAGTGCTGCACCAGTCCGTCGAGGGCGGCGCCGAGGTAGCCGTACACGGCCAGCTGCACCGCGGTGTAGGTGACCAGTGCGAGGAACGCGGCGCCGAGGCCGGGTGCGCGGCCGAGGCCCTCACGGACGTAGGCGTAGAAGGCGCCCGCGTTGGGCACGTGCCGGCTCATCGCGCAGAACCCGACCGCGAACAGCAGCAGGACCACGCAGCACAGCACGAAGGTGGCGGGGAAGGCGGCGCCGTTGCCGAGCGCGACGCCCAGCGGCACGCTGCCGGCGACCACCGTGAGCGGGGCGGCGGCCGCGACGACCATGAAGACGATGGAGCCGGCGCGCAGTGAACCGGTCAGCGACCGTGGCGTATCCATGAGACCTCCGGGGACTCAGCGGGGATTTCCGGTGACGGCTGCACAGCGTTGAGCAGCAACGTTGCGCCGCCGTCAGCCGCCGGTCAAACCCCGGTCTCCGGCACCGGGAAGTCCCGCGGGGGCGTTCTCCCAACGCGGGAACGGCTCCGGCGTTTTTCTCATTTGACGCTCGCGGGCATGTCCTGGGACGTAACCCCGGAGTTACAGTGCCGGGTTACCGTCCACAGAGGAGGAAATGCCGGATGTCCGTGCCACCCCGGGTGCTGCCGCCGCTGCGGCGCGAGTCCCCGATGTCCGGGCTCGACCGCCGCAACCTCGGTCCGCTGCAGGTGTTCGCGCAGTCGATCTCGGCCGCGGCGCCGTCGGCGGCCATGGCGGCCGCGCCCGCGGTCGCCGCGGCCGGGGCCGGGACCGGGGTGCTGTGGTCGTTCGTCGTCGCGACCGTGCTCGCGCTGCTCATCGGGCTGGGGATCGCGCAGTTCACGCGCCGCATGGCGGCGGCCGGGTCGCTGTACAGCCTGACCGCGAAGGGGCTCGGCCCGGCCGCGGCGTTCGCGTGCGGCTGCGCGTTGCTGATTGGCTACGGCCTGCTGACGATGGCGGCGCTCACCGGGTCCGGCGTCTACCTGCAGGACCTGTTGCGGCGCGCGGGGCTGGACCTGGGCTGGGGCCTGGTCGCGGTGCTCGTGCTGGTGCTGGGCGGGCTGGCGACGGCGTGTGTGCTGCGCGGCGTGCGGTTGTCGGCGACCGTGGTGCTCGTCACCGAGGCCGTGTCGATCTCGCTGATGCTGGTGGTGTTCGGGTTGCTGCTGGCCAGGGTCGGCCCCGGGCTGGCGCCGACCGCGCCGGACCGGGGCGTCGGCGGGATCGCGGCCGGGGTGCTGCCCGCGCTCGGCGCGTTCATCGGTTTCGAGGCGGCGGCGTCCTACGGGGTCGAGGCCCGGCGGCCGTTCCGGACGGTGCCCAGGGCGGTGCAGGGGACGGCCGCGCTGTGCGGCGTGCTGTACCTGGTGGCGGCGTACACGCAGGTCATCGGCCTTGGCGCGCTGCCGGGCGGGCTCGCCGGGCAGGCCGAGCCGGTCAGCACGCTGGCCGCGCTGCAGCAGCTGCCGTGGCTGTCCTACCTGCTCGACCTGGGGATCGCCGCGTCGTTCCTGGCGTGCACGCTGGCGGCCGGCAACGCGCTGGTGCGGGTGCTGCTGTCCATGGGCCGCGAGGGCGTGGCGCCGGACGCGCTGGGCCGGACGCATCCGCGGTACCGGACCCCGCACGTCGCGATCCTGGCCGTGCTGCCGCCGGTCGCGGTCGTGCCGGTCGTCCTGATGGCCGCCGGGATGAGCACCACGTCGGTGTTCGTCACGCTGCTCAACGTCGCGGTGTTCGGCTACCTGGTGGCCTACCTGCTGGTGTGCGTGGCGGCGCCGGTGTTCCTGTACCGCATCGGCGAGCTGACCCGCGGGGCGCTGGTGGTCGGCGCGATCACCGCGCCCGCGCTGCTGGCGGCGCTGGTCGTGTTCACGGTCGACAACCTGGGCGGCCCGTACCCGGCGGTGTTCGGGCTGTGCGCGCTCGCCGGTCTGGCCTGGTTCGCCTGGCTGCGCCGTCGGCGGCCGCGGGACCTGGCGCGGATCGGCATCTACGACGAGACGTCCGAGGCCGACCTGCTTGGCGGCGAGCGGTGAGCCCGGAGACGCCGCTGTCCGGCCGCCAGCCGAAGGCGGTCCGCAGCGCGCTGGCGGTGCTGGAGGAGGTCGTGGCCGCCGGGCCGGGTGTCACGGCGAAGGAGATCTCGGCCGCGCTGAAGCTGCCCCCGGCGACGACCTACCGGCTGCTGAACCTGCTCGTCGGCGAGGAGTACCTGGTGCGGTTGCCAGACCTGCGGGGGTTCGCGCTGGGGCGGCGCGCCGGGCGGCTGGCGACCCCGGTGGCGGTGCGGCCGCCCGCGGCGGCCAGGGCGATCGTGGAGCACCTGCGGCACCGGGTGCGGTGGGGTGTGCACCTGGCGTCCTTCCGGACCGGGCGGCTGACGCTCGTCGACCCGGACCCGGACCACCCGCCGTCGGACGGGGCGCTGCTCGCCCGCTACCCGCACGTGTCCGCGCTGGGCAAGCTGCTGCTCGCCGAGCAGGCCGACTGGCGCGCGGTGGTGCGGGAGCTGCGGTCGTTCACCGAGCGGACGATCGTCGACGCCGATCGCCTGGACGCCGAACTGGCCGCGGTCGCGCGCGACGGGCTGGCCCGGCAGTGCGGTGAGCTGCTGGAACGCAAGGGCTGCCTGGCGGTGGCGATCCGGGACGTGGTGACCGGCGAGCTGGTCGCCGGGCTCGCGGTGAGCGGGCCCGCGGAACGGGTCGCCGAGCCGAACGCCGAGCTGGTGGCGCTAGTGCGCGACCACGCCGGGCAACTGGCGCCACTTCTCGCGTGAGCGATGTCGAGAACGCGGGATCGGCTGCGTCCCCGGCGTGACACACCCCGAACCGGAGGAGACGGACATGGATGCCACCGCTGAACTGGCCAAGCCGATCGCGCAGCAGCTGCTGGGGTCGAACATCCCCGCGCGGCTGGCGTACGACGGACTGGACGGCGAGCCGCGCGTGATCCCGATCGGGTTCTGGTGGGACGGCGAGCACCTGGTCATGGCCACCGTGCCGAAATCGGCGAAGGTAGCGGCCCTGCGCCGGAACCCCCGGGTGGCGATCACCATCGACTACGTCGACCCGTGGCCGCCGCGGGTGCTGCTGATCCGCGGCACGGCGCACCTGGAACTGGTCGACGGCGCCCCGGATGGCTACATCGAGGCCGGCCGGAAGACGACGCCTCCCGCACTGGCCGACTCGTGGGAGCAGGGCGTGCGGGCCCTGTACGAGCAGATGGTGGTCATCACGGTCACGCCGGACTGGGCGAAGCTTCTCGACTTCGAAACGACACTGCCCAAGGCGGTGGAGGACCTGCTCGCGGAGCGCCAGGGCTGACGGGTTCAGACGGCACCGGGCGATGCGCCCCGGCCGGCGGCCGTCACGCCCCAGGGGGCACACCGCATCCACGCCTCGCGGCCCCGCAGCTCGCGCAGATCGATGTCGGAATCGATCGATCCCGGCCACACCTGCAGCGCCGGAACGGTGCTGGGAACGCCCGGCAGCGGGACCGGCCCGAGGTCCCCCTCGTTGGAGTGCGACCAGCCTGGGACCCACCGGCTCGAGCACCGCTTGCCAGTCTGCGACGGGTCGTCGAGGCACCTGCCCGTCCGGCAGCGCCTCATGGCGTCGGAGCGGCGGACCGATCTAGGCTCGGGGCGTGCGGATCGTGTCATTGCTGCCCGCCGCCACTGATCTGGTGGCCGAGCTGGGGCTGGCCGGGCAGCTGGTCGGGCGGACGCACGAATGCGACTGGCCGCCGGGCATCGAGGACGTGCCCGTGGTCACCGGCAGTGGGCTGCACACCTCGATGGGCAGCCGCGAGATCTCGCAGGCCGTCGGGGGCGCGCACGCCGGCTCCGCGCTCTACGCCCTGGACGCCGCGAAACTCGCGGCGCTGCGGCCCGACGTCGTGCTCACCCAGGACCTCTGCGAGGTCTGCGCGGTGTCCTACCGCCGGGTCACCGACGCGGTCCGGATGATGGACGCCGGGCCGCGGGTGCTGAGCCTCGAACCCCGCACGCTCGCCGAGGTGCTGGACTGCCTGCTGCTGCTCGGCGACGTCCTCGGCGTTCCGGAGGTCGCCCGCGCGAAACACGCGGAACTGCTCGCCCGGCTCGCGGACCTCCGGGAGCGGACCCGGGACCTGCCCCGGCCCCGGGTCGCCGCGATCGAATGGCTCGACCCGGTCTGGCCTGCCGGCCACTGGGTGCCCGAACAGATCGCCGCCGCCGGTGGGGAGCCCCTGCTCGCCCGGCCGGGCGAGCACACCAAGGCCATCGACTGGGCCGAGGTGACCGCCGCGGCACCCGACGTCCTCCTCCTGCTCCCCTGCGGCCTGCCGCCGGAACGCACCGAGGCCGAACTCGGCCTGCTCACGAGCCGACCGGGCTGGGCGGACCTGCCCGCGGTGCGCGGCGGGCAGGTGTGGATCCTCGACGGCCCGTCCTACTTCAACCGCCCCGGCCCGCGCGTCGTGCGGGGCGCGGAGATCCTCGCCCACGTGCTGCACGGCATCAGCACCGTCGAGCCGGGTCAGGCGAGGCGCACCTCGATCTCCGGCGGCGTGCGCAACGTCTGATACACCACGCAGTACCGCTCGGTCAGCTTGCGCAGCGTGGCGAGCTGCTCCTCGGACGCGTCGGTGTCGAGGTCGAACGACAACCGGATCGCCTGGAACCCCACCGGCGCGGACTTGTCGACCCCGAGCGTGCCGCGGAAGTCCAGATCTCCCTCCGCCCGCACGGTCCCGCCGCGGATCTCCAGCCCCAGCGACGTCGCCACCGCCCGCAGCGTCACCCCGGAACACGCGACCAGCGCCTCCAGCAGCATGTCGCCGGAGCACGCGAGGCTGCCGTCGCCGCCGGTGGCCGGGTGCAGACCCGCCTCGACCACCGCCCGCCCGGTCTCCACCTTGCACGAGATGCCCAGCCCGTCGAGCTCCGCGTTGGCGCGCAAGGTGATCAGCGCCTGTGCCGGATCCTCCCGGTAGCGCTCCTTGAGCGGCGCCTGCACTTCCCTCAGTTCGCCTGCGTCCATGCCCGCCAGTATGACCGCGTGAACGGGCTCACGCCGGTGTCAAGGCCGGATCAAGACCGCGCCCGGGCGTGTCATCGCCGCATCAGCCCGGGGTCCGCGCGGGCCGCCGCGGCGATTTCCTTCGGTGCAGGGATACCGAAGGAGGACGACATGACACTCGCCGAGGTGCTGCCCAGCGTGGGACTCGCCGGAGAACCGCCGCTGGAACCCGGCCTGTGGCCGCGCACGACCCGCCTCGCCGAGGGCGGCGACCTGACCTGCGGCGGCGTGCGCCTGACCCGGCTCGCCGCGCGGTTCGGCACGCCGGTGCAGGTCTTCGACGAGACCGAGATCCGCGGCCGCGCCGAATCGCTGCGCGCCGCGTTCCCGGACGCCGAGATCGCGTTCGCCACCAAGGCCCTGCCGGTGCGCGGGGTGCTCCGGTTGCTGGGTTTCAGCGCGGACGTGTGCTCGGCGGGCGAGATCGCGATGGCACGCTGGGCAGGCGTGCCGGGCGAGCGGATCCTGGTGCACGGCAACGTGAAGACCCCGGCGGACCTCAAGGCCGCGTTCACCGCGCACGCCGGCCGGATCGTCGCCGACTCCGCCGACGAGATCGACCAGCTCGCCGCGCTCGCCCCCGCCGGGCAGCGGGTCCTGGTGCGGGTCACCCCCGGCGTCGACGCGCACACGCACCGCGCGCTGGCCACGGCCGTCGAGGGCCAGAAGTTCGGGTTCTCCCTCGCCTCCGGCGCCGCGCTGGACGCCGTCGGGCAGGTCCTCGCCCAGCCGGGCCTGCGCGCCGCCGGGTTGCACTGCCACCTCGGTTCCCAGGTGCACGACACCGGCTCCTACGCCGAAGCCGTGCGCCGCATGGTGCGCCTGCTCGCCGGGGTCCGCGAGCGGCACGGGGTGACGCTGGACCAGCTCGACCTGGGCGGCGGTTTCGCCGTCCCCTACCGCGCAGGCGAACCGGCCTTCGACCTGACCGGCGCCGCCCGCCGGATCCTGGGCACGCTGCGCCGGGAGTGCGACCGCCACCGGCTCCCGGTGCCGCGGCTGGTGCTGGAACCCGGCCGCTGGCTCGTCGCGACGGCCGGGATCACGCTGTACCGGGTGGCCGCCGTGAAGAGCGGGTTCGTCGCGGTCGACGGCGGCATGAGCGACACCCCGCGCCCGGCGCTGTACGGCGCGCGCTACACCGCCCGGCTCGTCGGTCGGCACACCAAGGCGCCGCGCCGCCCGTGGACCATCGCGGGCAGGCACTGCGAGGCCGGGGACGTGCTGGCCGAGGACGTGCCGCTGCCCGCCGACGTCCGCCCCGGCGACCTGCTGGCGGTGCCGGTGAGCGGCGCCTACCACCACGCGCTGGCGTCGAACTACAACCTGGTGGGCCGCCCGCCGCTGGTCGCGGTCGCCGACGGCGCATCCCGCGTGCTGGTGCGCCGCGAAACCGAGGAGGACCTGCTGCGCCGCGACGTCGGCTGATCGGGGAAGCTCGGCACATGGTCTCGGTATTGCAGAACGTCGCGATCGACTGCGCGGACGCCTACGAGCTGGCCCGCTTCTGGAGCGGGGTGACCGGCCGTCCGCTCCACCCGGACGACCGGCCGGGCGACCCGGAGACCCAGGTGCTACTCGCGGAGGGCCCGGTGCTGCACTTCAACCAGGTGCGCGAGCCCAAGACGATCAAGAACCGGATCCACCTGTGCCTGCGCCCGGAGACCTCGCGCGAGGAGGAGGTGGCGCGGCTGCTGGGCCTCGGCGCCACGTTCGTCGCCGATCACCGGAACCCGGACGGGTCCGGCTGGGCCGTCCTCGCCGACCCCGAGGGCAACGAGTTCTGCGTGCTCCGTAGCGACTCCGACCGGGCCGCGACGGAGTCCTGACCCGCCGGGGCGGTCCCGAGCGTGGTGTCGATGAACGCGCGCGTCGCCGCGGTGAGCGGGCCGCCCCGGTGCACCAGCCACTGCGGCAGCCGCTCCGGCGGGTCGAACCGGTAGACGTCCGCGCCCGCCCGCAGCGCCAGGTCGGACCAGCCGTCCGGCATCAGCCCGGCGCCGATGCCCTTGAGCACCATCGGCAGCACCACGCCCCGGTCCCCGGCCTCGGCCGCGATCGTCATGTCCCCGACGGTCGCGGCCAGCCGGTCGAACAGGGCCCGCACCGCCGTGGCCGGCTTGGTGACCACGAACCGCATGCCGCGCAGCACCTCCGGGCCCACCGACGGCCCCGGCACGTCCAGCACGCCGGGCGGCACGACCAGCAGGAACTCCTCGTCCCGCAGGTGGTGCGTCACCAGCCCCTGCCCGGACGGGCGCTCCGCGCTGCCGCACACCCCGACCTCGCACCTGCCCTGGAGCACCATGGCGACCACCTCGGCCGCCGACATCGCCGACGACGTGCTGACCGTGACCCCCGGGTGCCGCCGGGCCAGCTCGGCGATCACGCTGGTCACCGGTTCCAGCCCGGACGACGAGGTCGCGGCGACGTCCACCCGCCCGGCCGCGCCGTCTCCGATCGCCCCCGCCGCGGCCCGCAACGCGTCGAGGTCGCGCAGCACCAGCCGGGCCCGGTCGGCCAGCGCCTCCCCGGCTGTGCTCAGCACCGCGTGCCGCCCGACCCGGTGGAACAGCGTGACGCCCAGCTCGTGTTCGAGCTTGCCGATCGAGCGGGACAGCGAGGGCTGCGCGACGTGCAACGCCTTGGCCGCCGCGGTGAACCCGCCGTGCTCGACGATCGCGACGAAGTACTCCAGCTGGCGGCGTTCCACCACGCTCCCATCGATAGCGAACAGCTATGGCGATGGTGTCACAGATGTCTTGGACGTTCACCCGGTCGAGGGTGTCTACTCGGACCGTGTTCACCACCCGTCCCACGCTGCAAGGCACCCACGGCATGGTGTCGTCGACCCACTGGCTCGCCTCCGCCACCGCGATGGCGGTGCTGGAGGACGACGGCAACGCCTTCGACGCGGCCGTGGCCGCCGGGTTCGTGCTGCACGTCGTCGAACCGCACCTGAACGGCCCCGCCGGCGAGGTGCCGATCATCCTCGCGCCCGCCGGGCAGGCGCCGCGCGTGCTGTGCGGGCAGGGTCCGGCCCCGGCCGGGGCGACCGTCGCGCACTACACCTCGCTCGGCCTGGACCTGGTGCCCGGCACCGGTCCGCTGGCCGCCGCCGTGCCCGGCGCGTTCGACGCGTGGATGCTGCTGCTGCGCGACCACGGCACGAAGACGCTGGCCGATGTGCTGAAGTACGCGATCGGCTACGCCGAGAACGGGCACCCGGCGGTGGAGCGGATCGGCTCGACCGTCGCCAGCGTGCGGGAGCTGTTCGAGACCGAGTGGACCAGCTCGGCGGAGGTCTACCTGCGTGACGGGCGCCCGCCGGGGCCCGGCGAGATGCTGCGCAACCCGGCGCTGGCCGCGACCTGGCGGCGGGTGATCGCCGAAGCCGAGGCCGCCGGCCCGGGCCGGGAGGCGCAGATCGACGGCGCCCGCCGGATCTGGCGCGAGGGCTTCATCGCCGAGGCGATCGCCGAGGCCGCCGCCCGGCCCACCATGGACACCTCCGGCGAGCGGCACGCCGGCACCCTCACCGCTGACGACCTCGCCGCGTTCGAAGCCGGCTACGAGGACCCGGTCACCTACGACTGGCAGGGCTGGACGGTCGCCAAGTGCGGCCTGTGGAGCCAGGGCCCGTCGTTCCTGCAGCAGCTCGCCCTGCTGCCGGACGGCCTCGAGTACGGCACCCCGGACTACCTGCACACGCTGATCGAGGGCACCAAGCTCGCCATGGCCGACCGCGAGGCGTGGTACGGCGACAGCGCGGACGTCTCCCTGGACGCCCTGCTTTCCGCCTCCTACAACGAATCCCGCCGCGCCCTGATCGGCGAACGGGCGTCGACGGAGCTGCGGCCGGGTTCGCCGGACGGGCGCCGGCCGCGGCTGAGCAAGCAGGCCGAACTGTCGGTCGGCGGCGCGGTCCCGCCGCCACCCGCCGCGGGCGCTGGTGAGCCGACCGTCGCCAAGGACGGCGCCACCCGCGGCGACACCTGCCACCTCGACGTGGCCGACCGGTGGGGCAACATGATCGCCGCCACCCCGAGCGGCGGCTGGCTGCAGTCAAACCCGGTCATCCCGGCGCTCGGTTTCCCGCTCGGCACCCGGCTGCAGATGTCCTGGCTGGACGAGGGACTGCCCAACTCGCTGGTGCCGGGCCGCCGCCCGCGCACGACGCTGTCCCCGTCGGTGGCGCTGCGCGACGGCGTGCCGGTGCTCGCGTTCGGCACGCCCGGCGGGGACCAGCAAGACCAGTGGAGCGTGCACTTCTTCCTCGCCGTCGCGCTGCGCAGGAAGGTGCGCGGCAGCCTCGACCTGCAGGGCGCGATCGATGCGCCGAACTGGCACACGGACAGTTTCCCGAGCTCGTTCTACCCGCGCTCGATGAAACCGGGCAGCGTCACCGTGGAGTCCCGCATCGGCGAACCCGCGATCGCGGAACTGCGGCGGCGCGGGCACGACGTGACGGTCGCCGACCCGTGGTCGGAAGGCCGCCTGTGCGCGGTCGCGCGCGACCCGGAAACCGGTGTGCTGTCCGCGGGTTCCAACCCGCGTGGCATGCAGGGCTACGCCGCCGGACGGTAGTTTCCTCCGGCCTCCGAAGGAAAAGCAGCGGTTCGCACCCATCCCCGCGAACCGCTGTTTTTCCTGGCCGGGTCAGGCGGCAGCACCGAAGGCGACCCGCTTCGCGCCCGCCTGCCTCAGCCGTCCGCGAGCACCGTCTCGAAGGCCAGCTCCGCGGCGCCCAGCAGCTTCGCGTCCGTGCCCAGCGCCGACGTCGCGACCCGCGTCCCGGCCAGCGCCCGGCTGACCAGGCTCCGCTCCCGCACCGTCCGCTCCACGTGCTCGACCAGCGCCGGGGGCAGCGCGGTGAACAGGTCGCCCAGCACCACCAGCTGCGGGCACAGCAGGTTGACCACGTTGCCGAGCCCGAGCGCGAGCCAGTCGGTGAACTCCGCGAGCTCACCCGGCGCCTCGCCGTTGGCGGAGAGCAGCCGCAGCTCGTGCACGATCGCGCCGACCGGGCTGTCCTCGTCCAGCCCCAGCGCTCGCGCCAGCGCCCGCTCCCCCACCTCGGTCTCCCAGCAGCCGTGCGATCCGCAGTAGCACTGCCGCCCCTGCGGCCGCACCACCATGTGCCCGACCTCGCCCACGTGGTGCCCGCCGGCGCCACGCATGGACACGCCGTTGGAGATCACGCCGCCGCCGACGCCGACCTCCGCGCTGATGTAGACGAGGTCGTCGTAGCCGCGCGCCACCCCGCGCAGGTGTTCGGCGAGCGCGCCCAGCTCGGCGTCGTTGCCCATGTGCACCGGCAGCTGCAGGGCCCGCGACAGCCACGCGCCGAGCGGGATGTCGGTCCAGTGCAGGTTCGGCGCCTCGTGCACGAACCCGTCCTGGTGCCGCACCACGCCCGGCACCGACACGCCCGCCGCGACCGGGTGGACGCCCAGCTCGTCGATCAGCGGGCCCGCCGTGTCGACGATCTTGGTGAACACCTCGCGCGGGTCGTTGGTGGTAGAGCGGATGTTCCACCCGCCCCGCCCGAGGATCTCGCCGCCGATCCCGACCAGCGCCATCCCGGCCCGCTCCACCCGGATGTCGATCGCCAGCACCACCGCGGCCTGCGGCTGCGGCAGCACCAGCAGGGACGGGCGGCCCGCCCCGCTGCGCTGGGCCGGCACCCGTTCCTCGACGAGCCCGTCCTCGGCCAGCCCGTCCACCAGTGCCTTGATCGTGCTGCGGTTCAGCCCGAGGTCGGTGGCGAGGCTGGCCCGTGTGGACGGACCGTGGACGTGCAGCCGGCGCAACAGGGCGGCCCGGTTGTGCCGGCGCACGTCGTCGGGGCGGGTGCCCGCGGTGGGTGTGGTCGTCACCTGCGCTTCCCTGCTGGCCGGTGGTCGGCGGTCTTCACCCGTGCCTCAGCGGGCGACCGCGGCACGCTTGCGGGAGAGCGCGTCGACGGCAGCCGCCACCAGAAGGACCAGGCAGGTGATGATGTTAACCGTAGCCGCCTGGAACCCGAGCAGGCCGAGGCCGTTCTGGACGGTCGCCAGCACGAGACCACCGATCACCGCGTCACGCAGCCGTCCGCGGCCGCCGAACAGCGACGTGCCACCGATGACCGCCGCGCCGACGGCGAACAGCAGCGTGTTGCCGCCACCGGAGTTGCCGTCCACCGCGCCGACCTTGGAGCTGTAGACGATGCCGCCGATCGCCGCGACCGCCGAGCAGATCACGAACACGCTCATCCGGATCTTGTCGACCTTGATGCCGGCGCGCCGCGCGGCCTCCTTGTTGCCGCCGACCGCGTAGATGTGCCGCCCGTAGCGGGTGCGGTCCAGCACGAACGTGCCGGCCACCAGCAGCACCAGCACGATCGGGACGACGTAGGGCACGCCGGCGATCGTGGTCAGGTTAGGGTTGGGCGAGCGGTTGGTGTTGAGCAGGTAGGTCGCGACCGCGCCGAGCACCAGCACCGCGCCCGCCTTGACGACCACGATCGTCGTCGGCTGGGCCACCAGTCCGCGCCGCAACCGTCCGAAGTGGCGGGTCAGGACCACCGCGGCGTACCCGCCCGCGGCGAGCGCGAACATGATCCAGCCGGCCAGGATGGACAGGTTGCCGTTGGCCACCTGGTACAGCACGTCGCTCTGCCGGATGGAGATCGTGCCACCCTCGCCGACCAGCTGCAGCAGCAGCCCGTACCAGCCGATGAACAGCGCCAGGGTCACCACGAACGACGGGATGCCGATCTTGGCCACGATGGTGCCGGTCAGCGCGCCGATGACGACGCCGACGCAGATCGCCAGCACGATCTCGATCCACGGGTTCGCGGGGAACCCGGCGAGCAGGAACACCGGCACGACGAGCGAGAGCACCGCGCCGATCCAGACGCGCATCCACACGCACAGCGCCGCCGCCACGATCGAGCCGACGATGAAGCCGTAGAACACCGTGCTGCCGAAGTTGCCGAGCAGGTTGCCGTCCTGCGTGAAGTGCAGTGCCATCACCGACGCGGCCAGGCCGGACGCGGTGCCCGCGGACAGGTCGATCTCGCCGAGCAGCAGCACCGGCACGATGCCCATCGCGATGATGGTCTGCCCGGCGCCCTGCGCGAACAGGTTCGCGATGTTGTTCAGGGACAGGAAGGTGTCCGAGAGCCCGGTGAACACCAGCACCAGCACCAACAGGCCGAGCAGCGCGGGCAGCGCGCCCAGCTCGCCGCCGCGCAGGCGCCCGAAGTAGTCGCCGATCGCCTCGCGGGTGGACCGCGAAGTGGTGTCGATGCCGAAGTCCGAGATCGCCGCCGGGGGCTGGCCGCCGGGCTTCGTGGGGGTTTCAGTCATGGCCACTTCTTTCCTCACACGGCCGCGGTCTCGGGGCGGGCCAGCCCGAGGTCGCCGGACCGGCCCGCGGTGATCAGTTCGACGACCTGGCTGTTCGTGACGTCCTTGGTGGCGACGTCGGCGGCCAGCCGGCCGAGGTAGAGCGTGGCGATCCGGTCGGCCACCTCGAACACGTCGTTCATGTTGTGGCTGATCAGCACCACGCCGAGGCCCTGCTCGGCGAGGCGCCGCACCAGGTCGAGCACCTGCCGGGTCTGCGCGACGCCGAGCGCGGCGGTCGGCTCGTCGAGCAGCACCACCTTGCTGTTCCACAGCACGGCCTTGGCGATCGCGACGGTCTGCCGCTGCCCGCCGGACAGCGACGACACCGGCGTGCGGACCGACTTGACGGTGCGCACCGACAGCGACGCCAGGGTCTTGCGCGCGGCCAGCTCCATCGCCGCCTCGTCGAGCAGCCCGCGCTGGTTGCGCTCGCGGCCGAGGAACATGTTCTGGACGATGTCGAGGTTGTCGCACAGCGCGAGGTCCTGGTAGACGACCTCGATGCCGAGGGCGGCCGCCTCGCGCGGGTTGTGGATGTGGACCGGCTTGCCCTCGAAGAGGACTTCACCGCTGTCGATCGGGTGGATGCCCGCGATGCACTTGACGAGCGTGGACTTCCCGGCGCCGTTGTCGCCGACCAGCGCGGTGACCTCCCCCGCGCGCACCTGGAAGTCCACGTCGTGCAGGACGTGCACCGGCCCGAAGCTCTTGTTGACGCCTCGCAGCGCGAGGACGGGCTCGTTCATGGAAGAACCTCCGCTATCCGTGGGAGACACGCGGGAGGGGACGCGCGGTCCGGGGTTTCCGGACCACGCGCCCCCATGCGCCGCGTGTCGTCAGGAGATGCCCAGCTGCTGGCAGACCGGGGCGGTGTCGCCGCCGCAGATCTCGCTCGCCTTGACGTAACCCTGGTCGACCACCATCTTCACGTTCTCCTTGGTGATGGAGAACGGCTGCAGCAGCACCGACTTGACCGTGCGGTTGCCGGTCGGGTCGGTGGAGGTCTGCTTGGCGATGGCGTCGGCGCCCGCCGTGTCACCCTTGACCAGCGCGGCGGCCAGCTGCGCGGTGGCGTCGGCCTCCTGCTGGATCGGCTTGAACACCGTCGAGTACTGCTGGCCCTGCAGGATGGACTTCAGGCCGGCGGCGCTGGCGTCCTGGCCGGTGACCGGGACTGAGCCGGCGAGGCCGTTCTTCTGCAGCACCGTGATCACGGCGCCGGCCATGCCGTCGTTGGCGGCCAGCACACCGTCGACCTTGCCGCCGTTGGCGGACAGGAACTGCTCGAAGGTCGCGCCGCCGACCGCGTTGTCCCACTTGTCGATGCGCTGGCTGGCGACCTTCTTCAGCGCGCCCGAGCTGTAGAGCGGGCCGAGGATCTCCTGCTGCCCGTTGTAGAACAGGGTCGCGTTGTTGTCCGTCGGCGAGCCCTCGATCTCGATGACCTGGGCGCCGGCCTTGTTCTTCAGCGCGTCCGCGAGCGCCTGGCCCTGCAGGCGGCCGACCTGGACGTTGTCGAAGCTGACGTAGTAGTCGGCGCTGCCACCGAGGTTGAGGCGGTCGTAGTTGATGACCGGCACGCCCTGCTGCTTGGCCTTCTGCTCGACCGTGGCGCCGACGTCACCGCTGGGCGCGGCGATGATCAGGACCTTCACGCCCTGGCTGAGCATGCTGTCGGCCTGCTGCGCGAACCGCTGGTTGTCGCCCTGTGCGTTCTCGATGATCGGGCTGAGCCCGGCCTTCGTGAGGGCCGACTGGAGCATCGGCTGGTCGAACCCGGCCCAGCGGGCCGAGGTCGCGGTCTCGGGCAGGATCACGCCGACCTTCGGGCCGCCGTTGTCCGACCCGCCGCTCCCACCGCTGTTGTTGTTGGCGCTGTTCGCTCCACACGCGGTCAGCGCCAGGACGAGCCCGGTGCCCGCGGCGGCCAGCGCGAGGGTCTTTCTCCGCTTCATTGCGTCCCCTTGGCAGGAATGTTGTGACTCACAACATTTGAATGTTGTGGCCGACAACATACGTCGTGATCGCGTGTGAGGGGAAGCCCGATCCGACACGTTCCGGTAACAAAAGGGCCGCGATCCTCAAGCCGCGACGGGAGCGGGACGAACGGCGACGACACGTTGCCCGAAAGGGACATCCTCGCTGCTCAGGCGGCCCAGGATCGGGCGCAGCCATGCCCCGGCGAGGCGGGGTGGCTCAGCCGAGCCAGGAGGCGAACTCGTCACGCAGCGGCACACCGGCGGCGCGCTCCGCGTGCGCGATGAAGTCCTCGCTGGTGACAGTGCCGTGCGCGTGCCCGGCCACCCAGGTCCGCAGCAGGCCGAAGAACACCTCGTCGCCAACCCGGCCGCGCAGCTCGTGCAGGACCAGTCCGCCGCGCTTGTAGACCTGCTCGTCGAACAGGCGCGCCACGCCCGGGTCGCCGATCGCGAGGTCGGTGCCGGCGCGGGACCGCCAGTCGCGCGCCAGCGCCTCCGCGGACGGGCCGCCGGAGGCCTCCGACCACAGCCACTCCGCGTAGGTCGCGAAGCCCTCGTTGAGCCAGATGTGCCGCCAGCCGGCCACGGTGAGGCTGTTGCCGAACCACTGGTGCGCCAGCTCGTGCACCACCAGCCGCTCGAACGTGCGGCGCCCGTCGACGTGGTTGGCGCCGAAGATCGCCATGCCCTGCGCCTCGATCGGGTCGTCCAGGTCGTCGTCGGTGACCACCACGACGTACTCGCCGAACGGGTACGGCCCGAACCACTCCGCGAGCCTGCGCATCATCTCCGGCTGGCGGCCGAAGTCGTGAGCGGCCGCGGCACGCAACCGCCGGGGCACCGCGATCCGTTGCGCCCCATCGAGGACCAGCTCGTCGTACCGTCCGATCTGGACACTCATCAGGTACGGCGCGGTGGGCTCGCGCCGCTCGAACACCCACGTGGTCGCGCTGCCCCCGGCGCGGCGGGTGACGAGGTCGCCGGTCACCAGCACCGTGTAGGCCGACGCGGTGGTCAGCGACACCCGGTAGGACGCCTTGTCCCCGGGCCGGTCGTTGCACGGGAACCAGGACGGCGCCCCGGTGGGCTGGCTCGCCACAAGCGCGCCGTCGGTCAGCTCGTCCCAGCCGATCTCGCCCCACCGGCTCGCGACCGGCCGCGGGTTGCCGGAGTAGCGCACCTCGACGGTGAACTCCCCGCGCACCGGCCGCACCGGGCGCACCACCAGCTTGCCCCCGCGGTGGGTGAACTTCGCGGTCCGCCCGTCCACGCGCACGCCCCTGACCGCGAACCCGGCCAGGTCCAGCGGAATCCGGCTCAGCTCGCCCGCGGCGACCGCAGACAGGGCCGCCCGCGCGCTCAGCCGGTTCGGCCCGATCTTGTAGTCCAGTTCCAGGTCGTAGTGCGTGACCCGGTAGTCGTCGCTGCCGTGGCCGAGCGTGTAGTCGGCGCGGGTCACGCCCGCCACGCCGCGATCGGGTTGCCCAGCCAGCGGCTGTCGGCCGGGACGGCGTCGCCACGGGTCACCAGCGAACCCGGGCCCACGGTGGTGCGCGCGCCGACGCTGGCTCCGGGCAGCACGATCCCGTGCGGGCCGACGGTCGCGCCCTCCGCCACGGTCACCTCGCTCATACGCATGATCCGATCATGGAACAGGTGGGTCTGCACGACACACCCCCGGTTCACGGTCGCGCCGTCGCCCAGCCGCACCAGGTCGGTCTCGGGCAGCCAGTACGTCTCCAGCCACACCCCGCGGCCGATCTTCGCGCCCATCGTGCGCAGCCAGCACGGCAGCAGCGGCGTGCCCGCGCTCCAGCTCACCAGCCACGGCACCGCGAGCGTCTCGACGAACGTGTCGGCCAGCTCGGTGCGCCACACGAACGAGCTCCACAGCGGGTGGTCCGCCGTCCGGAACCGCCCGGTCAGCGCCCACTTCACCGCGGTGGTCACGGCCCCGGCCACCAGACCGGCGACGACCAGCACGACCGGCGCGGCGACCGCGGCCACGAGCAGGCCCGCCGTCGCCCACACCGCCGCCAGCGCGGCCAGCACGAGCACCGCGAGCGCGACCGCGCACATCACCGGCACGATCCGGCACAGCTCGACCGCGGCCCGCGCGGCCTTCAGGCGCAGCGGCGGGGCGAACGTGCGGCTGGAGTCGGCCGCCTCCACCGCGCGGCGCAGCGGCATCGGCGGCATGCCCAGGTACGACGAGCCCTTCTTCGCCTTGCGCGGCGCCGAGGACAGCACCCCGACCAGACCGCGCTTGGGCACCGCGCGCCCGGCCGCGGCCATGCCGGAGTTGCCGAGGAACGCCTGCTTGCCGATGCGCGTCGGTGCGACGTGCAGCCAGCCGTGGCCCAGCTCGTAGGTGGCGACCATGGTGTCGTCGGCGAGGAACGCGCCGTCGTCGACCTGCGTCATCCGCGGGACGGCCAGCACCGTCGAGACCTCCGCGCCACGGCCGACCTTCGCGCCGAGCAGCCGCAGCCACACCGGCGTGAACAGGCTGGCGTAGAGCGGGAACAGCACCTGGCGGGCCAGGTCCGTCAGCCGCTCGGTGGCCCACACCTGCCAGGCGATCCGGCCGTGCACCGGGTGGTAACCCTGGTGCAGGCCCAGCCCGAGCAGCCGCACCGACACCAGCACCAGCAGCGCGTAGGTGCCGAACGCGGCCACCGTCGCAACCGGCACGGTGAGCAGCGCGGCGCCCAGGGCCGCGCCGATCGTCGTGGTGCCCGCGACCGCGGCGCCCAGCACCAGCAGGCCGGGCACGGCGGCCAGCACCGGGAACAGGCCCAGCACGAACGAGGCCGTCCCGTAGGCGAAGGCCCAGAACCGCGCCCGCGGCGGGCGGCTGGACGGCCACCGCAGCGCGCCCTTGCCGTCGCGCCGCGCGGGCGAACCCGCCCAGCGCTGGCCCGCGGGCACCGCGCCCAGCACCGTCGACCCGGCCGCGATCTCCGCGCCCTTGCCGATCCGCGCGCCGGGCAGTAGCACGCTGCGCGCGCCGACCCGGGCGCCGGCGCCGACGCGGATCTTGCCGATGTGCACGACGTCGCCGTCCACCCAGTGGCCGGACAGGTCGACCTCGGGTTCCACGGCCGCCCCGCGGCCCAGCTTGAGCAGGCCGGTGACCGGCGGCGGGGTGTGCAGGTCGACGTCCTTGCCGACCTTCGCGCCCAGCGCGCGGGCGTACAGCGTCATCCAGCTCGCACCGGAGATCCCGGCGGCGCCGGTGGCGTCGGCGAGCCGTTCCGCCGCCCACAGTCGCAAGTGGACCCGGCCGCCGCGGGGGTGGGCGCCGGGGCGGACGCCACGCAGCAGCAGCCGCGCGCCGCCGGCCGCGATGGCGATGCGGCCGGGCGGGCTGAACAGCACCATCCAGGCCAGGGCCAGCGACCACCAGGACACGGCGGGCGTCCACGCGACGCCGGTCAGCGCGAGCACAGTGGACAGTGTTGCCAGCGCGGTCACCCAGCGCAGCCCGGTCAGGGCGAGCACCGGCAGGCCCAGCACGGCCTGCGCGGCTCCGGCCCGCCGCGGGACCGGGCGGACGTCGCGCCGCCGCGCGGTTTCCCCATCGAGGCCGTCGAGCAGCGCGGCGAGCTGGCCGAGCTTCGGGTGGCGGTAGAGGTCGGCGACCGACACCTGCGGGTGCCGGGTGCGGATGCGCGCCACCAGCTGCGCCGCGGTGAGGCTACCGCCACCGGAGGTGAAGAAGTCGGCGCCCGGATCGGTCACCGGCACCCCCAGGATCTCCGCCCAGCCCTCGGCGAGCCACGATTCGGTCGGCGTCAACGCGGCGGCAGTGTCCACAGTGGCCAGCGGCCAGGGCAGCGCGGCACGGTCGACCTTGCCCGAGGTGCGCGTCGGCAGGTCGTCGACCACCGCGAGCAGCGGCACCAGGGCAGCCGGCAGGCGGTCGCGGAGCAGCGCGGAAGCCGAATTGGTGTCGAACCCACCCTGCGGCACGACGTACCCGACGAGAACCTGGTTGCCTGCCTTCGTGGTGCGGATCGCCGCGGCGGCTCCGGCGACCCCGGGCAGGGCCTGCAGCGCGGCGTCGACCTCGCCCAGCTCGATGCGGCGGCCGCCGAGCTTGATCTGCTCGTCGGCGCGGCCGAGGAAGACCAGGCCCGCGGGCTCGGCGCGCACCAGGTCACCGCTGCGGTAGGCGCGCTCCCAGCCGAGCGCGGGCAGCGGCGCGAACTTCTCCGCGTCCTTCACCGGATCGAGGTAGCGGGCCAGGCCGGCGCCGCCGATCACCAGCTCGCCGGACTCCCCCATCGCCACCGGCTCACCCGCGGCGTCCACGACCACGAGGTCCCAGCCGGCCAGCGGCAGCCCGATCCGCACCGGGCCCTCCCCGGTCAGCGGCGCGGCGCAGGCGACCACGGTCGCCTCGGTCGGGCCGTAGGTGTTCCACACCTCGCGGCCCTCGACGGCGACCCGCTCGGCCAGCTCCGGCGGGCACGCCTCGCCGCCGAAGATGAGCAGCCGCACGTCCTCCAGCGCCTCGGCCGGCCACAACGCGGCCAGGGTCGGCACGGTGGACACGATCGTGATGCGCTGGGCGACCAGCCACGGCCCGAGGTCGACGCCGGTGCGCACGAGCGCACGCGGGGCGGGCACCAGGCACGCGCCGTGCCGCCAGGCCAGCCACATCTCCTCGCACGAGGCGTCGAAGGCGACCGACAGCCCGGCCAGCACGCGGTCACCGGGACCGATGGGCTCCTCGGTGAGGAACAGCCGGGCCTCGGCGTCGACGAAGGCGGCCGCGGAACCGTGGCTGACCGCCACGCCCTTGGGCTTGCCCGTCGAACCGGAGGTGAAGATGATCCACGCGTCGTCCCCCGGCGCGGGCGCGCCGGTGCGGCCGCCGGGCTCGGCGAGCATCGTCAGCCCGTCGTCCATCAGCACCGCGCATACGCCGGCCTCGCCGAACACCAGCTCGGCCCGCTCGTCCGGGTCGTCGGCGTCCACCGGCACGTAGGCCGCGCCCGCGGCGAGCACGCCGAGGATCGCGACGTAGAGGTCGGCGGTGCCGGAGGAGATCCGGACGCCGACGCGGTCGCCGCGGCCGACGCCCTCGGCGGCGAGCCTGCTGCCCAGCGCCTGCGCCTCCTCGGACAGCCTGCGATAGCTCAGGACCCGCTCACCGTCGTCGAGCGCGGCCGCGTTCGGGTGACGCGCGGCGGTGGCGGCCAGCACGTCCAGCAGCGTGCGCCGCGCCGCGGCCGGACCGCCGGGGAACAGGGCCCGCTCCGGGACCAGGACCCCGGGCAGCGTCGGATCGAGAACGGGCGCGCCCATCGAGTTCACCTTCCGCCAGCGTTCGGGCCGGAACTCGCGAAAAGTGTGAGGCGCCCGCGCGGGACGATGACTCTACCCGAGGTGAACAGCAGGTGGCCGGGCGGTCTCACCGGTGTGTCGCCGCCGTCACACCTCGTTGCGTCACTTGCCCTTCTTGCCGGGCCGCGGCTTCTTTTCCCGCACCCGCACGTTGATGCGCACCGGGCTGCCCGCGAAACCGAAGCGCTCGCGGAACTTCCGCTCGATGAAGCGGCGGTACCCGGCCTCGAGGAACCCGGTGGTGAACAGCACCAGCGTCGGCGGGCGGATGCCGGCCTGGGTCGCGAACAGCACCTTGGGCTGCTTGCCGCCACGCACCGGCGGCGGGGTGGCCGCGATCAGCTCGGACAGCCACGAGTTCAGCTGCCCGGTCGGGACCCGCTGGTCCCACGAGGCGAGCGCGGTCCGCAGCGCAGGCGCGAGCTTGCGCACCGAACGCCCGGTGAGCGCGGAGATGTTGACCCGCTCGGCCCAGGTGACGCGCACCAGGCCGCGGTCGAGCTCCTTCTCCAGCTGGTGGCGGCGGTCCTCGTCGACGAGGTCCCACTTGTTCAGCGCCAGCACGCACGCGCGGCCGGACTCCACCACGGACGTCAGCACGCGCAGGTCCTGTTCGGACAGCGGCTCGCTGGCGTCCAGCAGGACGATGACGACCTCGGAGGAGTCGATGGCCGCCTTGGTGCGCAGCGACGCGTAGTACTCGGTGCCGCTCGCGGTGTGCACGCGCTTGCGCAGGCCCGCGGTGTCGACGAACCGCCACACCTGGCCGTCCAGCTCCACCAGCGAGTCGACCGGGTCGACCGTGGTGCCCGCGACCGAGTCCACGACGGACCGCTGCTCGCCGGTGAGCTTGTTGAGCAGGCTGGACTTGCCCACGTTCGGCTTGCCGACCAGCGCGACGCGGCGCGGCCCGGTGACGGCCTCACGCTCGCGCGGGGCCTCGGGCAGCACCTTGATGATCGCGTCGAGCAGGTCGCCCGAGCTGCGGCCGTGCAGGGCGCTCACCGCGTGCGGCTCGCCGAGGCCGAGCGACCACAGCGAGGCCACGTCGGACAGCAGCCGCTCATCGTCGACCTTGTTGGCCGCCAGCAGCACCGGCCGCTTGGACCGGCGCAGCACCTTCGCCACCGCCTCGTCGGTCGCGGTCGCGCCGACCGAGGCGTCCACCACGACCAGCACCGCGTCCGCGGTGTTCATCGCCAGCTCGGCCTGCGCCGCGACGGCGGCCTGCAGCCCGGTCGCGCTCGGCTCCCAGCCGCCCGTGTCGACCACGGTGAACCGGCGGCCGGACCACTGCGCGTCGTAGGCCACCCTGTCCCGGGTCACGCCGGGCGTGTCCTGCACGACCGCCTCGCGGCGGCCGAGGATCCGGTTCACCAGGGTGGACTTGCCCACGTTCGGGCGCCCGACGACGGCCAGCACGGGCTGGCTCAGCTCGGCTTCCTCCTCGGACGCCGTGTCGTCGGCCTGGCTGTCGAGCGCGGTGAACTCCGCCTCGTCCGACCAGGTCCCGTCAAGCTCCGTCATAACTCCGCTTTCTTCCCGCGCACGGGCTCGCCCTGCGCTGCACGCCATTCGTCGAGGGTGCGGACCAGGCCCGCGAGTTCGTCCCGCAGCCGCCCGGTCGCCTCGTCCAGCCCGGCCCGGCCGCGGCCGACCTCGAGCGGGAACGGCTCGCCCACCAGGATGTCGACCCGGGGCCGGAACCGCCGCCCGCTGCCCGCGGGACGCCGCGTCCCACGCACCGCGATCGGCAGGACCACCGCGCCGGAGGCCCGGACCAGCCAGGCCGCGCCGCGCTCGGCACTGGTCACGTCCCCCTCGCCGCGGGTCCCCTCCGGGAACACCGCGACCAGCCCGCCGCTCTTGAGCACGTTCGCCGTGGTCAGCAGGGGCGCCCGGTCGGGTTCGCCCCGGCGCACCGGCACCTGTCCGATGCGCCGGAGGAACCACCCGACCGCCCCGGTGAACATCTCCTCCTTGACGAGGAACACCGAACGGCGCGGCAACATTCCGAAGATGATCTGCGGCTCGACCATCGAGCTGTGGTTGGCCACCACCAGCACCGGCCCGGTCTTCGGCACGCGCTCCAGCCCGCGGATCCGCAGCCGGTAGGCCGGCTTGAACAGATGCGTCCCCACGAACCGGGCGGTGTCGTGCAGCCGGGCCGACGCGCCGTCCGGAAGACCGGCAGGGCTCACCGCGTGACCTGCGCGCACGTGCCCAGCAGGCCGCGCTGGCTCGCCAGCTCGGACAGGGCGACGAGCACCTGGTCGATGGACAGCTCGGTGGTGTCCAGGTGCACCGCGTCGTCGGCGGCCTTCAGCGGCGCCACGGCCCGCGTCGAATCGAGCCGGTCCCGCCGGTCGACCGACGCCAGCGCCTCGGCCTGGCTGCTCTGCCGCCCGGCGGCGGTGTCCTGAGCGCTGCGGCGCGCGGCCCGCACCGCCGGGTCCGCGGTCAGGTAGACCTTGAGCGGGGCGTCCGGCGTGACGACCGTGCCGATGTCGCGGCCCTCGACGACGATGCCGCCGATCTCGTCCAGCACCTCGCCGATGATCCGCCGCTGCCGCGCGACCAGCAGCTCACGCACCTCGGGCACCGCCGACACCGGCGACACCGCGTGGTTGACCTCGGCGCCGCGGATCTCGGCCGCCACGTCCTCACCGGCCAGGTGGACGCTCGGCGCCGACGGGTCGGTGCCCAGGGCGAAGTCGGTGGTCCGGGCCAGTTCCGCGACCGCGGGACCGTCGGCCGGGTCGACCCCCGCACGCAGCACGGCCAGCGTCACCACCCGGTACATCGCGCCGGTGTCGAGGTAGCCGGCCGACAGGCGCCCGGCGAGCTTGCGCGCCACCGTGGTCTTCCCGGTTCCCGAGGGTCCGTCCAGAGCGACCACGCCTCGTAGGGCTCCCGCCACCGATGCTCTCCTCGCCGTCTCGATCGGTCTGTACCTGCGGTTCTCCATTGTGCCTGGCCCGCGGCGCGGCGACCGCACCGGTACCGTGGCGGTCGTGAACGTGGAAGTAACGCCCCTACCGGGCATCGGTGTGCGGAAGGACTTCGCGACCCGGAACGGCCGCCGCATCGGCGTGGTCACGCACCGGGACGGGCAGATCGAGCTGATCGTGTCCAAGTCCGACGACCCCGACGCGTGCCTGGCGTCCCTGCCCCTGACCGCCGACGAGGCCGGCGCGCTGGCCAACCTGCTCGGCGCGCCGCAACTGGTCGCGCAGCTCACCGAGGAGCACCGCGAGGTCCCCGGAATCAACACCAAGCAGCTGCCCATCAAGGCCAACTCCCCGTTCGACGGCCGCACCCTCGGCGACACGGCGATGCGGACCCGGACCGGCGTGTCCGTGGTCGCCGTCATGCGCGCCGGCCAGGTGCACCCTTCCCCCACCCCGGACTTCACGTTCACCGCCGGTGACGTGCTGGTCGCGGTCGGCACGTCGGAAGGCCTGGAGGGCGCCCTCAAGATCCTGAAGAACGGCTGAGCCCTTGGAGCACACCGCACTGGCCCTGATCGAACTCGGGGCCGTCTTCTTCGTGCTCGGCGTCCTGGGGCGCCTCGCCGGGAAGATCGGCCTCTCCCCCATTCCGCTCTACCTCCTCGGCGGCCTCGCCTTCGGGCAGGGCGGCCTCATCCCGCTCGGCGACATCGGCGACTTCACGCACCTGGCCAGCGAGATCGGCGTCGTGCTGCTGCTGTTGCTGCTGGGCCTGGAGTACTCCGCGGCCGAGCTGTTCACCGGGCTGAAACGCTCGTGGATGGCGGGCCTGCTGGACATCGTGCTCAACGCCGCGCCCGGCGCGGCCGTCGCGCTGCTGCTCGGCTGGGGCCCCATCGGCGCCATCGTGATGGCCGGCGTCACCTACATCTCGTCGTCCGGGATCATCGCGAAGGTCCTCGGCGACCTCGGCCGCCTCGGTAACCGGGAAACCCCGGTGGTGCTGTCGATCCTGGTGTTCGAGGACCTGGCGATGGCGCTGTACCTGCCGATCCTGACCGCGCTGCTGGGCGGCGTCAGCTTCCTCGGCGGCCTGGAGGCCGTCGGGATCTCGCTGCTGGTGATCACCGTCGTGCTGGTGATCGCGCTGAAGTACGGCCGGTACGTGTCGGCGATCGTGGACTCCGACGACCGCGAGGTGTTCCTGCTCAAGGTGCTCGGCGCGGCGCTGCTGGTGGCCGGGCTCGCGTCGGCGATGCAGGTGTCCGCCGCGGTCGGCGCGTTCCTGCTCGGCATCGCGATCTCCGGCTCGACCGCCCACAACGCCACGCGGCTGCTGGAGCCGCTGCGGGACCTGTTCGCCGCGGTGTTCTTCGTGGTGTTCGGGCTGAACACCAACCCCGCGTCCATCCCGCCGGTGCTCGGCTGGGCCGTGCTGCTCGCGGTGGTGACCACGCTGACGAAGGTGGCGACCGGCTGGTGGGCCGCGCGGCGTCAGGGCGTCGGCAAGCTGGGCCGCGCCCGCGCCGGAGCCGCGCTGGTGGCGCGGGGCGAGTTCTCGATCGTCATCGCCGGGCTGGCCGTCTCCGCCGGCGCGGTGGTCGACGAGCTGGCCGCGCTGGCGACCGCGTACGTGCTGCTGATGGCGATCCTCGGCCCCATCGCGGCCCGCGTGGTCGAGCCGCTCGCGAAGGGCCTGCAGCGGCGGCGCGGACACGGCCACGAGCCGGCGACGTCCAGCGCGGGCTGACTTCCCCCGGGGGCGGCGACAATGTGGTCGCCGGCTCCCCTCAAGGCAGAACCGAGCGCACGGCCTCTTCCGTGCGTCCGACCACCGTTGTTCCGTCGTCGGCGGTGATGATCGGGCGCTGGATCAACTTCGGGTGCTCCGCCAGCGCCGTCAGCCATCGGTCCCGGGTCGCCTCGTCGCGCGGCCAGCTCTTGATGCCCAGCTCGACGGCCTCCGGCTCCTGCATCCGCGCGATGTCCCACGGGTCCAGGCCCAGCCGCTTCAGCACCGCGTCCAGCTCCGCCACCGTCGGCGGCTCCTCCAGGTACCTGCGCACCTCGTAGGACACACCCGCCTCGTCCAGGATCGACAGCGCCGAACGGCACTTCGAGCACCGCGGGTTGACCCAGATCTCCACTATTCGCCTCCTGCCAGGGTCGCCAGCACCTGCTCGCCGTAGCGGGCGAGCTTGTTCTCCCCGACACCGCTCACCCCGGCCAGCTCGTCCAAAGTAGACGGCTGCTCGGTGGCGATCTGACGCAGGGTCGCGTCGCTGAAGACGATGTACGCCGGCACGCCCTGGTTCTTCGCCTCCTCGAACCGCCAGGCCCGCAGCTTCTCGAACACCGGGCGGGCCTCCTCCGGCATCTCCGCCGCCGCCTTGCGCTTCGCGGTCGCCGAGGCCGCCCGGCCGGCGCGCTTGGGCTCGCGGCGCATCCGCACCTCGCGCTTGCGGCCCAGCACCTCACCGCTGGCCTCGGTCAGCAGCAGCGCCCCGTAGTCGCCTTCGACGGCCAGCAGCCCCTGCGCCAGCAGCTGCCGCACCACGCCGCGCCACTCGCTCTCCGACAGCTCCTGCCCCACGCCGAACACGGTGAGCTGGTCGTGCCGGTGCTGCGTCACCTTCGGCGTCTGCTTGCCCAGCAGGATGTCGATGATCTGCCCGGCGCCGAACTTCTGGCCCCGCTCGTGCTGCAGCCGGTACACCGCGGACAGCAGCTTCTGCGCGGGGATCGTGCCGTCCCACGACTCCGGCGGCGTCAGGCAGGTGTCGCAGTTGCCGCACGGCTGCCCCGGCTGGCCGAAGTAGTTCAGCAGCTGCGCACGGCGGCACTCGACCGTCTCGCACAGCGCGAGCATCGCGTCCAGGTGCTGCGACAGCCGCCTGCGGTGTGCGTCGTCGCCCTCGGAGGTCTGGATCATGCGCCGCTGCTGCACGACGTCCTGCAGCCCGTAGGCCAGCCACGCGGTCGACGGCAGCCCGTCGCGGCCCGCGCGCCCGGTCTCCTGGTAGTAGCCCTCGACCGACTTCGGCAGGTCCAGGTGCGCCACGAACCGCACGTCCGGCTTGTCGATGCCCATGCCGAACGCGATGGTCGCCACCACGACCAGCCCGTCCTCGCGCAGGAACCGCGCCTGGTTGCGCGCACGGGTGCGGGAATCCAGGCCGGCGTGGTACGGCACCGCGCTGATCCCGTTGGCCACCAGGAACTCCGCGGTCTTCTCCACCGAGTTGCGCGACAGGCAGTACACGATGCCCGCGTCGCCGGGGTGCTCGGTGCGGATCAGGTCGAGCAGCTGCTTCTTCGGCTCGGCCTTCGGCACGATGCGGTACTGGATGTTGGGCCGGTCGAAGCTGGCCACGAACTGGCGCGCCTCGCCGAGGTTGAGCCGGGACACGATCTCGGCGTGCGTGGCCTTCGTGGCGGTCGCGGTCAGCGCGATGCGCGGCACGTCCGGCCAGCGCTCGTGCAGCTCGGACAGGCCCAGGTAGTCGGGCCGGAAGTCGTGGCCCCACTGGGACACGCAGTGCGCCTCGTCGATGGCGAACAACGCGATCTTGCCCCGGTCGAGCAGGTTCCGCGTGGACTCCATGGACAGCCGTTCCGGCGCCAGGTACAGCAGGTCCAGCTCGCCCGCGAGGAACGCGGCCTCCACCTCGCGGCGCTGCTCGAAGTCCTGCGACGAGTTGAGGAACCCGGCGCGCACACCGACCGCCAGCAGCGCGTCGACCTGGTCCTGCATCAGCGCGATCAGCGGCGAGACGACCACACCGACGCCGGGGCGCACCAGCGACGGGATCTGGTAGCACAGCGACTTCCCACCGCCGGTCGGCATCAGCACGACCGCGTCACCGCCGCCGATCACGTGCTCGACGATCGCTTCCTGGTCACCGCGGAAGGAGTCGTAACCGAAGACGCGGCGCAGCGTCTGCAGCGCGTCGCTCACGGGGATGGTTTCAGCGGAGGCCACGCCGCGATCCTAGGGGCTCGCCGGCGTCGCCGGGCGACGCCACACGAGATGCCCGCTCGCTACAGGCCGACGCGCCGGTAGAGGCCGCCGACCTCTTCGCGGTTGAGCTTGCGGATCGTGCCCGGCTTGCCGTTGCCCAGCTGCACGTCGCCGATCGCGGTGCGCACCAGCTTGCGCACCGGGAACCCGACCTCGGCCAGCAGCCGCCGCACGATGTGCTTGCGGCCCTCGTGCAGCACGATCTCCAGCAGGGTGCGCCCGCCCATGCTGTCCTTGACCCGGAACGCGTCGACGCGCACCGGGCCGTCCTCCAGCACGATGCCCTCCTTGAGCTCCTTGCCGAGGCCGCGCGGCACCCTGCCGTCGACCTCCGCCAGGTAGGTCTTGGGCACGTGGTAGGAGGGGTGCATCAGCCGGTGCGCGAGGTCGCCGTCGTTGGTGAGCAGCAACAGGCCCTCGGTGTCGGCGTCGAGACGGCCGACGTGGAACAGCCGTTCGCTGCGGTCGCGCACGTAGTCGCCGACGCACGGGCGGCCCTGGTCGTCGTACATCGTGGTGTGCACGCCGCGGGGCTTGTTCAGCGCCAGGTGGATCAGGTCCTCGCGGAGGATGACCCGGGTGCCGTCGACGTGGATCACGGCGCTGTCCGGGTCGACACGCCGGCCGAGCTCGCGGACCACCTTGCCGTCGACGCTCACGCGGCCCTGCACGATCAGGTCTTCGGCGGCGCGGCGCGAGGCCACGCCCGCCTTGGCGAGCACCTTCTGCAGGCGCACGCCCTCGGCTTCGGGCTCAGATGTCATCGATGGAGTCCACTTCCGGCAACAGGGGGGCGATCGGCGGCAGGTCGGTCAGCGACGACAGGCCCAGCCGCTCGAGGAACAGTTCGGTCGTCACATACAGGGTGCCACCCGTCTCGGGGTCGGCGCCGTTCTCCTCGATGAGACCACGGGCGAGCAGGGTGCGGATCACACCGTCGACGTTGACGCCGCGCACGGCCGCGACGCGGGAACGCGTCACGGGCTGCCGGTAGGCGATGACGGCGAGGGTCTCCAGCGCGGCCCGGGTCAGCTTGGAGCGCTGCCCGTCCAGGAGGAGCTTCTCGACGTAGGGCGCGTAGGTGTCGCGGGTGTAGAGCCGCCACCCCTCGCCGACCCGCCGCAGGTCGATGCCGCTGCCGCGCTGGGTGAGCTCGGCCGACATGACCTGCAGGGTCTGCGTCACGCGCGGCTCGGGCTGGCCGAGCGCGCTCGCGAGCGCCTCTTCGCTGACCGGCGAGTCGACGACCAGCAGGAGGGCTTCGAGCGCCGCGGCCAGCGCGGAGTGCTCGGTGAGGTCCGGAAGCCCGTCCCCCACCGCGACGAGGTCGTCGGGCTCCTCCGGGTAGTCCGGCAGGGGCGCGTCCTCCGGAGGCACGGTGGCTTCACCAGGCGCCTTCCCGGGCTGCGCCGCAGGCGCGGCGTCCGCCTCCGCATCGGGCGCGGACGGCACCTCCTCCGCCGCTGCCTCAGGCTCCACGGCCTCGGCCTCCGCCACCTCAGGCCCAGGCTCCGCGGGTTGCGCCGCAGGCGCGGAGTCCGCACCGAGTGCGGGCGGCGCGTCCTCGGAAGGCGATCCACCGTCGGCGGACTCCTGCTCAGCAAGCGTCTCGGCTTCGCGCGCCGGCGCCACCTCGGGCTCGGCCTCCGCGGCCTCGGGCCGGACCGGCTCCTGTTCGGGACTCACCCGTACTCCTCTTCCTCGACGCGGGCCCGGTCCGCCTCGGCGGCGGCCTCGGCCTCCGAGACCGATCCGCCGGTCCACCGCACCCGCAGCATCGTCAGCGGCTCGTCCTGCTCGAACTGCACGCTGGACTCCCGGTAGAGCTCCAGCAACGCCAGGAACCGGGCCACCACCTCGACCGTGTGCTCGCAGTCCTCGACCAGCTCGGTGAACGTCGCCTCGCCCCGCGAAGCCAGCTTCAGCCGCAGCAGCGCCGCGTGCTCGCGCACCGACACCCGGTGCGCGTGGATGTGGTCCAGGGACACCGTGGGCGGCGGCTTGGGCCGGAACACCGCCAGCGCGATCTCCGCCAGCTTGTCCGCGTCCACCCCGAGCGTCACCTCGGGCAGCAGCCCGACGTAGCGCTCCTCCAGCGCCACCGACCGCGGGTACCGCCGCAGTGCCCCGGCCTCCAGCTCCGCGAACAGCGCCGCGACCTGCTTGTACGCCCGGTATTGCAGCACCCGGGCGAACAGCAGGTCCCGCGCCTCCAGCAGCGCCAGGTCGTCCTCGTCCTCGACCTCGGCCGCGGGCAGCAGCCGCGCGGCCTTCAGGTCGAGCAGGGTCGCCGCGATGACGAGGAACTCCGTCACCTCGTCCAGGTCCCACTCCGGCCCCAGCGCCCGGGTGTAGGCGATGAAGTCGTCGGTGACCTGGTGCAGCGCGACCTCGGTGACGTCGAGCTGGTGCTGCGAGATCAGCTGCAGCAGCAGGTCGAACGGCCCCTCGAAGTTGTCCAGGCGGACCTTGAACTTCGGCGCCGCGGAATCCTCGACGGGCTGGGCCCCGTCGACCGGAGCCCCGTTCTCGCTCACGTCCCGGCGGCTTCCTCGGAGTCGAGGCCGCCCTCACGGAGGCGGCGCACCAGCACCGAGTCGGCGCCGTGTTCGTCGAAGTCCGCCAGCAGCACCGCCACGGCCTCCCGCACGAGACGGCCGCGGTCGATGGCCAGGCCGTGCTGGGCCCGCAGGCTCAGCCGCGCCTGCTCCATCGCGACCAGCTCGTCGCCGGAGACGTAGACGGTGATCTTCGAATCGTGCTTCTGACGTCCGCTTCCGCGCCGCCCGGCGGCGCTGCGCTCCAGCTGCTCGCGGTGCCCGGAGTTCTGCCCGTTGCCCGGCCGCTGCGCCTCCGGGCGCTGCGGGGCGGGCGTGGGCGGTGCGGGCACGTCGAGGGCCGGGCTGCTGGTCAGGCGGAAGAGTTCCGAAGCCCCGGGGAGGGAGGCTCGCCTGCTCACCGAGCGATCACCTCGCGCGCCAGCGCGCGATAAGCCTGCGCGCCGGCGGACTTGGGGGCCCAGCGGGTGATGGGCTCACCGGCCACGGTGGTCTCCGGGAACCGCACGGTGCGGTTGATCACCGTGTCGAACACGGTATCGCCGAAGGCCTCCACGACCCGCGCCATGACCTCCCGTGAGTGGAGGGTCCGCGGGTCGAACATCGTGGCCAGGATGCCGGTGATATCCAGTTTGGGGTTCAAGCGTTCGCGTACCTTCTCGATCGTGTCGATCAACAAAGCCACGCCCCGCAAGCTGAAGAACTCGCACTCCAGCGGGATGATCACGCCGTCGGCGGCCGTGAGCGCGTTCACCGTGAGCAACCCGAGCGATGGCTGGCAGTCGACCAGAACATAGTCGTACTCCGAGATGAGGGGTTGCACGACCCGGAGCAACGTGTGCTCGCGCCCCACCTCGGCGACCAGCTGCACCTCGGCGGCGGACAGGTCGATGTTGCTCGGCAGCAGGTCCATGCCCTCGACACTGGTGTGCCGCAGGATGTCCTGCGCGGTCACCGACCGCTCCATGATCGCGTTGTAGACCGTCTGGTCCAGCTCGTGCGGCTGCACGCCGAGGCCCACCGACAGCGCGCCCTGCGGGTCGAAGTCCACCAGCAGCACCCGGCGGCCGTACTCGGCGAGCGCGGCGCCCAGGTTGATCGTCGACGTGGTCTTGCCGACGCCGCCCTTCTGGTTGCACATGGCCAGCACCGTGGCCGGGCCGTGCTTGTCCAGCAGGGGCGGTTCGGGAATCGCACGCAACGGTCTGCCGGTCGGGCCGAGCTTGGGCTTGCCGTTCGCTTCGGCGCCCACGGCCACGACAGAGTCCACGGTGTCGGGCTCCCCCTCTGTCGCGATGGTCAGGTTGTCGAGGTTCGCGGCGGCCGATGCGGCCGAGACCGATCTGGTCGAGGGCTGCGGTGTCGACATGGCGCGAAACTCCTCGTTCGACGGGTTGGCCGCAGCCTATTCGGCGAGCCGTTTGTCGCCAAAGCAACTCGCCGGAGGCGATCAGGTCAACCCAGCGCCCGAGGATGGGCCGTAGCATATACCTCACGCAGAGTGTTCATCGTAACCAGGGTGTAGACCTGTGTCGTGGTCACCGAAGCGTGGCCTAGCAGCTCTTGGACCACCCGGACGTCCGCGCCGCCCTCCAGCAGGTGGGTCGCGAAACTGTGACGCAGCGTGTGTGGCGACACGCCGGTGGAGATCCCGGCGCGCTCGGCGTTGGTCTTGAGGACCTGCCACGCGCTCTGCCGGGACAGCCGGGTCCCCCTCGCGTTGAGGAACAGCGCCGCGGTGCCGCGTCCGCGCAGCGCCAGCACCGGGCGGGCGCGCACCAGGTAGGCCTCCAGGGCCTCGACCGCGGGACGGCCGATCGGCACCAGCCGCTGCTTGCCGCCCTTGCCGTCGAGCAGCACGGTGCGCTCCTCGCGGTCGACGTCGTCGAGGTCGAGCCCGACGGCCTCGGAGATCCGGGCCCCGGTGGAGTACAGCAGCTCCAGCAGCGCCCGGTCGCGCAGCGGCCGCTCACCCTCGGCGGGCGGCATCGCCAGCAGCCGCAGCACGTCGTCCACCGGCAGCGCTTTGGGCAGCCGCTTCGCCGGCGCCGGTGGCCGCACCTCGCGGGCCGGGTCGTCCTCGGTCAGCCCGTCGAGGTGCGCGAAGCGGTGCAGCCCGCGCACCGCGACCAGCGCCCGCGCCGCCGAGGACGCGGCCAGCGGCGGGTGCACCTCGTCGCCCTCGCGCAGCGCCGCGCCGAACCCGGTCACCTCCGACTCGGTGACGCGCCGGAAGTCCCGCACCCCGGCCTGCTCCAGGTACCGCAGGTACCGGCGCAGGTCGCGGGCGTAGCTGTCCAGGGTGTTGCGTGCCGTCCCGCGCTCCACGGCGAGATGATCGAGATAGGCCGTGACCACCTCGGCGGCCGGCAGAACATGCACGCCGACACCCTAGAGCGTGCCGTCAGGAAATGCGATCGGCGAACCTCGTCGGCCGGTCCCGCCACGGCGCGTCCGACGGCCGCGACGGCGCGCCGTCGTGGACCACCGCGTGCGCGGCGAGCACCCCGCCGACGGTCGCGCCGTTGACGATCTCCCCGGACAGCACCATCCGCACCGCCTCGGCCAGTAGCACCCGGTGCACCACCAGGTCGGCCTCCTCGTCGCCGTGGACGTCCCGGTCGACGGCCGTCAGGTCGCGCGCCAGGAACACCCGCACGACCTCGTCGGTGAACCCGGGCGACGCGGCCACGTCGACCAGCGTCTCCCACCGCGCGGCGGCGAGCCCGGCCTCCTCGGCCAGCTCGCGCCGCGCGGCCTCGACCGGGTCCTCCCCGGCGTGGTCGAGCAGCCCGGCGGGCAGCTCCCAGATCCGCCGTCCCAGCGAGTGCCGGTACTGGTGGACCAGGGTGACCGCGCCGTCGTCGTCGACCGCGGCGATCGCGACCGCGCCGAGGTGCTCCACCACCTCGCGCTTGGCGGTGCCGCCGCCGGGCATCGCGACCTCGTCGATCCGCAGCCCGACCACGCGTCCGATGTGGACGTCCTTGCTGGACACCACCCGGAAGTCGTGCTCACCGGGGGCGGTCAATGCGCGCTCACGGTGGGCTCGGGCAGCTCGACCGGCAGCCGGTCCGCGGTGCGGTACCGGACGACGGCGTCGATGAACGCGTCGAACAGCGGGTGCGGCCGGGTCGGGCGGCTCTTGAGCTCCGGGTGCGCCTGGGTGCCCACGAAGAACGGGTGCACGTCGGCGGGCAGCTCGACGAACTCGACCAGGCGGTCGTCCGGCGAGGTGCCGGAGAAGACCAGCCCGGCGTCGGACAGGCGCTTGCGGTAGGCGTTGTTGACCTCGTAGCGGTGCCGGTGCCGCTCGGACACGTCGGTGCTGCCGTAGGCCTTCGCGACCTGCGAGCCGGGCTTGAGCTTGGCCGGGTAGGCGCCCAGCCGCATCGTGCCGCCCATGTCGCGCTCGCCGGCGACGACGTCCTTCTGGTCGGCCATCGTGGAGATCACCGGGTGCTCGGTGGTGTCGTCGAACTCGGCCGAGTTCGCGCCCTCGATGCCGGCCAGGTTGCGGGCCGCCTCGATAACCATGCACTGCAGGCCGAGGCACAGCCCGAGCACCGGGATGCCGCGGGTGCGGGCGTAGTGGATCGCGCCGATCTTGCCCTCGATGCCGCGCACGCCGAACCCGCCGGGCACCAGGACGCCGTCGACGTCGCCCAGCGCGGCGGCCGCGCCGGCCGGGGTGGTCGCGCGGTCGGAGGCGACCCACACGATCTCGACCTTGGCGCGATGGGCGAACCCGCCCGCGCGCAGCGCCTCGGTGACCGACAGGTAGGCGTCGGGCAGGTCGATGTACTTGCCGACCAGCGCCACCCGGACGGTCTCGGACGGGTTGTGCACCCGGTCGAGCAGGTCGCCCCACACGGTCCAGTCGACGTCGCGGAAGGGCAGGCCGAGGCGGCGCACGACGTAGGCGTCCAGCGCCTCGCGGTGCAGCACCTTCGGGATGTCGTAGATCGACCGGGCGTCCGGGCAGGCGATGACGGCCTCGGTGTCCACGTCGCACATCAGCCCGATCTTGCGCTTGAGGTCCTCGGGCAGGTCGCGGTCGGCCCGGCACACCAGCGCGTCGGGCTGGATGCCGATGTTGCGCAGGGCAGCGACCGAGTGCTGCGTCGGCTTGGTCTTGAGCTCGCCCGACGGCGCCAGGTAGGGCACCAGCGAGACGTGCAGGAAGAAGCAGTTGTCCCGGCCGATCTCGTGCCGCACCTGGCGGCAGGCCTCCAGGAACGGCAGCGACTCGATGTCGCCGACCGTGCCGCCGACCTCGGTGATCACCACGTCCGGCTGCTGCCCGGTCCCGTCGGATTCGGCGACCGCCATGATGCGGCGCTTGATCTCGTCGGTGATGTGCGGGATGACCTGCACGGTGTCGCCGAGGTACTCACCCCGGCGCTCCTTGGCGATGACCTCGGAGTAGACCTGGCCGGTCGTGACGTTCGCCGAGCCGGAGAGGTCCCGGTCGAGGAAGCGCTCGTAGTGGCCGATGTCCAGGTCGGTCTCGGCACCGTCCTCGGTGACGAACACCTCGCCGTGCTGGAACGGGTTCATGGTGCCCGGATCCACGTTGAGGTAGGGATCCAGCTTCTGCATCGTGACCCGCAGGCCGCGAGAGGTGAGGAGCTGACCCAGGCTTGAGGCCGTCAGGCCCTTGCCCAGGGAGGAGGCGACGCCCCCCGTGACGAAAACGTACTTGGCTGTCCGCGGCTGAAGTCCCACGGGCTTCCACCTTATCGCACCGGCCCCCGGACGCTCGCTCGCCGCGCCCACGTAGTTCGATGGGTCACGTCAGACGTTCGCGCGTGAAAGAGGCACCGTGACCCAGCCCCCCGCTTCCCAGCCCACCTGGACCGCGCCGGTCGCGCCCGGCCCGCTCGACGCGACGGTGCGCGTCCCCGGCTCCAAGTCGATCACCAACCGGGCGTTCGTGCTGGCCGCACTGGCCGGTGAGCCGACCCTGGTCCGCGCCCCGCTGGACTCCCGGGACGCCCGGCTCATGCTGGGCGCGCTGGAGTCGCTGGGCGGCGGCTGGGAGCGGCGCGGCGACGACGTGCTGGTCCGCCCGCTGGCGCACGGCTCGACCGAACCGGCGAACGTGGTGCTGGGCAACGCGGGCACGGTCGCGCGGTTCACGCCCGCGCTGGCCGGGCTGGGGTCGGCGCCGGTGACGTTCGACGGGGACGAGGCCATCCGCCGCCGCCCCATCGCGCCGCTGCTGGCCGCGCTGCGCGAGGCGGGCGCGGACATCGACGACGAGGGCCGGGGCGCGCCGCCGTTCACCGTCCGCGGGCACGGCGGCCTGCCCGGCGGGAAGGTCGATCTGGACTCCAGCGCCTCCAGCCAGTTCCTGTCCGCCCTGCTGCTCGCCGGTCCCGCGTTCGAGGCCGGGGTGACGGTGCGGCTGACCGGCGGCACCCCGCCGAGCGAGCCGCATATTGCGATGACAATGGACATGCTGCGCCGGTTCGGCGCGTCGCCGGAGCGGGACGGGCAGGAGTTCCACGTCGGCCCGGCGCGGCTGTCGTGCCCGGACTTCACGGTCGAGCCGGACCTGTCCACGGCGGCGCCCTTCGTGGTGGCCGCGGCGGCCGCGGGCGGCACGGTGCGCATCCCGGGCTGGCCGGAGTACTCCACCCAGCCGGGTGACTGGCTGCGCAGCCTGATGACCGAGCTGGGCCAGCGGGTGGAGCTCACCCCGGAGGGCCTGACCGTCACCGGAACGGGCGAAATCCCGGGCGCGCGGCTCGACCTGCACGAGGTGGGTGAGCTGACCCCGGTGATCGCGGCGCTGCTGTGCTTCGCCGACGGGCCGTCGGTCATCTCCGGCGTCGCGCACCTGCGCGGGCACGAGACCGACCGGCTGGCCGCGCTGGCGACCGAGCTGTCCGCGCTGGGCGCCGGGGTGACCGAGACCGCGGACGGCCTGGCGATCACCCCGGCCACGATGCACGGCGGCGTCTTCCACACCTACGAGGACCACCGGCTGGTGATGGCCGGCGCGGTGCTCGGCCTACGGGTGCCCGGTGTGGAGGTCGAGGACCCGGCGACGGTCGGCAAGACCTTCCCCGGGTTCACCACCGCCTGGTCGGAGATGCTCAGCTGACCACGTCGGCCAGCCTGCCGACCTGGCCCGGGTCGGTGCCCCAGCAGTAGAGCATCAGCTCGTCGGCGCCGAGGTCCGCGAAGTGCTTGGCCGCTTCGCGGACCTGCTCCGGCGTGGTGAGCATGCCCTCGACCATGTTCTTGCCGCAGTCGCTGAAGGCGTAGTAGGCGGCGATGGCCGCGCGTGTTTCGTCCACATCGGACTCGAGTGCGACGTTGACCTGGGCGACCATGCGCGGGCGGCCGTCGCGGCCCGCGGCGGTCCAGAACCGCTCGACCTTGGCGAACAGGTCACCGGCCCACGGCGGGGGCGCGACGCACAGGAACCCGTCGCCGTGCCGGGCGATCCGCTGCAGGGCGGGGTCGGCGAAGGCGCCGAACAGGACCTCGGGACCGCCGGGCGTGGCCGGGGCGGGCCCGATCCCTTCGGCGCCGGACCAGATCCGCCGCATGCGGGTCATCTGCTCGTCGAGGATCCGGCCGCTGACGCGGGTCGGTGCCGGTGGCCTGGTGGTCGTCGGCGCTGCCGCCGACCCCGAGGCCGAGGGTGAAGCGGCCGCCGGAGAGGCGGTCCAGGGTGGCGGCCTGCTTGGCGAGCAGGGCGGGTTCGCGCAGCGGCGCCAGCAGAACCTCGGTCTGCAGGCGGACGCGGGTGGTGGCGCCGGCGAGCACCGCGAGGGTGACCAGCGGCTCGGGGTTGTCGTAGACGATCCGGTCGAGCAGGCCGAGGGTGCGGAACGGGCCGTCGTCGGCCAGACGGGCCCAGTCGGTGAGCTGTTCGGGGCTGCCGATGGGCAGGCCGAGACCGACGTGCATGAATTCCGCGAGAAAACGGGCATCACGAACTGACAGTGCCGCCCGCTCCGGACACGTTTCGCGGCGCTGCCTCTGTGGCTGTGGTTCGGCGGTAGGCACGGTCCCGTGGAGTGCTTTCGATCTTAGCGCGAGATCATCTGGGGAAGGACTGGTTTTTCATGGCCGATCGCCGTTTCCGGTTCGGGGTGGTCACCGGGCAGCCGGGGTGCAGGCGTCGGTCCCGGCGCTGGCCGCGGTCGCCGCGTCGAGCTCCCGGCTGCGGATCGGCACGTTCGTGCTCGCCGCGCCGATGCACTCCCCCGGCCGCATCGCCTGGGAGACCGCGACGCTCGACCAGCTGTCCGAGGGCCGGTTCGAGCTGGGTCTGGGCGCGGGACGCGGGGACGCGGGCGGCACGGCGGAGCTGCTGGGCGTGCCGTTCGGCAGCGCGGGCGAGCGGGTGCGGCAGGTGGGTGAGGCGATCCAGGCGGTGCGGAAGCTGTTCGCCGACGGCACGTTCACGCCGGTGCAGCATCCCGCGCCGGCCCGGTCCCGGAGTGGCTGCGGCATTTCGGGATCGACCCGGCGGCCACGCGGGACAACACGAACCTCGCGGTGCTGACCGGCGACACGGCCACGGTGGTTGACACGTTGCGCCGCCGCCGGGACGAGTTCGGCCTGTCCTACGTCACGATCAACGCCCACGCACTGGAAGCGGCGATCCCGGTGGTGGAGCGCCTCGCCGGAACGTGATGGCCTGGCCGAGCGCCCTTCAGGGTCGCCAGCCCGCGGGCGGGCCCCTCCCGCGCCGCTGACCGCTCAAAGCCACGCGGTATAGGTCGTTATACGCTGCCCGCCTGGCTAACCCCGGCGGGCAGCTACGGTGATCAGCTTCCGGGCTGCGCGACCCCGGGCGCGGGCGACTGCGCGTTGCCCGCGATGCCGTACCGCCCGGTCCCGCCGTCCAGCTGCTCCTTGAGCGCCAGCACCGCGCTGATCCGCCCGGCCGCGGTGTTCGCGTTGTCCACAGTGGACAGGATGGAGGTCGCCGAGGTGTCGGCCCGCACGAAGCCGATCGCGCCGGTGCCCTCGGCCGACGCCGGGTCGCCCGCGAGCACCGTGCCCGCGCCGGAGCGGTCCAGCTGCGCCGCGAACCGGGCCAGCGTCGCGGCCTTGTCACCGGCCCCGTCGCCCGTCGCCTGGCCGCCGGTCAGCACCAGTGCCAGCTGGCCCGGTCCGATGCCCGGGCTGGCGTTGGCGAACCCGCCGTCCTGCAGGCCCGCGATCGCCGCGGCCAGTTCGTCCGTTGTGGACTGCGGCTGCGCGGTGTCCTTGTTGAGCAGCAGCACCGAACCGACGAGCGCGCCGGCAAGCGTGCCCGGGTCACCCGCCGTCGGGAACGTCGAACCGGCCGGCTGCAGCCGGGTCACCACCTGGCGCAGCTGGTCCGCCTTCGCCGGATCGGTGAACGAGTCCGTGAGCTGCAGCTCCCCCGACACCCGCGCACCGGAGGCCTCGATGAGCTGCCGCAGCGCGTCGCGGTCGGCCGGGTTCGCCTCCTGCGTCGTGACGAGCACGACCGAGCGCCGGTCCAGGGCGCTCGCGACGACCTTCGGGCCGAGCGAGCCCGCGAAGGCGTCCGCGTCGGACAGCCGCGCGTTCAGCGCGTTGCGCTGGGCCTCCAGGTCGGACACCTGCGACGCGAGCTTGCCCTTCTCGTCCGACAGCCCGGACAGCAGCGCCCCGTTCAGCGCCGTCGACCCGAGCACGACGCCGACCGCCAGCGCCAGGAACACCGCCGCGATCGAGACGATGTGGTACCGCAGAGAAATCACGTGAAGAGCCCCTTGACCCAGCTTGTGAAGGAATCCCAGGTGGAGCGCGCCCAGTCCAGGTACGCCCCGCCGACGTCGGACATGAGCAGCGCGACCGCGACCGCGACGAGCGCGGCGACGACGAGCAGCACCACCGCGCCCAGCGAGACGCGGCTGCGGTGCAGCGCGGCGACCGCCTTGCCGTCGACCAGGCGGGTGCCGAGCTTGAGCCGGGTCAGGAACGTCGACGGGTTCGACCCGGACCGGCCGTGGTCGAGGAACTCCCGCAGCGTCGCCTGGAATCCGACGGTGACGACCAGCCCGGCCTCGTGTGCGTCGGCGAGCAGCAGCGCCAGGTCCTCCGGGTTTCCGGACGCGGGGAAGGTGACCGCGCCGATGCCCAGGTCCTGGATGCGCGCCACGCCCGGTGCGTGCCCGTCCGGCTGGGCCGGGACGACCACCTCGGCGCCGCACTTGAGCGTCTCGGCGTCGATGCCGAACGGGTCGCCGACGATGATGTCCGGCTGGTACTTCTGCGCGCGCAGGGTGTCCGCGCCGCCGTCCACGCCGATCAGCACCGGCCGGTGCTCGGCGATGTACTTCCTGAGCGCCTTGAGGTCCTCGGCATGCCCCTTGCCCGGCGCGACGACCAGCACGTGCCGGTCGCGCAGCGGCACCCGCACCTCGGGCACGCCGACCCCGTCGAGGATGAGCGTGCGCTCCCGGCGCAGGAACTCGATGGTGTTGGCGGAGAAGGCCTCCAGCTGGGTGGACATCCCGGCCTTGGCCTCGATCATCTGGTCGGCGACGCTGTCCGGCGTCTGCTCGCTGCCGCTGGCGACGTGCCGGTCGCCGACGTAGACGCCGCCCTCGTGCAGCCGGATGCGGCTGCCGTCCTTGATGCGGCGCAGCACCTCGCCGCCGACGTTGTCCAGCAGCGGGATGCCGGCGTTGACCAGGATCTCCGGCCCCAGGTTGGGGAACCTGCCGGAGATCGACGGCGAGGCGTTGACCACCCCGGCAACCTCGGCCTCGACGAGCGCGTCGGCGGTGGCGCGGTCCAGGTCGATCTGGTCCAGCACCACGATGTCGCCGGGGCCGACGCGGCGGAGCAGATCGCGCGTGCGCCGGTCCACCCGGGCGACGCCGACGATGCCGGGGAGGGCCTCGGTGTTGCGGTTGAGCAGACCGGGAAGCTTCATGCGTCCGATGGTGGCAAACGAAAGCCGGATGTCCGCTCGCAACACGCCGTGCACAATCCGGTTTCTCGGCGTGATCTCCCCGGCGGACCGGCGCGTGTGGACGGTCAGCGCTTGGGGCGCTTGCCTGTCTTCCGGCGCGGTTTGGCCGCCGCTTCCTTGTCCGCGTCGGCCACCGCGAGCAGTTCCTCCGCGTGCGCCCGCCCGGTCTCGGTGCTCTCCATCCCGGCGAGCATCCGCGCCAGCTCGACCACCCGCTCGGACTTGCGCAGCGTCTTCACGTCGCTGCGCGTGACGCCCTCCGCGGTGCCCTTGTCGACCACCAGGTGCCGGTCGGCGAACGCGGCCACCTGCGGCAGGTGGGTCACCACCAGCACCTGGTGGGTGCGCGCGAGGCGGGCGAGGCGCCGCCCGATCTCGATGGCCGCGCGGCCGCCGACCCCGGCGTCGACCTCGTCGAACACCAGCGTCTGCACGGTGTCGGCGTCGGCCAGCACGACCTCGATCGCGAGCATCACGCGGGACAGCTCACCGCCGGAGGCGGCCTTGTGCACCGGCATCGCGGGCGCGGCCGGGTGCGCCTTGAGCATCAGCTCGACGTCGTCGACGCCGGAGCCGCCCGCATGCACCAGCTCGCCGTCCACCCGCAGCGCCTGCGGGTCGGACGCGTCGGTGGCCCGGCGCTTCACCGTCACTTCGATCTGGGCCTGGCCCATCGCCAGGCCGGACAGCTCCTCGGTGACCGCGCCGGCCAGCTCGGCGGCGGCGACGGTGCGGGCCGCCGACACCGCGGCGGCGTGTACAGCCAGCTGCGCGGCCAGCTCGTCCCGCCGCGCCGCCAGCGCCGCGAGCGCCTCCTCCGAGGTGTCCATCGACGCCAGGCGCGAGTTCGCGTCCTCGGCCCAGGCCAGGACGCCGTCGATGTCGGGCGCGTACTTGCGGGTCAGGGTCTTCAGCTCGGCCTGCCTGGCGAGGATCTGCTCGAGCAGGCCCGGGTCGGCGTCCAGCCCGTCCAGGTAGCCGCCCAGCTCGGCGCCGACGTCGTTGAGCAGCATCTCGGCCTCGGCCAGCCGCGGCTCCAGGTCGCGCAGGGCCGAATCGTCCGCGCCGGCCAGCCGCCGCCGGGCCTCGCCGATCAGGCCGAGCGCGCCCGGCTGGTCCGGGTCGCCGTCGGCCGCGCCGGACACCGCGGCCTGCGCGCCGCTCGCCGCGGCCCGCAGCTCCTCGGTGGCGGTGAGCCGCTTGACCTGCTCGGCCAGCTCCGCGTCCTCCCCCGGCTTCGGGTCGACCGCCGCGATCTCATCCAGACCGTGCTTGAGCAGGTCCGCCTGCTGCGCCATCTCGCGGGAGCGACTGGTGCGCTCCGTCAGCTCCGCGACCACCGCCAGCCACTCGTCGCGCACCTCCCGGTACTGGCGCAGCGGCTCGGCGACGTCGTCCCCGGCGAACCGGTCGAGCACCTCGCGTTGTTCGGAAGGGCGCAGCAGCCGCAGCTGGTCGTTCTGCCCGTGCACCGCCAGCAGCCGGTCGGCCAGGTCGGACAGCACGCTCACCGGCACCGAACGGCCGCCGAGGTGGGCGCGGGACCGCCCGTCGGCGCCCACCGAGCGCAGCGCGATGAGGCTGCCGTCCTCGTCGGTCTCCCCGCCCGCGTCGGCCACGATCCGGGCGACGTGACCGGCGAACACGCCTTCGAAACGTCCCTCGACGCTCGCCCGGCCGGAGCCGTTGCGGACCTTCGACGCCTCGGCGCGTCCCCCGGACAGCAGGTGCAGCCCGGTGACGACCATGGTCTTGCCCGCGCCGGTCTCGCCGGTGACCACGGTGAATCCCGGGTGCAGTTCGAGCAGGGCGTCCTCGATCACTCCGAGGCCCTGGATGCGCATCTCGGCCAGCACGGGACCACCGTAGCGGTCCGCTCCGACAATCCGCGGACGCCTCGCCTCAGCGCGCGTGCCGCTCCCGCCAGCTCTTGACGGGCAGAGAGAACTTGTGGACCAGCCGGTCGGTGAACGGGCCGGGGTGCAGGCGGGCCAGCCGGACCGGGACCTCACCGGCCACGACCTCGACCCTGGCGCCGCGCGGCAGGGCGATGTGCCGCAGCCCGTCGCAGGTCAGGACCGCGGGCGAGCCGTACGGGTCGACGCCGACGGTGATCACCGAGTCGCGCGAGACGACCAGCGGGCGGGAAAACATCGCGTGCGCGTTGCTGGGGACGACGAGCAGCGCCTCGACGTCGGGCCAGATCACCGGGCCGCCGGCGGAGAACGCGTAGGCGGTGGAGCCGGTCGGCGTGGCGCACAGCACACCGTCGCAGCCGAAGGCGGACACCGGCCTGCCGTCGACCTCGATGAGCGCGTCCAGGATCCGCTCGCGCGTGCTCTTCTCGACGCTGGCCTCGTTGAGCGCCCAGGTGCGGGCCACGACCCGGCCCTCGACCGACACCGTGACGTCGATCGTCATGCGCTCCTCGACGGTGTACTCGCGGGAGACGACCCGCCCGACGGTCTCGGTGAGCGCGTCCGAATCGGCCTCGGTGAGGAAGCCGACGCGGCCGAGGTTGACGCCCAGCACCGGCACCCCGGCGGGGCGGGCCAGTTCGGCGGCGCGCAGCAGGGTGCCGTCGCCGCCGAGCACGAGCACCAGCTCGGCGCCGCGGGCGGGGTCGTCGCCGGGCGCGACGAGGGTGCACAGCTCGTCGAGGGAGTCGTGCTCGATCAGTTCCTTGACCTCGTCGTCGATGACGCGCAGCCCGATGCCGGCCTCGTCGAAGCGGGTGGCGACCTCGCGCGCGGCGTCCTTGGTCGTCTCGCGGTCGGGGTGCATGACCAGCAGCACCTCACGGCGCTCGCTCACTGGGGCCCCTTCCCGACCGCGTCGCGGACCAGTTGCTCGACGTCCTGGTCCGGCGCCGGGTCGCGGCGCAGCCAGGCGAAGTACTCGACGTTGCCGGACGGTCCCGGCAGCGGGCTCGCGACCACGCCGTGCGGGTGCAGGCCCAGCCCGGCGGCCGCGTCCAGGACGTCCAGGACGGCACGGGCGCGCAGTTCCGGGTCACGCACCACGCCGCCGCTGCCGAGGCGTTCCTTGCCGACCTCGAACTGCGGTTTGACCATCGGGACCAGGTCGGCCTCCGCGGTCGCGCAGGCGGCCAGTGCGGGCAGGACGAGGCGCAGCGAGATGAACGACAGGTCGCCGACCACGAGGTCGACGGGACCGCCGCACTGCTCGGGGGTGAGGTTTCGGACGTTGGTCTTGTCCAGCACGACGACGCGCTCGTCGGTCTGCAGCCGCCAGTCGAGCAGGCCGCGGCCAACGTCGGCGGCGACCACCTGGGCGGCGCCGCGGCGGAGCAGGACGTCGGTGAACCCGCCGGTCGACGCGCCGGCGTCCAGGCAGCGTTTGCCGTCCACGGACAGCCCGGCCGGTTCGAAGGCCTCGAGCGCGCCGAGCAGCTTGTGGGCGCCGCGGGACGCCCAGCCCGGGTCGTCGGCGGCTTTCACCACGATCGGCGCGCCGGTCTCGACGCCGGTGGCGGGTTTGCTGGCGACCATGCCGTTGACGGTCACCTTACCCTCGCTGATCAGCGTGCTGGCGTGTTCGCGGGAGCGGGCGAGGCCGCGGCGCACCAGTTCGGCGTCGAGGCGGGCCCTGCGGGGCATCGCCTCACACCTTGTCGATGCTGGACAGAGCGGTGGTGAGCTCGGCGTGCACGGCGTCGAAGCGCTCGACGTGCTCGGCGAGCGGGATGCGGTCCAGGTCGCCGAGCGCGGCCATGGCCTCCTCGATGCCGGCGCGCGGGTCCTGCTGCGGCCCGGCGGTCGGCGGCGGCCCGGGGACCGGCCGCGGGGGTTGCGGAGTCGGTTGGTGCTGCACGGTCACCACGCTAACGGATCGGTCGGCCGCCGGACGGCAGCCCCAGCTCCGCGAGGATTTTTCCGGCTCGGCCGTCCCCTGGCGTGATGCCGGTGACGCCGGTGTCCCAAGCGACGGCGCAGAGGGTGCGCAGCAGGGCCAGCGGGTCGCCGTCGCCGGTCACGACGAGCGTGTCCCCGTCGCGGCGGACGTCCCAGCCGGCCTGCGGGGCGACGCGCAGTTCGTCCGCAGGTTCGGTGAGGGCGCCGAGGTCGGCGCCCAGGTAGGTCGGCCGTTCGGCGGGGACCGCGGTGACGAGGGTGGCGGGGGTCGCGACGCCGGTGAGCACGCACAGCGAGTCCATGCCCGCGGTGACCGCGCCCGCGATGTCGGTGTCCAGCCGGTCCCCGATCGCGAGCGGACGGCTCGCGTTCGCCGACTTCGCGGCGGTGTGGAACAGCGGCGCCTCGGGTTTGCCCGCGACCTCGGGGGTGGCGCCGGTTGCCGTGCGCAGGGCGGCGACCATCGAGCCGTTCCCGGGCAGCAGGCCGCGTTCGGTGGGCAGGGTGGTGTCGACGTTGCAGGCGACCCACAGGGCGCCGCCGCGGATGGCGACGCACGCCTCGGCGAGGTCGGCCCAGCCGGTGGCGGGGTTGTGGCCCTGCACGACGGCGGCGACGTCGTCCCCGGCTTCGCGCACGGGCCGCAGCCCCGCGGCGGTGATCTCGCCGGCGAGGGCGTCGGTGCCGACGACGAGGACGACCGCGCCGGCGGGCAGCCGCTCGCCGAGCAGCCGGGCGGCGGCCTGGGCGCTGGTGCTGACCTCGTCCGGGGTGGCGTCGATGTCGAGCGCGCGGAGGTGGTCCGCGACGTCACCGGGCGCCTTGGAGGCGTTGTTGGTGACGAAGCGGACCGCGGCGCCCTGGTCGCGCAGCTGCCGGATCGCCGCCGCGGCCCCCGGGATGGGCCGGGGGCCGTGGTAGACAGTTCCGTCGAGGTCGAACAGGAACGCGTCGTAGTCGGCCTGGAGGGTGTCAGCCATTCGCGAGCTCCGCGGCGCGCTCGGCGGCGTCGGTCTCGTCGTCGGTGTCGGCCTCGGCGGCGTGCAGGAACCAGCGGAGGGCTTCCTCGGTGCGGTCGGCCGCGACGAGGTTGTCCGCGTAGGCGTAGAACAGCCGGGCGCTCCACGGGTCGCGCTTGCGCGGGTCGAGGTCGTCGCCCTGCAGGGAGACCACGGCGGCGTCCACCTGGCCGAGGTCGCGCCGCGCCCCGGCGGCGACGATCTTCAGCTCGATCTCGACGTCGCGCGGCAGCTTGCGGCCCTGCATCTCCTTGGCGAGGTCGAGGGCCCGCTCGGGGCGGCCGAGGGCCCGTTCGGCGTCGGCGATGACGGCGATGTGCTGGTCGGTGTGGGTCATCCGGCGGACGGCCCGCAGCTCGGCCAGGGCTTCCTGCCAGCGGCCGGCGTGGTAGGACACCAGGCCGAGCGCCTCGCGGACGATGGGGATCCGGGAGGCCCGGGTCTTGGCGTACTTGGCGTGCGCCAGGGCGGCCTCGGGGTCGGTGTCGATGAGGTTGCCCGCCGCGACGAGATGTTTGCCCACGGTCTCGGCGAGCGACTTCGGCAGGGAGCGGAGCTCGCGCCGGACGTCCGGGTCGAGGTCGCTGTACTCGATGTCCTCGGGCAGTTCCGGGGCTTCGAGCAGTTCCCGCGCGAGGGCCGCGTCGTCGAGGTCCCGGCCACCCCGCTTGCCCCGGCGGTCGTCGAAGGACCGGCGCTCCTCGCGGCGCGCGTCGCGGAACTCGGCGTCGGCGATTTCGACGTCGTCCTCCCGGGCGACCGGCGCGGCCACCGGCTCGATGGTCTCGTCCTCGCCGAGGCCGTCCGCAATGTCCTCGTCGCCGAAGCCGTCGGCGACGTCTTCGGCGACGATGTCCGGGTCCGGGAGGTTCGCGGTGTCCTGGTCAGCGGTGCCGGCGCCCTCACCAGGCCTGGCGGCGGAGTCAGCGCCGGGCCTGGCCGCGGTGCTCGCACCGGCCTCGCCGACGTGCGGGGCGGGCCTGCCCGCGGCATCGTCGCCGGGCCTGCCCGCGGCCTCTCGGTCGGCAGCGCCCGCGCTTCCGTCCAGGGTGTCCGCAGCGCGCTCCTCGAAGGTGCTGTCGTCACCGGCAGCGCCGGTAGCGTCCACGAGCTCGGTGCCGGTCGTGTCCGCCTTGGCGGCGGTCTCGCCCTCGCTGATCGCGGCGGCCTCGGAGTTCAGGGCCGGAGCCTCGTCCGGCCGCTCCTCCGTCGTTTCCGCGGCAGCCTCGGACCGTTCGTCGCGCTTCCAGCCCGGCCGGTCGTCCCGGTCGAACTTGCCGCGCGTCCGGCCGGAGTCGCGGTCGTCGAACCGGCGCCCGCCGGACCGGGTGTCGTCACGGCGCGGGCCGGAACGGTCGTCGTCCCGCTTGCCGTAGCCGCCGCCACGCCGGTCGTCGTCGCGCTTCCAGCCCGGCCGCTCCCCACGACGCTCGTCGAAGGAGCGGCCACCGCGCTGCTCGTCGCGGCGCCCCTCGGAAGAACGACCGCCACGGCTGTCGAACGAACGCCCACCACGGTTGAAGTCGCGACGCTCGCCACCACGGCCCTCGGACGAGCGGCCGCCGCGGTTGAAGTCGCGACGCTCGTCGCGGCCCTCGGCGGACCGGCCGCCACGGTCGAAGTCGCGGCGCCCCTCGGAGGAGTGGCCACCGCGCCGGTCGTCACGCCCGCCACGGTTGTCGAACGAGCGCCCACCACGGTTGGCATCGCGGTTCCAGCCGCCGCGCCCCTCGGACGAACGGCCCCCGCGGTTGTCGAACGAACGCTCACCGCGGTTGACGTCCCGGCGCTCACCGCCACGGCCCTCGGACGGACGCCCGCCACGCTTGTCGTCGCGGTTCCAGCCGCCACGCCCTTCGGAGGGGCGGCCGCCACGGTTGTCGAAGGAGCGCTCGCCACGCTTGTCGTCGCGGTTCCCGCCACCGCGCCCTTCGGAGGGGCGGCCGCCACGCTTGTCGTCCCGGTTCCCGCCACCGCGCCCCTCGGACGGGCGGCCGCCACGGCTGTCATCGCGGTTCCAGCCGCCGCGGCGGTTTTCGTCTCGGTTCCAGCCCGGGCGGTCGCCACGCCGGTCGTCGGCGCCGCGGTTGTTCCCGCGGCGGTCGTCGTCGCGGTTCCAGCTCGAGCGGTTGCTCTCGCCGCCTCGGCGGTCGCCGAAGTCGCGTCCGCCGGATCGTTTGTCGTCCTGCCGGCCATATCCGCCCGACCGGCCACCCTGTCCCGCCTTGCCTCGCGGGGTGCCTCGCTGCGCTCCCGATCGTCCTGCGCCGGGAGCCGTATCGCGGCGCCGGGGGCGATCGGATGCAGCGCCGTCGAAGTCGCGCCGCCCGAAGTCCGCCACCTGGGCCTCCTCTTTCTAGGTTGTGAAGATCAGTAAACACACCAAAGGCCCGTCAGGCGAGCCAATCGGCTATCCTAACGGGCCCTTGGGAAAGGGTGTTCGGCGGTGTCCTACTCTCCCACACCCGCGGGGGTGCAGTACCATCGGCGCTGGCAGGCTTAGCTTCCGGGTTCGGAATGGGACCGGGCGTTTCCCTACCGCCATAACCACCGAAACTCTCCGAAACAACACCAGAGATGTTCCAACTGGTGTGGTGTTTCAGAGTTGCAGAGCGGATGCGTAGCAGCTTTGTGGGCAAGTCCTCGGCCTATTAGTACCAGTCCACTCAAAAACACATTACTGTGCGTCCATGTCTGGCCTATCAACCCAATCGTCTCTTGGGGGCCTTAACCCACAAAGGGGTGGGAGACCTCATCTAGGAACAGGCTTCCCGCTTAGATGCCTTCAGCGGTTATCCCTTCCGAACGTAGCTAACCAGCCATGCCACTGGCGTGACAACTGGCATACCAGAGGTTCGTCCGTCCCGGTCCTCTCGTACTAGGGACAGCCTTCCTCAAGTCTCCTACGCGCGCGGCGGATAGGGACCGAACTGTCTCACGACGTTCTAAACCCAGCTCGCGTGCCGCTTTAATGGGCGAACAGCCCAACCCTTGGGACCTACTCCGGCCCCAGGATGCGACGAGCCGACATCGAGGTGCCAAACCATGCCGTCGATATGGACTCTTGGGCAAGATCAGCCTGTTATCCCCGGGGTACCTTTTATCCGTTGAGCGACATCCCTTCCACCAGGAGATGCCGGATCACTAGTCCCTGCTTTCGCACCTGCTCGACCCGTCAGTCTCACAGTCAAGCTCCCTTGTGCACTTACACTCAACACCTGATTGCCAACCAGGCTGAGGGAACCTTTGGGCGCCTCCGTTACCTTTTAGGAGGCAACCGCCCCAGTTAAACTACCCACCAGGCACTGTCCCTGAACCCGATCAGGGCCCTAGGTTAGATTCCCAATCCGACCAGAGTGGTATTTCAACAACGACTCCACGAGAACTAGCGTCCCCGCTTCACAGTCTCCCACCTATCCTACACAAGCCGAACCGAAAACCAATACCAAGCTATAGTAAAGGTCCCGGGGTCTTTCCGTCCTGCCGCGCGTAACGAGCATCTTTACTCGTAGTGCAATTTCACCGGGCCTGTGGTTGAGACAGCCGGAAAGTCGTTACGCCATTCGTGCAGGTCGGAACTTACCCGACAAGGAATTTCGCTACCTTAGGATGGTTATAGTTACCACCGCCGTTTACTGGCGCTTAAATTCTCAGCTTCGCCCCCAAAGGGAGCTAACCGGTCCTCTTAACGTTCCAGCACCGGGCAGGCGTCAGTCCATATACCTCGTCTTACGACTTCGCATGGACCTGTGTTTTTAGTAAACAGTCGCTTTCCGCTGGTCTCTGCGGCCAACTCACCCTAGCCCGCAAAGGGCTTCAAGTGCTTTGGCCCCCCTTCTCCCGAAGTTACGGGGGCATTTTGCCGAGTTCCTTAACCACAGTTCACCCGACCGCCTTAGTATTCTCTACCTGACCACCTGTGTCGGTTTGGGGTACGGGCCGCACATGTTCTCGCTAGAGGCTTTTCTCGGCAGCAGAGGATCACCCTACTTCGCCTCAACGGCTACGCATCACGTCTCACCCTCAACGGGACACGGATTTGCCTATGTCCCAGGCTACACGCTTACACCAGTACAACCACTCACTGGCGGAGCTACCTTCCTGCGTCACCCCATCGCTTGACTACTACACACTCAGGTCCCGCGCGTCCCCGATCAACTCCGAAGAGCCTCACAGTTCAGGGCGGTTAGTATCATGCGCCTCATCATGGGCGAACATACGCGGGTACGGGAATATCAACCCGTTGTCCATCGACTACGCCTGTCGGCCTCGCCTTAGGTCCCGACTTACCCTGGGCAGATTAACTTGACCCAGGAACCCTTGGTCATCCGGCGGCAGAGTTTCTCACTCTGCATTCGCTACTCATGCCTGCATTCTCACTCCCACACCCTCCACGACTCGCTTCCACGGCCGCTTCCCTGGATGCAGGACGCTCCCCTACCCAACAACACCACTAGATAATCACCCGAAGATGAAAACCGATGTAATGTGTTATTGACACGGCTTCGGCGGTGTACTTCAGCCCCGCTACATTATCGGCGCAGGACCACTTGACCAGTGAGCTATTACGCACTCTTTCAAGGGTGGCTGCTTCTAAGCCAACCTCCTGGTTGTCTCAGCGACCCCACATCCTTTCCCACTAAGCACACACTTAGGGGCCTTAGCCGGTGTTCTGGGCTGTTTCCCTCTCGACGACGAAGCTTATCCCCCGCCGTCTCACTGCCGCACTCTCACGTGATGGTATTCGGAGTTTGGTTGACTTCGGTAACCCGGTAAGGCCCCTAGGCCATCCAGTAGCTCTACCCCCACCACGAAACATGCGACGCTGCACCTAAATGCATTTCGGGGAGAACCAGCTATCACGGAGTTTGATTGGCCTTTCACCCCTACCCACAACTCATCCCCCAGGTTTTCAACCCTGGTGGGTTCGGCCCTCCACGAGGTCTTACCCTCGCTTCAGCCTGGCCATGGGTAGATCACTCCGCTTCGGGTCTAGACCACGCGACTCACACGCCCTATTCAGACTCGCTTTCGCTACGGCTACCCCACACGGGTTAACCTCGCCACGCAGCACTAACTCGCAGGCTCATTCTTCAAAAGGCACGCCATCACCATCACAAAGATGGCCCTGACGGCTTGTAGGCACACGGTTTCAGGTACTCTTTCACTCCCCTCCCGGGGTACTTTTCATCTTTCCCTCACGGTACTCGTCCGCTATCGGTCACCAGGAAGTATTTAGGCTTACCGAGTGGTCCCGGCAGATTCACAGCAAATTCCACGAGCTCGCTGCTACTCGGGAACACCACCACACCACACCAACACAGCTTTCGCGTACGGGACTCTCACCCACTCCGGTCCACCATCCCAGGCGGTTCCACTAGCCATGCAGCATCGTGCCAGGAGTGTCAGCTCCTGGAAGGCAGGTCCCACAACCCCGCACACACAACCCCTGACAGGTATCACATGCGCACGGTTTAGCCTCCTCCGCTTTCGCTCGCCACTACTCACGGAATCACTAGTGTTTTCTCTTCCTACGGGTACTGAGATGTTTCACTTCCCCGCGTTCCCCCCACGTACCCTATATATTCAGGTACGGGTAACACCTCATAACAGGTGCTGGGTTTCCCCATTCGGACACCCTCGGATCACAGCTCGGTTGACAGCTCCCCGAGGCTTATCGCAGCCTCCCACGTCCTTCATCGGCTCCTGATGCCAAGACATCCACCATGTGCCCTTAACAACTTGACCACAAAGATGCTCGCATCCACTCTGCAATTCTCAAACACCACACCCAGAAACAACACACCGTGTTGCCTCAGGACCCAACAGCGTACCAACAAGCACCCACCAGCGGACTTCGCTCCAGTCGTTCCACGCCGTTACCGACAGTACTAAACCAGAACCTCCATCCCCCGATGAGCATCAGCCAGCCGTCCACAATTCCTTGAGCGTCTGAGCAGCACCACACTCGGGCACTAGACTCAGCCACTCCATCCCCAAGGGATGGAAGTGAATTGCTCCTTAGAAAGGAGGTGATCCAGCCGCACCTTCCGGTACGGCTACCTTGTTACGACTTCGTCCCAATCGCCAGTCCCACCTTCGACCACTCCCTCCCACAAGGGGTTGGGCCATGGGCTTCGGGTGTTACCGACTTTCATGACGTGACGGGCGGTGTGTACAAGGCCCGGGAACGTATTCACCGCAGCGTTGCTGATCTGCGATTACTAGCGACTCCGACTTCACGCAGTCGAGTTGCAGACTGCGATCCGAACTGAGACCGGCTTTAAGGGATTCGCTCCACCTCACGGTATCGCAGCCCTCTGTACCAGCCATTGTAGCATGTGTGAAGCCCTGGACATAAGGGGCATGATGACTTGACGTCATCCCCACCTTCCTCCGAGTTGACCCCGGCAGTCTCCCGCGAGTCCCCGCCATTACGCGCTGGCAACACAGGACAAGGGTTGCGCTCGTTGCGGGACTTAACCCAACATCTCACGACACGAGCTGACGACAGCCATGCACCACCTGCACACCGGCCACAAGGGGGCCGACATCTCTGCCGGTTTCCAGTGCATGTCAAGCCCAGGTAAGGTTCTTCGCGTTGCATCGAATTAATCCACATGCTCCGCCGCTTGTGCGGGCCCCCGTCAATTCCTTTGAGTTTTAGCCTTGCGGCCGTACTCCCCAGGCGGGGCGCTTAATGCGTTAGCTACGGCACGGACAACGTGGAAGTCGCCCACACCTAGCGCCCAACGTTTACAGCGTGGACTACCAGGGTATCTAATCCTGTTCGCTCCCCACGCTTTCGCTCCTCAGCGTCAGTATCGGCCCAGAGACCCGCCTTCGCCACCGGTGTTCCTCCTGATATCTGCGCATTTCACCGCTACACCAGGAATTCCAGTCTCCCCTACCGAACTCAAGCCTGCCCGTATCCACTGCAGGTCCGGAGTTAAGCCCCGGATTTTCACAGCAGACGCGACAAGCCGCCTACGAGCTCTTTACGCCCAATAATTCCGGACAACGCTTGCACCCTACGTATTACCGCGGCTGCTGGCACGTAGTTAGCCGGTGCTTCTTCTCCAGGTACCGTCACTTACGCTTCGTCCCTGGCGAAAGAGGTTTACAACCCGAAGGCCGTCATCCCTCACGCGGCGTCGCTGCATCAGGCTTCCGCCCATTGTGCAATATTCCCCACTGCTGCCTCCCGTAGGAGTCTGGGCCGTGTCTCAGTCCCAGTGTGGCCGGTCACCCTCTCAGGCCGGCTACCCGTCGTCGCCTTGGTAGGCCACTACCCCACCAACAAGCTGATAGGCCGCGGGCCCATCCCGTACCGCCGAAACTTTCCACCCACCGAGATGCCTCGACAGGTCATATTCGGTATTAGACCCCGTTTCCAGGGCTTATCCCAAAGTACAGGGCAGGTTACCCACGTGTTACTCACCCGTTCGCCACTCATCCACACCCGAAGATGCTTCAGCGTTCGACTTGCATGTGTTAAGCACGCCGCCAGCGTTCGTCCTGAGCCAGGATCAAACTCTCCAACAATGTCAGAAAATCAAACCCGGCTATTCTCATAGCCTCAAAGGAACCCACAAAGGGTTCTAGCTAATCAACTGGCTTTAGCTCATCAATACACTGTTGAGTTCTCAAACAACACGCTTTGTTGTGTCACCCGACGACCCCTCCAGCGCACGAAGTCTCGCAACTCCAATTACGCTGTGGTTTCATCCGGCGGCGGTCACCCACTCTACCACCATCGGTGGGAGCTTGGTTCGTGACCCCCCGCCCGGTACCCCGCGCTCCTGGGGCTCTCGGCCCCGGCCCGGTCTCCCTGGCGACGAAGAGAAGATTACATGCCCCGAAATGGGGCCCGAACAGGGGGGTCCCTTAACCGCGTTTCCCCTGGTCAGGCCAGTAATTTGACCCCAGCGGTGTTCCGCTTGCCCCGGCGGACCACGAGCCACGTCCCGTGCAGCGCGTCCGCCCGCTCCGGCCGCCACTCCTCGTCGGCGATCTTCGCGTTGTTCACGTACGCGCCGCCCTCCTTCACGGTGCGGCGCGCCGCGCCCTTGCTGTCCACGAGACCCGTGGCCACGAGGAGGTCGACGATCGTCGGCTCGTCCGCGAGCCGCACCTCGCCCACCGGCACCTCGGCCATGACCGCGTCGAGCGTGCGGGCGTCCAGCTCCGCCAGCTCACCGCGGCCGAACAGGGCCTGGCTCGCGGCGATGACCTGGCGTGTCTGGTCCTCCCCGTGCACGAGCGTGGTCAGCTCCTCGGCGAGCCGGCGCTGACCGGCCCGCAGGTGCGGCTTCTCCTCGGTCAGCCGCGCGATCTCGTCGATCTCCTCGCGCGGCACGAACGTCAGCATGCGCAGGTAGGGCAGGACGTCGGAGTCCGCGACGTTCACGAAGTACTGGAACCACGCGTACGGCGAGGTCAACTCCGGGTCGAGCCAGAGGTTCCCGCCCCCGGTGGACTTGCCGAACTTGCGGCCCTCGGAGTCGGTGACCAGCGGTGTGGTCAGCGCGTGCACGCTCGCGCCGTCGACCTTGCGGATGTAGTCCACCCCGCCGACGATGTTGCCCCACTGGTCCGAGCCGCCGATCTGCAGCTTCGTCCCGTACTTCCGGAACAGCGTCAGGTAGTCGTAGGACTGCAGGAGCAGGTAGCTGAACTCGGTGTAGGAGATGCCGTCGGAGGCCAGGCGCCGCTTCACCGTCTCCCGCGCCAGCATCACGTTCACCGAGAAGTGCTTGCCGACGTCCCGCAGGAAGTCCAGCGCCGACACGTCCTTGAACCAGTTCAGGTTGTTCTCGACGATCGCCCCGGTCGGCGAGTCGTCGAAGGTCACGAACTTCTCCAGCTGCACCCGGATCTTCTCCAGGCGGGCGGCGGTCACCTCGGGCGTGACCAGCGAGCGCTCACCGATGTCGCGCGGGTCGCCGATCTGCCCGGTCGCTCCCCCACCGAGCACGATCGGCCGGTGGCCGGCCTGCTGGAACCGGGCGAGCGTCAGCAGCTGGACGAGGTGGCCGGCGTGCAGGCTTTCCGCGGTCGGGTCGAAGCCGCCATAGAGGGTGAGCGGACCGGCGTCCAGGTCCTTCCGCAGCGCGTCGATGTCGGTGGACTGCGCGATCAGCCCACGCCAGGACAGTTCGTCGAGGATGTGTTCGCTCACGGCTCGATACTCTCCTACGAGGTCAACGGACTATTTGGCGGGGCGGGCCCGTCCGCCGCGCCGGTAGAGCGACACGGCAGGGGAGTCGTCGATCCAGAACCGCCACGGGGTGTCCATCGCCGCCGCCACCCCGACCCGCGGGCCGGACCGGACGCGCTCGGCGGGCACCTCCTCCCCCGTCAGCAGGCGCACCGGCGAATGCGGGTCCACCAGGTCGGCTCCGTTGTGCTGCGGGCCGATGCCGAGCGCGGAGGTCAGCCGGGCCGGCCCGCGGGCCAGCTCGACGTCCGTGCGCGCGGCCTTGCGCCGGGACCGCGCCACATCGGCCCCCTCGGTGATCTCGGCGGCGCGCAACAGCACCGCTCCCGCCTCGCCGTCCTCCCGGCCGACCACGTTGGCGCAGAAGTGCATGCCGTAGACGAAGTACACGTACAGGTGACCTGCGGGGCCCCACATGACCGTGTTGCGTGCGGTGCGCCCGCGGTAGCAGTGCGACGCGGGATCGTCCTCCCCGCGGTAGGCCTCCACCTCGACCAGCCGCGCGCGCACGACGCCCGCGGGACTCGCGCACTCCAGCACCGAACCGAGCAGGACGCGGGCCAGGTCGACCGGGTCGATCGCCAGCTCCTCGCGTTTGAACAGGCGTCCGGTCATCGCAGCACCACCTGGCCGCCGGGCGTGGCGAGCACCGCCTCCAGCCGCGGGGCGGGGCCGGTGACGACCGTCAGCGCGGCGTCCACCGCGGCGAGCGGGCCCGCGACCAGGCCCGGGTCGGGGTGAACCCCGGTCAGCGACTCCAGCGAGGCGCTCACGGGCAGGTTTTCGCCCGGGTGCGGCGAGTCCTGCCAGTCGATGAGGAACGGCACCACTTCCCCGGCCTCCACGGGAAAGGCCATCGACCAGCTCAGCAGCACGCCGTCCGGCCGCCGTCGCGACATCGGCCGCGGGTCGCCGAACGAGTAGCCGGCGGCGCGCGACCGCACCAGCGCCGCGGCCAGATCCGGCACCCGGACCGCCCAGGCGGCCAGCCGCGGACCGGCCAGGTCGTCGATGCCGAACCAGCGCGGCCCGTCCGGCGCCTCCTGCTCCGGGTCGGGGCCGATGACCTCCAGGTAGGCCCCGTCGCCGAGCCCGGTCAGGTGGTTTCGCGTGCCGCGCCCCGGGTGCGGGCCGCCGGGCACGAGGTCGATCCCGCGCCCGCGCAGGTCCGCCACCGTCCCGGCGAGGTCCGGTGTCGCGTAGACCAGGTGGTCGAGGTTCACCCGATCCACTGCCGGTGGTCGGCGACCCGCGCGACGAGCCGCTCCAGCTGCTCGGCCACGCGTGCCGGGGCGGTGCCGCCGCGGGCGTCGCGGGAAGCCACCGAGCCCTCGACGGTCAGCACCTCCCGCACCCGCGGGGTGAGCGCCGGACTGATCTTCTCCAGCTCCTCGTCGGTGAGCTCGTCGAGGCCCGCGCCGCGCGCCTCGGCCACCCGCACACACTCCCCCGCCGCTTCGTGCGCGACGCGGAACGGCACGCCCTGCCGCACCAGCCACTCGGCGATGTCGGTGGCGAGCGTGAAACCGGCCGGGGCGAGCTCGGCCAGGCGCCCGGTGTGGAAGGTTAGGGTGCCGACCATCCCGGCGATGGCCGGGAACAGCAGCTCCAGCTGCTCGACCGAGTCGAAGACCGGTTCCTTGTCCTCCTGCAGGTCCCGGTTGTAGGCCAGCGGCATGCCCTTGAGCGTGGCGAGCAGGCCGGTCAGGTTGCCGATCAGCCGTCCGGACTTGCCGCGCGTCAGCTCGGCGACGTCGGGGTTCTTCTTCTGCGGCATGATCGAACTGCCGGTCGCCCACGCGTCGTCGAGCGTCACGTAGCCGAACTCGGCGGTGTTCCAGATAATGACCTCTTCGGCGAGGCGGGAGAGGTTCACACCCAGCATGGCCAGCACGAACGCGAACTCGGCGGCGAAGTCGCGGGACGCGGTGCCGTCGATCGAGTTGTCCACGCTGGTGGCGAAACCCAGCTCGGCCGCCACGGCCTCCGGGTCGAGCCCGAGCGACGACCCGGCCAGCGCGCCCGAACCGTAGGGCGACTCGGCCGTGCGGGCGTCCCAGTCGCGCAGCCGGCTCACGTCACGCAGCAGCGACTGCGCGTGCGCGAGCAGGTGGTGCGCCAGCAGCACCGGCTGGGCGTGCTGGAGGTGGGTGCGGCCCGGCAGGATCGCGTCCGGGTGGCGGCGCGCCTGGGCGACCAGGGCGTCGACGACGTCCAGCGTGCCGGCCGCGACGCGCTTGCCCGCGTCGCGCAGCCACATCCGGAACAGGGTGGCGACCTGGTCGTTGCGGGACCGGCCGGCACGTAGCTTGCCACCCAGCTCGGCGCCGGCGCGCTCGATCAGGCCGCGCTCGAGCGCGGTGTGCACGTCCTCGTCGGCGACCGTCGGCGTGAACTCACCCGAGGCGACGTCCGTGGCGAGCGCGTCCAGCGCGGCGAGCATCCGGGTCAGCTCGTCCTCGGTGAGGAGACCGGCCCGGTGCAGCACCCTGGCGTGGGCCCGGGAACCGGCGATGTCGTAGGGCGCCAGCCGCCAGTCGAAGTGGGTCGACGCGCTCAGCGCCGCCATCGCCTCGGCCGGTCCGCTGCTGAAGCGCCCGCCCCAGAGCGCGATCCCCGGTTGGCCGTTGTCTGCCATGTGTTCGTCTCAGCCTTCGCTCATCCGTCGTCGTGCAAGTCCAAAGTAGAGGAACGCCGCGCCAGCGCCGAGAACCGGTCGGCCAGGTCCCGGCCGGTGAGCGGCTCCCTGGCGATCACCGCGACGGTGTCGTCGCCCGCGATCGACCCGACCACCTCCTCCAGCGCGGCCCGGTCGATCGCGCTGGCCAGGAACTGCGCCGCGCCCGGCGGGGTGCGCAGCACCGTCAGGTTCCCGGACGAGTCCACCGACACCATCAGCTCCGCAAGCAGCCGGGACAGCCGCGACGTCCCGCCCTGGACCCCGCGCACCGGGCTGCCGTCCTCGGGGATCACGTACACCGGCGCACCGGAGTCCGCGCCCCGCAGCTTGACCGCGCCCAGCTCGTCGAGGTCCCTGGACAACGTAGCCTGCGTGACCTCGACGCCCTCCGCCGCCAGCAGCTTCGCCAGCTCGGTCTGGCTGCGGATGGCCATCGACGAGACCAGCTCGACGATGCGGGCCTGCCGGGCGGCGCGGTTCATCGTCGCGAAGCCTCCTGCTCCAGGAGCCAGACCAGCAGCGCCTTCTGGGCGTGCAGGCGGTTCTCGGCCTCGTCCCACACCGCGCTGGCCGGGCCGTCGATCACCTCGTCGGTGATCTCCCAGCCGCGGTGGGCGGGCAGGCAGTGCAGCACGATCGCGTCGTCCCCCGCCTCGGCCAGCAGCTCGGTGTTGACCTGCAGCTTCTTGAACGGCGTGACCCGGTCCATGCCGTCGTTCTCCTGGCCCATAGAGGTCCAGGTGTCGGTGACCAGGACATCGGCGCCCTCGACCGCGGCGTGCGGCTCGGTGAACAGGCCGACGCTGCCGCCGGTCTCCGCCGCCCGCTTCTTGGCGTCGGTCACCACGTCGGCGTCCGGCTGAAAGCCCTCCGGCGCCACGACCCGCACGTGCAGGCCCGCGGTGACCCCGCCGAGCAGCAGCGAGTGGGCCATGTTGTTGGCGCCGTCGCCGAGGTAGGTCAGCGTCAGCCCGGCCAGCTTGCCCTTGCGCTCGCGGATGGTCTGCAGGTCCGCCAGCACCTGGCACGGGTGGAACTCGTCGGTGAGGGCGTTGACCACCGGGACCGTGGCGGCCGAGGCCATCGCCACGATGCGCTGCTGGGCGAAGGTGCGCCAGACGACGGCGTCGACGTAGCGCGAGAGCACCCGCGCGGTGTCCTCGATCGTCTCCTCACGGCCGAGCTGCATCGAGCGGCCGTCCACGATGATCGGGTGGCCGCCCAGCTGGGCGATGCCGACCTCGAACGACAGCCGCGTCCGTGTCGAGTTCTTCTCGAACAGCACGGCCACCGACTTCGGGCCGGCCAGTGCCCGGTTCGACAGCGGGTCCTTCTTCAGCTCGGCGGCCAGGTCGAGGACGGCGAGCTGTTCGTCCGGGGTCAGGTCGTCGTCGCGCAGGAAGTGGCGGAGCATCGGGCAGTCAGTCCTTCGTGGTGGTGGTGTCGAGCGCGCCGGGCAGCGCGGCGAGGAAGCCCCCGGCCTGCTCCTGGCTCAGGATCAGGGGCGGGGCCAGCCGGATCGTGTCGGGAGCGACCGGGTTGACCAGGTAGCCCGCGGCCTGGGCGGCCTTGGCGACGGCGGGCGAGACGGGCTCGGCGAGCGTGATGCCGATCAGCAGGCCGGCGCCGCGCACGCCCGTGACCAGCGGGTGGGCCATCTCCTCGACGCCGGCGGCGATGTCCTTGCCCACGCGGGAGACGTGGTCGATCAGGCCGTCGCGGGAGATCGCGCGCAGCACCGCGAGCCCGGCCGCGCAGCAGACCGGGTTCCCGCCGAACGTGGTGCCGTGCTGGCCGGGCTTGAACAACTCGCCCGCCTCGCCGACGCCGATCACCGCGCCCAGCGGCAGGCCGCCGCCGAGGCCCTTGGCCAGGGTGATGACGTCGGGGGTGATCCCGGCCCGCTGGAAGGCGAACCAGTCACCGGTGCGGCCGATGCCGGTCTGCACCTCGTCGAGCACCAGCAGCGCTCCGGCGGCCTTGGTGATCTCTCGCGCGGCCTGCAGGTAGCCGTCGGGCGCGGGAATGACGCCGCCCTCGCCGAGGATCGGCTCGAGGAACACCGCGGCGGTCTCGGCGTCGACGGCCTCGCGCAGGGCGTCCACGTCGCCGAACGGGACGTGCACGACACCCGGGACCAGCGGCTCGAACGGTTGCTTCTTGCCGGGCTGGCCGGTCAGGGACAGGGAGCCCATGGTGCGGCCGTGGAAGGCGCCCTCGCAGGCGATGACCTTGGTGCGGCCGGTCAGCCTGCTGATCTTCAGCGCCGCCTCGTTGGCCTCCGCGCCGGAGTTGACGAACAGGACCTTGCCCTGTCCGGTCAGGCCGGCGACGTCGAGCAGCGCCTCGGCCAGCTCGACGGTCACCGGGTTGACGTAGAGGTTGGAGGTGTGGCCCAGCTTGGTGATCTGCTCGGTCACCGCGGCCACGATGTCCGGGTGGGCGTGACCCAGCGCGTTGACCGCGATGCCGCCGACCAGGTCGACGTACTCGGCGCCGTCGGCGTCCCAGACCCGGGCGCCCTCGCCGCGCACCAGGGTCAGGCCGGGGGTGCCGTAGTTGTCCATGAGCGCGGACTGCCAGTGCTGCCTGCCGTCCGCGTTGGAGGAGAGCTCGTCCATCAGGACTCCTGTTCGGGGAGGACCATGGTGCCGATCCCGCGGGAGGTGAACACCTCGAGCAGGACCGAGTGGGCGATGCGGCCGTCGATCACGTGGGCGCGGCGGGTGCCGCCGCGCACCGCGCGCACGCAGGCCTCCATCTTCGGGATCATGCCGCTGGCCAGGGTCGGCAGCAGCTCCTCGAGCCGGTCCACGCGGATCCGGTCGATCAGCGACGAGCGGTCCGGCCAGTTGGCGTAGAGGCCCTCGACGTCGGTCAGCACGACCAGCTTCTCGGCGTCCAGCGCGGCGGCGAGCGCGCCGGCCGCGGTGTCGGCGTTGACGTTGTGCACCACGCCGTCGGCGTCGGGGGCCACTGTGGACACCACGGGGATGCGGCCCGCGTTGACGATGTCCAGCACCGCGTCCGGGTTGACCGAGGCGACCTCGCCGACCAGGCCGACGTCGACGGACTCGCCGTTCACGGTGGCCTGCTTGCGTTCGGCGGTGAACAGCTGCGCGTCCTCGCCGGAGATGCCGACCGCGTACGGGCCGTGGGCATTGATGAGCCCGACCAGCTCGCGGCTCACCTGCCCGACCAGGACCATGCGGACGATGTCCATGGTCTCGGGGGTGGTGACGCGCAGGCCGCCGCGGAACTCACCTTCGATGCCGAGCCTGCTCAGCATCGCGGTGATCTGCGGGCCACCGCCGTGCACGACGACCGGGCGCAGGCCGGCCAGCCGCAGGAACACCATGTCCTGGGCGAAGGCGCGCTTGAGCTCGTCGTCGATCATCGCGTTGCCGCCGTACTTGACGACGACGGTGGCGCCGTGGAACCGCTGCAGCCACGGCAGGGCCTCGATCAGCACGCCGGCCTTCTCGGCCGCGGTGGCCATCCGGTCGTCGGCCGCGACCAGTTCGGGAGGAGTCATGAGGAGTAGGCGCTGTTCTCTTCGACGTAGGCATGCGACAGGTCGGTGGTGAAGATCGTGGCCTCGCTGGCGCCGACGCCCAGGTCGATCACGATCTCGATGGCGCGGCCGGACAGGTCCGCCGCGCTGCGGTCGGCCGCCGTGGTGCCGTTCGCGAACAACGTGACGCCGTTGATGCTGATCGACAGCGTGCCCGGGTCGATCTCGGCCTGGGCGCGCCCGACGGCCATCGCGACGCGGCCCCAGTTCGGGTCCGAGCCGAACAACGCGGTCTTGACCAGGTTGTCCTCGGCGACGGTGCGGCCGACGTTGATCGCATCCTGCTCGCTGGCCGCGCCGCGCACGACGACGTCGACCTCCTTCGTGACGCCCTCGGAGTCCGCGCGCAGCTGCTGGACGAGGTCCATGCAGGCGGCGGTGAGGACGTCGGTGAACTCGTCCAGGCCCGGCGTGACGCCACTGGCCCCCGAGGCGAGCACGAGGACGGTGTCGTTGGTGGACGTGCCGCCGTCGACGTCGAGGCGGTCGAAGGTGACGCGGGTGGCGGCCCGCAGCGCGGCGTCGAGCGCGTCCGGGTCGACGACCGCGTCGGTGGTGAGGACGGACAGCATCGTGGCCAGGTTCGGGGCTAGCATGCCGGCGCCCTTGGCGAAACCGCCGACGCTCCAGCCACCGTCGTGGCTCCGCAGCGTCTGCTTCGGCTTGGTGTCGGTGGTCATCACGGCGGTGGCGGCGGCCAGCGCCGACTCGCTCGTGGTGTCCAGCGCCTTGACCGCGGCGTCCACACCGGACAGCACGGCGGGCATCGGCAGCCTCTCCCCGATCAGGCCGGTCGAGCACACCGCGACGTCGATCGCGCCGGCCTCCAGCAGCTCGGCGACCTTCTCGGCGGTGGCGTGCGTGTCCTGGAAGCCGCCGGGCCCGGTGGCCGCGTTCGCGCCACCGGAGTTGAGGACGACCGCGCGCAACCGCTTGTGTCGCAGCACTTCCTGGGACCACAGCACCGGCGCCGCCTTGACGACGTTGCGGGTGAAGACCCCCGCCGCCGCCTGCTCGGGCCCGTCGTTGACGACGAGCGCGAGGTCCAGGGCGCCGGATGCCTTGATTCCGGCGGCCACGCCTGCGGCGCGGAACCCCTTCGGTCCGGTCACGGTCACGGTGCGACTCCTACTGTCGGAAGGCCGGTGGTCTCGGGGAGACCGAGTGCGATGTTCATGGACTGGATGGCGCCGCCCGCGGTGCCCTTCGTCAGGTTGTCGATCGCGGCCACGACGACCAGGCGGCCCGCGTCGACGTCCACCGCGACCTGCAGCTGCACGTTGTTCGAGCCCAGCGTCGCCGAGGTGACCGGCCAGCTGCCCTCGGGCAGGACCTGCACGAACGGCTCGGCCTGGTAGGCCTTCTCGTACACCGCGCGCGCCGCCGCCGTGTCGGTCTCGCCCGCCAGCGGCGCGCTCGCCGTGGTGAGGATGCCGCGCGGCATCGGCGCGAGGACCGGCGTGAACGACACGGTCACCGGCACCCCGGCCACGGCGGTCAGGTTCTGCGCGAACTCGGGCGTGTGCCGGTGCGCGCCGCCGACGCCGTACGCGCTCGCCGAGCCCATCACCTCGGAGCCGAGCAGGTGCGGCTTGAGGCTCTTGCCGGCGCCGGACGTGCCCGTCACCGCCGTGATGGTCACCTCCGGCCGCACCAGGCCGGCCGCCAGCGCCGGGGCCAGCGCGAGCGTGCCCCCGGTCGGGAAGCAGCCCGGCACGGCGATCCGCTTGGTGCCGGCCAGCTTCTCGCGCGCGCCCGGCAACTCGGGCAGGCCGTAGGGCCAGGTGCCGGCGTGGTCGCCGCCGTACCAGCGCTGCCAGTCGGCCGCGCTGGCCAGGCGGTGGTCGGCGCCCAGGTCGACGACCAGCACGTCGGGCCCGAGCTGGGCCGCGATCTCCGCTGAATGACCATGCGGCAGCGCGAGGAAGACCACGTCGTGGCCGCCCAGCGTCTCCGCGCTGGTCTCCTGCAGGTTGCGCCCGGCCAGCGGGACCAGGTGGGGCTGGTGCTGACCCAGCGGTGTGCCTGCGCTGCTCGCCGCCGTCACCGCACCGATTTCGACCTCGGGGTGCGCCAGCAGCAGGCGGAGGGCTTCCCCGCCCGCGTACCCGCTCGCCCCGGCCACCGCGACCTTCACCGTCATACGCATGATTATGCATTGCGGCGGAAGATCAATCAAACGAGTTCCGGCAGGGTCACACCGGCCGGGGCGTACGGCGTCAGCGCTCAGCGGTCATCGTCACCTCCGGTGTCCGGCCGATGAGATGGGCTCATGCGAGCGCGCCATCGGGTGGCGTCCTGCTCAGGCCGCATCTCCGCTCCCCTCCGGCACGGCACGCATGCTGGGCGGATCGGGCAGGTACTCGCCGCGGCGTTCCGGATCGCACCCCACCCGCGGCAGGCGCGCCCGGATGCCGCCGGGACTGCGGGCGAGCTCGCGGGCGATGTCCGCGACGCTCTCCCCCGCGATCCACCGCCGCTCGAGTTCCGGCGTCCACGGCTTGCCCTGGCCCGCCGGCCGGTCGCGGCCTCTTCGACCACCCGGATCGGGCAGTGCCGCGTGGTGCCGCAGCGTCTCCGACAGCACCGAGCCGAGAGTCGCCGCCGCACCGGCGGCGACCTCGATCTGGCTGTCGGCCACCGGCTCGCCCTCGGATCCGGCGGCGCCGACCCTGATCACGAGGCGGTCGGCAAGCGCATCACGGCCGCCGCCCGGCACCGCGGTGACTTCGATGGAAAAGGTGGTGTCACCAGCCCGGAGTGTGCTCCGGTGCTCTTCGATGATGTTCATGCCCGGCACGCTAGCGACCCCCACCGACAGTTTTCGGTCACCAAGCGTCGCCGGACGGTCGCGAACCGAAATTGTCGTACCTCCGTCCTAACGTTGTTCACCTCATCGCGGACCACTGGGGGAGACATGAGGAAACACCAGTTCTGGCGCCCGGCGCTGGAGGTCATCCGGTTCCACGACCACTTCCGGCGCTTGCACCTGCGGGCCTGCCGGTGGGACGTGTGGACGGCGTTAGGCCTGGTCCTCAGCGGCGCCGGTGCCGGTCAGCTGCGGGACGGCGTGTGCCGGCTGATGCTGCGGGGGCGGCGCGCGTACCACCGGACGCTGGTGGACCCGGACGTGCTGGCGGGCTACCCGGCCGACCCGCTGGAGATCACCCGATCCGGCGAACTCGCCGGTCTCGCGCTCCGGCTGCTGGCCCCGCCCGGGACCGGCGAGGTGGCCGAGGCGTGCCGGGAGGCCCTCGCGTCCGTCCTGGGCGCGGCCGGTCTGCAGGGGCGCCGCCTGGCGAGCGGCCCGCGCTCGACGCCGCCACGCTCGCGCGCTGCTACCCGCGGCTCACGGCGCGGTACGGGCTCGTGGCCGAGCCGATCCTCGGGCTCGCGCCGGCGAGGACGAGCCGATGATCAGCCTCGAACCGCACCGCGTCGGCCACGTGGACGGGCGGTCAGTGACGCACCGCGGCACGCAGCGCGTCCCGCAGCTCGCCCGGCTGCCCGAACCCTCGGCGATCCGCGCGGGCACCGGACGCGCCCTCCGGCACCGGCTCCGGCAATGGCTCACAGACGGCGTCCGGGCCATCGCCCCTCCGCCGCGGCGGCAACGCCCCCGTGGAGAGGTAGTCCGCGATCCGCTCGTCCACGCACGCGTTGCCGGATAGCGAGCCGGCGTGCGTGGTGCCGCCCGGCTCCGCGATCAGGCTCGACCGCGGGAACCGGCGGCGCACCTCGAGGTTGCCCGCGAACGGGGTCGCCGCATCCAGCTCCTCCCCGATCAGCAGGGCGCCCGCGACACCACGGCCGTCGACGTCGGCCGGCTTGCCCGCAGGCACCGGCCAGGTGCGGCACGGCGCGTTGTACCAGGCGTTGCCCCACGTCTCGAACGGCGCCTTCGCGTGGGTGATCCAGTTGTCCACCTTCCACGTGGTCCAGTTCCGCGGCCAGGGCGCGTCGGTGCACTGCACCGCGTTGTAGACGGCGAACCCGTTGTCGTCGCCGGGCGAGTTCGTCTTGTCGTAGCGGGTCTTGAGCGTCTGCCAGTCGCGCCGGTGCACCCAGCCCGCGAAGGCCTCGGCCAGGTCCGTCCAGGTCGACTGGTAGTAGCCGGCCTGCAGGAAGATGTCGGTCCACTCGGCCGGGCCGATCACGCCGCCCGCCGGCGCCTGGGTCAGCTCACGTTGCTGGGCGTACCACAGGTCCTCGACGGCCTTGCCCGTCGTGCCCAGGTGGTAGACGTCGTCGTGGCGGGCGATCCAGTCGAAGTAGATCTTGATGTTGCGGTCGAAGGCCACGTCCTGGTCGAGGTTGGCCTGGTAGAACACCTTGCGCGGGTCGACGTTGCTGTCCAGCACCATCCGCCGGACCCGCTGCGGGTACAGCGAGGCGTACACCTGGCCGAGGTAGGTGCCGTAGGAGAAGCCGTAGTAGTTGATCTGCTCGGCCCCCAGTGCCTTGCGCAGGCTGTCGAGGTCCTGGGCGACGTCGGTGGTGTGCAGGTGCCCCAGCAGCGGGCCGTTCTTCTCGCACGCCGCAGCGTAGTCGCGGGAGCGCTGCAGCCAGGTGCGCTCCAGGTCCGGTGTGGACGGCACGTAGGCCGGGCGGCGGTAGGCGAAGTGCTCCGGGTCGCAGGACAGCGCCGGCCTGCTGGCCCCGACGCCGCGCGGGTCGAAGCCGATCCAGTCGTAGGACGCTCCCGCGTCCTTCGGCACCGCGCGGCCGATGGCCGACAGACCAAGCCCGGAGCCGCCGGGACCGCCGGGGTTGACGAGCATCACGCCCTGGTAGTCGGCGCTCGTGTGGCGGACGCGCGAGACGGCGAGCGAGATCTTCGCGCCGGCGGGATCCCGGTAGTCCAGCGGCACGTCGAGGAAACCGCATTCGGCGCCGGCGCGGGCCAGGCCGTCCGATCCGCACGCGCCCCAGCTGATCGGGTCAGGCGTGAACTCGGCGGGCGGCGGTGCGGCGGCCGCGGGCACCGCCACCAGGCAACTCGCCAGCGCACCGGCCGCGAGGATCGCGGGCACGAGCTTGCTCACAGTGCTCCTTCTCGTCGACTGCGCGGTCAGAACCTCACGACAAGATCGTGGATCAGGGCGCTTTCCGCCAGCCGACTCGCGGCGGGATCCTCGATGCCACCCGACGGGGAAGGAACCGCGGATGGACGAAGTGGACGAACTGGTCCAGGCGGCGCGCTCGGGCCTGGCGGAGCTGGCCGATCCGGTGCGGGCGGCGCACATGCGCCGGTACCTGAAATCCGCGATGGACTTCCGGGGCGTGTACAAACCGGAGCGAGTCAAGCTGGCGCGGCGAGTGTTCGGGGAGCATCCGCTGCCGGACCGGGACTCGTTCGTCGCGGCGGTCCTGGCGCTGTGGCGGGAGGCCGCCTTCCGGGAGGAGCGTTACCTGGCGATCGACCTCACCGGGCACCGGGCCTATGCACGGTGGCAGGACCACTCGCTGATGCCGCTCTACGAGGAGATGATCGTCACGGGAGCGTGGTGGGACTACGTGGACGACGTCGCCATCCACCGCGTCGGGTCGCTCCTGCGGGCCGACCGCGAGCGGATGACGCCGGTGCTGCGGCGCTGGGCGCACGACGAGGACCGGTGGCGGCGCCGGACGGCGGTGATCTGCCAGGTGACCGCCAAGGCGGACACCGACCGCGACCTGTTGACCGCGGCGATCGAGGCCAACCAGGACGACCAGGACTTCTTCCTGCGCAAGGGAATCGGCTGGGCGTTGCGCGACTACGCGCGCACGGAGCCGGACTGGGTGCGCGCCTTCGTCGAGGCGCATCCCGCACTGTCGCCGTTGTCAGTGCGGGAAGCGCTCAAACACCTCGGCGGTGGACAGCCCTAGGCGCGCAGCTCCGCGCCGTAGCGCGAGGCCGCTTCGGCGACGGCGGCGTCGCGCGCCTGCGTCGCCTCCTCCACGGTGAGCGTGCGGTCCGGGGCGCGGAAGCGCAGCTTGTAGGCCAGCGACCGCTTGCCCTCGCCGACCTGGTCGCCGGTGTAGACGTCGAACAGCGAGGTGTCCTCGAGCAGGTCGCCGCCGCCGGCCACCAGGGCCTCGGCGAGATCCGCGGCGGGCACCTTCGCGTCCACCACCAGCGCGACGTCGAGCAGCACCGGCGGGTACGGCGAGATCACCGGGGCCGGCCTGCGGTCCCGCAGCGGGATCGCGTCCAGGTCCAGTTCCATCGCCACGGTCCGCTTGGGCAGGCCGAGCGCCTCGATCACCTTGGGGTGCAGCTCACCGGCGTGCCCCACCGGCCAGTCGCCGACGAGCAGCTCCGCGCAGCGGCCGGGGTGCCACGGCGCGAGCTCGGCGTTGCGCACCCGCAGCTCGACACCGGCGGCCTGGCCGACAAGGCGCGCGGCCTGGACGGCGTCGGCCCACCCGGCCTGCTCGCCCTTGCCCCACCAGCCGGCCTGCTCGCGCTGGCCGGCCAGCACGACGGCGACATGCTGCGGCTGGGCGGGCACCGCCGCCTCCAGCTGCGCCAGGTCCTCGTCCGACGGGCGACCGCCGACCCCGAGCTCCGGCATCGGCACGGGGCTCGCGCCGGGCAGCACGACCTGTCCGATGTGGAACAACGCGAGGTCCTTGAAGCCGCGGGAAGCGTTGCGCTGCAACGTCTCCAGCAGACCGGGCAGCAGGGTCGTCGCCAGCCGGTCCTTGTCCGCCTCCAGCGGGTTCTGCACCTGCACCGTCTTGCGGCGCACGTCGTCGGCGGGCAGGCCGAACGCGTCCCACACCGTCTCGCCCACGAACGGGAACGGCTGGACCTCGACGTAACCCGCCTCGGCCAGCGCACGCGACACGGTGCGACGGCGGCGCTGCGCGGCGGTCAGACCGGTGCCTGCCGGGGCAGCGGGCAGCACCGACGGGATGCTGTCGTAACCCTCGAGCCGCAGCACCTCCTCGACGAGGTCGGCCGGCTGCTTCAGGTCGCCACGCCAGCTCGGCGGCGTCGCGGTCACCGTCGCGACACCGTCGTCGCCCGCGCCGACCGTGACCTTGCAGCCGACCTGGTTCAGCCGCCGGACGGTGACGCCACGCTCGTAGCGCACACCGGCGATCTGGTCGGGCAGGCTGATCGGCATCGTGATGGGCGACGGCGGTTCGACGGAGCCGACGTCGGTGCGGCCGGGCTGGATGCTGCCGTCGCCGTAGGTGCGCAGAAGGCGGGAGGCCCGCTCCACCGCGGCCGCGCAGACCTGCGGGTCGGTGAACCGCTCAAACCGCTTCGCGGCCTCGGAGAACAGCTTGTGGCGCCGCGCGGTGCGGCTGATCGACGGCGGGTCCCAGTGGGCACCCTCGATCAGGACGTCGGTGCTCTCGGTGCTGATCTCGGTGCTCGCGCCGCCCATCGTGCCCGCCAGCGACACCGGGCCGCGCTCGTCGGCGATCACGACGTCGTCGGCGTCGAGCGTGCGCTCCACGTCGTCGAGGGTGGTGAGCTTCTCCCCCGGCTTCGCGCGGCGGACGACCAGACCGCCCTGCAGCGACGCGGTGTCCCACGCGTGCAGCGGCTGGCCCAGCTCGAGCATGACGTAGTTGGTGACGTCCACGGCCAGCGAGATCGACCGGATCCCGGCGAGCAGCAGGCGGCGGCGCATCCACCACGGGGTCGGGGCGCCGGCGTCCAGGCTGGTCACCCGGCGCACCACGAACCGGTCACAGCCGGTGGGGTCCTCGATCTCGACCGGCCACGCCTCGCCCTCGGCCGGGGGCAGTTCGAGCGCGGCCGGGTCGCCGAAGGGCACGTCCAGCGCGGCGGCCAGCTCGCGCGCCAGCCCGCGGACCGACAGGGCGTAGCCGCGGTCGGGGGTCGGCGTCAGCTCCAGGACGGTGTCGCCGAGGCCGAGCACCTCGTGGCCGGAGTCGCCGGGGCTGGCCGTCGACGGCGGGAGCACCAGGATGCCGGTGTGGTCATCGCCCAGGCCCAGCTCGCGGGCCGAGCAGATCATGCCGTCGCTGACGCGGCCGTAGGTCTTGCGCGAGCCGATCTCGAACGGTCCAGGCAGCACGGTGCCGGGCAGCGCCACGACGACCAGGTCGCCCTCAGCGAAGTTGGTGGCGCCGCAGACGATGCCGCGGGTGCGGATGCCGGACGGGCCCTCGTCGTCGGCGGGCTCGTCCTCGGATGCCTCCTCGCCGACATCGACCCGGCAGAACCGGATCGGCTTCTTGAAGCCGGTCAGCTCCTCGATCTCGGCGACGCGGCCGACCACCAGCGGCCCGGTGACCTGGTCCAGCGGCCGGACCTCGTCGACCTCGATGCCGATGCGGACGAAGGCCTCGGCCAGCTCCTGCGGTCCGACCTCGCCGGCATCCAGATGCTCGAGCAGCCAGCTGACGGGGACTCGCACTTAGGCCTCCGTTCCGAAGGGAAGGGTGAAGCGGACATCGCCCTCGACGATGTCGCGCATGTCGGGGATGCCGTTGCGGAACTGCAGGGTCCGCTCGATGCCCATGCCGAACGCGAAGCCGGAGTAGACCTCCGGGTCGACGCCGCAGGCACGCAGCACGTTCGGGTGCACCATGCCGCAACCACCCCACTCGACCCAGCCGGGGCCGCCCGCCTTCTCCTCGAACCAGACGTCGACCTCGGCGGAGGGCTCGGTGAACGGAAAGAAGTGCGGGCGCAGCCGGGTCCTGGACCTCTCGCCGAACATGGCGCGGGCGAAGGCGTCCAGGGTGCCCTTGAGGTGCGCCATGGTGATGCCCTTGTCCACCGCGAGGCCCTCGACCTGCGAGAACACCGGCGTGTGGGTCGCGTCCAGCTCGTCGGTCCGGTAGGTGCGGCCGGGGCAGACTACGTACACCGGCAGGTCGCGGTGCAGCAGCGTGCGGGCCTGCACCGGCGAGGTGTGCGTGCGCAGCACCAGGCCGGAGCCCGGCTCACCGGCGTAGAAGGTGTCCTGCATCTGCCGGGCGGGGTGGTCCTTGGCGAAGTTGAGGGCGTCGAAGTTGAACCACTCGGCTTCCAGCTCGGGCCCCTCGGCGACCTCCCAGCCCATGGCGACGAAGACGTCGGCGATCCGCTCGCTCACCGTCGTGAGCGGGTGCCGGGCGCCGCGCGGGATCCGGTCCCACGGCAGCGTGACGTCGACGGCCTCCTCGCGCAGGACGCGCTCGTCCCGCTCGGCCAGCAGCGTGGCCCGCCGGGCGTCGAACGCGCCCTGGATGGCCTGGCGCGCCTCGTTGACCCGCTTGCCGACCTCGGCCTTCTCCTGCTTGGACAGGGAACCGATGGCGCGGCGGGCGAGCATCAGCGGCGAGTGGTCACCCAGGTGGGCCGGCTTCACCGCGGCCAGGGCGTCCAGATCGCCTGCGGCCTGGAACTCGGCCTCGGCATGCTTCACCGCCGCCCCCAGGGTCTCGGGCGAGGTGGCCTCGGCCGGGGTCGGGTCCTGCTTCTCGGTGGCTCCGGACATAACTCCTCGGTGTCCGCTGGACGGGATCCGCCGTGCGACACGCACACGTGACGATTACCGGTGGATTCTAGGCGATCGCGATCCGGGACCGGCGCGTCACCCGGCCGGACGACGGGCCGCCATCGCGCTGGTGTAGAGGCACACGGCGGCCGCCGTGGCCAGGTTGAGGCTCTCAGCCGCGCCGTAGAGCGGAATCCGCACGGGCAGGTCGACGGCGGCGAGGACCTCGGGCGAGAGCCCGTGGGCCTCGTTGCCGAAGACCCAGGCGGTGGGCGCGGCGGCGTCGACCGATCCCAGCTCGGTCTCGGCGTAGCCGTGGGCGCCGAGCAGGCACAGCCCGGCCTCGCGGCAGGCGGCGAGCGCCGTGGCGGTGTCGCGCACCCGCGCGAGAGGGAGGTGGAAGAGACTGCCCGCGGAGGCGCGGACGCATTTGCCGTTGTGCGGGTCGACGCTGTCGCCGGTGAGGATGACCGCGTCGGCGCCCGCCGCGTCGGCGACCCGGATGACGGTGCCCGCATTGCCGGGATCGGCCACACCGTCGAGCACGGCGACCAGCCGGGCGGTGCTGCCGAGCAGTCCATCGAGGGGCCGGTCGAGCAGTGCGCAGACGGCGACGATCCCTTGCGGCGTCACGGTTTCCGACAACCCGGCCGCGGCGCGGTCGGTGATCGGCGAGACCCGCACGCCCGCTTCGGCCGCGGCGTTGACCAGGTCCGGGTGTGCCTGCGCGGCGCGGTCGGTGACGAACAGCTCGTGCACCGCGCCGGGATCGCGGGCCAGTGCCGCGCCGACGGCGTTGGCGCCTTCGGCGAGGAACCGGCCGGTCTTGTCGCGCTCGGCGCGGCGCGTGAGGCGCCGCGCAGCAACGACCCGGGGGGTCCGTTCGGTGAACGGAGCCGCCCCGGGCCTGGTCAGATCGGTGTGCTCGCTCAGGCCGACTTCTTCTCGTCGCTCGGCCCGGTCGTCACGTTCTGCTTCGCCAGCTCGGCCAGCGCGGTGAACGCCGCGGGGTCGTTGACGGCGAGGTCGGCGAGGATCTTGCGGTCGACCTCGACACCAGCGGCCTTGAGGCCCTGGATGAAGCGGTTGTAGGTCACGCCGTTCTGGCGGGCGGCCGCGTTGATGCGGGTGATCCACAGCTGGCGGAAGTCACCCTTGCGGGCACGGCGGTCCCGGTAGGCGTAGTTGAGCGAGTGGAGCATCTGCTCCTTCGCCTTGCGGTACAGCCGCGAGCGCTGGCCGCGGTAACCGCTGGCCAGTTCGAGAGTTGCGCGACGCTTCTTCTGGGCGTTGACCGCCCGCTTGACGCGTGCCACGGGTCCGTCCTGTCGATCTCAGGGGGCGCGGTCGGCGCCCCGGGGGGTTTACGGCGGAAGAGGAGAGGCGTCAGCGGCCGAGGAGCCGCTTGACCCGGCTGACGTCGTTCTTGGCGACCTCGCCGGTGCCCTCCAGGCGGCGGGTGACGCGGCTCGACTTCTTCTCCATCAGGTGGCGACGGCCGGCCTTCTGGCGGCGAAGCTTGCCGCTGCCGGTGACCCGAATCCGCTTCGAGGTCCCGCTGTGCGTCTTCATCTTCGGCATTGAGTGCTCTCTTTCATGGTGCAGCACACCGGAGATCCGGTGTGCTGCGAACTGCGTCGGTCGCGGCGCCCGTCAGGAGTCGACGGGTTCCTTGGCGGCCTTCTGCTTGGGCTTGGCGTTCTTGTGCGGAGCCAGCACCATGATCATGTTGCGGCCGTCCTGCTTCGGGGACGCCTCCACGTAACCGAGCTCGGCCACGTCCTCGGAGAGCTTCTGCAGCAGCCGGAAACCCAGCTCCGGCCTCGACTGCTCACGACCGCGGAACATGATGGTCACCTTGACCTTGTTCCCCGCGGCGAGGAAGCGGGACACGTGCCCCTTCTTCGTCTCGTAGTCGTGCTGGTCGATCTTCGGGCGCAGCTTCTGCTCTTTGATGACGGTGAGCTGCTGGTTACGGCGTGACTCGCGGGCCTTCTGCGCGCTCTCGTACTTGAACTTGCCGAAGTCCATGAGCTTGCAGACCGGCGGGCGCGCCTGCGGGGCGACCTCGACGAGGTCGAGATCCGCTTCCTGGGCGAGCCTGAGCGCATCCTCGATCCGGACGATGCCGACCTGTTCGCCGTTCGGTCCGACGAGCCGGACCTCGGGAACGCGGATGCGTTCGTTGATGCGTGTCTCGGCGCTGATGTGGCCTCCTTGGTCCGAGGTGTGTTGTCTAGCCTGCTCGACCTGGTGCCCACATACCACGGGCCCCGTCCCTGACCTCTCGGCCGGGATGCGGGGCCCTGCTTTCCGATCACGTCCGACGGCTACGACGAACGTTCCGCCGCCCACAGACAATGCCCATGGGCGGGACCGGACCCGGCCGCCTCGTGCGGCGACTCGGGTGGGAGCGGGGCTCCACTTGCCGCCCCCGATTCCTCGGGGACTGGTCGCACGTGGAAGGGTACCAGACGTGCTTGACGATGGTTCCAACGCGCCCGACCCGGGCGATATTTCCCCGCCCGTCCGCGACCTGCAGGACATCCCCAGCGTCGAGGTCATCAGCAGGGCCGCGGTGATGCTGCTGTCCGCGGCGGCCGAGCGGCTCGGGCTCGCCGACGAGGACCCGGACACCAGCCCGCACCGCGACCTCGACGAGGCCCGCAGGCTGATCACCGCGCTGGCCGGCCTGGTCACCGCCTCGGCCGAATACCTCGGCGTGCACGCCGCTCCCCTGCGGGACGGGCTGCAGTCGCTGCAGAAGGCGTTCCGGGAGGCCTCGGCCGTGCCGGACGCGCCGGGCGAGGGCCCGGGCGAGAAGTACACCGGCCCCGTCCACTGACGAGACGGCCCGCAGAACGACGACGTCGGCGGAAACGACCGGCAGGGACTCCCTGCCGGTCGTTTTCACATCGGCCTCGAAGCGGCCGGGAAATCAGTCCACCACTGCCAGCAGGTCGATCTCCACCAGCAGCCCCTTCGGCAGCCCGACGTACACCGTGGTGCGGGCCGGGTACGGCTCGGGGATGAGCTGGTTGTAGACCTCGTTGAACTCGGCGAAGTGGCCGGTGTCCGTGAGGTACGCGCGGACCATCACGACGTCCTCCCAGCCGGCGCCGGCCTCGGTGAGCACCGCCTCCAGGTTCCGGAACACCTGGCGCGTCTGCTCACCCACGGAGTCGCCGACGACCTCACCGGTCTTCGGGTCGAACGCGACCTGCCCGGCCAGCTGGAGGATGTTGCCCTTGCGCACCGCCGGTGAGTAGTTCGCCGCGGCCTTGGGGGCGTTCTCCGTGGTGATCGCGACCTTCGCCATGTAGGGGTTCCTTCCTCATCGGGTCCACCCGTTGTGGGTGGACGCGTCCTCGGCGGCGGCCCGCAGGTCCGGCAACAGCGCCAGCAGGCCGTCGTAGTCCAGCAGCACCTTCGGCACCGACAGGGACACCGCCGCGAGCACCGCCCCGCCCGGGCCGCGCACCGGCGCGGCCACGCAGTGGATGAAGTCCTCGTGCTCGGCGTTGTCCACCGCGTACCCGCGCTCCGCGACCCGCGCGAGCTCGGCCAGGTACTCCTCGGCCGTGGTGATCGTGTTCGCGGTCAGCCGCGGGTAGTCCAGGCCGCGCGCGACCTTCAACCGCTGGGCCTCCGGCAGTGCGGCCACCAGGACCTTGCCGACCGCCGTGCAGTGCAGCGGCGCGCGCTTGCCCACGCGCGAGTACATCCGCACGCTATGCCTGCCCTCGTACTTGTCGACGTAGACGACCTCGCCGTCCTCGTAGGTGGCCAGGTGCACGGTGTGCCCGGTGCGGTCGTTGAGCGCGGCCAGCGCGGGCGCGGACTCGCGCCGCACGTCCCGGCCCTCCAGCGCGCGGTTGGCCAGGTCGAACAGGGCGCTGCCGAGCCGGTAGTGCCGCGCGCCCTCGCGCTGCACGAAGTGCTGCGCCTCCAGGGTGCGCAGCAGCCGCAGCACCGTCGACTTGTGCACGCCGAGCGCGTCGGCGAGCTCGTCCAGGGTGCTCGCGCCGCCGGCGAGCGCGGTCAGCAGGCTCAGCCCGCGATCAAGACTCTGGCTCACGTTCGCTCCATTGACCTGCCACGAACCGGATGCTACACCTATCGCATTCATTTTGCGCAACGTGCGTTGCACAACACGCAACGGAGTTCGAATGGCTTCCTCCGACTGCACCCTCGACCCGGCCGCGCTGGCGGCGATCGCGGGCGAACGGCTCGACTGGCGGTTCAAATCCCTCCCCGCCGACCTCTGGGGGCTCACCCTCGCCGAGGCCGCCGCGCGCCGGCCCGGCCTGTTCAGCGGCGGTTTCGTCGGGCCGGTGGTGGTGCTGGAGGCGGACGCGATGGAGCACAACCTGCGGACCATGGCGGAGTGGTGCGCCCAGGCCGGCGTCCGGCTCGCGCCGCACGGCAAGACCACGATGGCGCCGCAGCTGTTCGCGCGGCAGGCGGAGCACGGCGCGTGGGGCCTCACCGCCGCCAACGCGAGCCAGCTGCGGATCTACCGCGCCTTCGGCGTGTCCCGGGTCCTGCTGGCCAACCAGCTCGTCGACCCCGCCGCGCTGCGCTGGCTCGGCGCGGAACTGGACGCGCACCCGGAGTTCGAGTTCAGCTGCTGGGTCGACTCGGTCGCGTCGGTCGACCTGATGACCGAGGCGCTGCGCGGGAGGCGCCGCCAGGTCGACGTGCTGGTCGAGCTGGGCGGCGACGACGGGCGCACCGGTGCGCGGGACCTGGACACGGCGCTGGCGATCGCCGAAGCCGCGCACGCGAGCCCGGCCCTGCGGCTGGCAGGCACCGGCGGCTACGAGGGCGCGCTGGCCCACGACCCGGGTCCGGAGTCGCGGCGAACGGTCGACACCTACCTCGGGCGCCTGCGCGAGCTCACCGTCGCGATCGGCCGGCGCGGCCTGTTCGCCGGGCTGGACCAGGTGATCGTCACGGCAGGCGGCAGCGCCTACTTCGACCAGGTCGCCGCCGCGCTCACCGGGGACTGGGACGGCCTGCCGGTGGTGCCGGTCCTGCGCAGCGGCGCGTACCTGACCCACGACGACGGCTTCTACCGCGGCATCTCCCCGCTCGGCGAGCAGCCGCGCATCGACGGGACCCCGCAGTTGCGCTCCGCGCTGCGCGCCTGGGCCCAGGTCACCTCGCGTCCGACGGACGACCTCGCCCTGCTGACCCTGGGCAAGCGGGACGCCTCCTTCGACGAGGGCCTGCCCAAGCCGCAGTGGCACCGGCGTCCCGGCGAACCGGCGGCGAAGCTGGCCGGCCACACCGTCACCGCGCTCAACGACCAGCACGCCTTCGTCGCGCTGCCACCGGATTCGCCGCTGCGGGTCGGCGACTGGGTCGGGCTCGGCCTGTCCCACCCGTGCACCGTGTTCGACAAGTGGCAGCTGCTGCCGGTGGTCGACGGCGACACCGTCGTCGACTTCGTCCGCACCTACTTCTAGGAGTCCACAATGGACCTCGTTCTGCGTGGCGCGCGGATCGCCGACGGCACCGGCGCCACCCTGTTCCGGGCCGACGTCGGCGTCGATAGCGGCCGGATCGCGGACATCGGCCCAGGCCTGACGGGCACGCGGGTGATCGACGCGGACGGGCTGGTGCTCGCGCCCGGTTTCGTCGACATGCACTCGCACTCCGACCTGCAGCTGCTCGCCGCGCCGGACCACCTCGCGAAGGTGTCCCAGGGCGTGACCACCGAGGTGCTCGGCCAGGACGGGCTGTCCTACGCCCCGGTCGACGACGCCACGCTGGCCGCGCTGCGCGAGCAGCTCGCCGGCTGGAACGACGACCCGCCCGGGTTCGACTGGAACTGGCGCTCGGTCGGCGAGTACCTGGACCGGCTCGACCGCGGCGTCGCCGTCAACGCGGCCTACCTGGTGCCGCAGGGCACCGTCCGGATGCTGGCCGTCGGGTTCGACGACCGGCCGGCCACAGAGTCCGAACTGGACCGGATGCGCGAGCTGATCGCGACGGGCCTGGACGAGGGCGCGGTCGGCATGTCCTCGGGCCTGACCTACACCCCGGGCATGTACGCCAGTGACGACGAACTGGTCGCGCTGTGCGAGGTGGTCGGCGCGCGCGGCGGCTACTACAGCCCGCACCACCGCAGCTACGGCAAGGGCGCGCTGGAGGCGTTCGCGGAGATGGTCGAGGTGTGCCGCCGCGCGAAGTGCCCGCTGCACCTGGCGCATGCCACCATGAACTTCTCCGTCAACAAGGGCCGGGCGCCGGATCTGCTGCGGCTGCTGGACGCCGCGCTCGACGACGGCGTCGACATCACCCTCGACACCTACCCGTACCTGCCCGGCGCGACCTACCTGTCCGCGCTGCTACCGAGCTGGGCGGCCGAGGGCGGGATCGACGCGACACTCGCGCGGCTCGCCGATCCGGAGACGCGGGAGCGAATCCGCGCCGAGATCGAGGAAACCGGTTCCGACGGCGCGCACGGCGTGCCGATCGACTGGGAGTGCATCGAGATCAACGGCGTGCGCAAGGCCGAGAACGCCCACCTGGTCGGGCTTTCGGTCGCCGAGTCCGCCCGCCGCGCCGGGGTGCCCGCCGCGCGGCTGTACTTCGAGGTGCTGGTCTCCGAACGGCTCGGCACCTCGTGCCTGATGCACGTCGGGCACGAGGAGAACGTGCAGGCGATCATGCGGCACCGCACGCACACCGGCGGCAGCGACGGCCTGCTGGTCGGCGACCGGCCGCACCCGCGGGCCTGGGGCACCTTCCCCCGCTACCTCGCCCGGTACGTGCGGGAACTCCGCGTGCTCGACCTCGCCGACTGCGTCGCGCACCTGACCGGGCGGGCCGCGCGACGGCTGCGGCTGACCGACCGCGGGCTGGTGAAGCCGGGGTACGCCGCCGACCTGGTGCTGTTCGACCCGGACACCGTGGCCGACACGGCCACCTTCGGCGCCCCGCGGCAGCAGGCCGCGGGCATCCCCTACGTCTTCGTCAACGGCGTCGCGGCCATCGACGACGGCAGGCCCACCGGCGCGCTCGCCGGCCGTTCCCTCAGGAGGTCCGCTTGATCGACTGGCTGCAGCACTCCACCGGGGGGCTGCTCACGCTCGCGGCGGTGTCGATCGCCGTCCTGCTGGTCATGATCATCCGGTTCAAGACCGAACCGTTCATCGCCCTGATCATCGTCGGGCTGCTCACCGCGCTGGCGGCCGGGCTGCCGGTCGGCACGATCGTCGGCACCGCGCAGAAGACGTCGGACTCGTTGCTGGAAAAGGGTTTCGGCGGGATCCTCGGCCACATCGCCGCGATCATCGGGCTCGGCACGCTGCTCGGCGCGATCCTGGAGAAGTCCGGCGGGGCGCGGGTGCTCACCGGCGCGCTGCTGCGGGCCTTCGGCGAGAAGCGCGCGCCGCTGGCGATGGGCCTGGCCGGCCTGATCTTCGGGGTCCCGGTGTTCTTCGACATCGGTATCTTCGTGCTGGCGCCGCTGGTGTACGTCGCCGCACGCCAGGGCGGCCGGTCGCTGCTGCTGTACTGCCTGCCGCTGCTGGCCGGGCTGTCCATGACGCACGCGTTCATCCCGCCGCACCCGGGCCCGGTGGCCGCGGCCGGGCTGCTGCACGTCGACCTCGGCTGGATCATCCTGATGGGCGCGGTGTGCGGCCTGCCCGCGTGGTTCCTCGCCGGCGTGGTGTTCCCGTCGTGGATCGGCAAGCGGATGAACATCGAGGTGCCCACCGAGATGATCGTCGACGACGACGGCGAGGACGAATCCGGGCCGTCACTGGGGCTGGTGTCGGCCATCATCGCGGTGCCGCTGGTGCTGATCCTGGCCGGCACGTTCGGCAGCATCTGGCTGCCGAAGAACTCCGCGGCCGCGGGGGTGGCGGCGTTCGTCGGCACGCCGGCGGTGGCGCTCACGATCGCCGTGCTGCTCGCGTCCTGGCTGCTGGGCACGCGCCGCGGGATGACCGGCAAGGAGCTGTCCGCGCTGTCGGCCGCCGCGCTGCGCCCGGTGGCGATGCTGCTGCTGGTGGTGGGCGCGGGCGCGTTCTTCGGCGCGGTGCTGTCGGCGACCGGGATCGGCAAGGCGGTGGCCGACTCGCTGCAGGCCGGTGGCCTGCCGGTGATCGCGGCCGCCTACGTGATCAGCTGCGGGCTGCGGCTCGCGCAGGGTTCGGCGACGGTCGCGATCGTGACCACCGGCGGCATCATCGCGCCGAGCCTGGCCGATGCCGGGTACTCGCAGGCGCAGCTGGCGCTGATCGTGGTCGCGATCGCCGCCGGGTCGATCATCGCCTCGCACGTCAACGACGGCGGGTTCTGGATCGTGTCGCGGTACTTCGGGCTGACCGTCGGGGAAACGCTCAAGACCTGGACCGTCCTGGAGACCATCCTGTCCGTGTCGGGGTTCGCGATGTCCGCGATCCTGATGGCGATCGTGTAGGAGGAGTGCCGTGCCGGACCTCCGCCGCCGCACGGTTCTCGGCGCCACCGGCCTGCTGGCGGTTCCGGCGCCTGTCCCCTCGTCGCCGCCGCGCCTGGCGTTCGTGGGCGGTTACGCCGCCGGCCTGGACATAGCGCTGGCCGGCCATGCGGGCCTGCGGCGCGGGTTCACCGTGCCGGGTGTGCCCGCCGCGTCGTGGTTGGCGTTGTCGGCCGACCGGAAGTTGCTGTACGCGACCAACGAGACCGAGGAGGGCACGGTCACCGCGGTCGACGTGCGGGATCCGCTGAAGCCGGCGGTGCTCGGCAGCCGTTCGACGCTGGGGGCCGGTCCGACGCACCTGTCGGTGGCCGGGCGGCACCTGCTGACGGCGAACTACACGTCGGGATCGCTGGTGGTGCACCCGATCCGGCGCGACGGCGCGCTCGACGAGACCACGGACCTGGTGCGGCACACGGGCGCGCAACCGCACGCGCACCAGGTCCTGCCCGATCCGTCCGGCCGGTGGGTGCTGGCCGTGGACCTGGGCACGGACTCGGTGTACGTCTACCGGCTGGACGCGGGGAAACTGGTCGCCCACCAGCAGGTCACGCTGCCTGGGGCGTCAGCACCGACCTGCTGGACGCGTCGGAGTCCACAGTGGAGCTCTTCCGCGCGGTGTTCGACGAGGTGCTCGACATCTCCCCGTCCGAGGTGATCGGCGTCGGCGGCGACGAGGCGCCGGGCGCCACACCCGAGCACGGCAAGTTCACCGCGCGGATGATCGAGCACCTGCACGCGCGCGGGCGGCGGGCGCACGCCTGGGACGAGGTGCTGGACACCGGGACCGCCCTGCCCGCCGGCACCGTGATCGGCGCGTGGCGCGACGAAACCCAGGCGGCGCGGGCGATCGAAGCCGGGTGCCAGGTCGTCGCGTGCCCGGAGCAGGCGGTGTACCTCGACCACCGGCAGGCCGACGGCGACGACGAGCCCGTCCCCGTCGGGTTCGTGCGCACCCTGGCCGACGTCCACCGCTGGGAGCCGCCGCCCGGGGTGCTCGGGGCGCAGGCGCAGGTCTGGACCGAGCACCTGGACTCGGTGCGGCGGGTCGACTACGGGACGTTCCCGCGGTTGTGCGCCTTCGCCGAGGTCGTGTGGAGCCCCGCCCGGCCGCGACCACGCGGAGTTCCACAGGCGACTGGCCGAGCATCACCTGCCGCGGCTGGACGCCCTCGGCGTGGAGTACCGGCCACTCGACGGGCCGCGCCCGTGGCAGCGGCGGCCGGGCGTGCCGGGCCGGCCGCGATGACGGCCGGGCCGGCGCCCGGGGTCACTGCTGCGGCGCGAAGCCCTGCTGGAACTGACCCTGTCCCTGCTGACCCTGCGCCTGCTGACCCTGTGCCTGCGGCTGCTGCTGGTACTGCTGCTGCGCGGCCTGCTGCGCGTTCGGGTCCGTGCCGTCGGGCACCACGTACACCGCCGTGCCGTAGGCGGCGATCTCGCTCGCGGTCTGGGCGATCTCGTTGCAGTCGAAGCGCATGCTCAGCACCGCATTCGCCCCGAAGGCCATCGCCTCCTGGCAGAGCCGCCCCAGCGCCTCGTACCGCGAATCGGACAGCAGCTTCGACAGGCCCTTCAGCTCGCCGCCCGCCATCGCCTTGAAGCCGGCGCCGAGGTTGGAGAACATGTTCCGGCTGCGCACCGTCAGCCCGAACACCTCGCCGTACACCCGCACGACCCGGTAGCCGGGCAAATCATTCATAGTGGACAGCAGGATCGGGAACCGGGGCTGCTGCTGGTAAGGCTGGCTCATGCCGCGGATCGTAGCGTCCTTCACTTCACAGCCCGGTACCAAACCTCCGGCCGCCCGACCTGTCCGTATCGCGGCTCTCGTCGGGCGAGTCCGTTGTCCGCCAGGTATTCCAGGTACCGCCGCGCGGTCACCCTGGACACCCCGGTCGCGGTGGCGGCCGCGCCCGCGGACAGCCCGTCCGGTTCGTCCCGCAGCGCCGAGACCACCGCGTCCAGGGTCTGCCCGCTCATCCCCTTGGGCAGGGCCGTCGCCACCGGCGAGCGCAGCGCCGCGAACGCCCGGTCCACCTCGGACTGTCCGACCTCGCCCGCTTCACCGAAACTTTCCCGGAACTTCGCGTACCGGTCGAGCTTGTCCCGCAGCAAGGCGAAGGTGAACGGCTTGATGAGGTACTGCACGATCCCCACCGACACCGCGGCCTTCACCACCGCCAGGTCCCGCGCCGAGGTCACCGCGATGACGTCCACCAGGTTGCCGGCCGCCCGCAACGCCCGGCACACCGCGAGACCGTGCGTGTCGGGCAGGTAGAAGTCGAGCAGCACCAGGTCGGCGGTGTCGCGCTCGAAGAACCGCAGCGCCTCCGCGCCGGAGTGGACGACCGCGGCGACGGTGAACCCGGCGACCCGTTCCACGTAGGTCCGGTGCGCTTCGGCGGCCACCGGGTCGTCCTCGACCACGAGCACCCGGATCACCGCGGCACCTCCTGCCGCACCGGCAGCCGCACGGTGAACACCGCGCCCTCCCCGGATGCCACGTCCACCCGTCCGCCGTTGCGCCGCACCACCTGCCCGACCAGCGCCAGGCCGAGCCCGTGACCGTCCGGTTTGGTCGTCCAGCCGCGCTCGAACACGCGCCGCCGCGCCTCGTCCGGCACGCCCCGGCCATTGTCGGCGACCCGCAACAGCAGCTCCTCCCCCTCGATCTTCGCGGTCACCGTGACCCGCGGCCGCTCCGGTCGCTCGCCCGCGGCCTCGATGGCCGCGTCGATCGCGTTGTCGATCAGGTTGCCCAGCACGGTGATCAGGTCACGCGGCTCGATGCCGGTGTCGGTGTCCTCGATGGCGGTGTCGTCGGTCAGCACCAGTTCGGCGCCACGCTCGCTGGCCTCGGCGGTCTTGCCGAGCAGCAGCGCGGCCAGCACCGGTTCGGACACCGCGCCGACCACCTGGTCGGTGAGCCGCTGCGCGATCTCCAGCTCCGCAGTGGCGAACTCGATCGCCTCCTGCGTGCGGCCCATCTCCACCAGGGACACCACCGTGTGCAGGCGGTTGGCCGCCTCGTGCGCCTGCGACCGCAGCGACTCGGCGAGCCCGCGCGCGGTGGTCAGCTCGCCGGTGAGCAGCTGCAGGTCGGTGTGGTCGCGCAGGGTGACGACGGTGCCGTGGTCCTTCGCGCGGGCGCGGGACCGCACCGGCGCAGTGCTCACCACCAGCACCCGCACGTCGGTCAGGTGGATCTCGTCGCGCCGGGGCTCCTGGCCGCGCAGCGCCCCGACCAGGCTCGGCGGCAGACCCAGCTCGGTGACCGCCCTGCCGGTCGGGTCGGCGCCGAGCCCGAGCAGGTCGCGGGCGGCGTCGTTGCACAGCACCACCCGCTCGTCCGCGCCGACCAGCACGAGCCCCTCGCGCACCGCGTGCAGGGTCGCCTCGTAGTAGGCGAAGATGCTGCTCAGCTCGGCCGGGGCGAGACCGCGGGTCTGCCGCCGCAGCCTGCTGCTGACCAGGTAGCTGCCCGCGACACCCACCACCAGGGCGGCCCCGGCCACCGCGGCGAGCGTCCAGATCCGCTGCGCCAGGGCGGCCGAGATGGCGTCGACCTTGATGCCCGCCGACACCAGCGCGACCACGCGCCGCTCCGGGTCGAACACCGGCACCACCGCGCGCATCGACGGACCGAGCGTGCCCGTGTAGGTCTCGGTGTAGACGCGGCCCTGCCGGGCGACGTCGATCGTGCCGAGGAACCGCTGCCCGATCAGCTCCGGGTTCGGGTGGGTGTAGCGGATGCCGCCGGGGTCCATGATCGTGATGAAGTCGACCCCGGTGTCGCGCCGCACCTGCTCGGCGAAGGGTTGCAGTTCGGTGCTCGGTGCGGGCAGTCTCAAGGCGGAGAGCACCGTCGGCGAGTCGGCGAGGGTGCTCGCGATGGCGACCACCTTGTCCTGCGCCCGGGCGTCCACCGCGCGGGCGGCGTCGAAGTAGGCCAGCAGCGCCCCCACCGCGACCAGCACTGCCACTCCCGCCACCTGCAGCAGGAGCAGCTGCCGCGCGAGGCTCCAGCGCCTGCTCGTGATCCGCACCCCGCCATCCCAGCACACCCGCCGGGCCACCCGTCCGGGGACGCCGGTCGCGCCGCGAACTCTATGAACACAACGGTGACGGCGGTCATACCCGTGGCCGATAGTTCCACGCGAACTGCGCCGGACTGGGCGCGGCACGTCCCCACAGGAGGCAACGTTGCCTACGGCACCACCGGCTGGCGCGAAGCCGCGCCGCGACCGGATGCACTACCTCTACCTCGCGGTCATCGCCGCGGTCGTCCTCGGTGTCGCGGTCGGGATCCTGTTCCCCGACTTCGGCAAGAGCCTGGCCTGGCTCGGCACCGGCTTCGTGAACCTGATCAAGATGATGATCTCCCCCATCATCTTCTGCACGATCGTGCTCGGCATCGGGTCGGTCGCCAAGGCCGCGAAGGTCGGCAAGGTCGGCCTGATGGCCATCGGCTACTTCCTGGTGATGTCCACGTTCGCGCTGGCCATCGGCCTGATCGTGGGCAACCTGCTGCACCCGGGCAGCGGCCTGCACCTGGACCCGTCGTCGATCGCGAAGGCGCAGGAACAGGCCAGCAAGGGCAGCGAGGGCACGACCGACTTCGTGCTCGGCATCATCCCGACCTCGCTGGTGTCGTCGTTCACCGAGGGTTCGGTGCTGCAGACGCTACTGGTCGCGCTGCTCGCCGGCTTCGCGCTGCAGAAGATGGGTGAGGCGGGCAAGCCGATCCTGCGCGGCATCGAGCACATCCAGAAGCTCGTGTTCCGCATCCTGTCGATGATCATGTGGGCCGCGCCGGTGGGTGCGTTCGGCGCGATCGCTGCGGTGGTGGGCGCGACCGGGTGGAACGCGCTGAAGAGCCTCGCGGTGGTGATGATCGGGTTCTACGTCACGTGCGCGTTGTTCGTGGCGATCGTGCTCGGCGCGATCCTGTGGCTGGGCGCGCGGATCAACATCTTCAGCCTGCTGCGCTACCTCGCCCGCGAGTTCATCCTGATCGTGTCGACGTCGTCGTCGGAGTCGGCGCTGCCGCGGCTGATCGCGAAGATGGAGCACCTGGGCGTGTCCAAGCCGGTCGTCGGCATCACGGTGCCGACCGGGTACTCGTTCAACCTGGACGGCACCGCGATCTACCTGACGATGGCGACGCTGTTCATCGCCACCGCGCAGGGCAGCCCGCTGTCCGTGGGCGAGCAGATCTCCCTGCTGGTGTTCATGATCATCGCGTCGAAGGGCGCGGCCGGCGTGAGCGGCGCGGGCCTGGCGACCCTGGCGGGCGGGCTGCAGTCGCACCGGCCGGACCTGGTCGGCGGCGTCGGGTTCATCCTCGGCATCGACCGGTTCATGTCGGAGGCGCGCGCGGTAACCAACTTCGCGGGCAACGCCGTGGCGACGGTCGTCATCGGGTCCTGGACCAAGGAGTTCGACCGGTCGCGGGCCCAGCGGGTGCTGTCCGGGCAGGACCCGTTCAACGAGACCACGCTGGTGGACGACCACCCGGCGGCCGAGCCGGAGCGGGAGCCGGTGAAGGCCGGCGTCTGATGCGCGCCCGGCGGCTGGTGATCGCGGTGGCGGCCGCGATCACCGGCACCCTCCTGGCCGCTCCGGCCGCCACCGCGTCGGGGATCGTCGATTTCCCCGTGCCGTCCGCCGGCTGCGGCCACCCCGCACCCGTGCCGGCGGGACAGAGCGTGACCCGCACCGTCACCTCGGGCGGGCTCACGCGCAGCTACCTGCTGCACGTTCCGGCGGACTACCGGCCCGACCGGCCGGATCCGCTGGTCCTGTCCTTCCACGGCCACGGCCGCACCGCCGAGTACCAGGAGGAGCTGTCCGGCTTCTCCGGCCGGTCGGTGATCGCGGTCTACCCGCAGGGTCTGACCGGGACCGACGGGGAGAGCGCGTGGACGGGCGCGCCGTACTCGGCCGCCGCGGACGACGTGCTGTTCACCAGCGACCTGCTGAACCAGGTGCAGCGCGAACTGTGCGTCGACCCGCGGCGCGTGTTCGCGGCGGGCAAGTCCAACGGCGGCGGGTTCACCGGGGTGCTGGCCTGCCGGCTTAGCGGGCGGATCGCGGCGTTCGCGCCGGTGTCCGGGGCGTTCTACCCGCAGGGCGGCGAGTGCCACCCGTCGCGGCCGGCGCCGGTGCTGGACTTCCACGGCACCGCGGACGCGACCATCCCCTACGCCGGCGATCCGGCGCGCGGGTTGCCGTCCATTCCGGACTGGCTGGCGGGCTGGGCGTCGCTTGACGGTTGTGCCGCGGAGCCCGTGGTGCGTGATCTCGGGGACGGGGTGCGGGTCGAGCGGTGGCGGTCCTGTGACGCGGACGTCGTGCACTACCGGGTCGAGGGCCTGGGCCACGACTGGCCGAGCACCGCCCCCAACCCGGATTCGGACGTCCCGTCGGTGATCGACGCGACGCCGGTGATCCTCCGGTTCTTCAGCGCGCACCCGCTGCGCTGAGGTGGTGCTGGAGTCCGCGCCTGCCACGCCGCATCATCAGGGCGTGGTTGGCGCGGAACACCGGCCGCGCCAGCGGGGAGAGGGTGCGCAACAGCGGTTTCGTGGCGAGGACCCGCTGGGTGATCTCCAGCCGGGTGCCGCCAGGCCTGCCGAGGACGACCGCCGCGAGTGAGCCTTCGAGGTCGCCGGTCAGGTGGACGCGCAGGCGGCCGCGGTCCGGATCCTGCTCGGCGCGGCGCATGCGGATGACGAGCACGTACGGCAGCGCGGCGCGGCAGACGAGCTGGGCGGTGTCGTCGTCGAGGCGGGTGACCTCACGCACGTCCGGCCACCAGAGCGGATACCCGGCGACGTCGGTGACCGCGTCGAACACGGTGCGCACGGGCGCGGAGAGCAGCCAGGTGTCCCGGAAGTGGTAGTCGTTGACCCGCATGGCACCGAGTATCCGCCGAGATCAATAACCGGACGCGCCGTCGGCGGGGGTGCCGGTCACCTTCACCCCGGACGGGGCGATCACGAACCAGGTGCCGTCGACGCCCTGGCCGTTGACCTGGCCGGGTGCGGTGTCGTTGACGTAACGGTACAGCGGCCAGCCGCCGAGCGTGAGCTGCCGGACGCCGTCCGGGCGGACGAGAACCCCGGCTAGACGAGTAATGCGTAAGTCGGGGTGATGCCCGGAGTGAGGTGAAGGGTGTCCAAGATCAGTTTGTGACGACCGACCTGAACACCCTTCTCACCGCACTCTACGTCAAGATCGACGACCATCTCGCGGGCAGGCGGCGGATGGGCAGACCGCCGAAGCTGACCGACGCTGAGCTGGTCACGCTGGCCGTCGCCCAGGCGTTGCTGGGGTTCACCTCCGAGGCCCGCTGGCTGCGGTTCCTGCCCGCCCGGATGCCCGGCGCGTTCCGCTACCTGCCCGGCCAGTCCGGCTACAACCGTCGCCTGCGCGCTGCGCTGCCACTGATCAAGCACGTGATGCGCTGGCTGGCGGCCGATACCGACCTGTGGACCGACACCACCTGGATCGTCGACTCCACCCCGGTGGAGTGCGGCCGGTCCCGACCGACGGTCAAGCGCTCAGAGCTGGCCGGCTGGGCCAAGTACGGCTTCTGCCGCTCACACTCCCGCTGGTTCTGGGGACTGCGGCTGCATCTGGTCTGCACCCCTGCCGGACTCCCGGTGGCCTGGGCGCTGGCGGACCCGAAGATCGACGAGCGGCAGGTACTCATGGCGATCTGCGACCACGAACCCCACCTGCTCACCGACCGCCCCGGCCTGCTGATCATCGCCGACAAGGGCTACGTCTCCCGCGAACTCGACCACTACCTCACCGAGCGCGGGGTCCGGCTGATCCGACCGTCCTACCGCAACCGCCGGCCCCATCCCGGCGAGCCGCTGCTCAAGTCCATCCGCCAGCTCATCGAGTCAGTCAACGACACCCTCAAAGGCCAACTCGACCTCGAACAGCACGGCGGACGCACCATCGAAGGCGTCGGAACCCGCGTCGCCCAACGCCTCCTGGCCCTCACCGCCGCCATCTGGCACAACCGCGCCACCGGCCAACCCATCACCCGATCACTGACCGCCTACGACCACTAACCGAGATACGCATTACTCGTCTAGCCCGCCGTCGATCCCGTCGGTGGTGGGCCCGGCGGCACCGGCCGCTGCCGGCGGCCACAGGGTCGCGCAGGGGCCGGCGCAGTTGGTCGCCGGTGGAGACGCGCTGTCCAGGTCGAAGCGGTAGAGCGTGCGGCCCTGGCTGTCGGCGACGACGTCCCCGAGCCCGCTGACGAAGGCGACGCGCAGGTCGGCGGGCGCGTGCTCCGGCGCGGACGGGCCGCACGCGGACACGAACGCCGCCACGATCACGGCGATGAGCAGGCGGGTCATCGGGCACCTCCCGCGGTGCGAGCCCGGCACGGCGACCGGGGCACCCCATGACACGAGAGGGCGCGCTTCACGGTTCACCGCTCCGGCACGCTCGGTCGGCGCGGGAACCCGACGGGTCCGGAGCGCCAACCGGCGGGCGCCCGAGGCGCGATGCCGAGCCAGGTCGCCGCACTCGCCCGAAGGCTGCCCGCGAGCACGCGGCGCAGTGACACGGCCGCGGCGGCCTGGTCCGCCAGCGCCACCCGAGGGCCTGCTCCGCCAGCGCACGCCCGAACTTTCGGTGGCGGGTGGTGATCGTCGCGGAGGCGACGATCCGCTCGGAGGGCTCGCCAGGCACCTCGCCCACCTCGCGTGGGAGCGCGGCGGAGAGGCCGGGCCGCCCTGGTTCGGAGGCCGGTGCGCCACCCGCACCGCACTGTCCGGACGCGGCCGGGAACGCGCCGCGCGGCTCGCCGGCCGCGCGGTGCGCCAGGGTCAGTTCAGCAGTTCCTGCAGGAACTTGCCCGTGTAGCTGCCCTCGACCGTGGCCACGTGCTCGGGCGTGCCCTCGGCGACGACGGTGCCTCCGCCGGAGCCGCCTTCCGGGCCCAGGTCGATGACCCAGTCGGAAGTCTTGATCACGTCGAGGTTGTGCTCGATCACGATCACGCTGTTGCCCTTGTCCACCAGGCCGTTGATGACGCCGAGCAGCTTGCGGATGTCCTCGAAGTGCAGGCCGGTGGTCGGCTCGTCGAGGATGTACACCGTCTTGCCGGTCGAGCGCTTCTGCAGCTCGGACGCGAGCTTCACGCGCTGCGCCTCGCCGCCGGACAGCGTCGGCGCGGGCTGGCCCAGCCGGACGTAGCCGAGGCCCACGTCGACCAGCGTCTGCAGGTGCCGGTGGATCGCCTTGATCGGCTCGAAGAACTCGGCGGCCTCCTCGATCGGCATGTCGAGGACGTCGGAGACCGTCTTGCCCTTGTAGTGCACCTCGAGCGTCTCGCGGTTGTACCGGGCGCCCTTGCAGACCTCGCACGGCACGTACACGTCGGGCAGGAAGTTCATCTCGATCTTGATCGTGCCGTCGCCCGCGCACGCCTCGCAGCGTCCGCCCTTGACGTTGAACGAGAACCGGCCCGGCTGGTAGCCGCGCACCTTCGCCTCGGTGGTGGCCGCGAACAGCTTGCGCACGTGGTCCCACACACCCGTGTACGTCGCCGGGTTGGACCGCGGCGTGCGTCCGATCGGCGACTGGTCGACGCGCACCAGCTTGTCCACGTGGTCCAGTCCCCGCACGCGGGTGTGCCGTCCCGGCACCTGGCGGGCGCCGTTGAGCTTGTTCGCCAGCACCGTCGCGAGGATGTCGTTGACCAGCGTCGACTTGCCCGACCCGGACACGCCGGTGACCGACACCAGGCAGCCCAGCGGGAACGACACGTCCACGCCGCGCAGGTTGTGCTCCCGCGCGCCGACCACGGTCAGCTGCCGCTTCTTGTTCGCCGGCCGCCGGATCGCCGGCACCGGGATGACCTCCTGCCCGGACAGGTACTGGCCGGTCAGCGACTTCTTGTTCTTCAGCAGCTTCGCGAACGGTCCGCTGTGGACGATGTGCCCGCCGTGCTCGCCCGCGCCCGGGCCGATGTCGACCACCCAGTCGCTGGCGCGGATCGTGTCCTCGTCGTGCTCGACGACGATCAGCGTGTTGCCCAGGTCGCGCAGCCTCGTCAGCGTGTCAATCAGGCGGCGGTTGTCGCGCTGGTGCAGGCCGATCGACGGCTCGTCCAGCACGTACAGCACGCCCACCAGGCCGGACCCGATCTGGGTGGCGAGCCGGATGCGCTGGGCCTCACCACCGGACAGCGTGGCCGACGCCCGGTCCAGCGACAGGTAGTTGAGGCCGACGTCGAGCAGGAAGCGCAGCCGCGCCTGGATCTCCTTCAGCACCGCGCCGGCGATCATCGCCTCGCGCTGCCCCAGCTTGAGGCCGTCGAGGAACTCCGAGGCCTCCTCGATGGACAGGGCGCACACCTCGGCGATGGACCGCTCGCCGCGCTCGGCGTGCTCCAGGGTGACCGCGAGGATCTCCGGCTTGAGCCTGCTGCCCTGGCACGCCGGGCACGGCACCTCGCGCATGTAGCCCTCGTACCGCTCGCGCATGTACTCGGACTCGGTCTGGTCCAGCCGCCGCTCCAGGAACGGGATGACGCCCTCGAAGCTCGCGTAGTAGCTGCGCTGGCGGCCGTAGCGGTTGCGGTAGCGGACGTGGACCTGCTCGTCGACGCCGTGCAGGACCGCCTTCTGCGCCTTCGCGGGCAGCTTGCGCCACGGCGTGTCCATGCGGAAGCCGATGGTCTCCGACAGCGACTCCAGCAGCCGCTGGAAGTACTCGGCGCTCTGCCCGCCCGACCACGGCGCGATCGCGCCGTCGGCCAGCGACAGCTCGTCGTCGGGCACCACCAGCTCCGGGTCGACCTCCTTGCGGATGCCGATGCCGGTGCACTCCGGGCACGCGCCGTAGGGCGAGTTGAACGAGAACGAGCGCGGCTCGAGGTCCTCAATGGCCAGCGGGTGGCCGTTCGGGCAGGCGAGGTTCTCGGAGAACCCGCGGATGCGGTGCGGGTCGCCCTCCGGCAGGTCGACGAACTCCAGCTCGACCAGGCCGTCCGCCAGGCGCAGCGCGGTCTCGACCGAGTCGGTCAGCCGCTGCTTCGCCGAGGACTTGACCGTCAGCCGGTCGACCACGACGCCGATGTGGTGCTTCTCCTGCTTCTTCAGCTTCGGCGGGTCGGTGAGCTGGTACACCTGCCCGTCGATGCGCGCCCGCGAGTAGCCCTGCTGCTGGAGGTTGCTGAACAGGTCGAGGTACTCGCCCTTGCGGCCGCGCACGACCGGCGCGAGCACCTGGAACCGGGTGCCCTGCTCCATGGCCAGCACCTGGTCGACGATCTGCTGCGGGGTCTGCTTGCTGATCGGCTCCCCGCACTGCGGGCAGTGCGGCTTGCCCGCGCGCGCGTAGAGGAGCCGGAGGTAGTCGTAGACCTCGGTGATGGTGCCCACGGTGGAGCGCGGGTTGCGCGAGGTGGACTTCTGGTCGATCGACACCGCGGGCGACAGGCCCTCGATGAAGTCGACGTCCGGCTTGTCCATCTGCCCCAGGAACTGCCGGGCGTAGGCCGACAGCGACTCCACGTACCGCCGCTGCCCCTCGGCGAAGATCGTGTCGAAGGCCAGGCTCGACTTGCCCGACCCGGACAGGCCGGTGAACACGATCAGGCTGTCCCGGGGCAGGTCGAGGTCGACGCCGCGGAGGTTGTGCTCGCGCGCACCGCGAACAACGAGGCGATCAGCCACGGATGAGGTCCCTTCCCTGGAATGTGACGGCCGGATCAGCCAGCCGCATCCATGCTAGGACGACCCACCGACAGAAACCGGAGCCGGACCGGTCGGCTCGTCGCGGACGAGGTCGTCCGGAGCCCTCCGGGGCGGCGGCGCGGTGGCGCCGCGCGGCGTGGTCAGCCAGCGGTGGGCCGGCCGTTCGACGAACTTCGTGAGCAGCCATCCGGCGCCGATCGCCGCCCCCAGCACGAGCGGCAGCCGCCCCCAGCCCGGCAGTCCCGCGAGTTGCAGCGCCTTGGCGAGGATGTAACCCAGCTCCTGGTGCAACAGGTACACGCCGTAGGAAATTCCGGCGAACCAGCCGATGACCGGCGCCAGCGGCCACAGGAACGTCCAGTCCGGGCCCTTCGCCGCGGCGCACACCAGGACGAGCACGAGCGCGAACCCGATGATGGAGGGCAGCCGCGACGGGTCCGTGGGCAACGCCACGTGGAACGGGTAGAGGTGCAGGTCCTGCGCGGCGACGACGGCGGCGAGCAGCAGCGCCAGGTGCGGCGTGGACAACCGGTCGCGCGACCAGAGCCACACCGCGACGCCGGCGGCGAACGCGTGCAGCCGGTGCAGCCCGAACCCGAAGACGACGGCGAACGCCCACGGCGAGGTGTTCGTGACGCCGAACACCCAGAACCGGAGGACGAGCGGGACGACGACCATCGCCCAGGCGAGCAGCTTCGCGTGCCGCGCCGCGTGCGGCGAGCGGAACCAGGGGGTGCGCGACCACAGCAGCGCGGCGCCGGCGAAGACCATCAGCTGGACGGGCAGCGTCCAGTAGGAGCCGTCGAGCCAGATGAACCCCTGGTGCCAGCCCTGGATCATGGTCAGGTTGACGAGGAGGTCCCAGCCGACCGGCACGTACCAGGAGCTCGCCCACGCGAGGCCGTCGGTGGTGGGGCCGAACAGCTTGTCCCACCAGTGGCTGCCGAACTCCTGGCCGTTGAAGGAGGCGTCCGCCCAGCGCATCACGAAGTAGGTCAGCAGCACCGCGACCAGGTACGGCGGGACGAGCCGGGCGGCCTTCTTCCACATCCACCGCCCGCTGTCGCCGCGCCGGACGGTCTGGCAGACGAAGAACGCGGAGACGACCATCAGGATCGCGGCGCCGAACTGGGCGGTGACCTTGACCGGGTAGTCGTCCAGCTCGGTGTGGGCCAGCGGGCCCTGGTGGGTGATGTGACCGAGCACCACGGACAGGACCGCCAGGACGCGGACGGCGTCCCAGCTGATGCGGCGGGTGCTGGTGCGGGGGTTTTCGGGGAGGAAGCTCGGCACGTCTCGGGGCGTCTCGCAAGATCGGGTTCGGGGACGCACCGGAGCCTACGTTACCGATCCGAGACCAACCTGAACGGGTGGAACACGATGTGGCGCGGCGACTACGGTTGGCAGCGTGAACGTCGTAGAGGACTACACCGGCCACGTGGAGCCGGGCGGGGACGCGGCCCGGCGGGTGCTGGACCGGCTGGCCATCACCAAGCTGTCGGTCGGCCCCATGGACAACAATGCTTACCTGCTGGTTTGCCGCCGGCAGAACGAGGCGCTGCTGATCGACGCCGCGGCGGACCCGGAGCGGATCTCGGACCTCATCGGTCACGGGCCGGACCGTCCCGCGCTGCGCACGATCGTGACGACCCACCAGCACGCCGACCACTGGCAGGCGCTGGGCGCGGTGGCGGGCGCGTACGGAGCGAACACGGCGGCTCACCCGTTGGACGCTTCGGTGCTGCCGGTCCCCCCGGACTTCCTGGTCGAGGACGGCGACACCCTCACGGTGGGTGACTGCGCACTCGAGGTGATTCACCTGAGGGGGCACACTCCGGGCTCGATCGCGTTGTTGTACCGCGACGCGGACGGCAGCACGCACCTCTTCACGGGCGATTCGCTGTTCCCCGGCGGCGTCGGGAAGACGAACTCGCCGGAGGACTTCCAGTCCCTGCTGGGCGACGTGGAGACGCGGGTGTTCGGCCGGCTGCCGGACGAGACGTGGTTCTACCCGGGCCACGGCGACGACTCGACGCTCGGCGCGGAGCGGCCGAAGCTGGCGGAGTGGCGCGAGCGGGGCTGGTGATCACCGGTGGTGGAGGTCGCTCCTGGACGGAAACGATCTCCACCATCCCCTCCAGCCCAGCGAAATCACCGGGATCGCGGGTGCAGAGCGGCAGCCCGCGAACCGACGCGATGGCGGCGATCATGAGATCGAGCCTGCGGGGACTCCGCGGCGGTGCCGACCTGCTCCGACCGCACCGCGCGATCGGACGGGTTCCGCGCCATCGCGACACCCTGGTGCAACTCGGCCAAGATGATCGCGGTGAGCTCCGGGAAGTCGGGCAGGCCGCTCGAATCGAGCTCGGCCGGATCGAGTTCCGCCAGATCGAGGTACACACACGTGTCGAGGACACCCGCCTGGTGCCGCTACCGGATGTCGCCAGGTGTAGCACCTGGCGCTACACCTGGCTCGATCAGTAGAAGAACACGTCCTCCGTCAGGCCGGCGTGCAGCGTGCGGCAGGAGCCGGTGTAGAAGAGCAGCGGTGCGCCGTCCCGGTAGGCCAGGTGCTCGACCTCCCCGAGGTACAGCGTGTGGTCCCCGGCCGGGTGCCGGTCCACGATCCGGCAGCCGATGAACGCCAGACCGCCGGGGACGAAGTCGTACGCGCCCGCCGACGCGAACTCCACGGACAGCGACGGGCGCCCGCCGAAGTGGCGGGACACCTCCTCCTGCTCCGCGGACAGCACGGTCACCGCGTACCGGTCGCCCGCCTCGAGGTGCCGCGCCATCGTGCACGCGCCGAGCGACACCAGGATCAGCGGCGGGTTCAGCGACACCGGCAGGAACCCGTTCGCGGTCATGCCGTGCACGTGCCCCTCGGCGGTCCTCGTCGTGATCACCGTGACCCCGGTGGCGAACCGGCGCGGGTCGGTCGCCACGCCCGCGGTCACGAGCCTTCGACGGGCGTGTAGTGCAGGATCTGCGCCCCGCCCGTCGCGTAGTTCGGCACGTCCCCGGCCACGGCCTGACCCTGCTCCGACGACATCGCCGCGGCCATCGCCTCCGCCGAGTCGAATTCGCCCTCCCAGATCGCGAAATACGGGCTCTCCCCGCCCATCGCGGCCACGTCGAAGCTGTACCGCATGGCCCGCAGGCCGAGCAGCTGCGCCGCGAGCGGCAGGTGCGTGATGACGTAGCACTGCTTGAAGTGCTCCGGGTCCGCCGGCGGCGGGTAAAACACGGTCAGCCGGTACATGTGGATGGCTCCCTTCCGCAGGCCTTCGCGTGGCGGGCCAGGAACTCGTTGGTGCGCTCGGCGGTGGCGAGGATGCGCCACTGCCGGTCGGGGTAGTCGAAGTTGTTGGTGAACTCGTCGGCGATCGCCTTGTCCGCGTGCATCGCGCCGAACAGGCGCAGCAGGTGCTCCGGCGGCGGGCCGATCATCAGGTTGGTCCAGTTCGCCGCGCCCGGCAGGACGTCGGCGCGGCGCGCGGCCACGTCCTGGCAGAACAGCTCGTCGAACCCGTAGTGCTCCAGGATCGCCTGCCCGGTCACCCACGCGGAGTGCGACGCCGAGTTCGCGCCCTGCCCGACGACCGGGTCGACCACGGTGTGCACGTCGCCGATCGCCAGCGCGAACTTGCCGTTCGGCAGCTTCGCGTAGTCCTGCCGCACGGTCGGGGTCAGCGCGCCCTGCAGGATGTCCAGCGGGCCGGTCAGCGCGAAGCTCGCCGGGTCGACGCGTTCGAACGTCTGAACAGCAGCGCGGTGGTGAACCCGTCCTTGCCGTACATGGGATTTCCAGCAGTTCGCCGTGGCCGGGCGAGGCGCTGATGGTGACGCCCTTCGGCTCGGAGTACGTGATGCCGTGGTAGAGGCCGACGGAGAGGACCCGCTGCGGCCCGTCGTACGGGCTCAGCTCCGGGCGGCGCGGGAACAACGCGGCGAACGCGCCCCGTCCGGCCGCGACGACGAGCAGGTCGTGCCGGTCGGCGATCGGCTCGATGTCCTCGGCCTGCAGCGTCCGAACCTCCAGCCGCCCGCCGCGCTCCTCGAACGCCTCGGTGAGCTTGGGCAGGTAGAGGCGGTAGTCGATGGCGCTGGACCATTCGGCGAAGTCGCCGCGCCAGGACATCGGCTCCGGCCCGCGGACGTAGTGGTGGTGGCAGGAGTAGCCGTACTCCTGCCACCGGCCAGAAGTCGATGCCCAGCTCGCGTTCGCGCTTCAGCGTCGGCGCGTGGTGGGCGACGCTGTTGAGCAGCGCCTGCCAGCTGGGCCGCGGTCTTGTCGGTGTAGATCGTCACCGGGACGTCGTGCTTGCGCAGCAGCAGTCCCAGTTGCAGGCCGGCGATCCCGGCGCCGATGATGCCGATGTCCGGCATGGTCGCTCCTTTCCTCACAGGTGGGTCCAGACGCCCTTGATCTCGGTGTACAGCTCGATGGCGTGCCTGCCCATCTCGCGGCCCCACCCGCTGGACTTGAACCCGCCCCCCTGCGCCGCGGCGTCGACCGGGTCGGGCATGGTGATGAAGACGGTGCCGGCGCGGATGGCGTCGGCGAGGCGGTGCGCGGCGCTGACGTCGCGGGTCCACACCGACGCGGCGAGGCCGCATTCGGTGTCGTTGGCGCGGTGCACGACCTCGTCGGTGTCGTCGAACGGCAGCACCGCCAGTACCGGGCCGAAGATCTCGTCGCGGGCGACGGCCATCTCGTCGGTGACCCCGGTGAGGACGGTCGACGGTAGAAGTAGCCGTCGCTGCCGGTGGTTTCGCCGCCGGTGGCGATGCGGGCGCCCTCGGCCGCGGCCTTGCGCACGGCAGTGTCCACAGCGGACAGGTGTTCGGCCGAGACGAGCGGGCCCAGCTGGGTCGTGGGGTCCAGGCCCGGACCGATGACCATCTTCTCGACGGCCCGCGCGAGCCGCTCGCCGAACTCGCCGACCAGGGAGCTGTGCGCGTAGAACCGCGTGTAGGCCGCGCACACCTGGCCGGGAGTTCAGCAGCGCGCCCTGCAGGCAGCCCTGCACCGCGGCGGGCAGGTCGGCGTCGGGCAGGACGACGGCGGGCGCCTTGCCGCCCAGTTCCAGCGACACCCGCTTGAGGTTGCCCGCGCTGCCGCGGACGATCTCGCGGCCGACGTCGGTGGAGCCGGTGAACGACACCTTGTCCACGTCCGGGTGGTCCACCAGGGCGCGGCCGGTCTCCGGGCCGCCGGTGAGGACGTTGAGCACGCCGGCCGGGACACCGGCGTCGACCATCAGCCGCGCGAGGCGCAGCGTGGTGAGCGGGGTCTGCTCGGCGGGCTTGACGATGACGGTGTTGCCGCACGCGAGCGCCGGGGCGAGCTTCCAGGACGCGATCATCAGCGGGAAGTTCCACGGCGTGATGAGCGCGCACACGCCGACCGGCTCGCGGCGGGTGTACTGGAGGACGTCCGGGACCGACACCGGCGAGGTCTCGCCCTAGATCTTGGTGCCCCAGCCCGCGTAGTAGCGGAAGTGCTCGGCGGCCGCGGCGACCGACACGTTCCGCGCGATGCCGATCGGCTGCCCTGGTCGCGCGTCTCCAGCGCGGCCGGCTCGTCGGTGTGCTCGTCGATCAGGTCGCCGACGCGCCACAGGATGCGCGCGCGGGCGGCGGGGCTGAGGCGGCGCCACGGTTCGAACGCGGCGCGGGCGGCGGCGACGGCACTGTCCACATCGGCCTGCCGCGCGTCGGCGGCCGTGCCGATGGGCCGCGCCGTGGCCGAGTCGACGGTCTCGAAGACGCCTCCGCCGGTGGCGGCGACGCCGGTGCCCTGCTCGGCGAACAGCTTCTGCAGGTACCGGGTGGAGATGGGCAGCGCGGCGGCCACCGAATCCGGGCACAGGTCCGGATCGGACAGATGCGTGTCGATGTAGGACTGGGCCTACAGGACGAGCGAAACCGGCGCGGCACCCGCCTGTTCGGTCAGCAGCGCGGCCAGCAGGTCCAGCACGGCGTCGGCCAGCGGTCTCGGCGACGTGGCGCCACCCAGCCGGTGCACCAGCCGCCGGAACAGCGGCGACAGCAGCGAACCCGGCTCGTCGTCGCCGCGGATGGGCTGCCCCAGGACCTGCCGCGCTCCCCGGCGCCGAGGCGCAGCCGCTCGCGCGGGAACATGAACACCGCCATCGAGGTCGGCTCACCGAAGGCCAGCGTGTAGGGCCGGTCGGTGTCGTACAGCGCGAGGTCACCGGGCCCGAGCAGCGCCTCGCCGCCGTCCTGCACGAGCAGGCAGCTGCCGCGCACCTGCAGGCCCAGCTCGTAGTAGCCGCGCTCGCTCGCGTTGATCATCGCTTTCGTACGGCGGACGCGGTGCAGGCCCGCGTCCACTCTGGACACCGGAGTCGAGCCCAGGCGGTCGATGCGCACCTCGCCGCGGAACGACGGCTCCGGCGCGGCCGCCTCCAGCGGCCGCGCCGGAGTGGACGTGCCGCCAGTAGTCGAGGCTCTCGCCGCCGGGTGGCCAGCACGCGCCACTGCCGGTCCGGGTGGGCGAAGCCGCCACGGCGGCGGGTCCAGCACCAGGTTCGTCCACGCCGACGCGCCCAGCGGAACCTCCTCGCGCGCCCGCGCGACCCGGCGGCAGAACACCTCGTCGTAGACGGTTTCGGCAGCGATCTCCGCGGCGACCACGGCCGCGCTGTAGGCGGCGATGTTCGCGCCCTGCCCCATCACCGGGTCCACCACCACGTGGGCGTCGCCGAGCGCGAGGGCGAACCTGTCGTCGCCGAGCGGCAGGAAGTCCTCCCGCACCGCGGGCGTGACCGCGCCCTGCAGCAGGTCGCGTGGGTCGGTGAGGGCGAAGTCGCCAAGCACGCGCTCGGCCGTCGCCGGGTGGTACTCGTGCGGCTTCTCCACGACCGTCTTGCGGAACAGCGCCGGGTCCTCCGCCGGGTCAGCTCGTTCAGGACCGCGAGGTCGCCGCCCGGCACGTTCTCGAACAACAGAGCGGTCACCCGGCCGTGCCGGGACAGCAGCGGGATCTCCAGCAGCTCGCCCTGCCCCGGCGCGACGCCGATGGTGACCGCGGCCGGTTCCGCCGGCGCGATGCCGGTGTACAGGCCGGCGCACACCAGCCGCCGTGGCGCGTCGTGCGGGCTGTGCTCGGGGCGGCGCGGGAACAGGCCGCTCAGCGCGCCGCGGCCGGACGCGACGACGAGCAGGTCGTGCCGCCGGCCCAGCGCGGCCAGGTCTCGCGGGCCGACCTCGCGCACCTCGACGTGCCCGCCGCGCGCGGCCAGGTCCTCGGCCAGCCCCGGCAGGTAGACGCGGTGATCGACGGCGCACGACGGGTGGGTGAACCAGCCGGTGAAGCGGAGGCCGCCGATCCAGTGGTGGTGTGCCCGGTATCCGAACTCCGCCGCGGGCCAGTGGTACACGCCGAGCGCCCGCTCGCGCTCCAGCAGCGGGTGGTGGTGGGCGACCGTGTTGAGCAGCGGTCCGGCCGCCAGCTCGTCGAAGGGCCGGTCGGCACGAGAGAACAGTACGAGGGCGGCATGGCAGAAGGCAGGGTCGTCGGCGGCGCGGGCCTGCAAACACTCGAACGGGGGCTTGCCGTGCTCGAGGCCGTCGCCGAGCACGCCCCGTGCACGACGGCGACGATCGCCGAGGTCACCGGCCTGCACCGGTCGATCGCCTACCGCGTCCTGTGCACGCTGGAGGCGCACGGGTACCTGCAGCGCGACCCGGCGGGCCGCTACGAGGTGGGCCTGGCCGTGCTCACCGTCGCCTCGGCCGTGCGCTCGGACCCGCAGTCGCTGGCGCACTCCGCGCTCACGCCGGTCGCCGAGGCCACCGGGACCGTCGCGTTCCTCGCCGTCCCCCACGGCGAGGAGGCGCTCACGCTGGTCACCGTCGAACCACCGGCCGCGGCCGGCCCGGTGTCCTACCGGCGGGGCGTCTACCACCCGATCACCCGTGGCGCGCCCGGCATCGGCGCGCTCGCGGTGCCCGTCGCGCTGCGGGCCGGGCGGGTGGCGAGCGCGTGCGTGCTGTTCGTCCCCGGCCGCCTGGGCGAGGAGGCCGCGCTGACCGGCCTGCACGCCGCGGCCGCCCAGCTCGCGGGCCGCTGACCTGGCGCCTGGAAGAAGTGGTGTCCCGGGGGGTAGCATCGGGCCTGCGGTTGAGCAGGTAGCCGTCATGACGTAGTCCGACAGGCGCTTGCCGCGCAGTGTGGAGGCCGTGCTCATGGCTCCTCCGGAAACCCGCCCCGCCCCGGTCGCGCAGGGGGCCATCCCGGTTCCGCGATCGATCCAGCCCCCGGACGCCGGCGCGTTCACGGTCGAGGTCTCCCAGCCCGCGCCGCACACCCTCCTCGTCCAGGTCGGCGGCGACGTCGACCTGGCCGCCGCCCCCGAGCTGTCCCAGGCCATCGGTCACCGCTTCCGCGGCCCGGTGACCCTGCTGGTGCTGGACCTGTCCGAGGTCACCTTCCTCGGCACGGCCGGGCTGACGGTGCTCGTGGAGACCCAGCAGGCCGCCGCGCGCCGCGGCGCCGCCCTGCGGGTCACCGGCACCGGCGCCCGCCCGGTGGAACGCGCGCTGCGCGCGGCGGGGATGCTGCACAGCCTGCCCGCCGCCAACGAGCCCGCCGAGGACATCGTGCTGCGGCACGTCGCGGAGCAGAACGCCGGGCGGGCGCCCTGGTGACGCCGCGGGCGTGACGCCCTAGAGGACCAGGTCCGCCGGCCCGCCGACCTCCTTCGCGGTCGTCGCCGATTCCTGCTGCCCCAGCGGATCCGCGTCGCCGAGCGGGCCGAACGACAGCCCGGTCAGCTCCGCGATGCGCCGGACCGGCACCTGGAACGTGCGGTAGGCGCCGTAGGAGAACTCGGCGGCCGCGACCTCCAGGCCCTGCAGCAACTGTTCCTGGCTGAGCAGGTAGCCGGTGGCCGAGAGGCTGCCGTCCTGCCGGACCATCGCCACCACCTTGAAGAACTGCCGCGGCAGCTGCACTCCCCGGTACTGGTCGTCGTCGGCGGCGAACACCGGGCCGGTGACGACGCTGACCCGCAGGTCCCGGTTGTCGGCGTTCTCCAGTACGTAGTCCTCCAGCCCAGCCCACGTCGTGCGGTTCTGGTTGAAGTCCTCGTGCTGCGGCGTGCAGTTGATGAAGTGGAAGGTGTCGTCGTTGGCCGACTTCGCCGCTTCCCGCGACGGCCCCCACGCCGGGTCGAGCCGGCGCACGAGGTGCCCGCGGTCGAGCGGGTTGTCCGCGTAGACCGGCTCACCGGTCTGCTCCTCCTCCGGCACCCGCGGGTCCAGCGACCACTTGTCCTTCTCACGGCGCAGGCGGACGCTCGTCGCGCCGTCGATGTTGACCGCGGTGAAGAACGCGAGCCGGCGCAGCTTGTTCAGCACCGCGCTGAAGTGGTGGTAGGGCAGCACGTGCTTCGGCTCGCTCGTGGCCTGCCGGTTCACCGCCGCCAGCGGCATCAGGTCCGGTGACAGCTCGGGCAGCGGAACCCGGTGCCCGGCCAGGAAATCCGGGTCGTAACCGGCCCGGTTGCCGTAGTCCGGGTCGATGCGGATGGCCTCGGTGACGGGGGCGGCGACCACCGGCGAGGGCTCGCCGAACACACCGGCCAGCAGGGCCTGCTGCTCGGGCGGGAACGTGCGGGCGCGCAGGCCCGCCAGCAGGCGGCTGACGCGCACCCCCTCGTTGACGACGCCGCCGAGTTCGCCCTTCTCCGGCGCGGGGACGCTGGCGTGGTGCAACGCCACGATCTCCCACTGGTCGTTGAAGACCGGCGAGCCCGAGGAGCCCGGTTCGGTGTCGGTCTCGTAGTGCAGGAAACGCTCCAGCACGTCGACGATCCTGTTCTCCCGCAACGCGATCTGCTTCCGCTCGCCGTTCGGGTGCTGCACGATCGTCACGAAGTCGCCGACGATCGCCTTGCCCTCGGCCTCGACGAGCCGGTTGAACCCGAACGGCGCCAGCTCCGCGGCGGTGGCCCGGACCGCGACGAGCGCGAAGTCCAGGCCCGGGTCGGCCGCGAAGAACCGCACCGGGTCCAGCGCGAGCAGCCGCACCGGCAGCGGCAGGCCGTCGGCGCCGTCCTGGTAGTCGAACTCGACGACGCTGCACGCGGCGGTCGCGGCGTCGGCGAGGACGTGGTGGTTGGTGAGCAGCAGCTCCGGCGATACCAGCGATCCGGTGCCGTAGCCGCGCAGGCGGCCGCGGTCGTCGCGGATAGAGATGCGGCCCACCGCCTTCGCCGCGCGCACCCCGCCTTCGAGGTAGCCGACGCCGAGCAGGTCGTCGGTGCGGATGATCCGCTCCAGCACGGTGCCCGCGTCGCGCAGCGCGTCCTCCTCCCCCTCCGCGATCGCCACCGGGTCGACCGGGCGGACGTCCGGGCGGGTCCGGCTCAGCCGGTCGATGCGGGTGGCGACCCGGCCGGGGTCGTCGGCCTTCGCGAGCCCGAACGGCTCGGCCAGGATGGCGATCTTGCGCAGGCGTTCGTCCTCGCGCTCGTGCACGCGCTTTTCGACGGCGTCGCGGTCCGGGTAGGACGTCATGTCAGCGGTCCGTGGGGATCGCGACTTCGCCGTCCTCACCGATGAGCCGCTCGAGAACTTCGTCGGGCAGCCACACCCGGTGCGGGTAGTTGTCGCCCCACGAGTTGAGGATCGGCACGGCGTTCAGCTCGTCGGCGCGCGAGTTGGCGAGCACCTGGTGCACGTCCGCGGCGGAGGTCGCCCAGCGGAAGGCGAGGATCCCGTCCGCCACGTCCGGCTCGTACCCGGCGCGCTCGCCCGAGTCGTCCCCGGCGAAGTCCGCCCGCCAGTCGACGTGACCTGCGGCGACGAGCACTTCAGCGGCGGCGCGGACGGAGGTGCCCTCGTCGTCGCCGGGGTTGGTCTGCGGCCACTCGTCGCGTTCCTTGGCGCGGTCCCACAGCCAGCGCGCGGCGTACAGGCCCTTGTTCAGCAGGGTCATGCAGCGCGACCAGCCGAAACCGACGCAGGCGCCCTCGTGGCCCTGGTCGTAGAAGCGGTACCAGTCGTCGGTGTCCGGGTCGCCGCCGTGTTCCAGGCAGACGCAGTGCCCGCCGCGGATCCGGCCGAGGTCGCCCCGGTGGCCGATGAAGAACTCGCCGGACCGCTCGTCGCGCACCGGCTCGTCGAACGCCTCGTACCAGTTGACGCCGATCACCACGGGCACGGCGCTGGGGCGGTCCACCTCCGGCAGGGCCGTGATCGGGTAGTTCTCCAGGTGGCGCCAGTCGTCCGGGATGTAGCGGCCGAGCCGCCCGTCCAGGGGATCGCTGCCGATGGGCCGATAACGCATGATCCACTCCCGCAGGTGAGTCCGGAGGGCCTCCTCCTGGAGTCGCGGCCGGGGCGCGGAAGTTACTTGATCCGGTGTGGCCGTGGGATGAACGATTCGTTGCCGCTGCTACGCTTCCGCGCGTGCAGGAGGACGGGCCGGTCGTGGACATCTACACCGACGGCGCGTGCAGCGGGAACCCCGGGCCGGGCGGCTGGGGCGCGGTGCTGCGCTACGGGCGGCACGAGAAGGAGCTCTACGGCGGCGAACCCGGCACGACGACGAACAACCGCATGGAGCTGATGGCGCCGATCCGCGCGCTGGAGGCGCTGACGCGGCCCTCGGTGGTGCGGGTGTACACGGACTCGAGCTACGTCCGCAACGGCGTGACGCAGTGGATGCCGCGGTGGAAGACGAACGGCTGGCAGACGGCGAGCCGCGAGCCGGTGAAGAACGCGGACCTGTGGCAACGCCTCGACGCGGCGATCGGCGCCCACGAGGTGCAGTGGCATTGGGTCAAGGGGCACGCCGGACACCCCGAGAACGAACGAGCGGACAAACTGGCCGTGCGAGGCGCGAAGGAAGCCGCCGGGCGCGGGTGATTTCCTGGTGGGTGTTGCTGCTCGGCGCGGAGCTCGCCCGGACGGATGCTCGCCGCTGCCCGCCAGGTGCCCGGCTCCGAAGGGAGCCAGGGCGTGGACCGAAAGCGGCTGGCAAGCAGCGCCGCGGCCCGAGCATCGACCGCGCGCAGCCTAGCCGCGGCGCCGCGCGGCGCCGCACAAGCGGCCACCCCGCCACGCAACGAACGCCACCCAGGCGCGCACCACGATGGCGGGCGAGCACCCGCGCCCCGGGCCGCGCGGTTCCTCAGGCCGAGGCGCCCCGGAAGCGGTCGGCCAGCCGGCGGGCCGACATGCCGAGGCCGGCGGGGAACGCCGGCGCCGCGGGGGTGATCAGGCGCTTCAGCTCCGGCTCGGTGTAGCGCACGCACTGGCGGTGCCACTCGAGGATGCCGGACATCCAGTCCTTCAGCTCGTCGGCGTGGCGGAGGAACGCGTCGCGGGCCGGTTGGTCCAGTTCGGCGTCCTCGAAGAGCTGTGGCAGGTCCGTGGCGAGGATGTGCTCGAACTGCTGCATCCGCGCCATCATCAGGTCGTTCACCACGTCCCGCGCCGCGAGCCGGTCCAGGCCGAGGAAGTGTTCCACGACCAGCACCATGTTGTGCAGCTCGCCCTCGAACTCGATCTCCTTCTGGTAGGAGAACAGGTCGTTCGCGAAGCACGCGTAGTCCTGCGCCGCGGTCTCCAGCTCACGCAGCGTCCTCGTGCCGAACAGCTCCGATGGCACCTCGGTCAGGTGCGTGATCCTGGCCAGGCTCATCGTCATGTCCGAGCCGAACGTGCGCCGCCGCGTCTCGACGTAGTCGATCGGGTCCGGGATGCGGTTCCGCGCCTGGTTGGCCAGCTCCCACCCCCAGCTCGCGGTCATGTCCTCGACTGCCTTCCGGAACACCCGCCGCGCGTCGCCGCTCAGCGGGCTCGCCGCGCGCCGCCACAGGTCCTGCAGGCCGCGCTCCAGCGGGGTCAGCGGCTCCGCGTCTCCCCCGCGTCCAGCGGCATGAACAGCGACAGCCGGTCGTTGGTCACCTTCGCGGCGGGCACGTTGCGGCCCGCGCCGAACACTGGAGGCCGGCGGGGTGTGGGACGAGGACCGGCTGCGCGGGATCGACCTGGCGCACTGCGCGTCGATGATCCACGCGGACGCCGATCCGGACGAGCTGCACCTGTCCACGGCGTGGCTGGCGTGGGGCACCTACGGCGACGACTACTTCCCGGCGGTGGTCACGCTGCTGGGTGCGGGTGCGCAGGACCGGCCCGGCCGTGAGCCGGCTGGAGCCGCCGCCGGCCGCGCCCTCGTTCATGTAGCGGCTGGAGCGCGCGTGCCACTCGTGACCGCCGGACTGCCAGTCCTGCAGTCCCTTGACGTAGGCCCCGACGGCGATCTGCTCGTGCGGCAGGGCCGCGTGCTCGGCCAGCAGCGCGGGCACGTCGACCAGGGCGGTGTCCTCGAACTGCTGCAGCCGGGACGTCAGCAGGTCGTTGACCAGCTCGGCCGCCTCCTGGGCGGAACAGCCGAGGAACCGTTCGAGCACCAGCACGGCGTTGGAGTTCTCGCCCTCCTCCTGCACCTCGCGCTGGTAGGAGAACAGGTCGTTGCGCAGGTGGACGGCGTCGGCGAACGTGTCGGACAGGACCTCGACGGGCCGCGTCGCCGACAGCCGGTCCGGCACCTCGGCCCGCACGGCGTACTCGACCAGGTTCGCCGACCACGGCGCCCCGCCGACCCGCCGCCGCACCTGGATGTACTCGATGGGGTTGGCGACGCGGCCCAGGTCGATGATCGCCAGTTCCCACATCGACTCGCCCATCAGGTTGTGGGTGCTCAGGGTGAACCGCCGCCGGCTCCGGCGGCTCCTGGCCGGGCGCGGTCATGAACAGCTCGAGACGGTCCAGGTACTCCTTCGCGCCCGCCATGTCGCGGGAGTACTTGAACTGTTCGAGGAAGTGCTCGTCGAAGAAGAACACCCAGACGTACCAGTCGGTGATCAGGTCGAGGGCCGGGCCCTCGCAGTCCGGGTGCGTGCAGGCGCACATGAGGGCGTAGTCCATCTCGGCCAGCGCCGCCTCGGTCCACACCACGCCCCCGCCGGGTTTGGCCGCGTCGAGCATCCCCATGCGGCGCGCCCAGTCCATGCTGTGCGCGCGGGTGCCCTCCAAGTTCGGGTTGAGCCTGGCCGGATGGGGGACGTAGAACTCGGGCAGAGTTGAAGGCCTGCATGTCTTCGACGGTGCCACCGGTGATCGGGTGGCGGCAACGGCCAGGTGAGCGACCCGGGGTCCTGTTCGGATGAAACGGCGAGAACACCCTCCGTTGCCGCATTGTCCTTTTCGGACAGTGCCGGTTTTGTCAGTCACGACCAGCTGTTCTTCCCGGAATACTGGGGGCATTTGAAATCTCGCCAGAATTCGGGACTGGGCCGTTCGAGCGATTTCGCCGCAACCGATGAAACCAATGGGGTGAAACGGCGACTATTCCGGCCATGGTCCGCACGATCAACGGCAAGAAGCGCCCCTTCGGGGAGGACCGCCCCAAGAAGGGCGGCAAGGCGATGGTCGCGGCCGTGGCGGTGGGTGCGCTGGCAGCGGGCGGCGCCGGAATGACCACGGGCGGCGGCGTCACCGGCGGTTCCGTCACCTCCGCCCACGGCAAGACGGCGGGCAAGGACGCCGCCCGCAAGGGACAGCGCGGCGAAGCCTGGAACCGCACGGGCCTGCGCCAGCTGCGGCAGGCCGCTCACGCCGCGACGACCTGCGGCGCCCACTCCTACGGCCAGGTCCGGCAGTTCTTCCGGACGCACCCGTGCCGCAAGCTGGACCGGCTCCTCCTCGCGATCGGGGACACGCGCGGCAACACCGTCGTCGTGTCGATCGCGTGGGTCCGCATGCCCAGCGCGGGCACCGCGGCCGACCTCAAGGAGCTGGCCGACACAGACGGCACGGGCAACGTCGAGCCCCTCGCGGCCGGCGCGCTCGGCCTCGCCGGCGTCGAGTTCACGGGGCAGTACTACGGGTCCCGGCACGACGGCCCGCTCGTCGTCATCGCCGAGGCCGCTCCCGGCGGCGGTCGGCCGGACCCCGCGACGATGGACGACGCCGCCGAGGTCGCGGCCGAGTTCCCACCGCCCTAACGCCGCTCCAGGACGCCGCGGATGAACGCGGCCTGCCCGGCGTGCTGGAGGTCGTCGGACAGGATGCTGACCAGCCGGACCCCGAGGGTCACCGGCGGGTCCCACGCCTCGTCGACCACGTCGTCCAGCCGGTCCTCGCGCAGCGAGCCCAGCCACGCGACCGTCGAGTCGTGCACCGCGCCGTGGTAGCCGGTGAGCAGTTTGGCCTCCGCGCGCACCGCGGCCACGTCCTTGGAGCGGTGCCCGTAGCCCGTCGCCCCCGGACGGAACGGCAGCCCGAACCGCTCGTGCCACCCCCGCTCGGTCCACACCTGCGGCGTGCCGGCCAGGTCCGCGATGTGGTCGTCCTGCACGCGCGTGAGGTGCCAGACCAGCCACGCGATCGAGTTGGCGTCCGCGTCGAGGCGCTCGGCCAGCTGGTCCTCGGTCAGCCCGCCGACGGCCTCGTGCACGACCTCCTGGATGCGGCCGAACCCGTCGATCACCAAGTCCGCAACAGTCATGGCCCCACGCTAACCGCGATCGACGAGTCCCGCCGCCACGAGCTGGACCACCACGAGCACGGCGATCGCCTCGGCCGCCAGCAGCCCGATCAGGACCAGCACCTGCGTGACCCCGGCCTGCACCGGGCTGGCCCCGCCGAGCAGCACGCCGACGTAGGCGCCGGGCAGGGTCACCAGGCCGACCGTGCGGGTCTGGTCGAGCGCGGGGATCAGCGCCTGCCCGGCGCTGGGACGGCAGATCTCCAGCGCGGCCGCCCGCGGCAGGAAACCGAGCGCGAGGGCGGCTTCGTACTCGCCGTGCCGCGTGGCCAGCTCGTCGAGGGCGCGGCGGGCGGCCTGGGACGTCGCGCTCATGGCGCCGCCGATGACGATCCCGGCGATCGGCACCACCGCGATCGGCTCCAGCGGCACCACACCCGACCCGAGCACCAGCGCGAGCACCGGGAGGACACCGCACGCCAGCGCGACGGCGATCCACGGCACGCGGCGCAGCGGGAGCCCGACGCGGCGGGCCGAGGTGACCGCGGCGACGGTGAACATGAGCAGCACGAACAGCCCGGTCAGCCAGCCGGACCGGAGCACGGCGGTGATCAGCAGCGACACCGCGCCCAGCTGGACTACCGCGCGGCCGGCCGCCGTGGCGACCGCCCACCCGGGCCCGAGCCGGCCGAGCCACACCGCGAGGGCGCCCACCGCGACGAGCGCGGTGAGGACGACGGCCAGCACCGGCCCGGTCTGCAGCGTCGCACCGTTCACGAGGTGATCGTGCCCCACGGCGATCGCGGGAGGCGGCGCGGACGGGTCAGGGCAGCGACTTCGAGCAACGCACCATGCCCTGCGGCGCCGACACGGACCGCTCGCTCACCACGACCCCGTCGACGATGATGCGGCACGTCAGGGTGCCGCCGCCGGCGTTCTGCGCCGTCAGGCTGAAGTACTGCTCCGAGCCCTGCGGCCCGGTGCGCTCGATCGACACCGACCACGGGGTGTCCGTTTCGAGCACCTGGGCGATGTCGGCGCCCTTCGCCACGTACGTCACGTTCAGCGCACCGGCGCCGCCCCTCAGCTCGTACGTGACGGCGTAGGAGACCTGCGGCACGGGCGCGACCGGCGCCACGACCGGCGCGCTGGCCCCGCTGAGCGACCCCACCGACGGGTCGGCGGACCGGTGCCCGCCGACGAGCAGCGAGGTGAGGCCGACCGTCAGGACCACCCCGAGGGCGGCGAACACCGCCGTCGAACTGGCCAGCGGCCGCCGCGGTCCCGGCCCGGGACCCACGGTGGGAACAACACCCATGGCGTCGTCTTCTCTCGGCTCACCGCGCTTCCACCGAGCGCGTCAACCATTCCTCGCAAGCCGAGCGTCAACCGTTACCTTGCGGGAACATCACCGTCCGCTTTTCACCCGCTCGGGGTAGTGCACCCCCGCTGACCTGCGACTTCTACTCACTCGTATCGTCGATCGCGCCGGTCTCCACCGCCAGGATCCCGGGCTGCTCGGCCAGCTTGGCGAGCAGGTCGTCACCGCCGCGCGGCCCGAGCAGCCGCATGCTCAGGTCGATCACGCCACCGGAGTCGCGGCGGTCGGTCAGGGCCTGCTGGACCGAGTAGCCGGAACGGGTCGCCAGTTCGAGAATCCGCCGCAGCGCCCCCTCGCCGTCCCGGTAGGCCAGCCGGACCGTCGTCGTCGCGGGGCTCCGGCGAGTCAGCAGCCGCACCAGCGGCGGGTAGCCGTAGACCACGACGAAGTGCGCCGCGGTGACGACCACCGCCAGGAGCGGCAGCCCGGCCGCGCACGCGCAGCCCACCGCCACGCTCATCCACACCACCGCCGCGGTGGTCAGGCCGCGCACCACGTCGCGCCGCACGAAGATCAGCCCGCCGCCGATGAACCCGATCCCGGACACGATCTGCGCCGCCACCCGCGACGGATCCAGCACGACCCGCCCCGGCTCGAGCACGTCGGTGAAGCCGTACTTGCTCACCAGGAGGAACAGCGCCGCGCCCACCCCGACCAGCGTGTGCGTGCGCAGGCCTGCGCTCTTCTGCTTCAGTTCGCGTTCCAGGCCGATCAGTGAGCACAGCACCAGCGCGAGCACGAGTTCGCCGACCTGCTGCCAGCCCTGGCCCGAGGGTTCGGAAAACACCCGGCCAGGCTAGTGCCCGCTCTCCCGCTGACGCTCGGCCAGAAAGTGCGTTATGTCCTTTGTGGAGGGGTAGAGTTCGCGGTACCGCGCGTAGAACCGGTCATAGGTGTCCACCGCGGCAGGATCCGGGCGAACCGTGCTCGCCACCGGGTTCCAGCGCGTGATGTCCGGCTCCGCGCCGATCGCGACGGCCGCCAGCAGCGCGTCGCCGAGCGCGGCGCCGATCGTCTCCGCGGGCACCTGCTGGTCGGCGCCCGTCACGTCGCTGACGATCTGCGTCCACAGCCCGCCCTGCGTGCCGCCGCCGACCGCGACCAGCCGGCCCGCCGCGCCGCCGGAGTCGCGCATGGCCTCCAGGTTGTGCCGCACCCCGTAGGCGATGCCCTCGAGCGCGGCGCGGTAGATCTCGCCGATGCCGTGCGAGGTGGTCAGCCCCGCCAGCACGCCGCGGGCGTCCGGGTCGAACAGCGGCGTGCGCTCGCCCGCGAAGTAGGGCAGCATCAGCAGGCCCCGGCTGCCCGGCGGCACCTTCGCGGCCTGGTCGACGAGCGTGGCGAAGTCGCCGCCGACGAGGCGGCGCAGCCAGTCGGTGATCGCGCCGGAGGTCGCCATCCCGGCCGCGAGCGAGTACGTGCCGGGGAAGGCGCCGCACGTCGTCCACAGGCCGGTGTGCGGGCGCGGGTCGGCAACTACCTGGATGAGGAACATCGTGGTGCCGTACATGACCATCGTGTCGCCCGGCTCGGCCACGCCGACGCTCACGGCCTCCGCCCACGCGTCGACGGTGCCGGCGGTGACCGGGAGGCCTTGCGGCAGACCGGTTTCCGCCGCCGCGGCCGCGCTCACCACGCCGGCCACCTCGGTCGGCCACACCAGCCGCGGCATCTCGACCCCGGGCGCGCACAGCGCCGCCCAGTCCGCGGCCCAGTCCCCGGCGCGCAGGTCGTACATCGGGTCGCACTGGCTGGCCGAGTGGTGGTCCAGAACGTACTCGCCGGTCAGCCGGTGCACGAGGTAGGAACTGCACATCAGGAACAGCTGGGTGCGCCGGAACACCTCCGGCTCGCGCCGGGCGAGCCAGCGCCACTTCGGGCCGACCGCCTGCGACGACAACGCCGTCCCGGCCCGCTCCACAATAGACTCCGCGCCGAATTCGGCGGTCAGCTCCTCGATCTCCCGGGACGCCCGGGTGTCCACGCCGTACAGGATGGCGGGCCGCAGCGGCGTGCCGTCGGAGTCGGCGGGCAGCAGCACCGGCCCGATGCCGCTCACCGCCAGCGCGGCCAGTTCGCGGTCGCCCGCCGCCGCGACCAGTTCCCGGGTCAGCGCGAGGAAGTCCTGCCACCACACGGTTTCCGCGTCGTGCTCGACCCAGCCGGGGTGCGGGTACGACGTCTCGTGCGCCCGCGAGGCGCGGGCGACGATCTCGCCGTCCCGGGTCACCAGGACGCCCTTCGAGCTGGACGTCCCGATGTCGATGCCGAGCAGCAGATCAGTCACGGGACCACTCGTGCACGTCGACGCCGAGCAGGCCGGCCGCGGCACGCAGCTCGGCGCGGCGGTCGCCCGGGATGGCGTGGATGTGGTTGGCCCCGAACTGCGACAGGAACGTCTCGGCGTGCGCGTCCAGGCGCGCCCACGCGTGCGGCCACTCCGGCGTGGACTGGCGCATCAGGGACTCGTTGGTTTCGTCGTCGTAGTTCTCGAACTCGCCCAGCATCAGCTGCAGACGGTACTCCCCGGCCTGCCGGGTGAGCCGTCCCAGCGTCATCTGCCCGGGCGCGGCGATATGCTGGACGGACGCGCCGCCCGCGGGGAAGAAGAACACCTCCGGGTAGAAGTGGACCTTGGCCAGGTTCTCCGCCGGGTTGTCGCTGCGCGCGGCGTACCAGGTGGCGTGCTGGCCGGAGTTGCACAGGTCCCAGATGTCGCGCTCGGCGTGGTAGTGGCGCACGTCGGCGAACAGCACCGGGTCGCCGGAGATCTTGTGCATGAGCTGCATGGTCAGCGCGCCGTCCATGTCCGCCTCGGTGGCGGTGACGTGCACCGGCTTGGGGCCGTTCCAGTCGTAGGGGTCGTTGAGGAACGCCTCGGTGACGTCCATCGTGGCGAAGTGCTCGGTCAGCTCGGGCTGGCCCTTGATGCCGGAGAAGTCGAGCTTGCGCTCGTCGATGATGTCGCGGATCGCCAGGTACGACCGGATCTGGCGCTCCAGCAGCTCCGGCGTGAGCTTCCGGCCATCGTAGTGGACCCCGGCCGCGTGCTCCTCGATCCACCGGCGCGCCTTCGCCGCTTCGCCGACGTCGGCCTTCTCCGCGCGCAGCACCAGCTCGTACTGGTCGATCTCCTCGACGTCGACGCCGAACTGGCGAATCCACTGGTCGGTGTTAGCGACCGCGGTGTTCATGCCCATCGGGCGGCCGCCGAAGCGGCCGAAGGTGGACCCGCGCAGCGACGCGACCGCGGCGGCGGCCCGCGCGTGCGCGCCGACGCGGCCGGCCAGGTCCGCGTCGTCCGGCGCGCCCCACATCCGGGTGTGGGCGCGGCCGATCTGGTCCAGCGCGCCGCCGGCGGCGAGCATGCCGACCAGCCCCGGCTCGGTCGGGTCGGTGCTGGCGACCAGGATCAGCGGGCTGGGCGTGGCGTCCGCGGCGAGCATCGTGAAGTGCGGGAAGCTCCACACCGCGTAGTAGAAGATCGTGACGTCCACCCCCGCGGCGGCGACCGCGCGCGCCACCGACGTGGCCAGCGTGTTGGTCGCGACCAGGTCCGGCCCCGCGACCACCTCGTGCCCGGCCGTGGTCAGCGAGCGCACGAGCTCGTCCTGTTTGGACTGGATGAACCGGGCGTTGCGCGCGTGCACATGGTCACGCCCGTCGGAAATGCTGATCACGCCGATGCGGGCCACGATGCCTCCTAGGGCGGGTAATCGATTACTCAAGACGCTATTCTGGACCCCGGACGGTGTCAATAGCCGCCCGTCCACCGCGTGAGCGGCGAGGAAGACGGGAGGTCGCGGTGGCGACCATCAGCGATGTGGCGCGGCGCGCCGGGGTGTCCACGGCCACCGTGTCGCGGGCGCTGAACGGGGTGTCCACAGTGGATCCGGCGCTGGTCGCCAGGGTGCGCGCGGCGGCGGAAGAGCTGGGCTACCAGCCCAACGGGCTCGCGCGGAACCTGCGCAGGCAGGAGACCGCGGTGCTCGCGCTGATCATCTCCGATGTGGAGAACCCGTTCTTCACCGCGATCGCCCGCGGCGTCGAGGACGTGGCGCAGACGGCCGGTTACTCCGTGGTGCTGTGCAATTCCGACGAGAGCGCTGAGAAGGAGCGCCGCTACATCGACGTGGCGCTGCAGGAACGGGTGGCCGGGGTGGTGATCTCGCCGACCGACGAGTGGGCCGGGGTCGAGATGCTGCTGGGGCGCGGGACGCCGGTCGTCGCGGTGGACCGGCCGCTGCGCGCCGGCACCGGCGATCAGGTGCTGGTGGACAGCCGGGCCGCGGCCAGGGCGGCGGCCGAGCACCTGCTGGCGGCCGGTTACCAGCGAGTCGGGTGCGTGACCGGGCCGGCGGGGGTGCGCACGGCCGACGACCGGCTGGCGGGATACCGGGACGCGCTCGGGCGGCGGAAGCGGCGCGAGCAGCGGGCCGAGTACCGGGCGTCCGGCGGCGAGGCGGCGACGCGTGCGCTGCTGGCCGAGGCGGAGCCTCCGGACGCGCTGCTGGTCGCCAACAGCGCGATGGCGATCGGCGTGCTGGAGGCGCTGCGGGCGGCCGGGCTGAGGCTGGGGCGGGACGTCGGGGTGGTGGCCTTCGACGACGTCCCCTGGGCGACGCTCATCGACCCGCCGCTGACCGTCGTGGCACAGCCGGCGTACGAAATCGGAGCGGAAGCGGCGCGGCTGCTGCTGGCCCGCATAGCCGACGGATCACTGCCCCCGACCGCGACGACGCTGGAGGCGAAGCTCATCGAGAGAGGCAGCAGCCACCGCGCCTGAACGGGACCGGGACAGCAGCGCGGTCCCCGGGTGTGTATCGCCGCCCCCGGCGGCGATACACAGCCCGCGCGGCGGCGGCGGTGACAGCGGCGCGCGTAGGCCGCCGTGCGCGAGGTCAGCGGCAGCGCGGGTCCGCGCACGCGGCGGCGACGGGCCCGGGCAACCCGGCCGGGTCCGTCGCCTCCCGGCCCATCACCCGGCAGGCCCGGGTACCCCGGCCGTCAGGAGCCGCCGTTCAGCTCTGCGTACGTGGCGGCCGCGTTGTCCTTCGTCACCAGCTTCGTCGGCAGTGTCTGCGTCTTCGGCACCTGGCGGCAGTCCACCAGGATGCTCTTCGCCGCGGCGATCGCCTCCTGCCCGCCCGTTGGGTAGATGAACGTCGCCGACAGGCGGCCCGCCTCGACCGCCTTCAGCCCGCCCGACTCGATCGGCAGCCCGTCGATCCCGGTGATCGGCAGGTCGGGCCGCCCGGCGTTCGCGGCGGCGATGCGGGCGCCCTCGCCCATCGGGTCGTTGTGCGAGTAGATCGCCTGGATGTCCGGGTTCGCCTTGAGGATCGCGTCGGCCTGCTGCTGCCCCTTGTCCCGCAGCCAGTCGCCGTCCTGCGCGGCCACGATCTCGATCTTCGAACCCTGGATGCCCCGCATGAAGCCGTCGTGCCGTTCCCGCGCCGGGGTCGACCCGGCCAGCCCGCGCAGCTCGCCGATCTTCCCGCCCTCCGGCAGCAACGTCGTCTTGAAGTACTCGCCCGCCTGCCGCCCGATGTCGACGTTGTCCGCGCCGATGAACGACGTGTAGGCGTCGCCGTCGACCTTGCGGTCCAGCACCAGCACCGGGATCCCCTTGTCGTAGGCGCGTTTCACCGGCGCGGTCAGCGGCGTGGCCTCGTTGGGGCTGATGATCAGCAAGTCGACCTGCTGGGTGATGAAGTTGTCGACCTGCTCGACCTGCTTCGAGTTGTCCTGCGCGGCGTCGGCGAAGTTGACGGTGAACTGCGGCACCGACGCGGCACCGACGCGGATGTCGTCGTCCATCCGCTGCCGGTACGGCTCGGCGACGTTGGCCTGGCTCATCCCGATCGTGTACTGCCCGTCGGCGCCGCAACGCTCCGGCGCGCCCTGCGCGCCGCCGCCGCTGCCCGAGTTCTCGTTCGTGGTGCCGCAGGCCGCGAGCAGCAGGCACGCGCCCACCGCCGCCAGGCCACGGGACTTCCTCATGCTTCTTCCCCTCTCGTCAGGAAACCGATGCCGGGCGCAACCGCTGCAACCCCGCGGCGAGCACGATGACCAGGCCGATCACAAGCAGCTGGACGTTGGAGTCCACGTTGTTCAGGCCCAGGATGTTGCGCAGCGCGCCGACCAGCAGCGCGCCGGCCACCGTGCCGACGACCGAGCCGCGCCCGCCCATCAGGCTGGTGCCGCCGATGACCACGGCGGCGATCGCGTCCAGCTCGTACATCGCGCCGTCGTTGGGGCCGCCGAAGTTGAGCTGCCCGGCGTGCACGATCCCGGCCAGCGCCGCGAGCAGCCCGCACAGGCCGAACACGATGATCTTCACCCGCTTGACCGGCACGCCGGACAGGCGCGCGGCCTTCTCGTTGCCGCCGATCGCGTAGACGTGCCGGGAGAACGCGCTGACCCGCAGCAGCACCACGGCCAGCGCGGCGACCACTCCGAAGATCAGCGCGGGTATCGGCACCAGCCCGTTGAAGGTGCGCTCCCCCAGCAGCGAAAACGTCTCGGGCGCCTGCCCAGGCCCGTCGCCGTAGGTGATCGACACGCCCTGCCCGCCCGACCAGATCCGCGCCAGCCCGCGCGCGATCTGCATGCCGGCCAGCGTCACGATGAACGCCTGGATGCCGAACGACGTGATCGCGAAACCCTGCAGCAGCCCGAACCCGAGCCCGATCGCCAGCACCAGCGCCACCGCGGGCACCAGCCCGAGGTCGTTCTCGGTGAGCAGGACCGCCACACCCACGCTGGCCAGGCCCAGCACCGACCCGACGGACAGGTCGATGCCGCCGATGAGGATCACCAGCGTCATCCCGACGGCGAGGATCCCGATCTCCGACATCGAGCGCACGACGTTGAACAGGTTGCCCGAGTCCAGGAACACGAGCTCGCCGTTCTTGCTCGGCGAGTACACCACCGCGGCGATGAACACCAGCACCAGGCCGAACAGGCTCTGGAACCGGAACAGCGTCGCCAGCAGCCCGCCGCCGGGGCGGGCGAGGTCGGGCAGCGCGGCCACCTTGGTCATGACGTCCCTTCCGCCACCAGGTCCTCGACGGCCCCGTCGCCCATCGAGAACGCCAGCAGCTCCGCTTCGGTGGTGCTCGCCGTGTCCAGTTCCCGCACGCTGCGGCCGTCCCGGAGCACGACCACGCGGTGGCAGACGCCGATCAGCTCGGCAGGCTCCGACGACGCGAGCAGGACCCCCACGCCCCTGCCCGCCGCCTCGCCGAGCAGCCGGTAGATCTCGGCCTTCGCGCCGACGTCCACCCCGCGGGTCGGCTCGTCCAGCAGCAGCAACGCCGGTTCGGTGAGCAGGCCGCGCCCGAGCACGACCTTCTGCTGGTTGCCGCCGGACAGCGACCCCGCCGGGTCCCGCAGCGACGCGAGCTTCACGCCGAGGCGGTCGACCATCTCCTTTGCCGCGCCGCGTTCCCGCCGCCGCGGCACCACCCCGGCCCTCGCGATCCGGTCCACTATGGACAGCACCGTGTTGGCGAGCACCGAGTGGTCCAGCGCCAGGCCCGCGACGCGCCGGTCCTCGGGCACGAACGCGATGCCCAGCCGCAGCGCCCCGCGGGGGCCGCGCGGGCGGATCTCCTCGCCGCGCAGCAGGATCCGCCCGGACCAGCGTCCCCCGACGCCGTAGATCGTCTCCAGCAGCTCCGTGCGGCCCGCGCCGAGCAGCCCGGCGACGCCGACGATCTCACCGCGCCCGACCCGCAGGCTGATGCCGGCCGGATCACGACGGCCAGGGCGCCGCGACTGCACGGCCAGGTCCTCGACGCGCAGCAGCTCCCCCGCACCCGCGCCGTCGCCGGTGCGGAACATCGGCTCGACCGGCCTGCCGACCATCGCCTCGGACGCCTGCTGCGCGGTCATCGCCCGCGCGTCGAACTCCGCCACGACCTCGCCGTTGCGCAGCACGGTCGCCCGGTCGGCCACACGCCCGATCTCGTCCATGCGGTGCGAGATGTAGACGACGGCGGCGCCGGCGCGGCGCAGTTCGGCGATCACGGCGAACAGCCGGTCGATCTCCGGCGCGGACAGCGCGGAGGTCGGCTCGTCCATCACGATGATCCGGGCGTCCAGCGACAGCGCCTTCGCGATGGTGACCAGCTGCTGCTCGCCGGTGCGCAGCTCCTCCACCGGACGGCGCGGGTCGAGCGCGATCCCGATCCGGTCCAGCAGGCGCGCCGTCTCGCGCACCATCCGGCGGCGGTCGATGGTGCCGAAGCGGGTGCGTGGTTCGCGGCCCAGGAACACGTTCTCGGCGATCGGCAGCGCCGGGACGAGATCGAGTTCCTGGTGGATCATCGCGACCCCGGCGCGCTGCGCGTCGGCGGGCCGGGCGAATCGGACGGGCTCGCCGTCGATGCGGATTTCCCCGCGGTGGCCACCGACCTCACCGGAGAGGATCTTCATCAAGGTGGACTTGCCCGCGCCGTTCTCGCCGAGCAGCGCGTGCACTTCTCCGGCACGCACAGTGAAATTGACATCACGCACCGCATGAACGCCGCCGTAGGACTTGCTCACCCCGGTCAGTTCGACCAGGGACGACCGTGCCTCCGTGTCCATGCCGAGCCCCTCGCCACGCTGCGAGAAATCGATTACTCGGCCGAACCTAGAGTGACCCGCCCCACATGTCAAGAGCGAACAAGGTCGTGTCCCCTGCGGACAGTTTCCCCCAGGGCGCACGAACCCGCACGTCGAGCGCTATGCTGGGGCCCATGACGGTCGCGCTGGAGAACGTCCTCGCCAAGGCAGGCCTCCGGATCGACGCCGCGGACTTCCTCTCGCTGGTCGAGGACGCCGCGCGCCGCCTCGCCCCGCCGAACCCGGACCCGGCGTCCTTCTTCTCGCCAGCGCAACGGGCCGCGCTCGCCGAGACCGGGCTCGATCTCTCGCCCCGGCGCGACGACGAGCCGGACAGCCGCGCGCCGTCGGTGGCGGCGCACGCGGTGCTGGCCGAGTCCGCCCTCACGGTCGCCGAGGCCGCGCGACGGCTGGGCGTGGACCCGAGCCGGATCCGGCACAAGCTGGCCGACCGCCGCCTGACCGGCTGGAAGGACCAGGGCGGCTGGCGGCTGCCGTCGTGGCAGTTCGGCGAGCGGGGCGCGCTGCCCGGGCTGGAAGCCGTGCTGGCCGCGGTGCCGGACGACCAGCCCGCGCTGGTCGTGGCCGCGTTCATGAACACCGCGCAGGCCGACCTGCAGATCGGCGGGCGGCCCGCCACCCCGCGGCAGTGGCTGCTGGCCGGGGGCGACCCCGGGCCGGTCGCCGCGCTCGCCGCCACGCTCGGCACCCCGCTCTGAGGCCGCGCCGCATCTCATGGCCCGGTTGCCACTCCCGCCGTCGCGGGCTGAGCTCCTCGCTGCCCTGCGCGCCGACGTCGACATCGTGACCGTGCCGCCCACGCGGCGGCTGGTGCGGATCTTCACCGCGGGCGGCAACCACCCGCAGCAGTGGAACACGTTCCGCTACACCGGTCCGCTGCCGCACGGCCGCTTCGACCCGCAGCCGCCCAGCCGCGACGGGTGCGCCACCGCCGACCCCGGCCACGGCGTGCTCTACTTCGGGCTGACCGTGCGGACGAGCGTGGCCGAGGTGTTCCAGACGACGTCGCTGGTCGACCGCAGGACGCGGCTCCCGCGGCTGGTCGTGGTGCGCCCGTCGCGGCCGCTGAGGCTGCTCGACCTGACCGGCCTGTGGCCGACGCGGGTCGGGGCGTCGCAGGAGATTTCGAGCGGGCCGAAGAAGATCACGCAGGCCTGGGCGCGGGCGATCCGCGCGGCCTTCCCCGAGCTGGACGGGCTGTGGTACCGCTCGTCGATGGACGGCGGGCACCCCGCGCTGTGCCTGTGGGACCCGCCGGCAGGCGAGGCGCTGCCACTGGCGCCGGACGTCATGCTGCCGCTCGACCACCCCGGCCTGGACGTGCCGCTGGGCCGGGTGTGCGAGGAACTGAACTACGTGCTGCTCAACTGAAGCGGCCCCGCCCGGTAAGCGGACCGGGCGCCGCGCCGCTCACAGCGCGCCAGTAGCTGGTGCGGGCCCGCTCGGGTGAGCGGGCCCGCACCAGCGCGTCACGCCAGGTGGCGCGACCACCAGTCCAGGATCGCGTCGAAGCGCTGCACCCGGTGGCGCGGCTTGCCGGACCGGCTCAGTTCGTGGCCCTCGCCGGGGAAGAGCAGCATCTCGACCTCCGTGCCGTTGCGCTTGAGCTCCACGAACAGCCGCTGGGCCTGCTCCACCGGGCACCGCCAGTCGTGCTCGGAGTGGACCACCGCGAACGGGATGCGGATCTGCCGGGCGTAGGTCAGCGGGCTGCGCTCGCGCTGCACCACCGGGTCCGCGCCGACGTAGGCCTCGGTGAAGAACCAGCCGATGTCGGAGCTGCCGGTGAACGAGTCCCACGCGTTGACAGCCCGCTCGCTCCACGCGGCGCGGAACCGGGAACCGTGGTGGGCCGCCAGCCACGTCGTCATGAAACCGCCGTACGAACCGCCCATCACGCCGACCCGCGAGTCGTCCAGGTCGTCGCGCTCCAGTGCCGCGTCCAACAGCGCCAGCACGTCGTCGACGTCGACCGTGCCCAGGCCGTGCACGATCGCCTGCCCGTGGCTCTCGCCGTAGCCGGCCGAACCGCGCGGGTTGCCCATCACCACGGCATACCCGGCCGCCGCGTACACCTGCGCCTCGTCGAACAGGCCCCAGTCGTAGGCCGCGAACGGGCCGCCGTGCACCACGAGCAACACCGGGTGCGGCCCGTCGCCCTCGGGCAGCACCAGCCAGCCGTGCACCGGGTACCCGTCCGGCGCCGTGGCGGTCAGCTCCTCGACCGGGCGGATCCCCTTCTCCCGCACCGGCTTCGAGAAGTCGGTGAGCACCAGCTGGTCCGGGCCGTCGAGCAGCACCACGTCACCCGAGCTGTCCGGCCGCGCCACGACCGCGGCGATCCGCTCCCCGTGCACCGTGAACGACCGCACCGCGCCGCGGTCACCGAGCAGCCTGCCCAGGCCGTCCAGCGGCGCCCGGTCGGCATCGCGCGGCACGGCCCGCAGCTCGATCGCGCCGCGGTTGAGCACGGTCACCAGGACCTCGTCGCGGAACGGCGCGGGCGGCACGTCGGCCATGCAGTACACGGACTCCGCGTCGGTCAGGCGGCGCGGCTTCGCCGGCTCGCCGTCGGCGGGCAGCTCGGCCGACCACAGGCCCGGGTTGCGGGCCACGACGTGCGGCCACGTGTACTCCTGGCCGTAGAAAAGGATCGTCCCGTCCGCGGTCACCGACGGCTTGGCCGCGCTGCCCGCGCTGCGCACCGCGAGCACCGGCTCCCCGCCCTCGGCCGGCACCAGGTAGAGGTCGCTCTCCTCGGTGCCGGCGGCGCCCCACTCGCGGGGCGCGACGACGAGCACGGCCGAGCCGTCCGGCAGCCACGCCGGGTCGGAGACGTCGGCCTGGTCGTCGGTCAGCGGCTCGGGTTCACCCGGGTCGGTGACGTCGACGACGAACAGCCGCCGCGGGCGGTCCCGCAGGAAGCCGACGTTGTCGAGCCGGTAGTCGTAGCGGGTGATCCGGCGGGGCGCCTCCGCACCCGGTTCGAGGACCTCACCGTCCTCGTCCGGCGTGCCGTAGCGGCCGGCTTCGGGCACCCGCGCGGTGAACGCGACGCGGCGCGAGTCCGGCGCCCACACCGGGGCGCCGGCGCCGAGCGGAAGTTCGGTGAGGCGCCGGGCGTCGCCGCCGTCGGCGGGCATCACGTGCAGCTGCGGCTTGTCGCCGTCCGCGCGGAGGAAGGCCACCCAGCGGCCGTCCGGGGAGATCGCGGGATCGGTGTCCCGCTCGCCGTGGGTCCACTGCCGGGCCGCCCCGCCGTCGGGGGCGGCCCGCCACAGCGAACTGCGATAGGTGTTGCCGCCGAGGTCGGGGGTGGTGACCGCGGTCAGCAGCAGGGTGCCGTGCAGCGCCGGAGTGCCGGGCACGGCGAGGAGTTCGAGATCCGAGGGACGCATGCCCCCGAACCTACCGGATTTCGTTAGCCTCGCTAAGAGCCTCTGACCCCGACTTCTTCTCGTCCCGCTTGGCCTTGGCCAGGCTGAGGACGGTGGTGGCGGTCAGGACGACCACGATCACGCCCAGCGAGACCCAGTTGTTGATGTCCAGCCAGACCGGCACCGCGTGGTACTCGTGCAGCGCGTGCAGGATCAGCTTCGCGCCGATGAAGGCGAGGATGACCGCCAGGCCGTAGGACAGATAGACCAGCTTGTTCACCAGTCCGCCGAGCAGGAAGTACAGCTGCCGCAGCCCCATCAGCGCGAACGCGTTGGCGGTGAACACCAGGAAGGCTTCCTGGGTGATGCCGAAGATCGCCGGGATCGAGTCGACCGCGAAGAGCAGGTCGGCGCTGCCGATGGCCACGATCACCACGAACATCGGGGTCAGCCAGCGCTTGCCGTCCCGCTTGATCGTCATCTTGTGGCCGTGGAAGTCGTCGGTGACCGGGTAGACCTTGCGGATCCACCGCACGACCGCGTTCTCGTGGTACTCGTCCTCGTGGTCGTTGCCGCGCAGCATGCTGATGGCCGTCCACACGAGGACCGCGCCGAACAGGAAGAACACCCACACGAACTGGGCGATCAGGGCCGCGCCCACCGCGATGAACACGCTGCGCATGGCCAGCGCGAGCAGGATGCCGATCAGCAGCACGCGGTGCTGGTGGATCGCGGGCACCCGGAACGAGGCCATGATGATCATGAAGATGAACAGGTTGTCCACCGAGAGCGAGTACTCGGTGATGTACCCGGTGAAGAACTGGACGCCGTAGTCGTGCCCGGCGAGGACCCACACGCCGATGCCGAACAGCACCGCGCAGGTGACGTAGAAGACGACCCACTTGGCCGCTTCCTTGGTGGTGACTTCATGCGGCTTCCGGTCGACGATCACGAGATCGATCGCGATCAGCACGAGCAGGCCTACGACAGTGGCGGCCCACAGCCACACGGGGACATTCATCTACGCAATACCTCCGGTTAGCGCGCAGCAGCAGCTAGCCGGAGGTCTCTTCCGCCGGTGGATCCGGCCGGCGGTGCCGGGCGCCCCGAAGGACCGCCGTGCTGACGACACCGCCGCGAAGGAATACTCCCCTCCACGTCGTATCCATCTTTCCTGATCAACCGGACGAACACCACCTTAGGTAACCCTCATCACCCGGATTTTCAAGATCAGGCCCCGCGCTGACGCGTTCTCAGGAAAGCTCCCATACGGTTTCGGTGTGCCCCGAATCCCGCTCCCGCACACGCGCCGTTCCCGGATGGTGACCCTCGGGGTCGTCGTCCTGCTGGTGGCGGCCGTCGTGCTCGTCTGGACCCGCTCGTCGAGCGAGCCCGCAGCGGTGCCGACGCAGGACGCCTTCCTCGACGTGCCCGCCGCGCCCGGCTCCGCCGCGAAGGTCACCCTGGACACCACGCTCTACCTGCCGGAGCGCACGCCCGCCCCGGCGGTGCTGCTGCCGCACGGGTTCGGCGGGGACAAGAACAGCGTCGCGGGCGATGCGCAGGAGCTGGCCCGGCGCGGGTTCGTGGTGCTCACCTACTCGGCGCGCGGCTTCGGCCGCAGCACCGGTGAGATCGGGCTGAACGACCCGGACTTCGAGGTCGCGGACGCCGCCCGGCTGGTCGACTGGCTCGCCACCCGCCCGGAGGTCCGCCTGGACGGCCCCGGCGACCCGCGGGTCGGCGTGCTGGGCGCCTCCTACGGCGGCGCGCTGGCGCTGCAGCTGGCCGGACGGGACACGCGGGTCGACGCGATCACGCCGGTGATCACCTACAACGACCTGGCCCAGGGGCTCACGCCGAACGCGGCTGCGGCGACGGCGCCCGCGGCAGGCACCCCGGCGGCGGGCGCGTTCTCCCCGGACGGGGTGTTCAAGAAGTCGTGGGCCGGGCTGCTCTTCTCCGCCGGCACCTCGCCCTCGGGCGCGGGCGGGCTGGGCGCGGAGGCGCCCGAGCCGGGCCAGGAGACCGACGACGACACGCAGAGCGCCGGTACCGCGGGCGGTGGCGGCTCGGCCGCCGCCGCGCCGCTCCCCCAGCAGCCGCCGCAACAGCTCGGCGGGACGACGTGCGGCCGCTTCACCGCCGAGATCTGCCGGGCCTACGCCGACCTGGCCACGACCGGCAAGGTGAGCCCGCAGGTCGCGGCCCTGCTGCAGCGCCTGTCCCCCGCCGCGGTCACCGGGCACATCACCGCGCCGACCCTGCTGGTGCAGGGCGAGGCCGACACGCTGTTCGGGCTCGACCAGTCCGACGCCACCGCGCGCCAGATCACCGCGGCGGGCGGGACGGTGCAACAGGTCTGGTTCACCGGCGGGCACGACGGCGGCCGGCCGGGCCCGCAGCTGCGCGCGAAGCTCGGCGACTGGTTGTGGTTCCAGCTCACCGGCGAGGGCGGCAACCCGTTCAGCGGGTTCTCCTACGACGTGCAGGGCTCGTTGCGCGCGTCGGGTTCGCCGTCGGTGCGCACCGTCGACGCGGGCGAGTACCCGGCGCAGGCGCAGCGGCGGACGCTGCAGCTCACGGGCGACGAACAGACGATCGTCAACCCGCCCGGCGGCACGCCCGCCGCGGTCAGCGGGATCCCCGGCCTGAACGCGCTGGTCAGCGGATCGTCGCGGCTGTCGGGGCTGTTCAGCGTCGACCCGCCCGGCCAGTCCGCGCGGTTCACCACCGCGCCCGTCGACTCGCAGCTGCTGATCACCGGCTCGTCGACGGTCCGGCTCCGGGTGTCCGGCACCGGCGAGGCGGTGCTGTTCGTCAAGCTCTACGACCTCAACCCGGACGGCACCCGCACGCTACCGGCGAACCAGATCGCCCCGGTGCGGGTCGCGATCCCGGCGTCCGGCACCGCCGAGGTGACCGTGACGCTGCCCGGGGTGGTGCGGCCGGTTGAGGCCGGGCACGCCCTGCAGCTCGTGGTCACGACGACCGACCAGGCGTACGCCACCCCGGTGACCCCGGCCGCGTACCGGGTCTCGCTCGCCGACCCGGCCGTCGCGGTGCCGGTCGTGCCGGGCAAGGCCGTCGGCGGCGGGTGGCCGGTCGGCACGCTCGTCGGCATCGCCGTCACGCTCGCGCTCGCCGCGGCGGTCGCCGCGCTGGCCGCGGTGCGCAGGCGGCGGTCGCACCAGGCCGATCCGGACCTGGCCGGGGTGCCGCTGGTGATCGACGGGCTGACCAAGGCCTACCCGGGCGGGCTCACCGCGGTGAAGGACCTGTCCTTCCGCGTCGAACCGGGCCAGGTGCTGGGCCTGCTCGGGCCCAACGGCGCCGGCAAGACCACGACGCTGCGCATGCTGATGGGCCTGATCACCCCCACCGCCGGGGAGATCAGGGTGTTCGGCCACCGGATCACGCCGGGCGCGCCGGTGCTGTCGCGGATCGGCTCGTTCGTCGAGGGCTCCGGGTTCCTGCCGCACCTGTCCGGCACGGCGAACCTGCGCCTGTACTGGGACGCGACCGGCCGCCCGATCGAGCAGGCGCACCTGGAGCAGGCGCTGGAGATCGCCGGGCTGGGCAACGCCGTGCACCGCAAGGTCCGCACCTACAGCCAGGGCATGCGGCAGCGGCTGGCGATCGCGCAGGCCATGCTCGGGCTGCCGGAGCTGCTCGTGCTCGACGAACCGACCAACGGGCTCGACCCGCCGCAGATCCACCAGATGCGCGAGGTGCTGCAGCGGTACGCCGCGACCGGCCGGACCGTGGTGGTCTCCAGCCACCTGCTGGCCGAAGTCGAGCAGACCTGCACGCACGTCGTGGTGATGCACCGCGGCCGGCTGGTCGCCGCGGGCGAGGTCGGCGACATCGTGGCCACCGGCGGCGAGGCCACCTTCCGGGTCGACCGGCCCGACGCGGCGGCCGACGCCCTGCGCGGGGTGCCCGGGGTGTCCGGTGTGGACGTCGAGGGGACCCTCGTGCACGCCGACCTGGACGGCATGCCGCGCGCCGAGGCGGTCGCGGCGCTGGTCCGGGCCGGGGTCGCGGTCGAGCAGGCCGGGCCGCGGCGACGGCTGGAGGACGCGTTCCTCCAGCTCGTGGGAGAGGAAACGTCATGAGCGAGAACGGGGTCCACACCGATCCCGCGGCACTGGACGAGCTGACCGACGCCGCCGAGCACACCCACTCCGGGGTGGGCGCGGACGGCGCGGTCGAGGGCTACCGGGCGCGGCGGACGCTGCGGCTGGGCGTCGAACTGCGGCGCCAGCTGCGGCGGCGGCGCACCCAGCTGGTGCTCGGGTTCGTCGTGCTGCTGCCGTTCATCCTGGTGGTGGCGTTCGAGATCGGCGAGTCCAGCCCGAACCGGCGCTCCGGCGGGTTCGTCGACCTGGCGACGGCGAGCGCGCCGAACTTCGTCGTGCTGGCGCTGTTCGTGTCCGGGACGTTCCTGCTGCCCACGATCGTCGCGTTGTTCTTCGGGGACACGATCGCGAGCGAGGCGTCCTGGTCCAGCCTGAAGTACCTGCTGGCGATGCCGGTGCCGCGGCACCGGCTGCTGCGGCAGAAGGCGATCGCGTCCGGGTTGCTGTCGGTGGTGGCGCTGGTGCTGCTACCGCTGGTGGCCCTGGTGGCGGGACTGATCTTCTACGGCGCCGGGGACGCGGTCAGCCCAACCGGGGACGCGATCCCGTTCGGGCAGAGTCTGATCGCGATCGGGCTGTCCACGGTGTACGTAGTGATCCAGCTGGCGTGGGTGGCCGGGCTGGCGCTGTTGCTGTCGGTGCTCACCGACGCGCCGCTGGGCGCGGTCGGCGGGGCGGTGCTGGCGGCGATCCTGTCGCAGATCCTCGACCAGATCACCGCGCTGGGCACGCTGCGCAACTACCTGCCCACGCACTACTCGTACGGCTGGATGGACCTGATCGCCACCGACATCGACTGGACGAACATGGCCGCCGGCACGCTGTCCGCGGTGATCTACGCGACCGTGTTCACGCTGCTGGCCGCGCGGCGCTTCGCGACCAAGGACATCACCAGCTGACGTGCCCTACGGTGGGCCCATGACGACGATCGAGGTGGACAAGGCCGGCGACATCGCCGTGCTGAAACTGGCCCACGGCAAGGCGAACGCGATGGACACCGAGCTGTGCCGGGAGCTGGTGGCACGGCTGGAGGAGGCCGAGCTCGGCGGCGCGAAGGGCGTGGTGCTGACCGGGCGGGACGGGATGTTCTCCGCCGGCGTCGACCTCAAGCGGGTCGCCGCGGGCCGGGCCGGTTACCTCCGGGAGTTCCTGCCCGCGCTGTCGGACGCGTTCCTGGCCGTGTTCGGGTTCCCCGGCCCGGTCGTCGCGGCGGTGACCGGGCACGCGATCGCCGGCGGGGCAGTGCTGGCGGCGGCGTGCGACCGGCGGATCCTGAACGAGCGGCAGGGCCGGTTCGGCGTCACCGAACTGCTCGTCGGGGTGCCGTTCCCGTTGGTGGCGCTGGAGATCCTGCGCTGCGCGTACGGGACGGAGCGGCTGCCCGGCCTGACGTTCCTCGGCGAGACCTACGCGGGCGGCGAAGCGCTTGCCCGCGGGCTGGTGGACGAGCTGGCCGCGCCGGAGGAGGTGCTGCCGAGGGCGATCGAGATGGCGAGCAGGCTGGCTTCGGTGCCGTCGGACGCGTTCCGGCACACGAAGGCGCAGATCCACCGGCCGTTCGACGAGCGGATCGGCGAGCAGCGCGCCGGGGACGACGCGCACGTCGAGCGGGTGTGGTCGGCGCCGTCCTCGCTGGCGGCGATCGAGGAGTACGTGCGGACCACGCTCGGCGGGTAGCATTCTCGGTTCCCCGCCCACCGCCTCTCGGAGGCCGCCATGCCGCGTCCGGTGCACTTCGAGATCCACGCGAGCGACCCGGAACGAGCCGTCACCTTCTACGCGACGGTCTTCGGGTGGACGTTCGAGCGGTGGGGCAGCAACCCGTACTGGCTGATCAGCACCGGCGACGGACCGGGCATCGACGGCGGGCTGGTGCCGCGCCAGGGCCCCGCGCCCGCCGAGGACGCGCCGGTGAACGCTTTCCCGCTGACCGTCGAGGTGGACGACCTCGATGCGACCGTGCGACGGGTCGAGCAGGCGGGCGGCCAGGTGGCGGTGCCGCGGAGCCCGATCCCGGGGATCGGGTGGCTCGCGTACTGCGTGGACACGGAGGGGAACATCTTCGGGATGCTGGAGCCGGCGCCGGAAGCCGAGTGAGGGTGGCCCGCTGGGTGCTGCGGCGGTCGGCGCGGCGCTGTGCGTTCGGCGCGGTGGCTGTGGCGTTCGGCGCGCGGTGCTGTGGGCTCGGATGGTGCCCGTGGGTGCTGGGTAAGGGTTGCTGCGCGTGCCAGGCCAACGGCTGACCGCCGCGCTGCGCCGACGGCCGCGCGAGCGGCGAGCGGCCGCCACGCAGGCGACAAGCGGCGGCGCGGCGAGCGGCGGCGATCCGGCGCGGACGGCGAGTTCCAGCGTGAGCCGAGGCGAGCAGTGACGTGCGCGCGGCTCGTTCAGGAGCGCGCGTGGTCGTAGGACGCGGCCAGCAGCTCCTGGAGTTCGGCGTCGGGGATTGAACTGTCCAGGGTGATCGTGTTCCAGCCGTGGCGGGACTGGTAGCCCATGGGTCGCATGGCGTCCGGGTGGCGCGCCCGCACGGCGGCGGCCTCCTCGGCGGTGACGCCGCACCGGAGGGCGATCGAGTTCTCCGCGAAGCCGATGTAGGCGAACGCCTTGCCGGTGACCTTCACGACGAGCACGTGCTCACCGAACGGATAGGTCTCCACGGCGCCCGGCTGCGCCAGGCACCAGGCGATCACCTCGTCGCGGGTCAACGGCCGCTCCTTCCATCCGGGGGTGCCGGGCACAAGCACCCCCGATGCCCAGCCCTCCCTGCGGCCACACGGGCCGCCGGCCCTCCGCGCCCCGGTGCCGGTCGCGGCACCCCGATATCGGCCAGACAGAGAGTCACTTCACGCCGGCGGCGTCCATGCCCCGCAGCTCCTTCTTCAGCTCGGCGATCTCGTCGCGGAGGCGGGCCGCCAGTTCGAACTGCAGGTCGCGCGCCGCCTGCATCATCTGGTCCGTCATCTGCTGGATCAGGTCGGCCAGCTCGGCACGCGGCATGCCGGCGACGTCGCGGTCCACCAGCACCCCGGAGCTGCGGCCGCCCTGCTCGGGCTTCTTGCCGCGCGAGGCGTTGCGGCCGGAACCGCCGACCTGCACCGCCTGCTCGGAGTCCTCCGCCTCGCTGTAGACGCGGTCCAGGATGTCCGCGATCTTCTTGCGCAGCGGCTGCGGGTCGATGCCCCGCTCCTTGTTGTACGCCATCTGCTTCTCGCGGCGGCGGTTGGTCTCGTCGATCGCGTACCGCATCGAGTCGGTGATCTTGTCCGCGTACATGTGGACCTCGCCGGAGACGTTGCGCGCCGCGCGGCCGATCGTCTGGATCAGCGACGTGCCGCTGCGCAGGAAACCCTCCTTGTCCGCGTCGAGGATCGCCACCAGCGACACCTCGGGCAGGTCCAGGCCCTCCCGCAGCAAGTTGATGCCGACCAGCACGTCGAAGTCGCCCGACCGCAGCTGCCGCAGCAGCTCCACGCGCCGCAGCGTGTCCACCTCGGAGTGCAGGTACCGCACCCGGATGCCCAGCTCCAGCAGGTAGTCGGTGAGGTCCTCGGCCATCTTCTTGGTCAGCGTGGTCACCAGGACCCGCTCGTCCCGCTCGGCGCGCAACCGGATCTCGTGCACCAGGTCGTCGATCTGGCCCTCGGTGGGCTTGACCACGACCTCCGGGTCGATCAGGCCGGTCGGGCGGATGACCTGCTCGACGAACTCGCCGCCGGTCTGGCCCAGCTCGTACGGCCCCGGCGTCGCCGACAGGTACACCGTCTGGCCGATCCGGTCGGTGAACTCCTCCCACGTCAGCGGCCGGTTGTCCAGCGCGCTGGGCAGCCGGAACCCGTGCTCGACCAGGGTCCGCTTGCGCGACGCGTCACCCTCGTACATGCCGCCGATCTGCGGCACCGTCACGTGCGACTCGTCGATGACCAGGAGGAAGTCCTCCGGGAAGTAGTCGATCAGGGTGGCAGGCGCCGACCCGGCGGGGCGGTCGTCGATGTGCCGCGAGTAGTTCTCGATGCCCGAGCAGAACCCGACCTGCCGCATCATCTCGATGTCGTAGCTGGTGCGCATGCGCAGCCGCTGCGCCTCCAGCAGCTTGCCCTGCTTCTCCAGGCGCTCCAGCTGCTCGGCCAGCTCCGCCTCGATGCCGCGGATCGCCTTCTCCATGCGCTCCGGCCCTGCCACGTAGTGGGTGGCCGGGAAGATCCGCACCTCGTCGACCTCGCGCACGATCTCGCCGGTGAGCGGGTGCAGGTAGTACAGCTTGTCCACCTCGTCGCCGAAGAACTCGACCCGCACGGCCAGCTCCTCGTACGCCGGGATGATCTCCACCGTGTCGCCGCGCACCCGGAACGTGCCGCGCGAGAACGCCAGGTCGTTGCGGGTGTACTGGACGTCGACCAGCGCGCGCAGGAACGTGTCGCGCTCGACCTCCATGCCGACCTCCAGCTTGGAGGACCGGTCGAGGTAGGACTGCGGCGTGCCGAGGCCGTAGATGCAGGACACCGAGGCGACCACGATGACGTCCCGCCGGGACAGCAGGTTCATCGTCGCCGAGTGGCGGAGCCGCTCGACGTCGTCGTTGATCGACGAGTCCTTCTCGATGTAGGTGTCGGTCTGTGGGACGTAGGCTTCCGGCTGGTAATAATCGTAGTAGCTGACGAAGTACTCGACCGCGTTGTGCGGGAACAGTTCGCGCAGCTCGTTGGCCAGCTGCGCGGCCAGGGTCTTGTTGGGCGCCATGACCAGCGTGGGCCGCTGCACCCGCTCGATCAGCCAGGCCGTGGTCGCCGACTTGCCGGTGCCGGTGGCGCCCAGCAGCACGACGTCCTTCTCGCCCCGCTCGAGCCGCCTGGCGAGCTCGTCGATGGCCGCCGGCTGGTCACCGGCGGGCTGGTACTCGCTGACGACCTCGAACCGGCCGCCCGCGCGCGGGATCTCGGAGACGGGCCGGAACTCGGACTGGGCGAGCACGGGGTGTTCGGTTGCGAAAGCCACGGGAACCAGGGTAGGCCGACCCACCGACAGTTTTCAGCGAGGCGGCGTTCTAGCAGGCCAGACGGCGGTCGCGGGCGGCGCGGGCCAGGCACGACTCGCACGGCATGCCGCAGATCCGCTCCAGCAGCTCGGCGCTCCCGCAGGCGATCGGCGCGCCGCAGCGCGCGATCAGGACCGCCGGGATGGGGCCGGTGTCGGGGATCGGGACGAGGTGGCAGACCCGGTCGCGCTCACCCGCGGCGCCCCGGCGCAGGCGCACGAGGGCCATCACTCCGGTCGGCTCGGCGCGGACAACGTTCCCCATGGGCGAAGCGTAAACCGGAATAATCGTGGAATCTTCGTGCCCTCGGCCCAATCCTGGGGGTCAGGACTGGTCCTGAAGGACGAAAGCGCTGGACCGCGGCCTGCCGCGGGCTCGATGAAACACCCGAAAGAGACAAACCGGCGCACCGTTCGGTGTGTCGTCCGGATGAGGTTGGTCGGGCCGCGGGGTTCCAAGGACCGGGCCGGCGGTCGCCCATTCCTCGAGCAGGCTGCGGCGCAAGCGGGTGGAGCGGCGCCGGAGCTAGGGCGCGGTCAGCACGGCCGCGCCGAGCCGGTGGCACAGCCGCAGCGCGAGCTCGACGTCCAGGCGGTTCTCCGACACCGGGCGGCCCAGCATCTCCTCCGCCTTGCGCACCCGGTACTGCACCGAGTTCTTGTGCATCGTCAGCTGGGTGGCCGCCGCGGTGTAGCTGCCGCCCGCGGCGAGGAACACCCGCAGCGTCTCGCGCAGCCGGGCGTGCTGCTCGTCGTCGGTGGCGAGGTCCCGCAGCGTGTCCGCGACCCAGCCGCGCGCGGCCGCTATGTCGCCGGCCATCAGGGCCATCGCCCCGACCTCGCGGAACGTCAGGACCCGGTCGCAGTGCTCGCCCGCGGCGAAGGCCAGGTTGTGGACCCGCTGCGCCTGCCGGTGGCTGCGCCGGAACCCGTCCAGCCCCTCCCCCGGGTCGCCGAGCGCGAGCCGGATGCCCGGATCGGCCTTCTCCAGCACCTTCCGGACGCGCTCCTCGTCCGGCATCGCGGGCCGCTCCAGCGGGAACCACACCCACGCGCAGACCTCGTCGTTCGGCACGAACAGCGGCGCGCCCGTGCTCGGCATGCCCGCGGCGAGCTCGGCGGCGACCGCTTCCAGCCCGCCGAGCACGTGCCCGGCGCCCGGGACCGGGGCCTGCCACACGATCATCGCCAGGTGCGTGCCGCGCAGCCGGTAACCGAGGCTGGTCTCGCTGGTGTCGGTGGCGCCGCCGTCCAGCAGGGTGCGCACCCTGGCGGCCCGGACCGCGCTGCGGTTCACCAGCCAGCGGTCGCGTTCCTCCTGGTAGGCCGACACCACCTGCTGCGTCACGCGGTCGATGAAGGCGAACGCGCCGGTCAGCGCGTGCCCCATCATGCCGCCGAGCAGCTCCGGATCGGACTCGAGTTTGACCGCCTCGCGAAGGGCATAATCGAGGAGCGTGGTCTGGCCGAGGTAATAGGCGCGGATCAGGTCGACCACCGGGGTGCCGCGCTGGGCGAGGCGGCGCGCGTACTCCATCGCGGCGGCGGGCGCCTCCACCCGGCGCGGGTCGATGCCGTGCTGGAAGATCCGCAACGCGGTGTCCACGTTCTGGTAGACGCTCGCCGCTAGCAGGCTGACGACGCTCTCGTCGTCGTTGACCAGGTTCGGCAGCTCGCGCGCGTACAACTGCACCAGTTCGCCGGTGAGCTCGGCGGCCCGCTCCGCGAGCACGGCGGCCACCCGCGCCACTCCTTCGACCGCGTCTGCCTCGTCCGCCACGTGATCACCCTACCGTCGTGACAGTTCCCAAACTTATGTAAACCAGCAGAATGGGAGGTATGACCGCGCACGCCGGGACGATCCACCCCCCGAAGATCGAGACCTTCGACGTCGCGAACCGGACCAACACCGACCCCAAGGGCATCGCCCGCGCGGTCGAGGAGTACCGGGTCGAGCCGTTCGGGCTCTACCTCGCCCGGCCCACCCCCGGCCGCGCACAGTTCCACTACCTCGAATCCTGGTTGCTGCCCGCGCTCGGCCTGCGGCTGACCGACTTCTGGTTCCGCCCCGGTCACGAACGCGACCAGGACTTCTACCTCGACGTCGTCTCGGTCGAGCGCGACGGCGCCACCTGGCGCACCACCGACTGGTACCTGGACCTCGTGGTGCGCGAGGGCGAGCGGGTCGACGTGGTCGACATCGACGAGCTGCTCGCCGCGGCCGGCGCCGGGCTGCTCACCGCGGGCCACGCGCGGCGCGCGCTGGAGATCGCCTACCACGCGGTGGACGGCCTGGCCGCGCACGGCTACCGCGTGGACCGCTGGCTGGCCACCCACGACATCGAGCTGACCTGGCGCCGCCGCTGAGCATCCACCGATCGGTTGATGCCTGGTCACCGGGCGGCTGACCGAAGTCCCGCCGCGGAGTCGATCCAGCGCCCGCCCCCTCCCCCGCATGCTGGTCCGGCGGAGGAAAGGGGGCGACACGATGCCGGTCATCGAGGTGCGGAAGCTCAGGAAGCACTACGGCGGGAAACCCGCCGTGGAGGACGTGTCGTTCACGGTCGGACAGGGCGAGATCTCCGGGATCCTCGGGCCCAACGGCGCGGGCAAGACCACGACGGTCGAGTGCCTGGAAGGACTGCGGTGCCCGGACGGCGGCGCCGCGACGGTGCTCGGGCTCGACCCGTGGCGCGACACCGCGGAACTGCGCCAGCGGCTGGGCGTGCAGCTGCAGGAGAGCAGGCTGCCGGACAAGCTCCGGGTCGGCGAGGCGCTGGAGTTGTACGCGTCGTTCTACCGGAACCCGGCCGATCCAGACGTCCTGCTCGATCAGCTGGGGCTCTCCGGGCGGCGCGGCACGGCCTACCGGAAGGTGCTCGACGAGCTCACCACCGGGCTGGACCCGCGGGCCCGCCGGGACACCTGGGAGGTCATCGAGGGCATCCGCGACCGCGGGGTCACGATCCTGCTGGTCACCCACTTCATGGCGGAGGCCGAACGGCTTTGCGACCGGATCGCGGTGATCGACGCCGGCCGCGTCGTCGCCGTCGGCACGCCGGCCGGGCTCGTCGCGCGCGTCGCCGACGAGCAGGTGATCCGGTTCCGCCCGTCGGAGCCGGTGCCGGACGAGCTGTTCACCGGCCTGCCCGAGGTGCGGACCGTGACGCGGCGTGGCGGGCAGGTCGAGGTCAGCGGCGTGGGCAACGTGCTGCACGCCGTCACGTCCGTCCTCGCGCGGCGCGGGATCCTCGTCGGCGGGCTGCGGGTGGAACAGGCCGGGGTGGACGACGCGTTCGTCGCGCTCACCGGCCGCCGGATCGGACAGGGGGACCACTGGTGCTCACCAGGCTCTCCGCCGTCGAGGCGAAACTGTTCCCGCGCGACCCGGGGGCGCCGGTCACGGTCCTCGGCGTGCCGATCGCGCTGCTGCTGGTGTTCGGGCTGCTGCCGGACGCGAACCAGCCGGGCGAGGAGTTCGGCGGCCAGCCGCCGCTGTCCGGGTTCATCGCGCCGCTCGCGGTGGCGATCCTGATCGGGATGCTGGCGCTGACGCTGTTCCCCGGCGCCATGGCGACCCACCGGGAACGCGGGGTGCTGCGGCGGCTCGCGGCGAGCCCCGTGCCGCCGTCCCGCCTGCTCACCGCGCAACTGCTGGTCAACCTGGCCGCCGCGCTCGTGGTCGTGCTGCTGATCGTCGTCGGCGGGCACGTCGCGCTCGGCCTGGCGCTGCCCGCGAACCCGGGCGGCTTCCTGCTCGCGCTCGTCCTGGGCACCACGGCGCTGTTCGCCGCCGGGCTGCTGGTCGCCGCGCTCGCGCCGACCGGCCGGACCGCGGGCGGGGCCGGGACCGCGCTGTTCTTCCCGATGCTCGCGCTCGGCGGGGTGTGGGTGCCGAAGGAGAACCTGCCGGGGGTGCTGCGGGAGCTGGCCGACGTGCTGCCGCTGGGCGCGGTGCTCAACGCGCTGCGCGCGTGCTGGACCGGCGGCGCGCCGGAGCCGCTGCAGCTGGTGGCGATGATGATCGTGTTCGCCCTGGTCTGCGGTGGTCTGGCGGTCCGCTTCTTCCGGTGGGAGTGAAGAAGTTGACTTTCGTGGGCAACCGAACGACCCCGGGCGGCGTCAGAGTTGCGAAGCTCGCTCGCATTCCCGTGCTCGCCATGGCGGGGGCCGTCGGGCTGCTGTTGCTCGTCACGAGCGGCCGCTACGGCTACCCGGCGACGAGCTGTATTTCCTGGCGGCTGGTCGGCATCTGGCTTGGGGGTATGCCGACCAGCCGCCGGCACTCCCCGTGCTGGCGCACCTGATGGACGCGCTGGCGCCCGGGTCGCTTGGTGTTCCGGTTGCCCGCGACGCTGGCGACCGCCGCCGGGGTGGTCGCCGCCGCGCTGATCGCCAGGGAGCCGGGGCGTTCGCGATCAGCGGGCAGCTCCTCGGCACCGGCCACCTGGCGCCCTCCACGTTCGACCCGCTGCTGTGGACGGTGCTGTGCTGGCTGCTGGTCCGGTGGGTGCGCCCCCGCGCCGACGGGCTGCTGGTGTGGGCCGGGGTGGTGACCGCGGTGGCGGTCAACGTGAAGTTCCTGGTCCTGGCGGTCCGGCTGGTGGCGGGGATCGGCGTGCTGGTGTTCGGGCCGCGCGGGCTGCTGCGGCGGCCGCTGCTGTGGGCAGGCGCGGGAATCGCCGCGGCCGGCGCGGCGCCGACGGTGGTCTGGCAGGCCGCGCACGGCTGGCCGCAGCTGGCGATGAACGCCGCGATCGCCGCGGACGTCTATGGCGGGCGCCTGCTGTTCCTGCCCGGGATGCTGGCCGGCGCAGGGATCGTGGTGGGCGCGGTCCTGCTGGTGTACGGGGTGTGGCGGCTGCTGCGGGCGCCGGAGCTGCGCGCGTACCGGTTCCTCGGGGCGGCCACGGCCGGGCTCACCGCGGTGTTCCTCGTGACGGGCGGGCGGTCCTACTACGTGGCCGGCATGTTCGCGATGTGCTGGGCGGCCGCCGCCGTGAGCCTGGAGGCCGGGGCGGCCGCGCGGTGGTGGCGCTCGCCGAACGCGCGCGGCCCGACGTCGTGCTGATGGACCTGCGGATGCCGGGCACCGACGGGGTGCACGCGATCGGCGAGCTGGCCCGGCGCGGCAATCCCGCGCGGGTGCTCGTGCTGACCACCTACGACACCGACTCGGACATGCTGCCCGCGATCGAGGCCGGCGCGACGGGTTACCTGCTCACGGACGCGCCGCGGGAGGAGCTGTTCCGGGCGGTGCGGGCGGCGGCGCGGGGCGAGCGGTGCTCTCCCCCGCCGTGGCGACGCGGCTGATGGGGCAGGTGCGCGCGCCGGCCCGGGAGGAGCTGAGCCAGCGCGAGATCGAGGTGCTGACGCTCGTCGCGCGCGGCGGCACGAACGAGGACGCGGCCGCGAAGCTGTTCATCAGCGAGGCCACGGTGAAGACGCACCTGCTGCACGCCTACGCGAAGCGCGGTGTGAACGACCGCGCCGCCGCGGTGGCGCTCGCGCTGCGGCGGGGGCTCATCGAGCTGGACTAGGTCCTGGCCGGGAGCGGGGTGCTGGGGCGGGGAGTGCTGCCCGGCGGTGCGGGTGACGCGGCCAGCGAGTGGCGGCGGGCCCGCGCCGACGGTGCGATTCCGCCCCAGCACCCGCCGTGGGTCCCGGACTGCCGCGCGGGCGCGGGTTCTGGACAAGCAGCCACACCGGCGGCACTGCTCACCGGCAGGGGCGCGCGCCGCGGCGCGGGCCTCCGCTCACGCGGCCACCCGGTGGATGACGATGTCGTCCAGGCGGGTGCGGGCGCGCGCGCTGATCCGCTCGCCGGGGCCCTCGGCGTCCTGCGCGGACAGCGAGCTGCGCACCCCCCTTCGTGCTCTTCGCGTCCACCGACGCGGCGGCGCCCTCGCTGATGCCGACCTCGATGCCGCCCGAGGCGTTCGCGAGCTCGGCCTGTCCGCGGGTCATCCGGCCGATCCGGATGGGACAGTCGCCCGCCTTCGCGATGACACCGGCGTCGGCGCGGTCGATGTCGAAGCTGCCCCGCGCGCTACCGAGGTCCACGCCGGACCGGGCGTGGCCGATCCACACCCGGCCGGTCGAGCCCTGGTACCGGACGACGCCGTCGACCTCGCCTATCCTCGGCCCGGCCGCGCCACCGTCCACGTCGGCCGGCCCGGCGACGTGCCCGATCGCGACCGCGCCTGCCGCGAGGTTCCCGCGCAGCGCGGCGATGTGGTCGAGCTGGACGTGCCGGAACCCAGGTTCAGCTCGCAGTCGCCGAACCGGCCCTCGGCCCGCACGTCCGTCCAGGTGCTGTGCAGCACGAACCGGGATCCGGCGGGCAGCTCGATCGTGATGGCGACCGAACCGGTCCGGCCGCCCGGCTTCCGCGTCTTGACCGACAGCTCGCCGCGGGCGAAGGCGACCTCGGTCCGCTCCGCCACCGTCACGTCCGAGGCGTTCGCCGGGTCGAGCGGCTCGACCCCGACCACCGTGTCCGGCCGCTCGCTCGCCGCGGCGCGGACCCGGGCGCCCGCGGTGATCAGGGCGGCGGTGATGGGCGACGGGGTGGCGAAGGTGTGCATCGGGGGCTCCTCATCCGGTGTGCGGTTCGTGGTGATCACCCTCGCCACCGGGTCTGACACCGCGCTGTCACACCGCTGACGCCAGGCGTCAGGCGGACCAGCCGGTGCGCTCCGCCCACTGCTCGGCCCGCCGGAAGCCCTCGTTGACCCAGCTCTGCTTCGCCTCGGCGTAACCGTCCACGCTCGCGTCGGTCGCGTGCGTCTCCGCCAGCGACGCCTTCACCGCGGCGTACGCCTCACGCTCGTCCGGGTTCGCCCGCAGCCACGCGGCGAACAGCAGCGCCAGCCGCCACGCCGGGGTGGCTGTGCTGCGCACGTGCACGTTGACCGGCCGCGCCGGGTCGGCGCCGTAGTGGAACCGCTTCTCCCAGCGCTCACCGCCACCCTGCGGGTCGTCCCACCACTCGCCCTCGGCGCGCAGGAAACCCGCGTCGGACAGGACATCGGCGAACTCGTCGGCCTGCGCGAGCGTCGAGACCGTCACCTGCAGGTCGAGCACGTCCTTCGCGGGCAGCCCGGGCACCGACGTGGACCCGATGTGGTCCACCCGCAACGCGCGCCCCGCGGTCAGCAGCCGCAGGCGGGCCAGCGCGCGGGCGGCCTGCGCCGGCCACGTCCCGTCGTAGGGCACGAGCTTCGGCGGCATCGGCGGGCGCGGGCGGCGCAGCCGGACGTTCTCCTCGAACGGCACGAGCCGCTCGCGCCACAGCCGGTCCACCTCGGACAGCACGTCTTCCGCCGCGCCGGAGTTGTCCAGCCACACGTCGGCCACGGCGCGGCGCTGCTCGTCACTGGCCTGCGCCTTGATCCGGGCGCGGGCGTCCGCCTCGGACATCCCGCGCAGCTCGGTCAGGCGCCGCACCCGGGTTTCCTCGGGGGCGTCCACGATCACCACGAGGTGGTAGTTCGGCGCGTACCCGCCCTCGACGAGCAGCGGCACGTCGTGCAGCACGATCCCGTCCGGCGGCACCTCGGCCATCCGCTCGGCGGTGCGGGCGCCGATCAGCGGGTGCAGGATCCCGTTCAGCAGGCGGCGCGAATCCTCGTCGGCGAACGCCTTCGCGGCCAGGGCGGGGCGGTTCAGCCGGCCGTCCTCGCCCAGGACGTCCGCGCCGAAGGCTTCGACGACCTTCGCGAGCCCCTCGGTGCCCGGTTCCACGACCTCGCGGGCGATCGCGTCGGCGTCCACGTGCACGGCGCCGTGCTCCACGAGTCGCGCCGCGACAGTCGACTTCCCCGCACCGATCCCACCGGACAACCCCACCCGCAACATGGTTCGCATTAGACCAGACGCCACGATCGGGTGTTCTTACTCCCTGATCGGTCTGTGATCGGAACGAGATCGGTGACACGCCGCCGCGCTACTACGCTTCGGGCCTCTCGTTGCGTACGGTGCGCGGCGGGAAAGGTCGCCCGCACGGAGGAACGATGACGCAGAGCAAGCACACCGGAAGGCACCGGCTCGGCACGCCGGGTCTGGTGCATTGCGTCATGCATCGCCCCGTCGCACTAGCGCTGGAGGAGTACCGGCGCACCTGGCTGACCGCGCTGCTGATCCCCGCCAAGCACAGCCTCGCCGGCCTGAAGCGCCGGGCGCGCGCCGCGGCGCTCGAGCGCGCCTGGGCGCCGGCCACCACCTGAGCCCGGACACGACGCAGCCCCCGCCCGGCCGGACGGGGGCTGCGGGTCGTGCCGGTCAGCCGGTGACGAGCGTGAGCCCGTAGGCGGACAGGATCTCATTGACGGGCTGGAAGTAGGTCGTCCCGCCGCTGCTGCAGTTGCCGGACCCGCCGGAGGTCACGCCCTGCGCCTAGCTGCCGCTGACCCACGAACCGCCGGAGTCGCCCGGCTCGGCGCACGCGCTGGTCCTGGTCAGGCCGGAGACGGAACCCTCGGCGTAGTTGACGGTCTGGTTGGTGGCCTGGATGGTGCCGCAGTGCCAGCCGGTAGTGGAACCGGAGCGGCACACCGACGAGCCGACCGGGGCCGGGGTGTGCCCGGTGACCGTCACGTTCCCGTTGCCGTAACCGTCCACGACGGGCGTGGGCGTCCAGGACGAGGTGGTGCGGACGTAGCTGTAGTCGTTACCGGGGAACGAAGAACCCTGGAACGTGCCCATCGCCGAGCCGTCCGGCGCGCTCACCGAGTCGCCCGCGCTGCCGCAGTGGCCGGCCGACACGAACCCGCCCTGCACGGAGAACCCGATGGAGCAGCGCGCGGATCCGTTGATGTAGTAGGCGTCGCCGCCGACGACGTTCCCGGCGAACAGCCGCGGCACGTCGGTGGTCTCCTCGACCTGGACGGGACCGGCGGCGCGGGCCCGGTCGAGGAAGCCCTGGACCTCGGGGCCCCGCGCGCCGCGCACGACGGTCACCACCACACGGTTGGCCCGCTCGTCGACGTACCAGCCGGTGACCTCGCGCGGCGCGGTGAGGGTGTCGAGGCTCGCCTTGGCCGCGTCCAGCGCCGACTCGGTGTGGGCGACCAGCGCGGTGTCGGCGCCGGTGGCCTCGACGGCGCCGGCGCGGGCGGCGTCGGTGATGCCGACGACCAGCTTGCCGGACGCGGCGTCGTACCAGGCGCCGCCGAACGCGGGACCGGCCGCGGCCTCCGCGGCGGGGGCGACGTTCGCGGCCGCCGCCTCCTGGGCGAGCCGGGCGCCGGCCTGCTCGGCGGTGAGCCCGAGGTCCCGTTGCACCGCGCCGAGGAGCGGCGAGGCCGGTGCGGCGCCGGCCGAGTTCACCGTGGCGGCGAGAACCGAGCCGACGGCCAGCGCGGTGAGGCCGAACGTCCGGACGAGGGGTGGTCGCTTCATGGGTGCCTTCCTTCGCTGCCGATGGGGACACGCGCAGTCTGCTTCCCGTCACGACAACTTCACACCCGCCGGAAGTAGGGTTGGAGAATGTCTCACCCAGCCGGCCCCGTCCGTCCGGACTATCCGGCGTAGCGCTCCGCGAGGTCTCGCAGCCCGCGCCCGGCGCGTGCCGCGTTCGCCGCGGACACCGCTGCGCCCGGCGTCCGGCCGAGGAGTTCGACCTGGCCGGCGAGCCGCAGGTGCTCCCGCCGGGCGTGCTCGCGGCAGGCCAGGCAGGTAACGCTTTCCGGGCGGGTGGAGGTCATCGCGTAGGGCACGCGGCGCCGCACCCGGTGGTGACCTCCACCGGCGCGTCGGCGACGAGGCCGAACGTCGAGGCGACCAGGCCGCGGAGCGCGAAGCCGGCGTGCGCGGCGCCCCGCTGGACGTGGATGTGCGGGTCGCGCGTCACGTCAGTTCACGCAGCCGGACAGGTCCGTGCTGGCCGTTTCCGGCGCGATCGTGGACGGGGAGGTCGTGGTCGCGCCTGCCGTCTCCGCGGCCTGCTTCGCCGCGCTCGCCGGCGTCGTGGCGGTGCTGCCGCCCCGCGTCGCGGCGGCCGGGCCGCCCAGCAGGGCGGTGATGAAGTCCCGCACCTGCACCGAGTCGACCTTCACCGCGTCGCCGTCGTCGGGGGTCTGCAGGCTCAGGCTCTGCACCGGGATGGTGGCGAACGTGATCGACCCCGAGGTCAGGCCGTGCATCTGCTCGGCGAAGGTCAGCACGTCCCAGCCCTGGTCGATGACCACCGACTGCTGCACCGCGCCGATCAGCCCGGACAGCCGGACCGGGTTGGTGAGCGTCCCGGTGCCGAGCACCACCTGGGCCATCCCGGCCAGGAACGCCTGCTGGCGCGCGATCCGGTCCAGGTCGCCGCCGGGGAGCCCGTGCCGCTGCCGCACGAACGCCAGCGCCTGCGCCCCGGACAGGGTCTGCTTCCCCGCCGGGAAGTCCGCACCCGAGTAGCTGTCGTGCACCGCCTGCTTCAGGCACACCGGCACCCCGCCGACGGCGTTGCTCAGCGCGTAGAACCCGGCCAGGTTGACCGCCGCGTAGTGGTTGATCGTCAGTCCGGTGAAGTCCTCGACCGTCTCGATGGCGGTCCTGGCCCCGGCCGCCGACGCCGCGCGCTCCAGCGCGGCCCCGGTCAGGCCCTGCTCGCGCAACGTGTCCAGCGCCGCCTGCTTGCCGTAGGTGTACGCGGAGTTGATCTTGTGCTTGCCGAAGCCGCCGGCGATCTGGACGTAGGAGTCGCGCGGGATCGAGATCGCCGACGCGGAACCGCCGCCCGCCGGGATGTGCACCACGATCATCGTGTCGGTGGTGTCGCCGCCGTCCGCGGCGTCCCCGGCGTGCAACTGGTCGAGCACGTCCTGCGGCAGCGGGTTGCCCTGGACGTCGGTGCGCGAGTCCAGGCCGACCAGCAGGATGGTCTGGTCCACCGACAGGCTCGCCCGTCCGGACGGGACCTGCGCGGACGGCGCGATCACGTCCGCGGTGGCCAGGCCGGTATCCAGGCGGGAGAGCTGGGTCCAGGCGAAGCCGGTGCCGCCGAGCACGAGCAGCGACGCCAGCCCGACGGCGGTGTACGCGACCGGGCGCCACCGGTGACCGCGCGCGGGCGCAGCAGTCACTCCCCGTTTGCGCAGCACCCCGGTTCCCCCTCGAAGATCACTCGATCCAGCTAAGACCAGGATCCACGAGAAATCTGACAGTTCGCTGTGAAATCCGGGCCGCGGCCGGTGAACTTCTTGTCACGCGAAGAACCGCCCCGGGGAGCGGGGCGGTTCTTCGCGTTCGGTTGGAGTGAGCGCGGCGGGGTGCCGGAGTTCGCGGGCAGGCTGGGCACGACCCGCCGCGCTCGACCGGCCGGCACGCGAGGGGGAGGGCGGCGCCGGACGGCTGGACTTGTGGACCGGACCGGGGTCAGGAAGCCGCCGTCGAGGTGGTCCCGGCCGAGCGGGCGAGCGCCCAGGACGGCGGACCGCACTGCGGCCGCCACGTGCCCAGGTGCACCCACTGCCGTCCCCAGCTGAACCCGGCGAGCACCACCTGGCGGTGGCACCGCGAGCAGGGCTGCGGCGGCGAATCGACCTTCATGACCACCCCTCCGGTGTTCTCGGCTCCGGTCGCGAATACCAGAGTGCCCGGGAAGAGGAGCCGGGGAACCGGGAGTCCTACGCATCTGGGTACGTAGAACCGGGCTACGTACCGTCCCCCGGTGCGGCGCGCTGCTCGGCCAGCCACGCGCCGATCTGGGCGCGTGAGGTGAAGCCCAGCTTGGTCAGGATGTTCTCCACGTGGGTCTCCGCGGTGCGCTGCGCGACGACCAGCCTGCCGGCGATCTGCTTGTTGCTCAGGCCGTCGGCGACCAGCTCGGCGATCTCGCGCTCGCGCCGGGTCAGCCCGCCCGGGCTGCGCTGCCTGCTCCGGCGCGGCGCCCGCGGCCCGGCCGGCTTCTCGGCCAGCGCGTACGCGATCGCCTCGTCGACGTCGAACCCGCTGGTCGCGGCGAACGCGCGGGTGTAGCCGTCGTCGCCGAGGGCCTCGCGGGCCCGCGCTTCGCACTCCTCGTCGAACTGCCGGTGCGGACCGGTCTCGGCAACGCCGGCGCCGCTGATCCGCCACATCGCGCTGGACGCGCCGAGCAGCCCGGCGGCGCGCTCGTGCTCCCCCGCGGCGCCCGCGCACCAGGCCAGCGCGGTCATCGTGAAGGCCAGCTGGGTGCGGTCGGTCTGCCGCATCGCGATGGCCTCGCGCAGCAGGGCCGACGCGCGGCGGTGGTCGCCCCGCCGCCAGGTGTTGATCGCCACCGCCCACAGGGCGTAGGCCCGGGACCAGTCGGCGTGGTGTTCCTCGCACTGCGCGAGCGCGGCCTCGGCCACCACCAGGCCCTCGGGGTCGTCGACGAAGAACAGCGCCGCGGCCAGCAGGATCCGCGTGTTGCACGCCTGCACCTCGTCGCCGGTGCGCAGGAACCCGTCCAGGGCCTGCTCCATCAGCTCGCGGCCGCGGTCGACCCTGCCGAGGAACATCGAGCCCATGCCGGCGCACTGGGCCCATCCGGCGCGCAGGTTGTCGTCGTCCAGCGCCTCGGCCAGCTCACGCAGCTCGGCGAGCATCGCGCGGGCCGCTTCCTCGTCGCCGATCTGCGCGGCCACGAACGCGGCGCCCTGCAGGGCACGGGCGTGGGCCGGGGTGTCGCGGGCGACCTCCTGGGCCAGCGGCGCCCGCAGCCCGCGGTAGCCCTCGGGCACGAAGCCGCCGGCGAACCAGTAGTCCCACAGCGGTCCGGTGATCTCGGCCGCGCGGCAGGCGCCCTCCGGGCCGCCGGCCAGGCAGTGCTCCAGCGCGACGCGGATGTTGGGCTGCCCGCGCCGCATCCGGCCGACCCAGTCCAGCTGGTGCGGGCCGAAGCTCTCCGCGCGGTAGCGGCGGGCCAGGCGGGCGCAGTGCTCGACCTGGCGGCCCCGCACGGCGTTCTCGCGGCCGGACCGCATGAGCCGGACGTGCCCGTACTCGCGGACGGTCTCCAGCATCCCGTACCACGCGGCGCGCCCGAAGGTGCCGTCCCCGCGGACCAAGATGGACTTGTCCACCATGGCGGCGATCAGGTCGAGCACCTCGTCCGGGGCGATCCCGACCGCGGCGCACACCGCCTCGGCGGCCTCCAGGTCGAAGCCGCCCGCGAACACCGACACCGCCGACCACACGGCCCGCTCGGCGCGGCTGCACAGGTCGTAGCTCCACGCGATCGCCGCCTCCAGCGTCTGCTGGCGGTCCGGCGCGGTGCGGCTGCCGTCGGTGAGCAGCCGGAACCGGTCGTCCAGGCGCTGCAGGAGCTGTTCGACCGAGAGCACCCGCAGCCGGACCGCGGCCAGTTCCAGCGCGAGCGGGATGCCGTCCAAGCGGCGGCAGATGCGGACGACGGTGTCCCGGTTGGACGCGTCGATGGTGAACCCGGGCACCACGGCGGCGGCGCGCTCGGCGAACAACGTCACCGCCTCGACCGCGGGCTCCCCTTCCGAGGGCACCGGCGGCAGCACGACGAGGACCTGTTCGCCGTCGGCGCGCAGCAGCTGGCGGCTGGTGGCCAGCACCCGCACCGACGAGGTGGCCGACAGCAGCTTGGCGACCAGCACCGCGCACGCGTCCAGCACGTGCTCGCAGTTGTCCAGCACCAGCAGGACGCGCTGGTCCTCGAGGTACTCGGCGAGCCCGCCCACCTGCGCGCCGGCCTCGTCGGTCAGGCCGAGCGTGGTGGCGATCGTGTGGGCCAGCAGGGCCGGATCACGCAGCTCGGCCAGCGGCACGAACCACACGCCGTCGGGGAACGCCCGCCGCACGTCGGCGGCCGCGCGCAGGGCCAGCCGGGTCTTGCCGACACCACCGACCCCGGTCAGCGTGACCAGCCTGGCGGCGGCCAGGAGGCGGCGGGTTTCGGCGAGCTCGCGGCGCCGCCCGACGAAGCTGGTAAGTTCGCTGGGCAGGTTGCCGGCGCCTCGCGAGACGTCGGGCATTCCCCGAGTCTAGGCCGGATTCGGGGTTGATCAGGCGGTTCGGCGGTGGCTGTGCCGCCGCAGCAGGGTCACCAAGTGCGCGTTGACCGGCTCCGGGTGCTCCAGCGGGAAGGCGTGGCCGGCGTCGGGCAGGACGACCAGATCCGCGCCGGGCACCGCCCGCGCGATCGCCTCGCTGTTCTCCGGCGGCGTGACCACGTCGTGCGAGCCGGCCAGGACGAGGCAGTCGACCCGGTTCAGCGCGGCCAGTGCGGCGGTCTTGTCGTGCACCCGGAACTGCGGGAAGAAGTCGGCCAGCACGTCCAGCGGCGTCTGCCCGATCTGCTCGACCAGGAATTCGGCGACGTGCGGCGGGACGTCGGAGGCGAACGCGTGCCGGGGCACGACCGCGCCGGTCAGCTCGCGCAGCGGTCCGGCCAGGACGGTGGCCCGCTGCAGCAGCGCCAGCGCCCACGGGGTGACCCAGTGCAGCGCGCGCATGCCGTGCCGGGGCAGGCCGAGTCCGCCGAGCACCGGCTCAGCGCTGGTGGCGAGCAGCGCCACGGCGGCGACGCGGGTGCCGAACAGCTCCGGCTCCTGCTCGGCCAGCGCCATGATCGTCATGCCGCCCATCGAGTGCCCGGCCAGGACCACCGGCCCGCGGGGGGTGGTCTCGTCGAGCACCGCGCGCAGGTCTCGGCCGAGCTGGTCGACGGTCGCGTGCGCGGCCGCGCCGCGCTGGGAGCGGCCGTGCCCGCGCTGGTCCCAGGTGACGACCCGGGCGTGGCGGGCGAGCTCGGCGATCTGGAAGCACCAGCTGGCGCTGGACAGGGCGTAGCCGTGGCACAGCACGACGGTCACCGGCGCGGCCGGGTCGCCGAAGACCTCGGCGTGCAGCTCGACGCCGTCGTCGGTGATGACGGTCCGGGACTGGCCGCGGCCGCGGGTGACCGGGATGGCCGGCCCGGTGCGGGACGCCGGGCCGGCCAGGCCGCCCGTCGCGGCGCGCAGCGCGGTCTTGGTCAGCACCAGCCCGGCCACCAGGCCCAGCTCGACCGCCTTGACCGCTCGCATCGTCACTCCTCCGGGTGCGCAAACCACGACAGAGTGACCCTGCCTGGTCGCGGCCCAACCCGGCACCGGGAAAGTACGTATTCCGGTACCGAGATGTCAGCAGCCGGAATAGCGGTGGGCGGGCAGGCCCCGCACGCCGGGCCGGAGGCGGAACAGGGCCCCGGCTTCGGGCTGCGTGCCCTCCTCGACGCCCTGTCGCGACGTCGTGACGTACAGCTCGGCCAGGTCCGGCCCGCCGAAGGCGCACGCGGTGACCTGGGTGACCGGGAGCTCGGCGCGGGCGACCTGCTCGCCGGCCGGGGTGTAGCAGTGCACCGCGCCGCCGCCCCACAGCGCGACCCAGATGTTGCCCTCCGCGTCGACGGTGAGGCCGTCCGGGGAGCCGATCCCGGCCGGGATGGTGACCACGGGGCGACGGCGTGTGAGCCCGGCCGCGGCGGTGTAGTCGAAGGCGTCGATCCGGCCGGTGGGCGTGTCGACGTAGTAGGCCGTGCCGCCGTCCGGGCTCCAGGCGAGGCCGTTGGAGATCGTCACCGCGGTGAGCACCGTGGTGACGGCGCCGTCCGGGTCGAGCCGGTACAGGGCGCCCCCGCCCGGGGTTTCGTCGTAGGCCATCGAGCCGCAGTAGAACCGGCCGTCCGGATCGCACCCGCCGTCGTTCATCCGCACCCCGGCGCCGGTCCATACCTCCCCCAGCGGCCGCACCTCGGTGAGCGCGGCGTCGGCGAGGGCGAACCCGCGCTCCAGCGCCAGCACGACCCCGCCCGCGGCGCCCGGCCGCAGCGCCGCCGCGACCGCGCCGACGTGGTGGCGGCGGACCTCGCCGCCGTCGAGTTCCAGCACGTCCCCGGCGAGCATGTCCACCCACCGCACACCCGGCCACTCCGGCGCCCACACCGGCCCTTCGCCGTGCGCGGCAACCGGTTCCGTCACCTGGTCCACTGTGGACACCGCGTCAGTCCCCCTCGGGCGTCATCCGCCGCACCGCGTCGGTGGTGGTCTCGATCAGCTTCCGCATCGCCCGCGCGGCCGCCGTCGGCCTGCGGGCGCGGACCGCGACGAGCACCGCCTGGTGCAGGGGCAGCGTCGCGGACACCCCGCCGGGCGCGTGCGAGCTGGCCGCCAGGCCGTGGTGCAGGCTCGCCTCCAGCAGCCGGCCCAGCTGCTCCACGAGCTGGTTGCCGCTCGCGCGCAGCAGGGTCAGGTGGAAGGCCAGGTCGGCCTCGACGAACGCGGCGGAATCCGCGTCGACCCGGCCCGCCTCCTCCGCCATCCGGGCACAGGCGTTCTCGAGCACGGCGAGCTGCTCGTCCGTCGCGCGCTCGGCGGCCAGCTGCGCGGCGGCGGGCTCGACCATGAGCCGCAGCTCGAGCAGGTCCCGCAGGAAGGCCGCGTCGGAGAGCTGGCCGTGCCAGCTGATCACCTCGCGGTCCATCAGGTTCCACTGCTCGCGCGGCAGCACCCGGGTGCCGAGGCGGGGCCGCGGCTCGACGAGCCCCTTGGCGGCCAGCGCCTTGACCGCCTCGCGCACCCCGCCGCGGCTGACGTTCAGCTGGGCCGCCAGGTCGGCCTCGTTGGGCAGCTGGCTACCGTTGGCGAGTTCGCCGGACACGATGCGCCGCCCCAGCCACTCCACGACCTGGCCGTGGAGGGTGCGGTGCCGCCCGAGCGGCCCGCTCTGACTCCTGCTCACGGAGTAATCCTCAAATCATTGATCCATAAAGTCAATGCACCCATCACACGACAGGGGTCGGCTGTATCGAGGAATCATCCAATCATTCATGCAGGTAACGACCAGATCAGCCTCACCTCCAGGCGGAGCGCCCTGAAATTCCTCGGAGCAGGCGGCGGAGCCGTGGGGCGCCTCGGCCCTGCTGGCAGCCTGCCAAGGCGTCCGCGACAGCCCGGGATCGGGCGGCGGCGGCGCGTTCCCGGAAACCCCGGCCCGGCGCTTCGTCTTCGTCAACCACGTCACGACCAACTCGCACTTCGTGCCGACCAGGACCGGGATGGCCGACGTGGCCCGGCTGGTCGGCATCCCTGGCCGAGCTGCTCGAGCTCGTGCACGCCGAGTACCGGCTCCAGCAGTGACCGAGGAGAGCCCTCATGCGAAAGCTCGTTCCGATCGCGTGCGCCACAATCCTTTCCGCGGCGGTAGGGTTGCCCGCCGTGACCTCCTCTGGTCAGCCCCGACGGCGACCAAGGCTACCCCGGCACCCTGACCACCACCGTGACGTACACAGTGGACAGCCGCAACCGGCTCACCGTCGACTACCGCGCCACCACCGACAAACCGACCGTCGTGAACCTGACCAACCACACCTACTGGAACCTGGCGGGCGAGTCCTCCGGCGACATCTACGGGGTGAACCGGCCGCCGGCGATCCGGTTGGCGTAGCGGCCGATTAGCGAGCCGAAGTACGGTCCGCCGCCTCCGGCCGGGCTGTTCTTCGCCACGTAGTCGGCCAATGTCGGGAACCCGAGCACGACATTCGCGGCGCGCCCGCGCTTGTCGGGCGCCTCCAGCGTCTGGATCGTGCCGCCGTAGGTCAGGATCCGCACCCGCATCCCGTTGCCGCTGGTCAGCGTGTACCGCTCGACGGGCTGGCCGCCGACGCTGCCGAACGCTTTCTTCGAGATCGCCGGAGCCGTGGGCCGCGGGGCGGCGGACCGTGCTACGGCCCGGAGGGGTGTACCACACCACGACCGTCTTCGCCCTGAGCGCGGAGTGAGCCGGATAGGCTTCGGGGCATGGACGCCCGCGAATTCGCCGGAGCCTGGGCCAAGGCCTGGAACGCACACGACCTCGACGCGCTGCTGGCGCATTTCACCGACGACGTCGTGTTCACCTCACCGGTCGCGGCGCAGCTGATCGGTACCGCGGTGATCCGCGGCAAGGACGCCCTGCGCGCCTACTGGAGCGAAGGCCTGCGGCGCATCCCGGACCTGCGCTTCGAGGTGGTCGGCGTGTACTCCGGTGTGGACACCGTGGTCATCAACTACCGCAACCAGAAGGGCGGCCTCGTCAACGAGGTGCTGCACTTCGACGGCCCGCTGGTCCGCGAGGGCCACGGCACCTACCTCGGCGACTTCACCAACCCCGCCGGAGCGAAGGACTGAGAACGTTGACGGCTTGACGCGGCGGTGCCGGCCACTCGGGCGGCACCGCCGCTTCAGGCGCGCACGGCGACCACCGCGAGCGTGGTGAACGTCTTCGTGAACGCGCCGCCGAGGTCGTCGATCGCCGCGCCGACCGCGGTCAGGATCTCCGCTTGCGCGGCGGCGGGCAGGCGGGTCAGGCCGCCGGTCGTGGGGAGCAGGTCCAGCCACTCTTCGCGGGTGTAGGTGCGTTCCAAGTCGAACCGCCAGTGCTCCGGCTCGGCGAACGCCCCGGTCTTCCGGAAGGATTCGGCGAACCGCTCGAAGCCGGCGCGGTAGGCCGCCACCGCGTCGCCGCCCGGTAGCCCGGCGAACGGCGAGTCGGGCACCACCCGGCGGAACACCTCGGCGAAGGCCTCCGCGACCTGGGGCGGCGGTTCTAGGACGTGCGCGAACACCGCCAGGGGCCCGCCGGGCCGCAGCACCGCCGCCGCTTTCGCCGCGCCCGCCTCCGGCGCCACCCAATGCCACGCCTGCCCCGCCACCACCGCGTCGAACTCGCGACCTGCCGGGTCCCAGTCCTCGAACGTCGCGACCTCGACCTCGATCCCGTCGCGGCGCGCGAACTCCGCCATCCGCGGATCCGGGTCGACCCCGAGCACGCGGCAGCCCGCCGCCCGGAACTGCCGGGCCTCGATGCCGGTGCCGCAGCCGACGTCCAGGACCACCAGCCCGTGGGGCGAGGCGTCCTCGAACGTGGAACTCGCGCCGCCAAGCGTGGGACTCGCGGCGTTGAGTGTGGGACTCGCGAGGCTGAGGGTGGCGATGCGGTTGATCAGCGCGTCGGGGTAGGGCGGCCGAGCGCGGTCGTAGCGGCCTGCGTCGACCCCGAATGACTCGGCCATCTCTTTGACCTCGTGCGAAGTGGGCATGCGCCCACCTTAGTGGGCAATCGCCCACAACGGCAAGGAGGACAATGGGCGCATGCCAACCGGGGTGCACATCCGCGACGCGCGCCAGCAGCTGTTCGACGCCGCCGAGCGCGTTCTGCTCCGCGACGGCGCGGCCGCGCTGACCAGCCGCGCCGTCACCACCGAAGCGGGCGTCGCCAAAGGCGTGCTGCACCGGCACTTCGCCGACTTCGACGCCTTCCTCGCCGAACTCGTCCAGGACCGCGTGCGCCGCATCGGGGACCAGAGCGCCATCCTGCGCGCGTCGGCGGGCACCGGCACCGTCACCGGCAACCTCACCGCGGCCCTGACCGAGCTGTTCGACCCGGTCGCCGTCGGCATCGTCGGACTCGTCGTCTTCCGGGACGAGCTGCGGGCCCGGCTCGGGCGCGGCATCCCGGTCCTCACCGACGCGGCGGCCATGCTCGCCGGTTACCTGACCGAGGAGCGCGCACAGGGCCGCATCGCCGCCGACGCCGACGTGGACTCCCTCGCGCTCGCCCTGATCGGCGCAGCCCACGTGCTCTTCGCCGACCGCGCGCACCGCCCGGCGGCCGGCGACGTCGGCCGGGTCGTGGAGACCGTCGTCGCGGACGTCGTGCAGCGCCGCCTGCTCTGACTCACCGGCTCAGCCGCCGCACGGCGATCCCGGCGCCGAGGATCAGCACCAGCACGGTGAACGACCACCCGTGCTTCTCCTCGGTGCGCTCCTGTGTGGACACCTGCGCCACCGGTGGCGGCGGCGGAGCAGGACGGGGCGGCGGTGGCGCGGGCGCCCGCGGGCACCCGGCACTGTCCGGTTCGGACAGCGGCACCCCGGCGGATACCCCGGCCACCGGTTCGGAGCCGTCCCGGGCGACCCGGAGCGTGCGGCTGCGGCCGGCTCTGCGGCGTGCCGTCCCGTACAGCGTCTCCCCCGCCAGCACGATCGAGCCGTACGCGGTCGCCGGCGGCAGCACCGGCCCGGACGCCGGGTGCGTCCACCCCGACACCGGGTCGATCCGTACGACCCGCCCGCTGAACGGGAACGTGTTCGTCACCCCGTAGAGCTTGCCCCCGGCGAAGTCGAAGTCGTCGATGCCGGACGTGAACAGCGCAGGCCACACGCCGACACCGCGCACCGCCGAGAGGTACCTGTCGCCGCCCGGGTCGATGTGGATCACGTACAGGTCGTCGTCCCGCCGGGCCACTCGCTTCCCCTACCGCCCCCTCGGGTCATCCATCAGCCAAGCGGCACCGCCGGATCACCTGACGCCAGCGGAAACACGCAACCGCCCGCGGTGCCCCCTCCCGGACAACACCACGAACCGTTCACTCCCCCTACCGCCCCTCGCGCCATTCACCAGCCAAGCGGCACCGCCGGATCGCCTGACGCGGGCGGGAACCGCGGAACGGCCCGTGGTGCCCCTCACGCACAACACCACGGGCCGCTCGCTTCCCCTACCGCCCCTCGGGCCGTTCGCCGGCCAGGGGGACGTCCGGGTCGTCGTCCGCAGGCGGCTCCGGGTCGCGCCACTCCTCGGCGCGGCTGGACCGGTTGCCCTGCAAGGTGCCGCGCAGTTCGGCCTTCAGTGCGTCGTCCTCGCGCGGGCTGTGCTTCTCACTGCCGCGTTCCATCAGCCGGCCCCTTTCAACGGGTCGTGCCCGATCGTCATCAGCCGGTGGCGCCAGTTCTCCTGGCCCGCCGTCGGCTCCAGGTCGTCCCGCCGTTCGGCGTGCACCCTGTCCACCACCTTGCGCATGACGCGCTCGTCGTCCTCGGTGAGGTCCGTCCGGCGCTTGCCGAGGATCTCCAGGACGTGCTGCCCGGTCTTCGTGCCCGACTGGTCCGGCAGCTCCTCGCTGTCCGTGCCGGCCGAGCGGACCCGCAGCCAGTCCCCCAGCTCCCGCGAGGTCATGTTCACCACGCGGTGGAACTCGTCCCACAGTGCTTCGTCCACATGCGACTGCGTCGCCATCGTGTCACCTCCGGGCGGTCAGCCTTCGCACGATCACGAAGACCAGCGCCAGGATCCCGATCCCGGCACCGGTGCCGAGCGCGATCCGCTGTGTCCTGTGGGCGGTCTCCCGCACCTTCCCGGCCAGTGCCTCGGCGGTCTCGCCGAGCTCCTGGCGGGTCAGTTCGAGGTCGAGCCGCGCCTGTTCGGCGTCGCGCGGGACGGTGTCCTTCTTCGTGGTCATCGGCGCACCCCCTCCCGCAGGGCCGCCACGTCCTTGGGCACCCCGGACGCCGCCTCCTGCGGCACCGGCGGCACCGCCGCCGACAGCTGCTTCCTGCCTGCCAGTCCGGCCACCCCGCCGATCAGCAGCAGCGCGCCACCGACGATCAGCGCGGCTGCCCACCCCGGCACCACCAGTGCCAGCGCCAGCACCGCGGCCGCGACCAGCGTCGCCGCCCCGAACAGCGCGAGCATCCCGGCCGCGCCGGCCAGGCCCGCGCCGGTCCCGACGCGCTTGCCCTTCCGCCGCAGCTCCTCGGCCGCCAGCCGCATCTCGTCCCGGACCAGCCGCTGGACCTGCTGCGACATGTCCTGGACGAGCTGCCCGATCGAGCGGTCGTCGACCGCGGTCGACCCGCGGCCCGTGCTCTCAGTCATGCCTCGCCTCCCTCGGGGTAGCTCGTAGTCCGGCTACCCCCGGGCGGAGAGCGCTAATCGTGCGCGGTGGGCGAGCCGCCCTCGCTGAGCTCCTCGGTGACCTTCTCCGACGGCGTCTTCGGCGCCTCGGAGTGCGGGATGGTCTTCCCGGTGAGGGAGATGTGTCCTTCGTCGTGCAGCCGCTCCACCAGATGCGGGTAGTGCAGCTCGAACGCGGGCCGTTCGGACCGGATCCGGGGCAGCTCGAGGAAGTTGTGCCGCGGCGGCGGGCACGAGGTGGCCCACTCCAGCGAGTTGCCGTAGCCCCACGGATCGTCCACTTCCACCGGATCCCCGAACCGGTAGCTGCGCACCACGTTGTAGATGAACGGCAGCATCGAGGCGCCCAGGATGAACGCGCCGATCGTGGAGATCGTGTTCAGCACGGTGAACCCGTCGCTGTCCAGGTAGTCGGCGTAGCGGCGCGGCATGCCCATGTCACCGAGCCAGTGCTGCACCAGGAACGTCGTGTGGAACCCGACGAACGTGGTCCAGAAGTGCAGCTTGCCGAGTCTCTCGTCGAGCATCCGCCCGGTCATCTTGGGGAACCAGAAGTACACCCCGGCGAAGGTGGCGAACACGATCGTGCCGAACAGCACGTAGTGGAAGTGCGCCACCACGAAGTAGCTGTCGGTGATGTGGAAGTCCAGCGGCGGCGAGGCGAGGATGACCCCGGTCAGCCCGCCGAGCAGGAACGTGACCATGAACCCCACCGACCACAGCATCGGCGTCTCGAAGGTGAGCTGCCCCTTCCACATCGTGCCGATCCAGTTGAAGAACTTGATGCCGGTCGGGATCGCGATGAAGAACGTCATGATCGAGAAGAACGGCAGCAGCACCGCGCCGGTGGCGAACATGTGGTGCGCCCACACCACGAACGACAATGCCGTGATGCCCAACGTCGCGAACACCATCAGCCGGTAGCCGAACAGCGGTTTCCGGCTGAACACCGGGACGATCTCGGTGATGATCCCGAAGTAGGGCAGCGCGATGATGTAGACCTCGGGATGGCCGAAGAACCAGAACAGGTGCTGCCACAGGATCGCCCCGCCCACGGCCGGGTCGAACGCGTGCGCCCCGATCAGCCGGTCGGCCAGCAGCCCGAACAGCGCCGCGGTCAGGATCGGGAACACCGCGAGCACCAGCACGCTGGTGAACAGGATGTTCCAGGTGAAGATCGGCATCCGCCACATCGTCATGCCGGGGCAGCGCAGGCACACGATCGTGGTCAGCATGTTCACCGCGCCGAGGATGGTGCCCAGACCGGAGACGATCAGGCCGGTGATCCACAGGTTCCCGCCGATGCCGGGGGAGTTCGCGGCGTCGGACAGGGGGGTGTAGGCGGTCCAGCCGAAGTCCGCCGCGCCGCCCGGGGTGAGGAACGAGGACAGCACGATCGAGCCGCCGAACAGGAACAGCCAGTAGGAGAACGCGTTCAACCGCGGGAACGCCACGTCCGGCGAGCCGATCTGCAACGGCAGGATCAGGTTGGCGAAGGCGAACACGTTCGGCGTCGCGTAGAGCAGCAGCATGATGGCGCCGTGCATGGTGAACAGCTGGTTGTACTGCTCCGGCGACAGGAACTGCATCCCGGGCCGCGCGAGCTCGCCCCGCATCAGCAGCGCGAGCGACCCGCCGACGACGAAGAAGCCCAGCGACGTGTACAGGTACATCTGGCCGATCAGCTTGTGATCGGTCGTCTTCGCCATCTTCACCAGCAGGTTGCCCCTGCGGTGCCTGGCCGGCAGCTCGTACCGGTTGCCCAGGACGATGGGACGTGCCTTCAGCTCCGTCATGCGCCCTCCCCGGGTGCCGAGTGGACGAACCCAGAGTGCTCCCGATCACACCGGTGAATCAAGAGCCTAACCCGTAGGTGGCGTGGGCGCTGCGGATGACCGGCTGGGCGACGTTGCGCACCCGCACCCCGCCCGGGGTCACGCCCTGCTCGCAGCCGACGTGCGCGTGGCCGTGCAGGGCCAGGTCGGCGCCGCATTCGTCGATGACCTCGCCCAGCTGGTAGGCGCCGAGGAACGGGTAGATCTCCGGCGGCTCGCCGCGCAGGGTCTCCGGAATGGGTGAGTAGTGGATCAGCGCGACGCGGTAGCCGACGTCGTCGAGTTCCATCATCGCGCGGCGCAGCGCGCCCGCCCGTTCGATGCTGTGTTCGAGAACGCCTTCATCTCCCGCTCGCCGAACGCGCTGGCGCACTTGCCCGCGAACCCGCCGCCGAAGCCCTTCACCCCGGCGACGCCGAGGGTCTGCCCGTCGACCTCCAGCCGGGTCGAGTCGCCCTCCAGCAACCGCCGCCACGCGGATCACCGCAGGTCCTCCCTCCGGGCCGGTTCGCGGGTGTTGGCCACCCGCACGTCGTTGTGCACCCGCAGGCCGGGCGCGACCTCGTGCAGCACGTTCTCCAGCTCGGCGCGCCGCTCGTCGCAGGTCACCTCCCCGGACAGGTGCACGTCGTCGCCGCGGACGTTGACCCGGACGCCCATCTCGGCCGTCCGGGGGTCCTCGGCGAGCGCGCGGCGCAGGTGGGCCGCGCGGTATTGGGGTGTCTCCTGCTCGGCTGCCATCACGCGGTTCCTTCGAGCTCGACGACGTCCAGCGAGTCCAGCAGCGTCAGGAACGCCTGCACGTACGGGGACTCGCCGGTCTCCTTCGCCACGCGCTCCCAGTCCACCTGTTCCCGCAGGTCGCGGGCGATGTGCAGGAGCGGGGCGAAATCGCAGCGGTGCGCGTCGAGGACGAGCAGCTTGTCGACCATGAGGTCGGTGCCGTTCAGGACCGGCGCCATGGTCGGGCCGTACCCGTGCCCCACCGGGGCAAACGGCGCGCGTTTCGCGCCCCGGCCACCGGGTATGTCCCGTCCCGTCCGCGACGGTTGGGAGCGCGATGCGCCGCAGTACCGAGCTGAGGCTGCCCAGGACACTGGACGCGGCGCGGCGGGCCCGCCGGTTCACCACCGAGGTGTGCGCGAAGTGGCGGGTTCCCGCGCTGGCGCCGGACGCGGTCGTGATCGCCACGGAGCTGGTGGAGAACACGCTGCGGCACACCCACGCGACACCCCGGCTCGGCTTGGAGCTGCACCGGGACCAGCTGACGGTCAAGGTCACCGACGACGACCCGCGCGAGGCGGTCATCCGGGAAAGCGGTTACCCGCCGGGCCTGGGGCTGCTGCTGGTCGCGCAGACCTCCGAGCAGTGGGGGTGCGACCGGGAGCCCGCCGGCGGCAAGACGGTGTGGGCGACCGTGCGGTAGCGGCGGACCGGCGGTGCGGGACCATCGCTGTCCCGCACCGCCGGTGCACCCACCACGACGACCGGTCGGCGGCCGCGAGCGGCTCGCCGTCGTGCCGACGAGCACCGGATGCCCACCCGGAACATCGCTAACCGGATGACCCGGGTTGCCAACGCGGCGCGCTGGTCCGTACGGTCGGTGGGGAGCGGTTGAGTGACCAGCCGTGCCGGGGAACGACACACCTGGCCCTTGCGCTTTCGAATTTCGACTCTTCGGATTCTTGGACGTGTGTGTGGGCTTCCCCGCTGTGCTCACCACTACCCGGGGAGACTCCCGTGTACGAAGCTCACGAACTCCGCATCGACCTCACCGACCGCGCCGACGGGATCCGGCTGGCCCGCCTCACCGGTGAACTCGACCTCGCCGCGGCGCCCGCGCTGCGCGCCTTCCTGACCGGCTGCGCCGACGACGGCCGCACGTTCATCGTCGACCTCGAATCGGTCACCTTCCTCGGCTCGGCGGGCCTGCAGGCCCTGGTCGACGCCGACGAGGCCGCCGCAGGCCGCTCCGTGCGCTGGGCGCTGGCAGGCAGCCACCGCGTGGTCATCCGCCCGCTGGAGGTCACCGGCCTGCACGAGCAGTTGCCGCTCTTCCCGAGCGTCACCGTGGCCGCGCGCCACCTCGCGCAGGGCGCGCCCGTCGCCCACTGACCGTCACGCCGCGTGCCCGAGCCGCAGGCAGCGCAGCCCGCTCCCCCGCAGCGCCGCGGGATCGAGCACGCCCCGGGTGTCCACCACGGCGTCACCCTCGGCGACGGCAGCCAGCTGGCTCCAGTCGAGCCCGCCGAATTCCGGCCACTCGGTCAGCACGACCAGCACCCGCGCGCCCTTGGCGGCCAGGACCGGGTCGTCCACGCGCTGGACGGGCCCGGCCTGGTCGCCGGTCACGCCGGGGTCGTAGCCGGTCAGCACGGCGCCCGCCGCGGCGAGCCGGCCGGCCACGGCCAGCGCCGGCGAGTCCCGCAGGTCGTGGGTGCCGGCCTTGAAGGTCAGCCCGAACAGGCCGATCCGCACCCCGTCCAGCCGCCCGCCCACGGCCTCCCGGATCCGCGCGACCACGTGGTCGTGCTGGCGGTCGTTCGCCTCGATCGCGGACCGCAGGACGGTCAGGTCCACCCCGGCCGCGGCGCCCGTCGCCACCAGCGCCCTGGTGTCCTTGGGCAGGCACGACCCGCCCCAGCCGGGCCCGGGGCGCAGGAAGTGCGGCCCGATCCGCTGGTCCAGGCTCATCGTGCGGGTGACGGCGTCGATGTCGGCGCCGGTGCGCTCGCACAGCCGGGCCAGCAGGTTCACGTACGACAGCTTCAGGGCCAGGAACGCGTTGCTCGCGTACTTGCCCAGCTCGGCGCTGGCGTGGTCGGTGCGCACCACCGGCGGGCCCAGGTCCGCGTAGAGCGCGGCGACCCGCGCCACCCCGGGTTCCTCGCCGCCGAGCACGATCCGGTCGGGGTGGCGGAAGTCGTGCACGGCATGGCCTTCGCGCAGGAACTCCGGGTTGCTCACCACCGGGATCCCGGCGGTCTCCGCGATGCGGGCGCAGGTGCCCACCGGCACGGTCGACTTGACCACCAGCACGGTGCGCGGGCCCGGGTGGAGCGCCGCGAGCACGGCCTCGACCGCACCGAGGTCGGCCGCGCCGTCCGGGCCCGCCGGGGTGGGCACGCAGGCGAACACGAACTCCCGGCCGTCCAGCGCGCCGGGGTCCGCGGTGAACCGCAGCCGTCCGGCGGCCAGCCCGTCCCGCACCAGCGGGGCCAGGTCCGGTTCGCCCAGCGAAACCTCGCCACGGGACAGCTCGTCCACTTTGGACTGATCGACCTCGGCGCACACCACTTCGTGGCCCAGTTCGGCGAGGCAGGCTGCGGTCGTCAGGCCGACGTAGCCGGCCCCGGCGACCCCGACGGCCGCCACGTCACACCTCCGCCACCGGCCGCAGCACTTTCCGGCCCGCGGCGACGACCTCGTCGACGGTGATCCGCAGCAGCCCGGCGGCTGGCGTGCCGGCGAACGGGTCGCCCTCCTCCCCCGCCCACAGCACGACGTGCCGGTCCTCGGTGCCGGGCGGCGGTCCCCACCGCCACGGCGGGGTCGGGCCGAACAGCAGCACCGACGGGGTGCCGTAGGCGGTGGCCAGGTGGCCGACGCCGGTGTCGCCGCTGATCACCAGCCGCGCCCCGGCCACGAGGGCGGCCAGCTCGGTGAGACCGGTGCGCCTGGCCAGCACCGCGTCGTCGCCGAGGCCGGCGGCTGAGGCGAGGTCTCTCGCGAGGTCCCGTTCCGCGGCGCTACCGGTGACCACGACGCGGTGACCAGCGCGGGAGAACTCGCGCGCCACCTCGGTGAAGCGCCGGGGCGGCCAGCGCCGCGACCCGAACGCCGCGCCGGGGTGCACGACGACCGCGTCCGCCGCCGGGCTCGGCAACTCGGGCCGGGCCAGCCCGAGGTCGCACGGGTCGGCCGGGATGCCGGCGAACTCCAGCAGCCGGCACCAGCGGTGCGCCTCGTGCTGGTCCTCCCGCCAGTCCGGGCCGTCGGCGTCCGGGAAGTCCGGGTGCCGGTGGGTCAGCAGCCGCTCCGGCCGCGTGGCCAGCAGGTCCGTCACGCTCTCCGGGCCGCTGCCGTGCAGGTTGACCGCGAGGGCGGGCGGCGCGCCGGTCCAGCGCAGCGCGCCGAGGCCGGTCGTGGGCAGCACCCGGTCGACAGCGCCGGTGAGTGCGGCCAGCTCGTCCAGCGCCGCGGGCGCGGCGAGGGTGATCCGCGCGTCCGGGAACGCGGCCCGCAGGCCGCGCAACGCCGGGACGGCGACCAGGAGGTCGCCCATCCCGAGCGCCCGCAGCACCAGGATGTCGCCGGTCACGGCCAGGAGCCCTCCTCCGAGTGCGCGACGACCAGTTCGCGCACCTCGCAGCCGGCCGGCTGGGTCAGCGCGAACAGCACGGTCTGCGCCACGTTCTCCGGGTTGTTCAGCTTGGCGTCCGCGGGCGGTTTGTACTGCTCGTCGCGGGAGTCGAAGAACGCGGTGTGCATGCCGCCGGGCACCAGCATGGTGACGCCGATGCGGCCCGCGGTCTCCGCGGCCAGCGCGCGGGTGAAACCGACGACGCCCCACTTCGACGCGCAGTAGGCGGTGGCGTCGCTGACCGCCTTGACGCCGAGGGTGGAGGCCACAGTGACGACCTTGCCGTGCGAGCGCTCCAGGTACGGCAGCGCGGCGCGCACCACGGCGGCGGTGCCGAACAGGTTGACCTTGACGACGCGCTCCCAGTCCTCGGTGGGCACATCGGTGAGCTTGCCGGGGAAGTCGATGCCCGCGGCGGTGAACACCGCGTCCAGCCCGCCTGCCTGCTCGGCCAGCTCCGCGACGGCCCGCTCGGTCTCGGCGGTGTCGGTGAGGTCGACCGGCATGTAGGGCACGCCGGCGACCGGGGGTTTGCGGTCGAGCACCAGCGGGGTCCCGCCGGCGTCCGCGACCGCCTTGACGGTCGCCGCGCCCAGCCCGGACGCGCCCCCGGTGATCAGTACCTTGCCTGGCGATGCAGCCATGTCTCCCCTTCTATCCGTTGGACACGGTCTCCTATCCGTTGGACACGGTCTCGATGAGCCGCGTGGTGGAGTAGCCCTCGACGGTCGGCACGAGCACGACCTTGCCGCCGTTCTCGCGGATCACCCCGGCCTCGGGAAGGTCGGCGCCCTCGTAGTCGCCGCCCTTGACCCAGACGTCGGGCCGCAGCGTGCGCAGCACCTCGACCGGGGAGGACTCCTCGAACACCACGACGGCGTCGACGGACTCCAGCGCGCTGAGCACGCGCACCCGGTCAGCAGCGGTCACGACCGGGCGGCCCGGTCCCTTCAGCCTGCGCACCGACTCGTCGGAGTTGACGCACACGATCAGCGCGTCGCCCAGCTCGCGGGCGCGCCGCAGCAGCGTCACGTGACCGGGGTGCAGGATGTCGAAGCACCCGCCGGTCGCGACGACCCGGCCGCCGCGACGCCGGACACGCTCGGCCAGTTCGAAGCCGGTCAGTCCCTCGGGCGGGCGGATCGGCTCGGCGGGCTCGGACAGCGCGGTGGCCGCGCCTGCGGCGACGAACCGGGCCGCCGACTCGACGGCGGAAGCCACGGCGTCAGGCAGCTCGGCGCCCTCGAACAGGGCCGAGGTGACGGCGCTGGCGAACCGGTCGCCCGCGCCGCAGGTGTCGGGCCGGACGCTCGCCGGGACGCGCGCGGCGCTGGGCACCGGGATGGTCCGCGTGCCGGTGCCGCCGGCGAGGACGGCGCCCTTGGAGCCGACGGTCACCGCGATCGCCTCGGCCGCCCATTCGGACCGCAGCCGCTCGGCCAGCTCGTCGGGCGTGCCGGAAACGCCGGCGAACTTGGCGGCTTCGCTGTCGTTGGGCGTGACCAGCGCGGCGCCGGGCACCGGCGGGCCGCCCCGCGGGTGCGGGTCCCACACGACCGGCGCCTCGGTCGCGGCCAGCAGCTCCCGGATCCCCGGGTGGCTCGCCACGCCGCGCCCGTAGTCGGCGACGAGGATCGCGGACGCCCCGCGCAGCACGGCCACCGTGCGCTCGTCCAGCGGCTCGTGCGCGGCGCGCCCGTCACCGTGGTCCAGCCGCACGACGGACTGCCCGGCCGCGCGGATGCGGGTCTTGCGGACGGTCTCGCCCTCCAGCGGCAGCGCGCACAGCTCGACCTCGCCGGCGAGCAGCCGGGCCAGCCGGGCCCCGCCCTCGTCCGCGCCGAGCGCCGTGACTAGCACGACGTCCGCCGCGGACCGGGCGGCCAGGCGGGCGGCGAGCCCGGCCCCGCCGGGACGGTGCCATTCGCGGCCGACGTCGACGACCGGCACCGGCGCCTCCGGGCACAGCCGGTCGGCGTTGCCGTCCACGTCGATGTCGAGCAGCGTGTCGCCGACCACCACCAGCGGGCCGGTCACGAGGGCACTCCCAGCGCCTCGTCCAGTGCGGCGCACAGGCCGTGGATCACCGCGAGGTGCGCCTCCTGCACGGTGCCGGTGCTCGGCGCGTCGATCATGACCGCGTCGTCGCTGACCGAGGTCAGCGCGTTCGGGCCGGGGCCGGTCAGCGCCCACGTCGTGATGCCCAGTTCGTGCGCCGTCTTGGCCGCGGCGCACACGTTCTGGCTGCGGCCGCTGGTGGACAGCGCCACCAGCACGTCGCCGGGACGGCCGTGCGCGCGCACCTGCCGGGCGAACACCTCCTGGTCGCCGTAGTCGTTGACGATCGCCGTGGCGGCCGAGGTGTCGGCGTGCAGGGCGATCGCCGACAGCGGCTGCCGGTCGTTGACGAACCGGCCGACCAGCTCGCCGGTCAGGTGCTGGGCCTCGGCTGCGCTGCCGCCGTTGCCGCAGGCGAGCAGCCGTCCGCCGGCCCCGAGCACCTCGGCGAGGTGACGACCCCACGCCTCGATCCTCGGCGCCAGCGCGGTCAGGTCCCGCATGGTGGCGGCCAACGCCGCGAACCGCTCCTCGATCACGCTGCACCTCCTAGTTTCTCCACGGCCCGCAGGACGTCCTCGGGCGGAACCCGATCCAGGCACGGGTGGCCGGGCACCGGACAGGTCCGGGCCCGGGTGTCACGGCAGGGGGCGTCCTGATCGCCGAGCAGGACGAGCGGCACCCCGTAGGGTGCCCACCGCGCGGCAGGCACCACCGGCGCGAACAGCGACACCACGGGGGTGCCGACGGCCGCGGCGAGGTGCGCGGGCCCGGTGTTCGGGGCGACGGTCACGCGCGCCCCGGCGAGCACGGCGGCGAGGCCGTGCAGGTCGGTCTGCCCCGCCAGGTCCAGGCCGTGGTCACCGGCGACCCGGGCGGTCAGGTCGCGTTCGGACGGGCCGCCGGTGACGACGACCCGGTACCCGGATTCGGCGAGCAGCCGGACGACCTCCGCGTTGTGCTCGGCGGGGTACTGCCGGGCGGGCACCGACGCCGCCGGGTGCACCACGACGTAACCGGGTTCGCCGACCAGGCCGGACACGTCCGGCAGGGGCTCGCGCACGGCCAGCCGCCCGTCGTCGCCGGGCGGCAGCTCGAACCCGGCGGCCCGCGCCAGCGACAGGGCGCGTTCGGCCTCCGGCGGGTCGCCCTCGACGCGGTGCCGCAGGTCCAGCAGCGACCCCGGGTAGTCCTCGCAGATCGCACCGATCCACGGCACCCCGCACTCGCGCAGGACCAGCGCGAGCGGCAGCGGCGACTGGTGGAACGACGTGACGATCAGCGCCGCGTCCGGTTGCGCGGCACGGATGTGGGCGCGCAACGCGGCCAGGTGGGCGGGGGTCGCCGCGGGCGGTTGCGGGTCGATCCACGGCGCGCACCACTCAACCACCTCGTCGACACCGGGCAGCAGTTCGGCGGCCGCGCGCCCGTGCGGCCCGGCCAGGAACGTGACCGTCTCCGCCTCCGCCACGACCGCGCGCACCAGCGGCCCGGACAGCAGGACGTCGCCCGCGTTGTCCAGCCGCGCCACGAGAACCCGTGACCTCACCACTTCCGGTCCCCCATCGCCAGCCCGACCGCGTCGGCCAGGTCACCCGCCACGTGCGCGTCCCGCCGCGCGGCTTCGATCTCCGCGGCCCGTGTGCGCGGGGTCGGCACGAGGACACCGCGCGCGCCCGCGGCGCGAGCGGCCTCGATGTCGGCGCCGATGTCCCCGATGACCACGCAGTCCTCGGGCCGCACCCCCAGTGCCAGCGCGGCGCGCGTCACCAGGCCGGGCTTGGGCTTGCGGCAGCAGCAGCCGTCGCCGTCGGCGTGCACGCACACCTGCCAGGTGCCGAACGGCCCGAGCAGCTCCTCGACTCGGGCGTTCACCGCGGCCAGCTCGTCCGGGGTGATCAGCCCGCGGGCCACGCCGGACTGGTTGCTCACCACGCCCACCGGGACACCGGCGGCTCGCAGGCGGCGCAGCACGTCCTCGGCGCCGGGCACAGGGCGGACCTTGTCCGGGTCGTTGTTGTAGGGCTCGTCGTGGATGAGGGTGTCGTCGCGGTCGAACAGGATCGCCTTGGCGACCGGGCGCGGACGGCGGACGCGCACCTCGCCGGCGAGCCGGTGGCCCAGCGCGACGGGCGGGATCAGCACGCTCGTGACCGCCATCTTCGCCAGCTCGTCCGCCGTCTTCGGCCCGGGCAGGATGCGGCGCAGCGCGAACTCCGCGGTGAGTCCCAGCCAGGCGATACCGGCGACGGCGGCCGGAGTGTCGCGGCGGGCGGCGGCGAACGCGAGCGCGGCCCCGCCGCTGAGGGTGGTGAGTGCGTGGCGGCCGAGGCGGCCGGGCCCCGCCGCGGACAGTTCCCTCCACTGTGGACCGAACTTGCGGCGCATCAGCGCGTTGTCGGCGTTGCCCCGCTGCGCCCGCACACTGGCGAAGAAACCGCCGTGCCGCGCGGGGTGCAGCGTCCGGCGGGTGCCGTGCTCCAGCCGCCACCCGGCCTGCCGGACACGCAGCGCGAGGTCGGCGTCCTCGCGGAAGGCCCGCGGGAACCGCTCGTCGAAACCGCCCGAGGCGGCGAGAACCGCGCGCCGGTAGGCCATGTCCGCGGTGATCCACTCCGCGGTGGCCAGGCCCGCGGTGTCCCGTTCCAGGTCGGTGGGGCGGCGGCCGCTGGTGGGGCCGGGCACCACGATCCGGCCCTGCGAGGCCGCCACGTCGGCGGCCAGCGACTCCAGGTCGGTCACCAGCCGCGACGGCCAGTCGGCGGTGGGGCGGACGTCGTCGTCGAGGAACGCGATCCACTCGGTGTCCGCGGCGCGCCAGCCCACGTTGCGCGCCGCGGCCGGGCCGCGGCCGCCGGAGCGCAGCACGCGCACCTTGAGGTTCGTGTCGGGCAGCGGTAGATCGCCGGGTTCGGGCCGGTCGTCGACGACGATGACCTCCGCCGGGCCCGGCCCGATACCGTGGCCGAGCGCGGACAGCAGAGCCCGGAGGCTGTCCCGGCCGGTCGTCGGGACAACCACGGTGTAGGCCGTCATGCCGGCCTCCGCACCACGAACGGGCCGATGGCGAGCAGGTCGATGGGGCTGGAGCCGAAGCACTCCAGCGCGTCGCGCGGCGAGTCGACCATCGGGCGGCCCGCGGTGTTCAGGCTCGTGTTGACGACGACGGGAATCCCGGTGCGGGCGGCGAATTCTTCCAGCATGCGCGCGACCAGCGACTCGTCGGCCGGGTCCACGGTCTGGATCCGCGCGGTACCGTCCACATGGGTCACCGCCGGGATGCGGTCCCTCCACTCCGGACGGACGTCGTGCACGAACAGCATGTGGGGACTGGGCACCGGGCCGCGCTCGAACAGCTCCCGCGCGCGGTCGGCGAGGACCATCGGGGCGACCGGGCGGAACTGTTCGCGGCCCTTGACGTCGTTGAGGCGTTCCAGGTTGCGCCGGTGGCCGGGGTGCGCGAGCAGCGAGCGGTGGCCGAGCGCGCGTGGGCCGAACTCGGCGCGGCCTTCGAACCAGGCCACGAGCTCGTCGTCGGCGAGCGCCTGCGCGACGGTGGCGGCGAGGTCGTCCGGACGGTCGTAGCGCAGCCGGGCGGTGTCGAGCGCCTGCTGGATCTCGGCGTCGGTGAAGCCCCGCCCGAGGTCGGCGCCCGGCGGCGCGGCCGGTTCGCCCAGTTCCGTGGCGAGGTGCAGGGCGGCGCCGAGAGCCGTGCCCGCGTCGCCCGCAGCGGGCTGCACCCAGATCTCGTCGAACGGACCCTCGGCGAGCAGCCGGGTGTTGGCCACGCAGTTCAGCGCGATGCCGCCGGCCATCGTGAGCCTGGACTGCCCGGTCTGGGTGTGCAGCCAGCGCAGCAGGTCGAGCAGGACCTCTTCGAGGCGCTGCTGCACGCTGGCCGCGAGGTCGGCGTGCTCGGGCCGGAAGTCCGCGCCGGGTTCGCGCCGCGGTGCGAAGCGGGTCAGATCCACCGGCGCGGCGCGGAAACCGCCGTCCGGCGACGCGGCGATCGCTTCGCACAGCTCGTCGCGGAACCGCGGTTTCCCGTACGAGGCAAGGGCCATCACCTTGTACTCGTCGCTGGACCGGGCGAACCCGAGGTGCTCGGTGAGGTCCTCGTAACGCAGGCCGAGCGAGTGCGGCAGCCGTTGCGCGGCCAGCTCGACCAGCTTGCCGTCGCGGTACTCGCCTGCCAGGTAGGACGTCGCCTCGCCGCGGCCGTCCGCGACCAGGACGGCGGCGTCGCCGAACGGCGCGGCCAGACCGCTGGACGCGGCGTGCGCGACGTGGTGGCGGACGAACCGCACCTTCGCCGGGTCGAGGCCGGGCAGCGCGGTCTTCAGGAAGTTCGGGGCGCGGCGGGCGTAGGTGGTGCGCAGCTCCTCCCAGCCCGGGTCGACGCCGTCGAGGCCGTGGTCGACCAGGTCCGGGTCGTAGGAGTAGCCCACGGCGTCCAGGTCCGCGGGCTCCAGGCCCGCCTCGGCCAGGCACCAGCGGGCGGCCTGCTCGGGGAGTTCCCAGGTCGCGAACGGGACCGGGCGCTTGCCGTGCTTGCGGCGGCTGAACCGCTCCTCCTCGGCGGCGGCGACCACCCGGCCGTCCACCACGAGGGCGGCGGCCGGATCGTGGAACACCGCGTTGATCCCGAGGATCCGCAAGCTCGTTACCTCCACATCCGGTTACCACTGCTACTTAGCGCTACCCCTGCTACTCCTCGTCTAAACGAGACTGAGGTGGGTCGCGAACCACTTCAGGGTCCGGCGCAGACCCTCGTGCAGCTCCACCCGCGGCTGCCAGCCCAGTTCCCGTTGCGCCACCGCGATATCGGGGCAGCGTCGTTGCGGATCGTCCACCGGGGCGGGGATGCCGCGCACCAGCACGCTGGTGCCCGCCAGCCGCTGGATTTCCCCGACCAGGTCCCGGATGCGGAGTTCGTGCGGGTTGCCGAGGTTGACCGGCCCCGGGAAATCGCTGTCCGCCAGCGCCAGCAGGCCGTCGACGGTGTCGTCCACATAGCACAGGGAGCGGGTCTGGGCGCCCTCACCCGCGACGGTGACCGGCTCGCCGGTGAGGACCTGCTTGACGAACGTCGGGATCGCGCGGCCGTCGTCGGCGCGCATGCGGGGGCCGTAGGTGTTGAAGATGCGGGCGATGCCGGTGTTCACGCCGCGGGCTCGGCGGCAGGCGGCGGTGAGGGCTTCGGCGTAGCGTTTGGCCTCGTCGTAGACGCTGCGCGGGCCGACCGGGTTGACGTTGCCCCAGTAGGTCTCGCGCTGCGGGTGTTCCCGCGGGTCGCCGTAGACCTCACTGGTCGACGCCAGCACGAACCGGGCGCCGTTGGCCTGCGCGAGGTCCAGCGCGTGGCCGGTGCCGACCGCACCGACCTGCAGCGTCTCCACCGGCAGGCGCTCGTAGTCGCGTGGCGAGGCGGGGCTGGCCAGGTGCAGCACCAGGTCGACGTGGCCGGTGATGTCCAGTCCACGCGCGACGTCGGCCTCGACGAAGTGGAAGTCGCCGTGCAGGTGCGCGATGTTGTCCGCGCGGCCGGTGGACAAGTTGTCCACGCAGGTGACGCGCAGGCCGCGGGCGAGCAGGCGCTCGCAGAGGTGGGAGCCGACGAAGCCCGCTCCACCCGTGACGACCGCATGCCCTGGCACGCACTCCTCCTACCCGGCGGAGTCACTACGAAACGCTACGGAGGTACTTCTCCTACGCCAGGGCCAATAGGGCGAGTGCCGCGGCGGCTCCGCAGACACCCAGGGTCTGCTTGCGGCTGAGGCGTTCACCCAGGAAGAGCAGTGCGAGCACCACGGGGATCGCCGGGTAGAGGGCGGCCAGGACGGTCGCGACCGCGAGCAGTTGCTGGTGGGTGGCGACCCAGTAGAGCACGATCGCGACGCTGCCGAGCGCGCCCGCGGCCGCGGCCGGCCAGGCGAGGCGAGGCCGCAGCGCGAGCGGGGTGCCCGTGGCGAGCACGAGGGGCAGGATGACGGCCACGGACGCGGCGCGGCTGACGACGATCGGCCAGAGTCCGGCGTCCAGCGGCACGGGTTTCATGGCGAGGAATTGCATCGCGAAGCCGGCACCCGCGACGAGCGCGTCCCGGATGCCCGGCCCGGCAGGCCGCCCGCCGCCAGAGACGAGCCAGATGGCGGGCAGGGCGAGCACGATCCCGGCGATCGCCGCGGGCGAGGGCCGCTCCCCGAGGAAGGCCAGCCCGGCGACGACGGGCAGCGCGACGGCCCCGATGTCGCTGACGGGCACCACGACGCTCAGCGCGTCCCGGCTCATGGCCCGGTAGAGGAACCCGACGCCGATCCCCGTGCCGACACCGGAGAGCGCGCCCCACCAGATGCCGTGGCTCGTGGGAGCCGACCAGACCAGGGCGACGAGCAGGGTGACGAGGGTGCCGCCGAGCTGCGCGTAGAGGGAAACGGTGAGCCCAGGCGCCCGGCGCGCGATGACGCCGTTGACGAAGTGGGTGACGCCGAAGCACCCAGCCGAGGCGAGGGCGAGCAGCTCCCCGGTCATCGGCGACCCCCGATGCCGGCGAGACCACCCGCGACGGCAGCCGCGCCCAGGCGCATCGAGCCGCCGCGCCCCCTGGAAGACAACTCCGCGGCGCCCGCTCCCGCCGGAGCCACCACACCCCGGTGGCACCCCGCGCCACGGCGCCGCGCGGCCACCGCTCGCCCCGGACCAAGGTTTTGCCCAGGGGTCATCAGGGGCCTCCCGCGCCCAGCATCACCCACGCCACCGCGCCGCCCCGCCTCCGCTGCGCGGCATCGGCGGCCTTCCGGCCAAGGCCCCGGCGGCCACCGCCCCACATCGCGCCGACGCAAGGGCCGGCAGCGGCCTCCCGCGCCCAACAGTCGGTTCTCCGGTCAGCCGCCCGGCCCAGGCCGAGCCACCCCAGCCCCGCTCAGCGGTCATCAGCGGCCTCCGCTGCCCGGCTGGGCTTTCGGGGCCGAGCTGCCCCAACCCCACTCACCCCTCATCGGCGGCCTCCCTCGCCCGGCAGGCCGCCCCCACCGGACACACCTCCCCCTCCGCCACGCACGCCGAGCGGTCGCACAGCCGGCACAGGCGGTCGGCCTCCGGGAGCTGCTCGTAGGCCGCCGTCAGCAGCTTCCCCACCAGCTCCGCGAACACCTCCCGCTCCCGCTCGTCGAGCGCGGCCGCCAGCGAACCGAGCCGCCCGCCGCGGCGGCCCAGGATCCGCGCCGCGGCCTCGGCGCCGGCCGGGGTCAGGTGCACGGCGACCGCCCGCGCGAGGGTGGGCCGCCGCTCGACCAGGCCCCGCCGCTCCAGCACGTCCACCATCCGCGCGGCCGCCGGCTGGCTCAGGCCGACCCGCCGCCCCAGCTCGGTCACCGACAGCCCGGGCGCTGTGGACAGCACCACCAGCGCGGCCGACCCGCTCACGCTCGTGCCCGCGGCGGTCGTCGCGTCGGTCAGTGCGAGGTCGTTGACCGTCAGCGCGAGAGCGCCGAGCAGGTTGGCCAGCCGTTCGTCATGCATGACTCATGCATAAATCATCAGTGTGGATTCCGCAAGTCGGGCGGACGGACACGAATAACCCGCACGCCCGCGGGAAGCCCCCCGGTCTGCGTACGCGTACCGACTACAACTTTTCCTTCTTTTTCAAGGGAGATCTCTGTGTTCCGACACACGAAACTGCTGCAGTTCGAGGCGAAGCCGGAGCGGCCGGACCCGTACTACGCGCGCAAGCTGCAGGAGCTCATCGGTGGGGCCTACGGCGAGATGACGGTGACGATGCAGTACCTGTTCCAGGGCTGGAACTGCCGCATTGAGGGCAAGTACAAGGACCTGATCATGGACACCGCGACCGAGGAGATCGGGCACGTGGAAATGCTGGCCACCATGGTCGCCCGGCTGCTGGAGGGCGCGCCTGCCACCGCGACCGCCGAAGCCGCCCAGGATCCGGTGATGGCCGCGGTGCTGGGCGGCATGGACCCGCAGCAGGCCATCGTCGCCGGCGGCGGGGCGGTTCCGGCGGATTCCAATGGCACCCCGTGGAACGGCAAGTACATCGTGGCCTCCGGCAACCTGCTGGCGGATTTCCGGGCCAACGCGGCGGCGGAGGCGCAGGGCCGGTTGCAGACCGCCCGGTTGTACAACATGACCGACGACCCGGGCGTGAAGGAGATGCTCAAGTTCAACCTGGCCCGCGACACCGTGCACCAGAAGCAGTGGCTGCGCGCCATCGAGGAACTCCAGGCCGACGGCCTCGAATCGGACATCGCCCCCGGCGCCCTGCTCGACGAGGAAGACCAGACCCACAACAACACCATCTGGCACCTCTCCGACGGCCCCGACGGCAACAAGGGCACCTGGTCCACCGGCGAGGACCGGATCGAATACCTGATGGACCCCAAACCCCTCGGCGGCCCCGGCAGTGCACCCAAGCCCGACCCCGAGCTCTACGCCACCTACTCGCCCACGCAGGACGCGATGGGCACGGTCAAGGGCAAGGCCCAGTCCGCGGTCAACAAGGTGACGTGACGGAAAAGCCCCTCGGGACCACGATCCCGAGGGGGCTTGCCGTTCGTCCTCTCAGACCGGGCTCGCCGCGGCGTCCGCGGGCACGACCGCACCAGCGGGCACCTTGTCCCCCAACGCCTTTTCGTAGACCCGCATGATGTCGATCGCGGTGCGGTCCCACGAGTACCGCGACCGGGCCCGGTCGCGGCCCGCGATCCCGTAGGCCTCGCGCTGCGCGGGGTCGCCGAGCAGGCGGCGCAGGGTCGCGGCCAAGGCCTCCGGGCGCTTCGGCGGCACCAGTTCCCCGGTCACGCCGTCCACCACGGTGTCGATCAGCCCGCCGACCGCCGCCGCGACCACCGGGACGCCGCACGCCATGGCCTCCAGCGGCACGATGCCGAACGGCTCGTACCACGGCGTGCACACGACCAGGTCCGCCGAGCGCAGCAGCGACGGCATCTCGTCCCGGGTCACCTGGCCCAGCAGTCGAACGCGATCGGCCACGCCGAGCCGCTCGGCCCGCTCCACCAGGCGCTTGGCCTCCGGGTCGTCGGCGAGCCGGCCCCGCTCGGGGCCGCCTGCGATGACCAGTTCGGCGCCGGGCACGGCGGGCAGCGCGGCGATCGCCGTCGCGAACCCCTTGCGCGGCACCAGCCGCCCGACGCTGACGATCCGGCGCAGGTTGCCGCGCGGCGCGACCGGCCCGTCCGGGGTGAACCGTTCGAGGTCGACCCCGCACGGCGCGACCGACATCCGCGAGCGCGGCAGCCCCATCCTGGCCAGCTCGAAGACCTCGTCCGAGCAGGTGGCGGCGACGCGCGCGGCGTTCTTGCCGATCAGCCGCTCCAGCTGCACCCGCTCCGGCGGGCTGGTGTCCGCCGTACCCTGGTAGCGCTTCTTCACCACACCCAGCGCGTGGAAGGTCTGAACCACCGGTACGTCGGTGCCGCGCGTGGCGAGCAGCGACGCCAGCCCGGACATCCAGAAGTGCGCGTGAACCACGTCCGGGGCGTCCCGCTGCCACGCCTTCGCCAGGTAGCGGCCGAACTCGGTCATGTGCGGCAGCAGCTCGTCCTTGGGCAGGTGCTCCGCCGGGCCTGCCGGCACGTGCACCACCCGGTAGCCCGCGGGCGCCCGGACTTCCTCCGGCTGCTCCGGGCCGTCGCGCCGGGTGTAGACGGTGACGTCGTGGCCCTGGCGGCACAGCGCCGCGGACAGTTCCGCCACGTGCAGGTTCTGCCCACCCGCGTCCACCTCGCCCAGGACGGCCAGGGGGTTGGCGTGCTCCGACACCATCGAGATCCTCATGCGCTACCTCCACTCGTCACCCGGCCGAGCTGGACGTCCCACTTGCGCAGGAAGGCGTCCAGGCCGTAGCTGGCCAGCGCGCGCTCGCGCGCTTGCTTGCCCATCCGGTGCGCCAGTTCCGGATCCGCCACCAGGTCGGCGGCCGCGCGCACCAGCTCGTTCACATCCGCCGAGACGAAACCCGCCTCCGGCGGCACCGCGCGGGACGCCTCGGTGCTGGCCACCGCCAGCACCGGCATCCCGAGGTGCATCGCCTCGATCAGCGACAGGCCCAGCGACGTCCAGCGCGGCGTGTGCAGGTACACCCGGCACCGCGCCAGCCCCGCGTGCAGGGCGTCCTGCCCGAGGTCGCCCCGCGTGCGCAGGCGCTCCCCCAGGCCGAAGTGGTCGTCGAGCTTCTCGACGCCGATGCCCCACACGTCCAGCGGGGCGACCTCGGCGAAGGCGGGCAGCAGGTCGGTGCCGACCGCGCGGCCGCGGCGCACCGGCTCGTTCATGACCAGGCCGATCGAGGCTTCCTCGCCGGTGTACAGCTCGCCCGGGTCGACCACCCCGTGCTCGATGACCGTGGCCGGCGCCCGGCCGGAGTCCCAGATCAGGTTGTTGAAGTGCGTGACGTGCACCAGCGGGATCTCGTCCTGGTCGGCCAGCGGGTGCCGCGTGCGCGGCACGTCGCCGGTCGGGGTGTTGTGCTCGACGAACACCGCGAGCACGTCCCGGCCGGGCCGCCGCCCCGTCCAGCGCTCGGTCAGCTCGATCTCGTCCGGGCGCTGGAGGACGACCACGTCGATGTCGGCGTTCCGAAGCTCGGCCGGACTCACCTCTCGCGCGGACGGCCACGCTCGGTCACAGCGGCCCCGCCCCCAGGGACCGCCCTCCGGTAGCAGCGGAACGAGGTACTCGTGCCGTCCGCGCACGAAGGAACTGGTCCATGATCCGTGTACGTGCCACAGCAGTATTCGCAGCGGATGGTCCTCTGCCCGTCTCATGGAGGAGTTCTTTCACCCTGGCAGAGGAACTAAACACGCTGCGCAATGCCGCTACTCTCGGTATTCGTCATACGCGTTCGGTGGTCCTCGACCGGGCGGGCATCAGGAAGACGACGAGCCCCAGCACCGCGACGACGCCGTGCAGCGCGTTGTCCGCCCAGGTCGGGTCGAACAGTCGCCGGACGTCGGCCGGGTTTCCGGTGCCCGCCGAAAGCAGGCCCCACACCGTGATGCCCAGCAGCCCGAAGAAGACCACCAGCCCGATGATCCGCGCGGACGGTCCCTTCCAGGCCGCCACCAGCGCGAGCAGGCCCACCGCGGTCCGCGTCAGGTTCAGCAGCGTTCCGGTGTGGAATCCCAGCAGTTCGCCCGAAGTGGCGAACCCGCCGATGCCCAGCGCCAGGAACACCACGCCGACCAGCAACGCGAAACCTTGTGCCACCGGCGCCCGCCCCGTGGTGCGCTCAGCCATGGAAAGACCTCCTTGCGTCGTTCCTCTCGGCGCGGGGTTCCCCGGAGCGGGCCCGTGCAACCAGGTGTGGCGAACGGCGGCACGGGGTAGTCCGGGCCATGACCAGATCGGCACGAGACAGCGGGGGGAAGCAAAACGTTGGCTGAGACGCGCCTCGCGGGCACCGTCGAGGACAACGATTCCTCGGAGGAGAACACCCCCACTTTCGCCGATCTGGCGGCCGCCGCGCCGGACGATCCGTGCCGGGCACGGCTCCGCACCGCGCTGGTCACCCAGTACCTGTCGGTGGCCGAGCACATCGCGCGCCGGTTCAGCGGGCGCGGCGAGGCGTACGAGGACCTGTTGCAGGTCGCGCGGGTCGGGCTGATCAACGCCGTCGACCGGTTCGAGCCGGAACGCGGCACCGACTTCCTGTCCTTCGCCGTGCCGACCATCATGGGCGAGGTCCGGCGGCACTTCCGCGACGCCAGCTGGTCGGTGCGGGTGCCGCGGCGGCTCAAGGAACTCCACCTGCAGATCGGGCAGGCCAGCAACGAACTGGGCCAGCGCCTCGGCCGCGCGCCGACGCCGACGGAGATCGCGCGCGAGCTGGACCTCACGCCGGACGAGGTGAGCGAGGGCCTGCAGGCGGGCAACGCCTACTACGCGGTGTCGGTCGACAAACCGGCCGGTGAGGACGACGAGGCCGCGTCGCTGGCCGACACCCTCGGCGAAGAGGACTACGGAATCGAGACGGTGGAGAACCACGAGGCGCTGCAACCGCTGCTTCGCGACCTGGCCCCGCGCGAGCGGACCATCCTGATGCTGCGGTTCTTCGGCAACATGACGCAGACGCAGATCGCCAAACGCGTCGGCATCTCCCAGATGCACGTGTCGCGACTGCTCGCGCAGACCCTGCAGCACCTCCGGGAAAAGCTCACCGAAGAGCCCTGATGCGTCGTTTCGCCCCGCCCGGGCCCGGGTAGCCGACGGCGGTGGACGACCCGGGCCCCGCTCCGTCCGAAGTGGAGCACCGGGCCCGCACCCCCGACGGCTGAGGAGCGTTCCCCTGATGACCGGCTTTTTCGCAGGCGGGCCCGACAGTCCGTTCGACCAGTTCCTGGCACAGTTCTTCGGCAACGCCGTGCCCAGCAGGCGGCCGAACGCAGTCGACATCACCCGGCTGATGTCCGACCAGGCGCGGGAACTCGTCGCGCACGCCGCCGAGAAGGCGGCCGCACAGGGCCGGGCCGACGTCGACACCGAACAGCTGCTGTGGGCGGCCACACAGGCCTCGCCGACGCGGCAGCTGCTGGAGAGCGCGGGCGCGAAACCCGAGGAGATCGCGCGGGAGATCGACCGGCACAGCAGTGGCGAAGGCGAGCGCACCACGCCGACCATGCTGGCGCCGGGCGCGAAGCGCACGTTGCTGGACGCGCACGGCATCGCCCGCACCCTCGGCTCCAGCTACATCGGGCCGCAGCACCTGCTGCTCGCGCTCGTGGCCAACCCGGACTCCGCGGCCGGCCGCATCCTCGCCCGCGCCGGGGTCACCCCGGAGGCGTTCCAGGGCCCGCCGCAGGGGCAGCCGATGCCGCGCGGCCGTGCCGAGCAGCGGCCGCAGCCGCGCACCGACACCCCGACGCTGGACCAGTACGGCCGCGATCTCACCGCGGAGGCGGCCGAGGGCAACATCGACCCGGTCGTCGGGCGCGACGACGAGATCGAGCAGACCGTCGAGGTGCTGTCGCGGCGCACCAAGAACAACCCGGTCCTGATCGGCGAACCGGGCGTGGGCAAGACGGCGATCGTGGAGGGCCTGGCGCAGCGCATCTGCGACGACGACGTGCCCGACCTGCTCGCCCGCCGCCGGGTGGTGCGGCTCGACCTGACCGCGATGGTCGCGGGCACCCGCTACCGCGGCGACTTCGAGGAGCGCATGACGAACCTCCTCGACGAGATCCGCCGCAACCGCGACCAGCTGATCGTGTTCATCGACGAGCTGCACACCGTGGTCGGCGCGGGCGCGTCGGAGGGGTCGATGGGCGCGGGCAACATGCTCAAGCCCGCGCTGGCCCGCGGTGAGCTGCACATCGTCGGCGCGACCACGCTGGACGAGTACCGGCAGCACATCGAGAACGACCCGGCGCTGGAGCGGCGGTTCCAGCCGATCCTGGTGCCCGAGCCGTCGGTGTCCGACACCGTCGCCATCCTGCACGGCCTGCGCGACCGGTACGAGGCGCACCACCAGGTCCGGTTCACCGACGAGGCGCTGGCGGCCGCCGCGGACCTGTCCGACCGCTACCTGACCGACCGGTTCCTGCCGGACAAGGCGATCGACCTGATCGACCAGGCGGGCGCGCGGGTGCGGCTGCGGTCCGGCCGCCGCCCCAACGACGTGCGCGAACTGCAGGCCCGGCTGGAGGAGCTGTCCCGCGACAAGGACCAGGCGGTCGCCGAGGAGAACTTCGAGCGCGCCTCGGCCCTGCGCGACGAGATCGCCGGGCTGCGCGAGCAACTGCGCACCGCCGACAGCGACGGGCGGCCCAGCGGCGTGCAGGAGGTGACGCCGCAGGACATCGCCGAGGTGATCGCGCGGCTGACCGGGGTGCCGGTGAACCAGCTGACCGAGGACGAGCGCGACCGGCTGCTGCGGCTGGAGGAGCACCTGCACGAGCGGGTCATCGGGCAGGAGGAGGCGGTGGACGCGGTCGCCGAAGCCGTGCGCCGCTCGCGCGCCGGGTTCGCACCGCCGGACCGGCCCTACGGCAGCTTCCTGTTCCTCGGCCCGACGGGCGTCGGCAAGACCGAACTGGCGCGGGCGCTGGCCGCGGCGCTGTTCGGCGACGAGGACCGGATGATCCGGCTGGACATGTCGGAGTACGGCGAGCGGCACACGGTCAGCAGGCTGATCGGCGCTCCCCCGGGCTACGTCGGGTACGAGGAGGCCGGCCAGCTGACCGAGGCGGTGCGGCGGCGGCCCTACTCGGTGGTGCTCTTCGACGAGATCGAGAAGGCGCACCCGGAGATCTTCAACGTGCTGCTGCAGGTCCTCGACGACGGCCGCCTGACCGACGGGCGCGGGCGCACGGTCAACTTCACCAACACGGTGCTGATCATGACCAGCAACATCGGGTCGGAGATCATCTCCAGCAGCACGCAGGGCGCGCTCGGGTTCGCCGCCGACCGGGGCGACTCGGAGCAGCCGCTGCGGGAGCGGCTGATGCGGCGGCTGCGGGAGCAGTTCCGCCCGGAGTTCCTCAACCGGATCGACGAGATCATCGTGTTCCGCAAGCTCGAGGCCGCGCAGCTGGAGCAGATCACCGAGCTGATGCTGGAGCAGACGAAACGGCGCGCGCACGCGCAGAACATCACGCTGGAGTTCACGCCGGAAGCCGTGCAGTGGCTGGCGCGGGCCGGGTACCAGCCCGAATTCGGCGCGCGCCCGATGCGCCGCACGATCCAGCGCGAGGTCGACAACCCGCTGTCGCGGATGATGCTGCGCGGCGAGCTGACCCCCGGCGCGCGGGTGCGCGTGAGTGCCGGTGACAAGGGCCTGTCGTTCGACGTGTCGGCGTCGGCAGGAAGGGAAGACCGATGAGCAGTCCCGATCCGCGGTCCACCCCGGGGAGCGAACGCGGCGGCGGCGTGCCGGGCGGCACCCCGCCCGACCCGGATCCCGCCCGGACGCCCGGACTGGAACCCGGCGGCGGCGTCGCGCCCGGCGACACGCCCCCGGACTCCGGCCAGACCTCCGGACTGTCGCACCACCAGCAGAAACCGCCGCGGGCGCTGCCCGTGGTGACGATCGTGATCTCCGTGGTGCTGGCGATCCTGGTCGCGGCGCTGCTGGTCTCGTCGGCGGTGGGCTGGCTGCAGTTCTGAGGCGGGCCGCCGGCGGCCGCGGAAGCCGACGGCTCGCGGCAGGCTCGCCACGCAATGTAAAGACAGAGCCACCGCGCGCCCAACGGCCCGGCCCCGCCCACAAACCTGCCGCGCATCAGCACCCCCACGGGCCGCTCGGCAGCGCATCCGCGCCCGCACCGGCTCGCCACGCGACGCCCACCGCGCAGCGGGCGCAGGGGCCCGCGCTCGCAATTCGGCCCATGGCTCAGGGCGTGGGCGCTCCCACCGGATTCGGGTGCGGCACCGGGACCGGCACGAGCTTGCGCGCGATCGGCCGCAACCAGCCGTCCACCGCGGCCAGCTCGTCCTCACCCACCACCGAGTACGGCACCGCCGCCAGCTCGTCCGTGCGCCGCTCGATGTGCTCGCGCAGGCGGGCGCCGCGATCGGTCAGGCCGCGTCCGTCGATCAGGCCGCGCGCGGCCAGCCGGTCCCGGGCCGCGTTCCACTCCTCGTCCGTCCAGTCGCGGTTGGGCGCCACGACGCTCCGGCTTCCGTCCGCCGCGTCGCGCAGGGCGTGCGCTTCCAAGCCGTCGACGCCCTCCGCGGCCAGCACCGCCACGTGGCCGTCGCCGCGGTGCTCGCGCAACGTCGTCGCCGCCTGCCACAGCGCCGCGAGCGGGTTCTCCGGCCACGGCAGCGCGGCGTTCGCGGCCCCCAGCGGCCGCCCGGCCCAGCCGGCCGCCGCCACGATCCGCCGCAGCACCGGCAGCACCCGAGCCGGCACCTCGCGCACGTGTTCCCGCAACGCCGCCACCGCGCCCGCGCTGCGGGCGGCCAGCGCCTCCGCCGGGGTCACCACCTCCCAGATGGACGGCACCGACCGCGCCAGGAACGACGGCGCGAAGCCGTAGAACACGGCGGTCACCACGCCGAGCCCGGCCGCCCCCAGCGGCGCCGCCCGCGTCCCGACGTAGCCGCGCCAGAACCCGCGCAGCCCCGCCGCCTCGTGCGCGGCCTTGGCCTGCGGCGCGAAGTACGTGACGTCGTGCAGCGTCTCCAGCACCACCCACAGCTCCCGCACCCTCACCGCGCCACCGCCGGCCGCCGCTGGGCCGCCCCGGTGGCCTGCTCGAACGCGTGCCCCAGCTGCAGCACGGCGAAATCCGCGCGGTGCGGCCCGACGATCTGCAGCCCGACCGGCAGGCCGCCGGGCGTGAACCCGGCCGGCACCGACAACGCGGGCGAGCCGCTGACCGTCACGAAGTAGGCCGAGCGCATCCAGTCGAGGTAAGTCACCATGTCCTGGCCCGCGACCCGCACCGGGTACTCCAGCTCCGCGTCGAACGGCGGCACCTGGCTGACCGGCAGCAGCAGGAAGTCGTAGCGCGTGAAGAACTCGCGGAAGCGGTGGAACAGCTCGGTGCGCAGGACCTCGGCGCGGCCCACGTCGGTCGCCGACAGCCGCAGCCCCTCCTCGGTGTTCCACACGATGGTGTCCTTGATCCGGTCCCGCTCGGTGTCCAGCAGCGGCCCGTACTTCACCGCGAACTGCCAGGCCCGCAGGATCCGGAACGCCTCGTCCGCGCCGGCGAAGTCCGGGCAGTCGCGCTCCACCACGCACCCCAGGTCGCCGAACACCTTCGCCGACGCCTCGACCACGTCCGCCACCTCCGGCTCCACCGGCACGCTGCCGCCCAGGTCGGGCGACCACGCGATCCGCAGGCCCCGCACGTCGCGGTCCAGCGGCCGGGCGAAGGTCTCCCCCGGTTCGTCCAGCGCGATCGGCGACCTCGGGTCCGGGCCGGCGAGCACCGACAGCAGCAGGGCCGCGTCGGCGACCGTGCGGGCCATCGGACCGGCCGTGGCAAGCCCGGACCAGCCCAGCGGCGCCGGCCACGACGGCACCCGCCCGATCGACGGCCGGAAGCCGACGACGTTGCAGAACGACGCCGGGTTGCGCAGCGACCCGCCGAGGTCGCTGCCGTCGGCCAGCGGGTGCATCCCGGTGGCCAGCGCCGCCGCCGCGCCACCGCTGCTCCCGCCCGCCGAGCGGGATAGGTCGTATGGGTTGCGGGTGGCGCCGAAGACCGGGTTGAAGGTGTGCGAGCCCGCGGCGAACTCCGGCACGTTGGTCTTGCCGATGCTGATCACCCCGGCGGCCCGCATTCGCTCGACCACCAGCTCGTCGCGTTCCGGCACGTGGTCGGCGTGCAGGGGCGAGCCGAAGGTGGTGCGGATGCCCGCCGTCTCGTGGGTGTCCTTGTGCGCGACCGGGATGCCGTGCAGGGGCGGCAGTTCCGCGCCGCGGGCGGCGCGTTCGTCGGCCGCGGCCGCCTCGGCCAGCGCCCGCTCGGCGACGAGCGTGACGACGGCGTTGACGTCCGGGTTCACGCGCTCGATCTGGTCCAGATGCGCCTGCACGACCTCGCGGGCGGACAGCTCGCGCGCCCCGAGCGCGGCGCGCAGTTCCCGTGCGGTGCGGAAGGGGATGTCGGTCACGGTGTGATCCTGCCAGCCCGCGGGCGCGCGTGGATGAGACGATTCCGGGGTGGCAGGTGAGGCGGAACGCCGGGTGATCGACGGCCCGGCCGTCGAGGCGGCGCTGGACGGCCTCGGCGACCGCGACGTGGTGCGCGAGTGGGCCGAGCGGTTCTCGGTGCTGGCCGACCCGTCGCGCCTGACGTTGCTCGTGTGCATCCACTACGCGCGGGAGATCTGCGTGTCCGACCTGGCGGTGGCGGCGGGCATGACGGACACCGCGGTGTCCCAGGCTTTGCGGCTGCTGCGCGCGCACGGTCTGGTCACCGCGCAGCGCACCGGGCGGATCGTCCGGTACCGGCTGGCGGACGCCACCGTCCACGAGCTCATCCACCACGTCCGTCCGCATCCGGAGCACTAGAGCGGCGCGGTATAGGTCGTTATACGGCCGCAGCACGCGGCGAACGCGCGAGTTCGCAGGTACCGTGCAGGCATGATCGGGTTGCCCGACGGCATCACCGCGTGCCTGTTCGACCTGGACGGTGTCCTGACCGGCACCGCCGCACTGCACCGGGAAGCCTGGAAGCAGACGTTCGACGCGTTCCTGCGCGAACGGGACGGAAGCGGTTTTCACCCGTTCACCGACGCCGACTACGCCCGCTACGTGGACGGGCGGCCGCGGCTGGACGGGGTGCGCACGTTCCTCGCGTCCCGCGGGATCGAACTGCCCGAGGGCGGTCCCGACGACGAGGTGACCGAGCACACCGTGCACGGCCTGGGGAACCGCAAGAACGACCTCGTGCTGCGGATCATCGCCGAGCGCGGGCCGAACCCGTACCCGGGGTCGCGCCGGTACCTGGAGGCCGCGCGGGACGCCGGGCTGGCGATCGCGGTGGTGACGTCGTCGGCGAACGCGCAGGCGGTCCTGGACGCGGCGGAGTTCACCCCGTTCGTGCAGGCCCGCATCGACGGGCTGGTCATCACCCGCGACGGGCTGCGCGGCAAACCGGCGCCGGACTCGTTCCTCGCCGGGACGAAGGCGCTGGGCGTGGAACCCGCGCGGGCGGCCGTGTTCGAGGACGCCCTGGCCGGTGTGGCAGCGGGCCGGGCCGGGAACTTCGGGTTCGTCGTCGGCGTGAACCGGGCGAACCAGGCGGAGGCGCTGCGGGAGCACGGCGCCGACGTGGTGGTGGACGATCTCGCGGAACTGCTGGGGGACGACGCATGAGCCTCGTGACACGCGGCTACGAGTGCGCGCCGTGGGAACTGCGGTGGCGCGGCCTCGCGGTCGACCAGTTGCAGCGCACGGAATCGACGTTCGCGTTGTCGAACGGGCACATCGGCCTGCGCGGCACTCTCGAAGAGGGCGAGCCGCGCGGCCTGCCCGGCACGTACCTGAACGGCTTCTACGAGGAGCACGAGCTGCCCTACGCCGAAGCGGGGTACGGCTACCCGGAGGCCGGGCAGACGGTCGTCAACGTGACCGACGGCAAGATCATCCGCCTGCTGGTGGAGGACGAGCCGTTCGACATGCGTTACGGCACGGCGCCTTCGCACGAGCGGGTGCTGGACTTCCGGACGGGCACGCTGACCCGCACCACCGAATGGTCGTCGCCGACGGGGCGGCACGTCCGGGTGCGCACGCAGCGGCTGGTGTCGTTCACCCAGCGCGCGGTGGTGGCGATCCGGTACGAGGTCGAGCCGCTGGACGGGAAGATGCAGCTGGTGCTGCAGTCGGACCTGCTGGCGAACGAGCCGATCGAGTCGGACAGCAAGGACCCGCGGGTGGCCGCGGCGCTGCAGTCGCCGCTGGAGTCCGAGTTCTTCCTCGCCGACCACTACCGCGCGGTGCTGGTGCACCAGACGCGGCGGTCCGGGCTGCGCGTGGCGGCGGCGATGGACCACCAGATCGAGTCGCCGGACGGGTTGCGCACCGACATCCTCGCCGAGGAGGACCTGGCGCGACTCAGCATCGCGGTGGACGTGCCGCAGGGCAAGGTGCTGCGGCTGACCAAGTTCGTCGGATACGGGTGGTCGGCGCAGCGTTCGGTGCCCGCGTTGCGCGCGCAGGTCGACGCGGCGCTCGCCGGGGCGCTGCAGACCGGCTGGGACGGGCTGCTGGCCGAGCAGCGCGCGTTCCTCGACGACTTCTGGGAGACCGCCGATGTCGAGATCGACGGCGACCCGGAGCTGCAGCAGGCGACCCGGTTCGCGTTGTTCCACATCCTGCAGGCCGGGGCCCGCGGGGAAAGCCGCGCGATCCCCGGCAAGGGGCTGACCGGGCCGGGCTACGACGGCCACGCGTTCTGGGACACCGAGTCGTTCGTGCTGCCGGTGCTGACCTACAGCGTGCCGGAGGCGGCGCGGGATGCGTTGCGGTGGCGGCATTCCACGCTGCCCAAGGCGCGGGAGCGGGCGCGGCAGCTGGGCCTGCGCGGCGCGGCGTTCCCGTGGCGGTCGATCAACGGCGCGGAGTGCTCGGCGTACTGGCCCGCGGGCACCGCGGCGTTCCACGTCACCGCCGACATCGCCGACGCGGTCGCCCGCTACTACTGGGCCACCGGCGACGCGGAGTTCGAGCGCCAGTGCGGCACCGAGCTGCTGCTGGAGACCGCGCGGCTGTGGATGTCGCTCGGGCACTTCGACCGGCACGGCCGGTTCCGCATCGACGGGGTGACCGGGCCGGACGAGTACTCGGCGGTCGCGGACAACAACGTGTACACGAATCTGATGGCGCAGCGGAACTTCCGCGAGGCGGCGGCGTCCTGCGAGCGGGTGCCGGAGGTCGCGTCACTGTTCGGTGTGGACGGAACCGAGGTGGCGGGCTGGCGGCGGGCCGCCGAGCAGATGTATGTGCCCTACAACGAAGAACTGGGCGTGCACCCGCAGTCGGAGGGCTTCACCGAGCACCTGGACTGGGACTTCGCCGGCACGCCGATGGAGAACTACCCGCTGCTGCTGAACTACCCGTACTTCGACCTGTACCGCAAGCAGGTGGTGAAGCAGGCCGACCTGGTGCTGGCGCTGCACCTGCGGGGCGACGCGTTCACGCCGGAGCAGAAGCAGCGCAACTTCGCCTACTACGAGGAAAGGACGGTGCGGGACTCGTCGCTGTCGGCAGGCACGCAGTCGGTGATCGCAGCCGAGGTGGGGCACCTGGACCTGGCCTACGACTACCTGGGCGAGGCGGCGCTGACCGACCTGCACGACGTGCACAACAACGTGCGCAACGGGCTGCACATGGCGTCGCTGGCCGGGGCGTGGATGGGTGTGGTCGCGGGCTTCGGCGGGATGCGCGACCACGACGGCAAGCTGACCTTCGCGCCACGGCTGCCGCCCGCGCTGGAGCGGATCCAGTTCCGCATGTGCTTCCGGGAGAGCCGCTTCCTGGTGGAAATCCACCGCGACGACGCGACGTACCGGCTGCTGTCCGGGAAGCCGGTGGAGATCCGGCACCACGGGGAGCCTATGTCGGTCACCGAGACCGCCACGACGAAACCGATCCCGCCGATCGACCCCGGCCCGCCACCGCACCAGCCCGCGGGCCGCGAGCCCACCCGCAGGGACCCCGCCCAGGTGCGGCGCAACATCGCCGCTTCCCGGTGAACGCCCCGGGGCTGGACTGTCTCCGGGGGCTGGGCCGCCGGCCGGACGCCGCCCCGCGGCGAACACCGCCGCTTCCCGCAGGGTGGGCCGCGGTGGGCTGAGAATCAGGCCCAGCCCACACCGCCGCCACCGAGACGGCGCACCGCGCCCGGCCGCCGGCCGGTGTGAAACCTAGGGCGGGACTGCCCTCGGGCCAGGTGATGGGGCGCGCAGCCCCGGCGCCAGTCCGGCACCACCGCGCGGCGCGCCGCCGCGGTGTCAGTCCGCGCCCCGCACGCAGCCGCGGCGTCAGTCCGCAGGGTGCAGCTTGTCCGGCTTGGGCACTGCGGTGCGGCCGGACTTCTCGCTCTTCACCAGGTACTGCGGGGCGTCCTCGGAGGCGCGCACCTGGCGTCCGCCGGCGTGGGTGTCCTCGGTGATCTTCTCCTCGACTGTGCCGACCGAACTCTCGTTGCCCGCGTCCCAGCGGACCCGGTCGCCCTTCTTGAACTCCGCCATCGTCCCTCCTGCCACTTCGGCGACGGCCGCGCGGCACCGGGCTTCCTTCGCCCCTGGGCTGCACCCGCATCGCCCCGCGGGGTCAGTCGGGCGGTTCCGGGATCCCCTCCTCCGGCTTGACCTCTTCGGTGTTCGGCGGCTTCTCGACGTCCTCGGTGGGGCCCATGTCCAGATCGGGGTGCCGGACGTCGGGGAAGTCCGGCGACAGGGGTGGTTCGGGGCTGACCGGCTTCTTCTCGTCGTCCTTGTCGTTCATGGCACCGGCTTACCCCTTTTCCGCCGACTGTCAACCGCACCTAAATTCATCACCTGTTGATTTCCGCGAAGCGACCGGGCATGCTGAACACATGGTGCTGTCGAAGAGGGTCGCCCGGTTCAACCGCGTGGCGACCAACCGCGTGCTGGGACCACTGACGAAGGGACTCCCGGGGTTCGGGACGATCGTCCACCGGGGCCGCAAGTCCGGGAGGACGTACCGGACGCCGGTGAACGTCTTCCGCGCCGGGGACGGCTTCGTCGTCGCCCTCACCTACGGGCCGCAGGCCGACTGGGTCAGGAACGTGCTGGCCGCGGGCGGGTGCGGGATCGAGATGCGGGGCCAGGTCGTCGAAACGACCCGGCCCCGGCTCGTGCACGACGAGAAGCGGACCAGCATGCCGGCCGGTGTCCGCCAGGTCCTGTCGGTCGTGGGCGTGACCGACTTCCTGTTCCTCGACCGGGTCAGCTGAGCAGTTCGCGCAGCTCGCTCACCACGCCGACGCGGCGCGCGGGGTCGGGTTCGAGGAACGTGACCTGCAGGGTGGTGACCCCGGCCTCGCGCAGGGCGGCCAGGCGCTCCTTGACCTCCCCCTTCGGCCCGACCAGGGAGATCGCCCGCAGCAGCTCGGCAGGCACCGCCGCGGCGGCCTCCTCCTTCTTGCCGTCCAGGTAGAGGTCCTGGATCAGCTTGGCCTCGGCCTCGTAGCCGTACCGGCAGGCCAGCTCGTTGTAGAAGTTCTTGCCGCGGGCGCCCATGCCGCCGACGTACAGCGCGACCACGGGGCGGACCCAGTCGAGCATGTGGCCGACGTCCTCGCCGATCGCCACCGGCACCCCGACCGCGACGTCCAGCTCACCCAGGGACGGGTCGCGCTTGGCCTTGCCCTCGGCCAGCGCCTCGCCCCAGACCTCGGACGCCCGCTCGGGGTGGAAGAAGATCGGCTGCCAGCCCTCGGCGATCTCGGCGGTCAGTGCCACGTTCTTCGGCCCGATCGCCGCGATCTGCACCGGGATCCGCTCGCGCACCGGGTGGTTGATGATCTTCAGCGGCTTGCCGAGACCGGTGCCCTGCTCGGCGGGCAGCGGAATCTTGTAGTGCTTGCCGTCGTGGACGACCCGCTCGCGACGCCACACCTGGCGGCAGATCTCCACGATCTCGCGGGTCCGGCCGAGCGGCGCGTCGTAGCGCACCCCGTGGAAGCCCTCCACGACCTGCGGCCCGGACGCGCCGATGCCGAGGATGAACCGGCCGTCGGAGACGAAGTCCAGCCCGGCCGCCGTCATGGCGGTCAGCGTCGGGGTGCGCGTGTAGATCTGCAGGATGCCGGACGCGAGCTGGACACGTTCGGTCTTCGCCGCGACGTAGCCGAGCTGGCTGACCGCGTCGAACGAGTAGGCCTCGGGGATGGTGACGACGTCGAGCCCGGCCTTCTCCAGCTCGACGACGTCCCGGACGCTCTCGGCGAACCCGCCGGAGTACGAGATCTGGGTGCCGATCCGCATCGATCCAACCCTTCTAAGCGATCGCTTACCTGATTGCCGAGCACATTACCGGCTGGTAATCCAGTTCGAAACCACCCGGTCGAGGACCGGCAGCGGGAGGATGCCGTGCCGCAGCACGACGTCGTGGAAATCCCGGATGTCGAACCGGTCCCCCAGCGCCCGCTCCGCGCCGGCCCGGATCCGCTCGATCTCCAGCCGTCCCGTCATGTAGGACAGCGCCTGGCCGGGGCAGCCCGCGTAGCGGTCGATCTCCTCCTCGATCTCCACCGGGGCCATCGGCGTGTTCTCCCGTAGGTAGTGCACCGCCTGCTGCCGCGACCAGCCCAGTGCGTGCAGGCCGGTGTCCACCACCAGCCGCGCGGCGCGCATCGCGTCCTGGGTCAGCATCCCCAACCGCGCCACGTCGCCGGTGTAGAGCCCCATCTCCTCGGCCAGCCGCTCGGCGTAGAGCCCCCAGCCCTCGGTATAGGCGTTGACGTCGGCGATGCGGCGCAGCAGCGGCAGGTCCAGCTCGAGCGCCAGCGACAGCTGGAAGTGGTGCCCGGGGATCGCCTCGTGGTAGGCGACCGCCTCGCTGACGTGCCGGAACCGTTCTCCGGCGTGGAAGGTGTTGGCGTAGTAGATCCCCGGCCGGGAGCCGTCGAGGGCTGGTTCGACGTAGTAGGCGATGGTGCCCGCGTCGGCGTCGCTCTCCGGCACCGGGCGCACCTCGCAGCGCGCGGAGGGGATCGTGCGGAACCACCGGGGCGCCTCGGCTTCCGCCCGCGTGATGGCGGCGCGCGCGGCGGCCAGCAGCTCCTCGCCGCTGCCCCACCGCAACGCGGGATCGGTGCGCAGGCGCTCGAAGATCGCGGCCAGGTCGCCGGTGCCGAACACGCGGCGGCCCAGGGTCCGGAACTCCCCGGCGAGGTCGGCGATCAGCGCCAGCCCGATGTCGTGCAGCTCCTGGGCGGTGCGCTCGGTGGTGGTGTGCGCGCGGATCAGCCCGGCGTAACGCAGCAGGCCGCCCGGCTGCCAGCACAGTCCGGCCTCCTCGGCGGGCCGGGCTCGCGGCCGCAGGTCCTCGGCGAGGAACTCGCGGTAGCGGGCCAGCGCGGGCCGCACGAACTCCGCCAGCAGCGCGTCCCGCTCGGCGGCCAGCGTCGCCGAGCCCACGTCGAGCTGGAGCGATGTCAGCTCCGGCGCCGCCAGCATCCGGTCGAAGTAGCCGATCGCCGAGTCCACCAGGAAGTCCGGCGGCACCGGGCCCGCCGCCTGCCGTTCCACCACCTGGTCCACGAAGGCCGGGAACGCGGCGAGCCGGGCCAGGAAACCCCGCGCCCGGGTCTCGTCGGTCAGCTCGACCATCGGCAGGGTCATCAGCAGCAGCTGGAGCGGAGAGGTGAAGGCGTCGCTGACCGCGAACTCGGTCAGCCGCGCGTCGAGGAGGTCGACGGCAGCCCTGGCCTGCTGGACCACGACGTCGCGGGTCAGCGCCTCCTCGGCGTCCGCGGGCGTGGCCGCTTCCGCCCGGGCCGCCACGTCCAGGTAAGCCGTCCGGTGCCGCTTCTCGGCGCTCGCGGTGAGGTCGGGCAGCCGGTCGTGCGCGCCGGGCAGGCCGAGCACCGACGGGCGCAGCGGGTCGGCCTCGAATAGCAGGCCGGTGAGCTCCTCGGCGAGGGCGTCCACTTCGCTCATGCCTGCGCGATCCACTCGTCGACGACCGCCTCCAGCACCGACAACGGCAGCGCGCCGCCGCCGAGGACCAGGTCGTGGAAGGCGCGGATGTCGAACCGCTCCCCCAGCGCCTGCTCGGCCCGCGCCCGCACGCGCTGGATCTCCAGGCGCCCCACCATGTACGACAGCGCCTGGCCCGGGTAGGCGATGTAACGGTCCACTTCGGACTCGATCTCGACCTGCGGCATCGGGGTGTGCTCCCGCAGGTAGTCCACGGCCTGCTGACGGCTCCAGCCCTTGGCGTGCAGGCCGGTGTCGACGACCAGGCGGCCGGCGCGCATCGAGTCCATGGTGAGCATCCCGAGCAGCGCGACGTCGTCGGAGTAGAGGCCCATCTCGGCGGCGAGCCGCTCGCTGTAGAGGCTCCAGCCCTCGGCGTAGGCGTTGAAGTCGCCGATCCGGCGCAGCAGCGGCAGGTCGGTGAGCGTGAGCGCGGTGGAGAGCTGGAAGTGGTGGCCGGGGATGGCCTCGTGGAAGGCGGTCACCTCGGCGGCGTGCCGGAACCGCTCGGTCACCTCGTGGGTGTTGGCGAAGTAGATGCCCGGCCGCGACCCGTCGACCGACGGTTGCAGGTAGAACGCCGCCGGGCCGCCGGGCGCCTCGGCCGCGGGCACCGGCTCCACGACCCATTTGTGCGGCGGGATGCGGCCGAACCAGCGCGGCGCGGCCTCCTCCGCGCGGCTGATCGCCGACCGGGCGGTGTCGAGCAGTTCCTCGGCGCTGCGCCAGCGCAGCTCCGGATCGGTGCGCAGCCGCCGGAAGATCTCGGCGAGGTCGCCGGTGCCGAACACGCGCGAGCCGATCTCGCGGTACTCGGCGGCCAGTTCGCCGATGATGCGCAGGCCGGTCTCGTGCAGCTCGTCCGGCGTGCGGTCGGTGGTGGTGTGCGTGCGGGCCAGCGAGGCGTAGATGCGCTCCCCGTCGGGCAGCCAGCACACGCCGGGCTTCTCCGGCGGGCGCCCGTGCGGCGCGATGTCCGTGGCCAGCGCGTCCCGGTAGGCGGCGAACGCGGGCCGCACCACCTCGGCCAGCACCCGTTCGCGCTCGGCGGCGAACTCCTCGCTCGGCGCGGGCTGGCGCAGCAGCGGGTCGGAGTCCGGCGCGGCCAGGTAGCGGTCCAGGTGCGCGATCGCGGCGCGCACCAGGTGCTCGACCGGCACCCGCCCGGCCGCGACGCCCGCGCGGTGCCGGTCCGCGGCCTGCTCCAGGTACCGCGGGATCGCGGCGAGCCGGCCGAGGTGGCGGCGGCCCTGCTCGTCGTCCGGCAGGCCGACCATCGGCAGGATCGTCAGCAGGCTGACCGCAGGGGCCACGAAGATGTCGCTGATCGTGAACTCGACCAGGTGGCTGTCCAGCCGGTCCAGGTTGCCGCGGGCCTGGCTGAGCAGCACGTCGCGGGTCACCCGGTCCTCCGCGCCGAGCCCGGCCGGGTCGATCTCCTCGGCGCGCCGGACGAACCCCTCGAGCCGGTCGCGGTAGGCGGCCTCGGCCTCCTCGCTCAGGTCGCCGAGCCCGTCCCGGTCGGACTCCAGCCCCAGCACCGCGGGCCACAACGGCTCCGCGTCGAACAGGGCGTCCACGAACTCGTCGGCGAGCTTCACGACCTCGGTCATCCATCCATCCCAGCTTCGTCGGGTAAGCGTGCCGCCAGCCTAGAACCTCCGGGCGCCGCGCCGGGGTGATCGACCGGGCCGGGAAGGTCAGCGGGTAGCGTTTCCGGACGTGGCCGTGACCGATCCCGCCGATGCCCGCCTGCTCGCCGCACTGGCCGAACTGGGCAAGGTGGCCGTGCACGAGCTCGCGGCGCGCGTCGGCATGGACCCGCGCGAGGTGGCCTACCGGCTGGTCGCCCTGTCCGGCAGCGGGCTGCCGCTGCTGGTCGGCGTGGAGAGCGACCCGCAGGGCCTGCGCGCGGCGCTCGCCAGCGCGTTTCCGCCCGCGCAGCCGCAGACGCCGAACCCTGGGCCCTACCACGCACCGCCCTCCGGCGCGGTGCCGTTCGCGCCGTCCGGCCCTGTGCCCGGGTACCCGCCGCCCGCGCATCCGCCGCAGGGCGTGCCGCCCGCCCGGCCCGGCGGGGGCTACCCGCCCGCCGACCCAGGTCGCACCGCGCCGCCCGCCGGCGCGCCCTCCGGGCCGTACCAGGTCCAGCAGGGTGTCGCGTCGGGGCCGTACCAGGTCGCGGGGGTGGCGTCCGGGCCGTATCCGGCGCCGCTGGACCCGGTGATCAGCACGTGGGGCCCGCCGCAGACGGCGTCGTGGGCGCGGGGCGACCAGCGGCCCGCGCCGCCGGCGGGGTCGCGTACCGGAAGGATCGGCGACAGCCTGGCCGGGCAGGGCCTCGACGGTGAGCAGCTCACCGTGCAGCTGCTCGAGGTGCAGGACCCGGCGGACTACCTGTTCGGCGCGGCCGGGTACCGGCTCGAACCGGGCGAGCGGGCCGTCGTGGTGCACACCGAGGTCACCAACAAGGGCCCGATCCCGTTCGTGTCGCTGCCGGACAACTACCTGGAACTGCTCACCGCCGACGGCAAGCCAGTCGGGAAGGCGCCGGTGTCGCTGACGTCGCGGCCGCCGCACAAGATCGGGGTCCAGCCCGGCGAGACGGCGGGGGGCCACACGGTGTACGTGCTGCCCGAGAACACCCGGGTGGTGGCGGTGCGCTGGAGCCCCCGCCCCGAGCCGGACGAGCGCTCCCTGACCTGGTCCCTGGAGGACTAGGTCAGAGAGCCGTAGCGGGCGGCGATCGCGGCGGCCCGATCGCGCAGGGCGGCGCGCAACCACCGCGGCGCCAGCACCTCCGCGTCCGTGCCCAGCTGCCACAACGCCCACTCGGCGTGCCGGGCATCCTGAAAGACGGGCGCCACCCGCAGCAGCCCGTCCGGCTCGGCTTCTTCCGCCTGGACGGCCACCGCGGTGCGCACCAGCTCCTCCCGCCGCGCCGGGTCCACCCTGACCACGACGGTGACCTGGTCGCCGCCCGCCCGGAACCGCGCGCTGCGTTCCCGCCAGGCCCGCTCCAGGTCGGCCCGATCCGGCCGGTTCGCGGGTTCGGCGAGTGCCTCCGCGGCCCGGATCCGGGACAGCCGGTAGGTGCGGTCGGCGCCGGAGCGGGTGGCCAGCAGGTAGCCCTGGCCGCGCACGGTGACCAGGCCGATCGGGTCGACGGTGCGCCACTTCGGGCTCTGGTCCGCGGCCGCGTAGTGGATGCGCAGCTTGTGCCCGGCGAACACCGCCCGGCGGACCTCGGCCACGACGGCGCCGGGCACCTCGTCGTCGGCGACCCGGCGGGCGAGCAGGTCGGTCTCCGGGTCGATCAGCAACCGCTCCGCCGCGCCGGCCGCGATCTCGCGATGACCTTCCGGCAGCGCGTCGACCACCTTGAGCATGGCGGAGGCGAGCGCCGAGCCGAGGCCGAACGCCTGCGCGCCGCGCCGCGACCCGGCGATCAGCAGGGCGAGAGCCTCGTCGTGATTCAGCCCGGTCAGTTCGGTCCGGAACCCGGGCAGCAACGCGAAACCGCCGTGCCTGCCGCGTTCGGCGTAGACCGGGACACCGGCCGCGGACAGCGCCTCGACGTCCCGCAGCACCGTGCGGGTGGACACCTCCAGCTCGCGGGCCAGCGCGGTCGCGGACAGCCGGCCGTGCCGGCGCAGCAACAACACCAGCGAGACCAGGCGGTCGGCGCGCATTCCGCGAACTCTAGCGAAATACACGACACAGGATGTCGTGGTTCGCTGCGAGGCTTCGTCCCGTAACAGCACTGATCCGAAGGGAGCTGATGTGGGAGTGAAGCGCACCGCGGTCGACCCGTGGACGTGGTCGGCGGAGCTGGGGTACCACCAGGGTGAACTGGTCGCCGGGCACACCCGGACCCTGTTCTGCGCCGGGCAGACCGCGATGAGCGGCGACGGAGAACCCCAGCACGCCGGGGACATGGCGAAGCAACTGGCGCTGAGCCTGGACAACCTGGAGGCCGTGCTCGCCGAGGCCGGCATGTCGCTGGCGAACCTGGTCCGGCTCAACGTCTACACCACCGACGTCGATCAGCTGTTCCCGCACTACGGCCTGCTGGCGGCGCGGCTGGGCGCGGCCGGCGTCGCCCCGCCCACCACGATGCTCGGCGTGACGCGGCTGGCGATCCCCGGGCTGATGGTCGAACTCGAAGGGACCGCGGTCGCCTAGTTCTCCGCGCGCAGCACTTCCAGCGCGTGTGCGAGGTCGTCCGGGTACGGCGACTCGAACTGGACCCACCGGCCGTCCGCGGGGTGGGCGAACCCGAGGGTGCGGGCGTGCAGCCACTGCCGGGTCAGGCCGAGCTTGCGGGCCAGCACCGGGTCCGCGCCGTAGGTGAGGTCGCCGGCGCACGGGTGCCGCAGCGCCGAGAAGTGCACGCGGATCTGGTGGGTGCGCCCGGTTTCCAGCTTGACGTCCACCAGCGACGCCGCGCGGAAGGCCTCGATCACCTCGTAGTGCGTCACCGACGGCCGGCCGCCCGCGACCACGGCGAACTTGTAGTCGTGCCGCGGGTGCCGGTCGATCGGGGCGTCGATCGTGCCGCGCGTCGGGTCCGGGTGGCCCTGCACGACGGCGTGGTAGCCCTTGTCGACGGTGCGTTCCTTGAACGCCCGCTTCAGGACGGTGTACGCGTGCTCGCTCTTCGCCACCACCATCACGCCGGTGGTGCCGGCGTCGAGGCGGTGCACGACCCCCTGGCGCTCCGCCGCGCCGGAGGTCGAGATGCGCAGCCCGGCCGCGGCGAGCCCGCCGACGACCGTGGGCCCGGTCCAGCCGGGGCTCGGGTGCACGGCGACGCCCACCGGCTTGGACACGACCACGATGTCGTCGTCGTCGTGGAGGATGCGCAGGCCGTCGACCGGTTCGGCGACCACCTCGACCGGGTTGTCCGGGTCGGGCAGGGTCACCTCGAGCAGCACACCGGCGGAGAGCCGGTCGGACTTGCCCGCCGGGCGGCCGTCGAGCAGGACGTCGCCGGACTCGGCCAGCTCCGCGACGACCGTGCGGGACAGCCCGAGCAGCTTCGCCAGCCCGGCGTCGACGCGCATGCCGTCGAGCCCGTCCGGGACGGGCAGCATCCGGGCGCTCAACGCTTGGCCCTCTTGACCGTGCCGTCGTACTCGCGGCCGAGCAGGGACAGCAGCACGATCAGCACGCCGCCGACGCAGATCGCCGAGTCGGCCACGTTGAAGACCGGCCACACGTCCCCGTTGGGCGCGAACAACGACACGAAGTCGACGACGTGGCCGCGCAGCACGCCGGGCGCGCGGAAGACGCGGTCGGCCAGGTTGCCGAGCGCGCCGGCGAGGATGAGCCCGAGGCCGATCGCCCAGCCGGCCGACCGCAGCCGCTTGGCGAACCAGATGAGCGCGATCACCACCCCGCACGCGACGATCGCGAACACCCAGGTCATGCCCGTGACGCCCATGCCGAAGGCCGCGAACGGGTTGCGGATCAGCTGCAGGTAGACGAGCCCGCCGAGGACCCGGACCGGCTCGTGCCCCTCCAGGGTCGCCACGACGACCGACTTGGTCACGACGTCCGCCGCGAACACGACGATCGCGATCACGGCCAGCAGCAGGGCGCGCCGCTTGGGCTGGGCGGCCTGCTGCTCGTCCGGCACGGTGTCCGGTTCCGGGGAGGGCTGGGGGTCACTGCTCACCCCGCCATTGTCCACGCCTGCCGCGACCGCCCCGGCGCAGGCCGGGAAACCCGGTCAGCGCGCTGCCGCGCCGCCCAGCGACTGCCTCGAACTCCGGGCAACACCCCACCCCAGCCAAGGGGTCATCATCCGACCCCGGGAACAGCCGCGGGACAAGGCGCCCGGGCCGCGCCGCCGCTCAGCGCAGGAAGTCCGGCAGCGGCCGCGGGTCCGGGCACGGCGCCCACCGGCCGTCCACCACGCCGTACGTCCACCGCGCGCCCCGCGCGACGATCTGCCGCAACGCGGTCACCAGCCGGTCGACGTGCTCGGTCGTGGTGCCCAGGCCGAGGCTGACCCGCAGCGCCTGCTTGCCCTCCCCGCCGTTGCGCTCGACGAGCCGCCGCACCGCGATGTGCGCGCAGAACGCACCGTCGCGGACGCCGATGCCGTACTCGGCCGACAGGACCGCCGCCACCCAGCCCGGCTCGAACCCGTCGAGCACGAAGCTCACCGTGCCGACCCGCTCCGCCGCGCCGTCGAACAGGCGCAGCTCCGCGAGCCCGGGCACCGCGGCGAGACCCCGCGTCAGCCGCTCGAGCAGCTCCCGCTCGTGCGCGGCCACCGCGTCCCACGACGCCGCCAGCTGCTCGCACGCCACGCCCAGCGCGTACACGCCGACGGTGTTGGGCGAACCGGCCTCGTGCCGCTCCACCCCGCTGTGCCACGCCACCCCGATGCCGTCGCCGTCGCGGCGCACCAGCTTCGTGGCCCCGCCACCGGCCAGGTACGGGTCCGCCGCGCGCAGCCAGTCGCCGCGCCCGATCAGCGCGCCCGCGCCGAACGGCGCGTACAGCTTGTGCCCGGACAGCACGACGTAGTCGACGTCCAGCTCACGCACCGAGATCGGCCGGTGCGGGGCGAGCTGGGCGCCGTCCAGCGCGACGCGCGCGCCGTGCCGCCGGGCCACCGCCGCGATCTCCGCCACCGGCAGCAGTTCCCCGGTCACGTTCGACGCGCCGGTCACGACCACCAGCCGCGGCCCCTCCGGGCACTCCGCCAGCGCACTGTCCACAGCGGACACCGCGGCCAGCCGTGTGTTCGGCAGCGGGATCCTGCGCACGTTCGGGCCGCGCCAGGGCAGCAGCGCGGCGTGGTGCTCGGTGTCGAACAGCACCACCGACGTGTGCCGCGGCACGCTGCGGGCCAGCAGGTTCAGCGCGTCGGTGGTGTTGCGGGTGAACACGACCGCGTCCGAGGGCCGGGCGCCGACGAACCGGCGCAGCACGTCCCGGGTGCGCTCGTAGACCTTTGTGGACACCTGGGAGGCGAACCCCGCCCCGCGGTGCACGCTCGCGTAGTGCGGCAGGAACTCGTCCACCGCGCGGCGCACGGCCTCCAGGCAGGGGGCGCTGGCCGCGTGGTCGAGGTTGGCGTAGTCCCGCTCCCCGCCGGTGACCAGCGGGACGGCCGCGGCGGCGGTGACGGCGGGGGTGGTGACGCGTTCGAGAGCGAGAGTCATCGAAAGGCTCCTCGGGTCCAGGGACCCGCAAGGGGGTCCGCGCTTGCCCGCCGCACCTCGCGACGAGCCAGGTCCTCACCCGGGGCACCCCACCGCGGAAGGAGGGTTGCCGGCCAGCGAGCCGGGGCTTGGCGCTGGCACTCATGACCTACGGAGACACAGTAACCGATCGCCCCCGCCGCGCGCCAGCGGGTCTCAGGTCCCGGACTCGCCCTTCCAGCGGGCCAGCGGCCCGGCCCGGTCCACCGCGCGGATGCGCCGCTCGGCGGCCTCCCGGGCGGACTCGGTGCTCACGATCAGGATCTGGTCGCCGCGCTGCAGCCGGTCGGTGCGCTGCGGGGTGAAGCTGCGGCCGTCGCGGACGATCAAGCTCAGCGACGCCCCGGCGGGCAGCCGCAGCTCCGACAGGTACACGCCGTGCAGGCGCGAGCCGGGCTGGATCTTGACCTGGAGCAGCTCGGCCTGCAGCTCGTCCAGCGGCGCGGCGTCGACCTCGATCTCCTTCGGCTCGGTGTCCGCGTTCAGCCGCAGCACCCGCGCCAGCGGGCCGAGCGTGAGGCCCTGCACCAGGGTGAGCACGATCACCAGCACGAACACCGCGTCCACGAGCCGTTGCGCGCCCGGCATCGCGTGCGAGAGCGGGATCATCGCCAGCACGATCGGCACCGCGCCCCGCAACCCCGCCCAGGACAGGAACACCTGCTCGCGCAGCGGCACCTTGAACGGCAGCTGCGACACCAGCACCGACACCGGCCGCGCGAACACCAGCACCACCGCGGCGGCGATGAGCCCCGGCACGATCGACTCGAGCAGCCGTTCGGGCGAGGCGAACAGGCCCAGCAGCACAAACAACCCGATCTGGGCCAGCCAGCCGAGCCCTTCGGCGAAGGACAGCGTGTCCGAGCGGTGCGGCAGCCGGGAATTGCCCAGCACGACCGCCGCGACGTACGTGGCGAGCAGGCCGGAGGCGTGCAGCAGCTGCCCGGACGAGTAGGCCACCACGCACACCGCGACCGTCGCGAGTGGATAGAGGCCGGTGGCGGGCAGCGCGGCGCGGCGCAGCGCCCACGCCCCGGCCAGGCCGAGCAGCAGCCCGAGGAGCAGGCCCGCGCCGAGTTCGTAGACCACCAGCAGCGGCAGCGACCAGTCGATGCGGGTTCCCTCGGCCAGCACCACGACGGCGATGTAGGCGGGGGCGTCGTTGATGCCGGACTCCAGTTCCAGCGCCCCGACGATCCGCCGGGGCACGCCGACGCCGCGCAGCACGGAGAACACCGCGGCCGAGTCGGTGGAGGCCAGCACCGCGCCCCACAGCAGCGCCATCCGCCAGTCCAGGCCGAGCAGCCAGTGCAGGGCGGGGCCGGTGATCGCGATACTCAGCCCGACCGCCACTGTGGACAGTGCCACTCCCTGGCCCAGCGCGGGTTTCACCGCCGACCACCGGGTGGTCAGCCCGCCCTCGGCGAGGATCATGACGAGCGCGGCCAGGCCGAGCGCCTGGGTGAGGAACGGGTCGGAGAACTGGATGCCGAACCCGGCTTCGCCGAGCAGCACGCCGATCACGAGGTAGAGCAGCAGCGACGGCAGGCCGAGGCGGGTGGAGAAGCGGACCGCGAGCACGGCGGCGAGCAGGACGGCCGAGCCCAGCCCCAGCACGACCGGCAGCTCGCCCACCCGCACCTCCCCTGCCCGGATTGTCAGGCTTCAGGATAAGGAACCGAGGAGCCCGGCCGCGCCCCGGTGGGCACCCCGGCTCGTCACGCCCGCCTTCCCCTTGCCGGGCAACAAGATCGCGGGCGGGTTCACGGAGTGCCGGGGCGAGCACCTTGCGCACCGCCTGGTCGGCCTCACCTCGGCGGCGGGTGGTTGCCGGTGCGACGAGGGGCGTGGCCGGGTGGCGCCGCGCGGGACCGGCTTACGGTGGCGCTCCTGCAGGGGCACCACGCACCAGCCGGAGCCCACCGTCCCGCGGGGCGCGGCGAGCCGGCCGGCCCCGCCACCCGCTGCACCGTCCGCCACTCCCGATCCGGCCGAAACCGCGGTCTGCCGGTGGCCAGCGGGACCCGGCAGGGGCGCCCAAGCGTCAGGCCGCCCCGGGGCCGTCGGCGGGCAGCTGCGCGCCCAGGTGCGCGAGCGGCTCCCCCGCGGCCTCGGTCACCACCACCGCCCGGTCGGGCCGCCGCACGAACCAGCCGGCCTCCACCCCGCGCTCGAACAGCGCCGCCGGGAGCGCACCGCCCAGGTGGTCGCGGCGCTCGGTCCAGTCCAGGCACGCCCGCAGCAACGGGCGCCGCCCGGCGGGGATCGTCACCCCCAGCTCGCCGAGCACCGTCCGGCCGCGCGCGGTCAGCGCGAGGCCGTCCCCGTCGGAGACCAGCCCCGTCCGGATCATGCCGTCGCGCAGGGCCACGCCCACCGTGCCCGCCAGGTGGTCGTAGCAGGTGCGCGCGAACGCCAGCCGCCGCACGCGGAGGGACTCGCGCAGGCCCGAGGCGGACCGGTGCCCGGCGTGCTGCGCCAGGTGCTCGATCAGCTCCGCCACCCGCGGGTCGGCGATCCGCACGTAGGCGTGCCGCCCCTGCTTCACCCCCGCCACGAACCCCGCCTCCTTCAGGCGGCTGACGTGCTCGCTCGCCGTCGACGGCGCGATCCCCGCCGTGCGGGCCAGCTCCCCGACGGTCCACGCCCGCCCGTCGAGCAGGGCGAGGCACATCGCCGCCCGGCTCGGGTCGGCGAGCACCGCGGCCACCTCGGCCAGCGCGATCGTCTCCACACGGGCCACGGTAGCCCGCCGCCATGTCGGCCGCGGCCGAAACGTCAGCCCAGCGCGCCGAGGAAGGCCGAGGACACCGTGACGGCCGGCCTGGAGGAGTCCGACCCGAGCAGCAGCACCGCGAACGCCACGTCGTCGCGGTACCCGGCGAACCACCCGTTCGCCTGGCTGCCGTCGCCGAACTGGGCGGTGCCGGTCTTGCCGTACACGACACCGTCGCCACGCAGCCTGGTCGCGGTGCCGCCGGTGACGACCTCGCGCATCATCGTCCGCAGCGCGGCGATCACCTCCCGGGACGGCGCCCGGTAGCCGGTGTTCACCGACGTCGCCAGCTCCTGCCACAGCCGCGGCGTCACCTCGTCGCCACGGGCGACGGTGGCCGCCATCAGGGCCAGGCCGAACGGGCTCGCCTGCACGGTGCCCTGCCCGATCGCGGACTCGACCTGCTCGGCGCCGCTGGTGGTGGCGACCACCTTGCCCGCCTCGGTGGTGATGCCCGGGATGGTGAAGTCGGCGTTGAGGCCGAACCCGCTCGCCGCGTCGGCCAGCGCGTCCGGCGGCAACGTCGAGGCGAGCTGCGCGAACGTGGTGTTGCACGAGTGCGCGAACGCGGAGTGCAGCGGCAGGGGCGGGAAGGAGAACTGGTCGTCGTTCGGGATCGTGCGCTGCCCGATGCGCGCGGTGGCCGGGCAGTCCGCGATCGTGTCCGCGGTGGCCGCGCCCGACTCCAGCAGCGCCGCCGCGGTGGCGATCTTGAAGGTCGACCCCGGCGCGTACAGGCCGTTCAGCGCCTTCGGCTCGGCCCCGGCCGCCGCGTTCTGCGCCACCGCGAGCAGGTCGCCGGTGGAGGGCTGGATCGCCACCAGCATCGCCGGGTACGCCGCCGAGTCGACCGCCCGCTGCGCCGCCGCCTGCGTGGGCAGGCTCAGGGTCGTGGTCAGCGGCGCCACCTCGACGTCGCCCTGGCCGAACAGGGTTTCCTGCACCGCGCCGTCGACATCCGTGGCGACCACCGACCAGCCGCCCTGCGACCGCTCGGACACCGTCCGCTGCAACGCGGGCACCAGCAGCGGCGCCACGCCCGGCTCCGCCACCTGCGTGCCCGCCGCCTGCCAGGTCAGGACTGGCCTGCCGTTGCGGTCGACCACGGCGTTCTTGCCCGCCCGCGTGCGCACCGCCAGCTGCTGCCCGGCCCGCAGTTTCGGGTGCACCACCGCGGGGCTCCAGTGCACGAGCCAGCGGCCGTCGGCGGCGACCAGGTCGAGGGTGTTGTCGTAGGACCACACCTGCCCGGCCGTGATCGTCCAGCTGACCTGGAACGTCGCGGTGGCCCGGGTGGCGGCGGGCGTGACCTGGCCCAGCCGCGCCGAGACGGACACCGGGGCCAGGCCGCGGTGGGCGTCGGCGAGCAGCACGCTGGCCGCGCGCGGGTCGTCGGTCAGCGCCGCCGCCGCGTCGGCGTTGCCCTCGGTGAAGGCGAGCAGGAACCGTGAAGCCACCGTGCCCGAGTCCTCGGCGCCGGAGCCGCTGGCCTCGTGCTTGTCCGGCGAGGACCCGCCCCACACGACGACAACCGCCGCCACGACGATCGCGACGACCGCTGCCGCGCCACCCGCCAGCACCCACCTGCGCCAAGTCACCGGCGAAACCCCCTGTTGGTGTTTCCCGGTCTGTCGGTGATCAGGAGGCCTTCGTTACCGCCACGGTGATCTTGTCGCCGTCGCCGACCGCGCCCCCGAAACCGCCGTCCACCTGCCCGTAGGACACCGAGCTCGCCAGGGTCTCGCCCGCCACGAACTCCTCGTGGGCCTTGGCCGCGGCGACCACGTCCGCCGGCGCGTCCACGGTCAGCGCGATCCGGTCGGCCACGTCGAGCCCGGCGTCGCGGCGCGCCTGCTGCACGACGCGGACCAGGTCGCGCGCCACGCCCTCGGCGGCCAGCTCCGGGGTCACCGCGGTGTCCAGCTGCACCAGACCGGAGCCGCCGGGCAGCTCCGCGGTGGCGCCCTCCTCCTTGGCGACCAGGCGCCGCTCGTACTCGCCCTCGGCGAGTTCGATCCCGGCGGCCACCACGGCACCGGACGGCGAGGTGGACCAGTCGCCCGCCTTGACGGCCTTGATCACCTTCTGCACGTCCCGGCCGAGGCGTGGCCCGGCGGCGCGGGCGTTGACCGCGACCTCGAACCGGCCGTGCGCGGCGACGTCCGTGCTCAGCTCGACCGACTTGACGTTGACCTCGTCGGCGATGATGTCGGTGAAGTCCGCGAGCGCCTCCGCGTCGTCAGCCGCGATCAGCATCTTCGCCAGCGGCAGCCGCACGCGCAGCTTGTTCGCCTTGCGCAGCGACAGCGCCGACGAGCACACCTGGCGCACCCGGTCCATCGCCGTCACCAGCGCCGCGTCGGCGGGCAGCTCGTCGACCAGCGGCCAGTCCTGCAGGTGCACCGACCGGCCGCCGGTGAGCCCGCGCCACACCACCTCGGTGGTCAGCGGCAGCAGCGGCGCCATCGTCCGCGACACGACCTCCAGCACCGTGTGCAGCGTGTCGATCGCGTCCTTGTCACCGGCCCAGAACCGCTCGCGCGACCGGCGCACGTACCAGTTCGTCAGCACTTCCAGGAAGTCCCGCGCGGTGGCGCAGGCGCCCGCGATGTCGCAGATGTCCAAAGCGGACTGCACGTCGGTGACCAGCTCGCCGGTCTTGGCCAGGATGTAGCGGTCCAGCACGTGCGTGGAGTCCGTGCGCCACCGGCCTTCCACGCCCTCGGCGTTGGCGTAGAGCGCGAGGAAGTAGTAGGAGTTCCACAGCGGCAGCACGGCTTGGCGCACCGCGTCCCGGATGCCCTTCTCGGTGACGATCAGGTTGCCGCCGCGCAGGATCGGGCTGGCCATCAGGTACCAACGCATCGCGTCGGAGCCGTCCCGGTCGAACACCTCGGTCACGTCCGGGTAGTTGCGCAGCGACTTCGACATCTTCTGCCCGTCGGAGCCGAGCACGATGCCGTGCGAGACGCAGGTGCGGAACGACGGCCGGTCGAACAGCGCCGTCGCGAGCACGTGCAGCGTGTAGAACCAGCCGCGCGTCTGCCCGATGTACTCGACGATGAAGTCACCCGGGTAGTGGTGCTCGAACCACTCGGCGTTCTCGAACGGGTAGTGCACCTGCGCGTAGGGCATCGAACCCGAGTCGAACCAGACGTCCAGCACCTCGGGCACCCGGCGCATGGTGGACTTCCCGGTCGGGTCGTCCGGGTTGGGCCGGGTCAGCTGGTCGATGTGCGGGCGGTGCAGGTCGGTGGGCCGCACGCCGAAGTCGCGCTCCAGCTCGTCCAGCGAGCCGTACACGTCGATCCGCGGGTACGCCGGGTCGTCCGACATCCACACCGGGATCGGCGTGCCCCAGTAGCGGTTGCGCGAGATCGACCAGTCGCGCGCGTTCTCCAGCCACTTGCCGAACTGGCCGTCCTTCACGTGCTCGGGGTACCAGGTGATCTGCTGGTTCAGCTCGACCATGCGGTCCTTGAACGCGGTCACCTTGACGAACCACGACGACACCGCGCGGTAGATCAGCGGGTTCCGGCAGCGCCAGCAGTGCGGGTAGGAGTGCTCGTAGGTCTCGTGCCGCAGCAGCACCGCGCCCTGCCGGGCGGCGGAACCGGTGCCGTACTTGAGGTCCTTGATGATGTCCGGGTTGGCGTCGAAGACCTGCTGGCCCTCGTAGTCCGGCACGGTCGAGTCGAAGCGGCCGCGCGCGTCGACCGGGGTGACCGGGGTGATGCCCGCGGCGTCGCCCGCGGCCTTGTCGTCCTCACCGTAGGCCGGGGCCATGTGCACGATGCCGGTGCCGTCGTCGGTGGTGACGAAGTCCGCCAGCAGCACCTGGTGCGAGTTCTCGTTGCCGAGGAAGTACGGGAACGGCGGCGCGTACTTCACGCCGGCCAGGTCGGCGCCCCGGTACCGGGCCACCACGGCCGGCTCCTCGCCGAGTTCCTTGGCGTAGGCGGCGACGCGCGGCTCGGCGAGCAGGAACCGCTTCCCGTCCCGCTCGACCACGACGTAGTCCACGTCCGGGTGCACCGCGACCGCCTGGTTCGACGGCAGGGTCCACGGCGTGGTGGTCCAGATCAGCAGGTAGGTGCCGTCCAGGTCGGTGCCGTTGCCCTCGGCGCGGAACCCGACGGTCAGCGCCGGGTCCTGGCGGCTGGCGTAGACGTCGTCGTCCATCCGCAGCTCGTGGTTGGACAGCGGGGTCTCGTCGCGCCAGCAGTAGGGCAGCACGCGGTAGCCCTCGTAGACCAGGCCCTTGTCCCACAGCTGCTTGAACGCCCAGATCACCGACTCCATGAAGGTGACGTCGAGCGTCTTGTAGTCGTGGTCGAAGTCGACCCAGCGGGCCTGGCGGGTGACGTACTCGCGCCACTCGTTCGTGTAGCGCAGGACGGACTCGCGGCACGCGTCGTTGAACGCGGCGATGCCCATCTCGTCGATCTGCGACTTGTCGGTGATCCCGAGCTGGCGCTCGGCCTCCAGCTCGGCGGGCAGGCCGTGGGTGTCCCATCCGAAGCGGCGCTCAACGCGGCGGCCGCGCATGGTCTGGTACCGCGGCACGATGTCCTTGACGTAACCGGTCAGGAGGTGGCCGTAGTGCGGCAGGCCGTTGGCGAACGGCGGGCCGTCGTAGAAGACGTACTCGTTGCTGCCGTTCGTCCCCGGTTCGCGCGCGTCGATGGTGGCCTGGAAGGTCCGGTCGGACTCCCAGTAGGCCAGCACGCTGGTCTCCAGCGCCGGGAAGGACGGCTGGGACGGGACCTGGCCTGCCGGCCCGTCGCCGAGCTGAGCCTTCGGGTACATCGGTGCGCTCCTCGCGGGTGCTCGTCGCTCTCGTGGCGGATCCGCTGGGGATCCAGCACGGGGACGAAAAGGCGCCACCTGAGCGCCGCTTCCGCGGTACCACCCCGTTTGCCCGCTCACCGAGCGGGCCCCTTCGTTGACGGCTGTGACGGGCCGCACCCGTCCGGTTCTACTGAGGACCACCTGGTCCCGTTCTTCCGGAGGCTCCCCGGTGATGGCCGGATCCACGCCGTGTCCTTCCAGGTTAGCCGCCTCCCGCAACCTGGTTTCGCGCAGGGTCGGCCGACCGCGGCGGCGGTGAGCACGGCGGCGGGCAGCCACATTCCGGCGCCCAGGAGACCAGCGGCGTGCAGCCCGTGCACGAACGCGGCCGGGTGGGCCGGGCTGCCCGCGATGGCCCCGAACGCGGCGATCCCGAGCGCGCCGCAGGCCTGCCGCGCGGTGTTGTTGACACCGCCGGCCACGCCCCCCTTGCCCGCCGGGACGCCGCCGACCGCCGCGGCGACGACGGCCGTGGTCAGCAGGCCCAGCCCCACGCCGAGCAGGGCGACCGCGGGCAGGAACGCACCGGCCACGGTGCTGTCCGCGGTGATCCGCAGCAGGCCGAGCAGGCCGGTCGCGCCGGTGAGCAGCCCGGCGATCATCACCGGGCGCGGGCCGAGGCGCGCGGTGAGCCGACCGGCGACCGGGGCCAGCCGCGGCAGCGGCAGGAACCCGGGCAGCATCGCCAGCGCGGCGGTCAGCGGGGTGGCGTGGCGGACGCCCTGCAGGTAGAGGGTGGCGAGCAGGATCGCGCCGAGGCCTGCGAAGTTCATCGCGCCTGCGACGACGTTGGCCGCCGCGACGGTGCGCGAGCGCAGCAGTTCGAGCGGCAGCATCGGCGCCCGGCCGGTGCGTTCGGCGACCAGGAACGCCACCGCGCCGGCGACGCCGAGCACGAGGGCCGGGACACTGGACTGGATGACCGCGTAGACCAGGGCGCCGAGGGCGGTGGCGCCGGTCAGGGCTCCCTTGACGCCCACCCGGCCGCGGGCGGGCGGGTCCGCGGGCACGAGCAGGGTGCCGGCGGGAGCGAGGGCGGTCAGCGGCACGTTGATCCAGAACAGCGCGCGCCACCCGGTGGCCGTGACGAGCAGTCCGCCCAGCAGCGGGCCCGCGGCGAGGGCCAGCGCGGACACTCCGGCCCAGACGCCGAGCGCCCTGGCCTGTTCCCGGCGGCCGGGAAAGGTGCGGGTGATCACCGCCAGGGTCCCGGGGAACAGCAGCGCGGCCCCGGCCCCCTGCGCGACGCGGGCGGCGACCAGGGCCGTGGCGCCCGACGCCAATGCGCACCCGGCGGAGGCGAGCCCGAAGATCCCCAGGCCGGCGAGCACGACCCGGCGGTGGCCGATCACGTCACCGAGCGCCCCGCCGGTCAGCAGCAGCGCTGCGAGCACGACGGTGTAGCCGTCGACGATCCACTGCAACGCGGGGACATCGGCGTGGAAGCCGGCGCCGATGCTCGGCAGCTCGACGTCCACCACCGTGACGTCGAGCTGGACCAGGAACATCCCGGCGCACTGGGTGAACAACACGGTCGATCGCTTGTCGGGCATGGCCCCAGGAGACCGCGGATTCGCTTTCACCGGCGTGGAAGTGTTGCGGCGCCGCGCATTTCGGGCGTCACGGAACTACGATCGGGGGAACGGTCGAGCATTCTCGCGTGCCGTGGAGGTGGCAGCGATGGAATCCGATCCCGTCGCCGTCGTCGCCGGTGAGTCCGGACCGCTCGTCGCCGCGGTCGTCCGGGCGCTGGCCGACACCCACGAGGTCTGGGTCGCCGAGGCGGGCGGTCGGAGCGCCGCAGGCCTGGCGGCGGCCTGCCCGCCGGCGAAACCGTGGCCGGACGAGGGCCCGGGCCCGGCGCGAATCGGCGTCCTGGTGCACTGCATCGACGAGTGCGCCGCCGGACCGCTCGCCGAGACGCCGGTGGACACGTGGCGCGAACTGTTCGAGGCGAACGTGTTCGACGTCGCGTGGTTCACCGCACGCACGCTGCCCGCCCTCCGCGCCGCGGGTGGGCTGGTGATCGTCGTGAACTCGCCCGGTGTCGCGGATTCGCCCGGTGAGCGAGGCGCCTACGCCGCGAGCAAGGCCGCGTTGTCGGTGGTGACCGACATGCTACGGGAGGAGGAAGGGCCGCGCGGGGTGCGGGTGTCCGCGCTCGATCTGGGGTGGGACGACGCGTCCGGGTCCGCGGGCGGGCCCGACGACCTCGCCGCCGCGGTGCGGCTGCTCGTCGCGCTCCCCCGCCAGGCGTGCCCGGTCAGGCTCGCGATGCGGACGCGACGCTAGCCCGGCCGGGCGGTCATCAGGTATCCGGTGCCCAGCCACCGCCCGCGCCCGCGGCTGACCGTCCGGTCGATGTGGTCCCGCCAGCCCTGCCGCCGCTCGCGGATCACCTTGTCCAGCGGCGGCACGAACGGCGTCACGTCGTAGTACAGCAGGTCGGCCGGTTCGAACCCGGCGCCGCGGAGCATGCGGCGCAGCCAGGGCGCCGGAACCGCCCGGATGCCGCTCTTGGGCACGGTGTGCCGCCGCCCCGGCGGAACCCCCGCCAGGCGCTCCACCTGCGCGAGCAGGCGCAGGAACGGCCAGTACAGGCACCATTCGACGAGCCGGTAGGGGCTCACCGGGTTGAGCATGCTCACCACGGCCAGCCCGCCCGGCCGCACGACCCGGGCCAGCTCGCGCACGCCCTGGCGGGCGCGGGCGTATTCCAGCACGCCCATGGCCACGACCACGTCGAAACTGGCGTCCGGGAACGGCATGTCCTCGATGCGGGCCACGAAGAGCCCGACGTCGCTGGTCCCCGCGCGGTCGGCCACGGCCTCGATCATCGCGGCCGACCGGTCGCACGCGGTGATGCGGAAGTCGCCCAGCCTGGTGTCGAGCAGGTGGCGCACCAGCATGCCCGGCCCGCACCCGACGTCGAGCAGCGCACCGGACACCGGGCGCAGCGCCTCGTCCACGGCATGCAGCCGCGACTGGAAGTACCGGGTGGCGCGCCCCGACTCGTACGCCTCGGCGTAGCCGCGCACGAGGTCGGGGTCGGCGTACTGGGCGGCGGCCTGCTCGTCGCGCCGGCTGATGGCGTGACGGACCGCTCGTTGCAAACCGGTGAGCGCCATGGAATCACCCTGTTTGTCCGGATTTCCAGTTGCGACAAAAAGAAGAATCGCCCCCGAATGGAACGGAACCAGACCTCCGGGAAGTCCCGCTCACTCAAGTCTGCAAGTCCGCCGGGCCACCCGCAAGCCCCTGAGAGCAATCCACAGTGGACCTTGAACCGACGAGTTTCCGACAGACAAGTACTAATCGTCTTCCCGTGCACCACGAGATTGACTCACCGGACAGCGCTGTCCACAAGCGACGATCAAGGAGCGGACGCTTCGGTGACGCCGGAAGTGTCCGCGGGGCATGATGGAGGCATGAGCGGAGGCGACGTCGACATCGCGCGCACCGCGGCGCTCTTCGCGGATCCGGCCCGGGTCCGGGTGCTCACCGCGCTCGCCGACGGCCGGGCGCTCGCGGCGTCCGTACTGGCCGGGGAAGCCGGGGTGTCCGCGCCGGGCGTCAGCGCGCATCTGGCCAAGCTGCGGGAGGCCGGGCTGGTCGAGGCGGAACGATCCGGGCGGCACCGCTTCTACCGGTTGCGGCCGGACGCCGTGGAGATCATGGAGACGCTCGCCCGGCACTCCCCGCCCAGCCGGTCACCTCGCTCCGGGCGGGGACGCGGGCGCAGGCGCTTCGGTTCGCCCGGACCTGCTACGACCACCTCGCCGGCCGGCTGGGTGTGCAGGTGACGGCGGCGCTCGTGGAGCGCGGGGCGCTGGTCACGACGGACGGTGTCGACGGCACCGGGCGGCGCCCGGACGACCGGCTGTCGCAGCCGCTGGCCGAGCACCCGTACGCGATCGGCCCCGCGGCGCCGGACGTGCTGGGGCCGCTCGGACTGGACGTGACGGCCGTCGAGGCGGCCCGCGGGCGGCGGCCGATGCTGAAGTTCTGCCTGGACTGGTCCGGACAGCGGCACCACCTGGCAGGCGCCCTGGGCGCGGCGCTCGCCGAGCGGTTCCTGGAGCAGGGGTGGGTCACGAGGCGCCGGCCCGGGCACCGGGCGCTCAGGCTCACCGACAGCGGTGCGGACGTCCTCGCCGACCGGCTGGGCATCCGGGCCACGGAGTGACCGTCCGGCTGCCGGGCACGCCCACATCCGCGCGACGACTCACCTTGTCTTGGTACGCCTCAGAGGCCTACGCACACGGCGCGAAAGAGCGTCCAGCCCGCCACGGTCAGAACGCCCGGCCGCACAGCCAGGCGGCGACTCAGGCCTTCGCCCGGTGCGCCTCGGCCAGGTGGGCGTCCGGGGTGCAGCGCGCGCACGGCGTGAAACCGAGGTCCCGGGCTTCCTTCACGGAGATCGGGATGGTGTCGCGGTCGGCCAGCCAGCCGCAGTCGGTCAGGTGGTAGCGCGGGTGCTCGTCCACGACCACGACCTCGACGTCCAGCTCGTCCACGATCTCCGCGTCCGCCGGGTCCGTGGACTCCTCGCCCGGCTCGCCCTCCTCGGCCGTGCCGACGAGCTCACCGGCCGTGGGGATCAGCGCCGTCTGGTCCACCGGCGCGTCCTCGACCTCCGCGGCCGCGGTCTCCGGGGCAGGCTCGTCCGCCGGCTTCTCCACCGCCGTGGCTTCCGGCGTCGACGGCTCGTCGTCGTCCGTCGACGCGGCGACGGCGGGCTCCTCGCCCTGCTCCGCCACCGCGGACGCGCGGCGGCGGGCCACCCGGCGCCGCACGAAGTCGACCACCAGCAGCAGCCCGGCGGCGACCGACAGGCCGATCGAGATCCACGCCCACAGCGAGTTCGCCGTGATCAGGGCCGTGATCAGCAACCCCAGCGCGGCCAGAACCAGGACCAGAACGATGAAGAGCACGCTGAATTACAACACGAACCACGCCCGGAACGGTTCCGACCCTCCAACGCGGAGTGCCGGAACCGTCACCGGGAAGCTCAGCCCGCCTCGGCCCGCGGACCGAACGAGTAGCCCTGGCCGCTGCTCGATCCGGCGCCGGCCTGTCCCGAGTTCGCGGATGCCGATGCGGGTGCGGCCGAGCCGCGGTCGTCGAGTTCGCGCAGCTGGGACTCCAGGAACCCGCGCAGCCGGGTGCGGTACTCCCGCTCGATGGTGCGCAGTTCCTCGATCTTCTTGCCCAGCGCGGTCTTCTCGCTGTTCATCGTGTTCATGGTCTCGGTGTACTTGCGCTGAGCCTCGCGCTCCATGGTCGTCGCCTTGTCGCGCGCCTGGCGCTCCAGCGTCTCGGCACGGGTGCGGGCGTCGTTGAGCATGTTCTCCGCTCGCGTGCGCGCCTCGTTGACCATCGAGTCGGCCTTGGTGCGGGCGTCGGAGAGCAGTTGCTCGGACTTCGCGCGAGCCTCGGCGAGCATGCCATCGGACTCGGTCTTGGCCTCGGCGGTCAGCCGGTCGGCCATCTCCTGGGCCAGGCCGAGGACCTTCGCCGCCTGCACGTTCGGCTCGCCGCCGTCCGACATCGGGTGGGCCTGGGTCTGCTCGGCGGCCGAGGGCGGCGGCACGGGCGCCAGCCGGCGCTCCTGCGGGCCAGCGCCTGCGCGGGCGGCTTCGAGGTCGGCACGGGTGCCTTCGAGCTCGGCGTCGAGCTGCTCGACCTGCTGGCGCAGCTCGTTGTTGTCCTCGATGAGCCGCGCGAGCTCGGTCTCCACCAGGTCGAGGAACGCGTCCACCTCGTCCTCGTTGTAGCCCCGCTTGCCGATGGGTGGCTTGCTGAACGCAACGTTATGCACGTCAGCGGGGGTCAACGACATCAGATCACCTCACGCACTCCATGGCCTGCTCCGACACCTGGGTTCCCCCGAAGTCACCCAGGAAGCGCCAGTTGCATCAGTATGAACACAACCAACAGCAGCACCATAATCGATAAGTCCAGTCCGACGCCGCCAATGCGAACCATCGGAATGATCCTCCGCACCACGCGGACCGGAGGATCGGTCACTGTGTAGATGGTCTCCAGCGTCACCGCAACCCCGCCGGCGGGGCGCCAATCCCGTGCGAAGGCACGCACGAGCTCCACCACGACACGCGCTGTGAGCAGCAGCCAAAAGACGAACAGCACGTAGTAGAGGACTAGCCGGACCGCATCCACGAACACCACTCTGCCACATCGCCGTGACCCCGGGAGCACCCGGAACGCCCGGTCTGCCCGGGTCACGTAATCGAACTGTGATTTAGCCAACGGTTTCACCCGTTCGGCCTAAATTGTTACGATCTGTAGTTGTGCCATCACACTGTTCCACCCCATTTCCTGGAACAGGCGGTCGCGCTCAGTGACGGAGGAACAGCCCGCCCTCGGCGATCCGGCGGCGCTCCTCCGCGGTCACCTCCACGTCCGGCGGCGAGAGGAGGAACACCTTGTTGGTGATCTTGTCCATCGAGCCGCGCAGCGCGAACGCCAGCCCCGCCGCGAAGTCCACGAGGCGCTTGGCGTCCGCGTTCTCCATCTGAGTCAGGTTGATGATCACCGGGATGCCCTCGCGGTAGGCCTCGCCGATCCCCCGCGCCTCGACGTAACTCGTCGGGTGCAGCGTGGTGATCCGCCCGAGCGCGTCTCGCGGCGCCGACGCCCTGGCCGGCTCCGGCACCGGGCGCAGCCGCGCCACCGGCTCCGGCTGCCGCTCGACCGCGAGAGCGCCGTGCACGGACGGCTCCGGCGACCGCGGCCGCGCGCGGAGCGGGCCCTCCTCGTCGTAGTCGGAACCGTCGCGGTACCGTCGGCGGGCACGCGGCGGCGGCTCCTCGTCGAAGCCGTCGTAGGCTTCGTCCGCGTAGTCGCGGCGGTAGTCCTCGCCATACCGGTCGGCGGCCTCGTAGGAGTCGTAGCCGTCGTAACCGTCACTGTCGGCCGGGATCATGCCGAAGTAGGCCTTCAGCTTCTGCAGCGCGCTCATGCCTCTCCCTAGCCGCTCCCTCACCTGACTCCCCGGACGCGATCGCTCACTTCCGGGTGATCTCGCTACGGCGAGGCTAGACCGCGCGCGCCGAGCAACGCGGTTCCGACACGCACACATGTCGAACCGTGCGCGATGGCGGGTTCAAGATCACCACTCATCCCCGCGGACAGCTCCACCGCGTCCGGGTGGCTCCGGCGGAGGTCAGCGGCCGCCGCGGCCAGGCGCGCGAAGGCCGGGGCGGGGTCCGCGCCCAGCGGCGCGACCGCCATCAGCCCGCGCAGCCGCAGCCCGTCCAGCCCGGCGATGTGATCCGCCAGCTCACCCACGTGAGGGAGCGGACAGCCGCCTCGTGACGGATCGTCGTCGAGGCTGGCCTGGATCAGGACGTCCAGCGGAGCCGACCGCTCCCCCGCCTCGCGCGCGCTGCGCAGCGCCTTGGCGAGCGCGTCGGCGAGCCGGACCGAGTCGACGGACTGGACCTCGTCGGCCCAGCGCACCACCGACCTCGCCTTGTTGCGCTGCAGCCGCCCGATCATGTGCCAGCGCGGCCGCGCGTCCGGCCGCAGCGCCCGCAGCTCGGCCGCCTTGGGGCCGGCCTCCTGGTCGCGGTTCTCCCCGAGGTCCGTCTGGCCGAGGTCGGCGAGCAGGGCCGCGTCAGTCGCGGGGAAGGTCTTGGTGACGGCGAGCAGGCGCACCTCGGCGCGCGGCCGTCCGGCCGCCGCGCACGCGTCGGCGACCCGCGCCTCCACGGCTGCGAGCGCCTTGGCGATCTCCTCCCGGCGCTGCTCGTCGCTCATTCCGGCTCGGCCCAGGTCAGCGCGGCGATTCGACCGGTGGTGCCGTCGCGCCGGTAGCTGAACAGGGTCGGGTCCTCGGCCGTGCAGCGCGGGTCGACGCCGACCTTGCCGACGCCGGCCTCGGCGAGCTGGCGCCACAGCCCGGCGCGCAGGTCCAGCCCCGGCTTGCCGCCGCGGGTGCGGGTCGCGCTGCCGGGCAGGTGCTTGTCCACGTCGGCGGCCATCCCGGCGGGCACCTCGTAGCACTCGCCGCAGATGGCCGGGCCGAGCAGCACCTCGATGCGGCCCATCTCGGCGCCCGCCTCGACCATCGCCTCCAGCGCGGCGGGCAGCACCCCGACGCGGGCGCCGACGCGGCCGGCGTGCACCGCGGCCACCACGCCGGTCTCCGGGTCGCCGAGCAGCACCGGCACGCAGTCCGCGACGAGCACGGCGACGGGCAGCCCGGGGGTCTTCGTCACGAGCGCGTCGGTGGCCTCGGCGGGCGCGGTCTCGCTGCCGTCGACGACGGTGACCGTGCGGCCGTGCACCTGCTCCATCCAGGCCACCCGCTCCACGCCGAGCTCGGTGCCCAGCCGCTTGCGGTTGGCCTCGACCGCGCCCGGGTCGTCACCGACGTGGTCGCCGAGGTTGAACGTGTCGTACGGCGGCGCCGAAACGCCACCCGCCCTGGTCGTGACCACCCGACGGATGCGCAAGTCCCATTACCTCCACTCGCCTGGTTTCCCCTGAGCCTACTGGGAACCGGACGCCGTGCTCGGCCGGTCTCACCGCCATGGACCTGCCACCCGTGCCCCCGAGCGTCCGCGCACTGGCCACCTCCGGGAAGCTGCCGCCGGAGCTGGCCCCGCTGTTCACCCCGCCAGGACAGGAACGATGGGGCCGCATCGCCGAAGCCGTGGACGAGCGCCTGGACGAGGTGGACCCGGCGGTGCGGGGCGCGTTCGCGCTCGCCGGGGCCTACGGCCACCTGGACGACATCGAGTTCCTCGAGTCCGGCGAGATGCACGAGCACAACGACCGCGCGGTCGCCCTCATCGACGAAGCGCTGGGGCACGGCGGCCCGGACGAGGAGGTCCAGGAGCTGTGGGACCTCACGTACCGGGTGCAGGACGCCGCGCACCTCGCGCACGACCACGAGGAGTACGTCGCCAAGCACGGCGCCACCGCCGAGCAGCGCCTGAACGTGAAGCTGGCGGAGACCCACGCGCGGCACGAGGCCGGCGACCGCGACGCGGCGCTGCGGCTGTTCCGGGAGGTCGCCGAGGCCGACGTGTGGGGCGAGTTCGGCGGCGCCGCGTACCGCTCGGACATCGGCTGGTGCCGCCTGCTGCACGACGCGGCGCACCACGACGGGCCCGAGGCGGCGCGGAAGATCTGGCAGGAAGCCAAGGCGAGCCGGCACGCCGCGCGGTTCCCCTACCCGCACTGGTCGGCCCCGCTCATCGAGATGCTGCTCGGCACGGGGGTGCCGGACCTGCTGGCGCTCCTGGCGCGCGAGCGCCTGGAAGCGGCCGAATCGGCCCCGCCGTGGCCCCTGGACGACGACGAGCTGCGGGTGCTCGCGCTCGCCGTCGAGGAGATCGAGCGGTACGACCGGGCCTGACCGCACGTCAGGCCCGGCGCCGGGTTCAACGCCGCATGAACGGCGGGACGTCCACGTCGTCGTCGGACGGGTCGTCGGTCACCGGGACGGCGCGGCTGGGCAGGCTGCCCTGGCTGGTGCTCGTGCGCGGCGCCGGGTAGCCGCGGCTGCCGCCGCCGGCCTGCGGGAGCCCGCTGGGCGGCGTGCCGTAGTTGGTGCCCGACGGCGGCGTCCGCGGCGGCGTCACCGGGAAGCCGCCACCCGCCGGCGGGGCCGGGGGCTGCGCCGACGCCGCGGGCGCCGGCGTGCGGACCTGCCCGGCCTCGGCCGAGGCCGTGGACGAGCGGTTGCCCACGGCGGGCGGCTCGAGCTTCTTGTGGGTGGGCGAGCCGGAGTCGAACCCGGCCGCGATCACCGTCACGCGCACCTCGTCGCCGAGGGAGTCGTCGATGATCGTCCCGAAGATGATGTTCGCCTCGGGGTGCGCGGCCTCCTGCACCAGCGAGGCGGCCTCGTTGATCTCGAACAGGCCGAGGTCGGAGCCGCCCGCGATGGACAGCAGCGCGCCGTGCGCGCCCTCCATCGAGGCCTCCAGCAGCGGCGAGTTGATCGCCTTCTCCGCGGCCTGCACCGCCCGGCCCTCGCCGCGGGCGGAGCCGATGCCCATCAGCGCGCTGCCCGCGCCGGACATCACGCTCTTCACGTCGGCGAAGTCCAGGTTGATCAGACCCGGGGTGGTGATCAGGTCGGTGATGCCCTGGACACCGGAGAGCAGGACCTCGTCGGCGGAGCGGAACGCGTCCATCAGGCTGACGCCGATGTCGCCGAGCTGCAGCAACCGGTCGTTGGGGATGACGATGAGGGTGTCGCACTCGTTGCGCAGCGCCTGGATGCCGTCCTCGGCCTGCTTGCCGCGGCGCTTGCCCTCGAAGGTGAACGGCCGGGTCACCACGCCGATCGTGAGCGCGCCCAGCTTGCGCGCGATCGAGGCGACCACCGGCGCGCCGCCGGTGCCGGTGCCACCGCCCTCGCCCGCGGTCACGAAGACCATGTCGGCGCCCTTGAGCACCTCCTCGATCTCCTCGCGGTGGTCCTCGGCGGCCTTGTGCCCCACCTCGGGGTTGGCGCCGGCGCCAAGGCCGCGGGTCAGCTCGCGGCCGATGTCGAGCTTGACATCGGCGTCGGACATCAGCAGCGCCTGCGCGTCCGTGTTGATCGCGATGAACTCGACACCCTTGAGGCCGACCTCGATCATGCGGTTGACGGCGTTCACGCCGCCTCCGCCGATGCCGACGACCTTGATCACCGCGAGGTAGTTGTGCGGGGGCGTCATCGGGTCCGCCTTCCTATCGTGAATTCCTCGTACCGCTCACCGGGAGCGAAAAACCCTCAACCTAAACTCAAGGTTCAGAGTTATGTCAACTCCCCGCTCCGTCCGCCGACGGTAGGGATCCGGCGAACCGGAATCCAGTAGCCACGCCGCGTGTCGGCCGTGGCGTTGCAAAATCACCGCGCCGGACGCGTCATTCGCCGGTCCGGCCGTCGGTCAGCTCACGCAGCAGGTCGAGGTGCCCGACGTGCCGCCCAGTCTCCTCCACCATGTGGATCAGCACGTAACGCAGGTTGACCGAGCCGTCCCGGAAGGACACGAGGGTCTCCGGCGTCAGCCCGGCGGCGATCTCGCGGCTTACCGCGCACTGCGCGCGGTAAGCGGCCACCAGGTCCCCGAGCGGGATCGTGAGCGCCTCGCGGAAGTCCGCGTCGCGGTCGGCGGCCAGCTTCTCGTCCCACCGGCTGAGACGGCCGGCGAGGACCACCTCGAACCAGCGGTGCTCCACATAGGTCAGGTGGCCGACCAGGCCGGCGATCGTGGTCAGCTCGCTCGGCACGAGGCTGCGGCGGGCCTGCTCGTCGGTCAGGCCCTCGCACTTGAGCACGACGGCCTCGCGCAGGAAGTCCAGGAAGGCCCCGAGTTGCTCGCGCTCGCCGCCGTCGAAGGCCGGCTCCGTTCTGATCATGACCGCCAGCTTTCCACAGTGGATGTATTGCGCGCAATTGAATTGCGCGCTATGTTTGTGAGCGGAAGGATCTTCATCCAACGGAAGGGGAACACCATGCCCAGTCGCGACGCCACCACCCACTGGGAAGGCGGCCTGCAGAACGGCAAGGGCCACGTCACGCTCGACTCGTCGAACGCAGGCCAGTTCGACGTGTCGTTCCCGACCCGCGCGGGCAACCCGGAGGGCCAGACCAGCCCGGAGGAACTCATCGCCGCCGCGCACTCGTCGTGCCTGGCGATGAACCTGTCCGGCGTACTGGAATCGCAGAACCTGCGCGCCGACTCCATCGACGTCAGCGCCGAGGTCACGCTCGGCCCGGCCGCGGGCGGCGGCTTCGAGATCAGCGGCATCGCGATCACCCTGCGCGCCAGCGTGCCCGGCGTGGACGCGGCGAAGTTCGCCGAGCTGGCGAAGACGGCCGAGCAGACCTGCCCGGTGTCGAAGGCCCTGGCCGGCACGACGATCACGCTGGACGCGGCGCTCGACTGAGCCCGCGTAGGACAATGGCCCCGCGGTCGCACATCCTCGACGACGTGCGACCGCGTGTCCGTCCTCAGGAGACGGTCGGCAGCTCGGGGCTCGCGACGTCGTAGACCTGCCCCTCGCGGGTCAGCAGCACGTTCAGCACCTGCGCCTTGCGGTCCGCCTTCTCCGCGTTCCCCCAGCGCACGGTCTTTCCGCCGGCCAGCGTGAACTCCACGCCGCCCGGGGTCTTGGCCCGCACGACGGTGATCTGCCCCTTCAGCGGCGCGGGCACCGTCGCGAGCACCGCCACCACCGAACGCGTCACCGGGTCGTCCGGGGCAACCGCCGCCACCTGCACCTCCGGCAGGCCCTCCGGCTTGTTCTGCACCGTCTTGTAGTCCAGACCGCCGGAATCGACCAGGTGGAACCCGTCGGCCGCCGCGGTGAAGCCGATCGGCGTCCGCTCCGTCACCGTAATGTCTACAGTGGACGGCCACGACCTGGAGACGTCCACAGTGGCCACCCCGGGGATCGCCGTCACGCGGGCGGCGATCTCGTCGGTGTCCAGCAACAGCATCGGCTTCAGGTCGGGCACCGCGGCAGCGGCCAGGATCTGGTCCCCCGGCACGCTGTTCGCGCCGTGCACCTCCACCGACCGCACGCCCAGCAGCGACGTGAACAACACGACGTACGCCAGGCCGGCCACCGTCAGCACGGTCAGCAACGCCACCCAGCGGCGCCGCAGCGCGCGGCGCCGCGAGACGCCCGTGCCGGTGCGCCGCCGCGCCGTCAGCGGGCGCCGTCCCCGGCGGCTGCGCACCGCCGACGACGACCGCCGCGTGGACGGCCTGCTGCGCTCCTCGCTCCGCGCTCGCGTCGCCACCTAGCCCCCGGCCCGCCGGTCCAGCTCCGCCAGGATCTCCGGCCCCAGCTGCGTCACGTCGCCCGCGCCCATGGTGACCAGCAGGTCGCCGGGCTTGACCAGATCCGCGGCCAGCGCCACGGCCCGGTCGAACGCCGGCTCGTAGTGCACCCCGGCGCCGGTGATCTTCTCCGCGATCAACGTACCGCTGACACCCGGCTCCGGCTCCTCCCGCGCGCCGTAGACATTCAGCAGCACGACCTCGTCGGCCAGCCCCAGCGCCTCGGCGAACTCCGCCGCGAACAGCTTCGTGCGCGAGTACAGGTGCGGCTGGAACACCACGACCACGCGGCCGCTCCCGGCCGCGTGCCGCACCGCGCGCAGCTGCGCGGCGACCTCCGTGGGGTGGTGGGCGTAGTCGTCGTAGACCCGCACGTCGCCGGCGCGGCCCTTGAACTCGAACCGGCGCCGCACCCCGCCGAACGCGGCCAGCCCCTCGGACAGCCCGTCCAGCGGCGCGCCCAGCTCCAGCCCGGCCAGCAGGGCGGCCACGGCGTTGAAGGCCATGTGCTCGCCCGGAACCGCGACCCGCACGTCGGTCTCCCGGCCGTCCAGTGCGATCCGGATGATCCCGCCGCCGTCGGCGGGCCGGTAGTCCAGCACCTTGGCGTCGCCCGGATCCGTCACCGACCGGCCGTACCGGCGCACCCGCACGCCCGCGGCCGCCGCGTGGTCGCCCAGCGCGTTCGCGGCCTCGTCGTCGGCGCACACGATCAGCAGGCCGCCCGGCTCGATCCGGCGCGTGAACTGCGTGAAGACGGCCGTGTAGGCCTCGGCGGTGCCGTGGTGGTCCAGGTGGTCCGGCTCGACGTTGGTCACCACCGCCACCGACGGCGAGTAGCTCAGGAACGACCCGTCGCTCTCGTCGGCCTCGGCCACGAACAGCCCGCCCTCGCCGTGGTGGGCGTTCGCGCCGGACTCGTTGAGGTCGCCCCCGATCGCGAACGACGGGTCCAGCCGACAGTGCTGCAGCGCGACGGTGAGCATGGACGTGGTCGAGGTCTTGCCGTGCGTGCCCGCGATGCAGGCGACCCGGTGCCCGGCCATCAGCAGCGCCAGCGCCTGCGCCCGGTGCAGCACCGGGATGCCGCGCTCGCGGGCGGCCACCAGCTCCGGGTTGCTCTCCTTGATCGCGGTCGACACGACCACCGCGGACGGGCCGCCGGGCAGCGCGTCCAGGTTCTCCGGGCGCTGCCCGATGCCGATCTCGGCGCCCTGCGCGCGCAACGTCAGGAACGCGCGGGAGTCCTTGGCGTCCGAGCCGGACACGCGGGCGCCGCGCGCCAGCAGGATCCGCGCGATGCCGCTCATGCCCGCGCCGCCGATCCCGATCAGGTGGGCCCGGCTCAGCTCTGCGGGAACGTCGCTCACTTTCCGCACACCTCCAGGACGATCCGCGCCAGCACCTCGTCAGCCTCGCGGTGGCCGAGCCCGACCGCCGCCGACCCCATCCGAGCGACCCGGGCGGCGTCGGTGACCAGCGGGACGACCAGCTCGGCCACCTTCGCCGGGGTCAGGTCGGCGTCGGGCACCAGCAGCGCCGCGCCGGCATCCACCGCGGGCCTGGCGTTGATCGCCTGCTCGCCGTTGCCGTGCGGCAGCGGCACGAACACCGCGGGCAGCCCGACCGCGGACACCTCGGCCGCGGTCATCGCGCCGGACCGGCACAGCACCACGTCGGCCGCCGCGTAGGCCAGGTCCATCCGCTCCAGGTAGGGCACCGGCACGTACGGCGGGCGGCCCGGGAACTCCTGCACGACCAGGCTGTTCTTCGGACCGTGCGCGTGCAGCACGCCGATCCCGGCCTCGGCCAGCTCCTTGGCCGCGCCGGACACCGCGTTGTTGATCGACTGGGCGCCCTGCGAACCGCCGAACACCAGCAGCGTCGGCGCGTCCGGGTCGAGCCCGAAGTGCGCGCGGGCCTCCGCCCGCAGCGCCACCCGGTCCAGCGAGGTGATCGACCGCCGCAGCGGGATGCCCACGACCTCCGCGCCCGGCAGCGGCGTGCCCGGCACCGCGACCGCGACCCGCTTCGCGAAGCGCGCGCCGACCCGGTTGGCCAGACCCGGCGACTGGTTGGCCTCGTGCACCACGATCGGCACCCGGCCGCGCGCGGCGAAGTACGCCGGCAGCGACACGTAACCGCCGAACCCGACCACGACGTCCGCGCCGACCCGGTCCAGCACCTCGCGCGTCTGCTTCACCGAGTCGCGGATCTTCAGCGGCAGCCGCAGCAGATCGGTGGTCGGCTTGCGCGGCAGCGGCACCGGCGGGATCAGCTCCAGCGGGTATCCGCGCGCCGGGACCAGCTTGTTCTCCAGCCCGCGGGACGTGCCGAGTGCGACCACCGTGGCGTCCGGCCGCAGCCGCCGCACGGCGTCGGCCAGCGCCAGCGCGGGTTCGATGTGTCCGGCCGTGCCGCCGCCCGCCACCACCACGGTGGGAGCCACGCCGGTAACCGCCTTGCTCACTTGCTCCTACGTCCCTCTCCGCACTGAACTTCCCCGTCTGGCCGGCGTCGAGCGCCGGCGCTCGGGCGCCTGCGCCGATCGTGCCCCGCGGCCCGATGGCCGGTCACCGCGGGGTGCCGGACGGCCGCTCCCCCGCCGCCGCGCCGGCGGCCGGTAGACCTCGGGGGCGGGCAGGCGCAGGAGGCGGCCGAACTTGCCCGGCCCCTGCGACCGCAGCGCCGCGACCGACTCCGGCTCGTGCCGGGCGGCGTTGGCCAGCAGGCCCATCAGGAACATGGTGACCCAGATGGACGTGCCGCCCGCCGAGATCAGCGGCAGCGTCACGCCGGTGACGGGCAGCAGCCCGACCACGTAGCCGATGTTGATCCCGGCCTGCGACACCGTGAACACCGTCAGCGTGCCGGCGGTGATCCGGATCCACGGGTCCAGGTTACGCATGGCGATGCGCAGGCCCACGATCGCGAGCCCGACGAACAGGCCGATGACCACGATGCAGCCGATGAACCCGAGCTCCTCGCCGATCACCGCGAAGATGAAGTCGTTCTGCACGTTGGGCAGGTAGGACCACTTCGACGGCCCCTGCCCGAGGCCCTTGCCGAACAGGCCGCCGTCGGCCAGCGCGTACTTGGCCTGCGTGGCCTGGTACGCGGCGCCGCTGGTGTCCGAGCCCGGCGACAGGAACGACATCACCCGCGACATGCGGTAGGACGCGGTCAGCGCCAGCACCACTGCCCCGGCGACGCCGCCGGCCAGGATCACCGCGAACAGCCGCTTGGGCGCGCCGGCGAACCACAGCAGCGACAGCAGCACCACGCCGAGCGTGATCGTGCCGGACAGGTTGGGCTGTGCCATGACCAGCGCGAACATCAGCAGCGCGACCGGCACCACCGGCACCATCAGGTGCCGCCACTGGTGCAGCACGTGGTACTTGGTGACCAGCACGTGCGCCCCCCACAGCGCGAAGGCGACCTTGGTGAACTCGACCGGCTGCACCGAGAAGCCGCCCACCACGAACCACCGCTGGGCGCCGCCGCCCGCCGAACCGAGCGGCGTCAGCACCAGCGCCAGCATCGCCAGGCACACCACCACGGCCATGGAGGACAGCGCGCGGGTCCGCTTCAGCGGCATCCGCAGCGCCACCCAGAACACGACCGACCCGGTGAGCACGAAGATCAGGTGCTTCTTGAACAGCGAGTACACGCCCGAGCCGGTGTCCGGGTCGACCGAGGCCACCGAGGACGCCGACAGCACCATCACGATGCCGATCGACGTCAGCAGGCCGGTCAGGGCCAGCACCAGGTGGAAGTCGGCCAGCGGACGGGACAGCCACGCGGTCAGCGCGGTGAACGTCGCGCGCGCCGGGCTCTGCCGGTCGCCCCGGTCCCGTCTGCGTGGCGCGCTGTCCTGCTCCTTGTCCTCAACGACCGTCATCGGCAGACCCCGAGGCACGGGCCAGGACCGCGTCGGCGAAGGCGTCACCCCGATGGGCGTAGTTGCGGAACATGTCCAGGGACGCTCCGGCGGGCGCCAGCAGCACCACGTCACCGGGCCGGGCCAGGTCGCTGGCCACCGAGACCGCCTCGTTCATGGCCCCATCGTCACCCGAGGCGACCCGATGGACGGGGACATCCGGCGCGTGTCGCGCGAGAGCGGCGGCGATCACCGGGGCGTCGGCGCCCATCAGCACCACGCCACGCAGCCGCCCGGCGACCACCTCGACCAGCTCGTCGACCGCGGCGCCCTTGAGCTGCCCGCCCGCGATCCACACCACGCTGGAGTGCGCGAGCAGCGACCCGGCCGCGGCGTGCGGGTTGGTGGCCTTGGAGTCGTTGACGTAGCGGACCCCGCCGAACTCGCCCACCTCGACGGCTCGGTGCGCGCCCGGCTGGAACTCGCGCAGGCCCTTGGCGACCCCCGCGGGGTCGATGCCGTAGGCGCGGGCCAGCGCGGCCGCGGCGAGGGCGTTGGCGAGGTTGTGCGGGCCCGCCGGGCGCACCTCGCTCACCGAGATCAGCTCGTCGGCGGAGTGCTGCGGGTCCGGGCCGTAGGCGCGGTCGATCAGCAGGTCCTCGACGAGGCCCAGCTCGCCCGGCCGCGGGGTGTCCAGCCGGAACCCGACGCGCTTCGCCCCGGCGGGGGCGTACTCGCCGGCCAGCCGCACCGACCACGGATCGTCCGAGTTGTGCACGACGACGTTCGAGTGGGCGTGGATGGTGCCCTTCGCGGCGGCGTAGGACTCCATCGTGCCGTGCCAGTCCAGGTGGTCCTCGGCGAGGTTGAGCACCACCGACGCGTGCGGCGCGAGCGTCGAGGACCAGTGCAGCTGGAAGCTGGACAGCTCCACCGCCAGCGCCTCGTAACCCTCGAACACCGCGTCCAGCACCGGCAGGCCGATGTTGCCGCAGGCCAGCGCGTGCACTCCGCCGGCACGCAGCATCGACTCCAGCATGCCCACCGTCGTGGTCTTGCCGTTGGTGCCGGTGACGGCGAGCCAGGTGGCCGGGTTCGGCAGGTCCCGGGAGGCGCGCCAGGCCAGCTCGACGTCGCCGATCACCTCGATGCCTGCGGCGGCCGAGGCGACCAGCAGCGGCGCGGTCGGCCGCCAGCCGGGGCTGGTGACCACCAGGTCGGTGCCGGCGGGCGGTTCGGTGAGGCCCGGGGCCAGTTCGGCGCCCAGGCCGTCCAGCTCGGCCAGCCGCTCGGCGTTGCCGTCGGTGACCGTGACCCGGGCGCCACGCTCGGTCAGGGCCCGCACGGCCGAGCGCCCGGTGACCCCGGCGCCGGCGACGAGCACGTTGCGTCCGGCGAACACTGTCAGCCTCCCGCGCCCAGCTGTTCGGAGTAGAAGAGGCCGAGGCCGAACATGCAGCAGATGGCCGCGAGCAGCCAGAACCGGATGATCACCGTGGTTTCGGCCCAGCCGGCCAGCTCGAAGTGGTGGTGGAACGGCGCCATCCGGAACAGGCGGCGGCGCGTCGTGCGGAACACCGCGATCTGCAGCACCACCGAGATCATCTCGACCATGAACAGGCCGCCGATGACGATGGCGAGCAGCTCGGTGCGGGTGGTGATGGACAGGCCCGCGACCAGGCCGCCCAGCGCCAGCGAACCGGTGTCGCCCATGAAGATCTTCGCGGGCGCGGCGTTCCACCACAGGAAGCCGACGCAGGCCCCGGCCGCGGCGGCCGCGACCACGGCCAGGTCCAGCGGGTCGCGCACGTCGTAGCAGGCGGCCTGCGGGGTCACCACGCAGGACAGGCGGGCCTGCCAGAACGCGATCACCACGTAGGTGGCGAGCACCATCGCCGAGGTGCCGCCGGCCAAGCCGTCCAGGCCGTCGGTGAAGTTCACCGCGTTCGACCAGCCGGAGATGACCACGTAGCAGAAGATCACGAAGATCACCGCGGGGAAGGTGATCAGCGCGAGGTCACGCACGTAGCTGAGGTTCCGCGAGGCCGGGGTGAGGCCGTAGCGGTCGGCGAACTGCAGCGCCAGGATGCCGAAGGCGACCGCGACCACGAGCTGGCCGACCAGCTTCGCGGTCTTGTTCAGCCCCAGGTTGCGCTGCTTGCGGATCTTGATGAAGTCGTCGAGGAACCCCACCACGCCGAGGCCGACCGCGAGGAACAGCACCAGCAGGCCGGACGCGGACGGGCCGTCGTTCGCGGAGCTGCCGGAGCCGATCCAGTTCATCAGGTGCGCGGCGAAGTAGCCGACCACCATCGCGATGATGATCGCGACCCCGCCCATCGTGGGCGTGCCGCGCTTGGACTTGTGGCCCTGCGGGCCCTCCTCGCGGATCTCCTGGCCGAAGCCCTGCCGGGAGAACACCCGGATGAGGTAGGGCGTGAGCAGGATGGAGACCAGGAGACCGATCGCGGCCGCGATCAGAATGCTGATCACGCAACACCTTCCTTGAGCAGTGCGTCAGCGACGAGCCAGAGCTCGGCGACCTTCGAAGCCTTCACGAGCACGACGTCACCGGGTTCCAGCTGCTCGCGCAGGAGGTCGATCGCGGCGGCGGCGTCGGGCACCAGCACGGACTCCTCACCCCACGAACCCTCGTGGCTGGCGCCCTGGTGCATCGCGGCGGCCTCGTCTCCGACCACCACGAGCCTGCTGATGTTGAGCCGGACCGCGAGGCGGCCGATCTCGTCGTGCGCGGACACGCTATCGGCACCGAGTTCGCCCATCACACCGAGGACCGCCCAAGACCGCTTGCCGCGGCTGGCCGAGGCCAGTGTCTTGAGCGCGGCGCGCATCGACTCCGGGTTGGCGTTGTAGGAGTCGTTCATGACCACGACGCCGTCGGCCCTGGTGGTGACCTCCATGCGGCGCGCGGAGCGGCGCTGGGCGGCCGACAGGCGCTGCGCGACCTGCTCGACGGTCGCGCCCAGTTCGAGCGCGATCGCGGCGGCCGTGAGCGCGTTGCCGACGTGGTGCTCGCCGTACAGCGACAGCGTCACCGGCGCCTCCCCGGCGGGAGTGATGAGCCGGAAGGAGGCGCGGGCCTGCTCGTCGAGGGTGATGTCCTCGGCGCGCACCTGCGCGTCCGGGTGCTCGCCGACACCGACGACGCGGGCCGTCGTGCGGCTCGCCATCGCCGCGACCAGCGGGTCGTCCAGGTTGAGGACCGCGACCCCGCCCTCGTCCACCGACGGCAGGGCCTCGACCAGCTCGCCCTTGGTCTTGGCGATCGCCTCGCGCGAGCCGAACTCGCCGACGTGGGCGCTGCCCACGTTGAGCACCGCGCCGATGCGCGGCGGGGCGACCTCCGCGAGGTGCGCGATGTGGCCTGGGCCGCGGGCGGACATCTCCAGCACCAGGTGGCGGGTGCGCTCGTCGGCGCGCAGCGCGGTCCACGGGTGGCCCAGCTCGTTGTTGAACGATCCGGGCGGCGCGACCGTCTCGCCCATCGGCTCCAGCAGCTGCGCGATGAGGTCCTTGGTGGAGGTCTTGCCGGAGGAGCCGGTGACCCCGACGACGGCGAGCCCGCCGCGGGACAGCTCGATCACCACGTGCCGGGCCAGCTTGGCCAGCGCGGCCAGCACGGCGGCGCCGGAGCCGTCCTTGTCGCCGGTCAGCGCCAGCGCGCGCTCGTGCGCCTGGCCGGGCGGCAGCGGCGGCACGATCACCGCGCGGGCGTCGACCTCGCGCGCGGCCAGTACGCCGGCGGCGCCGCTCTCCATCGCCTTGCCGGCGAAGGCGTGCCCGTCGACCTTCTCGCCGGGCAGGGCGACGAACAGCCCGCCCGGGGTGAGGCGGCGCGAGTCGAACTCGACGCTGCCGGTGACCGTCTCGCGTCCGTCGGTGCGGTGCAGCCGCCCGCCGGTGACGGCGGCGATCTGCTCCAGGGTCAGCGGGATCAACGGGTCTCCTGGTTCTCTTCGAGCCGGCGCCGTATCGCCGCCGCCAGCTCGTCGCGGTCGGAGAAGGGGTGCACGACGCCCGCGGCCTCCTGGCCGGTCTCGTGGCCCTTCCCCGCGATCAGCACGACGTCCCCCGCCCCGGCCAACTCGACGGCCTTGACGATCGCCTCGCGCCGGTCGCCGATCTCCAGCACCTCGCCCGCGTCGTGACCGGCCGCACGGGCCCCGGTCAGCATCGCGGCGCGGATCGCGGCCGGGTCCTCCGACCGCGGGTTGTCGTCGGTGACGATGAGTACCTCGCTGCGCTTCGCGGCGGCCTCGCCCATCATCGGGCGCTTCGCGGTGTCCCGGTCGCCGCCGCAGCCGAGGACGGTGATGATCCGGCCCTCGGTGCGGGCGCGCAGCGCGTCCAGGGCCTGCGCCACCGCGGCCGGCTTGTGGGCGTAGTCGACGACGGCGGTGAAGTCCTGGCCCAGGTACACCCGCTCCATCCGGCCGGGGACCTCTACGTGCGCCAGCCCGGTGACCGTCTCCTCCAGCGTGACGCCGCAGGTCTCCAGGATCGCCGCGGCCAGCAGCGCGTTGGCGATGTTGAAGGTGCCCGGCAGCGGCAGCGTGGCGCGCGCGGTGCGGCCGGCGGGCGAGTGCAGCGTGAAGCTCTGCTCACCGGTCGGGGTGGTGGCGAAGTCCGTGGCGGTCCAGCTGGCGTCCACGCCCGGCTCGGTGGTCACGGTGATCGTGTGGGGCGTCAGCAGCGCCTGGCCCCACGCGGTGTCGATGCACACCACCTCGGTGGTGGAGCGGCCGTCGAACAGCAGCGACTTGGCGGCGAAGTACTCCTCCATGTCGCGGTGGAAGTCCAGGTGGTCCTGGGAGAGGTTGGTGAACGCGCCGACCGCGAAGCGGGTGCCGTTGACGCGGCCCAGCGCGAGCGCGTGGCTGGACACCTCCATCGGCACGTGCGTGACGCCCTGCTCGACCATCACCGCCAGCAGCGCCTGCAGGTCCGGCGCCTCGGGCGTGGTGAACGCGCTGGCCAGCCGCTCGCCGGCGATGCGGGTCTCGATGGTGCCGATCAGGCCGGTCACGTGCCCGGCGGCGCGCAGGCCCGACTCGACCAGGTAGGTCGTGGTGGTCTTGCCCGACGTGCCGGTGATGCCGAGGACGGCCAGCTCCAGCGACGGCTCGCCGTAGATCCAGGCGGCCACCGAGCCGAGCACGCCGCGCGGGTCCGGGTGCACCAGCACCGGGACGCCCGCCTCGCGCAGCGCCGGCCGGTCCGCGCCCGCCTCGTCGGTCAGCACCGCCGCCGCCCCGGCCGCGATGGCCTCCGCGGCGAAGTCCGCCCCGTGCGCCCGCGCGCCGGGCAGCGCGGCGAACAGGTCGCCGGGCAGGACGTGCTGGGCCCGCAGGGTGGCCCCCGTAACGACCGTGTCGCCCGGCCAGTGCGGCTCGCCGACCAGGCGCGCGTCCGCGCGCGCGACGAGCGTGGTGAGCGGGACCGGCTCGATGCGGGTCGGCCGTGGCGGCGCCACCGCCGCCTTCACCGGGCTGTCCGGTACCCGCCCCTCCGCTTCCTGCGACATGGTGCTGCTTCCAGACGCTTCCACCGACACAGCACGGAAGGTTACCGAGCCGGGATTCCCCGCTTGCGGCCCGGTACTCCTACCGCATGTGTCTCGATTGGACAGCGACGGGAATCCCCACGACGCCTCGCCGGGCGAGGCTGGTGGCGGGGGCGGCTCCACCGCTGATGGGCGGACCTCAGGGCAGCACGAGCGGCACGTACGGCGCCGTGCCGTCGGACAGCGGGATCTGGAACCGCTGCGTCAGGTACGAGGCGATGTCGTGGAACAGCGGCGCCGCCGAGTGGCCCGCGGGCAGCGTGGTGTCCGGCGCGTCCAGGCGGATGCCTACGACGAACCGCGGGTTGTCCGCGGGCAGGATCCCGGCGAAGGTGATGTTGTAGAGGGTGTCGCTGTACGCCCCGGTGGCCGGGTTGACCTGCTGGCCGGTGCCGGTCTTGCCGGAGATCTGGTAGCCCTCCAGCGCCGCCGTCGGCGCCGTCCCGCTGTTGCCGTTCCTCCCGGTCTGGGTGACCGCGCGCATCATGTTCCGCACCGTCGTCGCGGTCTCCGGGCTGACCACCTGCGTCGTCTCCGGCGCCGCCTTCGGCACCACGGTGCCGTCCGGGCGGATCTCCTGCTTGACGATGCTCGGCTGCACGCGCAGGCCGTTGTTCGCGATCGCCTGGTACATCGCCGTCATCTGCACCACGGTCATCGACAGGCCCTGCCCGATCGGCAGGTTGCCGAACGTGGTGCCGGTCCAGGTGTTGCGCGGCGGCACGAACCCGCGGCTCTCCCCGGACAGGCCCAGGCCCGCGCTCTGCCCGATTCCGAAGCGCTTGAGGTAGTCCAGGTACTTGTCCGGCCCGAGCTGCTGGGCCAGCAGCAGCGTCCCGACGTTCGACGACTTGGCGAAGATGCCGGTGACCGAGAAGTTCTGCGTGCCGTGCACCCACGCGTCGTGCACGGTGTGGTCGGCGACCTTCAGCGAGCCGGGCACCTGCAGCACCGACTCGGGCGTCACCAGACCCTGGTCGATCGCCGCGGTGGCGGTCACGATCTTGTTCACCGAGCCCGGCTCGAACGGCGTGGACACCGCCTGCAGGTCCATCAGCGACTGCGTGTAGGTCTTGTTGTCGTACGGGTTGAACGTCGCGTCGTCGGCGATCGCGTAGATCTCGCCGGTCTTGGCGTCCATCACGACCGCGCTGGCGCCCTTGGCGTGCGACTGCCGCACGTAGTCGGCCAGCGCGTTCTGCAGGAAGTACTGCGTGTCCGAGTCGAGCGTGAGCACGACGTCGTTGCCCGGGGTCGCGGGCTGCACGTCCCGCTCGGTGCCGGGGATGATGACGTTGTCGTTGCCCTGCTTGGTGTCCGCGACGTAACGGCCCGGCTGGCCCGCCAGGTCGGCGTTGAGCGTGTACTCCAGCCCCGCCAGGCCCTGCAGGCTGTGCTTGGACACGTCGGGGTCGTCCATCCGCCAGTTGGCCAGTCCGACGACGTTCGAGGCCAGCGTGTCGCCCGGGTACTCGCGGGCCGCGCGCACCTCGGCGCCGATCTCCGGGAACGCCTTGGTGATCTCCTCGGCGATCGAGGGCTCGACCCCGTCGACCAGGTAGGTGAACGACGTGGTCTTGTGGAAGTCGGCGAGCAGCTCGGCCTCGGTGACCCGGCCGGGCAGCTTGGCGGCGATGAACTTCGCAGCGTCCGCCGCGCGCGTCTCGTAGTTCTGGCCCCCCGCCGGGTTCTTCGCCGCGACCTCGTCCCACGCCTTGCGCATCGCGCGCAGGTTCACCGACAGCGCGCGCGTTTCCACGGTGAACGCCAGCTTGACGTTGTTGCGGTCCACAATGGACCCACGCTTGGCCGGGATGGGGATCGTGGTGCTGCGCTGGCTCTCCGCCTTCGCCGACAGGGCCGCGGCCTGGAAGCCCTGCACCTGCACGAGCTTGAGACCGGCCAGGACGAGTACGGCCACGAGCGCGATGCGCACGCCGACGTAGCGGCCCTTGCCGGTGGCGGCGTTCGGCTGGCCGGCCACCTGGCGCATGCGGGCGCCGTAGCTGCGGCGTCCCGGACGGGCCATCACTGCCCTCCCGTGGTCTGCTGTCCCGGCGCCTGCGTCTGCCCGCCGGCAGGCGGCACCTGCGCCTGGTCCTGCGGCTGGACGACCTGGCTGTCGCCCTGCGGCACGTCACCCTCGATCGGGCGGCCGCCCACCGGGGTGCCCTGCGGCACCACCGGCGCGGTCTGCTCCTGGGCGGCCGGGGCGCCCTCGGCCTTCTTCGGCTCGCCGACGACGGTCACCGACCCGTCCGGGTTCAGCACCAGGTGCGCGGGGTCCTCCGCGGGCACCATGCCCAGCGCCTTGGCCCGCTCGGCCAGCGACGACGGCGACTCCGCGCCGCTGACATCCTGCTGCAGCTGTTCGACCCGCTCGGCCAGCGCGGCGTTGTCGTCGCGCAGCTGCTCGAGTCGGTAGGAGTCGGCGATCGCCTGCGTGGACAGCAGCAGCGTGACCACCACACCGGCGGCGAGCAGCACCATCACCAGCAGCACGAACGTGGCGCGCGACCGCGGCACCCGCAGCTTCAGCCGGGTCTTCTCGCGCTGCGGCTCGGGCGCGGTGCGCTTGAGGCCCTCGGCGCGCTGCGCCCGCCGGGCGTAGGCGCGCTCGGCGGCGGTGGTGCGCTGGGCCGGCTGCCGCCGGGGGCGGCGCTTGGCCGGTACCGGTGTGCCCAGGCCTTCCTCGGCGGGGGTGTCCGAACGGCGCGGGCGCCGTCGCGGCTCGGCACCGGCCTGCCTGCGTGTCCGCGTAGGCGCTGTCATGCGTCCGCCTCCTTGATCCGTTCCGCCACCCGCAGCCGCACCGACGCCGCCCTCGGGTTCTGTTCGATCTCTTCCTCGCTCGCCTTCTCGGCGCCACGCGTGATCAACTTCAGTTCCGGCCCGTGGCCGGGGAGTTCGACGGGCAGGCCCGGCGGCGTCCGCGACTTCGCGAGCTCCGCGAAGGCCTGCTTGACGATGCGGTCCTCCAGCGAGTGGTAGGACTCGACGACGATCCGGCCACCGACGACCAGCGCGGACAGCGCCGCGGGGATCGCCCGCCGCAGCACCTCCAGCTCGCCGTTGACCTCGATGCGCAGCGCCTGGAACGTGCGCTTGGCCGGGTGTCCGCCGGTGCGGCGGCTCGCCGCGGGCACCGCGTCGTAGAGCAGCCGCACCAGCCGTTCGCTGCGGTCGAACGGCTGCCGCGCCCGCTCCGCGACGATCGCCTTGACGATCCGCTGGGCGAACCGCTCCTCGCCGTACTCGCGCAGGATCCGGACCAGCTCGCCGGGCTCGTAGGTGTTGAGCACGTCCGCCGCGGTCTGCCCGGTGGTGGGGTCCATCCGCATGTCCAGCGGGGCGTCGCGGGCATAGGCGAACCCGCGCTCCTCCTCGTCCAGCTGCATGGAGGACACGCCGAGGTCGAACATCACGCCGTCCACACGGGACAGTCCCAGCCGGGCGAGGACGTCCGGCAGGGTGTCGTAGACCGCGTGCACCAGCTCGACCCGGTCGCCGAACTTCGCCAGCCGCGCGCCGGAGCGTTCCAGCGCGTGCGGATCCCGGTCCAGGCCGATGAGCTTCAGCTGCGGGAAGGCGGTGAGCAGCGCCTCGGAGTGCCCGCCGAGCCCGGTGGTCGCGTCGACCACCACGGCCGGGCGGCCCTCCAGCGCGGGAGCGAACAGCTCCAGCACGCGCCCGGTCATGACCGGCACGTGCGCGGCCTCGGCTGCCACTTCTCCCACCCCCTTACACCGTCGTCCGGATGCCGTCAGGTCCCCGCCCGCCCGCTGCGGACCTGGTGCCGGGGAAGGTGCACCAGGGCCGCTGAGCGGACAGAGGCCTCACGACATCCGTCGCCGGATCCCGCCCCCACTTGCGTTTCGCCACCCGCGCCCCCCGACGGCGCGGGTCACTAGAAGACCCCCGGCAAGACCTCTTCCTGGGCCTGCGCGTAGCTGTCCTCGTGTTCCTCCAGGTAGGACTCCCACCGCTGGGCGTCCCAGATCTCCAAGCGCGTGATCGCCCCGATGACCACACACTCCTTGTTGAGCCCGGCGTAGCGCCGCAGCTCTGGCGCGATCGCGATGCGCCCCTGGCCGTCCGGACGCTGCTCGTCGGTGCCCGCGAACAGGTACCGCTGGTAGGCCCGCACCGCCTCGTTCGTGAAGGGCGCCTCCGCGACCTTGCGGGCCAGCTGCTCGAACTCCGCGCGCGGGAAGACGAAGAGGCAGTGATCTTGCCCCTTGGTGACCATCAGCCCACCTGCCAGCGCGTCGCGGAACTTCGCGGGCAGCGTGAGCCGCCCCTTGTCGTCCAGCTTGGGGGTGTGGGTGCCGAGGAACACCGGCACTCACCTCCCCACCGCCCCCGGTGCTCCACCGGATGCGGCCCTTGGGGCCTCCCTTCCGCCCCACTGGGCACCACCGTACCCCACTTTTCCCCACAGTCAACGCCACGGACGCGCCCGACCGGGCGAACGTTTCGGTGTTTTCGCAGGTCAGCGCATGGGGGCGAAGTGGGGAGAAGGTGGGGGGCGCCGGCGGCCCTCCCCCACGCCGGTTAGCTCACGGGCCTGGTTGCGGGGCATGGCGGGGCCCGGTGGGGCAGGTGGTGGGAGGAAGTGGGGGCGGTGGTGGTGGGAAGTGGGGCTTGCGGGTGGGGCTCGGTGGGAAATGGGGTGACGGCCGGCGAGCGTGCCCGACCAAAACCTTCCGAACGCAAGGGCGATCTCGCCCCCACAACCGCAGAACTCGCACCCACGAGCGTGGGACTCGCGAGAGCCCCGCGAGTCCCACGCTCAAACGCGCGAGTTCCCCCTCGGCGGCGCGAGTTCCGCGCGCGACGTGCGCGGCTGCGTGAGCTGGGTGGCCGGTTGCTTTGGCCTTCGCATCGGGGTCGGCATCAGCCGAGCAGCTCCGCCAGCCGTGCGGCGAGCCGGGCCGAGTCGGTGGGCACCACGTTCACCCAGGTGGCTCCCCCGCGGCCCGGTTCGACCGTGCCCAGGTACGCCCCCTGATCAGTGCGGAACCAGCTCACCCCGCCGACCCGCCGCGGCCGTCCATCCGCGCGCGCCCGCACCGTGAACTGGCCCGCACCAAGCACCGGCCGGGACTGGATCGCCCGCACTTCCTCCAACTGGCGTGCGGCGGCACGCGAAGCACCGTCCCCGGCGAGGGCGTCGGCCGGCAGGCTGACCCCGTAGCCGGGCCCGGGCTCCAGCGGGGGCAGCAGGTCGACGACCGCCGTGAAGATCTCCGTGTCGCGGATCCCGGACAGCCCGATCGTCCGGCTCGGCTGCGCCGCCAGCACGCCCCGCCTGCCGCCGGCCGCGGCCACCGCCCGGAACGGCGCCTCCGCGTCCAGCTCGGGCAGCGCCTCGCACTCGACGTAGACCTCCGCGGACGCCAGCGTCGCCAGCCGCGACTCCAGCGCGGAGTCCAGCCGACCGCCATCCAGCAAGCCCCGCTCGGCCAGGTTCGCATGCACCGCGCGGCGGATCTCGGCGCGCTCCGCCTCGGTCACGCCGACACTGCGGACCTCCAGCGGCGACGGCACCCGGTCGTACCCGAGGTCGTGCCACAGAATGTCGAACGCGGACGCCGAGACGCGGATCACCGCTCCCCCAGCTCCGGCGGCTCGTCGAAGAACCGGCCCGGCACCGACTCGCGCAGCGCGGCGTCACGGGCGTTGAGCACGTCGATCGCCTTCTGGCGGGCCTCCTCGGCGGCCGCCCGCCGCTGCTCCATCGCGTCCGACAGTCCGGCCAGCACCGCGAAACTCCCGCTCGCCGCAGCCTCCCGGATCATGGCCGCCGGGTCGTAGGGCACCGGCGGCGGCATCTCGTCCCGCGCCCGCGCCGCTATCCCGGCCTGGCGCCCGACCGCGTCGGACAGGCACCGCGACAGCTCGGTGGCGTGCCCGGACCAGCTCTCGGCCTTGGCCAGGGTCCGGCGCAGCGCCTCCCCGGCGGGCCCGTCGAACGCCTCGCCCGCCCGTGTCGAGATCGCGCCCAGCGCCTGCGCCGACTCGCGCAGCCGCGCGGCCAGCCCCGCCCACTGCTCGCCGATCCGGCCCGCGGTGGCGGGGTCGTTGCCGTCGGCGACCTCGGCCGCCATCGCCTCGTGGCTGTAGGACTCGTACCGCCGCGTCGGCTCGGGCACCTGGTTCACGCTGGCTCCCTCAGGGCAGTTTCGGCTCGATCAGCCGGGCCACGGTGTCGGCCCGCTCGCACGCGAGCGGGGTGTCCTCGAAGCCCGTGTTGGTCACGTCCACCTGCACGCTGGCCTCCTGGCCGACGCCGAGCAGGACCGCGCAGGTGCCGTCCCCGGCGCTGCGGTCGGACACCCGGAAACCCTTGTGTGCCCCGACGGTCACGCGCTTGCCGGTGCCCTTGTCGATCTCCAGCGAGTTCAGCGGGGCGTTCTCGGCGAGCGTGACGGTGACGCCGAACGTGCCGGGCTCGGTCCAGTCGCAGGCCCGGTCCGCACCGATCGTCTTCTCCTCGCCCAGCGAGGTCAGCCCGGCGGTGGAGCGGTCGGTCGCGGACAGCAGCTCGCACGGCTTCAACCCGGCCAGCCCGGGCGGCGACGGCGGTGCGCTCGGCGACGAAGACGCGGAGGTGGACGACGGCGGCGCGGCGGGCTGCGAAGCCGGCTGCCCGCACGCGGCGAGCAGCAGCCCGGCCCCGGCGAGCACGACCACCACACCGCGCATCCGCTCAGCCACCGCTGCAGTCGACGCCCTCGGCGGCGTCGTCGTCGCTGTCCGAGTACCGCTTCAGCGCGCGGCGGATGTTCGTCTTGAGCGTCTCCAGCTCCTGGCCGAACCGGATCAGCGAGTCGGCGGCCGAACCGGGGCCGCCCAGCCCGTACCGGGCCATGAACTCGCCGACCTCGCCGGCGTACCCGCCACCCAGCGGCACGGTGCGGCCCAGCACCCTGGCCTCGCGCACCATTTCGCCGACGACGTCCTGCAGCTGGCTGATCTGCTGATAGGCCCCGGCCGCCAGCTCGGGCGAGACCGCGAACGCCCCCGCGTTCACGTTCAGGCCGCCGCGCGTGTCGGTCATCGGTTCTGTTCGCACCTCTCGGTAGCCGACCGGTTCCGGAACGCAGCATAGCGCCCGAAACGATTTCAGGGTTCTTGGACCGACTTGGCCCGGGTTTGACACACTGGATGCCAGGCTGGGTGCCGGGGCGGGCGACCGCGGGCGTCACCTCCGTCCCCGGCTGTGAGATCCTTCCGCGCCGCGGCGCGGTTCAGGCGGGCCGCACCCGTGTTCCGGTTTTGAAAAAGGGCTTCGGCACCAGGAGGTCGAGTGACGTCGAGGACACAGCCTGCATCGCCCGGGGAGTACACCGGCGAGCAGGCGCCCGGGCAAGCGCCGTACCACCCCGGCGGTGCGAGCCCCGCGCACGGCCTGCCCATCAGCCACAACGGGCACGGTGAGCTGCACGAGACCATGCGCCGCATCGCGGCCAACGTCGAGCGGGTGCTCGTCGGCAAGCCCGAGGTGGTGCGCGTCGCGCTGGTGACGCTCCTGGCCGAGGGCCACCTGCTGGTCGAGGACGTGCCGGGCGTCGGCAAGACCTCGCTGGCCAAGGCGCTCGCCCGGTCGATCGACTGCACGGTCAGCCGCATCCAGTTCACGCCCGACCTGCTGCCCAGCGACGTCACCGGCGTGTCCATCTACAACCGGCAGACCGGCGGTTTCGAGTTCCGGCCCGGCCCGGTGTTCGCCAACATCGTGGTGGGCGACGAGATCAACCGCGCGTCGCCGAAGACCCAGTCGGCGCTGCTGGAGTGCATGGAGGAGAAGCAGGTCACGGTCGACACCACGACCTACCGCCTCGACGACCCCTTCATGGTGATCGCCACCCAGAACCCGATCGAGATGGAGGGCACCTACGCCCTGCCCGAGGCGCAGCGCGACCGGTTCACCGCGCGCGTGTCGATCGGCTACCCGGACCAGCAGGCCGAGCTGGCCATGGTCGACGAGCACTCCGGTCACGACCCGCTGGCCGACCTGCAGCCGGTGTCCGACGCGGCCACCCTGCACCGCCTCATCCAGCAGGTCCGCGGGGTGCACATCGCGCCGGACGTGCGCAAGTACGCCGTCGACCTGGTCGCGGCCACCCGGCAGGTGCCGGAGATCCGGCTCGGCGCGTCGCCGCGGGCCACGCTGCAGCTGGTCCGCTCGGCGCGCGCCCAGGCCGCGTTGTCCGGCCGCGACTTCGTCGTCCCGGACGACCTGCACGCGGTCGCCGTCCCGGTGCTCGCGCACCGGCTGGTGCTGACCACGGAGGCGCACGCGGCCCGCCGCTCCGCCACCGACGTGGTCCGCGCGGTGCTGCACCGGGTCCCGGTGCCCCAGGGCGGTCACCCGCAGACCGCCGGCCGCCGGTAGACGGCCGTGTTCCGGTCGCTGTCCGGGCTGACCACGCGGGGGCGGTGCCTGCTCGCCGCCGGCGTGGCGGCCGCGGTGTGCGCGGTGGTGCTCAACGAGCGCGACCTGTTGCGGGTCGCCGTGTTCGTGATCGCGCTGCCGCTGCTGGTCGCCCTGTTCATCGCGGCGTCGCGGGTGCGCATCGGCGCGTCCCGCAAGCTGCTGCCCGAGCGGGTTTCCGCCGGTTCGGCCGGCGAGGTGGAGCTGGCGCTGTGGCGCGACGGCAAGCTGCCGGCCGGTGAGGTGCTGCTCGAGGACGGCGTGCCCTACGCGCTGGGTTCGCGGCCGCGGTTCGTCGTGGAGCGGCTGCCGCACGGGCGGGTCATCGCGCTGCGCTACCCGATCCAGCCGATGATGCGCGGGATCCAGCAGGTCGGCCCGCTGCGCGCGACGCTGACCGACCCGTTCGGCCTGTGCGAGTTCGACCGCGAGCTGATCGCGCACTCGCGGCTGGTCGTGGTGCCGAAGGTGGTGTCCCTGTGGGGGCTGCCCAGCGGCGCCGGGATCGGCGCGGGCGACGACGGCAGCGTGCGGCTGCGCGCGGGCCAGGGCGAGACCGACGTGGTGGTGCGGCAGTACCGCCAGGGCGACGACCTGCGCAAGGTGCACTGGCGCTCCACCGCCCGGCGCGATGAGATCATGGTGCGGGTCGAGGAGCGGCCGTGGCGCGGCGGGACCACCGTCCTGCTGGACCACCGGGCCGCCGCGCACCACGGCACCGGCCCGGCCGCGAGCCTGGAGTGGGCGATCTCGTTCGCGGCGAGCGTGTGCCTGCACGTGCGGCGGGCCGGGCACCGGGTCCGCCTGGTCACCGAGCACGGCAAACCGCTGGCCGACGTGCCCGGCGACGGCGGCGAGGGCTACGACAACGTCCTGCTCGACGCGCTCGCCGCGCTGCAGCCGGCACACCAGCGCGACCTGACGACGGGCCACGACCCGGCCGAGGGACAGGAGCTGATCGCGATCCTGGGCACCGTGTCGAACCAGGCGGTGACCGAGCTGGCGCGGTTCCGGCCGCGCGGCATCCGGAGCCTGGCGGTGCTGCTGGACACCCCGGCGTGGTCCGGCGGGGTGAGCGCGCCCGAGCACCGCGCGGCGGCGACGGAGGAATCGGCGGCGCTGCTGCGCGCGGCGGGCTGGGGAGTCGTGGTGGCCGGCCCGAACACCTCGATGCCGCAGGTGTGGGCCGACCTGTGCCGCACGGCCGCCGGACGCGGCTCGCTGATCGGAGGTGCGCTGTGAGCACCCCCCGCGCGCGAGTCCCACGCCCAGCGCCGCGAGTCCCGCATTCAGGAGCGCGAGTTCGCCCTCCGACGCGCCGGGCGCCTGCTTCCGCACGGCCGGAGCGCTCCGCTCCGGCACACCGCATCTCCGGGGGAACGCTGTGACCACCCTGACCGGCCGCCCGCCGCGGCCCGATCAGCAGCCCGACGCCCCGCCGCCGGGACGGCCGGAGCTGCACCGGCCCACGCAGCGCGTCGTCGAGCCGCCGCCGCAGTGGCGGGGGTCCGTCCTCGCGCCGATCGCCGCCGGGGTGGCCACCCTGTGCGCCTCCACCTCGCTGACCGGCGTCGTCGGCGGGGTGGGCTGGCTCGGGTACGTCACGGTCGCCGTCGTGCTCGTCGCCGCCACCGGGCTCGCGCTGCGGGCCATCCGCACGCCGACCGCCGTCGTCGGGCTGGCCCAGCTCGTCGTGCTGTTGCTGCTGATCACGGGCGTGTTCACCAGCAGCGGCATCCTCGGCGTCATCCCGGGCCCCGCCGCGTTCGACGAGATCAACGGCGTGCTCACCGCGGCGTTCGAGCAGATCCGCACGGGCCTGCCGCCGGTCGAATCGACCCCGCCGATCCTGTGCCTGGTGACCATCGCGATCGGCCTGGTCGCGGTGCTCGTGGACACCCTCGCGGTCGCCGCCTCCGCGCCCGCCGCCACCGGCCTGGTGCTGCTGTGCGTCTACGCGGTGCCCGCCTCGCTGGCCGACGACATGCTCCCGTGGTGGACGTTCCTGCTCGGCGCGGCGGCCTTCGCGGGCCTGCTCGCCGTCGACGGCAACCACCGCCACCGCCGCTGGCGCAACCGCGACGCCCCCGGCCTCGGCAACGCCCCGGCCGCCGCGTCCGCGCCGGTGGCCGTCGTCGCGGTCGCCCTGGTGCTGGGCCTGGTCGCGGGCGCCGCGCTCACCGCCGTCGGCACGGTCGGGCGCCTGCCCGGCAGCGGCCGCAGCGGCGCGGGCGCCGGCTCCGGCGGGCTGGGCGTCAACCCGTTCACCTCGCTGCGCGGCATGCTCGACCAGGGCAGCACGGTCGACCTGTTCCGCGTCCGCGGCCTCGGCAACGACAAGCGCCTGCTGCGCGCGTTCACGCTCGACACGTACCGGCCCAACCGCGGCTGGAGCCTGCCGGACGGCCCGATGCCGGCCGGTTTCCCGGCGAACCAGCCGCTGCCCGCCGCGCCCGGCGACGACGGCGCGGGCGAGGCGCGCCAGATCCAGGTCGAGCCGCTGAACTGGGTCGACGTGTGGATGCCGGTGTACGGGCAGCTGCGCGGCCTGCAGGGCGTCGGCCAGGGCTGGTACTACGACCCGACCAGCGGCGCCGTGTTCAGCGAGCGCAAGCAGCGGATCCCGGCCTACGTGGAGACCGCGTCGCTGGCCGAGCCGACGAAGGGCCAGCTGGAGTCGGCCACCGCCCGCGGCACCGACATCCCGGCGAGCTACAGCCAGATCACCGGCGTGGACCCGCGCGTGGTCAGCCTCGCGCAGGACCTGGCGGCGGGCGCGTCCACCGACTTCGACCGGGCGAGCGCTATCTGGCGGTACTTCAGCGCCGAGAACGGGTTCACCTACGACACCGAGACGGCCGCCGCGACCGACAGCGACGCGCTGGCCGACTTCCTGCTCAACGGCAAGCGCGGGTTCTGCGAGCAGTTCGCCTCCGCGATGGCCGTGATGCTGCGGGTGCTGAACATCCCGTCCCGGGTCGCGGTGGGCTTCACCTCCGGCTACGCCGACGGCGACTCGCGCATGATCACCTCGCAGGACGCACACGCCTGGGTCGAGGTGTACTTCGGCGACCTGGGCTGGGTCAGCTTCGACCCGACGCCGCGCTCCGACGGCCGCGGCTACGTCCCGCCCTACCTGCAGTCCGACACGACCTCCAGCGGGTCCTCGGACTCGGAGGAGCAGGACGTGCCGAGCGTGTCCACCACGCGGGTCGCTCCGACCGGGGCGCCCGAGACCCAGGGCAGCGCCGCCAACCCGGCCGGCACACAGGCCGCGCCCGCGGGCTCGGCGCCGGGCTGGACCGGGTGGATCGCGCTGGTGCTGGTGCTGATCGCGGTGGCATTGACGGTCGGCGCGTTCGTCGCGATCCGCAGGCTCCGCGGGCACACGGCGTCCTGGCTGCCGCTGGCCGCGGCCGCGGCGTGGCTGGTCACCGTGGTGCTCACCGCGTGGCTGGTGCACTGGGTGCTGGCGCTGGTGCTGTTGCTGCTCGCGGTGGCCGGGCTGGCCCCCGCGGTGCTGCGGGAGATCCACCGGCGCCACCGCCTGAACGCGATCACGTCCCGTCAGCCGGGAGCGGCGGACGCGGCGTGGGCGGAGCTGATGGACGAGTGCGCCGACCGTGGCATCCCGATCCCACCGAGCGACACGGTGCGGTCGGCGGCGCAGAAGATGGCCGTGCAGCACAACCTGGACGACGCAGGGAAGAACGACCTGCGCACGGTGGTCGGGGTGGTGGAGCGCTCGTGGTACTCCCCCAGCCAGTCCACCGGCGACGACTTCGCCGCCGCGTTCGAGGGCCTGCGCCGCAGCCTGCAGCGCAACGCGCCGATGTCCTGGCGCGGGCGGCTCTTCCCGCGGTCGGTCTTCCGCAGGCGCTGACGGCTCGTCACGTTCGCCGGAACGCGGCGGACCGGCGGACCGGCGGACCGGCGGACGACGAGCCTGGCGGCGAGCCCGCACCCCGCGGCCAGCGCTGTCGCGGCGGGCAGGGCGCCGTGGTCGAGGGCGGCGCCGCCCACCGCGGCGCCCCCGGCGATGCCGGCCTGGAAGGCGACGATGTAGACCGCGGACGCCAGGTCCGGCCGGTCCGCCGCGCGCAGGACGGCGGCCTGCAGCACGACGCCGATGCCGCCGTCGGGCACGGCCCACAACACGACCGCGGCGGCCGCGACCATCCCGGATCCGGCGAACAGCAGCACGAGCACGGTCGCCGCGAGACCGGCCGTGACGAGCAGCGCGGTGCCGCGCGGGTGGCTGTCCACCCGCCCGCCGAACAGGACCAGGCCGAGCAGGCCGGCCACGCCGTGCGCGAACAGCAGGCCCGAGATCGCCGGACCGGTGAGGTGGACGGATTCCGCGACGGTCACGGTGATGTGGGTGAACACGGCGAAGTGCCCGGTCACTACCACCAGCGTGGCCAGGTTGACCGGCAGGAGGGCGCGGTTCAGCGACCCGCGCGGCGACGTCCGCGGCCCGGCGGGCGTCGGCCGCGCGGATCACCACCGCCGACAGCGCCGCCGCGCAGGCCACCGCGAGGACCGTGGCCCGCCAGCCGATCGTTCTGGCCAGCCAGGAGGTCAGCGGCAGCCCGAAGAGGAACGCCAGCGAGTTCCCGGCGAAGACCACCGCGGTGGCGCGGCTCGCGCGGTCCGGCCCGAGCAGCCGGGCGGCCATCGGCGCGACCACCGACCAGAACACCCCGTGCCCGGCCGCCGCGACCACGCGGGCGAGCACCGCCACGGCGTACCCGGGCGCGACCGCCAGCAGCAGGTTCGACACCGCGATCGCCCCGACCGTGACCAGCACGGCCGTGCGGCGGTCCCAGCGAGCCGTCAGCGCGACCAGCGGCACGACCGACACCGCGACCACCACCGCGTAGCCGGTCATGAGCAGGCCGACGGCGGAGCCGGGCACGCCGAACCCGGCCGCCAGCTGCGGCAGCAGCGCGACCGGCAGGTTCTCCGAGGTCACGGACACGAAGGACGCGGCGCTGAGCGTCGCGAGCGCCACGCTGGTCCTTCCGGCTCGCATTGTGTAACGATACACAGATAGGCTGACGGCATGTCCAGGCCGGGAACGTCCCGAGTCACCATGGCCGAGGTGGCGCGCCGCAGCGGCGTCTCGCCGATGACGGTGTCGTACTGCTACAACCGGCCGGACCGCGTCGCGCCGGAGACGCTGCGCCGGGTGCGCGCGGTCGCCGCCGAGCTGGGCTACCGCGGCCCCGACCCGACGGCGCGGTCGCTGCGCCGCCGCCGCACCGGCACGATCGGCGTCGTGCTGGGTGAGCACCTCGCCTACGCCTTCGAGGACCCGCAGGCCCGCAGCTTCCTGACCGGGGTCGCCGAGGTCTGCCGGGAGCGCGGGACGGGGCTGAACCTGATCCCGACCACCGGCGAGGACACCGACGTCGAGCGCGTGACGTCGGCGTCGGTGGACGGCTACATCCTCTGGACCACCGCCGACAGCGATCCGGTGCTCCCCGTGGTGACCGGACTGGGCAAGCCCGTGGTGGTGCACGGCGGACCGGCCGTGGACGGCGCGCGGGTGGTCACGATCGACAACCGGGCCTCGGCGCGGGAACTGGCCGCGCACGTCTTCGCCGGCGCGGCGCGGCCCGCGGTGCTGAGCTTCCCGTTCGGCCGCGACCGCGCGGCGCGGATGGCAACCGGGCCGGATCCGGACGAGGTGGAGTTCCCGGTGACGCGCGAACGGCTCCGCGGCGTCGTCGACCACTGCCGGGACGCGGGCCTGGACACCCGCGCGCTGCCGGTGGCCGTGGTGGCCCGCAACGACCGGGCGGAAGCGGTCGCGCAGGCCGACGCACTGCTGGACACGGGCGCCGACGCGGTGGTGGCGATGAGCGACCAGCTCGCGTTCGCCGTCCTCGACGCGGCACGCCGTCGCGGGCTGCACGTGCCGGCGGACGTGGCGGTGGGCGGGTGGGACGACGGCCCGGAGGCGGACCGGGAAGGCCTGACGACGATCACCCAGTCCCTGCACGACCAGGGCCGGGCGTGCGCGCTGATCGCCCTCGGCGCGGATGCGCAGGACAGCGGGACTTGGCGCCTCACGGTTCGGGCCAGCACCCGCGCACAGGCTTGATCGGGGGCCCGCCCCGGCGCCGCCACGCAGGACAGCGCGCCTTCGGCGCCTCACGCTTCGGCCCAGCACCCGAGCGCGGTCTTGACCGGGGCCCCCGCCGCAGCCAAGCGCGGGCCGGGCGCGATGTGCCCGGAGCCACCTCGGGCACGCTCGGCACGCCCGCTGAGGGCGACTATGCGAAAGTGCCTACGCCCGTCCGGGCGTAGGCACCTCGCGGAGACGAACTACTGCTCTTCGAACCGCTGGCGGAAGCGCTCTTCCATCCGCTGTGTGAAGGAGCTCTTGGCCTTGGCGGCCTTGGCACCGCCCTGCTTGCCGTCGCCCCCATCACGTCCGGACATGACCGCGAGCAGGACGCCCGCGAACATCACGACGAAACCGAACACGCTCATCAACGGCACGTCGGCGACCCACAGAGCCCGCACCATCACACCCAGTACGAGCAGAGCGACACCGACGACGAACAGCGCGATCCCCTGGATTCGGCGGCGGCGGACGGGCCGGCGGAACCGGGCACCGCGCACCGTAGACGCGAACTTGGGGTCCTCGGCATAGAGCTCGCGCTCGATCTGGTCGAGCAGCCGCTGCTCATGCTCGGAGAGTGGCATCTTTCCTCCTCCGGCACAGCTGTCGCGGGCGCCGGGCCGCGCAACGTCCTGGACCCAACAGACACCCCTAGTGGTGTCACTCTCCAGGATACGAGTCCTTCGCGATCAGGACTACCCGATCCCGCTCCAACCTGTGCCCCGTTTGGCTCAAATCTCCCCGCCGGCCTGGGCGCTGGTGGTCTTGCTGGGCTGTCGTCGTCCCTGTGCTCAACGTTTCACACGGCTCAGGGTTCCCCCCGAGGAGGGTCAGGGTCCGGCACGAGCAGTGACGCCGGACGCACAGCGGCAGAGCCGAACTTCGACCGCGCCACGTCCGCCGCCACCTCCGCGTCCCGCCAGCGCGGCGCGGGCTGGTCGAAGGTCAGCTGCTCCGGCTCGGCCTCCCCGGTCAGCCCCTCCACCCGCACCCCGAGCAGGCGGACATCGGCCCCGGCCACCGCTTCCGCCAGCAGCGCCACGGCCGTCGAGTGGATCACGCGCGCCACGTCCGTCGCCGCGGGCAGGGTCCGCGCCCGCGTGATCGTGCGGAAGTCGGCGAACCGCACCTTGATCGACACGGTGCGGCCGCGCAGCCCGCGCCGCCGCAGGCTCTCCGCGACGCGCTCGGACAGCCGCAGCAGCTCGCGCTCCAGAACCCGCGGCTCGCGCTGGTCGGTGTCGAACGTGTGCTCGGCGCCCAGCGACTTCTCCGGCGAGTCGACCACCACGCCCCGCTCGTCGCGCCCGTGCGCCAGCGCGTGCAGGTGCTCGGCCGCGGCGTTGCCGACCGCCTTGCGCAGCCGCGGCAGCGGCGCCGCCGCGATGTCGGCGATCGTGGCCAGCCCGAGCCGCCGCAGGTTCTCCTCGGTCTTCTTCCCCACGCCCCACAGCGCGGAGATCGGCAGCGGGTGCAGGAACGACAGGGTCTGCGCGGCGGGCACCACCACCACACCGTCCGGCTTCGCCATGCCCGAGGCCAGCTTCGCCACGAACTTCACCGACGCCACCCCGACCGAGCAGGTGATGCCGTGCTCGGCCCGGACCCGGCTGCGGATCAGCGCGGCGATGCCCGCCGGCGTCTCCCCCAGCCGCCGCAGCGCGCCGCTGACGTCCAGGAACGCCTCGTCCAGGCTCAGCGGCTCCACGAGCGGCGTCAGCTCGCGGAAGATCGCCATCACGCCCTTGGACACCTCGCCGTAGAGCCCGTGCGTCGGCGGCAGGAACACCCCGTGCGGGCACAGCCGACGCGCCACCGCCACCGGCATGGCCGCCCGCACGCCGTACTCCCGCGCCGGGTAGTTCGCCGACGTCACCACCGACCGCGGGCCCGCGCCCGCCACGATCACCGGCTTGTCGACCAGCTCCGGCCGCGTGCGCAACTCCACGGCCGCGAAGAACGCGTCCATGTCGACGTGCAGCAGACCGCAGCCGGTGTCGTCCGGCGTGTGGCCCGCGCTCACCCGGAACCGCTCGTATCCGGCCGGCAGGGCCGCGTTCCTACCCATCGCGGACGAGCCTACGCAGGGGGTCCGACAATTCCGGTCAGAGCCGGGCGAGCAGGTGCAGGCGGCTGGCGAGGTCGCGCAGCGGCGGGATCGCGCCCGCGGCGGCCTCGAAGTCGGCGAGGTCGTCGGCGGTGTACTGCTCCGACTCGACCTCCCCCAGCACGTCCGACACCACGCCGTCGCCCTGGATCAGCTCGACGCGCAGGCCCGCGCCCGCCAGCAACCCGCGCAGGCCGTCGGCGTCGAAGCGGCGCAGCAGCGTCTCCCCGTCGTCCGCGAGCACGCCCTCGGAGCTGGTCAGCAGCGCGTGCGCCTCACGCACCCGGCCGCCGAGCGCGCGGTGCAGCGCCGCGGCGTGCCGGTTCGCGGCCAGCACGGACACCGCGCCGCCCGGCGCGACGATCCCGGCCAGCGCGCCCGCCACCGCGGCCGGGTCGTCGACGACCTCGAGCAGCCCGTGCGCCAGCACCAGGTCGGCGGAGCCGGCCGGGATCCGCGCGGCGAGCGCGTCGGTGTCGTCGGCGACGACGGTGATCGCCCCGCCGACGCCGGCCTCCTCGGCGCGCCGCCGCAGCGTCGCCAGCGCGTTCGGGCTCGGCTCGACCACCGTCACCCGGCAGCCCTCGGCGGCCAGCGGCACCGCCCAGACGCCGCTGCCACCGCCGACGTCGACGACGGCGGGTTCGCTGGTGCCTCGTTCCCGCGCCCGGTCGAGCTCGGCCCGCAGTGCCCGCCAGACCGTGCCGGAGCCGCGTGCTGTCCCGGTGTCCGTTCGCATGGCGGACAGCGTAGTGAGCCCGGTCCGGGCGCTCGCCGTTGCACTCCGGCTACGCTCGACCCCGTGCACACGGTCGCCGTACTCAGCCTCAAGGGTGGTGTCGGCAAAACCACGGTCGCGCTGGGCATCGCCTCGGCCGCGCTCCGTAGGGGAGCGCGCACGCTGGTGGCCGATCTCGACCCGCAGGGCAACGCCACCGCCACCCTCGACCCGCCCTACACCGAGGCCACGCTGGCCGACGTGCTCGCCACCCCGGCCCGCGACGTGCTGCGCCAGGCCGTGGCGCCGAGCGCGTGGAGCCCCGAGGTCGACGTGCTGGTCGGCGCGGAGGAACTCGAACTGCTCAACGAGCCGGGGCCGGACGACGACAAGGTCGGCAACCTCTCCCTGGCGCTGGACGAGCTGCACGAGCGCCCGCTGCGGGGCCGCCCCTACGAGCTGGCGATCCTGGACTGCCCGCCCTCGCTGGGGCGGCTGACGAAGTCGGCCCTGGTCGCCGCCGACAGCGCGATCCTGGTCACCGAACCGACGATGTACGCGGTCAGCGGCGCCCAGCGCGCGCTGGAGGCGATCGAGCAGATCCGCGACGAGCACAACCCGGACCTCAAGGCGGCGGGCGTGCTGGTGAACCGGCTGCGGCCGCGCTCGCACGAGCACCAGTTCCGCATCGCCGAGCTGCGGGAGTCCTTCGGCGGCCTGGTGATGCCCACGGCGATCCCGGACCGGCTGGCGGTGCAGCAGGCGCAGGGCGCGTGCAGCCCCATCCACGAGTGGCACTCCCCCGGCGCCCAGGAGGTCGCGCTGACCTTCAACATGGTGCTGGCCAAGATCCTGCGCTCGAACCGCGCCGGACGGCACCGCATCGACCGGGAGCCGCCCGCCGAGAGCACCGGCCCGGTCCCCCGGATCGCCCGGACCGCGGACGATGCCCGAAGGTGACACGGTCTTCCTGGCCGGCAAGAAGGTCGAGAAGGCCTTCGCCGGCCGGGTGCTGACGCGCACCGACTTCCGGCACCCGGCGCTGGCCACCACCGACCTGGCCGGCTCGACGGTGCTCGGCGTGCGCACGGTGGGCAAGCACTTGTTCTTCCGCTTCTCGCCCGACCTGAGCCTGCACAGCCACCTGAAGATGGACGGATCGTGGGAGATCACCCGGCCCGGTTCCCGCTGGCGGCACCCGGCGCACCACGCGCGGGTCGTGCTGGAGGCCGGGGGCGTGCAGGTCGTCGGGTTCCGCGTGCACGATCTGGAACTGCTGCCCACCGCCGAGGAGTCCCGCCTGGTCGGCCACCTCGGGCCGGACCTGCTCGATCCACAGTGGAGCGACGAGCACGAGGCCCGCGCGGTCGCGGCGCTGGCGCGCGAACCGGGCCGGGAGCTCGGGCTCGCCTTGCTCGACCAGCGCGTGATGGCGGGGGTCGGCAACCTCTACAAGTGCGAGATCTGCTTCCTGCTCGGCGTGACGCCGTGGACTCCGGCGTCCGAAGTGGACGCGGCGAAGGTGGTCCGGCTGGCGCGGAAGCTGTTGCTGGCCAACGCCTGGCGGCACGAGCAGAGCACCACCGGCGACCTCGCCCGCGGCCGCCGGAACTGGGTGTACGAGCGGACCAGGCAGGGCTGCTTCCGGTGCGGAGGCCGGATCCGGGTCGAAGACCAGGGCCGGGACCCCCGCGACGTCCAGGCGCGCCCCACCTGGTTCTGCCCGCGCTGCCAGCGCGGGCCCTCGCCTCAGCTGCGCAGTAACTCGTTGAAGAACGTGCGGTAGCGCCGGCCGCAGGTCCTCGGTGGCGGCCGCACCGCGCTGCCACTGGGCCTCCAGCCCGTGCTTGTGGTCGGCGCAGGTCCGCGCGAGCGCCTGCATGACCTCGGCCACCAGCTGGTCGGCGTCCCGCAGCGTCCGCGGTGGATCGTCGACGAACGAGGTCTGCACCTCGCGCCAGCGATCGCGGAACGCGTTGACCTGCTCGGGGCGGAACAGCTCGACGCGCTCCTCGCCATCGCCCTGCCCGGCGGGCGGTTCCTCGGTCACGCCCTGACTCGCCGCCGCCTCGGCCGGCAGGGTGCGCCCGGGCGAATGTTCGGCCATCGGCTGCGCGGGCGTCTCCTTCGACGCTGAATCCTGCTGCGCTGGGTTTTCCCGCTGTTGCGCCTCGGCGCGGGGCGCCACGAGGTCGTCGGTGGTCAGGCCGTCGGCGGTGCGGTCGTCAGCGCGCATGGTGGCGGTCGCCCTCCGGCCGGACGTCGGCGTCGCCGAGCAGGTCCTCGAACACCGGCCGGTAGTGGACCATCGCCTTGCGCAGGTCCTCGGTGGACGCGTCGGTCTTCTGGTGCCCCTGCGTGATGTCGTGGGCGCGGCGGTAGTGCTCGATCGTGTTCGCGTGCTCCACGGACAGGTCCCGGTGCTGTTGCTCGTAGCCCTCGGTCGGGTACCCGCGCTCGGCCATCAGCAAGGTGAGCAGGCGGTCGGCCTCCAGGATGGCCCCGCCGGGCCGGTCGACGAACTGCTGCTGCACCAGCGACCACTGCTGCCGGTAGCGCTGGCGGGCGGTCTCCGGCAGCGGCCGGATGTCCAGCTCGCAGTGCCGCATCTGGGCGCGAGCCAGCAGGGCGATCCCGAGGATCACCACGATCGCGACGACGACGATCAGAATGACCACGGACGTGGACATCGCATTCTCTCCCGTTGGTGCGACCAGCCCCCGGCCACCTGATCGGGTACACCTGCCCGGGTGACTCGAAACCGGCACCTCGGCGTTGATCGATCCAGTCGGCGAGGCGAGCCGGAAGGAAAATTCCCGCCGGCGCCCCTCCCGGCGGGTGAGAACGGCCACGCCCGCCTGCCCGGAAATGCAGTTGCCGCAGGGGCACCGGCACGCCTAGCGTTGCTGGTACACGGGAAAGGAGGTGGTCCAAAGTTGTGTAGCAACGGGACTCGTGAGGTGGCTGTCCGCTAGCGGATGCCACACCCTGGACTGCTGGTGAATACCAGACAGCCACCGCCCCCCGGCGTTTCCGAGCACTGGTCCGGCTCGGGCCCGAACGGCTGACGACGGTCGGGAGTCGCGCCGGGGGTTCCCCCAATCCCCTAATTCGCCGGGAAACGCCCCCGAAGATAGTCCGGGGCGCGCTATCCTTCGCCGGTGCTGCAGCCCGCGTACCCGCTGAAGACCGCACGGCTGATCCTCCGCCCGTTCAAGAAGACCGATCTGAACGCGCTGCACTCCTTCCAGTCCCGCCCGGACGTCACGCGATACCTCTACTGGGAACCGCGCACGCGCGCCGAGACCGCGGCCCTCCTCGAGGACAAGATCGCCCGCTCCACACTGACCGAGCCCGGCGAGTACCTGGCCATCGCCGTCGAGCTGATCGACACCGGCGAGCTGATCGGCGACCTCACCCTGTGGTGGACCAGCCGCGAGCACGCCAGCGGTGAGATCGGGGTCGTGTTCCACCCCCAGCACCACGGCAAGGGCTACGCCGCCGAGGCGGCCACCGAGCTCTTCCGGCTCGGCTTCGACGAACTGGGCCTGCACCGCATCCACGGCCGCTGCGACAGCCGCAACGTGGCCTCGGCGTCCCTGATGGAGGGACTGGGCATGCGGCGCGAGGCGCACCTGCGGGAGAACGAGCTCGTCAAGGGCGAATGGACCGACGAGCTCGTCTACGCCATGCTGTCGTCGGAGTGGAAACGGCGCTGAGCGAAGATGGGGACGTGCTCTTCGACAGGCTGATGCGTCCCGCGCTCTACCGGCTCAACGACAACGACCCCGAGAAGGTGCACGAACGCACCCTCCGCGTGCTGTCCCGGCTCGCCGACGTCCCGCCCGCGCTGGCCGCGGCGCGGCGCCGGTTCGCCGTCTCGGACCCGGTGACGTTGTTCGGGCTGCGGTTCGCGAACCGGGTCGGTCTGGCCGCCGGGATGGACAAGGACGGGCGCGCGCTGGCCGCGTGGCCCGCGCTCGGGTTCGGGTTCGTCGAGGTGGGCACCGTCACGCGGCTCGCGCAGCCGGGCAATCCGAAGCCGCGGCTGTTCACTCTGCCGCACAGCGACGCGGTGATCAACCGCATGGGGTTCAACAACTCCGGCGCGGCCGCGCTCGCGCAGCGCCTGGCCGCCAAGGGGAAACCGGACATCCCGCTGGGCGTGTCGATCGGCAAGTCCAAGGTGACCCCGCTGGAGGAGGCGGTCGCCGACTACCAGGAGTCGCTGCGGGCGCTGTACCCGTGGGCGGACTACTTCGCGATCAACGTCAGCTCCCCCAACACCCCCGGCTTGCGGGCACTGCAGGACCGGGAGGCGCTGGCCGAGCTGCTCGCCGAGCTGGCCCGCACCGGTGAGGAGCTGGCCGCGGCGGCCGGGAAGCCGGCGACGCCGCTGCTGGTCAAGGTCGCGCCCGACCTGACCGACGACGCGCTCGCCGAACTGCTCGAAGTGTGCGACGAGCACGGCGTGTCCGGGATCATCGCGACCAACACCACGCTGGGCCGGGACGGGCTGGTCGCGGACGAGGCCGCGGTGGGCGCGGAGACCGGCGGGCTGTCCGGCAGGCCGCTCACCGAGCGGGCGCGGGAGGTCGTGGAGTTCGTGCACCGGCACACCGGGGGCACGGTGCCGATCATCGGCGTCGGCGGGATCTCCACCGGCGACGACGCGCGCCGGATGCTGGACGCCGGCGCGAGCCTGATCCAGCTCTACACCGGGTTCGCCCTGCACGGGCCGGGGCTGGTGCGGGGCATCAACCGGGCCCTGGCCGGGTCGCGGTCCGATGACGCAGGTAGGCCCGCCAGTCCCCGAACTCCGTGATATCGGGGCCTTGTGCCCGGTGGCTGACCAGTGCGGTGGCCGTTTCGCCGTTGTCCAGTTCGACCGGGCCCAGCGTCATCGGTGGCGGCAGCGCGGCCCGGAACCGCGCGAGGCCGCCCGGGGCGAGCAGCCACCGTTCGCCGAGCAGCGCCGCGCCGTCGTCGCTCGCGTGCACGCCGGCCTGGCCGTCGAGGGCTCGCATCCGGTCGGGTGCGCGACGAACACAATGAGAGCGGTTCCCGTTGCGGGGTAAGGGTTCTTCAGCTGTTCGCCGGTGAGCAGGGCGGCGAGGTCGAGGAGCACCTGGTCGTCGAAGGGGCGGCCGAGGAAACACACGCCGTGTGCGGTGACCTGCGGGCCGTCAGACGTCCCGGCGCGCTGTCCGATGGGGACCATCGAGGTTCCGGTGTCCACTGTGGTCACTTCGACGCCGGCGACGAGCAGCTCCCCCACCGAGTGGCGCAGCGCGTTCCGGTGCTGGTGCGAGACGGTGAGCCGGGGACGTTCGCCGGCGGCGAGGCGGACGTCGGCGGGCCAGGCGCCGGGGTCGGTCATGGCGGTCAGCGCGCGGCAGCCGTCGGCGAGCGTCCCGGCGACGACGGCGCCGGCCGCGTGGAGCAGCCCGGCGGTCGGTGCGAGGCAGACGACGTCCGGGTGCCCGGGCGCCTGCGTGGTGAGGGCGAGGTCGACCAGCCCGAGGGCCACCAGCTCGGCCGCGGGCGGTGCCGAGGACGACGGCGCCGGCTTCGGCCAGCCGCCGGACCGGGTCCGCGGTGGGTGAGAGGGCGTCGACGAGCGCATCCTCGCCCGCGCGGAGGGTGGCCCACAACCCGGGCCGGTCGGCGGTCGCGGTGAGGTCGAGGGCGGCAGCCACGGCACGCTGCGCGCTGGCCGGCGCCGGTGGCGGCGGAGGGGGCTCGGGCGGAAGCGGCGGGGTGTCCATCCTCCGAGAGTTGGGAGGCGATGTTCCGCCGCGGTTACGTCGCGAAGGCCATGGTCGATTTGTCGTTGATCCGATGCGCGGCCGAGGCAGCACCACCCCGAACGGCGACTTGACGCGTGGCTCGCACGTGGCCCCGGACGCCGGGGCGGAACTCGCGCCCGTCAGCGTGGGACTCGCGGTGCGGAGCGTGGGCTCGCGGCGGTCGGCGGTCGCGCCCGAGGTACCGCGTCAGTTGGACAGTTCGCGCAGTGCCAGGGCCAGTCCGGCAAGCCGGTCGGTCGCGTCGGTCAGGAAGAGGCGCGAGTCGGCGAGGCCGTGGCTGCTCGCGGCGACCGCGCGGCCCGCCGCGGCGACCAGGGCTCCGAAGCTCTCCACTCCGTCGTCCAGCTGTTCCCGCAGCATGGCGATCGCCGAGTGCAGCGCGGCCCGCTCGCCGGCCGGAGCCGCGTCGCGCGCCCGCTCGATCGACTGGATCCGCAGGGCCAGCGCCCGCAGCGCCGTGGCGGCCTCGGTGGCCGTCGACCGGGCGTCGGCCACCGAGTACTCCGGCACCGGCGCCGCGCCGACCGCCGAGGGCTCCGACAGCTGCCGCAGCAGGTCGGCCAGCGTCGACTCGCACTCGGCGAGCCGCTGCATCGGGGCGCGTGCCGCGGAACCGGACGGCGGCAGCGGCGGCGGGGTGGTGCTGACCGGCAGCACGACCCGGTTCAGCTGCCGCAGCCGAAGCGCCGAGCGCACCGACAACGTCGTGAACACGACCGCGCCGAAGATCCCCGGCACCGCCTCGGCCACTCCGCCTGCCCCGGCCAGTCCGAGACCGCCGATCACCGCGTACAGCACGAACAGCACCGCGGCCATGATCCACAGCGTCAGCGCGCGCGACGTCCGCCGCTTGCGCCGCGCCAGCTTCGCCTCCGGCGAGTTCCACGCGACCCACTTGGTGCGGGCCTCGTTGAGCACCGGCATCGCCTGGGAGACGACCTTCGGCCGCGTCACCGCTCCGGACGAACCCTGCTCCGTGTACCGCTGCAACTTCTGCTGCGCGCGCTGCGCGTAGTCGGGCAGGCGCTCGATGTGCTTTTCCAGCTTCGCCTGGAACTGCGAGAAGTCCCGCCGGCCCGACGCCATCGCCTACCCGCTCAGGCCTGGTTCTTCTGCTGCTCGGCCTGGACGCGCGACTCGATCTCGCGCTGGATGTCCGCCGCGGGCGAGGCCGCCTTCTCACCGGAGCCGGAGGGCACCTGCGCGACCGAGTCGCCCCGCATGGACGCCCGGATCTGCTCCAGCCGCGAGCTGCCTGCCATCTGCGTGGTGGCCTGCTGCACCTCGAGCATGCGGCCCTGCACCGAGTTCTGCGCCAGCTCCGCCTGCCCCAGCGCGGTGGTGTAGCGCCGCTCGATCTTCTCCCGCACCTCTTCCAGCGACGGGGTGTTGCCCGGCGCGGTGAGCTGCGACATCTGGTTGAGCGAGGCCGACACCTGCTCCTGCATCTTGGCCTGCTCCAGCTGCGAGAGCAGCTTGGTGCGCTCGGCCAGCTTCTGCTGGAGCATCGCCGAGTTGCGCTCCACGGCCTGCTTCGCCTGCGCGGCGGCCTGCAGGGCCTGGTCGTGCAGCGTCTTGAGGTCCTCGATGCTCTGCTCAGCCGTGACCAGCTGGGTGGCGAACGACTCCGCGGCCACCTCGTACTGCTGGGCCTTCTGCTCGTCCCCCTTGGCGCGGGCCTCGTCGGCCAGCACCAGCGCCTGCCGCGCCGACGCCTGCAGCTTCTCGACCTCGGCGAGCTGGCGGTTGAGCTTCATCTCCAGTTGCCGCTGGTTACCGATAACCGCGGCGGCCTGCTGGGAGAGCGCCTGGTGGTTGCGCTGCGCCTCCTCGATGGCCTGCTGGATCTGCACCTTCGGGTCGGCGTGCTCGTCGATCTTCGACGAGAACGACGCCATGAGGTACTTCCAGAACTTCACGAAAGGGTTGGCCATCTCCTCCGCCTGCCTTCTAGATCCCTGCCTGGGTGTCGCCGATGGTCGCCCGGCGTCGCCCTCCCCTGTCTGAGCAACGCCGCGACCCCGGAGTGGGTTCCATCGTGTCAGGTCGCGCCCGTGTGTTCCAGGCGACCCCGGGGGATTTCAGGGACGACCCTGACCGGCATCCCTGGCCCGGACGCGCGAAGGCCACCGCCGGGGCGCTCGGCGCCCGGACGGTGGCCTTCGTGTCGAGTGTTCTCAGCGAGTCGAGTGTTCTCAGCGGGTGATCAGGCCGCGACCATCTTCGGCGCGCGGATGGTGGTGCGCAGCGACGGCCCGACCCGCTGGCCGGAAACCCGCAGGTCCGGCAGGTCGTTGCCGATCACGCCGTCGATGAGGCGGCCGCTGTCGAGCCGTCCCGTCGCGGCGGACGGTTCGCCCGTCTTGCGCGCGCGGCCCTCGCCCTCGGCGGTCTCCGGCATCGTCGGCACGTCCACGCTCTCCAGAGCCGAGATGTCGGCGGCGACGTTGCTCAGCAGCTCGGCCAGCGGCAGCTCGAGCGCCTCGCAGATGGACGCCAGCAGTTCACTGGACGCCTCCTTCTGCCCGCGCTCCACCTCGGACAGGTAGCCGAGGCTGACCTTGGCGGCGCGGGAGATGTCGCGCAGTGTGCGACGCTTGTTGGTGCGGGCATGCCGGAGCCGGTCGCCGATCGCCTCGCGCAGGAGCACGGTCATCGCGCGCCTCCCTTCCTGATACCGACCACGTTACCCAGTTCGAGCGCCTCCTCGCAGCGATTGACACGGCGGTACGCCCAGGGCGAACGCCCCGATCAAGTGAGATGTTCCCCCAGCAGGTCGAGCGCGGCCGTCACCGAGGCGCGCCGGACGGCCGCCCGGTCGCCATCGAACCTGTGGGTGCGCACGTCCCGGCCTGCCGGACCGGCGAGGCCGATGTGCACGGTTCCGGGGGCCACACCGTCCTGCGGGTCCGGCCCGGCCACGCCGGTCAGGCCCAGCCCCCAGTCCGCGCCGCAGCGCTCCCGCGCGCCCTCCGCGAGCTGCGCCGCCACCTCCGGGTGCACCGCGCCGTGCGCGGCCAGCAGCGCCGGGTCCACCCCGGCGAGTTTCGCCTTGAGGTCGGTGGCGTAGACCACCAGCCCGCCGCGGACGACCGCGCTGGAGCCGGGCACCTCGGTCAGCGTCGCGGTGACCAGGCCGGCGGTCAGCGACTCCGCGGCGGCCACCGTCTGCCCGAGCCGGAGGAGCGCGGCCACCACCGGTCGCGCCGACGTCATGCGCGGGCCGCCGCGCGCAGCCGAACGGCGCGCACGACGTAGTCGGCGCCGGTGACGACGGTGAGCGCCACCGCGAGGCCCATCAGCGCCCACTGGACCGGCAGCGCGCCGTCCGGCAGCGGCAGCAGGTAGGTCACGATCGCCAGGATCTGGGTCATCGTCTTGGCCTTGCCACCGCGGCTGGCCGGGATGACGCCGTGCCGGATCACCCAGAACCGCAGCAGGGTCACGCCGATCTCGCGGACCGCGATCACCACGGTCACCCACCAGGGCAGCTCGCCGAGCAGGCTCAGGCCCACGAGCGCGGCGCCGATCAGCGCCTTGTCCGCGATCGGGTCGGCGATCTTGCCGAAGTCGGTGATCAGCCCGTAGCGCCGGGCGACCCAGCCGTCCACCTGGTCGGTCAGCGACGCGATCGCGAACAGCACCGTCGCGCCGATCCGCCAGCCGGTGTCCTCGCCGCCGCCGGCGAACAGCGCCAGCACGAACAGCGGGACCAGCACGAGCCGGGACAGGGTCAGCAGGTTCGCGACGTTGAGCGTGGGGACCGGGGTCGGCTCGGGCTCGCGGTGGGGCGGGCCGGCCTCCCCGCCCGCCTGCGCCGACTCCTCCGCCGCGGCGCTCATCTGCCCGCGTCCGGCTCGACGAGCAGGTCGACGCCCTCGGAGCCGACGACCCGGCAGCGCACCATCTGCCCGACCTCGAGCCCCTCGCCGTCGAGCACGATGCAGGCGCCGTCGACCTCGGGCGCCTGGTGCGCGGCGCGGCCGGACACCTCCTCGTCGTCAGCCTCCTCGACCAGCACGTCGACGATCTCGCCGACGCGGTCCTCGGCGCGCTGCGCGGTCAGCTCCTCCACCAGCGCGGAGACCCGCGCGACGCGCTCGGCGACCACCTCGGGGTCGATCTTGCCGTCGTAGGTCTCGGCCTCGGTGCCGTCCTCGTCGGAGTAGCCGAACACGCCGACCGCGTCCAGCCCGGCCTCGGTGAGGAAGTGCTCCAGCTCGGCGACGTCGTCCTCGGTCTCGCCGGGGAAACCGACGATGACGTTGCTGCGGATGCCCGCCTCCGGCGCGTACTCGCGGATCTGCCGGATCAGCGCGAGGAACGACTTGGTGGAGCCGAAGCGGCGCATCCGGCGCAGCACGGTTTCGCTGGAGTGCTGGAAGGACATGTCGAAGTAGGGCGCCACACCCGGGGTGGTCGCGATCGCGCGGACCAGGTCCGGGCGGGTCTCGGCGGGCTGCAGGTAGGACACCCGCACCCGCTGGACGCCGTCGATGCCGGCCAGCTGGGGCAGCAGCCGCTCCAGCGCGCGGGTGCCGCCCAGGTCGCGGCTGAGGTCCTTGCCGTAGGACGTGGAGTTCTCACTGACCAGGAACAGCTCCTTGACGCCCTGGCCGGCCAGCCAGGCGGCCTCGGCGAGGATCTCGTCCGGGTGGCGCGAGACGAACGAGCCGCGGAACGACGGGATCGCGCAGAACGAGCAGCGGCGGTCGCAGCCCGAGGCGATCTTCAGCGCCGCGACCGGCGAGTCGGACAGCCGGCTGCGCAGCACGCGGGGACCCCAGCCGTGGCCGGGGATCGAGACGTCCTCGGTGGCCGCGGCGCGCTCGACCGGGGTGATCGGCAGCAGCTTGCGGCGGTCGCCCGGGGTGTGCGAGGCGATGGTGCGGCCTGCCGCGACGTCGTCCAGGCGGGCCGCGAGGTCGTTGTAGTGGTCGAAACCGAGGACGGCGTGGGCCTCCGGCAGGCTCTCGGCCAGCTCGGCGCCGTAGCGCTCGGCCATGCAGCCGACGGCGACGACCTTCGCGCCGGTGTCGGCGGCGGCCAGCAGCGTGTCGACCGAGTCCTTCTTCGCCGACTCCACGAACCCGCAGGTGTTCACGACGATCACGTCGCTGCCCTCGGGTTCGTCGGCGAGCTCCCAGCCCCCTTCGGCGAGCCGGCCGGCCAGCTCCTCGGAGTCCACCTCGTTGCGGGCGCAGCCCAGGGTCAACAGGGAGACACGACGGCGGGAGGGCTCGGTGGCGGCAGAAGACACGACACTCAGGGTAGCTGGCGTGCGCGGGCGTGGCCGAACCCACCGCGACAGGCCCGCCCCCGCCCCGATACGGTCGATCGGTGCACGGTGATCCTTCCCCAACCGTCGAGATCCGGCGGGCCCGGATCTCGGACGTCCGCAAGATCAAGGCGTTGGTGGACGCGGACGCGGGGCGGGTGCTGCTCGAGAAGGAGCTCGTCACCCTGTATGAGGACATGCAGGAGTTCTGGGTCGCCGACCGCGACGGCGAGATTCTCGGGTGCGGCGCGCTGCACGTCCTGTGGGAGGACCTGGCGGAGATCCGCACGGTCGCGGTCGACAAGCGGATGCGCGGGCAGGGCATCGGGCACCGGCTGGTCGCGCAGCTGATCTCGCTGGCGCGGGAACTGGGGCTGCGCCGGATCTTCGTGCTGACCTTCGAGACGAGCTTCTTCGCGCGGCACGGGTTCACCGAGATCGACGGCACGCCGGTGCCGAGCTCGGTGTACGAGGAGATGCGCCGCTCGGTGGACCCGGGCGTGGCCGAGTTCCTCGAACTCCCCTACGCGAAGCCGAACACGCTCGGCAACACGCGGATGCTCCTGGAGTTGTAGCGGTTGCGCCCGCCGGGTGAAGTTCGCCCGGTATCCACCTTCCGGGGCTGGTGGCCGTCGTCCGGCAGCCGGAAGCTGATCATGTCGTCCCCTTGATCAGCTGAGGAGCCCAGGATGCGCGCCGCCGCCCGTCGTCTGCTGTCCACGGCCGCTGTGGCCACCGCACTCGTCGCCGGCGCGGGCACCGCGCAGGCCGTCGACGTCCGGTCGGTGACCGACACCTACCTGTTCGGCACCTCGCTGAGCCGGTTCGAGCAGATCCGGGCCGACCGGCCGTACGCCGCGTCGCTGGACTGGTCGTCGGACACCTGCTCGTGGTCGCCGGACAAGCCGCTCGGGTTCGACTTCTCCCCCGCCTGCCACCGGCATGACTTCGGCTACCGCAACTACAAGCGGCAGGACCGGTTCACCAGCGCCAACCGGAAGAAGATCGACGACAACTTCTACCGCGACCTGAAGACCACCTGCCACGGCGACTGGCGCTGCAACGGCACGGCCTGGACGTACTACCAGGCGGTCCGCCAGTTCGGCGGCTCCTAGTCCTCGCCGTCGTCGTCGGGCATCGAGCCGCCGCGGATCAGCATCAGCGTGCCCTCCAGGTCCTCCGGCTTGACCAGCACGTCGCGGGCCTTCGAGCCCTCCGACGGGCCCACCACGCCGCGCGTCTCCAGCAGGTCCATCAGCCGCCCGGCCTTCGCGAAGCCGACCCGCAGCTTGCGCTGCAGCATGGACGTCGACCCGAACTGCGAGGTGATGATCAGCTCGGCCGCCTGCAGCAGGACGTCGAGGTCGTCGCCGATGTCCGGGTCGATCTCCTTCTTCTCCCCGGCCTTCGCGGCGGTGACGCCCTCCTGGTAGTCCGGCTGCGCCTGCTCCTTCGTGAAGTTCACGATCGAGGCGATCTCGTCGTCGCCGACGTAGGCGCCCTGGATGCGGACCGGCTTGCCGGCGCCCATCGGCAGGTACAGGCCGTCGCCCATGCCGATCAGCTTCTCCGCGCCCGGCTGGTCCAGGATGACGCGCGAGTCGGTCAGCGACGACGTCGCGAACGCCAGCCGTGACGGCACGTTGGTCTTGATCAGGCCGGTGACGACGTCGACCGACGGGCGCTGCGTGGCCAGCACCAGGTGGATCCCGGCGGCACGGGCCTTCTGCGTGATCCGGACGATCGCGTCCTCGACGTCGCGCGGCGCGGTCATCATCAGGTCGGCCAGCTCGTCGACGATCGCCATGATGTACGGGTACGGCCGGTACACGCGCTCGCTGCCCGGCGGCGCGGTGATCTCCCCCGACTTGACCTTGCGGTTGAAGTCGTCGATGTGCCGGACCCGGTTGGCCTGCATGTCCTGGTAGCGCTGCTCCATCTCCTCCACCAGCCAGGCCAGCGCGGCGGCCGCCTTCTTCGGCTGGGTGATGATGGGCGTGATCAGGTGCGGGATGCCCTCGTACGGCGTCAGCTCGACCATCTTCGGGTCGATCAGGATCATCCGCACCTCTTCGGGCGTCGCCCGCGCCAGCAGCGACACCAGCATCGAGTTGACGAAGCTCGACTTACCGGAGCCGGTGGAGCCCGCGACCAGCAGGTGCGGCATCTTCGTCAGGTTCGCGGTGACGAAGTGGCCCTCGATGTCCTTGCCGAGCCCGATGACCATCGGGTGGGTGTCCTTGCCCGCGGTCGACGAGCGCAGCACGTCGCCGAGGCGCACCATCTCGCGGTCGGAGTTGGGCACCTCGATGCCGACCGCCGACTTGCCGGGGATCGGCGCGAGCAGGCGGACGTTGTCGGTGGCCACCGCGTACGCGATGTTCTTGGTCAGCGCGGTGATCTTCTCGACCTTCACGCCCGGGCCGAGCTCGACCTCGTAACGGGTGACCGTCGGGCCGCGGGTGAAGCCGGTGACCTGCGCGTCGACGTTGAACTGCTCCAGCACGCCGGTGATCGCCTCGATCATGGCGTCGTTGGCCTTGCTGCGGGTCTTCGGCGCGTCGCCCAGCTGCAGCAGGTCGGCGGGCGGCAGCTCGTAGTCGCCCTCGACGGTCCGGGTGACCGCCATGACCGGTTCCGGCTTCTTCGGCTTCTTCTCCGGCACCGCGGCGGGCACCGGCTTCGGCGGGCGGGCCGGCGTGGGCGGCTCGGCCAGCGCGGACTCGATGTCCAGCTGCTCCGGATCGGCGGCGCTGGCCTGGCGGCGGCGGGACGGCTTGCGCAGCCGCACGGCCTTCGGGTCGGCCTCGGTGACCTCGTCGCGGCGTCCGGCGCGGGCCTCGCGCTGCGCCTCCTCCTCGGCCAGTTCCTCCGGGTCCAGGCCCCAGGTGCGCACCAGGTGCGGGATGTCGCGGATGCGGGTGGCGGTGAACACGAGCAGGCCAAACGCGAGCGCGAGGAAGAGCAGCGGCACCGCGACCCAGGCCGTCACGCCCTGGGCGAGCAGGTCGCCGGACAGGAAACCGAGGATGCCGCCCGCATAGCGCTGGTTCTCGGCGTCGTGCGGGCGGCCGTTGAACAGGTGCAGCAGCCCCAGCAACGCGAGCACGCCCAGCACGGTGCCGATCACCATGCGCGGGCGGACCTCCGGTTGCGGCTCGGTGCGCATCAGCACCACGGCGGAGACCACCAGCGCCAGCGGCAGCGTGACCGCGCCCGCGCCGAAGACCGTGCGGGTGGCCAGCTCGACGTAGCCACCGACCGGCCCGGCCGCGCGCCACCACACCCCGGCGGCGACGATCACGGCCAGCGCGATCAGGCCGAGGGCGAGCCCGTCGCGGCGGTGCTCGGGCTCCAGCTCCCGGCCGCGGCCGACGGTGCGCACCAGGCTGCCGAGGCCCTTGGCCAGCAGGTTCCAGCCGCCGCGGACGGCCTTGCTGAAGGTCCCGGCCTTCTTCTTCGGGGCGGGTTTGCGGGCGCGCGAGGCCGCGGGCCGCGACTTGGCCGCGCCGCGCGTGCTCCTGCGCGCGGTGCTGCTCTTGCCGCCGGTCCGCTTCGTGCCGCTGCTCCTCGTCGCCGCCCCGCTAGCCATGCCTCTACGGTAACCGCCTGGCCCCACCAACCCCAGGTGCCACACTCGGCACAGCGGGAACTTCGCCGTCACCGGCGGACCTTGATCCGCCATTTCGGTGATCTGCCATGCTGACGACCATGTTCGCGCTGCACTCCGACGACACCGGGCAGACACGCCGCAGGCCACCGGCGGTCTGGCGGACCATGACCCGGATGGACCAGGGGCTCGTCGCGCTGACCGGACGGCTGCGGATCACCGGCCGGATCGCGCCGGAGCTGCGGGGACGGCCGTTCTTGATGGCTTCCAACCACATCGGCGTGTTCGACCCGTTCGTGCTGATCGCCGCGTGCCGCCGGATCGGCATCGCGCCGCGGTTCATGCTGGCCGGCGGGATCCTCGACACGCCGGTGATCGGGCCCGCGCTGAAGGTCAGCGGGCACATGCGGATCGACCGCGGCAAGGCGAGCGCGCTGGAGCAGTTCGCGCAGGCCCTGGAGGAGATGCGGACGACGCCGAGCCCGATCATCGTCTACCCGGAGGGCCGGATCAGCCACGACCCGGGCCTGTGGCCGGAGCGCGGCAAGACGGGCGCCGCCCGGCTCGCGATCGCCGCCGGGGTGCCGGTGGTGCCGATCAGTCAGTGGGGCGCGCACGAGGCCGTGTACTGGGGAACGGAGAAGGTGACGGGTCCTGCGGACCTGCTGCCGCTGGCCCGGTCCGGCCTGACCGCGCCGTTGCGGCGGCCGACGTACCGCGTGCACTTCGGCGAGCCGGTGGACCTGAGCGACATCGAGCCGGAGCGGCCGGGCGCCGGGGTGCGCGCGCACGCGAAGATTATGCGCGCCATCACGGCCGGCCTGGTCCCGTTGCGCCGCGACGAGCCCGACAAGCCGAAGTTCCACGACCCGACGCGCCCCACGGACACCATCAGCCCCTGGCGGCCCCGGTGACGGGCGCCCCGAAGACGCTGACCGAGGTCCGCGCGCGCATCGACGCCCTCGACGCCGAGCTGGTCGGCCTGCTGGCCGCCCGCCAGTCCCTGGTGCGCGCGGCCGCGGCGTTCAAGACCGACTCGCGGGCCGTTCGCGCGCCCGGCCGGGTGGAGCAGGTGGTCGCGGCGGCCCGGGAGCGGGCCGTCGCCGCGGGACTGGCCCCCGAGGTCGCCGAGGCGGTGTGGCGCGCCATGATCGGCGCGTTCATCAAACTGGAGCTGGGCGAGCACGCCCGGCTGGCTGGGGACGCCCCGGCGTGACGGGGCTTGGGCGGCGGTAGGCCGCGCCTGGCGGCCTACCGCCGAGCAGCGCGCCCGGGTGGGCGGGGGGCGCGACCGAGCCGCTCCCGGCAGCAGCCTCCGCGCCGGGCGCCCGGCGCATCGAGCCGCCTTCGGCGGCGAGTCGGCCGATCCGCGTACCGGCACTCCCGTGAGGGATTGCTGCCCGGGGTGAGCACCGGCCTCAGCGGCGATGCGCCGCCCCAGGGTGGTCCGCGGCCAGCCGTGGCCCCGCGCCACCGAGCCGCTCCCGCAGCGTGCCCGCTTCCGGCTGTGACGGGACCCGGCCCCGGCGGCGCAGCTCCGGCACCACCCAGCGCGCGAAGTCCGCGAACGTGCCCGGCGTCGTCACGTACGCCAGGTTGAAGCCGTCCACGTCGGCCTCCTCGACCCAGCGCTCCAGCTCGTCCGCGACCTCCGGGCCGGACCCCGTCACGACCGGTCCCCGGCCGCCGAGTCCGATGAAGCCGGCCAGCTCGCGCGGCGTCCACGCCCGCTCGGCCGTCGTGAACGCCGCCAGCGCCGACCGGTTCGCGTCACCGTCCCGGTAGGTCAGGAGCTGGTCCACCGGCAGTTCGGCCAGGTCGACGCCCGTCCAGCCGCCGAACAACGCGAACGCCCCCGGCACCGACACCAGCGACTGGTACTCGCCCAGCTTCTGCTCGGCCTCCGCGGACGTCTCACCGACCACCGGCGTCAGCATCGTGAAGATCTTCACCGCCCGCGGGTCCCGGCCCTGCTCGGCCACCCTGGCGCGGATCGCGTCCACCGAGCGGCGCACCACCCGCGGCGACGGTCCGGACACGAACACCGCCTCCGCGTGCCGCGCCGCGAACCGCACGCCCCGCGGCGACGCGCCGGCCTGGAACAGCACCGGCGTCCGCTGCGGCGACGGCTCCGACAGGTGCGGCCCCGGCACCGCGAAATACTTCCCCTTGTGCCCGATGTCGTGCACCTTCGCCGGGTCCGCGTACACCCCGCCGGACCGCACGACCGCGCCGTCCTCCCACGAGCCCTCCCACAGCTTGTAGCAGACCTCGAGGTACTCCTCCGCGATCTCGTACCGCTCGTCGTGCGGCACCTGGGCGTCCAGGCCGAGGTTCCGCGCGGCACTGTCCAGATAGGACGTCACGATGTTCCACGCGACCCGGCCCCGCGTCAGGTGGTCCAGTGTGGACAGACGGCGGGCCAGCGAGTACGGCTGCTCGTAGGTCGTCGACACGGTGACCCCGAACCCGAGGTGCGAGGTCACCGCGGCCAGCGCGGGCAGCAGGACCGTCGGCTCGTTCACGGGGATCTGCGCGGCGTCGGCGACCGCGGCGTCCTTCGATCCACCGTAGACGTCGTACACGCCCAGCACGTCGGCGAGGAACAGCGCGTCGAACCCGCCGTCTTCGAGTGTGCGCGCCAGGTCCAGCCAGAAGGACAGGTCGGTGTAGCGGTGCCCCTCGTCGGCGGGGTGCTTCCACAGCCCGGCCGACTGGTGCCCGGCGCAGTTCATGTCGAAGGCGTTCAGGTAGATGCGGCTCATGCCAGCCCCTCGGAGTTGGTTTCCCGCGCGAACCACGCGCACGCGAACGTCAGCACCGCCAGCCCGGCGAAGTAGGCGACGATCAGCCACGGCCGCCCGTCCCCGGCCACCAGCAGCGCGGCGGCGATCAGCGGCGCGAACCCGCCGGAGAGCACCGCGCCGATCTGGTACCCCAGGGACGCGCCGCTGTAGCGCACGCGCGTGTCGAAAAGCTCGCCGAACCACGCCGCCTGCGGCCCGTACATCGCGTCGTGCACCACGTTCACGCCGAACACGATCGCCAGCACCACCGCCACCGCGGACCCGGAGTCGGCCGCGAGGAAGAACAGCACCAGCGCCACGATCCCGGCGAGCGAGCCGAACAGGTACGGCGGGCGCCGCCCGAACCGGTCGGACAGGTAACCCCACAGCGGGGTGCTCACCAGGCCGATCGCGGAAGCGACCATCACCGCGACCAGCCCGACGGCGCTGTCCCGGCCGAACGTGGTCTGCAGGTAGGTCAGCGAGTAGGTGGTCAGCAGCACGAACAACGCGATCTGCGACAACCGCAGTCCGGTGGTCAGCACGACGTTGCGCGGCTGCGTCCGCAGCACCTCGACGACCGGCAGCCGGGCGGTCTCCCCGCTCGCCTTGAGCCGCGCGAACACCGGCGCGTCGGTCAGCCGGAGCCGGATCACCAGCCCGACGACCACGAGCACGAGGCTGAGCAGGAACGGCAACCGCCACGCCCAGGACAGGAACGCGTCGCCGGCGATCGTGCGCACGAGGTAGAAGACGCCGGTGGCCAGCAGCATCCCCGCGGACGACCCGAGTTGCGTGAAGCTGCCGAACAACCCGCGCCGCCCGGGTGTGGCGTGCTCGACCGACAGCAGCGCCGCGCCGCCCCACTCGGCGCCGACCGCCAGCCCCTGCAACAGCCTCAGCACCACCAGCAGCGCCGGGGCGAGGATCCCGGCCTGCGCGTAGGTGGGCAGCACCCCGATCGCCGTGGTGGCGATCCCCATCAGCAGCAGCGCGCCGACGAGTACCGCCTTGCGGCCGACCCGGTCACCGAGGTGGCCCGAGATCACCGCCCCCACCGGCCGGGCACCGAAGCCGACCGCGTAGGTGCCGAAGGCCGCGAGCGTGCCCGCGGTCGAGGAGACGTTGGGGAAGAACAGCGGCTTGAACACCAGCGCGGTCGCGGTGGCGTAGAGGTAGAAGTCGTACCACTCGATGGTCGTGCCGATCATGCTGCCGAGCGCGGCGCTCCGTGGCGTGGTGCGCGGCGCGGCGGGGACCGTCGTCGTCATGCCCCGGCACGCTAGGGTTGCCGGGCGCCGCCCCGCGTGGGGTCTCACATGATGGAACGCACGATTCGATACCGGTAGGGTGATCACCGTGACCACTCGGATCCTCGTCGTGTACTACAGCGCCACCGGCAACACCGCGAAGCTGGCCGCCGCATTGGCGGGCGGGGCCGCCGACGCCGGGGCGGAGGTCCGCGTCCGCACGGTCGCCGAGACCGCCCCGCCCGAGGCGATCGCGACCAACCCGCGCTGGCAGGCGTGGGTCGACGCGGGGCCGCACGACGAACTGGCCACGCTGGCCGACCTGGAGTGGGCCGACGGGCTGGCCATCGGCAGCCCGACGCGGTTCGGCGGGCCTGCCAGCCAGCTCAAGTCCTATCTGGACACCACGGGTGGCCTGTGGGCCAAGGGGAAGCTGGTGGACAAGGTCGCGACGTCGTTCACCACGGCCTCCACCGCGCACGGCGGGCTGGAGGCGACCGTGCTGGCGATGAACAACATCTTCTACCACTGGGGCGCGATCGTGCTGCCGCTCGGCTACGGGCAGCCGCACCTGCTGGAGTCCGGGAACCCCTACGGCGGTTCGTTCGTGTCGCGCAAGGCGGCCGAGCCGGACAAGGAGTCGCTCGAAGCCCTGCGCATCCAGGGCCACCGGCTCGCCACCATCGCCGGGTACGTCCGCGTCGGCCGGGGCGGCGCCTGAGCAGCGCGGGAGCGCCGCACCCCACCCCCTCCCCGGAGTAACCGGCACGCGAGTTTGACCGGTTACGCGAGGCGTGACGGAATTCCGGTACCGCCGTACCGGTCGGCCGCTTAGGGTGGGCGGAGTGGTCACCGAAGCTCCCGCACCGGCGCGTGCGTTCGTCCCCCATCGCGGGCGTGGCACGACGCTGATCCTCGTCTCCTCGGTCTGTTTCGGCAGTTCCGGCACGATCGCGAAACCCGCGATGCTCGCCGGCCTGTCCGCCGAGCAGGTCGCCGCGGCGCGGATCGGGCTCGCGGCGCTGGTGCTGGCCGCCGTGGTGGTCATGGTGAAGCCGTCACTGCTGCGCGTCCGGCGCGCCGAGTGGCCCCTGCTGCTCGGCTACGGCCTGCTCGGCGTCGCGGGTGTGCAGCTGTGCTACTTCGTGGCCGCCGGGCGGCTGCCCGTCGGCATAGCGATCCTGCTCGAGTTCACCTCGCCGGTGCTGATCGCGCTGTGGACGCGGTTCGTCCGCGGTGTGCGGCTGCCCGGGCGCATGTGGGCCGGGATCGCGCTGGCGATGGCCGGGCTGGCGGGGGTGGCGCAGGTGTGGCAGGGGCTCGGCCTCGACGCGGTCGGGCTGCTCGCCGGGCTCGGCGCGGCGGTGTGCTCGGCGGCATACTTCCTGCTCGGCGAGCACGGCGTCACCACCCGCCACCCGATGGGCATGGTGACCTGGGGCATGATCATCGGCGCGGTCGCGGTGTGCGCGGTCGCCCCGCCGTGGACGATGCCCGCCGCGGTCCTCACCGCTCCCACCGAGTTCGGCCCGTGGCACCCGCCGGTGTGGCTGTTGCTGGTCGCCGTCGCGGTGTTCTCGACCGTCCTGGCCTACGCCATCGGCCTCACCGCGCTGCGCCACCTGCCTGCCGCCGTCGCGAGCGTCATCGGCCTGCTCGAACCGGTCATCGCCACCGCCACCGCGTGGGCGCTGCTGCACGAAACGCTGGCCTGGCCCCAGCTGGCCGGCGCGGTCGTCCTGCTCGGCGGCGCGCTGATCGTGCAGCTCAACTCGCCACGCGCGCAGGTTCCGGAGCCCGCAGCGCCCGCCGGTACGCGCCCGGGGTCGTACCCACCTGGTCCCGGAACCGGCGCCGCAGGTTGACCGCCGACGCGAGCCCCACGCGCGCCGCGATCGCGTCCACCGGCAGATCGGTGTCCTCCAGCAGCCTGCGCGCCTCCGCCACGCGGCGGGACAGCAGCCACGCGCCCGGGCTCGTGCCGAGCCGGTCGTGGAAGCGCCTCGCCAGCGTGCGGGGTGAGACGTTGAGCCGCGCGGCGAGGCCGGCCACCGACAACGGTGTCCCGAGCCGCTCGCCGGCCCACTCGAGCAGGTCGTCCAGCTCGTCCCGGGGCGGCAACCGGGAACTCGCGCCACAGCTGCTCCGCCCGCTCCCAGTGCGTGGGGGCCGAACGGCCGTCCAGCAACCCGGTGCGCGCCAGGGCGAACACGCCGGAGCAGACCGTGACGAGCCGCGCCCCACGGGCGTGGTCACGCAGCAACGCCTGCCGCACCCGCGGGGACAGCGGCGCCTCGACCGGCGCCCAGCCCGGGATGATCACCGTGTCCGCGTCGTCGAGCGCGGACAGCCCCCGCGGCACCGACAGGGTGTAACCCGCGGTCGTCGGCACGGTTCCCGGCTCCTCGGTGCACACGTCGAACTCGTAGTGCCGCGGCACGCCGTCCCGCACCGTGCCGAAGACCTCCATGGCGCAGCCGAGCTCGAACGTCGACTGCACCGGCTGCACCAGGGCGACCACGGTGTCCTGGCGGGCACTGTCCCGGCCCGGTCCGCGCCCGCATCCTGGGGCCATGCACGAAATCCTCGCCCAGGAGGGCTACACCTCGGTGTCCGTCGACGAAGCCCCGGTCCGCGAACTGTTCCCCGGCGGCCGGCACCGTCCGTTGTGGACGGGGCCGAGCGGGGCGCACGCCGACCTGCTGGAGATGGACGCGGGCGCGTCCTGGCCGCACCGCGACGTGCACGAGCCCGGTCCCGAGGAGGTCTACGTCGTGGCGGGCACGTTCCACGACAGCGCCCGCGCCTACCCGGCGAGGACGTTCCTGCACGCCCCCGCCGGCACCTGGCACGTGCCCTCGACCGACACGGGCTGCACCCTGTTCCTGTTCTACCCGGAGGGCTAGCGGGACGGCGTCAGCACGATCCGGCCGAACACCTCGCCGCGGTCCATCTTCCGGTGCGAGCCCGGCCTCGGCCAGCGGCAGCACCTCGTGCACGACTGTGCGCAGCTCCCCGCGCGCGGCGGCAGCGAACTGCGAGGCGCGGACGGTTCGCCGCTCGCCCGCGGGCACCGTGTCGGCGCTGAAGGTGGCCACCGACAACGACTTCCGGAACCCGGCCATCATCACCGCGCCGAATTCCGCGGGCGGGCCGCCCACCACACCGACCAGGACCGCCCGCCCGTTGGGGCCGAGCTTGCCCACGAACTCCGGGAAGTCCGGGCCCGCGACGACGTCGACGATCACGTCGAACCCCGCGCCGCCCGCGCCGGAGCGGTCCAGCACGTGCGTCGCGCCCAGCTCGCGCAGCCGCTCGCCCCGTGCGGCCGACGACGTCGTGACCGCCACCGCCCCGGCGCCGCCCCGCGCGGCGAGCTGGACCGCCGTGAGCCCGATGCTGCCGGCGGCACCGCGCACCAGCACCGACTCGCCGGGCGCGAACCCGGCGCGCGCGAGGGCGAAATGCGCCACCACACCGGAACTCCCCAGCGCCACGGCGTCCACCGTGGACAGACCGGCCGGCAGCGGCAGCACCTCCCCGGCGGGCACCACCGCTCGTTCGACGTACCCGCCACCGGTGCCGGTGAACCCCCACACGCGCCGGCCCAGCAAGGCCCCGTCGACACCGTCGCCGACCGCGATCACGGTGCCGGCCACCTCACTGCCCGGGATGTGCCCGGCCGTGAACCCGTGCGCGGCGAGCGTGCCGCGGCGGATCACCGCGTCCACGCCGCCGACGCCGATCGCCTCGGTCTCGATCAGCACCTGCCCGGCCGCCGCCTCGGGCGCGGGAACGTCCACCACGGCCAGGCCCTCCGGCCCGCCGAACTCCTTGATCACCACTGCTTCCACGTCCGCCGACGCTAACGAACGTGACCGTCCGCTGAGCCGAAGTGAGAGCGCGGGGGGCGAATCTGTCTCGCTCGGGCGGCGTGGTTCAGGCGCCGGTGAGCCGGGCCAGCGCGCCGTAGAACACGTCGGTGATCCGCGCCGGATCGGGCGCGACGAACGTCTGCCCGCCGGTGGGCGTGGTGATCGCCGCCAGCTCGGCCACGTCCACGTCCGGGCCGATCCCGATGCCGATGATCGCCACCGGCCTGGCCGGGTCGGCGAGCTTCGCCAGCTCCGCGACCAGCGCGTCCCTGCTGATGCCGTCCGCGTCGTCGTTGCGCCCGTCGGTCAGCACGATCACCAGGTTGAGCCGCCCCGCCTGCCACTCCGCCGACGCCAGCTGGTACGCGGCCAGCACCGTGTCGTACAGCCCGGTGTCCCCGTCCGGCGTGGCCTGGATAGCCCGCAACCGCTCCGCCGCCCCGGACGCCAGGTGGTCGCTCACCGGCCGCATCGGCAGCACCTCGCGGTAGTCGCGGTCGCCGTCCAGGCGCGTGGCGAACTCCCACACGCTGCCCTCCGACGTCGGCTTGAACAGCGACAACGCCCGCGCGGCCGCGTCGGTGGTCAGCTGCATGCGGGTCTGCCCGGTGCCCGGCACCTCGACGTCCATCGACCCCGACACGTCGATCAGCACCCGCGCCCGCGAGCTGGAGTTGATCCGCGCCCACTGCCCGAGCAGCGCGTCCACGTCGGCGTCGGTCGGCACCGCGGGCGAGGGCTGGGTCCGGTCGCTGACGTTCTGCGCCGCGCCGTCCCGCAGGTAGCGGCCATCCGGCGTGCGGAACCCCGCGTTGGCCAGCGCGTTCGACCCCTCCAGGCCCAGCAGCGCGGACAGCAACGCCCCGGCGGCCGTGCGCTGCGCCTCCCCGGCGCCGCCGAGCACGGCGAACGGGTAGTCCAGCGCGGGCGCCTCCGCCTGGTAGGTCGCGACGAGCCCGCTCTGGGTGCCCGCGACGCCGTTGCGCACGTTGTAGCGCAGCAAGGCGTTCTCCGACACCGGGAACCCGGCGAGCGTCCGGTCGGCCAGCCGCGCGAACAGGTCGTCGGTGGTGGGCACCGCGTTCGGCGACAGCCGGCGCAGCGCCGCGGCGTGGGTGTCGGCGGCGGCCACCGCGGCCCGGATGCCGATCAGCGCGGACAGGCCCGCCGGGTCCCGCCCCGGATCGGGCACGCCGAGCGCCAGGCCGGGCGCGCCGAGCACGTCCGACCAGGACGGCGCGCGGCCCGGCCAGCCGAGGCCGGCCGCGGCCTCCTCGGTCAGCGCGAACACGACCGGCGAACTGGCGATGCTGATGCCGCCCGCGATCCCGCTCGCGCCCACACCCTTCGCCCGCCGCAGCTGCAGCGTCGACTCCGGGATCCACACGTCCGGGCGGATCTCGCCGCCGGGCAGGGCCAGCGACTGCGCGACCGCCGCCGAGTCGACGGCGTTGACCTCGAAGGCCGCGCACTCGGTCTGCGCCACCCGGCGGGCGACCTGCGCGACCGCCGGGGCCACCCCGGGCGCCGCGGCGACCCGCACCACCGCGGGCCGGTCGCAGCCGCCCTGGTCACGCACCACGTCCGCGGCGATCCAGCCGGCTCCGCCCAGCACCACGAGGACGCCGAGCACCGCCCACACCCGCCGCGGCCGCCGCCGGGCAGGAGACGAATGTCGGCCCACCTCGCACCGCCTCCGCTGGATCGCTCGCCAGGACGAGATCCAGGTTAAGGGCAGTGACGGAGATTACCTACGCTGTCGGATCGGCCTGTCCGTACGTCACCGGGATGACCGTCGGCACGATCATCGGGCGGCGCCGGTAGGTCTCGGCGACCCATCGGCCCACGACACGGCGCACGGCCTGGGCGATCCGGTGGCTGTCGGTGATGCCCTCCGCCTCGGTGCGGGACAGCTCCATCTCGACGAGCGGAACCACCGCATCGAGCGCTTTCGGGTCGTCGGAGAACCCGCGCCCGGACACCGTCGGGGTGCTCACCGCGCGGCCGGTGGTCGAGTCGACCGCGACGTTGATCGCGATGAACCCGCCCTCGCCCAGCACCAGCCGGTCGGAGAGGGTCGACTCGCCGACGTCGCCGACCGACAGGCCGTCCACGTAGACGTGGCCGACCTCGACCCGGCCGGTCGCGCGCGCCCGGCCGTCCACCAGGTCGACCACCACGCCGTTCTCGGCCAGCACCACGTTCTCCGGCGCCACGCCGGTGCGGATCGCCAGCGCGCCGTTGGCCCGCAGGTGCCGCCACTCGCCGTGCACTGGCATGACGTTGCTCGGCCGGATCGCGTTGTAGAGGAACAGCAGCTCCCCCGCCGACGCGTGACCGGACACGTGCACCTTCGCGTTGCCCTGGTGCACCACGTTCGCGCCGAGCCGGACCAGGCCGTTGACCACGCCGAACACCGCGGTCTCGTTGCCCGGGATCAGCGAGCTGGCCAGCACCACGGTGTCCCCGGCCCGGATCGAGATCTGCCGGTGTTCGCCGCGCGCCATCCGGGACAGCGCCGACAACGGCTCGCCCTGCGATCCGGTGGACACGAACAGCACCCGGCTCTCGGGCAGGTTGACGGCCTCGTCCAGGTTGATCAGCAGGCCCTCGGGGATGTTCAGCAGGCCGAGGTCCGCGGCGATCCCCATGTTGCGGACCATCGAGCGGCCCACGAACGCGACCCGGCGGCCGTGCTTGACCGCCGCGTCGAGCACCTGCTGCACGCGGTGCACGTGACTGGCGAAGCAGGCCACGATCACCCGCTGGGTGACGTGCCCGATGACGTCGTCGAGCACCGGCCCGATGTCCCGCTCCGGCGTGACGAACCCGGGCACCTCGGCGTTGGTCGAGTCGATGCACAGCAGGTCGACGCCCTCGTCGCCGAGGCGGGAGAACCCGGCCAGGTCGGTCAGGCGGTTGTCCAGCGGCAGCTGGTCGAGCTTGATGTCACCGGTGTGCAGCACCACGCCGGCCGGGGTGTGCAGCGCGACCGCGAGCGCGTCCGGGATCGAGTGGTTGACCGCGAAGAACTCCAGCTCGAACGGGCCCACCGTGCGCCGCTCGGACTCGGTCACCTCGATCAGCTTCGGCCGCTGCCGGTGCTCCTTGCACTTGGCCTCCAGCAGCGCGAGCGTGAACCGTGAGCCGTAGACCGGCAGGTCCGGCCGGAGGCGCAGCAGGAACGGCACGGCGCCGATATGGTCCTCGTGGCCGTGCGTGAGCACGAGAGCCTCGATGTCGGACAGCCGGTCCTCGATCGCCCGGAAGTCGGGCAGGATCAGGTCGACGCCGGGCTGCTCGTCCTCGGGGAAGAGCACCCCGCAGTCGACGATCACGAGACGGCCGTCGTACTCGAAGACGGTCATGTTCCGGCCGACTTCCCCGATGCCGCCGAGGGCGACCGCGCGCAGGCCGCCGTCGGGCAGTGCGGGTGGGGTGTTGGTCGGTCCGGGTCCTGCCAGGTTCACCTGTGAATGGTCCCTACGCTGGTGTGAGTGGTCGGCGCGACGTAGGCCGCCGCTGAGTCGGCCTGCGCCACCCGGGAAGAGTGCCAGTCCGGCGACGGGGACTCCGCGAGGGGGACCCCCGCCTGGGCGAGGTCGGTGGCGATCGCCTCGACCTGCTCCGGGGTGGCGGGCACGATCGGCAGCCGCGGGCCGCCGACCGGGTGGCCGCGCAGCGCGAGCGCGGTCTTGGAGAACACGACCCCGCCGACCCGCGACATGGCCCGGAAGACGGGCAGCATGCCGCGGTGGTTGGTGCGGGCGGTGGAGGTGTCGCCGTCCTCGTAGGCCTCGATCATGGCCCGGATCCGGCCGGCCACCACGTGCCCGATCACGCTCACCACACCGGCCGCGCCCACCGACAGCCACGGCAGGTTCAGCGCGTCGTCGCCGGAGTAGTAGGCCAGGTGGGTGTTGGCGATGACCTCGCTGCCGGCCAGCAGGTCGCCCTTGGCGTCCTTGACCGCCAGGATGCGGGGGTGCTCGGCCAGGCGGCGCAGCGTGTCGACCTCGATCGGCACGATCGAGCGCGGCGGGATGTCGTAGAGCATCACCGGCAGGCCGGTCGCGTCGGCGACCGTGGTGAAGTGCGCGTACAGGCCGGCCTGCGACGGGCGCGAGTAGTAGGGCGTGACCAGCAGGACGCCGTGGGCGCCGGCCTTCTCGGCCTGCTGCACCAGTTCGACGCTGTGCGCGGTGTTGTAGGTCCCGGCGCCGGCGATCACGGTCGCGCGGTCGCCGACCGCCTCGGCAACGGCGCGCACCAGGCCGGCCTTCTCGGCGTCGGTCGTGGTCGGGCTCTCGCCGGTGGTGCCGTTCACGACCAGGCCGTCGTTGCCCAGCTCCACGAGGTGCTCAGCGAGCTCCTGCGCCCGCTTCAGGTCGACTGCGCCGTCCGCGTCGAAGGGGGTGACCATCGCGGTGAGCACGCGCCCGAAGGGCCTCCCGGGCGCTGCCGAAGGTGGGTTGGACATGGTCTGACGGTACCTCCTCACGCTGTGAATATTCGTGCCGACCTGCCAAAACGGCATGATCCGCAGGAAAGGGCCACCACCGGCCGGAGAATCGCTGGACCAGGTGATCTTCCGCCGTAACCTTTCGCGTCAGCGGACCTTCCGCGTGACCGCCTCGGTGAGCTGACCCCCGCCCTTCTTCGACACCAGGCAGTAGATGCCGCGGACCGGGTCGTCGTAGGCCTTCTCCGGGACGGCGTCCCACTCGGCCCGCGACGGGACGAGCGCGCGGTAGCTGAGCGTGGCACGCTCGGCCGCGTCGATCGTTCCGGAGTGGAAGCTCAGCGCGCAGAAGGACTCGGCGTAGCGGCGCAGCGCGTCGGCGCCCGGGTACGCCACGAACCCGGCTTCGTCGTCCCCGGAGCTGGCGTTGCCGAGGCTGTCCTGCTCGTCGTAGAGCTCCAGCTCGTGCGCCTTGTCGCAGTCGACCTGGTTGTCGGAGGTGATCCGGTAGCCCGGTTCGAGCCGGCCGTTGTAGCACCGGTAGGAGCTGCCCGGCTCGAACCGCAGGTCGCCACCCTCGCCGTAGACCATGGTCGGCAGCATCGCCGGGTCCTCCGCCTCGGTCGCCCACCACTGGCCGGCCAGGAAACCGCCGGCCAGCAGCACGACGCCGAGGACGGCGCCCGCGGTCACCCACGCGCCGCGGCGGCCGGTGCGTGACGGCGCCGGAGCGAACCGGGTGGGCGGCTGTCCGTTGTGGACGGCGGTGGCGATGCCCCCGGGCGGGGTGTTCTGGGCGGCGATGCCAAGCAGGTGCGCGGCCTGGGCCGCGGAGATCCGGCCCTCCGGCTTGGCCACCAGCAGGCCCATGATCGCCGAGGCCAGCGGGCCCTGCACCCGGGTCAGGTAGGGCACCTCGGTGAGGATGGCGTTCATGGTCGCGGCGGTGGTCGGGCGGTCGAACGCGGACTTGCCCTCGACGGCCAGGAACAGCGTCGCGCCCAGCGACCACAGGTCGGAGTCGGGCAGCGCCTCCCGCCCGTCGAGCCGCTCCGGCGCCATGAACGCGGGCGAGCCGACGATCGTGCCGCTCGAGGTCAGCCGCGGGTCGTCGATCGCGGTGGCGATGCCGAAGTCGGTGAGCTTCACCCGCCCGTTCGCGCCGACCATGATGTTGCCCGGCTTGACGTCGCGGTGCACGATGCCGGCCTCGTGCGCGGCCTGCAGCGCGGAGAGCACCTGCTGCCCGATCGAGGCCACCTGCTGCGGCGGCAGCGCGCCGTGGTGGCGCACCAGGTCGCCCAGCGTGGGCGCCTCGACCAGCTCCATCACGATGTAGGTCGCGCCGTCCTGGGTGACCACGTCGAAGACCGTGACGATGGCCGGGTCGTTCAGCCGCCCCGCGGTGCGCACCTCCCGCAGCACCCGCTCGGTGAACACGGTGTCCTCGGCGCCGTCGGGCAGGCGCAGTTCCTTGATCGCGACCTGGCGGCCGATCACCTGGTCCTGCGCGCGCCACACGACGCCGTGCCCGCCCCGGCCCAGCTCACCGAGGAGCGCGTAGCGGCCGGCCACCACCCGTGGTCCGGCCGGGCGCGGCGTGGTCTGCTGGGTCTGCTCTTCGGTCAACGTGGCTCCGGTGATCGCGGCTATCGGGACAGCGGGATGCTAGTCCGACCGTCGCGGGAGCCGATCGGTTCCGGTGTCAGCCCGCGAAGGTGAGGTAGATCAGCGCCACGTTGAGGGTGATGATGACGGCAGCGATCACCCACGCCAGCGTCGTGGTGGCGCGGTGGTTCGCGGCGGACCCCATCAGCTCGCGGTCGCTGGTCAGCCGCACCAGCGGCACCAGCGCGAACGGGATGCCGAAGGACAGCACCACCTGGGACACCACCAGCGCCCGGCTGGGGTCCACGCCGATCGCGAGCACCACGATCGCGGGCAGCAGCGTGATCAGCCGCCGCAGCAGCAGCGGGATCCGCTTGCGCAGCAGGCCCTGCATGATCATCGCGCCGGCGTAGGCGCCCACCGACGTCGAGGCCAGGCCGGAGGCCAGCAGCCCGATCGCGAACAGCAGCGCGACGGCCGGTCCGAGCGTGTTCCCCACCGCGGCGTGCGCGCCTTCGATCGAGTTGACACCATCCTGGCCCTGCAGGTTCGTGGCGGCCAGCAGCACCATCGACAGGTTCACCGCACCGGCCAGCAGCATCGCCAGGCCGACGTCGAAGCGGGTGATCCGCAGCAGGCGCGACCGGCGGGCGGCCTCGACCTTGCCGTGCCGGTCGCGGGCGAGCCCGGAGTGCAGGTAGACGGCGTGCGGCATGACGGTGGCACCGAGCATGGCGGCGGCGATCAGCACGCTTTCGGTGCCGGCGAACCGCGGGACCAGCCCGGCCGCCGCGTCCGCCGCGGACGGCGGTTCTACGAACACGCTGGCCAGGAACCCGACCGCGATGACGCCGAGCAGGCCGGTGACGACCCGCTCGAACGGCCGCTGGCCATGCTTGTCCTGGACCAGCAGCAGGACCATCGACACCACGCCGGTGATCACGCCGCCGACCAGCAGAGGCAGGTCGAACAGCAGGTACAGGGCGATCGCGCCGCCGACGACCTCGGCCAGGTCGGTCGCGATCGCGACCGTCTCGGCCTGCGCCCAGTAGCCGAGGCGCGCGGCCCGCGGCATCCGCTCGCGCAGGTTCTCCGGCAGGGACAGGCCGGTGACCAGGCCCAGCTTCGCCGACAGGTACTGGACCAGCCCGGCCATCAGGTTGGCGGCCACGATCACCCACACCAGCAGGTAGCCGAACTGGGCCCCGGCGCTGATGTTGGAGGCGACGTTGCCCGGGTCGACGTAGGCGATCGCGGCGACGAACGCGGGCCCGAGCAGCAGGGAACCGGAGCGCACCCGCTTGAGCCGTGGTCCGAGCTGTTCCGTCAGCGCCATCCGTCCTCCATCCACGAAGCCGAAGCCTGATTTTAGGCGGACCGAACTTTGGTGTACAGAGCAGCGAAAGTGGTGTGCAACGCACGGGCACCCCGGCTTAGGCAGCAGGTTCCGGGCCACCGCGTCTGGCGTGGGCTCGGCGTGGGTCCGGCGAGCGGTCAGCAGAAGGCGGGCACGAACGCCCGAGGTTCGCCGTGCGGGCTGGTCGCGGCCGGGTCCCGGCGCGACGGGCCGCTGGTGGAGACCCGGTTCGGCGAACACGGCCTGCCCGGGAGGACGGCGGCGGTGACCGCCAACCGGGGAACGACTTCCGGGTCAGGCGAATCGCCGGTGCGCCGATCAGCACGTTGGCCGGCGGATCCAGCGCTGGCCCACGGCCCGGGACCGCAGGCCGGAAACCCCGACCCACGCCCGCCGACCTGCACGAACACCGCCGTCCGCCCCGCGGCTGGTGGTAGCAAGGTCCCGACGCGACGGACCGCCGGCGGAGATCCGGTCCGGTGAACACGGCCCGCCCCGCCGACGACAGCGGCAGTGGCCGCCACCCGGGGAACCAACTTCCGGGTCAGGCGACGGTCCGGAGGCGCGGGCCGGGACCTCGGCCGACGTGGGCCCGGCTACTCCGCGACCTCGTGCCCGGCCGCGCGCAGCGCCTGCACCGCGCGCGCCAGGTCGCCTTCCTTCACCAGCACGTGGTCGGTGTCGAACGTGGACAGCGTGAACAGGCCGACCCCAGCGGACGCCAGCTCGCTGGCCAGCGCGGCGATGATCCCGGTGAGGGTGAACGCCAGCGGGCCGCGCACGGTCAGCAGCCGCCAGCCGGACTCGACCCGGGCGCCTTCCGGGGCCAGGCCGGCCGGGCAGATCACCGAGGTCTCCGCGGGCGTGCGGGTGACCGAGACCAGCCCGTCCGGCGCGTCCAGGCCGGGCACGGGAGCACCCGGATCCAGCCGCGCGACCGCGTACTCGCCCGGCTGAACGTCGATGGCGAGCCGTTTCACCCTTCGAGAACCTTCGGGCTGGAGGCGACCTCCGTGCCGTCGGGCAGGGTGGAGATGGTGAAGTCGGCGAACACGTTCGGCGCGGCCTTCTGCAGCTGCCGCAGGCATTCCACGGCCAGGCCGCGGATCTCCACGTCGGCGTGCTCGGTGGCACGCATGGCGATGAAGTGCCGCCAGGCGCGGTAGTTGCCGGTGACCACGATGCGGGTCTCGGTGGCGTTGGGCAGCACCGACCGGGCGGCCTGGCGCGCCTGCTTGCGGCGCAGCGTGGCGCTCGGCGCGTCGGCGAACTTGTCCTCCAGCCCGGCCAGCAGCTCGTTGTAGGCGTCGACGCTCGCCTGCGCGGCCTTGAGGAACTTCTCGTGCAGCTCCGGGTCGTTCGCGATCACGTCCGGCTCGACGAACGCCGCGTCGCGTTCGGGCACGTACCGCTGCGACAGCTGCGAGTAGGAGAAGTGGCGGTGCCGGATCAGCTCGTGGGTCAGCGAGCGCGAAACGCCGCTGATGTAGAAGCTCACCGAGCCGTGCTCCAGCACCGACAGGTGACCGACCTCGATGATGTGGTCGATGTAACCGGCATTGGTGGCCGTCTTCGGGTTCGGCTTCTTCCACGACTGGTAGCAGGCGCGACCGGCGAACTCGGCGAGCGCCTCACCGCCGTCGGCGTCGGTCGACCACGGCACGTCCTCCGGTGGGAAGAACTCCGTCTTCGCGATCAGCTGAACCTTCGGCGACACGGTCTCGGCCACGGTCGCGCTCCTTCCCCTCGACGACTCCCCGGCAGCGTAACCGCCGGGTCCGACCACCCGGCCGCGACACCACGTGGTGTCATCTTCTCCTTGACTGACACCAATAGTGACGTCATAGTGGTGTCATGGACTTGACCCCGTACATCACCAGCCTCCGCGAGGACCTCACCGCGACGGCCTCGGCCGGGGACGAACAGATCCGCCGGGCGGCGGCGCTGCTGTCCGGCGCGCTGGAGCCCGCGGTCCGGCTCGTGCTGATGAACGCGCTGGCCGACCTCGCCGCCGAGGCGACCGCGCAGCTGCCCGACCACGTCGTCGAGGTGCGCCTGGACGGCCGGGACGTGCGGGTGGTGGTCACCGGTTCCGCCGGCGAGCGGCCACGGGCCGAGCGTCCCGGGCCGCCGCCTCCGCCACCGCCGCCGCTGGTGGAGGGTGGGGACATCTCGCGCATGACGCTGCGCCTGGTGGAGAAGCTCAAGGAGCAGGCCGAGCACGCCGCGTCCTCGCAGGGCGTCTCGCTCAACACGTTCATCTCGCAGGCCGTGCAGGGCGCGCTGCACGGTTCGCAGTCCTGGCACGCCGAGAAGCAGAGCGGCTCGCGGTCCGAGTCGCACCTGCACGGCTGGGTGAAGGGATAGTCATGACCGATCCGGAGCTCGTGCGCACGCAGACGTTCGCCCTGCCGGGGCCGCTGGAGCTGGACATCGCCGTGTCGATGGGGAAGGTCGAGGTGAAGCTGGGCGCCGAGGAGCCCGAGGCGACGGTAGAGATCCGGCACGACCCGGACGCGCAGCAGCCGTGGACGCAGGGCATCTCCAGCCTGCTGAGCTGGGTCAGCGAGCGGTTCGGCGACCAGCTGGGCACCGACCTGAGCGGCACGCCCGCGGACGCGGTGCAGCAGACGCGGCTGGAACAGACCGGCAACCGGCTGACGGTGCACGCGCCGAAGGCGTTGCCACTGCGGAACATCCCGCTCGCCGTCACGGTGATCGCGCCCGCCGGCACCGCCGTGGAGGTGCGGGCCGGGTCGGCGAACGTGACGGTGACCGGGTCGGCCGGGCGGGTGGACGTCTCCACCGGGACCGGCGAGATCAGGATGGACCGGTCGGAGGGCGCGGCGACGGTGCGCAGCGGCTCCGGCGCGATCCGACTCGGCCCGACGCTGGCGGGACTGCACCTGCGCACCGGCAGCGGCGACGTCGAGGTGGCGTCGCTGGCCGGGTCGGCGACGCTGGCCACCGGCACCGGCGACGTGTGGCTGGGCACCGTGTCCGGGTCGGTGCTGGCCCGCAGCGGCAGCGGCGACGTGTCGGTCGCCGAGGCGGCGAGCGGGAACCTCGAGCTGGTCACCGGTTCCGGCGACATCCGGGTCGGGATCCGGCCGGGCGTGGCCGCGGAGGTCGACCTGACCGCGAGCGCAGGCAAGGTGTCGAGCGAGCTGGACGTGGCGCTGGACCGGCCCGACGGCGAGATCCCGCTGAACCTGCGGGCCCGCACGGGATCCGGCACCGCCGTGGTGACCCGCGCGGCGCAGTAGACCACCGGAGGGCGGCCGCGAGCCGCCATGGGGGTGGAGGGGTGGTGTGACATGGGGGCGTGTCACACCACCCCGGTTCCGTGTTTGGACTACCGGCGGCCCGCGAACGTCCCCAGCTGCGGCCGGAGATCCGGCAGCCCGCCACCAGCCAGCCATTCCGAGGCAAAGGCGGCCCGCGAACCTCCTCAACCGCCGAAGGCCGGCTGTCACCCACAGGGCGGGCGGCAGCTGTTGGTGGGCTTGCCGCCAGCCGGCCACCGCCAGCCACAGGACCGGGGAGCAGCCATTTTTCGTGCGTGCCGGCCGCCGGATTCAGCGCCGTCGGGTTCTCACGCTCGGCTCAGCGCCGGCGCCAGATCACCCCGCTCCCCCACCACGAAACCGTCCAGCCCCAGCCACGAGGCCATCAACCGCAACTCCCCCGCCAGCTCGGCGGCCACCCGCGGCACTTCGGCGCCCGGCTCGGCGAACGCGCCCTGCACCCGCAGCACCCCGGCCTCCCGGTCGGCCTTCAGGTCGACCCGCGCCACCAGTTCGCCGTCGAGCAGGAACGGGAACACGTAGTAGCCGTACACGCGCTTGGGCTCGGGCACGTAGATCTCGATGCGGTACCGGAACCCGAACAGCCGCTCGGTGCGGGCCCGCTCCCAGATCAGGGGGTCGAACGGGCACAGCAGCGCCCGGCCCGTCACCTTCCGCGGCATCCGGGCGCCCACCAGGCGGTACGCCGGGCCGCGCCAGCCGCGCACCTCGACCTCCTCCAGCACCCCGTCCTCGCCCAGCTCGGCCACTGCCTGGCGGCTCGTCTCCGGGCCCAGCCGGTAGTAGTCCCGCAGGTCCGGCTCCGTCGCCACGCCCAGCGCCGTCGCCGCGCGGGAGATCAGCTCGCGCGCCCCCTGTTCGGGCGACACCCGCCGCGCCAGGACCTCCGCCGGCACGACCCGCTCGGTCAGGTCGTACAGCCGCTCGAACCCGCGCCGCGTGCCGGTGGTCAGCTGACCAAGACCGAACAGCAGCTCGCAGATCTTCTTGACCTCGGACCGCTCCCACCACGACCCCGGGCGGCGCGCCGACTCGCCCTCCAGCTCGCGCTCGATGCCGCCCGCCCCGATCGGGCCGAGCTCCTTCACCACCGCCAGCACGTCGTCGACCAGCGACGGCGAGCGGTCGGCGAGGGCCTGGTAGTTGCGCCACCACCCGGGCCGCTTCGCACCGGACTGCAACAGCGGCCAGTCCTCGACCGGGATCAGGCTCGCCTCGTGCGCCCACGTCTCCACCAGCAGCCGCGGCTTGCGGCTGCTGTGCGTCCAGGCGGCCTCGTCGATCAACGCCGGGTCGTAGCTGCCCAGCCGCGCGAACAGCGGCGCGTAGTGCGCCCGCACCGCGACGTTCACCGAGTCCAGCTGGATCAGCTGCAGCCGCGACAACGCGCGCTTGAGGTGCCGCCGGGTGGGTTCGGTGACGGGCCGCGGGTCGGCGAAACCCTGGGCCGCCAGCGCCGCCCGCCGGGCGGCCGCCACACTCATCGTCTCCATGGTGGTGCTCATGGTGCCAGCACCCACCGACAAAACCGGTAGGTTCCCGGCATGAGCACCGTGTCCGTCCGCGAAGCCGTCGACGCCGACGCCGCGGAGATCGCCCGGATCCAGCGCGTCACCTGGCGGACTGCCTACCAGGGCGTCCTCAGCGACCGGGCGCTCGCCGAGCTCGACTCCGCGGTCACGGAGGCCCGGTGGGCGGAGGCGATCGGCCACCCCGGCTCCCGGATCCACCTCGCCGTCGAAGGCGGCTGCACGGTCGGGTTCTGCGTCGCCGGACCCGCGCCGCGCGACGACGTGGCCGACGCGGCGGGGAACGTGCCGGGCGACGCCGACCGCACCGGCCTGATCGCGACGCTGCTGGTGGAGCCGCGCTGGTCCCGGCGCGGCCACGGCTCCCGGCTGCTGGCCGCGGCCTCCGCCGGGCTGCGCGAGCTGGGCGCCGGCCGCGGCGTCACCTGGGCCGTGGAGTCCGACGCCGCTACCCTCGGCTTCTACCGCCGCGCCGGCTGGCACCCCGACGGCACCGTCCGCACCCTGGACACCGGCGACCGCCGCCTGCGCGAACTCCGCCTCACCGGCGCACTGGACATCCAGCTCGTCGAGTAGGTCACCACACCGTCGCCAGCCACGCGGCGACGCCGGCCAGCACGATCAGGGGCACGTTCAACCCGGTTTCCTTCACCTCGCCCCGCGACAGGTGCAGGCCGGCCGCCAGCACCTGGAGCACCGCGAACCCGAGTGCCGCCACCAGCGCCAGCGCGGGCGCGACCCCGGTCAGCGGCGGCAGGACCAGCCCGAGCACGCCGAGGATCTCCACCGCGCCGATGCCGCGCACCGCCCACATCGGCACGGTGTCGACCCAGCCCATCATCGGCGCCAGCTGCGCGCGGCTCTGCGCGATCTTCTTCCACCCGCGAACAGGTACAGGACCCCCAGCAGCGCGGCCACGACCCAGTAGGCGATTTCCACGGCGACCTCCGATGGTTACGACTTGTAAACAACCACATCATTGGTCATCGGAGGGTCTACAAAAGGCACACGGATGTGCGTAGCGGACAGGAGCGTGCGTGTCGCGGTACGAACGGACCTGCCTGATCCGGGGCGACGGCGGGCGCGCGATCCGGCGCATCCTGGACCGGATCGGCAACAAGTGGAGCCTGCTGGTGGTCGCCACGCTGGACGACCAGCGGATGCGTTTCACCGAGCTGCAGCAGCGCATCCCGGGCGTGTCCCAGCGGATGCTGTCGCTGACGCTGCGGAACCTCGAACGCGACGGCCTGGTGTCGCGCACCGCCTACGCGGAGGTGCCGCCGCGCGTCGAGTACGCGCTCACCGACGTCGGCCGCACCCTGATCGAGCCCGCCGTGCGCCTGGCGGAATGGGCGGTCGAGCACGACCCCGACATCGAACGCAGTCAGCGCGCGTTCGATGAGCAGCGCGGCGGACACAAGTGGAGCCCGGGAACACCCCGGGCTCCACCTCGGACGATCAGGCCTCGTCCCCGGCGCGGACCGGCGTGAAGGCCGGCTTCGTCAGCTCCTGGCTCAGCTCGAAGTCCAGGTCGTCGGCCGGGACGGGCTTGCCCCGCCCGCGGAACCACAGCACGGACATCACGACCAGGAAGGCCACGGCCACGATCTGGTAGCTGCTGCCCGCGACCTGCTGCGCGAAGCTCCAGTTCTCCCACTCCAGCGGCACCCAGTAGTGCGGCGCGAGCCACAGGATCACCACCGCGGCCCAGCCGGACACGATGAGCCACTTGTTGTTCTTCCGCACGCCCATCACGAGCACCAGCACGGCCGTCGGCAGCGCCAGGATCCAGTGGTGCGACCAGGAGATCGGCGAGATCAGCAGTACGCCCGCGGCGTTGACACCCAGCGCGAGCGCGAGGTTGTCGTCCCGCAAGGCCCGTGCCGTACCGAGGAACGTCATGACGACGACCGCGAGCACGCCGAGGCCGCCCACGACCGTCAGCGTGGTGCCGGTCAGGTGCAGCTTCTCGAACGTCGCGGTGATCGACTCGTTCGCGTGGATCGGCCCGATGTTCATGCCGGTGGCGTGGAAGACGCGGTCGGTCCAGTACGTCCACGAGTCGCCGGGCATCAGCACGAACGCGATCGCCGTCATCACCAGGAAGCTGACGAACGCGGTGACCACCGCGCGGAAGTCCTTGCGCAGCAGGAAGATCAGGCAGAACCCGGCCGGGGTCAGCTTGACCGCCGCCGCGATGCCGATCAGCGCGCCCCGCGGCCAGCGCGGGTTCGGCCACAGGATGTCGACCGCGACGAGCATCATCAGCAGGACGTTGATCTGGCCCCAGAAGATCGTGTTCGCGACCGGGTGCGCGACCACCATCACGACCGCGGCCGCCACGACCATCCAGGTCTTGTTCAGCAGGCCGCGCAGCTCCGGCGAGGAGTTGCGGTAGGCCAGGATGATCGGGAACAGCGCCAGGCAGGTCACGCCGGTCAGCAGCGGGTAGCCGATCGGCGGCGGGATGATCGCCAGCGGCGTGAACAGCACCGCGGAGAACGGCGGGTACGTGTAGGGCAGCGCGCCGCCGATGGTCGAGACGGGCAGCTCCGAGTAGATCGAGTGGCCCTTGAGGAACGTGTCCGCGCCCAGCCGGTAGACGTCGACGTCGGTCGGCCACTTCCGGATGCCGTGCGCGTAGTACGCGAGCGCGGCGAACAGGCCGACGGCCAGCAGGAGTTCCAAGCCCAGGCGTACCCGCTCGGCGGTACTGCCGTACCTCATCGTCTCGATGACAGCTTTCACTCGTTCTCCCAGTCCCGGCCAGGCGTGATCTCACGGAACAGACGCCGCAACGCCTTATCTTCGTTGCCCGCGTGATCGATGTTACGAGCGGGTCCCTCTTGCACTACGCGCGGCTGCGGCCGGTGAACACGATCCAGCGAAGCACGCTGTAGAGGAACACGGCCTCGCACACGCCGGCGATGATGCGCGCCAGGTGGTACTGCACGCCCAGCGCGGCAAGGCCGGCCCCGGCGCCGAGGATGAACGCGAAGTAGTTGACCGCCACCGCGATGGCGTAGAGCACGGCCTGGCGCCCGACCGGGGCGTGCGAGCGGAAGTTGAAGACGCGGTTGAGCACGAAGCTCAGTGCGAAGGCGCACACGTAGGCTGCGGTGATGGCGGCCGGCAGCGGCAGCCCGGCCACGCCGTGGCCCAGGGTCAGCAGCAGCAGGTCGACGCCGAAGGTGAACCCGTTGATCAGCGCGAAGCCCACGAAGCTGGGCGGGACCAGCGTGTTCAGCCCCAGGGGCAGGTACCGGACGACCGTCGCGCAGAACGACGCGAACCTCTCCGCGAGCGACCGCGTCACCCGGATGTCCTGTTGCACGGCGCCACGGTGGCAGAAGCGGGTGACGGGAAGGTGAGCAACCGGTAGTCAACAGGCGGCGGAAAGTGTCATCGACCCCACGGAGAACACACTTCGGGCTGATATCTTCTTGTGACCCCGCCCGTGTGATCCTCCGTCCCCCCGCGGAGGCGCGCGCCGCCCGAAGCCCCCCCGTCAGGAGGCGCGGATGTTCGCCTGGTTCTGGGTGACGCTCGGCGTCGCCTTCGGGTCGGCGATCGTGCCCGTGATCAGCGTCGAGGTGTTCGTGCTGGGGCTCGTGGCCAGCGAGCCGGGGCTGCACTGGCTGCTGGTCGGCGCGGCCGTCTCGATCGGCCAGATCGCCGGCAAACTGCTGTACTACCTCGCCGCGCGCGGTTCGATCAGGCTGCCGCGGTTCCTGCACGACCGCCTGCACCGGGAGCGCCCGCCCAGCCGCCGCCGCGACCGGTGGCACCAGCGCACGAAGTGGCTGCGCGGCAAGGTGGAGGCCCTGCGCGAACGCTGCCACCGGCACCCGCACTGGATGACGGGCACCTACGGGGTCAGCTCGCTCGTCGGGCTCCCCCCGTTCATGGCGACGACGGTGCTGGCGGGCCTGGCCGACATGCGGATGTCGACGTTCCTCACGGCGGGCCTGACCGGGCGGTTCATCAGGTACAGCGCGCTGGCCGCCTGCCCGGCGGTGTTCGCGGGCTGGTTCCACCACTGAGCTCGGGCTACCGCAGGATCCGGAACAGACCGTCGGAGGGGTCCACCACGACGGGCAGGGACTCGCCGACCACGGGGACCTGGGGTGGGCCCGCGGTGGGGCACCTCGAACTCCGGCACCTCCAGCCCGCTGATCTGCAGAGTCACCCTGGTGCCGGCCTCCTCGCCGATCGAGCACGGCCGCGCGCCGACGACCAGCGCCGTCGCGGGCCGCCCGCTGCGGGCCAGCCGGTCCGTCCGCCGCTTCCCCCGCGGGATCGACAGCCACCCCGTGAGGCCGAACCCGCCGACGAGCACCGTGGCCGCCACCCCGCCGGCCACCCCTGCCAGGCCAGCTCGCCGGCCAAGGCGAGCACGACGATCACCGCGGGCCCGGCGAGCATCGCGATCGCGGCTCCGGTGTAGCCGAACGCCCGGGCTCCGCGGCACGACCTCGTCGAAGTTCCCGTCGGAGCCGAGGATCGGCCGGTCGCTGGTCACTTTGCGAGGTCAGCGCCGGACGTGCCGGATCCGGCGGTGATCCGACAGAGTGGACCGCATGAGATACCGGCTTTTCGGGCGCACCGGGCTGCGCGTGGCGGAGATGTTCCTGGGGGCGATGGCGCTGCAGGAACCGGATGAGGCGCAGCGGGTGGTCAAGGCCTACGCCGACGCCGGGGGCAACGTGATCGACACGGCCTCGGCGTACGCGGAGAGCGAGAGCGTGCTGGGCGAGGTGCTGACGGACCGCGACCGGTTCGTGCTGGCGACCAAGTACACGCTGACGCGGGACCCGCACGACCCGAACGCCGGGGGCAGCCACCGTAAGAACCTGGTCGCGTCGCTGGAGCGCAGCCTGCGGCGGTTGCGCACCGACTACGTCGACATCCTGTGGGTGCACACGTGGGACCCGCACACGCCGGTCGCCGAGACGCTGCGTGCGCTGGACGACCTGGTCCGGGCCGGGAAGGTCAGGTACCTCGGGGTGTCCGACACGCCCGCGTGGGTGGTGAGCCGGGCGGACGTGCTGGCGGAGTGGCGCGGGTGGACGCCGTTCGCCGGCGTGCAGGTGCCCTACAGCCTCCTGAACCGCGACATCGAGCGCGACGTGCTGCCGATGGCCGAGCAGCTGGGGCTGACCGTCGCGGCGTGGGGCGTCCTGGAGCACGGCGCGCTGACCGGGTCCAGCCGGGTCGGTTCGCCGTCGCCGGAGCAGCAGCGGGTGGCGGCCGCGGTGCGCGCGGTGGCGGACGAGCTGGGTGTCACGCCGGCGCAGGTGGCGATCGCGTGGTCGCGGGCGCGGTCGGCGGTCGTGCACCCGCTGATCGGGTTCCGCACGGCGGACCGGGTCGCGGAGACCGTCGCCGCGCTGGACGTGACGCTGCCGCCGCAGGCGGTGGCGGAGCTGGAGGCGGCGGCGCCGTTCGAGCCGGGCGCGTTCGCCGACTTCGTGAACCGGTCGGCGGCCAGCGCGGGGGTGTTCGGCCACGGCGAGGTGGTGGGGCGTCAGCTGCGGGAATGAAGTGGTTCGGCGACGGTCCAGTACACCGGCTCCGGCGCCTCCTCGGGCGGCAGGCCGAGGATCCACGCCAGGAGGTCCGAGGCCTGGGCGTGGGTGTCGGTCAGCCCCCACTGGTTGAGGCGGACACCGGCGTCGGCTTCGTAGCCGTGGCACAGCCAGGAGTGCACGCTCATCAGACCGAACTCGACGCCGATGATCTCGAAGCCGCGCAGCACGGCGTGCGCCGGCATCGGCTCCTGCCTGACGAGTGACGCCAGGGGTTCCGCGTCGGCCGGTTCCACGTGGAGGTCGCCGCAGACCGCCTCGACGAGCGCGGCGGCGTCGCGGCGGGTGAAGCCGATTGCGAGCAGGTGGCCGTCGAACCGGGCCGCGGCAGCCGGGTCGCCGTGCCAGGCCCAGAACTCCGGGCCGTGCTCGACACCGGTGAGGCACCTGCTCAGGCTGATGAACGGCTCCGGCAGCCACCGCGAAGGGCACCCCTCCCGCTCGGCGCGCGGGACGGCCAGGTAGCCCGCGAGCAGGAGTTCGTCGTCCACCCGAGCAGTGTCGCAGGCGCCCGCACCGGGTTCGCGACGGATTGATGATCAGCGCCCGGGTTTCCGGTTCTCTGGGCAGTTGCCACCACCGGTCGGCGAGCGTGCCGGGCTGGGCGAACGGCCTCAGGCGTCGATTCGCTCCCCCGACGCCAGGTGCTCGAACTTGGCGGCGGTCCCGAGTACCGGGAGTCCCCTGCCCAAGCGAACGCTTAGCCCGCGGCCTCCACCGCCTCCAGATCCAGCGCTCACACATCCCGGCGCGCGCACGGCGCCGGTCGCCGGCCACGTCGTACGCGTCCCGCCAACCGGCACCACCGCCAGTCCGCCAGGTGCACGCACCACGGGCACGGCACCACCTAACGCGCCGCCTCCGCCGCTTCCAGGTCCAGCGCCTTGCGCATCGTGGCGCGGGCGCGGCGCCGGTCGCCCGCCAGGTCGTACGCGTGCGCCAGCCGGTACCAGTACCGCCAGTCCTCGGGGTGCTGCTCCAGCTCCGCGCGGCGCTCCTCGAACCACGCGTCCGCCGCGGCGCGGTCCACCCGGCCGGACGGGCGGCGCGGCAGGTCGGCCACGTCCGGCAGCCCGCCCTCGGCGTCCAGCCGTCGCGCCAGGTGCTGGATCCGCGTGCCGGACCGCCAGGTCGCGACGACCATCCACAGCCCGAGCAGCGGCAGCACCAGCACGCCGACGCCGAGCGCGATGCCCACGCCCGTCCCGGTCGCGATCAGCTCCACCCCGCGCGCCCCGAGCAGCACCAGGTAGACCACCAGCGCGGCGGTCATCACCAGTGCGACGTTGCGGGCCTTCACAGGTCGAGCACGTTCTCGAGGCCGACGGTCAGGCCGGGACGGCCCAGCACCTCCCGCACCCCGAGCAGCACACCCGGCATGAACGAGGTCCGGTCCATCGAGTCGTGCCGGATGGTGAGCGTCTCGCCCTCCTGACCGAACAGGATCTCCTCGTGCGCCACCAGCCCGGGCAGCCGCACCGAGTGCACGTGCACGTCTTCGACCCGCGCGCCGCGGGCACCGTCCAGCTCGCTCGTCGTCGCGTCCGCGCCCGGCTTCAGCCCGGCCTCGCGGCGCGCCTGCGAGATCAGCCGCGCCGTGTGGGCCGCCGTGCCGGACGGGGCGTCCGCCTTGCGGTTGTGGTGCAGCTCGATGACCTCGACCGACTCGTAGAACCGCGCCGCCTGCTGCGCGAACCGCATCGCGAGCACCGCGCCGAGCGCGAAGTTCGGCGCGATCAGCACGCCGACCTCCGGCTTGCCCGCCAGCCACGACCGCACCGTGCCCAGCCGCTCCTCGCTGAACCCGGTGGTGCCGACGACCGCGTGCAACCCGTTGCCAACCAGGAACTCCAGGTTGCCCATCACCGCGTCCGGGTGGGTGAAGTCGACTACCACCTCCGCGCCGGCCTCGGTCAGCGCGGCCAGGTCGTCGCCCGCGTCCAGCGTCGCCACGACCGTCATGTCGGGCGCGCCCCCGGCGGCCTTGACCACCTGCGCACCCATGCGTCCCTGGGCGCCCAGCACGCCGACCCGGATCGGGTTGTCCTCGCCGCGGGGGTTCATTTCGCGATCACCTCGTGCAGATCTTCCGGTAGGTCCTGCTCGGAAGCGTACGGCCCGACCACCGCGGCGGCGGTGACCCCTCCCGGCGTCCCGAACAGGGTGCGGGCCAGCTCACACACCTCCTCGGTGGTCACCGCGGCGATCCGCTCCACCGACTCGTCGACGGTGAGGTGCGCGCCGTAGTTGAGCTCCTGCTTGCCGATGCGCGACATCCGCGACGCGGTGTCCTCCAGGCCCAGCACGATCCCGCCGCGCAGCTGCCCCTTGGCGCGCGCGACCTCGGCGTCGGTGAAGCCGTCCTTGCCGACCTGCCCGAGCACGTCCCGCAGCACCGCCGACACCTCGCCCAGCCGCTCCGGCTGGCAGCCCGCGTATACGGAGAAGTGGCCGGTGTCGGCGTAGGTCGCCACCGACGAGTACACCTGGTAGGCCAGGCCGCGCTGCTCGCGCACCTCCTGGAACAGCCGCGAGCTCATGCCGCCGCCGAGCGCGGCGTTGAGCACCGACAGCGCGTACCGGCGCTCGTCGTGCCGCGACAGCGCCTTCATGCCGAGCATGACGTGCGCCTGCTCGGTGTCGTCGCTGTGCAGCACCAGCCGTCGCTCCGCGGCCACCCGCGCCTTGCCCGTCCGCGGCGGCACCGGGGTGTCCGAACCGGACAGGCGACCGCGCAACGCCTTGCGCGCCAGGCGGAGGACCTGCGCGTGCTCGACGTTGCCCGCCACCGCGAGCACCATCTTCGGCAGCGTGTAGCGGCGCCGGTAGAACCCGCGCAGCCCGCTCGCCGACATGCCGGTGATCGACTCGGTGGTGCCTAGCACCGGGCGCGCCAGCGGGTGCGAGCCCAGGACCGTGGTGACGAACGTGTCGTGCAGCAGGTCCTCGGGATCGTCGTCGCGCATGGCGATCTCCTCGAGCACCACGCTGCGTTCGGTGTCCACATCGGACTCCGCGCAGAGCGCCTCGAACACCACGTCGGTGACCAGGTCCATCGCCAGCGGCAGGTCCTCGTCGAGCACCTGCGCGTAGTAGCAGGTGTGCTCCTTCGCGGTGAACGCGTTCAGCTCACCGCCGACCGCGTCGATCTCCTCGGCGATCTGCACCGCGGACCGGTTGGTGGTGCCCTTGAACAGCAGGTGCTCCAAGTAGTGCGCCGCACCGGCCACCTTCGGCGGCTCGTCCCGCGAGCCGACCCCGACCCACAGGCCGACGGTCGCCGACCGCACCCCCGGCACGTGCTCGGTGACCACCCGCAGCCCGCCCGGCAGCACGGTGCGCTTCACAACCTGGCCGTTCGCCCCGGTTTCGAGCGTCCGCGTGGTGCCCGCGGCCTGCTCGTGCCCGGCAATCTGTCGCGCCATCGAATCCCAACACTCGGTGCGGGAACACGGAAAACGGCCCGCCCCGCCCGGGGACGGGCCGTTTTCCGGCTACCGCTTCGTCCTACTTGGCCTCGGCGCCCTCGGCGGGGGCGTCCTCGGCCTTCTTCTCGCCCTCTTCCTCGTCCTTGACGAGGACCAGGCTGATCTTGCCGCGGTTGTCGATGTCGGCGATCTCGACGCGGAGCTTGTCGCCCACGTTGACCACGTCCTCGACCTTGCCGATGCGCTTACCGTTGCCCAGCTTCGAGATGTGGATCAGGCCGTCCTTGCCCGGCAGCAGCGAGACGAACGCGCCGAACGCGGCCGTCTTCACCACGGTGCCCAGGAAGCGCTCGCCCACCTTCGGCAGCTGCGGGTTCGCGATGGCGTTGATCTTGCTGATCGCGGCCTCCGCGGACGGGCCGTCGGCCGCACCCACGTAGATCGTGCCGTCGTCCTCGATCGAGATGTCGGCGCCGGTCTCCTCGGTGATCGAGTTGATCATCTTGCCCTTCGGCCCGATGACCTCGCCGATCTTGTCGACCGGGATCTTCACGCTCGTGACGCGCGGGGCGTACGGGCTCATCTCGTCCGGGGAGTCGATGGCCTCGGCCAGCACGTCGAGGATGGTCAGCCGGGCGTCCTTGGCCTGGTTCAGCGCACCCGCCAGGACGTCCGACGGGATGCCGTCGAGCTTGGTGTCCAGCTGCAGCGCGGTGATGAAGTCCTTGGTGCCTGCGACCTTGAAGTCCATGTCACCGAAGGCGTCCTCGGCGCCCAGGATGTCGGTCAGCGCGACGTAGCGCGTCTCGCCGTCGACCTCGTCCGACACCAGGCCCATCGCGATGCCCGCGACCGGCGCCTTCAACGGCACACCGGCGTTGAGCAGCGACATCGTCGAGGCGCACACCGAGCCCATCGAGGTGGACCCGTTCGACCCCAGCGCCTCCGACACCTGCCGGATGGCGTAGGGGAACTCGTCCCGCTTCGGCAGCACCGGCACCAGCGCGCGCTCGGCCAGCATGCCGTGGCCGATCTCGCGCCGCTTGGGCGAGCCCACGCGGCCGGTCTCGCCGGTGGAGAACGGCGGGAAGTTGTAGTGGTGCAGGTACCGCTTCGTCGTCTCCGGCGACAGCGAGTCGATCTGCTGCTCCATGCGCAGCATGTTCAGCGTGGTGACACCCAGGATCTGGGTCTCGCCGCGCTCGAACAGCGCCGAACCGTGCGCTCGCGGGACGATCGCGACCTCGGCCGCCAGCTGGCGGATGTCGGTGAGGCCGCGGCCGTCGATGCGGACCTTGTCGCGCAGGATGCGCTGGCGGATCAGCTTCTTGGTCAGCGCCCGGAACGCGGCGCCGATCTCCTTGTCGCGGCCCTCGAAGGCCTCGCCCTCGCCGAGGCCGACCTTGGCCAGCACGGCGGCCTTGACCTCGTCGGTGGCGTTCTCGCGGTCCTGCTTGCCGGCGATGGTCAGCGCCTCGGCCAGGTCCTCGCTCGCGATCGCGGCGACCGCGTCGTAGGCGTCCTGCTGGTAGGCGGGGAACACCGGGAAGTCGCCGGTCGGCTTGGCGGCCGCGTCGGCGAGCTTCTGCTGCGCCTCGCACAGCACGCGGATGAACGGCTTGGCGGCGGCCAGGCCCTCGGCCACGGCCTGCTCGGTCGGCGCCGGGGCGCCGCCCGCGATCAGGTCCAGCGTGTTCTCGGTGCCCTCGGCCTCGACCATCATGATCGCGACGTCGTCACCGACGACACGGCCCGCGACGACCATGTTGAAGGTCGCCTGCTCCAGCTGCGACCAGGTCGGGAACGCCACCCACTGGCCCTCGATCAGCGCGACGCGGACGCCGCCGATCGGGCCGGAGAACGGCAGGCCGCCGATCTGCGTGGAGGCCGACGCGGCGTTGATCGCCAGCACGTCGTAGGGGTCCTCGGGGTGCAGGCTCTGCACCGTGACGACGATCTGGATCTCGTTGCGCAGGCCGTCCGCGAACGACGGGCGCAGCGGCCGGTCGATCAGGCGGCAGGTCAGGATCGCGTCGGTGGAGGGACGGCCCTCGCGGCGGAAGAACGCGCCCGGGATCCGGCCCGCGGCGTACATCCGCTCCTCGACGTCCACCGTCAGCGGGAAGAAGTCGAAATGCTCCTTCGGCTGCTTGGACGCGGTGGTCGCCGACAGCAGCATCGTCTCTTCGTCCAGGTAGGCGACGACAGCGCCGGCGGCCTGCCGGGCGAGCCTGCCCGTCTCGAAGCGGATCGTGCGAGTGCCGTACTTGCCGTTGTCGATGACGGCCTCGGCCTCGTGCACGACGGGTCCGCTTGCTTCGGTCATGTGTAGTTGACTCCTCGTTCGTTCGGGCAGCAGAGCGCCCCGCCCGTGCGGGGCGGCGTCCGAGGAACGAGCCGGTCTTCGATCGAAGCCAACGGGACTCTCCCGTAAGCCACTACCGAGGACCGGCGTCCTTGCCCTCGAGCGCCTGCCCTTCCTCTTTCTTACTTCGTATGGACCGAGGGGGAGCGACCGTGGTCACTCCCCCTCGGATCACGTCATCGGCGCAAGCCGAGTCGCTGGATCAGCGACCGGTAGCGTTCGATGTCCACCTTCATCACGTAGTTGAGCAGCCGGCGACGACGGCCGACCAGCAGCAACAGGCCGCGACGGGAGTGGTGGTCGTGCTTGTGCACCTTGAGATGCTCAGTGAGACCGATGATCCGCTTGGTGAGCAGCGCGACCTGGGCCTCCGGGGACCCGGTGTCGGACTCGTGCAGACCGTACTCGGTCAGAATCGACTTCTTCTCGTCGGTGGACAGCGCCACTGAGTTCTCTCCTCTGTGTTGTTCTGTGCCGTGAGGCCCGCTGGACGCAGGTAGTCGGTCGCGGCCGCCACGGACTGCAGCCGGACCCGGTGGTTCAGGGTATCAGGGAGCGCACTACCTGGCCTGCTGGGACAGCGGGAACCGCTCGACCACGACGTATCGCACGCCGTCGGCGCTCCGCTGCGACCGCATCAGCACCGCCTCCGCGGCCGTCCACATCTCGCTGCGGTAGCCGGACAACCGCCGCTCCAGCTCCGCCGGCACCCGCTCGCGCGTGCGCGCCAGGGTCAGGTGCGGCAGGTACGCACGGCCCTCCTCGCCGGCCCCGGCGGCGACCCCGAGCTCGGTGATCCCCTCGCCGTACACGCCGAGGTAGAGGACCCCGGTGAACGTGCCCGCACCTTCCAACCAGATCCGCGGCGCCGGCATTCCCGCCAGCCGCGGCCGCAGCCAGTCCGCGCGCCCGGCGGCGTCGTCCTCGCCGTAGAAAGCCAGCGTGACGTGCCAGTTCTCCGGCGAACTCCACCGCACGCCGTCCAGCCGCGGCAGCCCGGCGACCTCGGCGGTCAGGGTCTCGACCACCGCGGCGGGCGGCAGGACCGCCGAGAACAGCACCACGGCTCAGCCCTGCTGCCCGGCGCGGCGGAGCAGGTCGGCCAGTGCCGGGAAGTCGTCGTCGAGCCGCTTGGCCGCCTCGATCAGGTCCTCGTCCTCGGCGATGTCCCGCAGCACGGACAGCGCCGCGCGCTCCTCGGACAGCGCGTTGACCGGGAAGGTGTCGCGGCCGACGGTGGGCCGCGCGTCCCGCACGTCCTCCAGCGCGGCCATCAGGGCTTCCTTGTGGCCGGCGGCGACCTCGGGGATCAGGCACTTGCGCTCGAGCATGATCATCCGCGCGAGCACCACCGGGTTGCCGATCTTGGCGCGGCGGCCGCTCATCACCTGGCTCAGCATCGGGGCGCTGATGCCCAGCACCTCGGCCAGGTAGGCCTGCGAGACGTCGAACGCGACGACGAGACGGCGCACGCGGTCACCCAGCGGCTCGCCGTACCACTCCCGCTGGAGGGCGATGTTCCGCTGGACGATCTTGTGGTCATCCACGTGCTGTGCTCCCTGCTCTCCCCGGACAGACCTGGCCGCGCCGGACCCAATCTTGCCAGGTGGGATCGGGCGGCCGGGGCGGAATCACCCGACGATTCGCAATCGCACCGGCGCGGTCAGTGACCGGGACCGAGGATGGCCCTGGTGCGGCTGACGTCGTCGGCGATCTGCTCGACCAGGTCGTCGATGCTGGTGAACTTCACCATGTCGCGCAGGCGGCCGACGAAGTCCAGGGCCACGTGCTGGCCGTAGAAGTCCTCGTCCACGTCGAGCACGAACGCCTCGACGGTGCGCTCGCGGCCGGAGAACGTCGGGTTGGTCCCGACCGAGACCGCCGCGGGCAGCAGTCGGCCGGGCTGGTTGTCGCGGACGAACCAGCAGGCGTAGACGCCGTCGGCGGGCACCGCGGCGAACCGCGGCGTGGACAGGTTGGCGGTCGGGTAACCGAGGTCGTGCCCGCGGCCGTCGCCGCGGACCACGATGCCCTCCAGCCGGTGCGGGCGGCCCAGCGCGTCGGCCGCGGCGACCACGTCGCCTGCGTCGATGCAGGAGCGGACGTAGGTCGACGAGAAGGTGATCTCGCCGGTGTCCGCGGTCTCGCCGTCCGGTGTGGATCCGCCCTGCAGCTCGGCGCCGTAGGTGGCGAACCCGAAGCGGCGGCCCAGGTCCTTGAGCAGGGCCACGTCGCCGGCGGCCTTGTGCCCGAAGGTGAAGTTCTCCCCCACCACCACGGCGGCCGCGTGCAGCCGGTCGACAAGCACCTCGTGCACGAACTCGTGCGCGGTCAGCCGGGACAGCTCCGCGGTGAACGGCAGCACGCAGAGCACGTCGATGCCGAGCTGCTCGACCAGCTCCGCCTTGCGGCGCAGCGTGGTCAGCTGCGCCGGGTGGCTCCCCGGCCGGATGACCTCGGACGGGTGCGGGTCGAACGTCAGCATCACGCTGGGCAGGTTGCGGTTCTTCGCCACCTCGACCGTCCTGGCGATCAGCGCCTGGTGCCCGCGGTGCACCCCGTCGAACACGCCGATCGTGACCACGCACCGTCCCCAGCTGCCGGGGAGATCAGCAAGCCCTCGCCACCTCTGCACGCATGCAGCGTACTGCCGCGCGAAGCGCGTCCGTCGAGGGTGGTGGCGGGGAAGCGGCCGGCCCTAGGCCGGAGCCAAGACGACCACCGAGCGGGCCACGCCGCCGGCATCGACGGCGAGAGCGAGCACTTGGCCGTCCGGGTCGAACACGCCGTAAGTGCCCTCCAGGCCGGACGCGCGGACCTGCTGTCCATACCGGACAGCCCTGGCGGTGGCCGCATCGACGTCATACCGGGGGAAGGCGGCGCTGACGGCCTCGTTGAGGTCGAACGACAGCTCCGGCTTCTCCTCCAGCTGCTCCAGCGTGCGCGCCGCGGCGATGCCGAACGGGCCGACCGTGGTGCGGCGCAACGCGGCGAGGTGACCGCCGACGCCGAGCGCCGCGCCGAGGTCGCGGGCCAGCGCCCGCACGTAGGTGCCCGACGAGCACTCGACGACGGCGTCCAGCTCGATGCGGCCGGCGGCGCGGCGGGTGGCGAGCAGGTCGAACCGGTACACGGTGACCGGCCGCGGCTTGAGCGCGACCTCTTCACCGGCCCGCACCCGCGCGTACGCCCGCTTGCCGGCGATCTTCACCGCGCTCACCGCGCTCGGGACCTGCTGGATCTCCCCGGTGAGCGCGGCGATCCCGGACGCGATCGCCTCGTCGGTGACGGCGGCCAGCGTGTCCGGGTCCGCGGTGGCGGTGTGCTCGCCCTCGGCGTCGTCGGTGGTGGTCGAGACGCCGAGGGCCAGCGTGGCGAGGTAGGTCTTGCGGTCCAGCGCGAGGTGGCCCAGCAGCTTGGTCGCCCGCTCGACGCCCAGCACCAGCACGCCGGTGGCCATCGGGTCGAGCGTGCCGGCGTGCCCGACCTTGCGAGTGCCCATGATCCGGCGCACCCGCGCCACCACGTCGTGTGAGGTCATGCCCGGTGGTTTGTCCACCACGAGCAGGCCGGGCGGGGGCGCGGGGCGTCGAGTCTTCGGCTGGGACACGGCTGGAAACCTTACGGGGCGCCGTTACGCGGCTGACGGGACCTTCCGGGTGGGCGCGTCCCACACGTGACGGCGGACCTGCACCGGCACGTGCTCGCCCCGCTCCTGCGCGGCGAACAGCTCGGCGCGGGCGCGCAGCCACCACACCAGCATGCGGAACGTGCCCAGCACGAGCACCGCGACGACGGCCAGCAGCGCGAGCCGGAACTGGCCGCCGGTGAGCTGCAGCAGCACGCCGACCGCCAGCGCGGTGAGCGTGGTGGCGACGAACCCGCCGACGTTGACCACGCCGGTCGCGGTGCCCACGCGGGTCAGCGGGTTGTAGTCGCGGGCCAGCGCGAACCCGATCATCGACGCCGGGCCGCCCAGCGACAGGAACGCGAACGCGGCCACCAGCACGCCGACCGGGATCTGCCCCGGCCAGCTCAGCAGCACGGCCCAGACCGCGGCGGCGCCGGCGAGGTAGCCGAGCACCAGCGGCATCCGGGTGCCGGGGCGGGCGGAGATGATGCTGCCGACCAGCGGGCCGCCGATCATCGAGCCGAACACGAACACGGTCAGCAGGGCGCTGGCGGTCGCGGCCGGGCGGCCCTGGCCCTGCACCAGGAACGGCACGCCCCACAACAGGGTCAGCACGTTCGGGGCGAACATCGTCGAGAAGTGCACCCAGAAACCGAGGCGGGTGCCGGGGACGCGCCACGCCGTGCGGACCTGGCGGGCCAGCTGACGCGCGTTGACCGGGCCGGCCTTCGGGGTGGCGCCGGCCGGGGTGTCGCGGACGCGGCCCGCGACGACGGCCGAGTAGATCGCGGTGATCAGGCCGGCGGCGAGGAACGTCGGAGTCCAGCCGGGGCCGGCGAGCAGCAGGGTGAGCGGGACGGTCGCGGCGAGGTTGCCGAGGAAGCCGATCGCCGTGGTGAAGCTGGTGACCACGGCGTACTGGCGGCCCGGGAAGTGCGCGGCGATCAGGCGCAGCACGCTGACGAAGGTGAGCGCGTCACCGAAGCCGAGCACACCGCGCGCGAGCAGGCCCAGCGCGTAGGTGTCCGCGACGGCGACGAGGACCTGGCCGAGGCCGAGGAACAGCAGCGCGGCGGTGAGGACGTTGCGCGGCCCGAAGCGGTCGACGAGGACGCCGGTGGGGATCTGCATCGCGGCATACACACCGACCTGCAGGACGGTGAACGTGGAGAGCGCGGCGGCGCCGACCCCGAACCGGTCGGCGGCTTCCAGCCCGGCGACCCCGAACGAGGTGCGGTGGAAGACGGAGAGGAGGTAGACGATGGCGGCGGTGAACCAGATGAACCACGACCGGCGGCTGGCCTTGCCGGTCACGGGTGCCTGCTGCGGCGGCACGAAGGATTCCTCCCGGAGCGGAGTGGGCGACAACGACACGGGGACGCCCGCATCGCCGTCCCGATAGTTGTATCGCCTATGCAAGGCTGAAACTTACCTGTTACCGGGGTGTTTTCAGCCACACGGCCCAGCGCGGGCCACCCGTTCAGCGGACCGCGCCGATCACGGTCCAGCCGTCCGAGCGCCAGCGGGCCACCACCGCGGTCAGGCGCAGCACCATGAACAGCGACAGGCCGGTCCAGATGCCGGTCAGCCCCCAGCCGAAGCCGAGCGAGGCCCAGATCAGCGGCAGGAACCCGAGGGCGGCGCTGACGAGCGTCGCGGTGCGGAGGAAGGCCGCGTCGCCCGCGCCGAGGAGCACTCCGTCCAGCGCGAACACCACGCCCGCGATCGGTTGCAGCGCCACGAAGAACCACCAGGCGTGCGGCACCTCGCCGAGCACGCCAGGGTCGGACGTGAACGCGTGCGGCAGCACCTGCGACACCGCCGCGAACACCACGCCGAGGAAACAGCCCATGATCAGCCCGTAGCGCGTGATCTGCCCGGCCACACCGCGCGCCTGCCGCGCCGAGCCCGCCCCCAGCGCCGCCCCGACCAGCGACTGGGCCGCAATGGCGACCGAGTCCAGCACGAGGGAGAGGAACGTCCACAGCTGCAGCACGATCTGGTGCGCGCCGACGGCCGCCGTCGAGGTGCGGGCCGCGACCGCGGCGGCGGAGACGAAGCAGGCCTGGAAGGCGAGGCTGCGCAGCACCAGGTCCCGGCCCAGGCCGAGCTGCGCGCGCATCACCTTCGGGTGCGGCTTGAGCGACACCTTCTCGGCCACGAGGGCCCGCAGGAACAACCCGGCGCTGATCACCTGGGCGACGACGTTCGCGACGGCCGACCCTTCGAGCCCCCAGTCCGCGACGTAGACGAGCAGCGGGCAGAGGACCGCGGAGATCCCGTTGCCGGCCAGGACGTACCGCAGCGGGCGGACCGCGTCCTGCACTCCGCGCATCCAGCCGTTGCCCGCCATCGTGATCAGGATCAGCGGCGCCCCGAACAACGCGATGCGCAGCCAGGACACGGCCGCCGCGGCGACCTCGTCACTGCCGGACAGGACCCGCGCGACCGGGCCCGCGAGCAGCTGCCCCGCGCCGAGCACGACCAGGCCGACGAGGACCGCCAGCCAGGTCGCCTGGACACCTTCGCTGACCGCTTCGGCGCGCCGGCCCGCCCCGTGCAGGCGGGCGGTGCGCGAGGTGGTGCCGTAGGACAGGAACGTCAGCTGGGTCGAGACCTGGGCCAGCACGACCCCGCCGACGGCGAGCCCGGCCAGCGGAAGGGCCCCCAGATGCCCGACGACGGCCGTGTCGACCAGGACGTACAACGGCTCGGCCGCGAGGACCCCCAGCGCCGGCACCGCCAGGCCCAGCACGCGCCTGGCAGGCACCTTCTCCCCGGCGGTTTCCACGGTTTCGGACACGAGGGCAGGTTAACCGGGGGCACCGACAAGATCAGCCGCGCGGCCGCGGCTTGGCGGCGCCGCCCTCCCCGGAGGGGGTGGCCGCTCCGGAAGGGGGCCGCCACTCGAGGCCAACCGCCGCTCAGCGGCGCTGGGATCGCGGGGCCGTGGCCGGCATGGCCGGAGCTCCCGGCAGGTGCGGCAGCCCCCCAGCAGGCGCGGTAGCTCCCTCCGGAAGGGCAGCTTTCGGCGAGGCGGCAGCTCCCGGCGGGGGCGGCAGCTCCCCGCCGGCGGGGGCAGTTGCTCCCGGGGGGCCCGCCACCCGCGGTGAAGCGCCGCTCTGCGGCGCGGGACCGCAAGGTCACGGCCAGACCGCTGGGCCACCAGCAGCGAAGTGCCCGCCGCTCCGCGGCGCCGGGACCGCCGGGTCGGCAGACCTCTCCAGGTCAGCCCAGCAGCGGCGCCTCCTCCAGCGCACGCCGCACCATCGCCAGGCCCTCCTCGGCCGTGCCGTGGATCGTGCAGCCTGCCGCCAGCCGGTGGCCTCCGCCGCCGAGGCTGCGGGCGGCCTGGGAGACGTCGATCTTGCCGATCGCCCGGAACGACACCGACCACTCCCCCGGCGCCTGCTCCTTCAGCACCACCGCGACCTCGGCCTCGCGCGTCGAGCGGATCACGTCCACCACGCCCTCGACCTCCTCCAGCCGCACCGTCGCGGCCACGTCGGCGGTCACCACGGCGTGCACGAGCCCGAACCCCTGCGCCGACTCCGGCTCCAGCCGCGCGGACGCCAGGACGGTCGACAGCATCGGCAGCCACGCGAACGGGTGGTCGTCGATGATCTCCCGCGCGAGCCGGTCCGGGTCGACCCCGGCCTCGAGCAGCCGGGCCGCCGCGCGGTGGGTCGACGGCCGCGCCCGCCGGAAGCCACCCGTGTCGGTGACCAGCCCGGCGTACAGGCACCGCGCGATCGGCTCGTCCAGCGCCACCCCCAGCTCGTCCAGCAGCGCCAGCACCAGCACCGCGGTCGCCTCGGCGGTGTCGTCGACCAGGTGCACCGAGCCGTACCGCAGGTTCGACGCGTGGTGGTCGACCACGAGCACCTCGCCCCCGGCGGCGCGCGTCGCGTCCACCCGCCCGGCCAGCGAACCCAGCCGCGCCGGGCTCGGCGTGTCCAGGCAGATCAGCAGCCCCGCCGACGGCGGCACCTCGTCGGCGGGCACGAACAGGTTGTCGGCGTCCAGGCCGCGCAGGCTCTCCGGCACCTCGGCCGGCTCGGCGAAAGACACGCGCACCGTCGCGCCCCGCTGGTAGAGCGCGCGACCGAGGGCCAGCGCGCTGCCGAGCGCGTCGGCGTCCGGGCGGACGTGGGCCAGCAGGGTGACGTCGTTCGCTTCCCGCAGCAGCCCTGCGGCGCGCGGGAAGTCGAGCTGGGCGGAGGTGCTCATGCGGGCAAGCTACGCTTTTTCCCGATGTTCGACTACGGGATCCTCCTCTACCCCGGCGCCAACCGCGTCTACGCGGACGCCTCCGCCGGTCTGCTGCGCGCCGAACTGACCGTGTTCGGCGAGGCACTGCGCACGCCGCCGGCCGAGATCGGCGAGCGCCGGATCGGCGGCGTCACCTACGTCACGTTCACCACCGCGGAGCCGCTGTCCGAAGAGGACCTCCGGCTGCTGTCGAACCTCTCGTCGCTGTACGCGCTGTTCGAGTTCAGCGGCGATCTACTGCGCCCGCTGGAGATCGCGCCGCTGGACAAGCTCGACTCCGACCTGCTGACGATCCAGAAGTACCCGGGCAAGACCAACGAGCTGTTCACCAAACTGCTGCTCAACGTCACGCTGCTCTCCCGGTCCCGGCCCACCGAGTTCCTGGACCGGCCGCTGCACGTGGTGGACCCGTTGTGCGGCCGCGGGACCACGCTGAACCAGGCGATGATGTACGGCCTGGACGCGACCGGACTGGACGTCGACAAGCGGGATTTCGAGGCCTACGAACGGTTCATCAAGACCTGGCTGCGGCAGAAGCGCGTCAAGCACAACGCCGACTCCGGTCCGCTGCGGCGGCACAAGCACCGCCTGGGCCAGCGCCTGGAGATCTCCTACGCGCTGGACAAGGAACGCTGGAAGGCCGGCGACGCGCGCCACGTCACGTTCTTCAACGCCGACACCCTCACCACCGACGAGCTGCTCAAGGCAGGCTCGGCGGACGTCGTGGTCGCCGACGCGCCCTACGGCGTCCAGCACGGCAGCCACCAGCCCGACGAACTCGCGCGGAGCCCCCGGGACCTGCTGGCGGCCGCCGTGCCGGTGTGGGCGCGCGTGCTCAAGCCGGGTGGCGCGCTGGGCCTGAGCTGGAACACGCACGTCGCCAAGCGCGACGAGATCGCCGGCATCCTCGGCCGGGCCGGCCTGGAAGTCCGCTCCTCCGGGCCGTGGGAGGGGTTCGAGCACCGGGTGGACCAGGCGATCCTGCGGGACCTGATCGTCGCCCGCAAACCCGCCTGACCCCGGCCTGACACCACACTTCCGGGACAGCGGAGCCTTCCGCCTAGCTTGCTAGCCCCGGCTCGTGGGCGACGAGGAAGTCAAGCAGTTCAACGTCTACCTGCCGGTCGGCCTGATCAAGCAGGTCAAGCACCGTGCCATCGAGTCGGGATCGTCGCTGTCGGCGCTGGTCGCCGACGCGTTGCGGGCCTACCTCGCCGGCCCGTCCGACGGACAGCCGAACGCGCGGAAGGGGAGCTGACATGGCCACCGACGGGTTCGCGGCGGTGTTCCTGGAACCCGCAACTGGGGCAGGGCCGCGAAGTTCTTCCAGTCCCTGGGGTGCACGCTCGACTTCGAGACCGACCACAACTCGGGCCGGCTCCGCAACGGCGACGGCCCGTACGTCTTCATCGCCGAGGTGCCCGAGGACCGCACGCCGCAGACCCGGATCGTGCTCGCGGTTCCCGACGCGGACGCGTTCGAGCCCGGCCCGGGCGTCGAGGTCGTCACCCCGTTCGAGGACACCCACTACGGCACGCGGGAAGCGACCGTGCGCGATCCGGACGGGCGGCTCTGGTCGCTGCAGGCCCCGGCCGGGAAGTGACGCCGGTGGAACCGGACCACATCACGGTCCGGGTGGCGCTGTGGCGGGCGATGCACCTCGACGTCGACGCCCCGCCACCGGTGTTCGGCGACGACATCGGCCTGCGGCTCGCCGCGCCGGGCGACAACTGGCGGCGGCGCCCGGACATGGACCCGGACGCCACCAGGAGTTTCCGGGCGGGCGTTGTGGCTCGCGCCCGGTTCGTCGAAGACCTGGTCCTCGACGAGGCCGGACGCGGTGCCGGCCAGTACGTCGTCCTCGGAGCCGGGCTGGACTCCCTTCGCCCAACGCCGGCCCGAGCTCGGCGGCCGCCTCCGGGTGTTCGAGATCGACCAGCCCGGCACGCGGGCCTGGAAACGGCGGCGGCTGACCGAACTGGGCTACCCGGTGCCGGACTGGCTCCGGCTGGTGCCGGTCGACTTCGAAGCCGGTCAGTCCTGGTTGGACCGGCTGGTCGCGGCAGGTTTCGATCCGGGCAGGCGCGCTGTCGTCGCCTCGACCGGCGTCTCCATGTACCTCGCGAAGGGGACCACCGCCGCCACTCTGCGCCAGATCGCCGGACTCGCCCCGGGATCCACACTCGCCATGACCTTCCTGCTGCCGGTCGAACTTGTCGACGAAGCGGACCGGCGCGGTCTCGAGACGAGCACACGCGGAGCCCGGAACTCCGGCACCCCGATCGTCAGCTTCTACTCCCCGGAGGAGATGCTGACAATGGCGCGTGAGGCGGGTTTCGCCCACGTGCGGCACGTGCCGGGAACCGCGCTGGCCGACCGGTACTTCACCGGGCGGCCCGACGGGCTGCGGCCGTCGAGCGGCGAGGACTTCCTGGTGGCGACCACCTGAGCGATCAGACCCCGACCACCTGCTCGGCCGGCTCCCCCGTCGTGGCCATGCCCCACAGGATCTCGGCGAGGTCGGCTGGGTCGACGCGCTCCGGGTCGAAGCCACGGCGGGCCTCCTCCGAGGCGTCGAACAGCTTCTCGGCGTCGCTGCCGCGGATGAGCGCACCGATGGTGATCCCGGCCGCGGTGACGCCCGTGCCTGCCACGGCGGCGCGCAGCGCGAGCACATCGTTGCGCAGCGAGCCCTGGGCCGCTCCACCGCCGGCCAGCACCGGCTCGGGGTTCTTCGCCGACGAGCCGAACCCGTAGAGCAGCGCACCCGAGCCACGCTCCAGCATCCCCGGCAGCATCAGCCGCGTCAGCGACACCGGCGCCAGGACCACGGTCTCGAACACCGCCCGCAGGGTCTCCACATCGAGGTCGCGCACCGGCTTCAGCCGTGCCATGTCCACGGAGCCGTTGATCACCGCGACGTCGACCGGCCCGATGTCCGACAGCAGCCGTCCGTGCGTGTCGAGACGCCAGCCGGTCCGCGCCGCGCGCCACCAGCGCGACCTGGTAGCCCTCCTCGCCGAACCGGCGGGCCGTGGCCCCCTCCGCCGCGACGCGCAGCGCAACCGCGAGCTGCTGGTCGCCGCCGCGCGCGAGGTGTTCGGCGAGAAGGGGCTGGACGCGCCGCTGGAGGAGATCGCCCGGCGGGCCGGGGTCGCGATCGGGACGCTCTACAGCCGGTTTCCCACACGGATGGACCTGGTGGAGGCGGCGTTCGGCGGCCTGCTCGACCGCTGAACCGGCGAGGCCGAGCAGGCACTGAAGGCGGACGACCCGTGGGACGGGCTGGTCGAGCTGATCATGCGGACCTGCGAGCTGCAGACGATCGACCGCGGCGTGACCGAGCTCTGCACGAGCGCGCTACCCGACGCACCGGGGCTGCGAGCCGCCCGGGAACGCGTCGGTGAGGTGTGCGAGAAAGTGCTGGCACGCGCCCACGACGCCGGCGTGCTGCGGCCGGACTTCGGGCTCGACGACCTGGCCTTCGCCATCGCGGCCATCACGCGGGCGGCGCCGCTCGGCGACTGGCGCCGCCACCTGACGTTCCTGCTGGACGGGATCCGGCCTCAGGACACCTGAGCGGCGGGCACCACGCCGAACTTGCGGGTCACGAAGCACCAGAACAGCGGCACGGCCTCGTCGACGGGGCGCTCGTCCGCCTCACCGTCGGCGCCCAGGTGCTCGACGCGCACCAGGCCGGGGCCGACGGCGGACCGCCGCGACCACGGCCCGGACACGACGACCGCGCCCCACGGCGCCCGCGGCACCGGCCGGTCGACGACGATCAGGTCACCCAGCGACGTCGTGCCGAGCAGGACGGTGTTCGCGGCGAGCACGCTGTCCACGACCTCGGACATGGGGCGGTAGACCGGCCGCGCGGCGGCGAGCCGGTGGAACTCCGCGGCGATCTCGGCCCAGGGCCGGGAGCGGAACGGGTACAGCCATCCCATCGACCTCACGCGGACCCCCTCAGATCGCGTCGCAGCGGCAGTGCTGCGGCAATCCAAGCACCGCCGGTCAAGAGCGGGCGGGACCGTACCAGTCGCCATCGCGACGCAGCCGCAACCCGACGCACCGCGAGCCAAGAGCAAGCGCGGCTGCTTCTCGTCGGCCTCACGGGAAGCGGCAACTCCGCGACAACCCACGCGGTTACTCCTCGTCGGAGTCGTCCTCGTCGGAGTCGCGGGGCTGCTTGTACGGATCCGGGTCGCCGGCGTGCTGCGCGGCGGCCGCGCGCCGGGCCAGTTCGGCGTCGGCCTCGCGCGCCTTCGCCAGCAGGTCCTCGATGTGCCGGGCCTCGTCCGGGATGGTGTCCGCGACGAACGTCAGCGTCGGCGTGAACCGCACCCCGGTGCCCTGCCCGACGCGGCTGCGCAGCACGCCCCGCGCCGACTCCAGCGCGGCGGCCGCGCCCGGGAAGTCCGGCTTCGACTCGAGGTTCTCCCCCAGCACCGTGTAGTACACGGTCGCGTCGTGCAGGTCCGCGGTGATCTTCGCGTCGGTGATCGTCACGTTCTTCAACCGCGGGTCCTTGATCTCGTGCTCGATCGCCGACGCCACGATCTGCGAAATCCGTTTGGACAGCCTGCGGGCGCGAGCCGGATCGGCCATCACGCACTCCCCTTAGTCTTCTGGCCCGACGAAGCGGCGGTGGGCGGAGAGCAGCTCCAACTCGGGGCGCTGCGCCACCAGCCGTTCACAGCCGTCGAGCACGTCACGAACATGTGCACCGTCGGCCGCCACCACCGCCACCCCGATCAGGGCTCTGCGGTGCAGGTCGAGGTGGCCTGCCTCGGCGACCGACACCTCGAACCTGCGGCGGACCTCGGCGATCAGCGGCCGCACCAGCGACCGCTTCTGCTTCAGCGAATGGACGTCACCGAACAGGACGTCGAGCTCGAGCGCGCCTACGTACATCGGTTCCCTGTCCCAGGTGAGGACGCGGGGCCGGTCACCAGACCGGCCCCGCGAACCACTACCCGACTCAGACGCGCGGCTTCTCGCGCTGCTCGTAGGTCTCGATGACGTCGTCGACCTTGATGTCGCTGTAGGACCCGAGCGTCAGACCGCACTCGTAGCCCTCGCGGACCTCGACCACGTCGTCCTTGAACCGCCGCAGCGAGCTGACCGGCAGGTTCTCGGCGACGACCACGTTGTCCCGCAGGAGACGCGCCTTCGCGTTGCGGCGGATCTCCCCGGACTGCACGAGGCAACCGGCGATGGTGCCGAACTTGGAGGACTTGAAGACCTCCCGGACCTCGGCGCGGCCCAGCTCGACCTCTTCGTACTCCGGCTTGAGCATGCCCTTGAGGGCCTGCTCGATCTCGTCAATCGCCTGGTAGATCACCGTGTAGTACCGGACGTCGACGCCCTCGCGGTTGGCCCGCTCGGTCGCCTTGCCCTCGGCCCGCACGTTGAAGCCCAGGACGATCGCGTCGGAGGCCGTCGCCAGGTCGATGTCGCTCTCGGTGACACCACCGACGCCGCGGTGGACCACGTTCAGCTCGACCTCGTCGCCGACGTCCAGCTGCATGAGCGACGCTTCCAGGGCCTCGACCGTACCGGAGTTGTCACCCTTGATGATCAGGTTGAGGCTGTTGGTCTCCTTCAGCGCGGAGTCCAGGTCCTCCAGGCTGACGCGCTTGCGCTTCGCGGCGTTCTGCGCGTTGCGGATGCGGGCCTGGCGGCGCTCGGCGATCTGCCGGGCCACCCGGTCCTCCTCGACGACGAGGAACGTGTCGCCCGCGCCAGGCACCGACGTGAAGCCGATGACCTGGACCGGACGCGAGGGCAGCGCCTCGGTGACGTCCTCGTTGTACTCGTCGACCATCCGCCGCACGCGGCCGTACGCGTCACCGGCGACGACCGAGTCGCCGACCCGCAGGGTGCCGCGCTGGACCAGCACGGTGGCCACCGGGCCGCGGCCGCGGTCGAGGTGCGCCTCGATCGCGACACCCTGGGCCGGCATGTCCGGGTTGGCCCGGAGGTCCAGGGTGGCGTCCGCGGTCAGCAGGATCGCCTCGAGCAGCCCGTCGATGTTGATGTTCTCGCGGGCGGAGATGTCGACGAACATGGTGTCGCCGCCGTACTCCTCCGCCACGAGGTTGTACTCGGTGAGCTGCTGGCGGATCTTCTGCGGGTTCGCGCCTTCCTTGTCGATCTTGTTGACCGCGACCACGATCGGCGCCTTGGCCGCCTGGGCGTGGTTGATCGCCTCCACCGTCTGCGGCATGACGCCGTCGTCCGCGGCGACCACGATCACCGCGATGTCGGTGGAGTTCGCACCACGGGCACGCATGGCGGTGAACGCCTCGTGACCCGGGGTGTCGATGAAGGTGATCAGGCGCGGGTTGCCGTCGAGCTCGGTCTCGACCTGGTAGGCGCCGATGTGCTGGGTGATGCCGCCGGCCTCCCGCTCGTGCACCCGCGTCTTGCGGATGGTGTCGAGCAGGCGGGTCTTACCGTGGTCGACGTGACCCATGACGGTCACCACCGGCGGGCGGACCTGCAGGTCCTCCTCGCCGCCCTCGTCCTCACCGTAGGTGATGTCGAAGGTCTCCAGCAGCTCGCGGTCCTCCTCCTCGGGGGAGACGACCTGGACGTTGTAGTTCATCTCCGAGCCGAGGAGCTCCAGCACCTCGTCCGAGACGGACTGCGTCGCGGTGACCATCTCACCCAGGTGGAACAGCACCTGCACCAGCGAGGCCGGGTTCGCGTCGATCTTCTCCGCGAAGTCGGTCAGCGAGGCGCCGCGCGGCAGACGGATGGTCTCGCCACTGCCCTTGGGCAGCCGGATGCCACCGACCGACGGCGCCTGCATGTTCTCCATGTACTCCTGGCGCTTCTGCCGCTTCGACTTGCGGCCCTTGCGCGAGGGTCCACCGGGACGGCCGAAGGCACCGGCCGTGCCGCCGCGGCCACCGCCGCCGCCACGACCGCCGCCACCGCGGAAGCCACCGCCGGCGGGGGCGCCACCGCCACCACCGGGGCGGAAACCGCCGCCACCGCCGCCGGGACCGCCACGCGGAGCGCCGCCGCCACGGGGACCACCGGGTCCGCCACGGCCCGCGCCCGCACCACCGCGGCCGCCACCGGGACCACCACGGCCCGCGCCGCCGGGACCACCGCCGGGCCGCTGCACGCGGCCGGGCATCATGCCCGGGTTCGGACGCGGCGGCATGTTGCCCGGGTTCGGGCGGGCGCCGCCACCGGGACGCGGAGCCGGACGGTCACCGCCGCCGGAACGCTCGGCCGGGCGCTCGCCGCCCTGGCCGCCGGGACGTGCCGGCGGACGCGGCGCCGGGGCGCCCTGGCCGACACCGAACGGGTTGTTGCCGGGCCGCGGGGCGCGCGGACCGGGCTTCGGCCCGGGCTTGGGGCCCTGCGGCTTGGGCGGCACCACCGAGCCGGACTGGCCGGAGCCACCCGCGCCGGGACGCGGCACCGGGGGCTTGGGTGCCTGGGGCTGCGCCTTCGCGGCCGGGGCCTGCTGCTGCGGAGCCGGCTGCTGGGCCGGACGCTGCTGCTGCGGGGCCGGCGCCTGGGGCGCGGGGGCCTGCGGCGCAGACGCCTGGGGCGCCGGGGCCTGCTGCTGCGGGCCGGGACGCGGGCCGGGCTTGGCGCCCGGGACCGGGCGCGCCTGCGGCTGCTGCTGACGCGGCGCGGCCGGCTTGGGAGCCGCGCCGTTGCCGTTCCCGGCCGGCGGTCCCGGCCGGGCGCCGCCGGACCGGCCGGCGGGCTTGCTGTCCTTGGTGACGAAGGCGTCACGCAGCCGCCGGGCAACGGGTGCCTCGACGGTCGACGACGCCGACTTCACGAACTCGCCCTGCTCCTTCAGCTTGGCGAGAACTTCCTTGCTCGTAACCCCGAGCTCCTTCGCGAGCTCGTGCACACGGGCCTTGCCTGCCACTGCTCTCCTCAACTGGTGAGGCCGGGCGGCAAAACCCGCTCGACCTCGTCCTATCGTCGCGCGTTCATGGCTTCAGCTTCACGGCTGACTCATGACGGGTCGACCTGCTTCCTTCGTTCCATCCGGACCGGGGACGCTCCCCTGTCCATGCTTCCCGGCGTCCTGCCCCAGGTGCTCGCGCAGCTCCGCCACGTCGAGCGTCCCGTGGACCCTCAGGGCCCTGGGGAACGCCCGCCGCCGCTCGGCCTTGGCCAGGCACTCCGGCCCGGGGTGCAACCAGGCACCCCTCCCCGGCAGCCGCCGACGCGTGTCGGCGACCAGCCGCCCGTCCAGCGCGACCACTCGCAGTAGTTCACCGACGGGAGCCCGCTTCTTGCACCCCACGCACGTGCGCACCGGGGTGTCGCCCCGGTGCTTCGAGCATGCTGTACCCGAGCGCGAGCTCCGCACCACCGTCGAGTTTAACTCCTGGCCTGTCACTCAGCCGAACCGGTTGTCGCTGCGGGCGTGGCGTCCTCCTCGGAGGCCGCCGCGTCGCTGCGGATGTCGATCCGCCACCCGGTCAGCCGGGCGGCCAGGCGGGCGTTCTGGCCCTCCTTGCCAATGGCCAGGGACAGCTGGAAGTCCGGCACGACCACGCGGGCCGTCTTCGCGCGCTCGTCCACCACCCGTACCGAAACAACCTTCGCCGGGCTCAGCGCATTCCCGACGAAGCGAGCCGGATCCTCGGAGTAGTCGACGATGTCGATCTTCTCACCCCCGAGCTCGCTCATCACGTTGCGCACCCGCTGGCCCATCGGGCCGATGCAGGCGCCCTTCGCGTTGACGCCCGGCACGGTGGACCGGACGGCGATCTTGGTGCGGTGCCCGGACTCGCGGGCCACCGCGGCGATCTCGACGGTGCCGTCGGCGATCTCGGGGACCTCCAGCGCGAACAGCTTGCGCACCAGGTTCGGGTGGGTGCGCGAGAGCGTGATCGACGGGCCGCGGGCGCTGCGCGACACGGTGACCACGAACGCCTTGATGCGCTCGCCGTGCTCGTACCGCTCGCCGGCCACCTGCTCGCCGGGGGGAATCACCCCCTCGGTGTCGCCGACCTGCACGATCACCATGCCGCGGGCATTGGCCCGCGCGTCGCGCTGGATCACGCCGGCGACGATCTCGCCCTCGCGGGTGGAGAACTCGCCGTAGGTCTTCTCGTGCTCGGCGTCGCGCAGGCGCTGCAGGATGACCTGCCGCGCGGTGGTCGCCGCGATGCGGCCGAAACCCTCGGGGGTGTCGTCCCACTCCTCGTCGACTTCGCCGTTCTCGTCCAGCGTGTGCGCGAGGACGCGCACGACGCCGGTCTTGCGGTCGATGTCGATGCGGGCGTGCGGCTGGTGCCCCTCGGTGTGCTTGTAGGCCGTCAGCAGCGCGGTCTCGATGGCCTCGATGACCGTTTCGAAGGGGATGTCCTTGTCCCGCTCGATCGCGCGCAGGGCCGCGATGTCCACGTTCACTTCGGATCCTCCTCCGGCTCGCCCGCGTTGTGCTCCGAGGCGTCCTGGTCGAGCAGCTTCAGCTCCTCGGTCGGTGGTTGCCTGAACTCGATCTCGATCACGGCCTTGGCCACGTCGGCGTAGGCCACGTCCCGGACCGCACCGTCCACCAGCACCCGCACCGAGTCCTCGCCCGCGTGCCCGACGCGGCCGACGTACTCGGCGCCCTCCCGCGGCGTGATCCGCACGAGGCGGAACCGCGAGCGGCGCCAGTGGCGGGGGCGGGTCAGCGGGCGGTCGACGCCGGGCGAGGTCACTTCGAGCGTGTAGGCGCCCGCGATCAGCTGCTCGTTCTCGTCAAGCGCGGCCGAGACGGCACGGCTGACGTCGGCGACCTCGTCGAGTCCCACGCCGTCGTCGGAATCGACGACGACCTTGACGAGCTTGCGGCGGCCCGCCTGCTGGACGTCGAGCGCGTCGAGGTCGAAACCCGCGCCGGACACGGCTTCGGCCACGATCGGCTCGAGCCGGGCGGCGAGTTCTCCAGGCACCTTGGCGCTCTCCTGTTTGGTGTGTTGTCGGTTGGTGAGGGACAAGCTTATCTTGTTGGCCCCGGTCACCGCCCGTGGTCACCGGTCCCCTGGCAGGATGGGCGCACGTGAGACCCCGTACCCGTCGTGACGTCCTGCGCGCGAGCGCGCTCGCGGCACTGGCCGCGCCCCTCGCCGCGTGCGCAACCGGCTACTCCGACGAACCGGATCCGCTGGCCCTGCTGGCCGAGCAGGCCCGTGCCGACGCTGCCGCGGCCGACGCCGTGGCCGTGTCCGCATCCGCCGACGCGGACGTGGCGCGCCAGTACTCGGCGGCCCGCACCGCGCACGCGCGGGCCCTGCAGTCCGAAGTGGACCGGCTCAACCGGCCGAAGTCGCAGGCGAGCGCCGTCGTGCCCGCCGAGCAGGGCATGGCGGGGCTGAAGCAGCGGCTGGCCACCGCCCGTCAGCAGGCCGAGGCCCTGGTCGGCGGGCTGCCGCGGTACCGGGCCGGGCTGGTGGCCGCCGTCGCGGGCGGCTGCGCCGGGCTGCAGCAGGTCGGCACCAAGCTGGGGCCGGGCGCCGAGCCCGGCCAGGTGACCGCGACGGCGTCGGCCATCCCGCCGGAGTCGGTCGGGCCGGTGCAGCAGGCCCTGTCGGCCGAGCACGCGGCCCTGTGGATCTACGGGCTGGTCAGCGCGTTCCTGCCGGGCAACTACACCGCGGGGGTCGCCGACGGCACCGCCGAGCACCAGGACCGCCGCGACGCGTGCGTGCGGATGCTGACCGCCGCGGGCGTGGAGCCGGGGGTGGCCGAGCCCGCCTACATCCCGCCGCGACCGGTCACGGACGCGACGTCGGCGAAGAGCGTGGTCGCCACCGCGGAGGCCGACGCCGCCACGGCCTGGCGGGGCGTGCTGGAGCAGACCGACGACGCGGCGCTGCGGGACGTGGCGCTGAAGGCGCTGCTCGCCTCGGCGCGGCGCGGCACCCGCTGGCGCGAGGCGGCGGGCGAGCAGCCGACGGCGATCGTGCTGCCCGGCTCGGCCGCCCAAAGCTGACTGGGGGCGCGCGACGGCGCGTGGCGACATAACCTTCCCCGGACACGTTCGACGCCCGAGGACGCCCCTTTGCTGACCCTGACCCGCACCCTGGCCGGCCTGTCCGAAGACGGCGCCGCCCGCCTGCGCGGCCTGCTGCTGCGCCAGCTGATCCGGATGCCGCACGGGCGGCCCGGCGAGTTCGTCGTGCTGCACCTGTTCCTGATCCCGCCCGAGCCCGGCGGCAGCCGCTACGCGCTGTACGAGGTCGCGCAGCCGCTCGTCGACGAGCCGTTGCCGCAGGTGCAGGGCCGGGCGCTGAGCGAGCTCCAGTCCGCCCACGGCGATCCGCGCCTGGTGCCCGGCGCCGACCAGGGCTGGCGGGACGCCGACCCCGGCCGCCGCGGCGTCTACCTCGGCACCGGCGCCCGGTTCACCGGCTCGCGGCCCGGCATCACCGGCACGACGATCGCCCGGCTGGTCGACCACACCGCGGTGATGTTCGTCCTGGACGAGGGGCACCAGCCGGTGTTCCTGCAGAGCTCGAAGGAGCTGGTCGTCGCGGGCGAGCGGCTCCCGCCGTCACCGGAGATCCCCGCGCTGGGCAAGCCGCCGTTCCTGCTGATCGACTCGCTGGTCGCCTACCTGCGCAACGCCGGTTAAGCGCCCGGCGCGAGGTCCAGCGCCTCCTTGCTGATGCGCTGCAGCGTGGCCTCGTCGGAGTGGCCGTCGAAGAAGGCGGACAGCACGATGGTCACCGAGGCGCCGGTGACGCGGGACAGATAGTCGCCGTCGGCGAGTTTCGGTGCGCCCGGGATCTTCGCCGTGCCATCGCGCACCAGGTCGTTCACGTTGCCGGTGCCGTCAGTGTCGGCGAGCTTCTTCAGCTGCTGCGCGTCCTCCGGGGCGGGCATGGCCACGACCGCGACCGACACCAGCGCGCGGCCGGCCCCGCTGCTGGTCGTGTAGAGGGCGCGGGTCAGCCGCTGGCACGGGTGCTGCGTGAAGAACTGCCTCACCTGCGAGTAGGAGTTCGCCGCGCAGTCGGTCGCGCCCACCGGGCCGTCGCTGACCACGAACTGGAACTCCTTGGCCTGCGACTGGGCCGCCGGCGGGGCCTCGTCGGAGGAGCCGCCGCGGACCAGCCACCACACGAGTCCCGCCACGACCGCCACCGCCACCAGTCCGGCGGCCTTGAGCAGCGGGCCGCCCGCGCGCCGGGACGGCGGTCCGGCGGGGATCCGGGGCAGCGGCGCGGTGTCGCCGCGGCCGGGAGTGAACTGCGCACTAACCACGGGGGGACACCGTAGCTCACTCGGCCGGGTGACTCACCGCAGCGCGTCCAGAACCCGTTCGACGTCGTCCTCGGTGTTGTAGAGATGGAAGCCGACGCGCGCCCGGCCCGCGCGGACGCTGGCCGTGACCCCGGCACGGGCGAGCGCGGCCGGATCGGCGTCCAGCGCCACGATCGCGCTGCCCTGTTCCGGCAGGCCGAGCCTGGTCAGCAGGGTGTCGGCCAGTTTGACGTCGTGCGCGCGGACCGCGGTCAGGTCCAGCGAAGCCAGGTACGGCAACGCCACCGCCGCGCCGGCGTGCGCGAACCACACCGGCGACACGTCGAACCGGCGCGACCCCTCGGCCAGGCGCAGCGGCATGCCGTAGGTGGCCTGCCACGGGTCCTCGCCCGCGTACCAGTTGGCGGCGACGGGCACCGTGCGCCCGGCGGCGCGCGGGTGCACCGCCAGCCAGGCGCAGCCGCGCGGGGACATCAGCCACTTGTAGCCCGCGGCCACCACCCAGTCGGCCCACTCCAGGTCCAGCGGCATCCAGCCGGCAGCCTGGGTCGCGTCGAGGGCGACCGGGACGCCCGCGGCTTCGGACTCCGCGCGCAGGGCGTCCAGGTCCGCCAGCGCGCCGTCCCTGGACTGCGCGACGCTCACGACCACCAGGTCGTGGCCGCGGACGGCGCCGGGCAGCTCGGCGACCGGGACCTCGGTGACGCGCGCGCCGCGGGCGGCGAACGGGAACGTCGCGCTGGTGAACTCCCCCTCGGCGGTCAGCACGCGGGCGCCGTCGGGCAGCCCGGCCGCGACGCTCGCGAGCAGCTGCGACACGGCCGCGCCGATGGCGATCCGGTCCGCGGGCACGCCGACGAGCCGCGCGAAGGACTCCCGGGCCCGCGCGACGAGCGGGTCGAAGTCGCCGGGCTGGTGGGCGCCGGCGCGCCAGGCCTCGACGGACGCCGCCACCGCGTCGGCCACCGCCGCGGGCGGGATCCCGATGCTCGGAGTGTTGAGGTATCCGGCGGGGACGTCGAACTCGGCTCCGAAGGCTGTGCGCATGCCTGGACGCTAACCGACCTCCGCGGCAACGGTCACCGCGATTTCTCCGCGGCCGGGCGCCACTGCTGTTCGTGCGACCGCCGCTCGCGCACCACGGCGCCGAGGCCCTGCGCCCGGTCCCGCAGCTCCGCCGCCGCGCCGGGCTCACCGTCGCGCAGGCGCGTTCGCGGCACGGAGCAGATCGTGCGCCTCGGCCGACGCTGCCCCGGACGGGTGGTCACAGTGTTTTCACAGCGCGCGCGGGAAGACTGCGATCGTGCCTAGGTTGCTGCCCAGCCCCGTGAGCACCCCGTTCACGTTCTGGTACCTCGTGCTGCTGCTGGCCACCACCGCGCTGCAGCACCTGCTCGGCGAGACGGTCTCGGCGCGCCTGCTGGAGCTGGCCAGCACCGACGCGCACAACCTGTGGCACCGGGCGGTGATGAGCCTGGTCAGCAGCGCGCTGTGGCTCGGCGACGACGGCTCGCTCGTGTACGTGATCATCTTCACGTTCGCCGTCGCCCCGCTGGAGCGCCGGATCGGGGCGGGGTGGACGTGCGCGGTCTTCGCGAGCGGGCACGTGCTCGCGACGCTGGCGACCGAGCTGCCGGTCATGTGGGCGCTCGCCGAGGGGTTGCTGCCCGCCACCGACAGCCGCTGGCTCGACATCGGGGTCAGCTACGGGTTCTTCGCCACCGCCGGCGCGCTCGTGCCGGTGCTGGCGCGCCGGTTCCGGCTGTGGACCGTCCCCGCGATCGAGGCCGGGATCGTCGTGATCTACCTCATAAACGGGCCCGGGACGCTGGGCGGGATCGTGACGTTCGCCGGGCACCTGATCGCCTTGCACATCGGGATGCTGGGCTGGTGGCGGTGGTTGCTGCGGCGCGGGGTCACCGGCACGCTCCCGGCGCCGGCCGGACCCGGCGACCGCGCGCGGCCCTTGGCGGGATCGGCGGCGCGGTGAACCATGGGGTCATGCACTGGCTCGAACTGGAGGGGGCGGTCAACGCCCGCGACGTCGGCGGCCTGCCCACCGAGGACGGCGGCGCGGTCGCGGAGCGGCGGCTGCTGCGGTCGGACAACCTGCAGGGGCTCACGCCACGCGACATCAAGGTCCTGGTCGACGACTTCGGCCTGACGACGGTGGTCGACCTGCGCGGCACCCCCGAGGTGACCAAGGAGGGCCCGGGGCCGCTGACCAGCGTCGAGTCGGTGCGGCACCACCACTACTCGGTCCTGCCGGAGAGCGGCGGCACCACCGACGCGACGGCCGACGACATCAGTGACGCCCTCTACCTGAAGCGGCGGCAGCGAACGATCGAGCGGTTCCCCGACGACGTGATGACCGCGCTGTACCTGGGTTACCTGGAGGACCGGCCGGAGAGCATCGTCGGCGCCCTGCGCACGATCGCCGGCGCGCCGGGCGCGGCGCTGGTGCACTGCGCGGCGGGCAAGGACCGGACCGGCGTGGTGACCGCGTTCGCGCTCACGGTCGCCGGGGTGCGGCGGGACGCGGTGATCGCCGACTACGCCGCCAGCGGCGAGCGGATCCACGAGATCCTGGACCGGCTGCGCGCCTCCCCCACCTACGCGCCGGACCTGGACAAGCGCCCGGACGACGACGACCACCGCCCCAAGCCGGAGACGATGTCGCTGTTCCTCGGAGAGGTCGGCCGGCGCTACGGGGGCGTCGTGACGTGGCTGGACGCGCACGGCTTCGACGCGGCCGACGTGGCCGAGCTGCGCGGCAAGCTGCTCGGCTGACGCCTAGGGCGTGTTTGACAAAGATCGCGGTTGGGGGCTGGGATGCTGCTGGTCGTGTCGCGGTTTCAGATGCTCTCGGATGAGCAGTGGGTGTTGATCAAGGATTTGTTGCCGGCGCGGGACGGGTAGGCCGGGGCGTCCGTTTTCGGATGCGCGGGCGATGGTGGAGGGGATCATCTACCGCTACCGCTGCGGGCTCGCGTGGCGGGATGTGCCGGCGGTGTTCGGGCCGTGGCAGACGATCTGGACCTGGCACCGCCGGCTGGCCCGGGAGGGCACCTGGGATGTGGTGCTGCAGCGACTCCAGGCCGCCGCGGACGCGACCGGGCTGATCGACTGGTCGGTGTCGGCCGACTCCACCATCGCGCGGGCGCATCAGCACGCCACGACCATCACCCGCCACACAGGGGGCTGGATCGAACTACACGAAACCCGGCATCGAGCCGCCTGATCACGCTATCGGCCGCTCGCGTGGCGGCTGGACCACCAAGATCCACCGTGTCGTCGACGGGAACGCACGCGCACTGGCCACCCTGCTGACACCGGGGCAGGCCGGGGACTCACCGATGTTCGAACCGCTGATGGCCCGCCTGCAGGTGCCCCGACAGGGCGGCGGGCGAGCACGGACCCGCCCCGACCGGGTGCGCGCAGACAAGGCCTACTCCTCCCGAGCCATCCGCACACACCTACGCAGGCGGGGGATCCGGGCGGTGATCCCCGAACCGGCCGACCAAGCAGAACACCGGAAACGCCGCGGTTCCCGCGGTGGACGACCACCTGCCTTCCACGCCCAGGACTACCGCGGCCGCAACGTCATCGAACGCAGCTTCAACCAGCTCAAACAATGGCGCGGCATCGCCACCCGATTCGACAAACTCGCCACCCTCTACCGCGCCGCCATCCTCATCCACGACGCCATCACCTGAACAAAGGCATTGTCAGACACGCCCTAGGTGGCCAGGCGCCGCCAGGACAGCAGGAACACCAGCGCCGCGACGATCGACCCGGCGGAGGCGAACGATCCGGCGCCCAGGTAGATCACCCACTCGTCCGCCCCGGCCAGGCCCTCGCGCGCCAGCGGGACACCCCACAGGATGGCGCCGAGGGTCAGGCCGGCCAGGGCGGCGAGCCCCGCGAAGGCGCCGATGACCACCCGGCCGATCCGGCGGTTTCCCTCGTACGGGTGCACCGCGCCGCGCCGCGCGAGCCACCACGACGCCAGCCCCGCCAGCGCGAGGGCGATCGCGTCGGCGGCGAGGGTGTCGGACAGGCGGTGCCACTTCGCGGTGAGCGTGTACTGGCCGATGCCCACCGCCCACGGCAGCACGACCAGCATCACCACGCCGCGCCAGCGGTACGGCGCGACGATCACGGCCGCGAACAAGACGGTCATGGCGATCGTGGTGTGGCCACTGGGCAGGCTGTTGTGGCCGAAGTCGCCCGTCACCGGCACCAGCGCGGGCCGGACCAGCACGAACCGCTTCAGCACCTGCACGACCACCTGGCCGAGCACGATCACCCCGACCGCCGCGACCGCGAGGTCCCAGCGGCGGCGGAGCGCGCCCGTCAGCGCGATGAGCAGCGTCGCCCCGGCCAGCGAGTAGACCGTGATCTCGTCGAGCGCCTGCCACGCCTGCCCCGACTCCGCCGCGTCCGCCTGGTCGGCGCCCCGCAGCGCGGCGTTCTCCAGCGCCTGTCCACTCGCCGTCCACACGGCCAGCAGGTAGACCGCCACCGTCAGCGCGGCCGCCACGGCGGCGATCACCAGCCACCGCCGCGATGAAACACCGGCGGTCCGCCGGACCACCTCGTCGTCCACCACCACCCCCCCAGGATGGATCAAGCCGGTCCTCCGCGCCTGTCGTGCGATGCTGGCCGGGTGACGGGCCTGTACCTGACCGGCGTGCGCCCATGGGGCGGCGAACTGTCCGATGTGGAGATCCGCGACGGCCGGATCGCGGCGGTGACCGCGGCCGGCGGCCCCGCACCGGAGGGCGTGCCGCTGCTGGCGGGCGAGGGGCGGTTGCTCGTCCCCTCGTTCTCCGACGTGCACGTCCACCTGGACTCCACGCGGCTGGGCCTGCCATGGCGGCCCAACGACTCCCCCGGCGGGGTGTGGGCGAACATGCTGCACGACCGCGCCCACTGGCGGGACGGCGGGCCGCCGATGGCCGAGCGGTCCACGCACATGCTCGGCCTGCTCATCGCGCACGGCGTCACCCGCGTCCGCGGCTACGCCCAGGTCGACGCGGACTGCGAGCTGGAACGCCTGGAAGCCGTCGTCGCCGCGCGGGAGGCGCACGCCGGCCGGGCCGACGTCGAGATCATCGCCTTCCCGCAGGCCGGGCTGCTGCGCGAACCCGGCGTGCCTTCGCTGATGGAAGCCGCGCTGCGGGCAGGCGCCGGCGTGATGGGCGGCATCGACCCGTGCGGCGTCGACGGCGACCCGGTGCGGCACCTCGACATCGTGTTCGACCTCGCCGACCGGTACGGGGTGCCGGTGGACGTCCACCTGCACGAGCCCGGCGAGCTGGGCCTGTTCAGCCTCGGGCTGATCATCGAGCGGACGCGGGCGCTGGACTTGCGCGGCCGGGTCACCATCTCGCATGCCTTCACCCTCGCCCACACCCCGCCGCCGCGGCTGGACGAGGTGCTCGCCGAGATGGCCGAGCTGGACATCTCGGTCGCGACCGTCGCGCCGCCCGGCCGCAACACGCTACCGCTCACCCGGCTGACCGAGGCCGGCCTGCGCGTCGGCCTCGGCGACGACGGGCAGCGCGACTACTGGTCCCCCTACGGCAACGCGGACCTGCTCGACCGCACCTGGCAACTGGCGTTCACCAACGGGTTCCGCAACGACCACCTCGTCGAGCACGCGCTGGCCGTGGGCACCTGGGGCGGCGCGACGGTGCTCGACCCGTCACTGCCGCGGCTGCGGGGCGTGGACGACCGCCCCGGGCTCGCGGTCGGCGACCCGGCGGAGCTGGTGCTGCTCGACGGCGAGGCGCCCGCGGCCGCCGTGCAGGACCGGTTGCCGCACCGCACGGTGGTCCACGCCGGCCGGGTGGTCGCTCACGACCTGGCGCTGGTGTGAAGGAGCGCGCCGACGGCGAGTTCGTAGATCCCGCGCAACCGCTCGAACAGCGCGGGGTCGCTGTCCGGGGTGATCTGCGCGGTGGCGCTGACGGCGACGGCCCGGCGGCCGTCCAGGGTGGCCGCGGCGAACTGCGTGTAGCCCGGGGTGTTGCCGGTGTGCCCGTAGACGCGGCCGTACCGCGTGTCGTAGCGGAAGATGCCGAGGCCGGCCGCGTTGACGCCCGGCCCGGGCGGTTCCGAACCGCCCGGCCGGAACGTGAGCTGCGCGGCGCGCACCGCCGGGTGCAGGAGGGCCCTATAACCGCCGATGAAGCGCGCCAGATCGGCCGGTGTGGACACCACTCCGCCGGAGGCCCAGCTCCAGCCCGCGGCGACGAGCGTGGTCACGTCCTCAGCGCCGTCGTAGCCGTGCAGGTGCGGTTCGGGCAGCGCGGAGCCGCGCGGCAGGCTGATGCGGCCGAGCCCCAGCGGCTGCGTGACGTGCTGCCGCAGCAGGTCTTCGTAGCGCGCACCGGTCGCGGCCTCGCACACCAGCGCGACGAGGATGTTGTCCGAGTTGGAGTAGGCGTACCTGGTGCCAGGCGCGAACAGCGGGCCGGGGTCGTCGAGGTAGCCGAGCAGGTCGCGCGGGGGCGGCGGGTCCTGCAGGGACGCCAGCAGCGCGTCGCGGAACCGCTGCGACCGGCTGAAGTCCGGGATCCCGCTGGTGTGGCCGAGCAACTGGCGGAGGGTCACCCCCGACCACTGCCGGGGGAAACCGTCCAGCCGCAGCCCGACCGTGTCATCGAGCCCCAGCCGGCGGCGGCTCACCAGGGACAGCGCGGTCGCGGCGCTGAACGCCTTCGCCACGCTCGCCACACGCATGTGGTCGTCGGGCCGCGGTTTCCGGCCGGTCGCCACATCGGACACGCCGACGCTGTGGAAGGCCGTGCCCTGGCTCCGTCTGAACGCGACGGTGATGGCGGGCGGACCGCCTGGCGCGCCTTGCAGTTCGCGCATCGCCTCCCGCAGGGCGCGCTCGACGGGTGGTGATTCACCGGCCACCGCGCGGCCCGTGAGGACCGTGCACCCGGCCGTGCCGAGTGCCCCCAGCTTCAGGACCGTCCTGCGCGACAGTGCCATCGAGCGAGGGTAACACCGCGACCGGTCACAGCTGAAGCACCGATTTCTCTTGCCGCAGAAGCGATTCGATCTTGCCGGGGTGCTCGTCGGCGACCACCACGGCGCCGCGGACCAGGTCGCGCGCCCCGTCGAGCAGCTCCGCGGCGAGCGCCAGCCCGACCTCGGCCTCCCGCTTCCCGGCAGCCTCCAGTTCGGACAGTGCCCGCGGCGGGATCGTCACGTCCGGGACCTCGTAGGCCAGGTACTCGGCTTCGGCGAAGCCGGACAGCGGCGCGATCGCCACCAGCACTGGGATGTCCACACCGGACAGTTCGGTGACCATGCGGGACAGGCCCTCCAGCTCGTACACCGGCCGCGTGATGAGGAACTGCGCGCCCGCGGCGATCTTCGCCTTGGTGCGGGACAGTTCGGCGTCCGGGTCCTCCGCGCCGGGGTTGACGCGCGCGCCGATGTGGAAGGCGGTGCGGGTGGCCAGGGTGAGGCCGGCGTGGTCGCGGCCGGAGTTGAGGCCCGCGAGCAGCCCGATCAGGCCGACCGAGTCGACCTCCCAGATGCCGTCGGCGCCCGGGTAGTCGCCCAGCGGGACCGGGGTTCCGGTTTCGCACACGACCGTGCGCAGGCCGAAGGCGTGGGCGCCGAGCAGGTCCGCCTGCAGCGCCGCCAGCGACCGGTCCCAGGCGGTGACCGTGGTGATCGTGTCGACGCCCGCCTCGCGTTCCAGGCGGAGCGCTTCGCCGAAGTTGCCGCGGACCAGCGCCAGGCCGGCGCCGCGGACCCGCTCCACGTCCTCCGGTTCGCCGTGCGGGGTGACCTGCGTGGCGAGCACGAAGCCGGGCCGGGCGAGGCGGCGGGCGAGCGGGCTCTGCGGCGGCGCCGGGCGCGGCTTGGGCACGGCCGTGACGGGGTTGGCCTGGCGGGGCCGCAGGTCGGACAGGCGCGCGACGACCTCGCGGATGTGACCGGGTGTGGTGCCGCAGCAGCCGCCGATCATGGCGGCGCCGTGCTCGGCGAAGCGCCGCGCGTACCGCCCGAAGTGCGCGCGGGCGGCCGGATAGGTGAAGCGCCGCCCGGTGCGCCGCGGCATGCCCGCGTTGGGGTGCACGCCCACCGGCAGGTCGCCGGCGTCGCGGAGTCCGTCGAGGATCGCGAGCATGCGCTGGGGGCCGACGGTGCAGTTGGCGCCGACCGCGGTGACCGGGAGGCCGGTGAGGGCCTTGACGACCTCGCGCGGTGTCTCGCCGGCCGGGGTGAGGCCATCGCTGGTGAAGGTGGCCTGGGCGACGATCGGCAGGTCGGTGACCTCCGCGGCGACCGTGATGGCTTCGACCAGCTCGTCGAGGTGGCCGAAGGTCTCCAGGACCAGCAGGTCGACGCCGCCGTCGACCAGGGCCTGGACCTGCTCGCGCACGACCTCGGCGCGCTCGTCGGCGCGGACGCCTGCCCGCGCGGACGAGGACACCGCCGGGGAGACTGATCCGGCGACGAAGATGGTCCGGTGCACCCCGCGGCGCGCCTGCCGGGCGAGCCGCACCGCGGCGAGGTTGATGTCGCGGGCGCTGACGGAGCACCCGTGCTCGGCCAGCCGCAGCCGGTTCGCGCCGAAGGTGTTGGTGAGGAGCACGTCCGCGCCCGCGGCCACGTAACTCTCGTGGATGGTGCTGACCAGCTCCGGATTCGAGAGGGTGAGTTCCGGCAACGCCCGGTCCAGCGAATTGCCCGCCACGTGCAGGACGGTGCCCATCGCCCCGTCGAACACCAGAACCCGCTCGGACAGCTGCTCCGCGAACCGACCTCTCACGTACCCTCCCGGCGCCGTTACCTCCGGGCGTGCACGTGCACGAGGATCCGGCCGGCGCCGCACCCCCACCAGAGCACCGCGCCGCCCGCCATGACACCCATCCTAGGCGCTGAGGCGGGCCGATCGACCGGTTCGACACCGCAGGTGCACCACCACTGGGCCGTCCGGGTGACCCGCCCACCACACCGGCGTCCGGTCGGCGTGCGATATGTTGTCGTTCACCCTTCGATGGGTGCGGGTGCTGCTGCGTGCGCCCGCCTGGGGCCGGTAGCTCAGCTGGTTAGAGCAGGGGACTCATAATCCCTTGGCCGCGGGTTCGAGCCCCGCCCGGCCCACCGGTTCTGACCAGCGAAAAGAACTTCAGTCGGATCAACGATGTTGATCATTGGCTGCGGCGGCCCTAGATGCGAGTCACCTAGGGTGATGGCTCGAACGGGCCTTGAAGCCCGCCGGCGTGACCACATCGAGCAGCGCGGCGCCTGCCGCCAAGCGGCAACGAGCCCGCAGAACCGTACCTTGCCCTCGACGACACCCACCTCGCCTGATGGCGCGGTCACGCTCTCGCGCAGGTGGGGGGAACCCGAAGCAATCCAGGTGCTCACCTCAGCGCTCGACAGACTGGACCCAACGTTCACCCGAGCCAAAATCGGCCTGCGCGTCGACCTCGGCATCGCTCTGCTGAAGCACGATGAACACGAAGAGGCCGCCAAGCACCTCGGAAAGGCCGCTTCCATGGCGGCGAGCATCGGCTCACAACGCCAAGTCGGCAGGATCCGGAAGACTCAGCTGGCCCCTTGACCCCAACTGGTCGACGAAACGAGCCGACCTGGGAAAACAGAAAACCCCCTGTACCGGTGGGCGCGGTTCGAGCGCATTGAGGGCTGTTCAAGGCAACACCGGAATGCACCCCGCTCCGGATTCGCTCCCGCTTTGCCTGTACCTCCGCTCGCACTCGAGCGGGGCCGCGACCACGACAGCCTGGTTTCTGCGGCGACGTCCGCCACCGACGGATGGACGTACGGGAATTCCTGCGTTCAGCGAGCTTTGACGGCAGGTCTCCAAATGTGCCAGGCGCGTACCACCTGCACAATCTCCAGAGAACAGGCGCCCTCCCCAACCCCTGGTCAGTTGTTCACGTCGACGACGATCCGGCCTCTGATCCGGCCGTCAAGCAGCTTCGATGCTGCCGGGATCACCTCGCTCAACCCGATCTCCTGGCTGATGTCCTCCAAGTGCGCCAGGTGAAGCTCGCGGCTCAGCCTCTCCCACGCGGTCTTGCGGCGGATGTAGGGCTGAGTGACGCTGTTGACGCCCAGCAGGCGCACTCCCCGCAGGATGAAGGGCGCGACCGACGCGGGAAAATCCAAACCCTGCGCCATTCCGCAAGCCGCCACGAGGCCCTCCGAGCGGGTCGCGGCACAGACGTTGGCGAGGGTGTGGCTGCCCACCGAATCGATCGCCGCGGCCCATCGCTCCTTGGCGAGCGGACGTCCGGGCTCGGACAGCTCGGCCCGGTCGATGATCGCGCCGGCTCCCAACCGCTGCAGGTAACCCGCCTCGGATGGCCGTCCGGTCGCAGCGATCACCGAATAGCCGCGTCGAGCCAGCAATGAAACCGCGAAGCTACCGACTCCGCCGCTGGACCCAGTGACGAGAACCTCGCCATCTTCCGGAGTCAGGCCATTACTCTCCAGCACCATGAGGCACAACATCGCCGTGTATCCCGCGGTCCCGACGGCCATGGCTTGCCTGTCGTCGAGTCCAGCAGGCAGCGGGATGAGCCACTCTCCTCGAACCCGGGCGCGCTGAGCGAGCCCACCCCAATGGGTCTCTCCGATGCCCCAGCCGTTCAGCAGGACTTGGTCACCTGGCGCATAGGCCGGGTCGCCGCTGGACTCGACGACGCCGACCAGATCGATGCCAGGCACCATCGGAAAGCTGCGGACGACGGGCCCCTTACCGGTGATGGCAAGTGCGTCCTTGTAGTTGAGGCTGCTGCGGACGATCCGCACGGTCACATCGCCGTCGGGCAACTCCTCTTCCCTGAGGTTCCGCACCTCGGCCTGGTAGTCGGTGTTGCTTCGGTCGATGAGGATCGCTTTGAACATGATGCTCCTCCGGTGACGATCGCTTCCAGATCGATCAGAGCAGGCTGCTCCCCGCGTCGATGGCGAGCGCCGCGCCAGTGATGTACCGGGCCTCGTCACTTGCCAGGAAGAGGAGTGCGTTGGAAATGTCGACCGGCTCCACCCACGGGACAGGCAACATCTGCAGCCGGCTCGACGCCGCCGCGAACTCCGCCTTCGTGGCCCCCTGCTTACCCGCGAACAGGTCGTAGATGGGCTGGTTGTGGATCATGTCCGTGTTCACTTGCGTCGGATGCAGGCTGTTGACCCTGATACTGTCGGCTGCCAATTCCATCGCGAGTGTCCTGGTCAACCCGACAACCGCGTGTTTGGCCGACACGTAGTGCGCCATGTTGGCGTATCCACGGAGGCCTGCGACCGAACTGGTAAGGATGATCGAGCCCCCGCGACCAGCGTTCTTGAGGCTGGGGATCGCTGCCTTCACGGTGTGCCACACGCCGGTCAGGTTGATGTCGATCATCGTGCGCCACTCGTCTTCGGGGAGCGACTCCGTGGTGGTCGGGGTGCCGACGACCCCAGCGTTCGCGCTGACGATGTCCAACCGCCCGAGATTACTGACGCCTTCCTCCACCGCGGCCTTCACGGCGTCGAAGTCGCGCACATCCGCCTGCTTCGCGACGATGCGCCGGCCCAGACCTTTCACCTGCCGCTCCGTCTCGGCAAGGTCCTCTTCGGTCGCCGCGGCGCTCACCTCGTACGGCACTCGCCGGCAGACGTCGATCGCAATGATGTCGGCGCCCTCCTGCGCCAATCGCAGCGCGTGTGACCGGCCCTGTCCACGCGCGGCGCCGGTGATGAAGGCGACTTTGCCGTCAACCCTTCCAGCCATAATGTCCTCCTACAGTTACATCGCTATTGGTGAACTCGACTTCGATTGCGTTCGTGGCAGCAGTCACCCTCTGCCGGAGCCGGCCAGCGGGTCCAACCGGTGGAAGGAAGAGGCGTGGAACACCAGGGGGTCGACGTCGCTCGCCATCGCCATTCGCTGTACACGGAGCAGCACGACATCGTGGTCTCCGCCCCGCAGCTCGGCCTCCACGGTGCAGTCGATCCAGGCGGCCGCGTCCGGCAGGAACAGTGCTCCGTCCTCGCTGCTCGCGACCTCCAGATCCGCGAAGCGGTCTCCATTCCGCGACGAGAGCCTGCGCGCCGTCTCCGCCTGCGAAACCCCGAGCACGCTCACCCCGAGTCGGGGAGCTCTGCGCAGCGATGGCCACGTTCGAGAGCTGTGGGCAGGGCAGATCGAAACCAGTGGCGGGTCGAGGGAGACCGAGGTGAAGGAGCTGAACGCCATCCCGACAGCGTTCCCGTCGACCAGCGCGCACACTGAGACGACGCCGCTGGGAAAGACTCCGTAGACACGACGGAGGTCGTCTGTTTCGGCGGGCAGGGTCAGCTCCGTCTGCATTGGAGTGCTCACGGCTTCCCCCACCTGGTAGCCAGCCAAGCGGCGGCATTGGCTACCGTGGCGTCCGCCTCAGGCGCACGTCCGACCATGAGAACGTACACGTGCTGCATGCCGGGCGAGAGTTCGGCGGTGACGTCGACACCGGCTGCCCGGGCACGTTCTACGAACCGCTCGCTGTCGCTCTGCAACGTTTCCTGGTCGCCGTAGGCCACGTAGATCGGCGGCAGTCCCCGGAGGTCGGCATAAATCGGGCTCGCCAAGGGGTCCGTCGGTGAGGTCCAGTTCAGGTACATGGTGGCCATGTTCTCCGCGACCGGCCGCTGCACGAACGCGTCGCTCGCCGCATTGGTCTCGAACGTCGCGCCCGTGCACCTGAGGTCGAGCCACGGTGAGAAGGCCACGATGGCAGGCGGAAGCGGCAGGCCCTGGTCACGAAGCCGGACCGCGAGGGCTGTGACCAGGTTGCCGCCTGCCGAGTCGCCGGCGAATGCGATGTCCTCCGGAGCGAATCCCTGGCCGACGAGCCACTCCACGGCAGCGGCCGCATCGTCGAGCGCCGCCGGGAAGGGAGCCTCGGGCGCCAGCCGGTAGTCAAGGACAAGAACCGGCGCACCGAGGAGGCGGGCCAGGTGTCCGCCCAGCTTCCGGTGCGTGTGCATCGAGCTGCCGACGAACCCACCACCATGCAGGTACAGCACGGCACCCCTGGCCGTGTGTTTCGTGGGTGTGCACACGATGCCGGCGCACTCGCCGACGTTCACCTCCGCGTAGGTGACATCCGTCGGCTCGGCGCTGCGAGCGTGCAGTTCCTCGAGCATTGCCCGGATGGTCGCGAGATCCGCGTCAGGGTTGGCGGCGAGACGCTCGGTGAAGGAATTGAAGTGGACGCGCAACGCGTCGGACTCGACACTGGGCATGTTTGTCCTCAAGAGTTGATCGGTGGTCCGCTGCGGCCTCACCGGCGCTCTGGGTGGCAGCGGCTTCGTGCGGCGCTGGGGCCGGTCGTCGAGGACTGAATCCGCGCGACCGGCCACGAGCCGCAGAACTGGTCAGAGATCCTTCAACACCGGGATGACCTTCTCAGCGAACAACCGCATGCTCGCCTCGGCCTTGTCGTGCGGCAGACCGGCGTAGGTGAACGCGCAGTTGAGGTGGTAGTCGCCGATCACGGCACGTCGCGCCTTCACCTTCTCGATGATCTGCTCGGGCGTACCCCACGTCTGCGCGTCGACATAGGCGGCGGCGGAGGCTTCCTGGCCGGCCTCGCGGATGACCTCGGCCACCGCGTTGTAGGACTCGTAGCCCGCCGTGCCGGCGAAGTGCGTACCGCCGAACTCGTAGTGGCGCATGACCTGGATGAAGTAGCGCGAGATGTACTCCGTCGCGGTCTGCTTGGCCTCCTCGGGGTCCTCCGCGCAGTAGACGAACTCGGTCAGCGTCGGGGCGGGTGCCTCACGGCCCTGCTTCTTGCGGAAGGATTCCCGGTAGGACTCGATCAGAGGGGCGTGCTTCTCGATCGGGAACTGGACGAAGGTCGCCATGGCGGCACCGAGATTCGCCGCGACATCCAAGGAGTCGGGCGACATGGCGATGCACACGGCCCGGTCGCGGAACCCCCTCGGCGGGGCGGGCGCGATCGGGGCTGACGGCTGTGGGAACAGCGGCCCGTCGCCCGAGATCACACCTGTCTCGAGGGCTCGGAGGACCATCTCGGCGCACTCGTCGAACCGCTCGCGCGCCTCGTTCATGTCCAACCCGAGCGAGGCATACTCCGCCCGCGAGAGTCCTCGCCCCAGCCCCAGGCGCACGCGTCCCTCGGCGAGGATGTCAAGCATCGCGATCTTCTCCGCGACCCGGAGGGGCTGGGTCCACCATGGCAGGATCACCGCCGCCGGGACGAGCTCGATCGAGTTCGTCTTCGCAGCCAAGTAGGACAGCAGCTGCATGTTGTCGGGACACATCGAGTACTGCGCATCAAAGTGGTGCTCGACGCACCAGATGGCTGAGAAGCCGAGCGGCTCAGCCAGCTCAGCCAGGTAGAGGTCTTTGCGGTAGAGCTCCGCATCGGACTGGTTCGGGTCCGAATTCTGAAAAAGAAGCTGGAAACTGGGGATCATGATTCGGCGTCCTCCTGGTGCGACGGGGAAATTTCCTTCCACGTTCTTGCCGCTGAGATGGATCGACGTATCCATCGGGTGTCGCGCTACTTTCGACGCCGTTAACTCTGTCACCGAAGACGCGGTTCAATGTGTCGCATTCTGCGACGATGTGACGCCCGGACCGCACCTGTGTCGAATTGCGACAACCAGGAGGCCGCCTCTGACTGTCTCGTTATGGGACACTGTGCGAGGCGTGACTGAGGTAACATCGACGACAAGGTGGGCGCCAGGCCGCAGCGTGACGGCCCCAAGCTCCTCGCAGCGCACGGGAGGAGGACCAGACGAGATGACAGCCTCGGATAGCCCTCGGCGGCCGGATGCGCTGGTAGCACCACCGGGCAACGATGCTCTCGTCAAGGACCCAAGAGATGAACGACTGGCTTCGAACAGCCGCCAAGGCACGGGACGACATCTTTTCGAGCTCGCTTGACGTATCGACCCATTCATCCTCGGTCGTTCGTCCCACCGTTTACGAGTCGTGGCGGCGCTCCCGCTTGCAAGGCCTGGCCCCCGAGGCCGTCTCGCCCGTGGAGTTTTCCGAGATCGAGCTCGACAACTACCTGTCCCGAACGGTGACATCAATTGTCGAGAAGCGAGCGGCAGCACTCGACCAGAGCGCATGCGCACTGGTACTGACTGACCGTGACGGGAACCTGCTGCGCCGATGGGTGCGCGACCACGAAATGGCCGCGGACCTTGACACGAAGGGCGTCGCCGCCGGTTTCACGATGGATGAGTCAACGGTCGGCACCACAGGGCTCGTCACCTTGCTGACCGGAAGGCCCGAGCTGATCCGGGGCCCCGAGCACTTCTCCGAGAAGTTCAAGCAGTACAGCTGCGCGAGCGCGCCGGTCGTCCACCCGGTCAGGCGAACGCTGCTCGGAAGCGTCTCGTTGATCTGCCGGGTGGCAGACACGACTCCGTTGATGCTGTCCTGGGTGACCGACCTGATCACGGCGGTCGAGGAGGCGCTGCGCGCCCGCGCCTGCCAGCGCGAACAACGCCTGTTCGAGGCCTACACGACCTACAATCGGGACGTACGTCACCCCATCGTGGCGCTCGACATGACGACCATCATCACCAACGCGGCCGCCGCTCGCCTGCTGGGCGGCGTGGATCAAACGCTACTGTGGGAACACGCGCGGCGCAGCCTCCGTGAGCGCAGGAGCGGGCCGACCAGCCTGACACTGCCGAACGGCGAGGTGCTCAGCGTCGACTGCTGTCCCCTGTCCGGGCAGGACACGGACGCCGGCGCGATCCTCTTCCTTCGAAAAGGATCCGCTCCCCGGCGAAAGACCGAAGCCGGCGTCCTTCCCAAGCCTTCGGTGTTGCTGCCTGGCCTCGTAGGCAGATCCGAGAAGTGGCGCTCACTGTGCTGCCAGGCGCACCGCTTACGGAACGGAACCAGCCCGGTGCTGGTCGTGGGCGAGCCAGGTTCGGGGCGGCTCGCGGTGGCGGAGGCGCTGCAGGACGCGCAGGCTATCCGCGTCGTGGATGCGATCGACGCGGCGGCACTGGGGGACGGCCGCTGGGTCCAGCACCTCCACGTGCAACTCGAGGAACCCACTTGTGTCCTGGTCATACGGCACGTTGACTCGTTGGAGCCGTCAACCGCTGTCGCCACACTAGCCGCGCTGCGCCGCACGCCGCCCGCACGGCTACTGGCCACCGCACAGCGCAGATCCGGCGAGCCTGCCGCGCACAACGCCCTGCTCGACCACTTCGAGTCGGTCCTCGAAGTTCCCCCGCTACGCGAGCGCCTCGACGACTTCCCCGACCTGCTCGCGCGGTTCTCCGAACAGGTGTCGGGAGCGAAGAACTCAATCGAGTGGACCCCGGAGGTCGTCCAGGCCCTGACTCGACTCGAGTGGCCGGGCAACCTCAACTCGCTCAAGACCTTGGTGCGCCGCACCGTCACTGGCAGCTGCGCTACGAAGATCGGTACCGACGACCTTCCGCCCGAGTACGTAGCCCGCGCCGCGCGGCGCCAGCTCGCCACCTTGGAACAGATCGAAGCGCAGACCATCCTCCAGGCCTTACGCGAGGCAGGAGGCAACAAACACCAAGCAGCGCTCGCCCTGGGCATCGCGAGATCGACCCTGTACCGAAAAATCAGAGCACTCGGCCTCGATCTCTCCGCCAGCATTTACTGACCGAAAGGAGGCCGGGCCACCCAAACGGCCCGCAGCTTGCGGTTGCCGGTCCGGGCTGGATGGTCGCTTTTGATGCTGGCGCCGGAGCTGCGGGTGACGCGGCCAAGTGGCCGGAGCTGGTGAAGTTCGAGGCAGCGCCGATCTCGAGCGAGATGCGGGCTGCGCTCCTGGCGCCGATGCCGGCATCGAGGTCAGGACCGGGGCAGCCCGGTGTCCGCGGTGGCAGTGCCGGGGGCCGTGACGGTCCGTTCGGCAGTGCGGCCGGTGCGGCCATGATCGCCTCGACCAGGTTTCGCCCATCCGGGGCATGTGGAGGTTCGCGACGCGGCGAGCAGCTGGTCCTCGTCCGTTCGAGGGTCGGATGGACGCCGGTCCGCAGACGTCGACCGGCCGTATCGTACGCGGCAGCGAGCGGGCGGCGTCGGCGATGACGAACGCATCCCGGGCACCGGCCTTGTCCTGGCCCCGGTAGACAACCCGGCTGCACGGGCAACCGCGACCGGCAGCGCACCGATCGTGGCTGGCTGGTCGACCACCACGAGCAGTGGCCCATCTGGTTGAGCTCGTGGAACAAGGCCCGAAGCTTATGGATCGCCGGCACCCACGCCTGCGACGAGACGTACCAAGCGGTGGCTGTGTCCCTATCAGCGGTCCTCGATGCCCTCAGGCCCGCCCTCCCGCGGATCATGACGTCGACCGGGGCATCGGTCATACCGAACCGGCGGCCACAGCTCCTTGATCAGCAACCACGAAAAAGCTAACGGGGGACTACCGAACATTGAACTGTCGCAAGTTGCGACAACTCACTTCAGCCCAATCCTGCGACAATCGGCTTGAGTCCGGCATCACCGTTCGCAGACCCCAGACGCAGCCGAACGTGGCCGGGCCGTCAGACCGCGGCCCGCACCTGCGAAACACGGTCCACAATCGCACCGGCTCACACAGCTGGGCAATCAGCGCAATGAGAGGACACGGTAAACGATGAGCGCGCTGACCACCATTATCTCTGGAATGTCATTTCTGGAATGCCCTCGCTGGCATGAAGGTCGCATATGGGTCTCCGACTTCTACACCAATCGCGTTTTTTCCGCGGACGCGGACGGTACCGGCCTCCGGACCGAACTCGAGGTCCCGAACCAACCAGGTGGTCTTGGTTGGCTTCCCGACGGCCGGTTGCTCGTGGTTTCCGCACGGGACTTCACGTTGCTGCGTCGAGAGCATGATGGCCGGGTCGTCGTCCATGCGGACCTGAGTGGACATGTCAACGGAAATCTCAACGACATGGTCGTCGATCGCCTCGGACACGCCTACGTCGGGAACTTCGGCTTCGACATCGGCGCTGGGTCTGATCCCATCCCGACGAACTTGGTCAGCGTGGACCCCGACGGAACTGTCGCCGAAGCCGCGGATGGCCTGCATTTTCCGAACGGGAGCGTCATCACCGACGACAACGTGCTGGTGGTCGGTGAGACCTTCGCGAACCGGATGACCGCATTCGATATCGAAGACAGCGGACAGCTCACGAATCAGCGGATTTGGGCGAAGTTCGGGGAGGTACCGGCCGGGGATTTCGCCACGGTCCTGAGTCAGGTGAAGGTCGCCCCCGACGGTTGCTGTCTCGACGCCGAGGGGGCGTTATGGGTAGCGGATGCCTTGAACGGCAGGGTGATCCGCGTGCAGGAGGGCGGGGACATCGTCGATGAAATACAGGTCGGTAGCGGTGTCTACGCATGCATGCTAGGTGGGGACGACGGTCGGACGCTGTTCCTGTGCACAGCTCCGGACTTCGACCCCGCTGCGCGGGCCAGTACACACGAGTCCGATCTGCTGACCGTTCGCGTCTCGGTACCGCACGGCGGCCGCCCGTAGCCCGGCTTCAGCCGCGGCGTACAGGTCAACTGAGCGCCGGGAGAACCGCCACAGCCAGGGCCGAGCACGTTTTTTTGATCGTCGCGAGGAGACACAGCAGATGTCCAAAAGTTCACAGAGCGCAATCGACAAGCGCGTTCGCTCCGCCCTGAGCGCGATTGCCGCCGGGCGACCGGTGGTAGTCGTCGACGATCAAAACCGTGAGAATGAGGGAGATCTCATCTTCGCGGCAGAACTCGCGACCCCGACACTGGTCTCCTTCACCGTCAGGCACACTTCCGGTTTCCTCTGTGTCGCCCTTGCCGGCGAAATGTGCGACCGGCTCAACCTGATCCCCATGACCCACGCCAACCAAGATCGATACCAAACCGCCTACCAGGTGACCGTCGACTTGGTCGGCACCTGTACGGGAATCTCCGCAAAGTCCCGTGCGGCCACAATCGCCGCCTTGGGATCCGACGACGCGAACCCGGAAGATTTTTCACGTCCGGGCCACGTCGTACCGTTGCGTGCACGCGCGGGCGGAGTTCTCGAACGGCCCGGTCACACCGAAGCAGCAGTCGATCTAGCCCGGCTCGCGGGCCGCACACCCGCCGGAGCGCTCTGCGAGATCGTGTCCGTGGACCGGCCTAACGAAATGGCCAAAGGTGAAGAACTAGCGCGTTTCGCTCTCGAGCACGGACTCGTGCACTTGTCTGTTGCTGACATCATCGATTACAGGCTCCGCCACGAAACCCAGTTCACGCGCGTCACTGAGGCGGCACTGCCCACGTCGTTCGGACAGTTTCTCGCTCTGGGCTACAGCGAGTACCTGTCCGGCAACGAGTACCTGGCCTTGGTCGCGGGAACGGGCGATGGCCGTGTTCCTGTCTACGTTCACGCCGAATGTCTTTGCGGCGACGTCTTCGGAGCCGTTTCGTGCACGTGCCGAGGAAACCTTGATCGCGCACTCACGGAGTTCGGCAGAACAGGTCGCGGGGTCGTGATCTACCTACGGCCGGACGGCAGAGCAAGGGCCTGCGGACTGCTGCAGGCGGACACGCCTCCTCAACCGGGCCCAGAGATCGTCGTACCCAACATTCTTGCCGATCTCGGTCTCGACGCCGTGTACGAGTTCGAGCAGCACCCCAGACCCGCGGGCGGGGTGACTACGGCCACACAGCCCCCGGGCTCGAACCGAGCCTGGGCTGTGTGGCCGTCACCAGGTGACATCGAGCCGTTCCAGGCCGCGGAAGAAGCTCGCGACGTAGGACGGCTCGTAACCGGGTGCCAGGGGAAGGTCCGGTAGCCGGTCGAGCAGGGTCTCGATGGCCGTGCGCACTTCGGTGCGCGCCAGCTGCGCGCCCGGGCACTGGTGAATGCCGGTGCCGAACGCCAGGTGCTCGTGGATGTTCGCCCGCGAGAGCCGGACTTCGTCCGGCGCGGCGAAACGGGTCTCGTCCCGGTTCGCCGAACCGAAAAGCAGCGGCAACGACGTCCCCGCCGGCAACGGCGTCCCACCGATCTCCACGTCCCGGGTGGTCACGCGCATGAGCCCGCGGTGCGGCGCGTCCCGCCGGAGCGTCTCCTCGATGACCTGCTGCAACGCCGGGTGGTCGGCGCGGACCATCTCCCACAACTGGCGGTCGTTGTCGAGCAGCAGCAGGAGCGCGCTGGTCATGAGATCGCGTGTGGTGTCGTGCCCGGCGAAGCGCAGGCCGCGGAACATGTAGTGCAGGTCGTCCCTGCTCACCGCGGGAACCATGTCGGTGCCGTGCTTCGTCCAGCCCTGCACCCGGTCGTTGTCCTCGGCGGGGATGCCGAAGACGTCGCTGACGATCAACTGCACGTAGGGGTCGGCATAGGCGCTGACGAGGTCCGCCCGGTGTGCCCCCGCGAACTGGTCGACGAGTTCGGCTGAACGTGTCCTCATGAGCGACATCCGCCGGCGGATGCGGCGGTCGGAGAACGCGCAATCGAGCACCTTGCGCAAGGGTGCGTGCTGTGGTTTGTCGGTGTTCACGACGGTGGCCGCCTCCGGGATGATCCCCTGGAGCGCTTCGACGACGGGTTCCGGATTCTGCCACAGGACCGGAATGGCGTTGCTGGACGAATAGGTGTCCGGGTCGTCGACGATCGACTTGATCTCGTCGTAGCGCGTCACGACGTACGCGTTGAGCGTCGGTGAAAAGCAAATCGGCGTGCGTGCGCGACCACTTGTTGAACAGATGCGGATTCTCCCGATGCGGCGATTCCACCGGGGTTGAAGTCCGTGAACGCCGCCTGCTGCGTCATCATTGACCTCCAGTCACCGTTGGCGCGATGAGGCGATTTTGTGCGGTTGGGCAATCGGCCGACAACCGCGAGTCCCACCGGTCGGGATCGGCCTTTCCCGCGCAGTGGGACTCCTGAGGCGGCTCTTCCGGTGTCGCCCGAGGCTCCTGCATGGGGTCACAGTCGTGCATCACCCAGCACCGGAGCCGGGAGGAGGCGTCATGACACGTGAGCTGGTCGTGACCTCGAAAGAAGAGGCCGCCGAGGACGTGATGGTCATTCACCTGACCGACCCCGGCGGGGACCCGCTGCCGGAATGGACACCGGGGGCGCAGGTGGGAGTCGACGGCGACGGCGACGTCCGTCAGTATTCGCTCTGCGGGCCGACGTCCGAGCGGTTCACGTGGCGGATCGGGGTCCGGCGGGAATCGAACGGAGTCGTCTCGAACAAGTTGCACGATTCCGTTTCCGTCGGCCGGCGGCTGCACGTTTCGGATCCCCAAAATCTGTTTCCGCTGGTTCCCGCGGAACGGTATGTCCTCATCGCGGGCGGTATCGGCATCACGCCTTTGCTTCCAATGGTGGAAGAGGTCAAGCGCGCGGGCCGCGAATGGAGCCTCTACTACCGCGGCCGGTCACGTGGGCACATGGCGTTCCGATCCGAAGTAGACGGTCCGGGTGTCACGCTGTGGCCGGAGGACGAGCATGGGCTGCTTCCGGTGAATTCGCTCCTCGGCGAGCCGCGGCCAGGCACAGCCGTGTATTGCTGCGGTCCGGCCCCGCTGATCGACGCCGTCACGGAGGCCTGCGCGGCCTGGCCGGCGGGCACGCTGCATGTCGAACGGTTCACCCCCGACCGGCCGGGCGACTCCGCCCGCCCGTTCGTCGCCGAACTGCGGCGGTCCAAACGCACGATCGACGTGCCCACCGATAAAAGCCTGCTCGAAGCCATCGAGGCCGCCGGCATCTCGGTGCTCTCGTCGTGCCGGACCGGGACGTGCGGCACGTGCGAGGCGACCGTGCTCGACGGCGAGCCGGAGCACCACGACGAAGTACTGACCGACGAGGAACGGCAAGAAGGAAAGCTGATCATGCTGTGTGTGTCGCGCTTCCGGTCCTCGGACTCGATCTTTGACACCCGGAACACAACGAAGGAGACGCCATGACGACGAAGCACTCAACGGCCGGTGACACCCAGGAATGGCTGGCCACCGTCACGGTCGAGCAGTTGGAGAACGACCCGTACCCGATCTTCGAGCGGCTGCGCCGCGAGGCCCCGGTGGCGTGGATTCCGGCCGCGCACGCCTGGGTCGCCTCGACCTGGGAAGCGTGCCGCACGATCGCCGACGACGCGACGAACTTTCGTGGCGGCACCAGCCCGATGCACGAGCGAGTCCTCGGCACCGACCATCTTCGGTACTCCTGACTCGGCACGGTCGGTGTGCCGAGCGCCCATCGTGAGCCTCGCGGCCGGGGAAGCCACCCCCGAGCAGGGTGCGCGCCACCGCGGCGCCGATACCGCCCGATCCGCCACCGGTGAATGCGATGTCGTGATCTTCGACAGGTGTCCCGACGTGGGCGGCGTGTGAAGTCGTACCCGCCGTTACCCCGGAGTGACGACGCAGAGTCCGGCGGCCCAGTACGCGTTCTCCGATTTCCCGATACCGAAGGGACGCCGGAATGGCCGACGGGACGCCAAGTGCAGGAATACCTCGCATCCTACGCGCGCAATTTCGGCATCGATTCCCTGCTGCGGCTGGAGACCAAAGTCGAGTCCGTTGTCCCGGACGCCGGGGGTTGGCTCGTCACCACCAAGGGCGACGGCGTTCCCGAAACCGAGCGGTTCGACCGTGTCGTCGTGGCAACTGGGGTGTTCTGCGAGCCCGCGGTGCCGAAGTTTCCTGGCGTGGACGAGTTCCGCGCCGCCGGCGGCGTGCTGATGGCTGGGACCGAGTTCCTGGACCTCGATGACGCGCGGGACCGGCACGCCGTGGTGGCCGGCTACGGGAAGTCGGCGTGTGATGTCACCGTGGCGATCGCGTCGGTCGCCACGAGCACCGACATCGTGGCGCGCCAGCTGCTGTGGAAGATCCCGCGGAAAGTCGCCGGGTTCTGAATTTCAAGGTGCTGCTGATGACCCGCCTCGGCGAGGCGCTGTTCCGCTACCGCATGCTGCGCGGGTTCGAGAAGTTCCTGCACGGTCCCGGCGACAAGATCCGGCGCTCGCTGATCAACTCGATCGGCTCCGTCTCGGTCAAGCAGTTCGGTCTGGACAAGCTCGGCCTGATCCCGCGGGGAACGATGGAAGGCATCGTCCGGGGCGCGATCGGCCTGGCCACCGAAGGATTCTTCGAAGGCGTCGAGGCCGGGACGATCCGGGTACGACGCGACCGGACGATCGCCCGGCTGTATGCCGACGGGAAACAGCGGTACGCCGAACTCGACGATGGAACCGTGATCCCGGCGGACATCATCGTCTGTGCGACCGGTTTTCAGCAGTCCGTTCCGTTCCTCGACGCGAACGTGCAGGCCAAACTGCACGACGACCGCGGAAACTTCGCACTTTACGGCAGATCCAGCCGCCGGACGTCCCCGGTCTCTATTTCAACGGCTACAACTCGTCGTTCTTCAGCCCGCTCAACGCGGAATTCGCGGCATTGCGGATCGCCGCGGGCATCGAGGGAGAACTCGAGCTCCCCAGCCTCGACGCCCGGCGCGAGCAGGTCACCGGGCAGCTTGAATTCATGGACGACGCGCTCGGTTCGCACCATTGCCGAGACGCGAAGATCATCCCGTTCTCGCTGCACCACGCCGACGAGGTGCTCACCGATCTCGATCTTCAGATCGGCATTCTGACCAGGGCGTTCCAGTGGCTCGCCCCCGTTGACCCGGCGACCTATCGCAAGGTGACACCGGCACTTGCTCGACCGGATCGCCGCTGCACGGGCGGCCCAGCCGAAGGCCGAACCCCTCTTGCCGGAGACGTCCGCGAACAAGTCCTAGATCACGTTGACGGAGAGGATTGAAAATGACCACCGAATCCACGGCGCCGAGCCGGGTGTTCCGGACCGAGGGCGGAACGAATCACGGCGCGATCGGGCTGGGCATCGACCCAAGGCTGACCGGCGCGGAAACAAAAGGTACCTATTCGCTCTTCGAATACGTCGTCCCGCCAGGACTCGGCGGCCCGCCCACCCACATCCACTCGCGGGAGGACGAACTCTTCACCTGTGTCGAGGGGCGGGTGACGGTCGAACTCGACGGTGTGGAGCACGTGCTCGCGCCGGGCGACTCCCCGCTCATGCCACGCGGCGTCCCACACGTCTTCTACAACTCGTTCGACGTCCAAACACGGGTGATCGCCGTCGTTTCCCCGCCGGGCCTGGAGAACTACTACCGGGAACTGAGCGAACTGGCACCGGGGCGCGACATGAAACTCGTCGCCGAGGTCATGACCCGCTACGGGCTGGCACTCCGGTGAGCGGCGACGTGACCGGCCGCGCGCAGATGGTGCGCTCGATGTGCGCGGCCGTCGATCGCGGCGACGCCGAGGACTTCGCGAAGGGGTTCCGCGACCATGCCACCTACACGTTCGGCAATGGCGAGACGATTTCGGGCCGTACGGCCATCGCCGCGGCCACGGCCGGCGCCGTGGCCGCGCTCCCCTGGGTACGGCACACGATCCGGGAGATAACCGACACCGGCGACCGCCTCTTCTGCCACTTCACCATCGAAACGGCCGCACCCGACGGGAAACACCTGGCGTTGCCGTGCATGACAGTCATAAGCCTGTTCGGGACGCAGGTCGCCGACTACACCGTCTACATGGACTTCTCTCCGGCGATGGCCGGAGACGGGTGAGCATTCCTGACATCAGGGGTGCCCGTTCCAGGGGCGATTCGGCGACGACCAGGTTGGGAAGCGCCTACCAGTCGGTAGGGCTTAGCCTCGATCTTGCATGGGGTTGTGGGGTTCGGTGGAAGTTCCTGTTGTGGTCGAGTTTTGACTGGAAGTCGTTGTGTGGGCAGGGTTGTGGGCCGGCTGTCGCGGCGGCGGGCGGGTTCCGAGGGTCCTTGGTCGAAGGGGCAGGGGGCCGGGTTTAGCCGGGCCAGGGGTCTGCGCGGAGCCGGGTGAAGGCGGTGGCGAGGTGCTGGGCCCAGGGCCAGTCCTGGTCCAGGTGCAGGGTGGTGGCCCGCGCGGTGCGGGTGAGTTTCCCGGCGATGGCGCAGATGCGGTAGCGGAAGGTGGCGGGTTCGGCGCGGGCGAGGTCGCCGGTGAAACACAGCGCTTGGGCCCAGGTGAGCAGGTCTGCGGCGGCGAGGGCGAGTTCGAGCCAGGCTTTGTTCTCCGGGTAGCCGCGGCAGGGGAAGTTGCGCAGCCCGGTGGTTTTGCCGCAGCGGATCCGGTCTTCAACCGGGGCGTGGGAGCGGTGCCGGGTTTCGAGGTCGGCGAGCTGCCCACCTTCGGTGTCGGTGATGAACGCGGTGAACCGGTGCCCGTCGGCGTCGGTGAACCGCAGCTGCGCACCGGGATGGGGGCGTTCCCGGCGGACGAACACCCGCGAACCTCCCGGCCACTTCGTCAGGTCGAGCATGCCGGTGATCTCCGCGACCCACGCTCCATCCCGGGCCCGCCGTCGATGTCGTAGGCCGGGACCCACGCGTTATCGGGAATGGCCAGGACCGCGGCCTGGACCTCGGTGCTGATCGGGAACCCCATCGAGAACCCGCATCCTGCGGCACGGACCGCCGCGGCGAAGGCGTGGGTCGCGCCGGCGGCGTCGGTCCGGATCATCACCCGTGGCGCGTCGGGATCATCGGGGTCGGGCCGTGCGCGGGCGGGGAGCGCGGCCAGCGCCATCGCCAGGACCTCGGCATGGTCGGCGGCGGTGTTGGGCCCGGCTTTGCCCGGTCGCAGAATCCCGGCCAGTGCTTCCCCGCCGGAGACGTCGGGCCGGTCGAGGTAGGCCGGCAGCGGATGAAACCCGAAGGTCTTTTTCCACGTTTTTCGCCGAGTTCTCCTTCTCGCTGTGCGCGATGCTGATCGTCGATGTCGATCGTCAACCCGGCCGTCAGGTCCGGCCCCGCTCCGGCGGCCCAGGCTCGTTCCCGGGCTGCCGCTCGGACCGTCCGCAGGCGGGTGAGGTGCTCGTCATCGACCCGGCCCAGCACCCGCCACGCGGTGGCGTCACTGGCCACCGCGCCGAAGAGCTTGTCCTGATCCCGCAGCGTCGCCAGATGCGCCAGCGCGTTACCACCGTCGGCGATCATCACCGCCAGATCAGCCAGAACCCGCCCCGGCAGGTGGACCGGCGTCCCGTCATAGGCGTCGAGAAGTTCCTGTGACCAGCCGGTTCCTAGGCCGGTGCTGATCGTCAGCTCCCGCAGCAACGCAACCCCCGCCCGCGACACCAGCCCCTCACCGTCCGCGCTGACCCGTACCGATGACGCCTTGCTACCCTGCACCAAGGAAGTGCCTTCCCGTGAAGTGAATCTTGGACCGTCGCAAGCCCAAGTTTCCCTTACAGAACAGGCACTTCCCCCATTTCCAGGCTCTGATCTACATCACATCTCGTGAAAGACGCAGGCTAGAACGCCGCGACAACCCACACCGGCAACGGCTTTTGTATCGATTTCTCCGCGGCGGCGATGGACCGGGGTTGCGAAGCGCGGGCTGAATGTCGGTGGGCTCGGCGGGTTTTTCCAGGGACTCACCGGTGGGCAGACGTGGCCGAAGTGGCTGGCCGGCTGGCGGGAGGCGTGTGTCCGCAACGGACGGCAGCCCAACTACGCGAAGGTCCACACGTTCGGGACCTGTTACATCACCGATGACCCTCCATCAGTAACGAGCTTTACGGGTGCACATCTCCCCGGCGGTAGTGGACGTACCGCCGACCAAACCCGAGGACATCCCGAACTGGGAGCGGATATTTCCAGACACCGGACCAGGCCATCACGGAGCTCCGCACCACATACGAGGAGGGCAGGCCTGACGAACTTCGTCTGATGGCCACCCGGCACGGGATGACCTGGGAGGAATCTGCCGGTTACCTCGCAACTTCGCCGAGAAGGTCCTTCCCGCCGTACCGGACTTGTGAGGCGGCTCGCGGATCGCTCGGGGCTGCGTACCCATGCGCAGACCCGAGCGTTCGCTACGACACGCCGCAGCTTGTGATCGTTATCCAGGTCCGTTCTCGAACCACGACGGTCGCGAAACGACAAATTCGAGTCCTCGGTTCCCGCGCCGCAGCGTGTGTGACGGTGGCTCCCCGTACCGCTCCTGATACGCGGCGCCGAACCGGCCGAGATGGCCGAAACCCCAGCGGAGCGCCACCGCGGACACGGTGAGGTCCTCAGGGTCCCCGTTGATCAGGTCATTCCGTGCCCGGGCGAGCCTGACCTGCCGAAGGTACGCCATCGGCGGTATGCCGAACTCCCGGACGAACGCCTTTTCGAGCGCGCGCAGGCTGACACAGGCGATCCTCGCGATGTCGGCCGCACTGCCGACCCGCATGGGGTCGTCTTCGATCACGTCGACGACCCTCTGTATGGCGGCGGGAAGGCGCGAGCCCCGGTCTTCGTCGAGCTTGTCCGAGTAGTTGTGCGGTTGCGACATGAGCAGCGCCGACCGCACCAGCTGTCCCAGGTGCGATGCCATGACCGGATGCTGCTGGGCAAGCTGGCTCGGCTGTCCCACGTCGTCTTGCAGGAGTCGCAGCACACGGGCGAAGTCGGCGCCTCGTCCCCTGGTGAGGTCCAGCTTGTCGCCGAACTCGATCGGCTCGACAACCCTTCTGCCGAGGATGGCGGACAGATCGTCCTCCAGATCGGCGCGGTCGATCCGCATCGCCATCAACGTACTGTCGTCGGTCCAGCGCTCGAACCGCCACGGCGCGCTGGGCGACAGGACAGCCGCGGTAGTACGGGAAACAGATGCGGACCGGCGGCCCGAAACGACGTCGACGGATCCCGATGGCGCGTAGCAGAACACGTAGAACGACGGCGGCGGAACGTCCAGCCGGACGTCGGACCTGAAGTTGCTGTATCCGATCCTGAGCCGCTCGGCGTTCAGCACCCGCATGCAGAATCCGAATCGGCCTCGTTCGACCGCCGTGATGTGGTGGGGTGCGTACACGCTGGTGAGGAAACCGCGGGCCTCATCGAGGTCGTCGGTGCGCAGGAGGCCTCGCGAAGTGGCTCGTTGCCCCTTCGCAATCTGTTTTGCGAGCGCGTAGCCCTCGGACGCGTGCCTCGACGTCATCGTCGAGTACCTCCCACTCGGCTTCGGGTGGCACAGCCAGGATGGCCGGTGATCAGCCTTCGGCAACATGGTAGTGCTCTGCGCTCCGGTCGACAGTCCGGAAATCGAACCGCATCAGCCGAAGTTCGACCAGGCCAGGCTCGCGGCTCGATTCTGCACCGCGAGGACGGTGAGGCCGGGCCGGGCAAGCTGCGGCGCCGCCGCCGGCCCGGTGAGCAGCCGGACGGATCGGAACCCGAGGTCGGCGACGATCGCGCCGGCAGCGCCGTCGTCGGCAGTCGTCCAAATGTGCCCGTCGAGCACCCGCGCTCCCGGCCTGCGCAGGTAGACCAGCACACCACCCGCATGGGCGATGATGGCCGCCGATTCAGCGAAACGGCGAGCGCAATCACAGATCGTAGTCTTGAAGGTGTCGCCGGTGATGCACTCGGCGTGCACCGCCACGAGCGGCACACCCGTCCACGGACGCCCGACCAGCGCGACGTGCTCGGCGCCGGTGACCTCGTCGCGGTATCCGACAGCGTCGAGCGGGCCGTGCTCGGTCGGCAGCCGAGCGTTGGTGACGCGGGTGACGCGTCCTCGCTCCCCATCGCCGAAGCGCAACCGGTGCTCGACGAGCTCCGGTATGTGCAGGACAGGGAGGTCGTGCCGAGCCGCAAGCAGGGCCGCGTCCTCGTCACCGGCCATCCCCACGCCGTCGCCGACCAGCCGGGCAGTCAACGCCACCGGCGGAAGCCCGGCGAGGCGGCACAGGTCCACCCCCGCCTCGGCGTGCCCGGGCCGCACGACGACACCGTTGGCACAAACCCTCAGCGGCAGCAGGTGACCGGGCCGGACGAGGTCGGCGGGGCCGCTGGCCGGATCGGCGAGCACCCGTGCGGTGCGCGCGCGGTCCGTCGCGCTGATACCGGTGGTGATGCCGTCTGCCGCGTCAACCGAGACGGTGAAAACAGGACTTCGTGGATCCTGGTTGTCCTGGACCATGGGAGGCAGGCCGAGCGCACCGGCGCGCTCGGCCGGAAGGGGCGCGCAGAGTATCCCCGACGTGTGGCGGACCATCCATGCGGTCCACCGCGGCTCAGCCAGTGCCGCGGGGAGGACGACCTCATACTTGCTCTCCCGGTCGGTGCCGCCGACGAGAACCGGGCGCGCCGCGCGCAATGCGGCCACCGCGTGGGCGACTCGGTCGTCAGCGAACATCAGGACGCCAACGCGGACAGCGCGTGCAGCCGGCTGCCGTGAAAGACCAACGGGGCGACCTCTTCGTGTGGCCGCATAGCCGCCACGCGAAGCAGCACCAGGTCGTGGTCCCCCGCACTGACGACCGTGTCGATCGAACAGTCCAGCCAGGCGGCCGCGCCGTGCAGGAGTACCGCACCCTCGCCGGTCGCGGTGTAGCCGATGCCAGCGAACCGGTCCCCCGTCTTCGACGCGATCTGCCGGCAGGCCCGGTCATGCGTCGTCCCGAGCACCGACAGCCCGACCCGGGGACAGTCAGCCAGAAACGGCCAGGTTGTGGAGGTGTGTTGCACGCAGACGGATACCAGCGGCGGGTTCATCGAGACCGCGACGAACGAACTCGCGACGATGCCGACCGGAGCGGCGTCGCGCAGCGCGCACACGGCTACCACCCCACTGGGAAAGGTGCCGTAGACCTGCCGCAGCGGGCCGGTCTCGTCTGGATCGGGAACGATCAACGCGGGCCTCCTGTCACGGCCGCGGGGTTTGGTCTCAAGGCTCGCGGCACGGCACGGTGCACCGACGGTCTCGACCGGTGCCATTGTTTCCTCCTCGTCAGTGGTTCAGCAGGTTCGGCGTTCCCCGGCCTACGCCGCTGCCAGGAACTCGCGGATCAGGGCACCGAGCCGGTCCGGCACCTCGAACTGGAGCAAGTGCCCGCAATCCGCGAACAGGTGCAGGTCCGCGTGCGGAAGGTGCTCGGCAAGGAAGAGCCCCGCGGCAGGTGAGATCGTGCCGTCGTCCTTCCCGTGAACCGCGAGGACCGGGTGCGGTATGCCGGCGAGCACCGGCTCGTCGTAGACCGGCGCGGGGTCGCCGGGCGCCATGGCGGCCTGGAACGACCGTCGCACCTCCGGCCGGACCGCGATCGCGAAACGCTCCTTCACGTAATCGTCGATGCCAGGAACATCGCCTCGAGACAGCTGGGCGCTCACGAGCGCGTGCATCGCCTCCTCACTCGGGCTCTCGTAGAACGCGGTGAGCGTCCCCAGCCTGGCCTTGACCGGTGTCCCGCCCGCGCCCATCAGGACGATCCGCCCGAGCCGCTCGGGTGCGTGCACGGCCAGTTCGAGCGCCACGCGCGCACCGTAGGAGTGCCCTGCCACGTGAACCCGGTCCAGTCCGAGGTCGTCCAGGAGCCGGAGTACCGCGTCGACGCGCCGCCTGAACCACGGTCCCGGGCCCGGGGGCAGGGTTTCCGGATGACTGCTGTGCCCGAATCCCACCAGATCGGGCATGATGCACCGGTATGTCGCAACGCCGGGCAGGAGCGGCCGGAAGCTCAGCGCTCCCGTCGCACCCGGTCCGGTCCCGTGCAGGAGCAACAGCGGTTCGCCACCGGGGTCTCCCGCCGTCGCGACGTGCGTCGTGTCCGCGCCGGTGGCCCGGTCCTCCGTCTGCACGGGAGCAAGCTTCGCAGATCGCATGATCGGCGCTACCTCTTCCCCAGGGTTCGGTGGAACAACTCGAGCGTGCGGTCCCACGAAACGGACGCCGCGTACTGCTGATAGGCCGGCAGCTGCGGGAACATGAAGCCATGATCGGCGCCGTCGAAGATCTCGACAGTCGCTTTCACCGAGGGCCCGCCCAGCTCGTCCCGCAGCGGCTTGTTCAGCTCGAGCGGGGAGAGCTTGTCGGCCGCGCCGAGTCCGACGAACAGCTCGGCGGAGATCTTCCCGACGCTCCGATGGGGCGAATCCGGGTCATCCGTGACGCAGTTCGACGGATGCAGAGCCGAGCCTGCCGCGAACCCCGCGGGGTCGGCGGCGAGCAACCGCAGGGTGAAGCGCGCGCCCATGCAGAACCCCATGGCGGCCTTGGCGTTCATGTCGGCGGCGGCGTCCTTCGCGGTGACCTCCAGCATCGCGGCCGTGTCGGCCAGCACCATGTCATCACCGAGCGAGGTGACCGCCGCCATCAGCCGATCGAATTCCGGTGATCCCGGCCCTTGACCGATACCGGCCAGGTCGAAGGAAATCTGATGACCGAGCCGGTGGTAGAGATCCGGCAGGACAGCGTAATAGCCGGCACGCGCCAATTTGCGGCTGACGTCGTGGATGTCCGCACGCAGCCCCGGTCCGTCGTGGTAAACGATGACCACGGGAAACGGGCCACCGCCGTCGGGATGGCGAACCGTGACGGTCATCGGTCCGTCGTCGGTCGGTACGACTTCTTCTTTCTCAACCATTTTGTCACCTGGTCGCTTCTCGTGGTCGCGCCGTGGTCACCGCGAAACCGATGATCCACTCGGGGACCGGTTGGTAGAACGAAGACTCGGTCCGGTAGGGCCCTGCGGTTTGCAGCGCGGCATGGGCCGCGATCCACGAACGCACTTCGTGGATCGAGCTGCCGCCCTGTTTGCCGAGCCACTCGACGCTGATCGGGTCGAACCAGGCCAGGTCGCCCTTCTCGAACTGCCGAAGGATCTGCTCGTCGAGATCAGGGTTCAGTGGCAGCAGCGAAGACTCACCGCGCGCGAAGGCTTGGCCGGCCTGGAACACCGCCTCCTCGCGCGCCGTCTGCTCCTCGGGCGTTCGGCGCTTGTCCACAATGTAGGCGACAGCTTCCGGTGGAGACTGCCGCAGCCGCGGGACCGGCACATCGTGTGACAAGCCGCCCGAGCCGACGAGCAGAACCTTCTGATCCAAGTCCCGGACGAACTCGCCCACCGCCGCGCCGAGGCGCCTGATCCGGCGCAGAGGTCCGAGCGGCTCGGCGACCGAGTTGATGAAGACAGGGATCACGGGTTTGGCCGCGCTCGAGCCGAACAGGTTTTCCAGCGGCTGGGCGATGCCGTGATCGACGACCATCTTCTCCGACATGGCCACGTCGAGATCCGCCGCCAGCAGATGGGCGACGAGATCATCGGCGAGTGCCTGTGGCACGTCGAGCTCACCGGGACTGGTGTTGTAGTCGCCGATGGCTGTAGCCGACAACCCGACGCAGAACGGTGGCATGAGCTCATACCGGAAGCCCTGGTAGTGGTCAGGGCCGAAGATGACGACGAGGTCCGGGTCGAAAGCTTCCACGAACCGCCTGGCGTCGCGGAGAGCGCCGTCGACCCGCTGCACGACCGACTCGCCCGGGTCGCCCGACCCCAGCAACGGCGTGTGCGACATGCAGCACAAGGCCAGCTCGGACGTCACGACTACACCTTCAGGGAGCGCAGAGCCGGCACCACGTGCTCGCCGAACAGCTGGTAGGAGCGCATCGTCTGCTCCTTGGTGAGGGTGCCGAACGACCCCCAGTTGAGGAAGTTCCCGCAGCCGATCTGCTCCATCTGGCTCACGATCTGGTCGCGGACGGTCTCCGGCCTCCCCACGCAGATCGCCCCGATGTCGATGAGAGCGTCGAACGACACGTCCTCTCCGGCGAACGGGCGGAAGAAGGACTGATAGTGCTCGTAGCCGGCGGGCACGTTCTCGAGATCGTGGAACACAGCGGCCTCCTTGAACGCCGCGAACAGCGCGTCGAAGGCAGGCTCGGCAAGATCGCGCGCCTCCTGTTCGGAGTCCGCGATGAACACGTTGCGGCACACACCCATGTCGGTGGGTTCAGCTTCACGACCGGCTTCCGCGGCCGCCTTCTTGTACTGCTCGAAAATCGTCCGCATGTTCTCGGTCGGCGAGAAGACCGAAGTGAACCGGAAACCCTGCCGGGCCGCCCAGCTCACCGTCTGCGGGCTCAGCGCCGTAACCCAGATCGGCAGCTCTGACCGCAAGGGCCGAGGCCAGAGACTCACGTTGTCGTATTTGTAGAACTCGCCCTTGAAGGTGAAGGTGGGTTCCGTCCAGGCAGACTGGATGAGCGCGACGGACTCCTCGAACCGGGCGCGCGTCTCCTCCATTTTGACGCCTTCGCGAATGAACTCGGGCTCGTCCACGCCACGTCCCAAGCCGACCTCGAGCCGGCCACCGGTGAGGTAGTCGAGCATCGCGCCCTCTTCAGCGAGCCGGCGCGGGTTGTGGAACGCGGTGATGTTCGCCATCACCCCGATGTTCATCCGGCTGGTCCGCTGGGCCAGGGTCGCCACGAGCAGGTTGGGCGAGGGGCTGATGCTGTACGGCGTGAAGTGGTGCTCGGAAAAGAAGACCCCGTCGAATCCCAGGTCCTCGGCAGCGACCCACGATTCCAGCTTCCAGTCGTAGAGATCCTTGCACAGCTGCGGGTCGAACTTCGCAGGGTCGGGATCGTACGGGTAGCTGAAAATCTCAAAGAGCCAAGACTTGACCACGTGATTCTCCGTCCACTTTGACATTCGGCCTGCATCCGCGTTCCGGCTCACGACCGGATCCGGTGCCGATCACGTTAGGGCGGAGCGCCACGGTCCGACGAGCCGTTCTTCGCTCAAGTCTGTCCACTTTTCGCACCGGTCGCGGACAGAATCGGTGTCCGGCCCAGGCCGCGGCAAACGGGGATCACACGATCGACCGGGGGCCGGCAATCCCGGCATTACCGAAGTCTGACGAGTGCGCCGCGGCTGATGGGTGGTGTGTAGGGCGCCCATAGGGTGGCCGCCATGCGGGTTCTACTCACCGGGGGCGCTGGGTTCATCGGCTCGTGCGTTGCTGATCTGCTGGCCGCCGACGGGCATGACGTTCTGGTACTCGATGATCTCCTTCCCCAGGCGCACGACAGCGACGCGGTGCCGGCGTACCTCGCGGGGCATCGGTTCGTTCGGGGCACTCTCACGGACGCCGGGCTGGTGCGTGATCTGCTCGACGGGGTGGACGCGGTGTGTCATCAAGCTGCCGTCGTGGGGCATGGGCTCGATCCGGCGGACGCTCCGCTCTACGCGTGGCACAACGACTACGGCACCGCGGTGCTGCTGGCCCAGATGTACTCAGCCGGGGTCGGGCGGCTGGTGCTGGCCTCCTCGATGGTCGTCTACGGGGAGGGGCGTTACCAGTGCCCGGCTCACGGCCTGGTCGAACCCACCGCTCGCACACCGGCAGCGCTGGACGCCGGCCGATTCGAGCCGCCTTGTCCGCGCTGCGGCGCCGACCTCGAACCGCTTCTCGTGCCGGAAGACGCGCCGCTGCGGCCGCGCAGCACCTACGCGGCCACGAAGCTCGCGCAGGAACACCTGGCCGCCGCCTGGACGCGACAGACCGGTGGCAGCGTGTGGGCGTTGCGCTACCACAACGTGTACGGGCCCCGGATGCCGCGCGACACCCCGTACGCGGGCGTCGCGGCGCTGTTCCGCTCTGCCCTGGAACGCGGTGAGGCTCCCACCGTCCTCGAGGACGGGCGGCAGCGCCGGGACTTCGTGCACGTCGAGGACGTCGCCGAAGCGAACCTCCGGGCGCTGACCACTCCGGGCGCGCCGGGCGAGTTGACTCCGGTCAACGTCTGCTCCGGGACCCCGCACACCGTCGGCGACCTGGCCACCGAACTGGCCCTGGCCTTCGGCGGCCCGGCCCCGGTGGTGGCCGGGGGTGCGCGGCCCGCCGATGTCCGGCACGTCGTGGCCGATCCGGCCCGCGCCCGGGAACTGCTGGGGTTCACCGCGAAAATCCCGTTCACCGAGGGGATCGCGGCGTTCGCCGCCGCGCCGCTACGCGCCTGAGCATCAGTGCGCGGCGAGCGGGAGGCGGACCTCGAACCGGCAGCCCGCGCCGTGGTTGCGCACCCCGATCCGGCCGTGGTGCGCCTCCACGAGTCCCTTCGTGATCGCCAGCCCCAGCCCCGCGCCTGCCGCGCCGGAGGGGTCCGGGGTGCGCGCTGCCGTGCCGCGGAAGGCGACGTCGAACACCTGGGCCAGCTCGTCGTCCGGGATGCCACCGCACCCGTCGTCCACGGCGAGCAGCGCGTCGCCGCCCTCGACGGCCACCCGCACGGACACCGTGCCGTCCGGTGGCGTGTGCCGGATCGCGTTGGAGACCAGGTTCTGCACGATCCGCGCCAGTTCCGGGTCGCTGCCGAACACGACCGGCCACGAATCGGACTCGGCACGCACGCAGACCTGCTTCCGCCGCGCGATCGGCGCCTGCGTGGCGACCGCGTCGCTCACGACGTCCCGCAGCGGCACCGCGGACATCGACAGCCGCAGCGCGCCCGCCGTGATGCGGGACAGCTCGAACAGGTCGGTCACCATGCCGGAGAGCCGTTCGCTCTCGCCGCTGATGCGCTGCGCGTAGCCGGCGATCTCGCGCTGGTCGGAGACGATGCCGTCGGCGAGTGCCTCGGCCATCGCCCGGATCCCGGCCAGCGGGCTGCGCAGGTCGTGGCTGATCCACGCGACCAGGTCGCGCCGCGCGGCCTCGGCCATCCGTTCACGTTCGTGCGCCTCGCGTTCCCACACCGTGCGCCGCGCGATGGTGCGGCCCAGCACGATCGCGGCCGGCACGGTGACCAGCCCGACGAGCAGGCACACCAGCACCATCGTGGTCATCGCCGGGGTGAACATGAAACCGCTGACGCCGAGCACGCCGGTCAGCGTCGACAGCACGGGGATCAGTACGAGCACCGTCAGCGTGGTCGCGAGCGAGCGGCGCCGCAGGACGTACAGGACCAGCCCGCCGGCGACCGCGACGGGCAGGGCGAACAGCAGCGCCACCGGCAGGATGTGCCAGGCGTGCAGGAGCATGTCCCGCCACGGTTCGCTCGGTTCGATCATGGCCGCACCGGTTCGTAGCGGTAGCCGACACCCCACACCGTCGCGATCCGCGTGGGCCTGGCCGGGTCGTCCTCGATCTTCTCGCGCAACCGGCGCACGTGGACGGTCACCGTGGACTGGTCGCCGAAGTTCCAGCCCCACACCTTCTCCAGCAGTTCCTCGCGGGAGAACGCGGTGCCGGGCTGGGCGAGGAAGAACGCGAGCAGGTCGAACTCGCGGGTGGTCAGGGACAGCGGCCGCCCGTCGAGGGTCGCCTGGTGCGCGCTCAGCCGCAGCCGCAGCCCGCCGTCGGTGAGCACGTCGGGCGCCGGTGCGCGCGCGGGCAGCCGCGCCCGCCGCAGCACCGACATCACCCGCAGCGCGAGTTCGCGCGGGCTGAACGGTTTGGTCACGTAGTCGTCGGCGCCCAGGCGCAGGCCGGCGATGCGGTCCTCCTCCTCGCCGAGCGCGGTGAGTAGGACGACCGGCACCGCGGTGCGTTCCCGCATGCGCCGGCACACCTCCAGGCCGCTCATCCCGGGCATCATCACGTCGAGCACGACGAGGTCGGGTTCGCGCCCGGCGAAGCGGCGCAGCGCCTCGTCGCCGTTCCCGGCGAGTTCGACGGTGAAGCCGCCCGCTTCGAGGTAGCGCCGCACGACGTCGCGCACCGTCTCGTCGTCGTCCACGACGAGAATGTGGCCTGTTCCAGTCACGTCCGCCCTACCAGTACGTCAGCACGAGGTGGTTCACCGCGAGCGCCGTGACGGCCTGGCCGGCCAGCCAGACCCGGCGCCGGCCCGGCAGCAGCGACACCGCGGGCACCAGCCACACCAGGAATGGTAGCCAGATCCGCTCCGTCTCGGCCTTGGACAACCCGGACAGGTCGGCCAGCGCGACGGCCAGCGCGGCCCCGGCGACCAGCAGCAGCACCGGATCACGCCACCGCCGGACGAGCACCGAGCGCCGCACCCCGGCAATGACGGCGGGCCCAGTCGCGATCACCAGGCACGCCAGGTTCGCCCACACCCAGTAGGTGCACGGCCGCTCGGCGGCGATGCCCTGGTAGTACCGCTCGACGACGAGGTGGTAGCCGTCGAGCCACCAGAACCCGGCGAGCGCGAACACCCCGGTGACGGCGAGGGCGCCGGCCACCGCCAGCGGCAGTGTGCGGGTGAGGCTCCGCCCGGCTATCGCCACCGCGAGCGCGACCGTCCCGAGCAGGACGAGCCCGTAGGACAGGAAGATCCCGAACCCCAGCACCGCGCCGCCGGACAGCGCCGCCGGGACCGCCGAGCGCCGGCCGGTCCGGAAGGCCAGCGCCGCGTGCGCGAGCAGGGCGATGCCCGCGGCGGTGACCCCGGCGAACAGCCCGTCCGCGGAGGCGCCGATCCACACCGCGCCCGGGAAGAGCACCAGGAACGGCAGGGTCGCGCGCGCCGCGGCTGCCCGGCCCAGCGCGGACAGCGTCACCGCGACCGCGGGCACCGCCAGGCACCCGGCGAGCACGCACACCACGGCGGCCCATCCCCCGCCGGACAGGCCGAGGCGGTCGAGCCACACGAACACCAGGGTCGCGCCCGGCGGGTGCCCGGACACGTGGGTGGTCCACGAATCCGGCCGGAAGTCGAGGATCCGGGCGGTGAACCCGCGCAGCATGGCCGGGATGTCGTGGATGCCGGGCACCTCGCGCAGGTACTCGTTGGGGTTGCTCAGGCGCCGGGCGAGGCCTCGTTGCCAGCCGTCGACGAGCGCGAGCGCGAACGTCCAGGCCAGCGCCGCGAGGTAGGACCCCGCCAGCAGCGGCCACCACGCCATCGTCCGCGCGAGCGACGGCCCCCAGCCAACCACCGCGAACGCCACCATGACGGCGACCGCCGTGCCCGGGCCGGCGTGCGGCAGCCAGACCCCGAACAGCGGCGCGGCCGGTGCGAGGAGGGTGACCCCGGAACCGGGCCGGTTGAGGTAGGCGCCGACCGCGACGGCCACCGCGACCAGCGCGCCCGCGCACACCACGGTCACCAGGTCCGCCCGGCGGCCGCTGCGCTCCGGCGCCCGCACCGCGTCCACCCGCACTCGTGTCCCCTTCCGCGCCGGCTTCGCCGCACCGTAACCCGCCGGCCGTGCCGACGGCGGCGCTCGCGCCGATCCGTCAGGAGTCGGTAAGGATTGTCAAGGCGTCATGAGTCGGTAAGGGCCGCAACGGTTCTCAACTCTCCACCGTGGACATACCGTCCGTGGTCGTGGATGTGATCCTGCCCTGTCTCGACGAGTCCGGTTCCCTGCCCGTCGTGTTGTCGGCGCTGCCGCCCGGCTGCCGGGCGATCGTGGTCGACAACGGGTCGACCGACGGTTCGGCCGAGGTCGCCGCTGCCGCGGGCGCCAAGGTGGTCAGCGAACCGCGCCGCGGTTACGGCGCGGCCGTGCACACCGGTCTGGCGCACGCGACCAGCGACCTCGTCGCCGTCCTGGACGCCGACGGCTCGCTCGACCCCGCCGCGCTGACCGTGCTCGCCGGGGTGGTCGAGCGCGGCGAGGCGGACCTGGCGGCCGGGCGGCGGCGGCCGGTTCCCGGCGCCTGGCCGTGGCACGCCCGCGCGGCCAACGCCGTGTTGTCGGCGCTGCTGCGGCTGCAGGGCGTGCCGGTGCACGACATCGCGCCGGTCCGCGTGGCCCGCCGGGAGGCCCTGCTCGGGCTCGGTGTGGCCGACCGCGCGTCCGGATATCCGCTGGAACTGCTGATCCGGGCGGGACGCGCCGGGTGGGTGGTGCGCGAGTGCGACGTGGTCTACCGGCCGCGGTCCGCGGGCCGGTCGAAGGTGTCGGGTTCGGTGCGCGGGACCGTGGGCGCGGTCCGCGACATGGCGCGGGTGCTGCTCGGATGACCGCCCGGTTCTGCCTGCTGGTGGTAGCCAAGGCGCCGGTGCCCGGGTTCGCGAAGACCCGGCTGTGCCCGCCCGCGTCGCCGGACCAGGCCGCCGAGATCGCCGCCGCCGCGTTGCTGGACACGCTCGATGCTGTCGCCGTGACGCCCGGGGCGGTGCCCGTGGTCGCGGTGACCGGGGATTTCGCCGCGGCAGCGCGGTCGGCGGAGATCCGGCGGGCGCTGACGCGGACGACGGTCCTGGGTCAGCGCGGCGTGCCCTTCGGGGAACGACTGGCGAACGTGCACGCCGACACCGCCGCCCGGCACCCGGGCCTGCCCGTGCTGCAGATCGGCATGGACACCCCGCAGGTCCGTCCGGAGCTGCTCGCGGCGGCGGCCGCGGACCTCGCCGCGCACCAGGCGGTGCTGGGCCGCGCGGCCGACGGCGGCTGGTGGGCCCTGGGCCTGCGGGACCCGGCGACGGCCCGCGTGCTCGAACACGTGCCCATGTCACGATCGGACACCGGCGACCGCACGCACGCGGCCCTGTCCCGGCGTGGCGTGGTGCCGCGCGACCTCGCCGAGTTGTCCGATGTGGACACGATGGCGGACGCGCGCGCGGTGGCTTCGGTGTGCCGCGGGCGGTTTCCAGCCGCGGTGGCGGCGGTGACGCGGTGAGCGGGCATTTCGACGGCGCTCTCCTGGGCGGGAACTGCCGCCTGGAACTGGCCGACGGCAGCCGGATCGAGCTGCCCGCCCGGCGCTGGATGCGCGATCCCGGTACCGCCGATGAACTGCTGCTCGGCCGCTGCTGGGGTCCGACTCTGGACATCGGGTGCGGTCCGGGTCGTCTGACGGCGGCGCTCGCGCGGCGGGGTGTCCCGTCACTGGGCATCGACGTGTCCGGCACCGCGGTCCGCCTGACCCGCCGCCGGGGCGGGGTGGCTTTGCGGCGGGACGTGTTCGGCCGCGTTCCCGGGGCCGGCCGGTGGCGGCACGCTCTCCTGGCGGACGGCAACATCGGCATCGGCGGCGACCCGGTGTCGTTGCTGCGGCGCGTGTTCGAGCTGCTCGGGCCTGGCGGCCGGGCGCTCGTCGAACTGGACCCGCCCGGCGCGGCGGCCCGGCGAGAACGCGTGCGGGTCGACGGGAGCCCGTGGTTCGCGTGGGCCTGGCTGGGCGCCGACGCGCTGGCCGGCGTCGCCGCGGCCGCCGCACTGGCGATGTCCTGGACGGCGGCGCACGGCGGGCGGCACTTCGCCGAACTCAGGCGCGGCGTCTGACGATCAGGCGCATCCCGTAGACGAGTCCGGAGACCGCGAACATCGCCAGGACCAGCCACAGCCAGCGGCCGAGGTAGGGCTGCTGGTCCAGCCCGGTGGCGGCGAGGTGGGTGGCCTCGCCCTGGCGGATGATGCCGGGCAGGAACAGCAGGAAGGTCAGCCCGGCGCCGAGCAGGGGAAGGCGGACGTGGTTGACGATCCGGACGGGCAGCCGCGCCAGTGCCCGTCCGGACAGTGCCCATCCGACGAGTGCACAGAGCGGGAACAGCACGAGGTCGTGCACGACGGCGGCGCCGGCGAACCAGGCCAGCATCGTCGGCAGATCCGGCTCGCCCAGCAGGAAGGATCCGGCGTAGGCGGCGAGTGCCAGGCCCGCGAGCAGGGCGATGAGCCGCTTCACCGGGCGCTCCCGAAGGCGATCGAGTGCACCCATTTCGTGCAGTGCACGCCGGGCAGGGCGGGGACGATGACGCGGGCCGGGAAGCCGTGGTCGGGGCTGAGGTCCTCGCCGTTGACCCGCAGCGCGAGCAGCGCGTCGGGATCGGTCACCTGACCGGAGTTGAGGGTCGCCCGGGCGAACGGTCCCCGTTCGAGCGAGGTCACCGATGCTGAGGCGGGGTGCGGGATCCCGGCGAGCGCGGCCAGGTCGCGCAGCCGCACCCCGGTCCAGGTCTGCACGGTCGACCACCCCTCGACGCAGGGGATGGGCACCCGCGCGGTGTGCTGGGGCAGGGCGAGCAGGTCGCCGCGCGTGAGGACGCGCTCGTGCACGCCGGTGACGGTGAGCCGCCAGCTCGCGCCGGTGCTGGCGGCGGTGATCCCCGGCCGCGGCGGCGGTTCTGTTGACCGGGAAACCCTCCCCCGGTTGCCTGCCGCGGGGCAGGAGCAGTGCCAGGTCCCGCGGTGAGGAGGCCGACGAGCAGGGCTCCGCCGCCGACGGTGCCGAGCAGCCCGCGCCGGCTCAGGGTCGGGGGCGCGGGGTCGGCGGCGACGAGCCCGGTGTCGTCGGGCGGCTCAGGCACGGTGTCTTCGCGCGAGGTGGCCAGTTCGCGGCGCAGGGAGCGGGACCGCAGCGCGCGCGCACCATGGTGGGGAGTTTGAGCGCGACGTGCGTGACGAACGAGGCGAGGAAGACCCACGCGCGCCGATGTAGTGCCCGGTGTAGAAGCTGAACCCGAAGACGTAGTCGTACTGGATGTTGAGGATCCCGGTGGCGAACTCGAACAGGGTGCTGCCCACCAGGAGGAGCAGCGAGATCCGTTCCAGCGCGTGGGTGAGCGAGCGGACCGGTGACCAGGCGAACAGCTTCGGGATGACCGACCACAGCTTGGCCAGCACGACCGGCGCGAGCACCAGCCCCCAGGCCGACGTGCAGGCCCTGCGTCAGCTGGAACAAGCCCGGTGACGATCACGAGCGGCAGGCAGGCCAGCAGCCACGCCGAGGACGGAGGTGAGCCAGGGGCCGCGCAGCGGACTGCGGAACCGGATGCGCCGCAACACGCGCGGCGGTGGCGTTGTCACGCAGGCGATGCTAGGTCCGCGCCCGCGCCGTCCGGCCGTTCCCAGGCGTTGCGTTGAGACTCTCGTAAGATCCGCGGCCGCCCGTAGCGGACCCGCACCGGAACCGCACACCGCGGGCTGCCGGACGGGGAAGCGGCGCGGTCCGTGTCAGCGGAACGTCGTCGCCACGCACGCGACGAATGCGAAGATCCTTCCGATTCAGGCCGCCTCCGGGTGGCCGCTGTTGCCAGCGAATACGAAGGTGCGATGAAACACTTACGCAAACTCGCCGGGCTCGCCACCGCAGGCGCCCTTGCCGTGTCCACGCTGCTGTTCGCCCCCGAAGCCGCCGCCATCGACCACGAGGTCTGGACCGCCGACGGCGACCCGGGCGGCGTCGCCTGGTTCACCGAGCACGGTGACTACGTCTACGCCTGCGACATGGAGGCGGACGGCTGGGCCGTCGGCCTCGACGTGTACTGGAACGGCGGCTCCTACACGCTCAGCGCGGGCGGCAGCGGCAACTGCGACCTCGCGGACGCCAGCGAGGCCGGGCACAACCTGCCGGAGAACGCCTACATCAACTTCCGCGTCTACCTTCACAAGGACGGCACGCCCTACGCCTACCAGCGCACCGCGCAGTGGTACAACGACAACTGACGCACGCGCCGGTTCTCCGGGGCCGCGAGCGGTAGCGCCGCTTGCGGTCCACCCCGTCACTCCTCGTGTCCGCTGGACCGTCGGCCGTTCGGTGGGACAATGCAGGGATCCGGAGGGGCGCATGGGCGAGGAAGTCGGGCAGCACACCTTCACGAGGGCCGACCGCACGAGGTACCGGGCCCGGTTGCGGCGGTGCCTGGGGGCGTTCGCGCGCATGCTGCGGGAGTCGCACTTCGAGTTCGAGCGGCCGATGACCGGGCTGGAGATCGAGCTCAACCTGGTCGACGAGCGCGGCGAGCCGACGATGTGCAACGCCAGGACGCTGGAGGCCATCGCCGACCCGGACTTCCAGACCGAGCTGGGCCAGTGGAACCTCGAGATCAACGTGTCGCCCCGACGGCTCAACGGCGACGGCGCCAAGACGTTCGAGGACGACGTGCGCGCCAGCCTCAACGCCGCGGAGGCGAACGCCAACCGCATCGGCGCGCACCTGATCATGGTCGGCATCCTGCCCACCCTGCGCCAGGACCACCTGACCGGCGCGTCGCTGTCGGTCAACCCGCGGTACGGGCTGCTCAACGACCAGATCCTCGCCGAGCGGGGCGAGGACCTGCACATCGCCATCGACGGCGTCGAACGCCTGCGGGCCACGTGCGACACGATCGTGCCCGAGGCGGCGTGCACGAGCACCCAGTTCCACCTGCAGGTGAGTCCCGCGCAGTTCCACGCCTACTGGAACGCCGCGCAGGCGATCGCCGGGGTGCAGGTCGCGGTCGGCGCGAACTCGCCGTTCCTGCTCGGCAAGCACCTGTGGGCCGAGACGCGCATCGCCCTGTTCGAGCAGGCCACCGACACCCGCCGCGAGGAGCTCAAGGCGCAGGGCGTGCGGCCGCGGGTGTGGTTCGGCGAGCGGTGGATCACCTCGATCTTCGACCTGTTCGAGGAGAACGCGCGGTACTTCTCCGCGTTGCTGCCGATCTGCTCCGAGGAGGACCCGTTCGAGGTGCTCGACCGGGGCGACACCCCGTCACTGCAGGAGCTGCGGCTGCACAACGGCACGATCTACCGCTGGAACCGGCCGATCTACGCGGTCACCCGCGACCGCGCCCACCTCCGGGTGGAGAACCGGGTCCTGCCCGCCGGGCCCACGGTCATCGACACCATGGCCAACGGCGCGTTCTACTTCGGACTCGTCCGCGCGCTCGCCGAGGACGATCGTCCAATTTGGACCCGGATGTCGTTCAGCGCGGCCGAGGAGAACTTCCACACCTGCGCCCGCAACGGCATCGACGCCGCGATCTACTGGCCGGGGCTGGGCACCGTCCCGGTCGCGGAACTGGTGCTGCGGCGGCTGCTGCCGATGGCCGACGAGGGGCTGCGCGAGTGGGACGTCGACGCCGGCGAACGCGACCGGCTGCTGGGCGTCATCGAGCACCGCTGCCTGACCGGCGCCACCGGCGCGAGCTGGCAGCAACAACGGTTCCACCGCCTGTTCGACACGACGGGCCTCGACAGGTTCGACACGCTGCGCACCCTGGTCGGCGAGTACCGGGAGCACATGCACACCAACGAACCGGTGCACAGCTGGCCGGATTAGGGTGCTTCGCGGTACCCCCCAGGAGGGAGTACCGCGCGCTCGTGATCAGCAAGGCCCCGTCCCAGTCGGGCACAGCGAGCAGGACCTCACCCCGCATGCCGAACGGGTGTTCGTCGACATCGAGCACCCGCGGGCGCCCATCACCGAGGGGAAAGACGAACACCGATGCCGCACCGACCGCACGCGCCGGCCCGGAACCCCTCCAGGATCCGGTCGTCGGCGCCGAACGGGGTGGCGAAGGGCACGATCGCCCTGGAGTGGAGCCAGTCCGCGCTGAACCACCGGCCATCCGGGGTGAGGAGCCGGCCCGCGTCCGGCGATCTGTCGTGGGCCACGGGCTCAGGTGCTCGCCCCGAACGTCCCCAGCGCGTGGCGGGCCTCCGCCTCGCAGTCGGTCAACGTTGCCGTTGCCAGGGTGGCTCCGACCGGGCGGATGGCCGCCGCGGTCATTGACAGGCTCGTCATCCCGAGACCGGTCAGCACGCGGGCCAAGCGCGGGTCCGCCGCCGCTTCCCCGCACACCCCGGCGGGCTTGCCGGCCTCCCGCGCCGCTTCGCCGATCAGGGCTATCAACCGGAGCAGCGCCGGCTGCCACGGGTCGTTCAACGCGGCCACCGCGCCGAGCTGGCGGTCGGCGGCGAACGTGTACTGCGCGAGGTCGTTGGTGCCCACGGACACGAAATCCACCACCTCCAGGATCTCCCGCGCCGCCAGCGCCGCCGCGGGCACCTCGATCATCACCCCCGCCCGGGCGATCCCGGCGGCCCGCGCCCGCTCCGCGAACCACGCCGCCTCCGCGGCGGTCGCCACCATCGGCGCCATCACCGACACCTCCGCACCCGACTCGGCGGCCGCGGCGGCGATCGCTTCGAGCTGGCGGTCCAGCACCGCCGGCCGGGCGAACGCGACCCGCACGCCCCGCACCCCCAGAGCGGGGTTCGGCTCCGGCTCCGGGGCCAGGAACGCCAGCGGTTTGTCCGCCCCCGCGTCCAGCGTCCGCACCACCACCGGCTTCCCGGCGAACGGTGCGAGCACGTCCGCATACGCCGCACGCTGCTCCGACACCGAAGGCTCGGACGGCGCGTCCAGGTAGCAGAACTCCGTGCGGAACAAGCCGATCCCCTCGGCGCCGGCCTCGGCGGCCGCCCGCGCGTCCGCCACTGAACCGACGTTGCCGAGGATCCGGACCCGGTGCCCGTCCGCGGTCGCGCCCACGCCGTTCCACTCCGCCGCCGCCTGCCGCTCCGCGACCACCACCGGCCCGCGCGGGTCGGCCGGTTCGACGACGCCGGTGTCGCCGTCCACGACGAGCGCCTCGGCACCGGAGGCCAGCAACCCCCGCACCGCGACGACGGCGGGGATTCCCAGCGCCCGCGCCAGGATCGCGGTGTGGCTGGTCGGCCCCTGCTCGGTCACCAGCGCCAGCACCTTCGCCGGATCGAGCCCCGCCGTGTCGGCAGGCGCGAGATCGCGGGCGACCAGCACACTCGGCGACGCCAGCTCCGGCACCCCGGGCGGCTCGACGCCGAGCAGTTCGGCGACGATGCGGTCCCGCACGTCCTGGATGTCCCGCACGCGCTCGGCGAGGTACCCGCCCGCGGCGGCCAGCGAGCGGGCGAACCCGTTCGCGGCCTCGTGCACCGCGCGCGGCGCGGGCACGCCTTCGACAGTGACCAGCCGCTCGGCCTCGGCGACCAGGCCGGGGTCGTTCGCTATGGCCGCGGTGGTGAACAGGATGTCCGCCGCTTCACCTTCCGCGGTGGCGGCGAGTTCCTCCAGCCGCCGCGCGACGGCCGCCGCGGCTGGCGCGATCCGGGCCGCGTCGGCGGCCGGGTCGGCGGGCGCCGGGGTGCGCGGGGGTTCGCCCAGCGGCTCGGCGACCCGCACCACGGGACCACTCGCGCGTCCCGGGCTCACCGCGACCCCGGACAACCTCGTTCCCAGCATGCGCAACACCTTTCAGTCGAGCAGGGCGCCGGCCAGCGACTGGTCGCAGATCAGGACGTCGAGGACCCCGGTGCGCAGCGCGCCCAGCGTGCCGCGCGCCTTCTCCGCCCCGGCCGCGACACCCGCCACCGTGGGGATGCCGGCCAGGTCGGCGAACGACGTGCTGATCACCCGGTCGTCGACCGGCCCCGGCACCGGGCGCCCGTCGGCGTCGAAGAACCGCGCGCAGAAGTCCCCCACCGGGTGGTGGCCCTCGAACTCCGCGCGCTCCTCCGGCGTCAGCTCCATCGCCGTGAGCAGGGCCGCCGAGGACCCGACCCCGACGCTGCCGATGCCGACGACCGCGACGTGCACCTTGCGCGCCCGGTCCAGAGCGTCCCGGATGGACGGTTCGGCGAGCAGGATGTCCCGTCCCGCCCGGGAAGTCAACAACGCGGGCGCGTGCAGCAGCTGGAACCGGCCGCCGAGTCGCGCGGCCAGGTCGCGGACCAGCTCCTCGCCGCTGATCGCCGATTCCACCGACGACAGGCCGCCGACGAGCGGCAGCACCTCGACGTCGAGCGCGCTTTCCTCGGGCACGTGCTGCACGACCGCCTGCAGGCTGCGCCCCCACGACACCCCGACCCGCTGTCCGGAGTGGACGTTCTCCAGCAGCCACCGCGCGCCGAGCTCACCGACGCGCGGCAACGGGCGCTCCCCCGCGGCGTTCTCCGCGACCCGGCAGTCGCGCAACCCGAACCGCGCCGCGAGCTCGCCTTCGAGGTCCAGGTCCCGCCCGGCCGGGTCGTTGATGCGGATCTGGACGATGCCGCGTTCCCGCGCCGCGGTCAGCATCCGGGACACGCTGGAGCGGCTCACGCCCAGCGTCTCGGCGATCTGGTGCTGCGACCGGCCTTCCTCGTAGTACAGGCGCGCCGCCTTGACGAGCAGCTGCTGTTCGCGGGGCGGTGGCATCAGGCGTCCGCGGTGGACACCAGCCGGGACAGCTCGGCGAGCGTCGCGTCGGCGTTGTCCCCTTCGGCGGTGATCACGACCTCCTCGCCGTGCCCGATCGCCAGGCTCAGCACCGAAAGCATGCTGCGGGCGTCGACGGGTTCGGCGCCCGGCCGCGCGATGGAGACCGGCCCGCCGTGCCGGGCCGCGGCCTTGACGAACTGGCTCGCGGGGCGGGCGTGCAGGCCGACCGGCGAGGCGATCCGGACTTTGATCTCAGGCATGTCGCTCCTTCGCGTTGGGGGTTGTGACCCGCTGGACCGGCATGTTACACACATCACTGTCAAACGTGAAGAAGCTTTGCACTTATGTGCAGACGCGTTTGTTCAGGGGGCCGACAAGGAGGAAAATATGGAGGAGCTTGCTGTAATGGCGCAGCAGGCGGACACCGGGTCCAGTTCCGGTCCCCTCGGTGTCCTCGAGTGGCTCGGCAGCCACTTCATCGGGCTGTTCAACGCCTCCGGCGAGCAGTTCGTGAGCCTGGTGACCGGCATTCTGCCCACCCTGATCGTCCTGCTGACCGCGATGTACGCGATCACCACGTTCATCGGTGAGCAGCGCGTCACCAGAGCCGTCCGGTGGTCGGCGCGGTGGTGGATCACCCGCTACACGATCATGCCGGTGCTGGCCGTGCTCATGCTGACCAACCCGATGGCCTACTCGTTCGGCCGGTTCCTGCCGGAGCGGCACAAGCCCGCGTTCTACGACTCCGCGGTGTCGTTCGTGCACCCGGTGACGACGTTCTTCCCCTACGCCAACGCCGGCGAGCTGTTCGTCTGGCTGGGCGTGGCCAACGGCGTGGCCCAGCTCGGGCAGTCGACGGTGCCGCTGGCTCTGCGGTACTTCCTGGTCGGCATCGTGGTGATCTTCATCCGCGGCGTGGTCACCGAGCGGATCACCGCGTTCATGATCAAGCGGACCGGGCGGACCGAAGTGTTCGCGGACTTCGACCGGCAGTTCGAGGCGGCCAAGGCGGGTGCGAAATGACCGAAACCCACACCACCCGCGCGGTATTCGTCCGCCCCGGCGAAGGCGGCTGGGGCAAGGGCCTGCTGCTGCGGGCCGACGGCAAGCGCGACAAGGTCCTGTCCGTGACCGGCGGCGGCATCCACCCGGTGGCCGCGCGGATCGCCGAGCTCACCGGCGCCGAGGCGGTGGACGGGTTCCACACGTCGGTGCCGGACGACGAGGTGGTCGCCGCGGTGATCAACTGCGGTGGCACCGCCCGGATCGGCGTGTACCCGCGCAAGGGACTGCCCACTGTGGACGTCTACCCCGGCGCGCCGGGCGGGCCGCTGGCGAAGTTCATCACCGAGGAGCTGTTCGTCTCCGCCGTCGGCGTCAAGGAGGTGACCGAGGCGGACAGCGAGACGGGCACCGTGCCACCGAAGGTGCCCCCGCGGGCCGAACGCCCGTCGGCCCGGGACGTCGCGGCGACGGTCACCGGCGGGCAGTCGACGGGGTTCGGGCGCGCGTTCGACTCGGTGTCCGGCGTGTTCGTGAAGTTCGGCTCGGGCGTCGGCTCGTTCGTGAACACGATGCTGGCCTCGGGCAGGCAGACCGTCGAGCTGACGCTCACCACGATCCTGCCGTTCATGGCCTACGTCAGCCTGCTGCTGGGCATCGTCAACTACACCGGGATCGCCCGCGGGATCGCGAACGTGCTGTCCCCGATCGCGAGCAACCCGCTCGGGCTGGTCGTGATCTCGCTCGTGGTGTCCCTGCCGTTCCTGTCCCCGATCCTCGGGCCGGGCGCGGCGATCGCGCAGGTGGTCGGCACGCTGATGGGCAGCCAGATCGCGATCGGTGCGCTGCCCGTGCAGTACGCGCTGCCGACGTTGTTCGCGATCAACGGGCAGGTGGGCTGCGACTTCATCCCGGTCGGCCTCGCGCTGGGCGAGGCGAAACCCGAGACCGTCGCGGTCGGCACCCCCGCGGTGCTGATCAGCCGGTTGATCACGGCGCCGCTGGCGGTCATCATCGCCTGGGGCGCGAGCTTCGGACTGTGAGGTGTCGACGATGACGGTGTACTACGAGAGCACGATCCTGCGGGCCGGCGAGGAGGCGCAGGACATGGTGGACGGCGGGGTGGTGATCCTCTACGCCGATCCGATCCCGGACGCGCTGGAAAGCGTCAGCGTCGTGCATTCCCCCGCCGCCAAGCCGGAACGCGAGGTGCGCGTCGGCGACATCTTCCGGCTCGGCGACGCGGAGATCGAACTGACCGCGGTCGGCGAGCGCGCCCACGAGAACCTGCAGACGCTGGGGCACATCGTGGTCTACCTCAACCCTGACGAGGGCACCACGCTGCTGCCCGGCGCGGTGCACGGCCGGGGAACGGTGTCGCTGCCTGCCGCCGGGGCGACGCTGACGCTCAGCGGCGGGAGCACGACGTGACCTGGCAGGCCGCCGCGATCCTGGTCGCCGGGTTCGTGGTGGCCGGCTACTTCAGTTACCGGCAGCACCTGCGGTACGCGGGCGTGGTCAACCAGGTAGCGGCGGAGGAGAACCGCGGCGGCGTGCTGCTGGTGACCGGGCGGGCCAAGGGCAAGCTGCGGGGCGCGGTGGTGCTGCTGGTGGTCGACCGGCGGCGGAACGCCGTCACCAGGGCACTGGCGATGGAGGGCGCGTCGGTGTTCGCCCGATTCCGGGAACGCCCGGAGCTGACCGGGCCACTCGGCACGCTCACCGAACGGGCGCCGTCGAAGGCCGTGGCCAAGGCCGCCGCCGACGCGCTGACGATGGTGTCCCGCCTGACCGCGGGACAACGCGCGGCCGCCTGAATTCCCGGCGCGGCACGGGGCCGGCTTCCTTGCGGGAGCCGGCCCCCTTTTTGTTCCACGTTGTGCACAAATGTGCAGACAACCTGAAGGGTTGTGCTGGTTATCGCGAGCGTGGTACCAAGAAATCACTGAAGTGCATATGACGTGCACATTTGTGCAGACGGGGAAGGTGTCGAGATGAGCTACGCCGATCGGCTGCGGGCCCGCGAACGCGAAGTGGGCCGCCCGGTCCGCATCGGACTGGTGGGCGCCGGCCAGATGGGGCTGGGTTTCGTCGTGCAGGCCGCCCGGATCGACGGCATGGAGGTCGCCGCGATCGCCGACATCGCCCCGGAGCGCGGGGTGCTGGCCTTCGAGCGGGCCGGGCGCGCGGACGTCCGGACCGAGGGTGACCTGGCGGCCGCGGTGGAACTGGGACAGGCGGTCGTGGTGGACGACGCGCTGGCGCTGACCCGCCTGCCGGTCGACGTGATCGTGGACGCCAGCGGCGTCCCCGAGGTCGGCGCCCGGGTCGCGTTCGCCGGATTGCTGGCGGGCAAGGACATCGCGCTGCTCAACGTGGAGTGCGACGTCACCGTCGGCCTGCTGCTGTCGAAGATGGCCGCCGGACTCGGCCGCGTCTACTCGGTGTGCCGCGGCGACGAACCCGTGGAGTGCAAGGCGCTCGTCAACTACGTCCGCGACATCGGTTTCACGGTCGTGTGCGCCGGGAAGGGCAAGAACAACCCGCTAGACCCGGCCGCCACGCCGGACTCGGTCGCGGCGGAGGCCGCCGCGAAGGGCATGAACCCGCACATGCTCGCCAGCTTCGTGGACGGCTCGAAGACCATGATCGAGATGGCCGCCCTCGCCAACGGCGCCGACCTGAAGGTGAGCCGCCGTGGCATGACCGGTCCGTACTCCACTGTGGACGATCTGAACCGGATCTTCCGTCCCGAGGCCGACGGCGGGCAGCTGCCGGAACCCGGCGTGGTCGACTACTGCACGGGGCCGGTCGCGCCGGGCGTGTTCGTCGTCGGCCACAGCGACGACCCGGTGGTCGTGGCGGAAATGGCCTACCTGGGCATGGGTCCCGGCCCGTACTACACCTTCTACCGGCCCTACCACCTGGCGAGCGTCGAAGCGCCGCTGTCCGTCGCTCAGGCCGTGCTCGACCGCACCCCCAGCCTCGCGCCCGTCGCGTGGAACGCCGAGGTGCTGGCGGTGGCGAAGCGGGACCTGGCGAAGGGCGAACTGGTCGACGGCATCGGCGGCGGGACCGTCTACGGCGTCACCGACTCCGCCCAGGCGGCCCGCGCGGGCGGCCACGTGCCGCTCGGCCTGGTCAGCGGCGCCCGCGTGCTGCGCGACGTGCCCGCCGGCACGGTGCTGACCGCCGCGGACGTCGCCGTCGACGAGACCACCACGATCGCGTCCCTGCGGCGCCTGCAGGACCGGCTCCTGCAGGGCGAGCCGGTGCGGGACCTGGTTCCGGCGTGAAGGGGACGACGATGGATCTGATCGGCGACGCCGGACCGGCCCGCGAGGCGCTGCTCACCATGTGGACGATCCGGCGATTCGAAGAAGCGGTGGACGACCTGTTCGCGCGCGGGCTCATGCACGGCACCATGCACCTGTCGATCGGGCAGGAAGCGGTGCCGGTGGGCGCCTGCCTGGCACTGTCCGAAGGGGACTACATCACCTCCACCCACCGCGGCCACGGACACTGCATCGCCAGGGGCGCGCGGCTGGACGAGATGATGGCCGAGCTGCTGGCGAAGGAGACCGGCTACTGCCGCGGCCGGGGCGGGTCGATGCACATCGCCGACGTGGCGACCGGCAACCTCGGCGCGAACGGCATCGTCGCCGGCGGGGTGCCGATCGCGGCGGGCGCGGGGCTGGCGGTGCGGATGCGCGGCGGGCAGGAGGTCGTGGTCAGCTTCTTCGGCGACGGCGCGGTCAACGAGGGCGCCTGGCACGAAGGGGTCAACCTGGCCGCGATCTGGGACCTGCCGGTGGTGTTCGTGTGCGAGAACAACCACTACGGCATGTCCATGTCGGTCAGCCGCGCGTTCCGGGTGAAGCAGCTGTCCGAACGCGCCACCGCCTACGGCATTCCGGGCGTGACGGTGGACGGCAACGACCCGCAGGCGGTGCACGACGCGGTGGCCGACGCGGTGGCGCGCGCCCGCGCGGGCGAGGGCCCCACGCTGGTCGAGGCGACCACCTACCGCTGGAAGGGTCACTCCAAGAGCGACAAGAACCTCTACCGCACCCGCGAAGAGATCGAGCAGTGGCGCGAACGCGACCCAATCGCCCGGTTCGAGCAACGGGTCGCGAACACGCTGGGAGAGCAGGAAATCCAGGCCTGCCGGAACGAAGCCCGCGAGCGGGTGCGGGCGGCGATCCGCGCCGCCAACGCCGCGCCGGACGCCTCGGCGGACTCGCTGACCGAGGCGGTGTACGCGAAATGACCGCGGCGGCGGAACAAACCCGAACCCTCACCTACGCCGAGGCCGTGCGCGAGGCGCTGGCCCAGGCGATGACGGCCGACGAGCGGGTGTTCCTGCTCGGTGAGGACGTCGGCACCTACGGCGGCGCCTTCGGCGTCACCGGCGACCTCGTGCACCGCTTCGGCGAGGAACGGATCCGGGACACCCCGATCAGCGAGCTGGGCATCGTGGGCGCGGCGGTGGGGGCCGCGCTCGCCGGGATGCGGCCGGTGGTGGAGATCCAGTTCTCCGACTTCACCGCGCAGGCCATGGACCAGATCGTCAACCAGGCCGCGAAGATCCACTTCATGCTGGGCGGCGCGGCGACCGTGCCGATGGTGCTGCGCGCGCCCACCGGCTCCGGCACCGGCGCCGCCGCGCAGCACTCGCAGAGCCTGGAGGCGTGGTTCGCGCACGTGCCCGGGCTGAAGGTGGTCATGCCGGCCACCCCGGCCGACGCGAAAACCCTGCTGCTGGCGGCGATCGACGATCCGAACCCGGTGATCGTGCTGGAGCACAAGCTGCTCTACAAGCAGAGCGGCCCCGTGCCCGAGGCGGCCACGCCAGCCCGGCTGGGCGAGGCGGCCGTGCGCCGGACCGGCGCGGACCTGACCATCGTGGCGACCGGGGTGATGGTGTCGCGTGCGCTGGAGGCGGCGGAACAGCTGGCCGCGGACGGCATCGACGTGTCGGTGATCGACCCGCGCACGCTCAAACCGCTCGACGCGCAGCCGATCGTGGACGACGTGATCCGCACCGGGCGCGCGTTGCTGGTGCAGGAAGCGCCGAAGACGGCCGGGTTCATGGCCGAGATCGCCGCGACCATCGGCGAATCCCCCGCGTTCGGCCACCTGCGCGCGCCGATCGCCCGGCTGTGCGGGCTCGACGTGCCGATCCCGTACGCGCCGCAACTGGAGCGGGCCGCGGTGCCGCAGGCCGGCGACATCGTGCGGGCGGCCACGGACCTGGTGCGGAGGTGGTGATGCAGGAAGCGCCGCTGGTCATGCCGAAGATGTCGATGACCATGACCGAGGGCACGCTGGTGACCTGGCACAAGTCCGAAGGGGACGAGGTCCGCGCGGGCGAGGTCGTGTGCGAGGTGGCCACCGACAAGGTCGACATGGAGGTCGAGGCGCCCGCCGACGGCACCCTCGCCCGGATCGTCGCGCAGCCGGACGACGTGGTGGCCGTCGGCGACCCGATCGCCTACCTCGCCACCGCGGCCGAGGACCTGCTGGCGGGCCTGTTCGACGCTCCCCCGCCGGAGGCTGTGCCGGCACCCGAGCCGGAGCCGCAACCGGGGCCCGCGGCACCAGCGCCGGTTGCGGCCGTGCCCGAGCCTGCGCCCACAGCACCGACGCGGATCGCGGCCGAACGCGAACCCGTGCCCGCGGCGCCGAGGCGAGTCGGGGCCGAACCCGCCCCCGCGGCGCCAGCGCCGGTTGCGGCCGAACCCGCGCCCGCGGCCCCGGTGCCGGTTGCGGCCGTGCCTGAGCCGGTGCCCGTGGCGCCAGTGCGGGTCGCCGCCGTGCCCGCCGCCCGGCGCGCCGCGGTCGAACGCGGCATCGACCTGGCCACCATCACCCCCACCGGTCCCGCCGCGACCATCCGGCTCGCCGACCTGCCGCCGCTGGAGGTGAAGCCGCGGCGCGGCCCGCGCGCGGTGATCGCCCGGCGGATGTCCGCCAGCGCGCAGGTCCCCCAGTTCGTCGTCTACCGCGACCTCGAAGTGCCGGCGGGCGGCGACTGGACCACGGTGTTCCTGCGCGCCCTCGCGGGAGCGTTGCGCCGGCACCCCGAGCTGAACGCCGAATGGGCCGACGGCGACGTGCGACGGCACGACCACGTCGGGGTCGCGCTCGCCGTGGACACCGGGCGCGGGCTGCTCGCCCCGGTGCTGCGCGACCCGGATCTGGACGACGGGCTGGCCGATCGCGTCCGCGATCTGGTCCGGCGCGCCCGCGCCGGGAAGCTCACGCTCGCCGAGATGTCCGGCGGCACCACCACGTTGTCCAACCTCGGCGGGTTCGGGGTGGACGCCTTCCACGCGCTGCTCAGCCCGCCGCAGGCGACGGCGCTGGCCGTCGGGCGGGTGCAGGAGAAAGTGGTCCCGGTGCCCGGCGGCATCGGCCTGTCCCTGCGGTGCACGGTCGGTCTCACGGTCGACCACCGGGTCGGCGACGGCGCCGACGCCGCCCGGTTGCTGGCCTCGGTGCAGGAGCTGCTGACGTTATGATCGACGGGATGGATCGACGTGCTCACGCCGCCGCGGTCGTGCTGGCCAGCGGGTCCGGGACCCGGGTCGGGGCCGACGTCAACAAGGTCTACCTGCCACTGGCCGGACGGCGGCTGGTGTCCTGGTCGCTCGGCGCGTTCGCGCGGGTGCCCGGGATCGGCGTGCTCGTCCTGGTCACCCGGCCGCAGGACCACGAGCTCGTCGAGTGGGTGCTGGAGCGCGAGGTCGACGGCGCCGAGGTCGAGGTGGTGCACGGCGGCCGGAGCAGGCAGGAGTCCGAGCTGCGCGCGTTGCGGCACCTCGCCGAACGCATCGACAGCGGCGCGGTCGACACGGTGCTCCTGCACGACGGCGCCCGCCCGCTGGCCAGCCCGGCGCTGATCGCGGGAGTGCTGCAGGCGGCGCGGCGGCACGGCGGCGCGGTGCCCGGCCTCGCGGCCGACGACATCATGGCCGTCGCGGACGGCGGGCTGGCGAACCTGCCGCGTGGCACCGCGATCCGGGCCCAGACCCCGCAGGCGTTCCACGCCCGCCCGCTGCTGGACGCCTACGAAGAGGCCGCGCGGCAGCGGTTCGAGGGCACCGACACCTCGTCGGTGATGGAGCGCTTCTCCGGCCTGCCCATCCACTGGGTGGCCGGGGAGCAGGAGAACATCAAGGTCACCTACGCACACGACCTGGTGATCGCCGAACAGGTCCTGGCCTCGGCGAACTACCGGAGATGAGGCAGCGATGAGCACTGTCCGGCACGCGGAACTGACCTGCTCCCGGTGCGGGACGGACACCGTGCACGAGGTCGTCTACGCCGGGCGCCTCCTCGCCGAGGTCACCTGCACCGCCTGCGGGCGGACCTACGGCCGCGACGTGCGCGCCGACTACCTGGCCGACCTCCGCCAGCGGCTGGTCACCAAGCCGAAGCGCATGCTGCGCCGCCTGCGCAAGGACCCGCTGCGGTTCGCGAGCTCACTGCCGAGGACCGTGCCGGCCAAACCACTGGAACTGCTCTCGGAGATCCGTGTGGTGTGGCACTCCGGGAAGAACCGGCGGACGCGGGGTGAGCACTGAACCTCGTCGCACGGGCATCTCACGCCGGGCCGGGCGCGACCGCCCGTAACCGGTGCAACCGCAACCCGAGCTGTAGCTCCAGGTTGTCCTCCTGGCGCCAGTCGACGCCGAGCAGTTCGCCGGCGCGGTCCAGCCGCTTCAGCAGGGTGTTGACGTGCAGGTGCAACGCCCGCGCGGTCGCCGCGACGTTGGCGCGGTTCGCGTAATACGCGTCGAGCGTGCCGACGAGGTCCGTGCCGCGCCGCTGGTCGTAGTCCAGCAGCGGGCCGATCGTGCCCGCGACGAACCGGTCGAGGTCGCGGACCCGTTCGGTGTCGAAAACCATGGCGTAGAGGGCGTAGCGCGCCGTGGTGGCGCCCAGGTCCGTGTGCCCCAGCGCGCGCACCACGGCGCTGCAGCGGCTCGCCAGTGAGAAGGCGCGAGCCCAGTCCTGGTTGACCGCCCGTTCCCCCACGACCGTCACCGGCGCGCCCGCCGCGCGGCGCAGGCGCCGGTGGACCTCCTCGACGGTCCGGTCGTCGTCGGCGCTGGGCAGGATCATCATGGCCCGGCCGAGGTGCTCACCTGCCAGTCCGGCGCGGTCCCTGGCGATGTCGTGCAGGTGCCGCGACAGCTCGGTGGACGACAGCGTCGCGGAGTCGGCGACGAGGACCAGGTCCAGCCGGTCGACGTCGATGTTGCGGGCACGGGCCCGGGTGCGCTGGGCCGCGGAGGCCCCGGGGCTGCCGACCATCAGCTCGGTCAGCAGCTCCCCGCTCAGCCGCTCGCTCGCCTCGGCGACGGCCCGTTCCTTGAGGATGAGCAGCCCCAGGATGTGGGTGGCCCGCTCCAGGGTCCGCACGTCCATGTCGTCCCGGACACCGCGGTCGCCGCCCGCCGCCCGGCTCCACGCCAGTGCGCCGAGGAAACTGTCGCCGGCCCGGATCGACGCCACGCTGTGGGCGACCCCCGCGTCGTCGACGGACGTGGTGCACCGGCCCGATCGTTGCGCGTTCCGGAAAGCCGCGGCGAGGTCGTCCCCGGCGGGAGCCCGGCAAGGGTCCGCCGCCGAGTCCCCGCGGACGACCGCGACGCCGGCCCGGTCGAGGAGCGTGACGCTGCCGCCCAGCTGATCGGCGAGGAGCTGCACCACATCGCCCGGCGTCCCGCCCTCCAGCACGACACCGGTGAGCGCTTCGTGGCTCGCCTGCGCCCGCTCCATGACGGCCACGTGCTCCTCGATCTTCCGGTACGCGATCCGCAGCTCCTGCAGGGCTGTCCGGCTGGCGTCGTAGAGCCGGGCGTTGTCCAGCGCGACCGCGGCGTGATCGGCGAACGCGCTCAGCAGGGCGATCTCCTCCGCCTGGAAGGACCGCACGGACCGGTCCGCGGCGAACAGGGCGCCCACCGCCTCGCCCCGGATGACCAGCGGCACGCCGAGCAGCGCGACGAGCCCCTCGAGGCCGACCACGCGGTCGAAGTCCGGATCGTGGGCGATGCTCGTGGCGGCGGCGTAGTCGCGCACCCAGTGCGGGCTCCGGGACGCCAGGACCTTGCCGCCGAGCCCCACGTCGGCGGGGATGGACGCGGCCAGGAACGACGCGGAGATCGTGCCCTCCGACGCCCTGGCCGACAACCTCCCGTCCGCGCCGACCAGCGACAGGTACGTGAAGTCCGTGCCGATCAGGTCGTGGGCGTGGCGGACGATCGAGCGCAGCACCTCGTCGAGCTCGCCCAGCGCGGTGAGGGACTTGGCGGTCGCGTACAGGGACGTGAGTTCGCGCTGACGGCGCATGAGCGGGTGCGACTCGCCCCCGGGGTCGCTGGCCACAGTGCCATCCCTCCTCCGCGCAGATGGAAGAAAGAACCACCAGAACGGCGTGAGGTGTGGATGATACACACCTCAACCACCCGGCAGTGGCGCCCCTAACCTGACCGCCATCACCCGTGCTCCCAACGAAGGCGGCATGTATGGCAACTCCGCTCGCGCAACCAGACGGACAGTCCGGCCGGCTGAGCACCGGCGGGCCCGCGGTCCCGCGCCGGTCCTTCCGCAAACTCCTGGCGGTGGGGCTCATCGGCAGCTCCATCGAGTGGTACGACTTCTTCCTCTACGGCACCGCGGCAGCGCTGGTGTTCCCCAAGGTGTTCTTCCCGCACTCCTCGGCGCTGACCGGCACCCTGCTCGCCTTCAGCACCTTCTGGGCCGGCTTCGTGGCCCGCCCCATCGGCGGGGTGCTCGCCGGGCACCTCGGCGACAAGTACGGGCGCAAGCCGGTGGTGGTCACCTGCCTGGCGCTGATGGGGGCGGCGACCTTCCTGATCGGCTGCCTGCCCAGCGCGGCGAGCATCGGCGCACTCGCCCCGACGCTGCTGGTCGTGCTGCGGTTCGTGCAGGGCCTGGCGGCAGGCGGCCAGTGGGGCGGCATCGTGCTGCTGCTCACCGAATCCGCCGGCGCGAAGCGGCGCGGCTTCGCGGGGACCTTCGGGCAGACCAGCGTGCCCGTCGCCGTAATCATCTCCAACCTGATCTTCGTGGCGGCCAGCAGCCTGATGCCGGACAGCGCTTTCCTCAGCTGGGGCTGGCGCATCCCCTTCCTGGTGAGCGTCGTGATGTTCGTGGTCGTCCTCTACATCCAGACCAAAGTGGAGGACACGCCGGAGTTCCGCGAGTTGCAGCGGCGGGCGTCGCGGCCGGAGAAGGCGGTGGTCCGGGCGCCGCTGGCGCAGGTGGTGCGCACCAAGTGGGGGACCATCCTGCTCGGCTGCGGGATCCTCTCGGCCACCAACAGCCTGTTCTACGTCAGCATTTCCGGCCTGCTGAGCTACGGCACCGGCTCGCTCGGGCTGGAGCGCAACCCGCTGCTCGCGGTCGTGCTGGGCAGTTCCGTGGCGATGCTGGTGACCATCCCGTGGTCCGGTCACCTCTCCGACAAGGTGGGGCGGCGGCCGCTGATCCTGATCGGCGGTCTGGGCGTCGCGGTCTGGGCGTTCCCGTACTTCTGGCTCGTCGACAGCGCGTCGCTGCCGCTGATCTTCGTCGCGGTGGTGGTGGGTTTCGTGTTCCAGTGCCTCACCTACGGCCCGATCGCGAGCTTCCTCGGCGAGCTGTTCGCGCCCAACGTCCGCTACTCCGGCGCGTCGCTGGCCTACCAGCTCTCCGCGATCATCGTCAGCGGTGGCACACCGTTCCTCATGACCGCGCTCATCGCGCAGACCGGGAGCACCCTGCCGGTCGCCGCCTACATCGCGCTGATGGGCCTGATCACCTTCGTCAGCGCGTGGTTCCTGCCCGAGACGAACCCCGCCCAGGTCCGCGAAGATCCGCACGCCGTGCCCGGCGCGCACCTCTACCGCTGAAACGAGGACGGCATGCGGACCTCGCGTTGGACCGCCGTGCCCGCGGCCCTCGTGCTGCTGGCGACCGGATTTCCCGTGGCAACCGCCGCCCCGTCGTCGACGCCGGTGTGCGCGCCGCTGGCGGGAATGCAGATTCCGGCCTCGGTGATGAGCCTGCCGACCTCCGGCGGGCACGTCACGTCCGCGGCGGACACGACCAGCGTGGTCAGCGGCGAGACGGTCGAGTACTGCCGGGTCGACGCCGACATCTTCCCCGTCGACCCCGCCGCACCCGCCATCAAGATGCGCGTGGCCCTGCCCGCCGGCTGGAACCGCAAGGCGATCATGTTCGGCGGTGGCGGCTACAACGGCACCATCCCGGACCTGACGGCGAACGTGCCGTTCGGCCCCGCCGACCAGCCCGCGCCACTGGCCCGGCGGTACGTCACGTTCGCCAGCGACTCCGGCCACCAGCAGGGCCCGGCCGCGCCGCCGTCGCTGGACGGGTCGTTCGGCGTGAACGACGAGGCGCTGCGCAACTTCGCCGCCGGTGACGCGCTCAAGAAGACCCACGACGCGACCCGGTACCTCATCCGGCAGGCCTACCGCACGAAGCCCGCCGAGGTCTACTTCGCCGGAGGTTCGACCGGCGGCCGCGAGGCGCTCATCGTCGCGCAACGGTGGCCGGAGGCCTTCGACGGCGTGATTTCGGCTTATCCCGCCTGGAACAACCTCGCCGAGGTCCTGTACCTGGGGCACCTGACGCAGATCCTGTCCCGGCCCGGCGCGTTCCCCGGGCCGGACAAGCAGACGCTCCTCTACACCAGCGTCATCGCGGAGTGCGACGGCCTCGACGGCGTCGCGGACGGGGTCGTGTCCAACCCGGGCGGCTGTCACTTCGACCCGCGCACGCTGCGCTGCCCGGACGGCGCCGACACCGGGGCGACGTGCCTGTCGGATGCGCAGATCGCCGCCGTGACCGCCATGTCCACCCGGCTCGAGTGGCCGTACCGGATCGCCAGCGGCGAGACCGGCTACCCCGGTTTCCCGTTCCTCTCCGGCGCGGACATGCGCACCCCGTTCCTCGGGTTCGGCACCGCCGCACCGGCCAACCCGATGCCGCTGACCAGCGGCTACGGCATGCAGTACTGGGACCAGTGGGTCAAGTACTTCCTGACCCGCGACCCCGGCCACGACCCGCTCGCCGTGGATCCCCGCGACCCCGGGCCGTGGCTGGACCGGATCAGCAGGCTGTCGGAGATCCAGGACCGCAACGACGTGGACCTGCGCCGGTTCGCCGCTCGCGGCGGCAAGCTGATCCTGCTGCACGGCGCCGCGGACGAGCTGGTCTCCGACCGGTCGACGAGCGACTACTACCGGCGGGTGCGCGCGGAACTCGGCCCGCGGACCACGGACGGGTTCCTGCGTTACTACGTCGTGCCCGGAGCAAACCACGCGAACGCGGGCGCTCCGGCCTTCGCCGCGGGCTGGGACTCGCTGTCCACGCTGGAGCGCTGGGTCGAAAAAGGACAGTCACCGGTGGACCCGGTCGTCACCGACACGCGCCACCAGCGCACCCGTCCCCTGTGCGAGTACCCGGAATGGCCCAGGTACCGCGCCGGCGACCCGGACCGCGCGTCGAGCTTCGCCTGCACCCCCTGACCCCGACACAGGAAGATCACCATGCTCGGCTTGATGCAAGACCATCCCCTGTCCCTGCCGCACGTGTTCCGGCGCGTCGAACGCCTCTTCGGGCACAAGACCGTGGTGTCCGGCCGGATCGGCGGCGAATCCACGACGACCTGGGCGCAGGTGTGCGCGCGGGCGCGGCGGCTGGCCGCCGCCCTCGACGAGCTCGGCGTCCCGGCCGGCGCCCGGGTGGGCACGTTCGCGTGGAACAGCCACCGGCACGTCGAGCTCTACCTGGCCGTGCCCTGCACCGGGCGGGTGCTGCACACGATCAACCACCGGCTGTTCGGCGAGCAGATCAGCTACATCGTCAGCGACGCCGCCGACGACGTGCTGTTCGTCGACCGCTCCATCCTGCCCGCCGTCTGGCCGCTCGTGGGCACGTTCACCACCGTGCGTGCGGTCGTGGTGATGGACGACGGGAGCGACGCGGAAATCCCCGACGACGATCGCGTCTTCGACTACGAGGAACTTCTGGCGCGGGCCGGCGACACCGGCCGCGAGTTCACTGTGGACGACGAGAACACCGCGGCCGCGTTGTGTTACACCTCGGGCACCACCGGCGATCCCAAGGGCGTGCTCTACAGCCACCGCTCGGTGGTGCTGCACGCCGCGTTGTTGCTGATGGTGGACACCTTCGGCATCTGCGAACGGGACGTGGTGATGCCGATCGTGCCGATGTTCCACGTCAACGCCTGGGGGCTGCCCTATGCGGCCATGCTGTGCGGGGCCGATCTGGTGCTGCCCGGGCCGGCGATGTCCCCACCGGAGCTGGCCGGGATGCTCGCTCGCCACCGGGTCACGTTCGGGGCCGCGGTCGCCACGATCTGGCGTGGCCTGGTGCCCCTGCTCGGCGAGCACGACTTCTCCGCGGTCCGCCAGATCGTGTCCGGCGGCGGCGCGGTGGACGAGGCGCTCACCCGCGCGTACCAGGACGCGATCGGGCTGCCCCTGACGAACGCGTGGGGGATGACGGAAACCAGCCCGGTGGTCACCACCTCGCGGATCGCCACCGTGCACGACGACTTCCCGGACGAACAACGGCGGGCGCTGCTCGCCACCCCGGGGCCGGCCGTGCCGCTGACCGAGGTCCGCATCATCGGCGACGACGGGCGGGAAGCCCCGTGGGACGGGCGGACGCCGGGTGAACTGCAGGCCGCCGGCCCCACGATCGCCGCGGCATACTTCGGGAAACGCGACGGGGCGGACGCCTTCACCGGGGACGGGTGGCTGCGCACCGGGGACGTGGCGACGATCGACCGCCACGGCTACGTGCGGATCGTCGACCGCACCAAGGACCTCGTGAAGTCCGGGGGCGAGTGGATCTCCTCGGTGGAGCTGGAGAACGCGATCATGGAGCACCCCGGGGTCGCCGAAGCCGCGGTGATCGGCGTGCCCGACGACAAGTGGGGCGAGCGGCCGCTGGCCTGCGTGGTGCCGGCTGCCGGGGCCACGCTCACCGCAGAGGAGGTCCGGGACCACCTGCGGGGCCGCGTGGCGTCCTGGTGGCTGCCGGACGAGGTGTTCTTCTGCGACGAGATCCCCAAGACGGCGACGGGGAAGTTCGCCAAGCAGCGGCTCCGGTCTCAGATCGAGACAGCTCGTGCCGGTTCCGGGTGCTACACCAACCGGGACACTGTGGCACGAAGGAGCAACGGATGATCTTCATCACGGCCAAGTTCCGCGTCAAGGACGAGCACGCCGACCGGTGGCCGGACATCGCGCGGGAGTTCACCGCGGCGACCCGCGCCGAGCCCGGGTGCCTGTGGTTCGAGTGGTCCCGCAGCCTGGACGACCCGGCCGAATACGTCCTGGTGGAGGCGTTCCGCGACGCCGACGCCGGGGCCCGGCACGTGCGGTCCGCGCACTTCCGGGCCGCGCAGGAGACGCTGCCCCGGCACCTCGCCGAGACGCCCCGGATCGTGAACACGGTGGTGGACCAGGACGGCTGGTCCCAGCTCGGCGAGCTGGCCGTGCGGGACTGACCTTGCCGGCGGGGGCGGCGCTCAGCTCGGTGTCGGCTCGATCCGGCCGACGAGACCAGGACGACCGCCCCCCAGCTCGGCGAGCCGGCCGCGCGGGACTGACCTCACCGGCTGGGGCGCTCGGCCCCCGCCCGCTCGATCCGCCAGCCGGATCGGGCCAGGGTGGCCAGCGCCCGCTCCAGGCACTCGCCGTGGGGGCGCTCAACGGAACCCTCTCCGGGCCGTTCCTCGACGGCCGGCTCGTTCACTGTCATCGCCACATCCCTCCTCACGAGCCCCAGAACACCAGAGCCCGGACTCCGCGGCGGTCTCATTGTGAGACAAGGGAAACCGCCTGCCGCCGGTAGCTTACGGAGATCCCCGAGCGCTCCGGAGGCGAACGATGCTGGACCTGCACTACGAGTCGGGCGCGGTGGTGGTCCGCCTCCGGGCGCCACGGCCGCTCAGCGCCGAACTGCTCGACGGGCTCGCGGCGGCCATCAGCTACATCGGGCCCGGGCACCCGATCGTCCTGACCGGGGTGGACGGTGTCTTCGCGGCGGACGTCGCGCCCGGCGGACGTGCGGCACTGGACCGGTTGCTGCCCGTGCTGGAGGCGCTGCGTGCACATCCGCTGCCCGTTGTGGCCGCCCTCAACGGCGACGCGATCGGCGCCGGGTACCGCCTCGCCGAGGCGGCCGACGCCCGCATCATCTCCGGCGGGATCGTGCAGCCCGCACCTCCGCACGGGATGTTCTACGACCCGCTCGCGGCAGTGGCGGCCGGGCTGGCGGAGGTCCACTGTGCACCGGAGGACCTGATCGGCACCGCCCTCCGGCACGCCCGCGCACAGGCGCCGGTCGCCGGATAGGTCGCACAGCACGGCGCTCACACAGCACCGGGCCCCACGCAGCACGCGTGGGGCCCGGTAGCCGTGCTCAGTAGATGTTCGACGGGCGCACCATTCCCTCGGCGAGGTCACCCGCACCCGGAGCGATGATCGCACCGGGGTTGACCAGCACCTCCTCCACGATCGCGGTCTCGGTGGTGATCAGCAGCGCCGCGATGGAGGCCGCGCTCTCCAGCGCCGAGCGGGTCACCTTGAGCGGGTCGACCACCCCGGCGGCGAACAGGTCGGTGTAGGCTCCGGTGAGCGCGTCGAACCCGCTGCCGTTGTCCATTGCGGACACCCGCGCCAGCACCTCTTCCCCGTCGTAGCCCGCGTTGGCCGCGATCCACCGCAGCGGCTCACCCAGCGCCCGGCGCACGATCTCCCGGCCCTGCGCCGCGTCGCCGTCGAGGCCGACCAGGTCCACGCACCGCGCCGCCTGCGCCAGCGACGCCCCGCCGCCGGCGACCACGCCCTCCTCCAGCGCCGCCCTGGCCGCCGCCAGCGAGTCCTCGACCCGAAGCATCCGCTCCTTCAGCTCGACACTGGTCGCGGCGCCCACCCGGACGACGGCGATGCGGCCGGACAGCCGGGCGATGCGCAACCGCAGGCTGTCCTGGTCGTGCTCGATGCGGGCCCGCTTGAGCTGCTTGTCCAGCTGGCCGATCCGTGCCCGCACGGCCTGCTCGTCACCGGCCCCGCCGATGATCGTCGTGGTGTCCTCGGTGATCGTGATGTGCTCGCAGCGGCCGAGGTCGGCCTCAGTGACCTCGGCCAGAGTCAGACCGGAGTCGTCACTGATCACCCGGCCGCCGAGCGCGGCGGCGAGGTCCTCCAGCTCCGCCACCCGCCGGTGCCCGAAGCCGGGCGCGCGGACCACGACCGCGGAGTAGGTGCCGTGCACGTTCCCGCTGAGGATCATCTGCAGCGCCGGGCCGTCGACGTTCTCCGCGAGGATCACCAGCGGCCGCCCGAGCCGCCGGGCGGCCTCGACGGTCGGCATCAGGTCCTGCACCTGGCTGATCTTCTTGTTGGTCAGCAGGATCGCGGGATCGTCGTAGGCGGCCTCCATCCGGTCCCGGTCGGTGACCATGTACGGCGAGGTGTAGCCGTGGTCGAACTCGATCCCGTCCACCAGCTCGACCCCCAGTCCGGGCTCGTCGGACTCCTCCACCTCGACCACGCCTTCCCGGCCCACCGCCGCCAGCGCCTGGGCGATCACGCCGCCGATGCGTTCGTCGTCGCTCGCCGCCAGCGTCGCGATCCGCTCCAGCTCGGCCTCACCCGACACCTGGGCCGCGGACTTGCGCAGGTACTCCACGACCGCCTCGACGGTCTCCTCGATACCGCGGCGCACCCGCATCGGGTTCGCCCCCTCGCCGAGGGCGGCCAGCCCCTCCCGCACCATCGCCTGGGCGAGCACCGTCGCGGTCGTGGTGCCGTCGCCGACGGCCCCGTTGGTCTTCATCGCGACTTCCTTGACCAGCTGGGCGCCCATGTTGGCGAACGGTTCGGCCAGCTGCACCTCCCTGGCGATGGTGACGCCGTCGTTGGTGATCGTCGGCGGACCGGTCAGCTTCTCCAGCACCGCGTTGCGCCCCTTGGGGCCCAGGGTGACCTTGACCGCGTCGGCCAGCGTGTTGACGCCGAGTTCGAGCCGGCGCCGCGCCTCTTCGCTGAACCGCAGCTGCTTCGCCATGATTGCCGTTTCCTTTCCGTGCCGGGAAGAACCCGCGATTCAGGGGATGAGGATCGCCCGGCCGCGGACCTTGCCCGCGTTCAGGTCGTCGATGGCCTGCTGGAACTCGTCCAGCCGGTAACGGGCGGTGTGCAGTTTCACCTTGCCCTGGGCGGCGAGCACCATCAGGTCCTGCAGGTCGGTGTAAGAACCGACGAGGTTGCCGATGAAGTTGATCTCCGTCGAGATGATGTCGATCGTCGGCACGTCGAGGTTCTCGCCGTACCCGACGACGTAGTAGTTGCCCGCGCGGCGCAGCATGCGCACGCCCTCCGCGGTCGAGCCGCCCTCGCCGACGAAGTCGAGCACCGCCTCGGCCCCGTGACCGCCGGTCAGGTCGAGCACCTCCCGCACGTGCGTGCCGTCGGCAACGACGGTGACGTCGGCGCCGACCTCCTCGGCCAGCCGCAGCGCCGCGGGGTTGCGGTCCACGACGACGAGCGTGGCCGCGCTCATCGCCTTCAGGCACTGGATGCCGATGTGGCCGAGGCCGCCGGCCCCGATGATCACGCACACGTCCCCCGGCCGCAGCACCTGCGCGGCCTTGGCGGCGGCGTGCTGCGCGGTCAGCCCGGCGTCCGCGAGCGCGGCCACGTCGGCCGGTTCGAGGCTGTCGTCGAGCTTGACGCACGACCGGGCCGAGGTGAGCAGGTACTCGGCGTACCCACCGTGGGTGTCGATGCCGGGGAAGCGCGAGTTCTCGCAGTGCACGTCGTCGCCGAGCCGGCAGGCCCGGCACAGACCGCAGGTGATCAGCGGGTGGAGGATCACCTTGTCCCCCACCGCCACGTTCGTCACCGCGTCGCCGACCGCGTGCACCCAGCCCGCGTTCTCGTGCCCGATCGTGTAGGGCAGGACGACGCCGGACTTCTCCGCCCACTGCCCTTCGAGGATGTGGAGATCGGTCCGGCACACGCCCGCGGCGCCCACCCGGACCACGACGTCCAGCGGCCCGGTGATCTTGGGCTCCTCGACGTCGCGCAGTTCCAGGTTCGAGTGGTAGCCGGTGACCTGTGCGGCTTTCATGGGTGGCTCCTGGTGTTGGTGACGACCGGGGCGGAGCCGGCGGGATCGACGCCGGCGTAGCGGGTGGCGAGCAGGCCCCGGCAGAAGTGGGCGTTGCCTTCGATGGACACGCGGGTGGTGGTGGCCAGCCGCAACCGCAGCGCGACGTCGGACCGGGCGACCGGAGTGCCGTCGTGGTCGACCATCACGCGGGCGTGGGAGTGGTTGGGCAGTCCGATGGCCTCCCGCCGCCGCATCAGGGCCGACTTCAGGCGGCCCTCCGGGAGGTCGAACAGTTCCAGCAGCGGCAGTTCCTCGACCGTCCAGGCGCCGCTGGCCAGCACCGACCGGCAGCACCGTTCCATCGCCGCCAGGTGGGCCTTGCGCTGGAAGGTCCGGCGCAGCTCGTCGAGGCTGTCCTCGGCCTCCACGCCGAAGGTCCCGACGTAACCGAGCCCGGCGGCGGTACCGGCGTTGATCTTGTCGGAGTCGTGGTGGTCGTCGAGCAGCACCCGCACCCGGCCGGCCCCGGGCACCGCGGCCAGGGCGTCGTAGGCGTCAGCCACCATGAGGTAGGCGAAGTTGGGGGCGCAGAACGAGGTGGGCAGCCGCAGGTGCACCTCCACGCCCTCGTCGTCGATCGCGACGGACCGGACGAAACCCAGCTCGGTGACCGGTTCGTCCAGTTCGGGGTCGAGCACGGTGGACAGCGCCGCGAGCACCTCCGCCTCGACGGACACGGCCATCCGGGTCATGGGGCACCAGCTCCCGCGGCGACCTCGGCGTCCGCGTCGCCGGCCTGCGTCGGCAGGCGGAGCTGCCGCGGCACGTCCAGGTCGTACAGCGCGGCCGCGTTGAGGCCGAGGATCTTCTTCTTCTGGTCCGTCGTGATCGGCGCGTACTCCGGCATGTCCGCCGGGATCTGGAAGTCGACGAACTTCTCCACGAGCCACTTCGGCGTCCACAACGCGTAGTCGCTGCCGAAGAGGATCTTGTCCTCGCCGATCCAGTACAGCAGCTCGCCGATGATCTGGGCGAAGTAGCGCGGGCGGGTGTGGATGAACGGCATCGCCACCGCCAGCCCGCCGTAGACGTTGGACTCCTGCGTGGCGATCCAGCAGAAGTCCTCCAGCCGGGGAAGACCGACGTGCTCGACGACGAAGTTCAGGTCGAGGTAGTCGGTGGCGACCTTGTCGATGTCGGCCACGTCGAAGGCGTCCCGGTCCAGCGGCCGGATCGTCGGTCCCTTGTGGACGTGGATGTTGCGGATGCCGAGCTCGATGCACTCCTCGAGGTACCGGCGCGACCACGGCTCGTCGAGCTTGTAGCCGCGCGAGTCGCCGTGCCATTCGGCGGTGTAGAGCTTGACGCCCTTGAGCCCGAAGCGTTCCGCGTCCCGGCGCAGCTGCGCCAGCCCGGCCTCGCCGTGGCGCGGGTCGTAGGCGTGGTTGTAGGTCAGCTTGTCCGGGTGCTGCCGGGTGAGCCCGAACGCCTCCTCGGTCTGCCCGAACCCGTTGTGGTAGAAGTCGCTGAGCAGCGTGGCCTGGAAGATGGCGTGGTCGACGTAACCCTCGCCGAAGAGGTCCTTCATGAACCGCTCGGCGCCGTAGTAGGTGTAGGTGTCGTAGTCCCAGACGACCTCTTCCGGGCTCAGGTTCTTGTGGTAGTCGTAGAAGCAGTCGATGAACTGCTTGCCGTGCACGTTCTTGTGGTTCGACGCCCGCCCGTCCCAGATGTGGACGTGCCCGTCGACCACGTAGTACTTTTCGCCGTCCTTTTCGTACATCGCTCGCCCTTCGCGGTGCTGGTGCTCGGTGGAACCGTGGTGGCGGGCCTGCCCGGCCCGCCACCACGAGTGCGGGGTTTCGTCAGCCGTGCGCGGACAGGTCGAAACCGATGTACTCGGCGGCGTCCTCCGGGTTGGCGAACAGCAGGGTGCGGTCGTCCAGGTGCACCATGCGGCCGTAGTGGGTGGAGCTGATCTCCTCGAAGATCGACCCGTCGAACGGCTCGCCGAGGGCCTCGGTCAGCTCGTCGTAGTCGAACTCCAGGAGCCGGGTGCCGTCCACGCGGATCATCGACGGGTACTCCACGAGCGAGACGCCGTCCTTGGCCCCCATCACGTCGGCGACCACGCGCCCGACCGGGGTGTTCATCAGCGTGACGCCGCACATGTTCGAGGATCCGGCCTGCGAACCGAACTGCATGGTGCTGCTCACTTGTCCAACTCCTTCGGGGTGTCCAGCCCGATCTCCTCGAGCAGCTGGGTGAACTTCTCCTTGGTCGCGCCGAGCGAGTCGGCGAAGGTGCGGGCCTTCTCCGCGGGCTGCGACCAGATCGGCTGCAGCGCGTAGGCGGCGTCCAGGCACGGCGGCACCCACTTCGCGAGCCACTGGCCGAACAGTTCCTTGTTGCTCTCCCCGTGCTGCTCGTCGCGGGTGAGCATCCGGAACAGCGCCCGCGTGTAGCCGAGGTCGCGGTTGTAGTCGTGCTCACCGGTGCCGACGATGGTCGGGGTGATGTAGTCGCCGTTGGTTGCGGAGATCTGCATGACCAGTTCCGACCGGAAGAGCTGGCCGACCAGCTGCTCGAACACGACGTTGGCCCCGAACAGCAGCTCCGCCCAGTCGCCGACCGCGGTCAGCTCCTCGACGGCTTTGCGGGTCGGCTGCCACTCCTCGGCCGAGGCCCACACCTCCTTGTGCACCGACCCGTCGAAGGTGTCCAGCGACTCCGACAGGTCCAGGTTGAACAGCGCGAGGTCCTGGGCGAACCGCATCTTGTGGGCGGCGTTGACCGCCACCGCGGTGTTGATCATGTTGGTCGGGCCGGAGCGCTGGATCGAGGTGAACACGTGCAGCGCCATCCCGTTCTCGGCGTGCATCCAGGCGCCGAGGTTGCGGGCGATGAACTTCTGCCAGGCGGTGTTCCAGTTGCCGTAGGCGCCCGCGCGCTTGGCGTTCTCCAGGCACAGGGAGACCTGGCGGACCACCGCGGAGTTGTTGCGGTAGATCGTCTGCTCCCACTCCTCGTTCGGGTCGAGGAAGGCGTGCCAGTTCGACGACTTCGCCGCCGTCCACTCCTGCGGGTAGCCGCCCGGACCGCCGCCGAAGCCGTAGATCCAGCCCTGGCTCAGGTGCCGCTCGGGGTCCGGCTGGACGTCGACGGTGACGTCCTCGTACACCGTGGCGCGCAGCTTCGCCGGCTTGAAGTAGTTGTAGCTGCGGCTCTTCGAGCTGGGGAACTCCAGGGCGCCCGCCTCGGAGTCGGTGAACTCCACCTTCGGGAAGCTGCGCGTCTTCGCACTGCTCGTCATGTGATGTCTCCTTGCGATGTCTGCTCGTCGCGAACCGACGTGGTGAATTTGTCGTAGAACACCTGGTCGTCCGGCACGCCCTGACCGGCCGCCAGCGCCAGCGCGGCGTCCACCATGGGCGGCGGGCCGCACAGGTACACCTCGCTGCGGCGCAGCTCGGGTTCCCTGGCCGCCACCACGTCGGTGACCATCCCCGGTTCGGCCGTGACCCCGAGCTCACCGGCGCCCTCGGTGGACTCCGAAAGCGCGACGACGAACCCGAAGTCGGGCAGCCGTTCGCCCAGCGCGCGGATCTCGTCCAGGTAGAACAGGTCCGCGGCGGTGCGCGCGCCGTAGTAGAAGCGGATCCGCCTGGTATCCCCGGTTTCGCTGAGGTGGCGCAGCAGGCTGAGCACCGGAGCCATGCCGGCGCCGCCCGCCATCAGCACCAGGGGCAGCACGTGCCCGTTCTTGAGCGTGAAGTTGCCGTACGGCCCGGTCAGCTCGATCGTGTCGCCGGCCGCGATCCCGTCGTCGAGCAACGCGGAGAACCGGCCGCCCGGGTACTTCTTGATGACGAACTCGATGTGGTCGGCGGTGGACGGGATCGTCGCCATCGAGAACGACCGGTGCTCGTCGGTGCCCGGGATGGTCAGATCGGCGTACTGGCCGGGTTTGAACTCATACGCCGGCGGGTCGACCGGCTTGAGCTTGAGCCCGACGATGTCGTGCGTGTGCTCCACGATCTCGACGACCTCGGTCCGGATCCGCTGCAGCGGGGCGGAGTTGAGCAGCTCCTCCTCGTCGAAGTTGAGCAGCTCGATGGTGCAGTCGCTGAAGGCGTGCGCCCGGCACAGCAGCACATAGCCTTCTTCGACCTCGGCGTCGTTGCAGGCGAACGTCGAGTAGCGCTCCATCTGGATCTCGCCGTCCAGCACGTACGACTTGCACGCCGAGCACTGGCCCTCGCGGCACCCGTGCATGAGGTGGATGCCCTGGCGGAACGCGGCGTCGAGGATCTTCTCGTCCTCGCCGACCTCCATCTCGATGTCGACCGGTTCGAAGGAGATGCGGTGCTTGTCGGCCATTTGGTCTCTCGATTCTCCGGGGAGCGGACGGCGGTGGGGGCACACCGCCGTCCGCGGGTCCTCAGGCCGTCAGGCGACCGTGACGTTCGGGTTGGCGCGGTAGGCCGCGGCCCACTCCTCGCGCTCCTGATCGGTCATCTGGTTGAGCGTGACGTTCGGGCTGGCGAACCGGATGCCGCGCAGGTCGTCGAGCGTCCACAGCTTCTTCGGGTCGTCCAGGTCCAGGTGCGGCTGCGGGATGAGCGTCTTGCCGTCGTCACGGACGTAGCCCAGGTCCTTGACGATGTCGGCGAGGTCGCGGTCGTGGTGCAGCGTCTCCCATTCGCGCTTGCCGGTGAGCCGGCCCATGTTGGGGGTCTCGCGGCCCTCGTACTCGGGGCGGAAGGCGACCTTGTCGGTCCAGGCGCAGGTTTCCGAGCAGTAGGTGCGCCACTGGTCGTCGACCTTGTCGACCACCAGGTCCTCGCGGACCAGGCAGGGCACCATGCAGGTCCAGCAGCGGTGCGGGTACTCGTAGCCGACCTCTTCGAACGCGATCGGCTTGTTCCGGCCGGGGTAGCGCAGCCGGTTGTAAGCCTCCCACCACTTGCCGAACTGGCTGTACCAGCCCGGGTACTTGTCCTCGAACCACTCGAAGTCGGCGTCGGTCATGCCGTCGATGCGCCAGTAGTTCACCGGCCAGCCGGTGGCGAAGAACTGCGCGACCCGGTGCACGTAGAACTTGTTCGTGATCCGGTTCCACGCCTCCTCGACCAGGTCGTGCGGGATGACCAGGCCGTATTTCTCCAGCGGGAGCAGGTAGCTGCGGTAGTAGTCGTCGTAGATCCAGCGGCGCCACATCTCGGCGTAGGACTCGCGGTCCTTGCGGCGGTCCTTGGTGCCGTACTCGATGAAGGTGCCGATCGCGGCGTCCACCACGCAGTGGTTGTTCCACCAGGCGTAGCGCAGGTCGCGCTCCAGCAGCGGCCGGTTGCGCTCGTCGGCCAGGGCCATCAGCAGGATGGAGTAGCCGTTGCTGATGTGCCGGGACTCGTCGGACTGCACCGAGTGGAAGACCGTCGGCAGCAGGTAGTCGCCGTTGGCGGCGGCCTCGTCGGGCATGGCGACGAACAGAGTGTTGGTGAACGCGGTCTCGGCCACCACCGTGAGGTAGATGTTGGCCGCGGTGATCGCGTCACCGGTGATGAACCCCTCGCCGAACTGGCGGCCGATGGTGCCCGCGTAGTTGTTCGCGAACGCCTTCTCGGTGATGTCGAACCCCGCCGGGTCGATGTAGTTGTTCATGTACAGCTTCTTGAGGTTCATCTGGATCGTGGAGTGCCGAACCTCGTCGATCATCTGCACCGCGAGTCCGTTGTGGATTTCCGGGTTCGGCACGGCGTCGATGGCCATCGGCATCGCCCTGGCCGCGGAGATCTCCGGGAACGGGATGATGGACAGGAACAGCTTCTGCCACTCCAGCCAACGCTGCTGCACCTGACGGAACATGTTGCCGCGGATCGCGCCGTCCATCGCGCCGAAGACGCGGTTGTCCTTCTCCTCCTCCATCGGGAAGTAGGACCGCATGATCTGCTTGAGCGGGTCCTTCTTGGGGGCCTTCTCGAACGTGTAGTCCGTGCCGAACCGCGTCGCCGGCGTGGCGAAGGTGGGCTCCCAGGACAGCTCGGTGATCTTGTTGTGCGCCTTGGTGAGACTCTGCCTGCTCAATTCAGCCTCCTCGGGCCGGGTCTCGCCGCCCGGCAGTCGTCACTGACGGGGGAGAGTGTGTTGCGCATCGCAGGTGAGTTCTGTCTCAATGTGAGACCGGGATACGGCACGATCTCCGCCACGATGGGTTTTCGTGGGTGGATCAGCCCAGTGACCACAGCACTCGACGTCAAGGGAGACGGTGGTGACGAGGCCAGGACACCGGTCGGAATCGCAGGTCAGCGCTCTGCGGGAGAAGTTTCTGTCGCGTCCAGTGCCCGAGCTGGCGGGCGTGCGGGAGATCATTTCCGCGTCGTGGCGGCGCGCGCTGGAGCACCGGATCGACGCCGACGAACCCGATCCGATCTTCGTCGCCGACCGTGACGAGGACAGCCTCCTGCTGCGCAGCGCCAAGCCGATCCTGGACAACCTGACGTCCGAACTGTCCGATCACCCGGTCGCCATCCTGCTCACCGACGCCGACGGGCTCGTGGTGAGCCGCTCCAGCCCGGACCGCGCGCTGCACTCCGGGTTGGACCGGATCTGCCTCGCCCCCGGGTTCAGTTACGCGGAGGAGTCGATCGGGACGAACGGGATCGGCACGACACTCGAATGCCAGCAACCCGTGCTCGTGTCCGGCTTCGAACACTTCAACAGCCGCCTGGCGGCCTTCGAATGCGCCGGCGCGCCGATCCACCACCCCATCCGCGGCCACCTGGTCGGAGTACTCGATCTCACCTCGTGGACCGGCACGCCCGGCCCGCTGCTGCTGACCCTCGCCCGCACGACCGCGAAGCGGATCGAGGAAGCGATGCTCGCCGGTGCCGGGGCCCGTGAGCTGGCGCTGTTCCGCGAATACCTGGCGTCCTGCCGACGCGGATCGGGCGCCATCCTGGCCGTCAACGAGGACGTGGTGATGGTCAACAACCACGCCCAGGACCTGTACGACGCGGCGGACCGGGCGGCGCTGATCACCCACACGGCCGATGTCGCGGGATCGCCCACGCCGGCCACGGTCCTGGCCGACCTGCCGTCCGGTGTAGTCGCCCGCCTGGAGTACCGGCCGGTGCACCACGGTTCGACCCTGGTGGGCGGCCTGTTCCGGGTGAAGAACCAGGCCGTGCCCCGGCGCGCCGCCGGTCCCGCCGACGTGCGGTTGCCCGGGCTGGCCGGGAGCAGCCCGGTGTGGCGGCAGGCGTGTGCCGCGGCGGAGGCGAGCATCACCGGCGGGAACTGGCTGGTGCTGACCGGCGAGAACGGAACGGGCAAGACGGCCCTCGCGCAGGCCGTGGCCCGCCGGCACGCGCCGGGCCGCCAGATCGTGCTGGACTGCGCTCCGGTGGGCAACCACGAGGCGTGGGCGCACGCCCTCGCCGACGAGGTGAGCGGCGGAAACTCACCCGCGGTGATCCTGCGCCACGCCGACACGCTGAGCGACGACGGGATGCGGCGGCTCACCGAGTTGTTCACCACCTGGCAGGGCGCTCCCCCGGACGACGCGCCGGCGTGGGTGGCGGTCACCGTGGGGGAGGACCCGCGCGGGACGGAGATCCACAACTGGCTCATGCCGTTCTTCGCGCACACGGTCGAGGTGCCGCCGCTGCGGCACCGGATCGAAGACGTGCGCCGCCTCGTGCCCGCCCTGCTGGCCCGTCACGCGGGCAACCGGGACATCGAGGTGTCGGACGCGTGCCTGCGGCAGCTGATGCGGCTGCCCTGGACCGGCAACGTCCGCCAGCTCGACGACGTCCTGGCCCAGGTCTCCCGGCGGCGCCGGACCGGCCTGATCGAGGTGGACGACCTGCCCGCGGAATGCCGGACCGTGACCCGGCGCCAGCTGACGCGTCTGGAGATCATGGAACGCGACGCGATCGTGCGCAGCCTCGCGGCCAACGACGGCAACAAGGAGCGCGCGGCCGCGGACCTCGGCATGTCCCGGGCGACGATCTACCGCAAGATCCGGGCGTTCAGCATCGTGCCCTGACCGGCGTGCCGGTGCTCACCCGCGCGGCGCAGCGTCCGGGTGCGCACGGGCGCCGAGAGCACGACGTCGCGGACGGGGAACCCGCCGAGGGCGGTCACGAGCTCGGCGACCCGGTCCGGCTCGGCGGCCAGGAACAACGTGCAGCGGCCGTGGCCCGCCTCGACGATCTCGGCCGACATCGCCTGGGCGACGGTGACGACCTCGGGCAGCCGGTGGGCAGGCGCGTCGATCACCACGAACGCGGCGCGCCGGGCGTGCGACTCCTCGTCGGGCAGGTGGACGACCTTGAGGACGTCGGGCGAGCGGTGCAGGTACTTCACCGCCCGGCGCACTTCGAGGTCGTCCCCGGCCGACAGCTCGACCGTCATGCGGCGGCGACCGCCGGCCGGGGCGCCGACGTCCAGGGTGAGCACGTCGAACCGCCGGGCGGTCAGGATCGAGGTGACGCGGGCGATCGCGTAGGGCGTCTCGATGACGTCGAGCCGCAGCACCGCCGAGCACGGGGCTACTGGTCGCACATCGCTCCCTCCGACAGGCCGGCCAGGAGGTCACGTGCGCGGGCCCGGAACTTCACCACGTTGGCGAGCTTGATGTCCTCGTAGCCGCGCACCAGGTCGGGCAGCGCGACGATCTCGCACACCGCGTCCAGCGTCGCCGGGGTCAGGTGGGTCAGCGCGTCCCGCACCAGGGCCTGGTACTCGCCGACGAGCTGCCGCTCGGTCTTGCGCACCGCGGCGTAGCCGAACACGTCGAACGGCGTGTGCCGCAGCTTCCTGGCCGCGCGGAGGCCGCGGAAGGTCAGCTCGGCGGTGCGGCCACGCAGGCGGATCTTCCGCTTCATCCCCAGCGCCCGCAGCACCGGCGGGTGCAGCATCACCGACACCTTCGCGTCCGGCTCGAACTCGGCCTCCCGCCGCGCTTTCTCCACCGGGTCGAGGTGGAGGCGGGCGACCTCGCACTCGTCCTTGTACGCCAGGAGCTTGTGCAGACCACGCGCGTAAGCGAGCCCGACTCGCTCGGCGGCGACGTCGCCGGCGCGGGCTTCCGCGATCTCCACGACGCGGTGCACCTCTTCGGCGTAGGCGCGGGCGAAGGCCTCGTTCTGGTAGCCGGTGAGGTCGGCGATCCGGGTGGCGAGCGCCGCTTCGAACCCGGCATCCGCCGGCTCCGGGCTGGCGCCCGCCGCGGCGAACACCGCCGCCGGGTCGAGGACGGCGGCGCGTCCCCAGCGGAACGCGGCCAGGGTCTTCTCCACCGCCGCGCCGTTGAGCCGGATGGCCTGCTCGATCGCCGCCGCGGCGACGGGGATGCAGCCGTGCTGGTAGGCGGCGCCGACGAGCAGCATGTTGGCGGGCATGTGGTCGGCGAACAGCGATTCGGCGAGACGCTGCGCGTCCAGGTGCAGGTTCGCCTCCGGCGTGGTGGCCTCGGCGATCCGCGCGAGCAGGTCGTCGACGCTCCCCGGCACGGCGACGCGATTGGTCACCATCGCCGCGGTCGGCACCACGGAGGTGTTCAGGACCGCGATGGTGCGGTCGCCGCGGGCTGTGGCCAAAGTGGACTCGTCGGCCGCGCCGAGCAGGTCGAAGCCGATCAGGACGTCCACTGTGGAGCGCGACGCGCGCAGCGAACCGCGCACCGGTTGCTTGCCGATCCGGACGTCGGAGGTGACCGGCCCGCCCTTCTGCGCGAGACCGGTCTGCTCGAGACCGGCGGCGAACTTGCCGTCCAGGTGCGCGGCCATCTGCAGGATCTGCGAGACGGTCACCACGCCGGAGCCGCCGATGCCGGGCATCCGCAGCAGTGTCTCGGTGCCGGTGACCTTCGGCTCCGGCTCGACGAGCGCCACGGGCGGTTGTCCCGGGAGCGGTTCGCGCTGGGCGCCCGGTTCGACGAGCAGGAACGACGGGCAGTCGCCCTTCAGGCAGGAGAAGTCGGAGTTGCAGGAGGCCTGGTGGATGCGGGTCTTGCGGCCGAACTCGGTGTCCACGGGCTGCACCGACAGGCAGGTGGACACGTCGCCGCAGTCACCGCAGCCCTCGCACACCCGCTCGTTGATCACGACTTTTTCGGCGGGCGTGGGCAGTTTGCCGCGCTTGCGCAGCCGCCGCTCTTCGGCTGCGCACTGGTCGTCGTGGATCAGCACGGTGACGCCGTCGACGGCGGCCAGTTCGGCTTCGGCCTCGGCGAAGTCGTCCCGGTGGCGGACGGACGCGATCGGGTCGAGCGCCACGCCCCGGTACTTGCCGGGGTCGTCGGTGGTGATCACGATGCGCCGCACGCCCTCGGTGGCGAGCAGCCGGGTGATCTCGGGGACCGACAGCCGCCCGATCAGCTGCTGGCCACCGGTCATCGCGACGGCGTCGTTGTAGAGCAGCTTGTAGGTCATGGTGACACCACCGGCGACCGCGGCGCGGATCGCCAGCGAACCCGAGTGGTGGAAGGTGCCGTCGCCGAGGTTCTGCACGAAGTGCCGGTCGCCGGTGAACGGCGCCAGCCCGATCCACTGGGCGCCCTCCCCGCCCATCTGGGTCAGGCCGATCTGCCTGCCGCGGCCCGCGCCGTCGAGGGTGATCATGACGTGGCACCCGATGCCGGCGCCCACGAGCGTGTCGTCGGCGGCGCGGGTGGAGGTGTTGTGCGGGCAGCCCGAGCAGAAGTACGGCGTGCGCTTGCCGGCGGCCAGCGGCACGCCGATGCGCGCGGGCCGCCGGGGCGCGATCGCGGCCAGGTGGGCGACCGCGGCGGGCGGCAGCCGGTCCGGCCCGATCACCGCGGTGATGCGGGCGGCCACGGCCTGGGCGACGTCCTCCGCGCCGAGCTGTCCCCGCGCGGTCAGCAACGGCCGCCCGGTCTCGTCGCGCCGGCCGACCACGTTCGGCGCGCCTGGCCGCCGGTACAGCGCCTCCTTCAGGTGGCCTTCCAGGAAGGGCACCTTGTCCTCCACGACGAGCACCTCCTCCAGCCCGTCGGTCAGCCGGACCAGCTCCGGGTCGTCGAGGGGGAAGGGCATGGCGAGCCGGATCAGCCGGAGCCCGAGCGCGTCCATCGCCGCTTCGTCGAACCCGAGGTCGTCGAGGGCGCGCTGCAGGACGGCGAACCCGGTGCCGGAGGCGAGAACGCCCAGGCGGGCGGAAGCGGCGGAGAACACGACCCGGTTGAGCCGGGCGTCGCGGGCATAGGCGCGGGCGAGGTCCAGCCGTCGCGTGAGCAGGTCGAATTCGGCGTCCAGCGCCGCCGGGCCGAGGAGCGTGGGCAGCGGGCCGCGCTCGCGGCGGGCTGGTTCAGGGATGCCGGCGCGCAGGTCGCCCACGTCCACGGTCGCGGAGGCGTCGGCGATGTCGGCCACGATCTTCAGCCCGGCCCACAACCCGCTCGCGCGGGACAACGCGACCGCGTGCAGCCCGAACTCGACGATCTCGGCCACCGAGCCGGGTGCGAGCAGCGGCATGGACAGGCTCTGCATCATCGGCTCGCACGAACTCGGCACCGTCGAGGACTTGCTCGCCGGGTCGTCGCCGATCCAGGCGACCGCCCCGCCGAGCGGCGCGGTGCCCGAGATGTTGCCGTGCCGGATCGCGTCCGCGGCCCGGTCCAGGCCGGGGTTCTTGCCGTACCAGAACCCGGTGACACCCTCGTGCCGCCGCCCCGGCAGCTGGTCGAGCAGCTGCGTGCCGGCGACGGCGGTCGCGGCGAGCTCTTCGTTGACACCCGGCCGGAACACCACCCCCGCCGGGTCGAGGAACCGTGCGGCCCGGCCCATCTCCAGGTCCACCCCGCCCAGCGGCGAGCCCTGGTAGCCGGAGACGAACACGCGGGTGGGCAGCCCGCGGGAGTTGTCCAGGCGGCGCTGTTCGAGCGTCAAGCGCACCAGGGCCTGGATCCCGGACAGCAGGACCCGCCCGCGGTCGGCGGTGTACTTGTCGTCGAGGGACACGGTGGTGGTCTGGGTGGTCACTGGGCTCTCCGTCAACCGGTCGGGGTGGCGAGGGGTCAGGCCGGTCGGCGCCGCCCGGGACCGCTCGTGGCAGTCGCGGGCCACGCCGACCGGTGGCAGGGGTTGGTCAGGTGTTCGCGGACGGTTCCGATGTCGCCGCGCGCCACCGGCCCGGTGGCGCCGGTGTCCCCGTGGGACAGGAATCCCGGCGAGGTGCGGCAGGGCGGCTCGCCTGGCCGGCGAGCGTGCCAGCCGGCCTTGCCCGAGCCGATCCTTGGTGGTTGGCGTCACCGCGTCCGCGATGCGGCGCATCGGCGACCGCCTTGCCCGCGCCGATCAGGCCGATGACAGTCCGGTCAGCCACCGGTCGTCTCCGCCGCCGGGGTGGCCGCGGCCACGCCCGAGCGCCTGCGGATCCGGCGCCCGACCCCCGCCATCGTCACAGCGGCGCCGGTCAGGAACACCGCGGTCACCAGCACCGCCGCGCTGCTGTTGCCCTGCCCAGGCCCGTCACCCTTGATCAGGGCGACCATGTACGGCGAGACGAATCCGGCGAGGTTGCCGACCGCGGTGATGAACGCGATGCCGGTGGCCGTCGCCGGGCCGCTGAGCAGGTAGGGCGCGTGCGCCCAGAACACCGGCAGGGTGGAGATGCAGCCGATCGCGGCGAGTGTGAACCCGGTCAGCGCCAGCAACGGGGACCCGGTGAGGCTCAGCGCGCCGAGCACGAGCCCGGCGACACCGGCCAGCGCGGGCACCACGTAGTGGCGAGTGCGTTCCCCGGTGCGGTCGGAATTGCGCGCCAGCAACCACATCGCGAGCGCGGCGAACGCGTACGGGATCGCGGTGAGCCAGCCGATCTGCGCGGTGCTGAACGATCCCATCTGCCGGACGATCGTCGGGAGGAAGAACGCCATCGCGTACAGCGGGATGATCATCGCGAAGAACGCGAACGACATGCCCAGCACACCCCGGTCGCGCACCGCGGCACGCAGCGAGCCGGCGCGGTGCCCGCCCGCGGAGTTGGCCTTCTCCTCCCGGTCCAGCTCCGCGATCAGCCACGCGCGCTGCCGCTCGCTGAGCCACGTCGCCTGCGCGGGCTTGTCCGTCAGGAACCGCACCACCACGAACGCCATGACCAGGCACGGGAAACCTTCGACCAGGAACATGAACTGCCAGCCGGTCAGGCCCCACGGCGGGAACCCCATGAGCCAGCTGGACAGCGGCGCGCCGATGACCGTCGACACCGGCACGGCGACGTAGAAAACGCTGATCAACCGTGCCCGCCGCACCGCGGGAACCCACTGGCTGAGGTAGAGGATCACGCCGGGCACCAGGCCGGCTTCGGCGACACCCAGGAGGAACCGCAGCGCGTAGAAGCTCCACTCGTCGCGGACCAGGAACATCGCCATCGACACCAGGCCCCAGGTGAACATGATGCGGGCGATCCAGTACCGGGCGCCGACGCGGTAGAGGATCATGTTGCTGGGCACTTCGAACAGCACGTAGCCGACGAAGAACAACCCCGCGCCAAGGCCGAAAGCCGTTTCGCTCAGGGCGATGTCCGGCTGCATCTTCAGCTTCGCGATGGAGATGTTGGTGCGGTCGAGGTAGTTGAGGACGTAGACGAAGAACAGCAGAACGCCGAGCCGCCACGTGACCTTGCGCAGGGTGGTCCGCGCGAGCTCGTCGTGGTCGGCAACGCCGGTGTTGCCGGACATGGGTTCTCCCGGGGGTCAGGGGTCAGGCCGGTGGGGTGAAACGTCCGTCGACGGCCGTCCAGCCACCGTCGACCATGACGGTCGATCCGGTGACGTAACCTGCCGCGTCGGAGGCCAGGAATACGACGGCTCCGGCCAGTTCGGTGGGCTTCGACCAGCGGCCCAGCGCGCCTTTGGTGGCGTAGGCCCGGTACCAGCCGGGGTCGTTCTTGATCTGGTCGGTCAGCGGGGTTTCCACCACGCCGGGGGCGATGGCGTTGACGCGGACGCCGGCTGCGCCGAACTCGGCGGCCGCGGTCTTGACCAGCTGGATCGCGCCGGCCTTGGTGGCGGCGTAAACCGACTGGCCGGGTTCGACGACGAACCCGCGCACCGAGGAGAAGACCACGATGCTGCCGGTGCCGCGCTCCACCATCCCGCGGCCGAACGCCTGCAGCACGGTGAAGGTCGCTTTCAGGTTGAGCGCGACCACGCGGTCGAACTCCTCCGGCGCGTAGTCGAGGATCCCCTTGCGCACGTTCGTCGCCGCGGTGAGGACCACGACGTCGAGGTCCCCGAGTTCGCGGGCGGCCCGGTGCACGGCCGCCGCGTCGGTGATGTCGAGTTCGAGGGCTTCGCCGCCGGTGTCGGCCGCGGTCGCCTTCGCGGTGAGCGGGTCCTTGTCGGCGCAGATCACCTCGGCGCCGTGGGCGGCGAGCGCGAGCGCGGCCTCGCGGCCGATACCGCCGGCGCCGATCAGCAGCGCGCGCTTGCCGTCGAGCCGGAACAACGTGGTGTAGTCGGTCATGGTCTCGCTCATTCCGGCCGGATCACGGCCATGCGGGTGACGGTCAGTTCTTCGATCGCGAAACGCGGTCCCTCCCGGCCGGTTCCCGAGTCCTTCACACCGCCGTAGGGCATGATGTCGGACCGGAAGCCGGGCACCTCGTTGACGACCACTCCGCCGACCTCGAGTTCCTCGATGGCGGCGAACGCGGCGGCGAGCGAGCGGGTGAACACGCTGGCGTGCAGGCCGTAGCGGGACCGGTTGACCAGGTCCAGCGCCGCCGCGAGGTCGGGCACGGACCGGATCGCCACGACAGGGGCGAAGATCTCCTCGCACCACGCGTCGGCGGTTTCCGGCACGTCGAGCAGGAGGGTCGGCTCGACGGTGCGGTCGATCACCCGGCCGCCGTGCAGGATCTTCGCCCCGGCCTGCTCGGCCTGCTCGATCCAGTCGAGGGTGCGCCGTGTCGCCGCCTCGTTGATCAGCGGCGCCACCCGGGTTCGCGGGTCGCGCGGGTCGCCGACCGTCAGCTCGCCCATGCGGGCGGTGAGCTTGCCGACGAACTCCTCGCGCACCGGCTCGCACACGATCACGCGTTGCACGGCGATGCAGGCCTGGCCGTTGAAGTAGTAGCCGCCGCGCACCACGGCGTCGGCGGCCTTGTCGAGGTCGGCGTCGGTGTCGACGACCAGTGCCGCGTTGGAGCCCAGTTCCAGCAGCACCTTCCGCGGCGCGGCGTCGCGTGCGATCCGGTGCCCGACGGCGGCGGAACCGGTGAACGACACCGCCGCCACGCGCGGGTCCGCCACCAGCGTGTGCCCGACTTCGGCGTCGCCGGTGATGACCTGCACGATCTCCGGCGGCGCCCCGTGCCGGGCGGCGGCCTGCCGGACCTGGTCCGCCAGCCACAGCGCCGTCAGGGGCGTGGCGGGGGCGGGCTTGCAGATCACCGGGCAGCCCGCGGCGATGGACGGCGCGATCTTGTGGCTGGCCAGCAGGAGCGGGCCGTTGAACCCGGCGATCCCGACGACGAGCCCGATCGGGCGGCGGGTCCAGAACCCGATCATCCCCGCGCCGGAAGGCTGCAGGTCCAGCGGCACGGTTTCGCCGTGGATGCGGGCGACTTCTTCGGCCGCGGCCGACCAGGTGAAGACCGTGCGGGCGAACTCCACCTCGCAGTCGCCGCGGGTCTTGCCGGTCTCGGCGATGAGCAGGTCGACGAGCTCCGCCTCGTGCGCCCGGAGCCCGGCCTCCACGTCGAGGAGGATCGCGCGACGGACCGCCGAGGTGAGCCTGCCGACCGGTTTCACCGCGGCCGCCCCCGCGTCGAGGGCGGCGCGGGCGTCGCCGACCGATCCGACCGGCGCGTGCGCGACCACCGATCCGTCGTAGGGGAACACCACCGGCGCGGTTCCGGCGCCGGCGACCCACCCCGGGCCGACCGGCAGTCCGGACGGGAACTCGGGCAGCGCGAAGCCCGCATGCGAACTCATCGGAAATTCTCCTCTGGACGTCGTCGTCCCAGGTCTTGCCAGCCAGGTCGGCAACACCGGCGATCGACTGCTGGTCGGACCAGCTTGTGATGTGACGAGCATGAACCAGCGCCGGTCGGCGAGTCAAGTTGTCGCACAAAAAGGGGCTACGAGCTGTGGTTTTCCGGGCGGACCGGGTGAAACTCGGGGGGTCGGGGTTGACGAGCCGGTGCGCGTGGGTCAGTCTGACGTCGCTGTATCCAGCCGTCGAGCAAGGAAGGTCGGCGAGCGTTGGCCAGACGAGAGGACCGGACGGGAGCGCCCTCGCGCATCCCGCTCGTGGACGAAACGGCCGCGATCATCCGGGAGCGGATCTACACCCACCGCTACCCGACCGGGTCGTGGCTGCGGCAGGAACACCTGTCCGCCGAACTGGGTGTCAGCCGCACCCCGCTGCGTGAGGCGCTGCGCGTCCTGGAGCAGGAGGGCCTGGTCAAGGTCACCGCCGGGCAGGGCGCCCAGGTCATCACCGGCGACCTGGACACGCTGCTGGACGCCTACCAGCTGCGCGCGGTGGTGGACGGTCTCGCCGCGCGGCTGGCGGCGGAGAACAACCGCGGCGGCGGCCTGATCCGCCACCTCCGCCGGGCCATCGAGGTGCAGCGCGCGGCCGTGGAACCGTGGACGCCGCGCGACTACACCGACTCCAATGTGGACTTCCACGAGCACGTGGTCCACCTGTCCGGCAACGACTTCGTGATCGGGCAGCTGCCGATCCTGCGGATGACCGCGCAGGTGTTCGCGCCGGTCGCGCTGGTACGGCCGGAGAGCGCGATCCGCGCGATCGCCGAGCACACCGCCATCGCCGACGCCATCGAGGCAGGCGACGGCCAGGCGGCCGAGCGGCTCGCGCGTGCCCACATCGAAGCCACGATCACCGAACTCAAGCAGAAGAAGACATCGGCGGCCGAGGACGCGTCCTGACCCCGACGGTCCCCGTCAGCGCACAAAGGAGTGAAACGCCGCGATGCCCAGCTACTACGTGGCCTCCGACATCGGAGGCACCTTCACCGACACCGTCGTGATCGACTCGGCAGGCGCCGTGGGCCGCTACAAGTCCTCGACGGTGCCCGACAACCCGGCGCAGGGTGTGCTGGACACCCTCGTACTCGCGGCCGACGAGCGCGGGGTCCCGCTGGAACGGCTGCTGGCCGACGTCGAGGTGTTCGCCCACGGCACCACGGTCGCCACCAACGCCATGCTGGAGGGCCGCAGCCGCAGGGTCGGGCTCATCCAGACCCGCGGGTTCGGCGACACGCTTACCATCATGCGCGGCTTCAAGGCCACCGGCCTGGAGGAAGACGACATCAAACGTTTCCGCACGCTGGTCAAGCAGCCTGCCGCGGTGCCGCGCCGCCTCATCGTCGAGGTCACCGAGCGCATCGACTACGCGGGCCGCGTCGTGTGCCCGCTGGACGAGGACGACGTCCGCGGCGCGGTGCGGCGCCTCCAGGAGGCGGGCGCCGAGGTCTTCGCGGTGTCGCTGCTGTGGTCGTTCGCCAACGACGTGCACGAGAAGCGCGTCGCGGAAATCATCGCCGAGGAAGCGCCGGGCGCGTCGGTCACCCTGTCCTCGGAGTTCCTGCCCCGCATCGGCGAGTACGAGCGCACGCTGACCACCGCCGTCAACGCGAGCCTGCGCCCGGTGCTGAAGACCTCGCTGGACTCGTTCGAGAACACCCTCGCCAAGGCGGGTCTCAAGACAGGGCCGCTGCTCATGCAGTCCAACGGCGGGCTGGCGACCTTCGCCGAGGTCGAGAAACGGGCCGCGGCCACCGTGATGTTGGCCCGGTCGGCGGGGTCGTCGCCTCGCAGTTCGCCGGCGCGCGCAACGGGTACCGCAACATCGTCACCACCGACATGGGCGGCACGAGTTTCGACGTCGGCCTGGTCCTCGACGGGCGGCCGGTCATGTCGAACACGACGCTCATCGGCCGCGACGAACTCGCCCTCCCGTCCGTGGCGGTGCGCGCGATCGGCGCGGGCGCGGGCTCGATCGCCTCCGTCCGCAACGGCGTCCTGCAGGTCGGCCCGGAGTCGGCAGGCGCGCGCCCCGGCCCGGCGTGTTACGGCCGGGGCGGCACCCGGCCCACGGTGGCCGACGCCGACCTCGTGCTGGGCTACCTGAACCCGGACAACTTCCTCGGGGGGCGGCTCACCCTGGACGTGGACAAGGCACGCGCCGCGATCGACGAGCACGTCGCCAAACCCGCAGGGCTGACGATCGAGCAGGCCGCGGAGGGCATCAAGACCATTGTGGACGCCCGGATGGCCGACCTGGTCCGCCAGGTCACCGTCGAGCAGGGCTACGACCCGGCCGACTTCGCCGTCTTCGCCTACGGCGGCGCCGGTCCCCTGCACGCCTTTTCCTACGGCGCCGAGCTCGGCTGCCCGCAGATCGTCGTGCCCCTCACCGCCTCGGTGCACTCCGCCTTCAGCATCGGCTGCTCCGACCTGACCATGGTCGAGGAGCTGTCCAAGCCGCTGCAGACCCCGCCGGGCACCACCGACCACGCCACCGCGCTGGCGCCGGACGAGCTCAACGCCACGTTCGACGAGCTGGCCGCCCGCGCCCGGCGCGACCTGATCGCCGCGGGCGCGGCCGAGGACTCGATCACGTTCGCGAAGTTCGTGGAGATCCGGTTCCGCGCGCAGATCCACGTGCTCACCGTGCCGGTCGACGCCGACCGGATCACCCCGGCCGACGTCAACGCGATGGTGGAGCGGTTCGTCGAGATCTACGAGGGCCGCTTCGGCAAGGGTGCCGCGTTCCTGGAAGGCGGGGTGGAGATCACTACGTTCCGCGTGGTCGCCACGAGTCCCGTGCCGCGCGCCGAGTTCGACACCGGCGCACTCGGCAAGGCGGGCGGCGCAGAACCGGGCACGCGCCGCGTGTTCTCCGGCGGCCAGTGGCGCGACGCCGCGGTCTACCGCGCCGAGCACCTGCACGACGGGCTGCGCATCGAGGGCCTCGCCATCGTCGAGCTCCGCGACACCACCGTCGTGATCGGGCCAGGACAGGACGCCGAGGTCGACCGCTTCGGCGACATCATCATCCAGAACCGCTGACCGGGAAGGAGAACAACGCATGACCACCACCGTCGACCCGGTCACCTACGAGGTCATCCGGCACAAACTCTGGTCCATCAACTCCGAGGGCGGGACCACCGTCGAGCACGTGTCCGGCTCCCCCGTCGTGCACGCCACCGACTACAACTTCGGCATCTACACCGCCGCCGGCGAGATGGCGATCATCGGCACCTACCTGCTCACCCCCATCTACACCGGGGCGATGGCCATCGAGGTGTTCCTGGACCGCTACGACGACATCGAGCCCGGGGACGTCTTCATCATCAACGACCCGTACCTGGCCGCGATGCACCAGAACGACGTGCAGTTCTGCAAGCCGGTGTTCCGCGACGGCGAGATCGTGGCGTGGCTGGGCTGCATGGCCCACCAGGTCGACCTCGGCGGCATGGACCCGGGCAGCTGGTGCACCACCGCCACCGACGTGTTCCAGGAAGGCATCCGCATCCCGCCGGGCCGGATCGTGCGCAAGGACGTGCTGAACCAGGAACTGTGGGACACCATCGTCCTCAACTCCCGCATGCACGACACCGTGGCCAACGACTTCCGCGCTTTCCTGGCCGGGTTGCGCGTGGCCGAGCAGCGCTTCCATGAGCTGTGCGACCGCTACGGCGCGGACGCGGTGCGCGCCACCATGGAGAAGACCCTCGACAGCTCCGAAGCCGACCTGCGGGCCCTGCTGCGTGCACTGCCGGACGGCGTGTACGAGCACACGTCCTATTTGGACCGGCCGGACGGGGACGAGGGCATCGAGCTGCTGCAGGTGCCGTGCCGCCTGGAGAAGACCGGTGACCGGCTGGTGTTCGACTTCTCCGCCGCGAGCCCGCAGTCGCCCGCCTACGGCATGACCACCCGAGGCGGTCTGCTCGGGGCGGTCGCGACCCTGATGCTGATCACCTTCGGGTCCGACATCCCGTGGAACCACGGCCTGATGCGGCCGGTCGAGGTCACCGCGCCGGACGGGTTGTGCGTCACCGCGGTCGAGCCGATGCCGGTCTCCGGCGGCGCGGCGGGCGCGAACTGGACCGCGACCTGCTCCGCCGGTGGCGCGATCGCGAAGATGCTGTCGTTCTCCGACAAGTACGAGGGCTACGCGTTCGGCCCCTCCGACGGGTCCTGGCAGCTCAACCAGTTCGGCGGCGTCGACCAGCACGGCGAGCCGTTCGCCTCGATGTACATGGACTCGCTGCTGTGGGGCGGCCCGGCGTTCTCCTTCCGCGACGGAGTGGACGCCGGTGGCGCGATGGTCATCCTCTCCGGCGGCGCCACCGACGTGGAGCAGCAGGAGATGCGTCACCCGCTGCTGTACCTGTGGCGCCGCATGGTGCCCGACTCCGGTGGCGCCGGGACCTTCCGCGGTGGCAACGGGATCCAGTTCGCGCTGACCCCGATCGACACGCAGGAGGTCACCGGCGTACTCGGCACGCACGGCGTCGCACTGCCGAACCGGACCGGCCTGTTCGGCGGCCTGCCCGGGTCCTGCGCGCGCTTCGAGCGGGTGACCGGCGCGAGCGCGCTGGAGCGCCTCGGCACCGGCGCGCCGGTGGTGGCGCTGACCGACCTCGACGGCGACCACCAGGTGCTGCCCGGGGTCGCACCGGCCGCCCGGATCGCGTTCGGCGACGTCTTCGAGTGCACCGTGCAGAACGGCGGCGGCTACGGCGATCCGCTGCTGCGCGACCCGGCGAAGGTCGCGGCCGACGTGGAATCCGGCGCGGTCACCGTTGAATCCGCGGCCCGCCTCTACGGCGTGGAGCTGCGGGACGGCGAGGTCGACCAGGCGGCCACCGACGCGCGGCGGGCCGAAATCCGGGATTCCCGGCGCAGCCGGATGACCGGACCGCGGACCGGGCCGGTGGCCGCGCCGGGCGAGCCAACCGGGATCTGGGGCGCGGCGCTCGTGACGCACCGGATCGCCGACGGGCTGGTCGGGTCGTGCCGCCACTGCGGACAGGCGCTCGGCGACCTCACCGGCGGGTGGGAGTCGATCGCGGGCCGGGTCGTGCTCGGCGCCGACGACCTGGGCGCCCGCGTCGAGGTCCACGGCGACCTCGCGGCCGTCGCCTACGTCTGCCCGCACTGCGTCACCGCGCTCTGGGTGGACGTGGAGCCGGCCGGCGGCAAGACCTGGCGCGACTTCGCCCTGCACGACTGATCCCCCACGTCAAGGAGAAACCGCAGCACATGCGCACCCACCACCTGGCCGTCATCGGCGGCGACGGCATCGGCCCCGACGTTACCGCGGCCGCGCTCGCCGGTGTCCGGGCCGCCGCCGACCGGTACGGCTTCGCGATCGAGACCACCGAATTCGACCTCGGCGCCGAGGCCTATCTGCGCACCGGCGTCGCGCTCGACGAGGCGTCGACCGAGGCGCTGCGCCGGCACGACGCCGTCCTGCTCGGCGCGGTCGGCGACCCGCGCGTCACACCGGGCGTCCTCGAACGCGGACTGATCGTCGGGTTGCGGGTCGCGTTCGCCCAGTCGGTCAACATCCGGCCGGTGCGCCTCTACCCGGGTGTCGAGAGCCCGGTCGCCGGTGTCTCGCCGGACAACTGCGATCTGGTGATCATCCGGGAGAACACCGAGGGGCTCTACACCGGCGGCGGCTCGATCTCCCACCCGGGCACGCCGAACGCGGTGGCGATCCAGAACTCGATCACCACGGTCCCGGCCACGACCGAGACGGTGGAGTTCGCGTTCCGGCTCGCCTCCGCGCGGCGCAAGCGGTTGACGTTGTGCCACAAGAAGAACATCCTGGTGCACGCCGGGCAGCTGTGGCAGGACGTAGTGGACGAGGTCGCCACCCGGTACCCGGACGTCGAGCACGACTACGTCCACGCCGACGCGATGTGCCTGCACCTGCCGCTGGATCCGGGCCGGTTCGACGTCGTCGTGACCGACAACCTGTTCGGCGACATCCTCAGCGACCTCGGCGCCACCGTCCAGGGCGGGCTGGGGCTCGCCGCGAGCGCCAACCACAACCCGCGCGGCACCGCGCCGAGCATGTACGAGCCGGTGCACGGCTCGGCGCCGGACATCGCGGGCAAGGGCTGGGCCAACCCGGCGGCGGCGGCGTTGTCCGCGGCGCTGTGCCTGGCCGGTCTCGGCGAGCGCGACGGCGCATTGGCACTGGAGGCCGCCGCGGCGTCCGTGCTGGCCGAACTGCCCGCGCTGGCCGGGCCCGGCATGGGCGGCGACACCGCCGAGATCGGCCGCCGCATCGCCGACCGGGTCACCGACGTGGACCCGGCGAAGATCGGCGACCCGGAGCGCTCCCTGATGACCGGCCTGGCCCGGCTCGCCCCCCCGGTGACGACCGGCCTGCTGCCCCGCTGAGCGGGCACGGTCCCACCTCCCGGCCGGTATCCTCGGGGAATCCGCAGCGCACCGGCCGGGAGGGGTGAGGGTGACCAGCCAGACGAGCGCGACCAACGGGCGGCTCTTCCAGCGCGTCGTCGACTACGTGCAGAACGCGATCGCCTCCGGTGAGCTCAAGCCGGGTGATCGCCTGCCGAGCGAGCGGGAGCTGGTCGAGCAGTTCGGGATCGGCCGCGCCTCGGTGCGGGAAGCGCTGCGTGTCCTGGAGAACATGGACCTGGTCAAGTCCCAGCCACGCGATCCGCGCGGGCCGTTGATCCTGCCGCTGTCGGTCGAGCCGGTACGCCGTTCGATCGCGATGCTCACCTCGGGCGGCGCGCTGGGGCTCGCCGAGCTCGTCCAGTTCCGGATGATCGCCGACGCCTCCGCGAACCTGCTCGCCGCCGCCCGCCGCACCGACGAGCAACTGCTCGCGCTGGAGCGGAACATGGCGCGGATGCGGGCGTGCATGAGCCGTGGTTACGCCGAGTTCAGCCAGGCCGACCTGGAGTTCCACGAGCTCATCGCCGAAGCGGGCGGCAACCGGCTGGTGCAGGTCTACGGGGATGTCACCCGCGAGGCGATCCTCAAGCTGATCCAGCAGTCGATCCTTGACGCCGACGACCAGACGGCGCTCATGCTGCAGTCCATCCGCCACCACCGGGCGGTGTTCGCGGCCATTTCCGACCGCGACGGCCTGCTGGCGTCCCGTCTCGCGCGGGAGACCCTGTACGCCTACTACGCCGACCACGTCTCCCCCGCGGACCGCGAGATCATGGCGACGCTGGTCCGCGAGTGCGGCGGCCGCCTGCCCGGCTGATCGCCGTGTCTCGTTGAACGGGACAGGTGCTCCCGGATGGCGCCACCGATGGGGCACGATGACCTCATGTGTCCGGCGCATCGGGATGAAGGCGAGATCACCGCTCTCGGCGGGCCTCGCTGATCCTCAAGCAGTTCCGTGGCGCGGAGCTGCCGGTGAGCGCGGCGGCGGTCGCGCGGTCGACCGGGCTGCCCAGGACCACGGCGCACCGGATGCTGTGCGAGCTGGCGCGGGTCGGGCTGCTGGAGCGGGTGGGCACGGCCTTCCGGCCGGGGCTGCTGAGGCGATGCTGCCCGGGCGGGGGCTGTGCGCGGAGACCGAACCGTTGTCGATGATCCGGCCGCCGCGCGGGTCCTGGCGCCGCATGACGCCGAAGGCCGCCCTGGCGCAGAGGAACGCGCCGGTCAGGTTGGTGTCCACGCACGAACGCCGCTCGCCGACGGGGATCTCGTCGGGCGCGCCCGCCGGGCCGAACACGCCCGCGTTGTTGACCAGCAGGTCGACCCTCCCCCACGTGGCCGCGCCCCGGTCGAACAACTCCGCGACGGAGTCCGGGTCGGACACGTCGGTGGGCACGGCGAGACCCTCCGGAGCGGTTCCGCCAGCGCGCGAGCCCGCCGTCCGGCAAGCGCGACCCGGTAACCGTCGGCGATCAGTGCCCTGGCGATCACCCGCCCCAGGCCGCTGCCCGCCCCGGTGACCACCGCGACCGGCGTGCTCATGCCGCCTCCGTCAGGCCGGGGAGCGCGCGGGCCTGCGCCGGGGTGGCGGGCTCGCACCCGTGGTCCCGGATGACCTCGACCACGCGCTCGACCTGCTCCAGGTTGGTCATCGGCCTGCCGTCGGCGTCGAACGGGCTGTCCTCGATACCGACGCGGGCGTGCCCGCCGAGTTCGAGCGCCCGCACCAGGCCGGGCAGCGGGTCCGGCCCGCACACGGTCGCGGAGAACACCGCGCCCGCGGGCAGCAGATCGACCAGGCCACGCAGGACCCCGGGCGTGTACGGCAGCGCGTTCTGGAACGTCTCGTGCTGGTTGAGCACGAAGTTCACCACGTACGGCACTCGGGTTTGGCCCCGGCCGCCCGGAACGCCGCCGCCAGCCGGCGGGCGAACCAGCGCGGCGTGCTCATCAGGGTCTCGCCGTCCGGGCCCCTCACGTACGCGGTGATGGTGTCCAGCGTGCACGTGTCCGCCCCGGCGCCGGCCCCGGCCAGCCGCTGCTCGTGGTCGACGACGGCGCCGTCGGCGGTCTCGCGCCCCATGTCGCCGTTGAGCCCGCCGCCGGTCGAGTTGTTGACCACGACGTCGCACCGGCGCCGCACCAGCTCGTTGATCTCCCGGTAGACGGCGGAGTCGCAGGTGGCCGCGTGGTCCGGCCGGCGCGCGTGCAGCGCCGCCACGCTCGCACCCGCCGCGGCACAGCGCGCGACGTCCTCGGCGATCTGCCCGGGCTGGGTGGGCACGTGCGGGTGCTGCGCGGGGGTCAACATCCCGCCGGTCGGGGTGACGATGACGCTCACCGGACGTCCGGGCATTCCGCCACCTCCTCGAGCAGGCGGGTGATCGCGGTCCGCATCGGCTCGCCGACGCGGAGACCCGCCCGGCGCCCGGCTTCGTTGACGTGCGTCAGCACCCCGTTGTCCCACATGTCCTTGCCGTCGCTGATGCGCGCGGTCAGGTGGCCGACCGCCGCGCCCGGCACGCCCGCCTCGTCCATGACCGCGAGACCCGCGATGCCGGCGTCGTCCTTGCCGCGCCCGGCGTCGTTGAGCACCGCGCACGCGCACCCGCTCAGCACGGCGATCCGCCCCGACTCGGCCCCGCCGTTGGACGCCGCCACGATGATCTGGCCCCGGTCGGCGTGCTCGGCCTGGGACATGCTGTCCAGCAGGACCACGCGGCGGTCCCCACGCCCGGCCACCGTCATCCTCAGCACGGCACACCCCCCGCCGCCAGCCTGGTGAGCGCCGCGGACAGCGGTTCCCCGACCCGGATGCCCGCCTCGCGCGCGGACTCGTTGACGTAGCTGATGATCCCGTTGGCGCAGGTGTCGTGGCCGTCGGCGACGCCGACGACGCCGTCCAGCGCCGCCAGGCCCGCCACCCGGCCTGGTCCTTGCCGATCCCGGCGTCGTTGCAGGCCACAGCGGCCACGCCGGCATCTTCGAGGGCAGCCCGCTGGTACCACAACCTGGTGGCCAACCCGAAGACCACGATCGAGCTCGGCGACGAGACCTTTCCGGTGCTCGCCCGCGTGCTGGAGGGCCCCGAGCGCGACGAGATCTACGCGAAGCAGTCCGCCGCGCAGCCGCAGTTCGCCGAGTACCAGCGCAAGACCAGCCGGGTCATCCCGGTGATCGAGCTGGTGCGGGTCTGACCCGTCAGGGGAGGTAGAGGTCCCTCGTCCCCGCGTCGAGTGCCTCGACCTCGCCGCCGGTCCGTTCGGCCAGCCAGGCGCCGAACGCGTCCCGGTCGGCCTCGGTGACGGCGACCGTCAGCGTGACGTCCGTGCCGTAGTCGATGTCCTGCAACCGGTACGGCGAGTTGCGCAGATCGTGTTCGAGGCGGCCGGCGAGGTCGTGCGGCACGGCGACCAGCAGCTCGCGGTGCCGCACCCGGCGCAGCGTCCCGACGGCGTCGAGGGTTTCCGCCAGCGCGCCGGAATAGGCGCGGACCAGCCCGCCCGCGCCGAGCTTGACCCCGCCGAACCACCGCGACACCACGGCGACGACGTCGGTCAGGTTGCGGCGCGCGAGCACCTCGAGCATGGGGACGCCCGCGGTGCCGGCGGGCTCCCCGTCGTCGTTGCTGCGAACGGTCATCTCACCGGTCTCCGGATCGCCGATCCGCAGCGCCGTGCAGTGGTGGTTCGCGCCGGGTCCGGCCTTGCGCACCCGGGCGATCAGCGCCGCGGCGGCCTCCACCTCATCGACCCGCGCGACGGTGCACACGAACCGGGACCGCTTGATCTCGACCTCGTGCTGCCCGTCGCGGGCGATCACCCAGACCTCACCGTTCACCAGCCGATGCTATGCGGCCGGCTCGTCGCGCCCGGGGACCGTTGCGCGGATGGCTAGTCTCGTTCCGAGCGCGGGCCGCGCACGACCGCCGGAGCGCCACGATCCGAGGAGGTTCCGATGCCCGTCCTGGCCGATCTGCTGTCCGCGCTGCGGAGCAGCCGCGTCGAGGTCGTCGACCTGACCGCGCCGCTGTCGGCGAGCACACCGGTGCTGCAGCTGCCGCCGCCGTTCGCCAACACCACCGGCTTCCGGCTGGAGGAGATCAGCCGCTACGACGACCGGGGCCCGCGCTGGTACTGGAACGACATCCACACCGGCGAGCACGTCGGCACGCACGTCGACGCGCCCAACCACTGGCTGTCCGGCAAGGACGGGCCCAGCGTCGACCAGATTCCGCTGCGCACGCTCATCGGACCGGCCGCCGTGCTGGACATGTCGGCGCGGGTCGCCGACGATCCAGACTTCCTGCTGGGCATCGACGACGTGCGCGAGTGGGAACGCGAGCACGGGCCGCTGCCCGAGGGCGGCTGGCTGCTCTACCGGACCGGCTGGGACGCGCGCTCCGGCGACCAGGACAGCTTCCTCAACGTCAGCGACGGCGCCTCGCACACCCCGGGCGTGTCGCCGGAGTGCGCGCAGTGGCTCGCCGAGGAAGCCCCGATCGCGGGGTTCGGCGTGGAGACCGTGGGCACCGACGCCGGCCGCGCCGCCGAGCTGGAGCCGATCTTCCCGTGCCACGACCGCCTGCTCGGCGCGGGCAAGTGCGGGCTCACCCAGCTGCGCAACCTCGCGCAGCTGCCGCCGACCGGCGCCCTGCTGGTGGTCTCGCCGCTGCCGATCGTCGGCGGGTCGGGCAGCCCGGCACGCGTGTACGCGTTCGTGGAGCGGGCGTGATCGTCGCCGAGGCGGTCGGGCGCGTCCTGGCGGAGCTGGGCGCCGGCCCGGTGTTCGGGGTGGTGGGCAGCGGCAACTTCCACGTCACCAACGCGTTGCGAGCGGCCGGGGTCGCCTTCCACGCCACCCGCCACGAGGGCGGCGCGGCCACCGCCGCCGACGCGTGCGCGCGGATGAGCGGCCGGGTCGCGCTCGTGTCGACCCACCAGGGCTGCGGGCTGACCAACGCGGTCACCGGCATTGGCGAGGCGGCCAAGAGCCGCACCCCGCTGATCGTCCTCACCGCCGAGTCGCCCGCCGCCGATCCGCTCAACAACTTCCGCATCGACCAGGACGCGCTCGCCCGCGCGGTCGGCGCGGTCGCCTTGCGCGTGCACAGCCCGGAGACCGCGGTGGCCGACACAGTCCGCGCGTACCGGACCGCGCTGCACGAGCGCCGCACGGTCGTGCTGAACCTGCCGCTGGACGTGCAGGCCGAGCCCGCGCCGCCGCTGGAAGCTGTCGAGCCGGTGCCCGCCCCTCCCGCACCGGAGCCCGACGCCGCGTCGGTGGTCGAACTGGCCGCGCTGCTCGCCGCCGCGGAGCGCCCTGTGTTCATCGCCGGCCGCGGTGGCCGGGGCGCGGGCGCGGAGATCCGGGCGCTCGCCGAGGCGTGCGGCGCGCTGCTCGCGACGTCCGCGGTGGCACACGGCCTGTTCCACGGCGACCCGTGGGCGCTGGGCATCTCCGGCGGGTTCGCCTCCCCGCTGGCGGCGGAACTCGTCCGCGACGCCGACCTCGTCGTCGGCTGGGGCTGCGCGCTCAACCGGTGGACCACCCGCCGCGGCAAGCTGATCGGCCCCAGCGCGCGTCTCGCGCAGGTCGACCTGGAGCCGAGCGCGCTCGGCGCGCACCGGCCGGTCGACGTCGGCGTGGTGGGCGACGCGGCGGCGACCGCCCGCGCCGCGCTCGCCGAGCTGGGTGACCAGAGGAAATCCGGCTACCGCTCCCCCGCGCTGCGCGACCGGATCGTCGCGCGGGCCCGCTGGTCGGCCGCCGACTACCGGGACGAGTCGACCGCGGACCTGATCGACCCGCGCACCCTGTCCGCGGAGCTGGACCGGATCCTGCCCGCCGAGCGCGTGGTGTCCGTGGACTCGGGCAACTTCATGGGCTACCCCAGCGCGTTCCTGGACGTGCCGGACGAGTTCGGGTTCTGCTTCACCCAGGCCTTCCAGTCGATCGGGCTGGGGCTGGCCACCGCGATCGGCGCGGCGATCGCCCAGCCCGGGCGGCTGCCCGTCGCCGCGCTCGGCGACGGCGGCTTCCACATGGCGGCCCAGGAACTCGACACGGCCGTGCGGCTGGGCCTGCCGCTACTGTTGGTCGTCTACAACGACGCCGCGTACGGCGCGGAGGTGCACCACTTCACCGGCGACCACACGACCGTCCGGTTCCCGCCGACCGACATCGCCGCGATCGGGCGCGGGTTCGGCTGCACCGGGGTGACCGTCCGCACCGTCGCCGACCTGCGGCAGGTGTCCGAGTGGCTCGCGGGTCCGCGCGAGAAGCCGCTGGTCGTGGACGCGAAGATCACCGACGACGGCGGGTCGTGGTGGCTGGCGGAGGCCTTCCACGGCCACTGACGTCCCGTGTCAGCGGCGGCGTCAGCGCGGTGGCGGTCCCGTGTCAGGAGAGCGGGCGATGGTGTTCTCATCAAGCCGCTCACCAAGGAGAGACCGATGCAGAACTTCGCCACCACCGCCCCGATCGCCACCGTCCTGACCGTCCCCGCCGGGCGCATCCACCTCACCGCTGCGGACCGCGCCGACACCGCCGTCGAGGTCGCCCCGGCCAACCCGGGCAAGAGCCGCGACGTGCAGCTGGCCGAACAGACCACCGTCACCTACGCCGACGGTGTGCTGCGGGTCGAGGCGCCGGAGTCCCGCAACCAGTTCTTCGGCCCGTCCGGTTCGGTCGCGGTCACCGTGCGGCTGCCCGCCGGCTCCCGCGTCGACGTCACCAGCTCCGCCGCCGAGCTCCGCGCCACCGGCCGCTTCGGCGACGTCACGGTGGAGGGCGCCTACCGCGACATCCACCTCGACGAGGCCGCGACGCTGCGGTTCACCGCGACCGACGGTGACGTGGCGGTCGGCCGGGCCGGCGGCGCCACGGAGATCACCACCGCCCGCGGGGACATCCGCCTCACCGAGGCCGTCAGCGGCACCGTCGTGCTGCGCACTCAGGTGGGCGACATCACCGTCGGCGCGGCGGCCGGTGTCTCGGCCACCCTGGACGCCGGCACCGACGACGGCCGGATCAGCAACGCGCTGAAGAACAACGGCAGCCCGGAGCTGACCATCCGCGCCACCACCTCCCAGGGCGACATCGCCGCCCACAGCCTGTGACACAGGGCTCGCCGGCCGGCACGCGCCGGCCGGCGAGTGGTCCGTTGTGGACGGTCGGAGCCACTGCCGGGTGACCACCCTTTACAACCTGTCCGATTTGTCCGATACTCGGTCGCGAGGGGAGTACTTCCCACGGTTCCAGACCGGTCAGTACGGACACCCGGCGTGTCCCCGGCAGGGCGCCCGTGACGGCGGGTGAAGGAGACCTCGAACGCTGACGGTGTTCGAGGAGGCCCCATGTCGCACCAGTCCGCGGTCGCCGCTGCCGCGCCCGCGTCGTCGATCGGCAGCCCGTGGTTGTGGGTGATCAGCATCGCGGTGCTGCTGGCCCTGCTGGCGGCCGATTTCCTCGTGACGCGGCGGCCGCACGAGGTGTCGCTGCGCGAGGCCGCCGGGTGGTCGGTGGTCTACCTGACCCTGCCGCTGGCGTTCGCCTTCTGGTTGTGGACCGCGTTCGGCGGCGCGCAGGCGCTGGAGTTCGCCACCGGGTTCGTCGTGGAGAAGTCGCTCTCCGTCGACAACCTGTTCGTGTTCATGCTGCTGCTGGCCGCGTTCGCGGTGCCGGCCGAGGTGCAGCAACGGGTGCTGCTCTACGGCATCGTCGGCGCGCTGGTGCTGCGCGGGATCTTCATCGCCGCCGGTGCCGCGCTGCTGCAGGCAGGCACCTGGGCGTTCCTGGTGTTCGGCCTGGTCCTGTTCGCCTCGGCGGTGAAGATCCTGCACGAGGCGGTCAGCGGCCCGGAACCGGACCGCGACGTGTCGCGGATGCGCTCGGTGCGGCTGCTGCGCAGGCTGATGCCGGTCACCGACGACTACCGCGGCACACGCATGGTGGTCCGCGAGCGCGGACGGCGCGCGCTGACCCCGCTGACGCTCGTGGTGGTGGCCGTCTTCGCCACCGACGTGGTGTTCGCCGTCGACTCGGTGCCCGCGGTCTACGGCATCACCGAGGACCCGTACCTGGTCTTCGCCACCAACGCCTTCGCGCTGCTCGGTTTGCGTGCGCTGTACTTCGTGCTGCACACCGCACTGGCCAAGCTCACCCACCTCAACCACGGGCTCGCCGTCATCCTGGCGTTCATCGGGATCAAGCTCGTGCTGCACTGGGCGCACGAGGTCTGGCCCGCGGTGCCGACCATCCCGACCCCGGTCTCGCTGCTGGTCATCGTGCTGGTCCTGGCGACCGTGACGGTGACAAGCCTGCGGTCCGGGAAGCGCGCCGCGGAGCGGAGCCCGTCATGACCGGCCTGCTGGTCGACGCGGCCCTGATCACGCTGCTCGTCCTCGCCGCGCTCGTCACGGTCGTGGTCCTGCTGGACGCGCGGCCGCCGCGCTGAGCCGCCGTTCACCGGCGAAGCGACCTACCAGCGGTCCCCGACCACGAACCGGTGCGGGGCCTGGTTCCGTGCCGCACCGGAGCTCGGACGCGCGGACCACGCCGATACGGTTGACCCGTTCGTGTCCGTCCCAGCCGCCTGGAGCACGTCCTGACCGCCATCCTGTTCGGCCTCGTCGTCCTCGCCGCGATGCTCGTGCTGCACGGCTACCTGTGGTTCCGGCTGGTCCGCGCCACCACCGTCGCCGGGCGGGCGCGGCGGCGGCTGACCGTGGTCACCGTCGTCCTCGCCGTGCTGCCCGCGGCCGCTCTCGCCGGGCGCCGCGTGCTGCCCTGGTCCGCGCAGGTGCCGCTGGACTGGGTGGCCTACAGCTGGCTCGGCCTGGCGTTCTACGCGTTCCTGGCGTTGCTGGCGCTCGAACCGGTGCGCTGGCTGCTGAACCGGCGACGACCGGAACCGCCGGCCGGGCCCGGCGCCGTGGAGGCTCCGCCCGCCCCGTCGCGGCGGCTGTTCCTGGCCCGCTCGCTGGCGCTCACCGCCGGGGCGGTCGCGATCGGCACCGCGGGCACCGGGGCCGTGCTGGCCAACTCCGCGCCCGTGGTGCGCCGGGTGCCCATCGCGATCGCCGGTCTCGACCCCGCGCTGGAGGGCTACCGCATCGTCACCTTCTCCGACGGGCACCTGTCCACCACCTACGGCGGCAGCCGGTTCGAGCGCCTGGCCGAGACGGTCAACGCCCAGCGGCCGGACGCCGTCGCGATCGTGGGCGACCTGGTCGACGGCGAGGTGCACGAGCTGCGCGAGGACGTCGCCCCGCTGGCCGACCTGGTCAGCGATCAGGGCGTCTACTTCGTCACGGGCAACCACGAGTACTTCGTGGACACCGAGGCCTGGCTGCGGCACCTGCCGACCCTCGGGGTGGACGTGCTGCGCAACGAACGGGTCCCGCTCGGCCGCGGGGGCGCGACCTTCGACCTGGCCGGCATCGACGACCGCACCGCCGCGCGCTCCGGAGTCCCCGGCCACGGCGCGAACCTCGACGCCGCGCTCGACGGCCGGGACGACAATGTCCCGCTCGTGCTGCTGGCCCACCAGCCGGTGCAGGTCGAACAGGCCCGCGCGGCCGGCGTGGACCTGCAGCTGTCCGGCCACACCCACGGCGGGCAGCTGTGGCCCTTCGACTACGCCATCCGGCTCGACCAGCCGGCTGTCGAGGGCCTGTCCCGCCACGGCGACACGCAGCTCTACGTGACGGCCGGTGCGGGCTACTGGGGCCCGCCCATGCGCGTCGGCGCGCGCCCGGAGGTCACGGTCATCGAACTGACCCGCGGTTGAGCTCCGCCTACGCACACTGCAGCACGAGCCGGCTCCGGTCTCACAGTTTCACCCGTCGAGCGTGCGCGCCTTGGCTACCTGCCGTCCCCGTTCGGAGTCCGGGAAACGGTCGAGGATCGCGCGGAGTTCGGCGGCGGTGACGTTGGCTCCGAAGGCTTCCGAGCCCGGTTCGAGTCGCACCCCCTCGGCCAGCGGCCCGGCGGTGACCGGGTCGAAGCCGAGCGCGTCGACGAGCTCCGCCACCGCCGCGACGTCCGCCGGGTCGTCCCCGGCGATGGCGATCGCCTTGCGGTCCGGGGCACCGGCGGGGCGGGCGCCGTCCTCGAGGTCGTGGTATCCCAGGTGGTTGAAGGCCTTCACGACGCTGGCACCGGCCACAAAGGACTGCACGGCCTCGCTCGACGAGGTGCGTGGGTCGTCGAAGTCCTGGCGGATGCCGTCGACCTCCCACCAGTAGTTCATCGCGTCCACGACCAGCTTGCCCGCCAGCGCCTCGGCGGGGATCTCGCGGTACTTGCCCAGCGGCAGCGCGAGGATCACCACGTCCGCCTGCCGAGCCGCATCGGCCGCGGTGGTCGCGATCGCGCCCGGGGTGAGGACGTCGACAGTGAGCGCGATCTTCTCCGGAGCCCCCGATCCGGCGATGAGCACGTGGTACCCGGCCGCGAGCGCGAGCCGCGCCAGCACCGTGCCCACCTTGCCTGCGCCGAGGATGCCGATGGTGGTCACTTCTCCTCCGACAGGATGTCGCGGACCATCGGGATCACCTTGGTGCCGTACAGCTCCACCACCCGCAGGCGGGCGCTCGCCGGCTGCGAACCGCTGCTGTAGATCATGTCGAACCGGCCGACGCCCAGGTCCGTCACCGCGCGGGCGATCTTGCGAGCGACCGTCTCCGGCGATCCGATGTAGAGCGAGCCGTGCTCGATTTCGGCGTCGTACTCCTCGCGGCGGATCGGCGGCCAGCCGCGCTGGCGCCCGATCCGGTCGCGGATCACCCGGTACCGCGGCCAGAACACCTTGCGGGCCTGCTCGTCGGTGTCGGCGACGAACCCCGGCGAGTGCATGCCGACCGGGTGCGCCGTCGTGCCGAACTCCGCCGCCGCCCCGCGGTACAGGTCCAGGTATGGCGCGAACCGCTTCGGCGGGCCGCCGATGATCGCCAGCATCAGCGGCAGGCCGTAGTGCGCGGTGCGGACCACCGACTGCGGCGAGCCGCCCACCCCGACCCACGTCGTCAGGCGCCCCGACTCCGTCTTCGGGTAGATGTCGGCGTCCTCCAGCGCCGGGCGCAGCGTGCCGCTCCAGGTCACCGGCTTCTCGTCGAGCAACCGCGCGAACAGCTCGATCTTCTCCTCGAACAGCTTGTCGTAGTCGGCCAGGTCATAACCGAACAGCGGGAACGACTCGGTGAACGAACCCCGGCCGAGGATCACCTCGGCGCGCCCGTTCGACAGCGCGTCGACCGTGGCGAACCGCTGGAACACGCGCACCGGGTCGTCGGAACTGAGCACGGTCACGCCGGAGGACAGGTGGATCCGCGACGTACGAGTGGCGATGCCCGCCAGCACGGTCTCCGGCGAGGAGATCGAATACTCGGGGCGGTGGTGCTCGCCGAGCGCGATCACGTCCACACCGATCTCGTCGGCCAGCACGGCCTCCTCGACGACCTGCCGGATCGCCTGCGCGTGCGACATCGGACGGCCGTCGTCGTCCTCGGGAACGTCGCCGAACGTGTCGAGCCCGAACACCAGATCAGACATGAGAAGGCTCCTCCGAGAGCACCGAGTAATTGACACGTCAATCTGTCGCTTCCCGTCATACGCCGGTATGATTGACGTGTCAACCAGGAGGGTTCATGAGTCCAGCACGACGGCACCGGGTCCTGCCCACCACCGACGAACTGCGGGTGTGGCGCGGGTTCATCGAAACCGCGGAGGCGCTGCGCGGCGAGCTCGGCTCGCGGCTGCAGAGCGAGGCGGGCCTGTCCTCCGGCGACTACACGGTCCTGCTCGCCCTGAGCGAGGCGGACGGGCAGCGGCTGCGGTCCTCGCAGCTGGCCGCGCGCGTCGGCTGGGAACGCAGCCGGCTGTCGCACCACCTGGGGAGGATGGATCGGCGCGGCCTGATCCGGCGGGAGAACTGCACCACCGACAGCCGCGGAGCCGAAGTCGTCCTGACCGAAGAGGGCGCGGCCGCCTTCCGCGCCGCCACGGTCCCGCACCTGACCGCGGTGCGCGAACTGTTCGTCGACGCGCTGAGCCCGGAGCAGCTCGCCGCCGCGGGCGAAATCGCCGCGGCGCTGGGCCAGCGGGTCGCGGCCCGGCGCAGGCGCCGCCCGTGATTACCTGGTAGTGCCGGTCCCAGGCAAGAACAGTCCTGCCACGGCGCGGGCCGCCGCCGTTGACTGGAGTCATGCGAACCACTGATCACGCAGCGGCCGTTGTCGTCGGCGGGTCGCGCCGGCCTGATGGCCGCCCTGGGTCTGGCCAAGTTCGGCATCGCGGTGACGGCCCTCGAACGCTACGGCCCGCAGCCCGCGGCGGCGCGGCCCTGGGCGGCGCCGAGAGCAACCTGCACCGCCTCGTCGGCCCGGACGGCCTCGCCGGCCCGAAGGCCACCGCCGCCGCGCTGAACGGCTCGCGCCCCCACCTGCAGAGCTGGGCACAGGCGCACGGCCTGCTGCACCGGGCCGCGGAGGCGGACCCGCACATCGACCTCGTCCACGGCGCCCGCGCCGTCGAGCCAGCCAGGACGAGACGTCGGCGTGGGCGCGGACCGCGGACGGCGCGATCCACCGCGGTGATCTCGTGGTGGGCGCCGACGGGCACCGCACCGTGGTCCGCCGCGTCGTCGCCCCCGAGCCCCCCGACGCGGCCTTCGCTGGGTACGTCATCTGGCTGGGCATCGCCGCGGAGCCGGAACTGGACGTCGAAGCCTGGCCGCCGGGCATGGACATCTTCGACGCCGGGGCCGACTGCCTCCTCGGCTCCCCGCTGGCCGAGTCCGCGCCGCCCGGCCACCGTCGCCCGGGCTGGGCCTGGTTCGACCGGCGCCGCAACGACCTGCTGCGCGCCACCGGGTGCGTCGACGGCGACGTGGTCCAGCACTCCCTGCGGTCGGCGGACCTGACGGCGAGCCTGATCGCCGAACTCGACGACGAGGCCGCGCAGTGGCCGGCGGCGTGGCGGGACGCGGTCCGGGCCTGCCTGCGCCGCCGCGGGGTCACCGGCACCCCGGTCGCCGAGTACGTCCCGGACCGGCTCGTGCGCGGCCGGATCGCGCTGGTCGGCGACGCCGCACACGTCTCCACCCCGATGACCGGCCGCGGGTTCGCCGTCGCGCTCACCGACGCCGAGGTGCTCGCCGACGAGGTGGCCAAGGCCGTGGCCGAAGCCCGCGACGACGCGATCTCCGCCGCCCTGCGCAGCTACCAGGACCGCTCGCTGGGACGGGCGCGGGAACTGGTCGAGTCCGGACAGCGGTTCAGCCGCTCGTTCGCCGGCTGAGCACGGCTCCTCAGGCGGGCGGGTCGAGGCGGATGCCGGCCAGCTGGGTGGCCTGGGCGACCAGGCGGCCGCGGCTGTCCCACACCAGGCACACCTCGTCCACGCGGTTGCCTTCGATGAGCTGCGCCTTGTGCAGCACCCTCACCGGCCCGGGAGCAGGCAGCGCGCGCACGTAGGCGGTCAGCTCCAGCGTCGGCACCCAGCCGGTCAGCGCAATGTCCAGCGTCGCGGGCGGGAAGGCGTCCACGGCGTAGAGCAGGGACAGCGGGTCGAAGTCCGCGCCGCCGGGCAGGCCCAGCCAGCCGCGCAGCACGCCCGCCCCGCTCGGGGCGCCCCGGCCGAAGCCCAGGTCCTCGGGCTGGATGCGCAGGTCGACCTGGTCCATGATGACCGGCCCAGGACCACCTCCGGCCGGGCCGGTGACCGGGACGCAGTCGGCGTACTCGCGCCCCTCCGGCTCGGGCATGCCCTCGCCCCAGTACGGCTTCGACTCCGCGTCGAGCGCGCCTAGCGTGAACATCGCCTCGACGCACGACGTGTCGTTCTGGGTCAGGCGGGCCCGCACCTGGCTCGCCGACCGGCCGGTCCGCAGCACCTCCACGCCCAGCTCCACCGGGCCCGGCTCCGGCGCGCGCAGGTAGTGCGCGCTGGCCGCGAGCACGTCCCGGTGGGACGCCGAGGAGGTCGCGGCGCGCCCGAGCATCGCCAGCAGGTAGCCGCCGTTGGGCTTGCCGCCGATGGTCCACTCGGGGTGGGCGGCGGCGGTGAAGCGCCCCGGGGCGACCTCCTCGACCCGGCTGACGTCGGCGAAGGTGGTGGTGGCTTGATCGGTCACGCTCGGTTCCTTCGGTGCTGGTGCGTTGGCTACCCGCAGCCTCGCACACACCACCCGCGTGCCGGCAACGTCACTCCCGTCACGCGGCCGGGCCGTGCCGGGTGGCCAGGCCGGCCTCGACGAGCTGCTCCATCACCCGCCACACCTCGTCCGCGTCGAGGCCGGTGAGGCTCGCCAGGTCGTCGAGGGGGTACGGCCCGGCCCCGTGGCGGGCGACGACCTCCAGGATCGCCTCGACGACCTCCAGGTCGTGGTCGCCGGCCGGGCTGGGGTGCGGTTCCGGTTCCTGCTTCACCCCACCAGCCTGACCGGCCCCCGGCGCGGCGACCACGGCCGTTGGACCCGGTACCTGACGGGACTTTGGTCGACGCCGCGTCGCCGGCCCGATAACGACCTTTGTGGACAGTCCTAAGTGCTCCCACGACCCGGCACTTCCAATAGGTCAGCCATCGCTGTACTGTTCTCCCCATGCTGACCTGTGAGACGCGCGGCGCGGCGCTCGCCCGGCTGGGCCGGGCACTAGCCGATCCCACCCGGTGCCGCATCCTGGTGGCCCTGCTGGACGGCGTCCACTACCCCGGTCAGCTGGCCGCCCAGCTGAACCTGTCCCGCTCCAACGTGTCCAACCACCTGGCCTGCCTCCGCGGCTGCGGCCTGGTCGTCGCCACCTACGAGGGGCGGCAGGTGCGCTACGAGCTGGCCGACCCGCACCTGAAGAAGGCCCTCGGCGAGCTGGTGCACGTCGTCCTGGCAGTGGATCCCGGCGAGCCCTGCCTCGACTCCGCGAGCGCGACCGGATGAGCGAGCACGCCGACGGCTGCCGAACGCCCGCGCTGACCGGGCGGCGGGCCGTGCTGTCCCGCCGGGTGCGGCTGCTCGTCGCGGCCACGATCACCTACAACGTCGTCGAAGCCGTGGTCGCGATCTCCGCGGGCACGGTCGCATCGTCGACGGCGCTGATCGGCTTCGGGCTGGACTCGGTGATCGAGGTCGCCTCGGCCGCCGCCGTGGCCTGGCAGTTCTCCGGCGCCGACCCCGAGGCCCGCGAGCGGACGGCGCTGAAGGTGATCGCGGCGTCGTTCTTCGCGCTCGCCGCCTACGTCACCGTCGAGTCGGTGCGCAGCCTGGTCGGCGCGGAACCGGCCGCGCACTCGACCGTCGGCATCGCGCTGGCCGCGGTGTCGCTCGTGGTCATGCCGTTCCTGTCCTACGCGCAGCGCCGCGCGGGCCGTGAACTCGGCTCCGCCAGCGCCGTCGCCGACTCCAGGCAGACCCTGCTGTGCACCTACCTGTCCGGCGTGCTGCTGGTGGGCCTGCTGCTCAACTCGCTGCTCGGCTGGTGGTGGGCCGATCCGGTCGTGGCCCTGGTGATCGCCGTGGTCGCGGTGAAGGAAGGCCGCGAAGCCTGGCGCGGCGAGCACTGCTGCTGAACTAATCGTGCACGGCCATGGCGATCAGCATCGCCAGGCGTTGCGCCGGATCGTCCAGGTCCAGGCCGGGCACCGCCGCCGTGACGCGGCGCAAACGGTTGCGCACCGTGTTCTGGTGGACGCCCAGCACCGCCGCGGCGCGGCCCAGGTCGCCCTGCGCCTCCAGCCAGGCGCGCAACGTCGGCAGCAACTCGGGCGCCTCGTGCCCGGCCAGCCGCGCCACCGGACCGCGCGCGGGGATCCGGCCGGTCGCCGCGGCGGACCGCAGGCGTTGCAGCAGCACCTGGTGCCAGGATTCGTCGTAGCAGACGGCCTCCCCGCGGCCGAGCCGGTCGTGCAGGGTCAGGCACTCGTCGGACTCGCGGCGCCCGGACGGCAGCTCCGCGACCTCGCACTCCCCGGACACGCCCGCCACGATCCGCAGGTGCGCGGGCAGGCCGGCGACCAGCTGCCGCACCCAGTGGAACGCCGGCGCGGGATCGGCGGCGGGCAGCACAGTGTAGACGGTGTTGCCGAACAACGTGCTGCGCCCGACCCGCGACCACCCGAACCCGGTCGTGGCCCGCTCGAACGCCAGCAGGAGCCCGGCGTTGCGTTCGGCCTCGGTGTGCGCCCGCACCGCGACGACCCGCAGCCCGGACGCGGGCAGGCCCAGTTTCCGGACAACCGCGTCCGCGTCCGGGTCGCCTTCGAGGAGCTGGATGACCAGCTCGGACTCCACCTGCCGTTCGAGGTCCGCGCTGACCCGCCACCGCAGCAGGTGCAGCGCCACCGTGCGCGCCCCGTCGACGAGGATGTTCGCGCGCGCCGCGTCCAGGGGCGCGGTGCACGACACCCACAGCGATCCCAGCAGCTCCCGGCCGGCGCGGACCGCGACGACCGAGCGCCCGTGCAGACCGTGCTCGGGCGCGGCAGGCACGAACAACGGCTCGTCGGACCGCGCGAGGTGGGTGAACACACCCTGCCGTTCGAACAGCGCCCGCACCCGGTCCGGCACGCGGCGGCCCAGGATCGTGTCCTGCCGCACCGGATCGGCCTCGCGCTGCTCGCTGGAGTAGGCCATCACCCTGGACAGCTGGTCCTCGATGGTGACCGGCCCGCCGACCGCGGCAGCGATCGTGTCGGCCAGCGCGGACAGGTCGGCCGGGCCGCGGCCGGACTCGGTCTCCCGCCCCTCCAGCACCAGCCCATAGACCACGCCGGCGACCTGGCTCCAGGACACGCTCGGCTCGACCACGAGCACGGCGATCCCGTCCGCGTCGCGCAGCAGGTCCGGCGCCGGGTCCTCGGTGGTCCGCACGACGAGCACGACCGCCCTGGCCTGCCGCGCGAGCCGGATCGCCTCGGCCACCGTGGCCACGCCGACGGCGAGGAAGATGTCGCCGGCCGGCGACTCCTGGCGCACCGGGTCGTGCAGGGCGACGCTGCGCAGCCCGGCCTCGCGGTCGGCGGATCCGCACAGGCGGGCGCCGTAGCTGCCCAGGATCGTGATCAGACGGTCGAGCTTGACCATGTGCCCACCCTACAAGCACAACCCGGCAAATTGTGCGATCCGGACACCCGGTGGCCTCCGTGGGCGGGCGATGCTCGGGGGGAGGCGAAAAGTCAGGGAGGTAGCCGGTGGATGAGACCGCTCAGGGCCCCCGCTCCGCCGTCATCGTCGGCGCGGGGATCGTCGGGCTGTCGACGGCCTGGTTCCTGCAGGAACACGGGGTGCGGGTGACCGTGCTGGACCGCACGGGCGTCGCGGCAGGCGCGTCCCGCGGCAACGCGGGCTGGCTCTCGCCCGGGCTGGCGATCCCGCTCAACGAACCGGAGGTGCGGCGCACCGGGTTTGCCTCGCTCGTCCGGCGAGACGCTCCGCTGCACGTGCCGCCGACCGCGGACCCGGCGCTGTGGTCGTTCCTGCTGCGGTTCGCCGCGCACTGCACCTGGCCGGCGTGGCGCCGGGTGGTGGCCGCGAACCTGGCGCTGAACGACGACTGCCTGGACGCCTTCGACACCCTCGTCCGCGGTGGCGTGGCGGCGGAGACCGTCGAGGCCCCGATCACCGCCGTGTTCGAATCCGCCGGTGCGGCCGCGTCGCTGCTGGCCGAGCTGCGGCGCTTCACCGCGGCCGGAGCCCGTGCCGACCACACGGGCCTGACCGCGACGCAGGTCCGCGCGCGACTGCCGCAACTGTCCGGTCACGCGGGCGCGGGGATCGAGTTGCCCGGCCAGCGCTACGTCGACCCCGGCCGGTTCGTCCGGGCGCTCGCGGACTCGGTGCGCCACCGCGGCGGCACCATCCGCGCCGGGTTCGACGTGCGGTCGATCCGCCCGCACCGGCACGCGGTGACGGTCATCTCCCGCGACAACGTGAGCTTCTCAGCGAACGTCGCCGTCCTCGCGACTGGGGCGTGGATCAGCCGTCTAGCCGGGAAACTCGGCGTGCGCGTGCCGGTGCGGGCCGGGCGCGGCTACTCCTTCACGGTGCCCACCGAGACGCCGCTGCGGCAACCCGTGTACCTGCCCACGGTGCGCGTCGCGTGCACGCCCTACCTCGGCGCGATGCGCGTGGCCGGGACGATGGAGTTCCGCGGCCCCGACGACCCGCCCGACGAGCGGCGCGTGCAGGCGATCGTGCGGTCCGCGGCGCCGTTCTTCGAGGGCGTGCGGTGGGCCGAGCGCAGCGACACGTGGGTGGGCCCGCGTCCGGTCAGCAGCGACGGGCTCCCCATCATCGGCGCCACCGCCGAGCCGGGGGTGTACATCGCAAGCGGGCACGGCATGTGGGGCCTCACGCAGGGGCCGGTCACCGGGAAGCTGCTCGCCGAACACGTCGTCACCGGCAAGCAGCCGGAGTCCCTGCGGCCCTTCGACCCGCTGCGGTGAGCCATGGGATCCACCGAGGACCTGGAGTTCCTGCGCGCGGAGAACGCGCTGCTGCGCGTGGAACGGGACATCCTGCTGCGCGTCGCGGCCGGCTTCGCCGACGACGCGAACGCCACCCTGCTCCGGCGGCGCACCGCCGCCCGGCCGAACGAAGGAGGTAACGCGATGGACACCGTGTGGCTGACCGAGGAGGCGTACGCGCGCCTGAGCGCGGAGCTGTCCGCGTTGCGCGCCCCGGAGGACGACGATCCGGAGGACCGGGAAATGGCTCTGCGGCAGCGAAAGGCGCGCACGCGTGAGCTGGAGGACCTGCTGCGCCGCGCCGTCGTCGGGCAGACGCCGCCCGACGACGGCGTCGCCGAACCGGGCATGGTGCTGACGGTCCGGTTCGACGACGACCCGGAGCCGGAGACGTTCCTGCTCGGCGTGCGCGACGGCGCGGGCGACGACCTGGAGGTGTACTCCCCCGGCTCGCCGCTGGGCCGCGCCCTGACCGGCGCCCGTCAGGGCGAGTCCCGGACCTACACCGTGCCGAGCGGCGCGACGGTGCGGGTGACGCTGCTCAGCGCGGTCCCCTACGGACGGCACGGCGTGTCCTGAGCAGACGTCACCGCGGGCCGAACCTGCCCACTCCGACCACGCCGCCGCGGGGACCTGTCCCGCCGTGGATCAGCGGACCACGTCGTAGACCAGCTTCTGGATGCCGTTCGAGTAGGACTCGCTCTCCAGCAGCTTCAGGCCCTGCTTGTCCTTGTCGGTGTCGCTGAACAGGCGCTTGCCCGCGCCGAGCAGGACCGGGAACACCAGCAGGTGGTAGCGGTCGATCAGGCCCGCGTCGGACAAGTTGCGGTTCAGCGTCGCGCTGCCGTGCACGATGATCGGCCCGCCCTCGGTCTCCTTCAGCGCCGCCACGTCGTCCAGTGACCGCAGGATGGTGATCTCGCCCCAGTTGGTGACGAGCTCCTCGTCCTTCAGTGTGGTCGACACGACGTACTTGGGCATGGCGTTGTAGCCGGGGAACTGCTCGGTCATGCCCGGCCACACCGGGGCGAAGGCCTGGTAGCTGACGCGGCCCAGCAGCATCGCGGTGGCCTCGCCCTGCTCGCGGGCCTTGATCTCGTAGGCCACCTCGTCGAACTCGATGCACTGGAAGGTCCAGCCGGCGTTGCGGTAGCCCGGCTCGCCGCCGGGAGCTTCGACGACGCCGTCGAGCGAGACGAAGGCGGTGGTGATCAGGGTGCGCATGGAGGACTCCTTCGGTTCATCCGACGATGCTTTCGTCAATGCATCGATCGAGCATCGCCGGATTCGACACCTCCCGCGAAGTTTTTCAGACGGCCGGACTGTGCGGTGCCCGTGCCGGGCACGAGCACCGCGCCGGGCTCACCGCTTCGCGACGACCTCCCACAGGCTGGTCCAGTTGTCGCCGCCGTGGCCCGCGGCGATCGCGCGGTCGTACTGCGACTTGACCGCCTCGGGCAGGGCGGGGTCCACGCCCGCGTCCCGGCACGCCTGCAGGATGTGCTCCGCGGTCGCGCCCATCATCGTGGCCGTGCTCAGGTCCCCCGGGTAGGTGCGCGCCCGGGTCTGGGTCACCGTCTCGTCCAGGTACGAGGCCGCCAGACCCGAGACCTCCTTGGCGAAGGGCACCAGCCGCGCCGGGTCGGCGCCTTCGGCCGCCAGCAGCGCGAAGGCCTGCAGGTACGCCGACAGCGAGGTGAGGAAGACCGTCAGCCGCGCCTGGTAGAGCAGCTGCGCCAGGCCGTGGTCCTCCCCCCGGTACTCGGGCCTGCCGATGTGCCGCAGCACCGCCTCGTGCTCGGCGAAGACGGCCCGGGGCCCGCTGTAGAACACGTACGAGGCCTCGGTTCCGACGAGCGGCGCGGGCACCACGATCCCGCCGCCCACCAGCGTCGTCCCCGTTCGGCGAGCCAGGCCGCGGCTTCGCGGGTGCGCTGCGGGGTGTCCGAGCTGAGGTTGACCACGACACGCCCGGCCAGCGCCTCGCCGGATGTTGCGCGCGGTGATCGGCTGGAGCTGGGAGTTGCTGTCCACTTCGGAGCGTGAGGTGCTGCGGCGGCTCGCGGTGCACGCCGAGGGATGCGGGCTGGAGGCGGCCGAGGAGGTGTGCGGGGGCGAGCCGGGCACGGTGGTGAACGTGCTGGGGCGGCTGGTCGACCGGTCGCTGCTGGTGTGCGAGCACGGCGAGCTGGGCCCGCGGTATCGGCTGCTGGAGTCGGTGCGCGCGTACAGCCTGGAGCGACTGGCCGAGGCGGGCGAGACCGAGCCGGTCCGGTCCCGGCACGCGCGGCGCTCGCGGAGCGTGCGGACCCGTTGCTGCGCCGCACCGGTCAGTGCCAGTGGCTGGAGACGCTGGACGCGGAGTCGGCGAACCTGCGGGCGGCGCTCGACACGCTGGTCCGCCAGGGCGCGGCGGACGAGGCGCTGCGGTTGGTGACGAGCCTGTCGTGGTACTGGTTCCTGCGCGGGCGGCTGGGCGAGGCGCTGCGCTCGTTACGGGCGGCGCTGGCGGTGCCGGGCGAGGTGGCGCCCGGCCGCCGGGCCGCGGCGCGGACCTGACCGGGGCGTCGAAACTGACCGGCGCGGCCCTGGACGGGTTCGCGTCGCTGGGTGACCGGTGGGGCACGGCGGCGGGGCTCGCCGATTCGGCCAGTCAGCTGATCGCGCGTGGTGAGCTGGCGAAGGCCCACGCGGCCGCGGAGGAGAGCGCTGCGATCTTCGCGGAGGTCGGTGACCGGTGGGGCTAGGTGCAGGCGTCGTTCGCGCTGGGCACGCTGGCCGAGTTCGAGGGCCGCTACGCCGACGCCGAGCGGTTGCACACCGAGAGCCTGCGGCGGGCCGAACAGCTGGGGTTGTGGCCGGAGGTGTCCTACCAGCTGTCGTGGCTGGGCCGGACCGCGTTGCTCGCGGGGGATTTCGCCGAGGCGCGGCGCCTGCACGAGCGGGCGGAGCGGGTGGCGGTGGAAAGCGGTTTCATGCCGGGCGAGATGTACGCGCGGACGGACCTCGCGCTGGGCGCCCGCCGGGAGGGCGCGCTGGACGAGGCGGAGCGGCAGTTGCGGGTGCTGCTGGACTGGCACGGGCTGGTGGAGCACGAGCCGGGCAACACCCTGGTGTGCGCCGAGGTGGGTTTCGTGGCCGAACTCCGCGGCGACGCCGAAGGGGCGTTCACCTGGCACCGGCGAGCGCTGGACATCGCCCGGCGGGCCAGGGACCCGCAGGCGGTCGCGCTGGCGCTCGAGGGCCTGGCCGGCGCCCACGCCCTGACCGGAGCCCACACGCCGGCGGCCCGCCTGCTGGGCGCCGCCGACCACGCCCGCCGCTCCGTCGGACCCCCACTCCCCCAGCCGAACGCGGCGACGTCGACCGCATCGAGACCAAGGCGCGCACAGCCCTCAGCGAGGAAACCTACGCATCCGAACACGCCCTCGGCGCCGGCCTGACGCTGGACGACCTGATCGCGGAAGGCCAGCCCGCGTGACCACCTCCGGCGTCGATCACAGGTGCCTGCCGACCCGCGGACGGCATTAGCTCGCGTGCGCCCGGCGCTTCACCGCCAGCCCCGCTCCGAACCCGCCGCGGACGCCCAACTCGCACAACCCGGCACCCGCGTGGCATTCCCAGGACCGTTCACCGCACCCGCCCGAACCCACCGCCCGCACCCGCGCCGCCACCGGCACAGCATCCCCAGCCCCATCTACCCACCTGCCGGGCCACCGGCAGCGACGCCCAACCCACCACCACCCGGCCCTGCACCCGCACCCGCACCCGCACCCGCACCCGCACCCGCGGAGCATCCCCACCCCGCCATCAGCGCTCCCCCGAGGGAGGCTCCTGCTGATCCAGCACCGAATCCGCCGCCAGCCTCGCCCCCCAATGCCTGCCCGGGCAGGCGTTGCCTCGCCACCCGACTCGCCCTCGCCACCCGCCTGTGCCGGACCGTCCACTTCGGCCGGTCGAGAACCTTGACCTCGGGCGCGACCAGCACCGGGCTCAGCCAGCGGCCCTGATCACCCCACCGATCGGCTCGCGCGAGGACCGTCGAGTCCCCACGCGATGATCCGCCCCGCCGTGATCCGGATGATCTCCCGCGAGAAGTACGGCACCGGCGGCTCCTGGTCGGTCAGCGCCACCGCGCTGCCACGGATCTCCACCCCGCGCGGCACCCACGGATCCACCGTCGCCAGGTCGTCCACCACCAACGACACCGTGCTGCCCCGCTGGACGTTGCGAAACTTCTTCGACGCCCCGAGCGCGTGCCCGCCGATGACGATCCCGCCGTCGGTGACGAAGAAGTTGACCGGGTTGTTCTGCACCTGCCCGCCCGGCGACACCGTGGCGAGCCGGCCGAGCGGCTGGGACTTCAGGTAATCCGGTTCTGCTTCCGTGAACACGGGCGCGATTCTGCGGGTTGACGCGAACGTCAACGCATGTCCGGCGGCGCCAGCAACGACCGGACCGTCGCGCTCACCACGGCGGGCGCCTCCTTCGCGCTCAGCCGTCCGGCGCGGTTCTCCTCGGCGGCCCCATTGAGGACGTAGTGCACGACGTTGACCAGCCACGTGATCGGCAGATCCGTCCGGAACACGCCCTGCCGCCGGCCCCGCCGCACGAGGTCCTCGACCCGGTTCGCCGCGTCGCCGTGCAGTTCACGGATGCGCGCCGCCGGCAGGAGACCTTCGGCGGCCTGCAGCAATCTCGTCGACTCGGCCACGAGCGACCAGCTGGGCGCGATCAGCCGGGCCAGCGCGTCCCGCGCGTCGCCGTCGAGGTCGACCTCGGACAGGACCTCCTCGCCTGCCCGGATGGCGTCGGCGAGCGCGGCCTCGACCAGCGCAGCGCGATTGGGGAAGTGCCCGTACAACGTCATCCGGCCCACCCCGGCGGCCTTCACGATGTCGTCGATGCTCGCGTCCGGATCCCGGCTGAGCACCTCCCTGGCGGCGGTGACGATGCGGGCGATGCTGCGCTCGGCGTCGGCGCGCCGGCGCGGTCGTGCGGAAGTGCTCACCACCGCAGTCTAGCTCGTACGGGAATGTACGAGTTAGCATGACGCTAGTAAGTCGTACTTCGTCATACGAGTTAACCGGAGATGATCATGTCGGATTCGTTCGCAAGACCTGGTGCGCACCCGCTGCGGTGGCGCCTCCTCGGTTTCCTCGGGGTCGCCCAGCTGATGCTGATCCTCGACGTCACGGTGGTGGCGATCGCGCTGCCGCACATCGAGACCGACCTCGGCATGAGCCGCGAGGCGATGACCTGGGTGGTCAGCGCCTACACGCTCGCCTTCGGCGGGCTGCTGCTGCTCGGCGGCAGGCTCGCCGACCTCGCCGGCGCCAAGCGGATCGCGCTCGCCGGCCTGCTGATCTTCACGCTGGCTTCGCTGGTGACCGGGCTGGCCGGGTCGTCCGCCGTGCTGCTGGGCGGCCGGATCGCGCAGGGCGTCGGCGCGGCACTGCTGTCGCCGTCGGCGTTGTCGCTGGTCGTGGGGCTCTTCGACGGCGACGAGCGGAACAAGGCACTGGGCGTGTGGTCGGCGCTGGGCGGCGGCGGCGCGGCTCTCGGCGTGCTGCTGGGCGGGCTGCTCACCGCCGGGCCGGGCTGGCCGTGGGTGTTCTGGATCAACGTGCCGATCGGGCTCGTCATCCTCGCCGCGCTGGCGCGGATGCTGCCGGGCACCGCGCCGGTGGTCCCGGGCGCGCGGCTGGACGTGCTGGGCGCGCTGCTCGTCACCGCCTCGTCCGGGGCGCTGGTGTACGCCCTGATCAACGCCGGGGACCAGGGCTGGCTGACCGCGACGACCGGGTGGCTGGTGCTGGCGGCCGCGGTCGGGTACGTGGCGTTCGTGGCGTGGCAGCGCCGGACGAAGGCGCCGCTGATGGACGTGCGGCTGCTGGTCCGCCGCCCGGTGGCGACGGGCACGTTCCTCATCCTGATGGCGACGGCGCTGACGGTCGCGGTGTTCTTCCTCGGGACGTTCTACTTCCAGCAGGAGCGCGGGTTCAACGCGCTGGTGACCGGGTTGCTGTTCCTGCCGGTGGCGTTGCTGACGATCGCCGCGGCGAACCTCACCGGGCGGGTCATCGGGCGGTTCGGCGCGCGCCCGCTCGCGGTGGCCGGGCTGCTGGTCGCCGCGATCGGCCTGACGGTGCCCGCGCTCGTCATGAACGCCGTGGTGGTCGCGATCAGCATCGCGGTCGCGGGCGCCGGCACCGGGGTGCTGTTCGTGGTGGCGTCGGCGACGGCTCTGGGGCAGGTCGCGCCGCACGAGGCCGGGATCGCGTCGGGGATCGTGAGCACGTTCCACGAGTTCGGGGCTTCGCTGGGGGCCGCGGTGGTGTCGAGCGTCGCGGCGGCGAGCCTGGTCGCGGAGACGCTCGCCGGGTTCCGCGGCGGGTTCCTGGTGTTCGCCGTGACGGCCGCGGTGGCCGCCGTCGCCGCCGGCGCGCTGTCCCCGGGCCGCCCGTCGGTCAAGGTCTGAGCGAGCAAGACCTCCGGCCCCGGCGCGGACTGGCGCGCGGCGGACGGCTGCGAGGACAATCTGGAGCGCCTGCCAGCCGCGCGGCGCACGACCGAAGGAGGTCCGCCATGACCGACCGTCAAGCCACCACGACCTGGACCGGCGACCTGCCGAGCGGGTCCGGGGAGACCAGCCTCGACACGTCGAAGCTGACCACGTTCGCGGTTTCGTGGCCCGCCCGTGCCGAGGAAGCCGGCGGCAAGACCAGCCCCGAGGAGCTGATCGCGGCCGCGCACTCCTCGTGCTACTGCATGCAGCTGTCCGCTCTGCTCGGACGCGCGGGCACCCCGCCGGAGCGGATCCGGACCACGGCGACGGTGTCGTTCGGCCCGAAGTCCGGTGGCGGGTACGAGATCAAGGGCATCGCGCTCGCGGTCCGCGCGACGGTGCCGGGCGCGAGCCCGGACGACTTCCGGAAGATCGCCGAGGACGCCAAGGAGACGTGCCCGGTCTCGGCCGCACTGACGGGCACCACCATCACCCTCGACGCCGAGCTCGAGTGACGGCGGTTCACGATCTGAAAAACCCGTGCTGTGACACGGTTCGCGATCATTGGAGGCGCGCGCCGGGCCGTTGCCAACTTCGCGGACGTGACAACGATGACGGCGGTGGTGCACGGGAACGCGACGGGACTCACGGGGGTGCGGGTGGCGGAGGTGCCCGCACCGCGGCCGGGACCGGGCGAGGTCGTGGTCGCTTTCCGCGCGGCCGGTCTCAACCACCGCGACCTGTTCCTCGTCGACGCGTGCGGTGCCGGTGACGCGCCGGTCGTGCTGGGTTCCGACGGCGCGGGCGTGGTCGCCGCGGCCGGTCCCGGCGCGAATGTGGACCCCGGGACCGAGGTCGTCGTCAACCCTTCGCTGGACTGGGACGAGCCCGGTGACGTACCGGAGGCGCCCGCCATTCTGGGCGTGCCCACCGACGGCACGTTCCGATGGCACTGACCCGGCTGTACATGGCCATGTCGCTGGACGGCTACATCGCAGGCCCGACGATCGCCCCGGCCAGGAGCTGGGGCGCGGCGGCGGGCGGTTGTTCAACTGGCTGGACCACCGGAACGAACCCGGGCCGGATGGCCAGGTGTTCGCCGAGCCGATGGCCACCAGCGCGGTGATCTCCGGGCGTCGGACGTTCGAGCTGGCCGGCCGGTGGCAGGGCGATCACCACGACGGCGTGCCGATCCACGTCCTGACCCACCACCCCGACGAGCCCCCCGGGAAGCGCCCGCTACTACACCGAGGTGGCCGCCTGCGTCGCCGACGCCCGTGCCGCGGCGGGCGACCAGGCGATCCTGGTGCACGGCGCGGGCGCGGCACAGGCGCTGCTGACCGCCGGGCAGCTCGACGAGCTGGAGATCCACCTGATGCCGGTCCTGCTCGGCGAGGGCCGCCGCCTGTTCGACGGCCATGCCGCCGAACTACGGTTGGTCCGCCGACTCGACGGTCACGACGCGACCCACCTGCGCTACCAGGTGGTGCGCTGACCAGGCGGGACTGGTGAGTGGGCGCGCGGCTTGGCGCGTGGCCCGGTCCTGGGTGGCTGCCGGTGGCTGACCAGGACCAGCTGCCCCACACGGCGTTCACGATCAAGGGTCTCGTCGATCCGCGAGGTGTCGTGTTAGCCTGTCGCCGTGCAGCGCCTGACGTCCCCGCGACTCGTAGCCCGGCGCGCCGGCTGAACCCAGGTCGCCGGCGCGCAGTTTCGGCGATCGCTCTGTTCGGGACCTGGCCCGGATCCGTCCGGTTTCTCGATCTTCCTGGAGATCCGCCATGTCCGTCAGCACGTTCCACACCCCGGCCCCGCGTTCGACGATGCTCGTCCGGCGCCGCATCGCCACCTACTTCACCGGCGGCGCCGCGCAGGTCCCCGCCCTGATCAGCGCCCTGTCCCAGCAGGGCCGCCCGGTGCACGAACTGTCGGTCGACATCCGCGAGGGCGTCCGGGAGAGCAGCATGGTCTGCGCGGTCCTGCTGCCGGGCGAGGAGATCGACCAGCTGCTGGCCCGCCTGCGCGACCTGCCCGCGGTCGTTTCCGCCGAGCTGGCCTGACCCGGCCCGGGCACGTGGCTCGACGGCGCGGAGAGACGGCCGCCGCGGCGGGAACGGTGGTCCTGGTCGTCTGCGTCGTCCTCGGGTTCCGCAACTACCCGAGCGCCCCGTGGTTCCTGCCTGTCGCGAGCAGCGCGGCGTTCGGCTTCGTGCTCGGCATACTCCTGCGCATCCGCCGCGAGCGCGGCCGCCCAGGGCGCTAGCCGAGCCCCGCCGCCTGGTGGAGCAGCGGCTTGATCCGGTAGTCGACCAGCTGGCGCATCACCAGGGCCGTGTTGGTGCGCTCCACCCCGGGGATGGCGAGGATCAGCCCGGCGATCCGGTAGAGGTCGTCGGCGTCCCGCGCCACCACGTGCACCATCAGGTCGACCGGCCCGGAGATCCCCTGCACCTCCAGCACTTCGGGCACCCCGGCGAGCGCGGCGGCGACCTCGTCCAGCAGCCGTTGCGTCACCTGGGCCGTGATGAACGCGGTCAGCGGGTACCCGAGCGCGGCAGGCGAGATCCGCCGCTCGAACGAGTCCAGCGAGCCGGCCTCCAGCCGCGCGATCCGGGTCTGCGCGGTGTTGCGGGAGATCCCGGCCCGGTCGGCGATCGCGAGCGTGGTCGCGCGCGGGTGCTCGGCCAGTTCCAGCAGGATCCGGGCGTCCACCGCGTCGACGAAGCCGTCCTGGGGCATTGTGCTCGTCTCTCCCTCGCACACCACCTCCGGCATTGGGCAGATTGCTCAATTTCCAGCCGAGGTGTTGAGCATCAGTTCAGCAGCTTGTTTCACTGTGAGCAACCTGCACCCCGAACCTAGGACGAACCGATGAGCGAGCCCGCCGTCTCCCCGCCCGCCACCGACGTGCTGCGCGCGGTCGAGGACCGGGTGCTGTGGCTGTCCAGCGCGATCATCAACCACGCCAACCGCGTGCGGCCGAACCCGTCGGGGCTCAAGGTCGGCGGCCACCAGGCGTCCTCGGCGTCGATGGTCTCGATCATGACCGCGCTGTGGTTCAACCACCTCCGCCCGGCGGACCGCGTCTCGGTCAAGCCGCACGCCTCGCCCGTGCTGCACGCGATCAACCACCTGCTCGGCGAGCTGGACGCGTCCTACCTGCCGCGGCTGCGCGAGTTCGGCGGGCTGCAGAGCTACCCCAGCCGCACCAAGGATCCCGACCCGGCCGACTACTCGACCGGCTCGGTCGGCATCGGCGCCACCGCACCGATCTGGGGCGCGATCTCCCGGCGCTATGTCGACACCAAGTTCGGCGGCGCGGGCACCGGCCGCCAGTACTCGCTGGTCGGCGACGCCGAACTGGACGAGGGCGCGGTGTGGGAGGCCGTCCTCGACCCCGGCGTGGCCGAGCTCGGCGAGATCGTCTGGATCGTCGACCTCAACCGCCAGTCCCTGGACCGCGTCGTGCCGAACATCGCCGCCGACAAGCTGCAGGGCATGTTCGCGGCCGCGGGCTGGCAGGTCATCGTCCTCAAGTACGGCCGCCTGCTGGAAGAACTGTTCACCCGCCCCGGCGGCGCGCAACTGCGGCAGCGCATCGACGCCATGACCAACCCGGAATACCAGCGGCTGCTGCGCTGCGACGCCGCCGAACTGCGCCGCCGCCTCCCCGGTGACAGCCCCGCCATCGGGGCCCTGCTCGACGACCTCGACGACACCACCCTCACCGACGCGATCGCCAACCTCGGCGGCCACGACCTCGCCGCACTCGACCAGGCCTTCGCGGCGATCGACGACACCCGCCCGACGGTCGTCTTCGCCTACACGGTCAAGGGCCACGGCCTGGCCACCAAGGGCCACCCGCAGAACCACTCCGCCCTGCTCACCGACGCCCAGATGAGGGAACTCGCCGAGCGGCTGGGCGCCGACCTCGACGACCCCTGGCGCGCCTTCGCCGACGGCAGCCCCGAACAGGAGCTGTGCCGGGCGACCGCGAAACGCCTGCGCCGCCGGGAAATCCCGGCGACCACTCCCCCGCCGGTGCCGTCGGATTTCGGCCGCACCCCGACCGGCACCGCCACCACCCAGGCCGCGCTGGGCCGCGCCCTGCTCGACCTCACCCGCGAAGCGCCGGACACCGCCCGCCGCGTCGTCACGGTCAGCCCCGACGTCAGCTCCACCACCAACCTGGGCGGCTGGGTCAACAAGGTCGGCGTCTGGTCCGTGCAGGAACGGCCGGACTGGTTCGCCGACGACAGCGAAACCATCTTGCACTGGCGGGAACGCCCGACCGGTCAGCACATCGAACTGGGCATCGCCGAGACCAACCTCGTCGGCCTGCTCGGCGAACTCGGCGCCACCTGGAGCCGCTGGGGCCAGCCGCTGCTGCCCATCGGCGTGCTCTACGACCCCTTCGTGGAGCGCGCGCTCGAACCGTGGTCCTATGGCATCTACGCCGGCGGCCAGTCCATCCTCATCGGCACCCCGTCCGGCGTGACCCTGGCGCCCGAGGGGGGTGCGCACCAGTCCATCAAAACCCCGTCGATCGGACTGGAACAGCCCGGCTGCCTCACCTACGAACCCGCGTTCGCGATCGACGCCGAGTGGACGCTGCTCGCGGCGATGGCCCAGCTCGGCAAGCCGGGCGGCAGCTCGGCCTACCTGCGGCTGTCCACCCGCCCGGTCGACCAGACCCTCGCCGACGTGCCCGCGGACCCGGCCGCCCGCGAACGCCGCCGCCGCCAGGTCGTCGCCGGCGCGTATCCGCTGCGCCGCCCGGACGGCGCGGCCGTCACCATCGCCGTGATGGGCGCGCTCGTCCCCGAAGCCCTCGACGCCGCGGCCCGGCTGGACCAGATCGGCGTGCCCGCCGACGTCGTGTGTGTGACCAGCCCCGACCTGCTCCACCGCGCGGTCCGCGCCCGGCAGGGCCACGAACGGGCCGACACCTGGATCCTGGACGCCGCCTTCCCCGCCGACCGCGCCGCTCCCCTGGTGACCGTCCTCGACGGGCACCCGCACACGCTGGCGTTCCTCGCCACGATCAACCGCGTCCGGACGACGGCGCTCGGCGTGACGGGCTTCGGCCAGTCCGGCTCGCTCGAAGACGTCTACCGGCACCACGGCCTGGACAGCGACAGCATCGTCCGCGCCGCGCTCGACGTCACCGGCTGACTAGCGCAGGCCGGTGAGGTGCGCCCGCGCGGCCGGGCGCCCGGCGAACAACAGCATGATCGCCCACGCCGGGCCGCTCACCTCGGGGCCGTCGCCGGCCAACCAGCCGGTGTCGGTGGCCCGGTAGTGGTGGCCGCCGAAGTGCCGTCGCGCGTGGAACATGCGCGGCCGGTCCCACAACCGCTGCGCGACGTGCGCGGCGGCGTCCGGCGGCACGGCGAGGGGACGGCCCAGCGGCAGCGCGATGTCCAGGCCGTGGACGAGGATGTCGATCAGCACCTCCTCCACGCCGATGCCGGGCGGGACGCGGCGGACACCGGCCAGGTCCCGGATCTCCGCCACCAGCTCCGGCGCGGGCTTGCGGTAGGCGCAGGCGGCGTCGTGGATCGCGCGGTCGATGTCGCCGCGCGCCCGGATCGCCCCGGCGAGCGCGTCGCGCAACCGGATCCGGTACTGGCTCGCCAGGTGCGCCGCGACGTCCCGCACCGTCCACCCCTCGCAGAGCGACGGGTGGGCCCATTCGTCGTCGGTCAGGTCGTCCAGCAGGTCCGCGATCGCCACGCGCTGGGTGTCGACGGCCCGCCACCGGTCGGCGTCGTCCATGCTCCTACGTCGCGGCGAGCGGGCCCGCCGTTAGGACGGGACTCAGTGGCCAGACATGCCGCCGTCCACGGCGAGCGTCGCGCCGGTGATGTAGGACGACGCGTCGCCGGCCAGGAACACCACCGCGGCGTCCAGTTCGTGCTGGCGGCCGAGGCGACCGAGCGGGCTGTGGGCGCGGATGAATGGCAGCAGCTCGTCCTCCGGGATGTCGGCGGTCATCTCGCTCGCGAAGTAGCCGGGCGCGATCGCGTTGACGCGGATTCCCTTGCGGCCGCTCCACTGCTGCGCGAGGTCGCGCGTCAGCCCGAGCACCCCGGCCTTGCTCGCCGCGTAGGCCGCTTGCGGCAGGTAGGACTTGATCAGCCCGAGCACGCTGCTGATGTTGACGATGCTCGACCCTGGCCCCATCACCCGCCCGCACGCCTGCGCGGCCCAGTAGGCGCCGTTGAGGTTGACGTCGACGACCTGGCGGAACTGCTCCGGCGTTTCACGCGTGGCCGGGACGGCGGTGCCCACCCCGGCGTTGTTGATCAGCACGTCCAGGCGCCCGAACGAGTCGATCGCGGCTTCGGCCATCGCCGCGCAGCTGTCCGGGTCGGCCACGTCGGCCTGCACGACCGCCGCGCGCCGCCCGGTTTCCCGGACCCGCTCGGCGACCTCGGCCAGCCGGTCCGCCCGGCGCGCGGCGAGCACCACGTCGGCGCCGGCCTCGGCGAGCGCGCGGGCGAACCCGGCGCCGAGCCCCGAGCTCGCGCCGGTGACGACGGCGACCTTGCCGTCGAGACGGAACAGGTCGAGAACTCCCACCACTACTCTCCTCCGATGCGGGCCGCGGCACGCAATCCCGCGGCGGCCAACGGGGCGACGGCCGCGCCGACCGAGTCGAACCCGGACCCGCGCGTGTGCCCCTGCCGGTGCCGGGCGTGGATGCCTTCGGCGATGACGGCGATCTTGAAGTACCCCAGCGCCAGGTAGAACTCGAGCCGCGCCAGGTCGCGCCCGCTGACCGAGGCGTAGCGCTGCGCGAGGTCGGCCACGCGCGGCAGCCGGTCGCTGGTGGACGCCGCCGCGCCGTCGAGCACCGGCGCGAACACCGGGTCGGAGTACACCAGGTGCAGGCCGAGGTCGGCGAGCGGATCGCCAAGGGTGGCCATCTCCCAGTCCACGACCGCCCGCACCGACGCCGGGTCGCCGGCGTCGAGGATGGCGTTGTCGATGCGGTAGTCGCCGTGCACGATCGACGCGGCGCTCTCGGCCGGGCAGGCCTCGGCGAGCTTGGCGTGCAGCACGTCGATGTCCGGCAGCGGGCGCGTGCGCACCCGCAGCCACTGGTCGTGCCAGCGGCGGACCTGCCGGGCCAGGTATCCCTCGGGCCGTCCGAAGTCGCCGAGTCCCAGGGCTTCCGGGTCGACGGCGTGCAGCCGGGCCAGCACGTCGACCAGCGCGAAGGCGCAGCGCTGGATGTCGTTGTCCGGCAATGCGTGCAGCTGCTCGGTGGTGCGGATGACGACCCCGTCGACGTGCTCGACCACCGAGAACGGCACCCCGAGCACGTCCGCGTCGGCGAGTGCGACGGCGCGCGCCACCGGCACACCGGAGTCCCGCAGTGCGGCGACCACCCGGT